>NZ_JAQIIV010000002.1:0-575993 GCF_036946585.1 Pedobacter terrae | reverse complement strand
AAAAGAAAATTAGCACCAGCGCTATACAACCTATTTATGGAGGGCTATATGCCCGATAAATTTGCCATTATAGGTACAGGAAGAACCGAATTTACGGATGATAGTTATAAAACTGCATTGGAAGAAGCTGTGAATGAGTTTTCGCGTACCGGAAAAGTTAAAAAAGATAGATGGGAAGATTTTGGAAATACGATTCACTACTGCCCTACCGATTTTGCACAACCGAAAACGTTTGAAAACTTAAAAGCGGCTGTAGAAAAATATCAAAAAGAATTTGGTGCTGGTACCCAGGTCATTTTTTACCTTGCAGTGGCGCCTAATTTCTTCCCAATTATTGCGGAGTGTCTGCAAAAATATAAATTGACGCAGGATGAAGATAATAGCCGCATTGTTATCGAAAAACCTTTTGGCCATGATTTAGAGTCAGCAAAAGAGCTAAATAAATTGTTAAGTACCATTTTTACCGAAAAACAGATCTACCGTATTGATCATTACCTGGGTAAAGAGACGGTGCAAAACATGATGGCTTTCCGTTTCGCTAATGCCTTGTTTGAGCCATTATGGAACAGGTCTTACATTGATCATGTCCAGATTTCGGTAACCGAACAATTAGGTGTGGGCGATCGCGGAGGTTATTATGAAGGCTCGGGTGCTTTAAGAGATATGATCCAGAATCACCTTTTGCAATTACTTTGTTTGGTGGGAATGGAAGCACCAATTAATTTTGATGCGGATGAGATCAGGAACCGTAAGGTGGAAGTATTAAGGGCAATGCGTCCTTTTTCAGCAGAAGATATCCGTTTTCATACAGTCCGTGGACAATACAGCAAAGGTTGGGTTGAAGGCAAGGAGGTTCCGGGATACCGCCAGGAAAAAGGTGTTGATCCTCATTCTAATACCGAAACTTTTGCTGCAGTTAAATTCCATATTGATAACTGGAGATGGCAAGGTATTCCTTTCTATTTAAGAACAGGAAAACGTTTAAATCAAACTTCATCATTAATTACCATTCAGTTCAGAGATGTGCCCCATCAGATCTTTTCATCAGATGTAACTGAAAACTGGCAGCAAAACAGGTTGGTTATCAGCATCCAACCGGAGATGAGTATCCGCATGCAGGTACAGGCCAAAAGACCTGGTTTAGACATGGTATTAAACCCTGTTGATATGGTATTCGACTACAAAGGAACTTATGAGGGCGATACACCAGAAGCCTATGAAACGTTATTATTAGATGCCATGATGGGTGATCAAACCTTATTTATGCGTGGCGATCAGGTAGAGGCAGCCTGGGAACTGGTGATGCCGATTTTAAATACATGGGAAAGCAAAAAATCAATCAACTTCCCTAATTACCCTGCCGATAGCTGGGGGCCTGAAGAAGCTGAAGCACTTATCGCAAGAGATGGTTTCCATTGGTTTAACCTGCCATTGAAGAATAAGGAATAATTTATCCACTGCACGTCACCCTGAATTTAGTTCAGGGTCTTTTCGGATAGATGCTGACCACGAAGTAGCTACAAGACCATTAAAAATACTAATTCTACTTGTAAAATAAATTCAGCATGACGACTTTATTATTGATAAAATGAATCTACTCATATATAAAACATTAGCAGAACTAAACCAGGACCTGGCAGATTATGTAATTAAGATTGCAGAAATGTCTATCGAAGAAAACGATCGTTTTAATTTTGTACTTACAGGCGGTAGTTCTCCTAAATCACTCTACCATTATTTAGCCACCGAAGGGCAGCACAGAATTGATTGGGACAAAGTATACTTCTTTTTTGGCGATGAGCGTAATGTTCCGGCCAATGATGAAAACTATAACGGATTAATGGCTAAGAAAACCATTTTAGATCCGTTAGGAATTAAAGAAGATCATATTTTTTATGTAGACACCACCCTGGCACCAGAAAAAGCAGCTATTGAATATAAGAAAGCAATCGACAAGCATTTTAATGGTGAAGATATTGTTTTCGATTTAATCCTGTTGGGCATGGGTGATGATGCGCATACCGCTTCTATTTTTCCGCACACTACTTTGGTGAAGGATGAAGAAGTAAATGTAGCAGCTGTTTATGTAGAAAAACTAGATACGTATCGAATCAGTTTTACTGCACCGTTAATCAATAAAGCAGATAATGTAGCCTTTTTGGTATTCGGTGAGAATAAAGCCGAAGCACTGAAGCATGTGATTGGTGATACAGAAAAGAATCCTGATCTGTACCCTTCTCAGTTAATCGATCCGATTGACGGTAAATTAACTTGGTTTGTGGATGTGGCTGCGACAAAATTATTAGAAGATTAATCATCAATATGCTGTCGGATGTCCCGATCCGATAGTAGAAACCGTACTGGTTAAGTGTCAGATCGCAACGTCTGACACTACATATACCCTGAATATCTTGAAGAGAAATTAGCGCTCAAGAAAAGATCTTGAAACACCCGTCCGACCGGCCGGGCGGAAGTTCAGGATGACGATGGCGGGAATTATTCCCACACTACCAATCTTCATTTCGACTGGAGTGCAACGGAACGGAGAAATCTAACTGGTAGATTCTCCCACTAAGTCAAATGATTTTCTATTGTGCAGTCGGATATTACCATCCGACTGGATAAGCCAAAATTGCTTGAGTGTTAGATGGTAACATCTGACACCACAAGTTGATATTGCCCTAATCCAGCTTCTCTTCTATCAACAACTTAATAATTCCATCAGCCATACCCACTTTAGGTACATAGATCTGTTTTATACCTGTCCATTTCATTAAGGTCAAATAAATCTCGCAGGCTGGGATGATTACATCTGCGCGATCGGGATTTAAGCCCAGTGTATGAATCCTTTCTTTCAATGAATAACTAGTTAGTTTATTGTACATCGAATTTAGCTTTTGCAAGGATAAGGGCGCATTGTCCTTCTCATCAGACATACGGAACAATTTATTAATATTGCCACCAGTACCTATGCCAGCTAAATGTTTATAGGCTTTAGTATGCTCCTTAACCCAATCTTTCATCTCTTCCCAGGTTTCTTCCTTATCCTGGTTATCAAGCATTCTGATTGTACCGATATTAAAAGATCTGGATGCCTCTGGTGTACCTTTTACAAAAACAGATAATTCAGTACTACCTCCGCCCACATCAATATACAGGTAATTTTTATTTTCGTCTAAAGCCTCTTCTATATGATTGGCGTAAATGATATTGGCTTCACGTTGTCCCTCAATAATCTCTAAGGTAACATCTGCTTCTTTTTTAATCAGTTTAACAATATCTTCTCCATTACGGGCTTCACGCATGGCCGAGGTTGCACAGGCCAAATATTCAGAAACATGGTAAACATCCATTAAATTTTTAAAGGCAATCATGGTTTTTACCAGATCAGCAGATTTTTTCTCCGAGATATGCTGGTCCAGGAATGCATCATCGCCCAATCTTAACGGCACACGTATAAGGGTATTCTTTTTATAATTATATTTTCCATCTTGTTTGCTGATATCAGCAATGAGTAACCTCACCGCATTAGAACCGATATCTATGGCTGCGTATCTTAACATTATGATTGATGCTTGGTTTTTAAATAGTTGTAGATATCTACCTGTGCCCTTATCTTTTTACTTAATCTGTTTTTATGGTATTTGTTGTTGTTTGAGGCATTAATTTGTCTCGATTTGGTATTGTCTTGTAGCTGCAGGTCAATAATGTCTTGAATCTCCTGTTTTACATCATAATCCAGCACCGGAAAACCAACCTCAACACGATGTTCAAAATTCCTGCTCATTAAGTCTGCAGAAGATAAATACATATCGTTTTTGCCATTGTTCCCAAAGATATAAACCCGGGCATGCTCCAAAAATTTATCTATAATACTAATCGCAGTAATATTTTCACTAAAGCCCTTTACACCGGGAACTAAGCAGCAGATCCCACGAACAATAAGCTGAATTTTAACTCCGGCATTGCTCGCATCGTAAAGTTTGGAAATAATGCCTTCATCAGCCAAACTGTTTACTTTCAACATGATATAAGCAAGTTTACCTTGTTTGGCATTTCTGATTTCACGATTGATAAAATTGACCAATTTAGAGCGGCTTTCCAATGGAGAAACGATCAGGTGCTTGAAGCCCCTGGTTACGGTACGCTTGTTTAGCGCATCAAAAAGTTTAACCAGATCGTTGGTAATCTCCTTCTTTGCTGTGAAAATACTATGATCGCAATATATACCTGCAGTTTTTTCATTAAAATTTCCTGTCGCCAGGTTTGCATAGTATACCGGTTTATCTTTTTCAATCCGTTTAACCAGGCAAATTTTAGAATGCACCTTGTAGTCTGTTAACCCATAATTTACTTTAACACCCTCTTCCATTAAGCGGCTTGTCCAGTAAATATTAGCCTGTTCATCAAAACGGGCTTTAAGTTCTAACAGAACAGAAACATGTTTGCCATTTTTAGCAGCATTAATTAAGGCATTGATTACCTTTGAGTTTTCGGCTAACCGGTATAAAGTGATCTGTATTTCAGTTACTTTTGGATCAATTGCAGCCTCACGCAAGAACAAAATGATGTAATCATACGATTGATAAGGCAAATTCACCAAATAATCACGCTTTGCGACTCTATTGAACATGCTTTGCGTTCTATGCAGATCATGAACCTTCAGCGGGATATTCGGTGCATATTCCAATTCCTTTTTACCCACATTTGGGAAAGCAATAAAATCACCAAACTTATGGTAGCGGTTACCCGGAATTAAACTTTCAGCCTCCAGCTTGAGCTTGTTTACCATTACCGTAAGCATGTTTAGCGGCATGGCCGAATCGTAAAGTAAACGCATGGGTTTGCCTTTTTTTCGCTTTTCCAGGCTGTTTTTTAAATCATCGATAAACTTATCACTGATGTTTTTATCAATGTCCAGTTCGGCATCCCGTGTCAGTTGTATGGAATAAGCTTCTAAATGATCATAAGTAAAAACATAGAAAATATCGTCTAAACAATACCGGATAATGTCTTCGGCAAGAATAATAAACTTCAGGTCGTTTGTTTCGGGCAGCACCAAAAATCGCGGTAAATTGGGTGGGATTTCAATAAGCGCATATTTCTCTTTAACTTTTGTGTCCTTTTTGGAAAGTTTAACAAAGAAATAAAGATACCTGTCTTTCAACTCTGGAAAAGGTTTATCCATATCCAGCATGATAGGAACCAGGTTGGACAAAATCTTATCCCTAAAATGATTTTTAACGAACTCTCCTCTGCTCACATTCAGCTGGGTATCGTTTAAAATGAAAATTTTGTTTTGAGCAAGTTCATTAATTAAGGTAGCCTGAAAAAGCTGGTCGAATTTTCTTTCCTGTTTGACAACAATATTTTTAATCTCATTCAGGATTTTTTTCGGATTAAATCCTAAAAGTGCTTTGGCCTTATCGTTCAGATTGGTTAACCGGCTTATTGTAGCTACCCTTACCCGATAAAACTCTTCTAAATTAGAAGAATATATAGATAGAAATTTAATCCGTTCAATCAGCGGAACGGTTTCATCCGCTGCTTCCTGCAGTACACGTTCATTAAAGTAAAGCCAACTGATTTCGCGGTTAAAAAATGGGATTTTCTTGCTTGTCATTTAAAAAAAATAAAAAATCCCTGCCAAAACAGGGATGTTCAAAACTGCATATTAATTTGTTAAATCGATGTTAATTCATTTACATGTTAACGTTAACAAATTTATTTTTGAGCCTTCGCTTTTACAATTCTCTTGGCTATAGGGCTCGCTTTAGAAGCTGTTTTTTCCACAATATCAGTTGCTTTTTCTGACACTTTATTCGCCGCTTTTTTAGTGGAGTTAACCGCATCATTTACCACTGCTTTTGCCGTGTCCACTGGTTTTGCCAATACCTTTTCAGCCTTTGCTTCAGTTTCTATTGCCGCAACTGTGACACTCTGTACAACTGGTTTTGCTTTAGCTATAGCTTTTTTAACTACTTTTTCAGCTGATTTTTCAGATTTACTTACTGCTTTGGCAACAGGTTTTTTCACTTGCTCTGCTTTTTCTTTGGACACATGTAATAAATTATCAATTTTTTGCCCAACATCGGATTTGACAATGGTAAACTTTTTAGTCAGTTTCTTAGCCACCCGTTTACTTGCTTTACCTACCTCCGTGCTAATTTCAGATACATCGTGACCTAAACTTCTAATCACATCTAAGAATTGAGTTGTGATTGACTGTTCAAGTTGTTTTTTAGCTTCCTTTTTTATGATCTTTTTTTGAGACTTCGGCTTAGCGGTTTTCATATTATTTTCGTTTTTTTGTGAGAATGGATTAATTTCTATTAAATCTACTTATTTTTTTACTTTAAAGCTAAAACCATGCCTTCTTTTGATATTGTAAGTAAAGTTGATGCGCAAACATTGGACAACGCCATTAACAATGCTAAAAAAGAAATCCTTAACCGATTCGACTTTAACGGATCAAAAAGCACGATCGACCTGGATAAAAAAACAAATGTAATTACCATTGTTACTGAAGATGATATGCGCTTGAAAGCTATAGAAGGTTCTATCATTTCGCGTATGATGAAACAGAACTTAGATCCTAAAAGTTTAAATTTTGGTGACGAACATCAAGCCTCTGGCAACATGATCAGAAAAGAGATCAGCATTAAGGAAGGATTAGATAAAGAAGCAGCGAAAAAAGTCGTGGCCAAAATCAAATCCAGCGGTTTAAAAGTGCAACCTGCTATCATGGATGATCAAGTTAGGGTTACTGCAAAGAAAATTGACGATTTGCAGGCTGTGATTAGTCTTTGTAGAAGTGAAGATTTCGATCAGCCTTTACAATTTATCAATATGCGTAATTAGATAAATCGATTAACAATTGAAATCGGCCAGTTGTGAAGAATAATCTAACAACTAACCGATTAATCAATTTAAACAATTCACCAATATCATTATGGAAATCAGCGAAAACGGTTTTATATTTTCTGATCAAAAAGCGCTCTTAGATCTCGATGCTATACATCAATATTTGAGTACCGAATCATATTGGGCCAAAGGTATTCCCTTAGCTACTGTTAAACGATCTGTTGAAAATTCACTTTGTTTTGGCATTTATAAAGATCAGGAGCAGGTGGGTTTTGCACGCTGGATAACCGACAAGGCAACATTTGCCTGGCTTTGCGATGTTTACATAGAAGAAAGTTACCGCGGATTAGGTTTGTCTAAAAAACTGATGTCATTTATGATTTTCCATCCAGACTTGCAGGGCTTAAGGCGTTACCAATTGGCAACTTTAGATGCCCATGGACTTTATGAGCAATTTGGTTTTTCAGCTATTCAAAATCCGGAAAGGCAAATGGGCATCGTAATTCAAAATGCGTATGATCAGGAATCGGCGTAGATAAAAAAAACCTTTTTTAAACTCTCTTGTTTTCCATAGATATTAAAAATAGAGAAAACATGAAAAAGATATTTTTATTGTCAACTGCTTTTGCTTTAGCACTTTCATTTGAGGCCTGCCAAACTGCAGACAAAAAATCGGCAACTACTAAGGATAGTGTTTCTGGCGACACCACGATGGTAAACGGTAATCACGTTGTCGGATCAGAAAGTACCGAATCTGGTGTTGATGAAGCAGGAGCAACATTTTTAAGAAAAGCGGCTGTGGGTGGTATTATGGAAGTTGAAGCTGCTAAAATTGCGGCTCAAAATGCCAAAAGTACAGAAGTGAAAGAATTTGCGGCCAAAATGCTCGCCGACCATGAGAAAGCCAACGCAGAATTAAAAGCTTTAGCTGTAAATAAAAAAGTCATTACACCTGATGCCTTACCAGCTGATGAGCAGATTCATTTAGATGGTATGAAAAAAATGACCGGTACAGCATTTGATAAACATTATATGGATATGATGGTGACCGATCATGAAAAAACAGTGGCCTTATTTAAAAAAGGCACTGAAAACCGCGACCAAAGCATCAAGGAATGGGCAACTAATACCCTGAAAGTAATCGAATCACATAACGAGATGGCAAAGAAAATTGCAGCTGGTTTAAAATAATTGTCAAGATAGCTAATATCAATTAGTCGTCATTTCGACGGGATGCAACGAAATGGGAAATCTTTTTAAAAAGATCTCTTCATTACGTAAGTCCAGTTCGGCATGACGACTTTTTTATTAGAAATGACCTAAGTCGTATATGAGTATGCTGAAAAGCAATTAATTTTAATACAATTTCTTTCAGTAAAAAATTAAAATTAACTTTCGCCGTTTAATACAAAAATACGTAAATGAATAAGAATAGAATTTTCAGAGCGCTGTTCGGTATTGCGCTTGCTAGTGTGGTACCAACTTTAGCCAATGCACAAAAAGCAAATTGGCAAAATCTTGACCTTAAAAGTGATAGTACATTCGGAATCAGTACTGAAAAAGCATATAAAGAGCTTTTGAAAGGCAAAAAATCTGTAAAAGTTATTGTAGCTGTAAATGATGGTGGTGTAGAAGCTACACACGAAGACTTAAAACGGATAATGTGGGTGAATACAAAGGAGAAACCTGGAAATGGTAAAGACGATGACAAAAATGGTTATATCGACGATATTAATGGCTGGAATTTTATTGGCGGACCTAAAGGATCAGTAAATTTTGAAACTTTAGAATTAACCCGTTTAGTTCGTCGTGATCAGGTACGATTTGCCAATACCACAGATGCAAACGTAGCAGAAAAAGATAAAAAGGATTTCGAAGCTTTTAGAGCAGAAAGAGCTGAATTAGAACAGAAATTAGCAGAGGCTAAGGAAAATTTAGCTGGCATTACAGGGTTTAAAACAGCTTTGGATGCGGTAGTGAAAAAAATTGGTAAAGAAAATCCAACGGCCGAAGATTTTAAGAACTTTAAGCCAACTACAGCAATTGAGGGACGTATTCAGGGTATATTGAGCCAGCAACTAGAAAAAGGCAGTTTTAAAGATTTTTACGAAGACCAGATTAAAGAAGGATTAGATTATTATACTCGCCAGGCTGAATACAATTTAAATCTTGATTATGATCCACGGTCAATAGTTGGCGATGACCCAAACAATGACAAGGAGCAGTTTTACGGGAATAATGATGTTGCAGGTCCTGATGCAATGCACGGTACACACGTAGCGGGTATTATTGCGGCAGATAGAACCAACAAAATTGGAATTTTAGGTGTAGCTGACAACGTGGCCATTATGGGTGTTCGTTGTACCCCAAATGGTGATGAAAGAGATAAAGATGTTGCAAATGCCATCCGCTATGCAGTTGATAATGGCGCTAAAGTAATCAATATGAGTTTTGGTAAAGCTTATAGCTGGAATAAAGCGGTTGTGAATGAAGCAATGAAATATGCGGCATCTAAAGATGTATTGATTGTTCAGGCAGCAGGTAATGAAAATAAAAACATTGACGTTGAAAATAATTTCCCTAACCATAAAGATTTAGACGAGAAAACCATCGCATCATGGATTACTGTTGGTGCTTCAGGCCCCAAAGATGATGAAACTTTGAAAGCCAGTTTCTCTAACTATGGTAAAAACCAGGTTGATGTTTTCGCGCCAGGTGTGCAAATATATTCTACTGTACCAGGATCTAAATACAAAAATTTAGATGGAACGAGCATGGCATCCCCTGTTGTAGCGGGTTTAGCAGGCTTAATCCGTTCTTATTATCCAAAGTTAACGGCAGCACAGGTAAAAGAAATTATTGTTAAATCGGTTACTAAGGTAGATCACAACGTAGAATATGCCAAAGGTGAAGGACCTGATGCTGAGAAAGTTTCTGTTCCTTTTTCTGATCTTTGTATTAGTGGCGGAATCGTGAATGCTTACAATGCATTAAAATTAGCAGCAACTTATTCAGGTAAGGTGGTTACTAAATAATCATTCTGTTTGTGATGCTGAGCGAACGCGATGACGTTTTAGCTGAAACAAAAAATGCGTTCCATTGTAAAATGGAACGCATTTTTTTTTGTTGATTAAAACAAAGTTTTACCTTGATCCGTCATGCTGAATTCATTTCAGCATCTTTTAATAGAAAGACCCTGAAATAAATTCAGGGTGACGACTTCTTGAGCGAATGATTACGCCAGTACCTTGTCCGGTGTAATGGGCAATGTCCTAATCCTTTTACCAGTGGCATTAAAAACGGCATTGGCAACTGCAGCAGAAAAACCAATCAAAGCAATTTCTCCCATACCTTTTGCCCCCATCGGATTAATATAAGGATCAGGTTTATTAATGAAGTTTACATCGATTTCCGGTACGTCGGCATTCACCGGCACGTGGTAATCGGCAAAGTTATTATTGATGTATCGTCCATAACGGTGATCGATGATTGACTCTTCTGTCAATGCCATCCCTATTCCACCAACGGCACCGCCCACCATCTGACTTCTGGCAGTTTTAGGACTTACAATGTTGCCGGAATCGCCCACAGAAACAATTTTGTTGATCTTAACAACACCTGTTAAGCTATTTACCTTCACTTGTACAAAGTGAATAGAGAATGAATACATCGAATAATTATCTCTTTCCTTACCACCCTGGCTCTCTTTTGTTATTTCTATCTGCGGCAGATTATTCTTTTTTAAAACATCGATAAAGTTGGATGTGGCATCCATATTCGAATTTGCAGCAAGTTCGGCAATGGTAGATTTTAACGCTACACAAACATCATTCACAGCCGAGCCAACCGTAGATAGTGTGGCGGAACCGCCCTGACTTGGTGCTGGTGGTAAAGAAGAATCGCCCAATTCAAATGTAATCTTATCCACAGGAATATTCATCAGTTTATTGGCAATTAAGGTCATGCCGGTGCCGGTACCAGGGCCGATATCGCTGGTTGCACTTTGTAAAAGCAGCGATCCATCAGCTTTTAAGATCCCCTTTACGCTAGCCTTTCCCCTATTGGCGTTAAAGACACCAACGCTCACACCATAGCCTGTTTGCCATGGTCCTTCAACTAAACTACCAGGTTTATTTTTCCGATTTCGCCACCCTATTTTTTCTGCCCCGATTTTGTAAGCTTCTTTAATATTCTTACTGGAAAAAGGTTTATTTTTTTGTTGATCGGTTTCCGGATCATTTTTGATCCTAAACTCCAATGGATCCATATCCAAGGCATGTGCCATTTCATCAATCGCACTTTCAAGTGCAAAAGCACCGGTGGCTTCACCTGGTCCGCGCATCCATATCGGTACTCCTAAATCAACTGGAACAATAACATAAGATGTATTTACATTATCGCACTGGTACATAAACTTAGCCATGTTCACTACGCCTTCGGTAAAGTTCTCATAGGTGGAAGTTTCGCCGTAGGCCCTATGCGTAATACCTGTTAATTTTCCATCCTTATTTGCACCTAACCCAATGGTTTGTATCGCTGCCGGCCGATTACCCACCATAGTAAACATCTGCATTCTGGTAATCACCAACTTTACGGGTTTGCCAATATGTTTGGAGGCCATTACCGTGGCAATTTCCACCGGCCATGTGCGCAGGGCCATCCCAAAGCCACCACCTACAAACTCCGAATTCACCTGGATATTTTCCATCGGAATTTTAAAAACGTTAGCAATCGTAGCTTGCGTAGCTTTTACCCCTTGTGTTTTAGCGTAAACCGTGATTTGGTTATTTGGTCGCCAATCAGCTATAATCCCATGTAATTCCATTGGGTTATGCGTTTCAATAGGTAAAAAGTATCTTTCTTCGAGCTTTACCTCTGCGGTTTTGTAAGCATTTTCTTCACCACGCTTATAGTCAGCCTGCCCCTGCAGCTTCTTAGCCTTAGGATCTTTAAGTGCTTTTTGGAAATCGGTGTTAAATGCCTCTTTAATGTAAGTGGCTTTAACCAATGAAGCGGCATAAGTTGCCCTTTCAAAGGTATTTGCCACAACGATAGCTATAGGTTGTCCGTTGTAAAAAATCTTATCGGTGTAAAAAATCTTCATCTGCGGACCACCTTCCTGCTCGTAAGCAGCAGCCGATGGTTTATTTAGATGTGAAATCACTGAAATAACTCCCGGAGCCTTTTCTGCGGCTTTAGTATCAAGTGAGGCTATTTTTCCTTTAGTAATGGTACTCGTTACCAAAACGCCATAGGTTAAGCCTGGTAACTCATACTCGGCAAAATACTTCGCTTTTCCGGTTACTTTTAAGAATCCATCTACGCGATCGTTTTCATCTTTTAACATGTTCTTTTCCATAACTAGGCTTTTGATTTTGCGAGGTTCAAAGCTTCAATAATCGTATTAGGTGCAAGTTTTAGTTTGAAGTCGTTAACTCCAAAGCCTTTGGCATCTCTCATGGCTAATTGCGCAGCCTGCTCAAAATTAGTTAGGCTAGCTTCCTTTCCCTTTAAAAAAAGTTCAGATGCGGTTAAACGCCAGGGTTTATGTGCTACACCACCCATGGCCAACCGGACATCGACAATCTTGTTATCCATAATCTCAAATGCTGCCGCTACTGATACCAGTGCAAAAGCATAAGAGGCCCTGTCCCTGACCTTAAGATAATGATAATTTTTAGCCAGGTTATTTGTAGTAATTTCCAAACCGATGATCATTTCATCAGCCTTTAAGTTATTGTCTAACTGCGGTGTATCTCCAGGTAAACGATGAAATTCTTTAAATGGCATTTTACGTTCACCTTTTGGGCTGGCCAATAGTACTTCAGCGTCTAACGCAACCAAAGCTACGCACATATCGCTGGGATGAACAGCAATACATTTTTCTGATGTTCCAAAAATAGCATGCATCCGATTAAAGCCTTCCATAGCTCCACACCCTGTTCCGGGTTGGCGCTTATTACAAGGCATTTCGATATCGTAAAAATACCCGCAACGTGTGCGCTGCATCATGTTACCACCAACAGTAGCTACATTTCTTAATTGCGCTGATGCGCCTGCCTGTAAAGCCCATGAAAGTAAGGGTAGTTTTTCTTTGATGAGTGCATGATCTGCAACCGCTGTATTGGAAGCCAGCGCACCAATGTGGATTTTATTCCCCACCTGCTTGATTTCTTTTAGCGGAACGTGGTTGATATCAATGAGTTTTTCTGGTGTGGTAACACCTCTTTTCATCAGATCGATTAAGTTGGTACCACCTGCAAGGAATTTTGCATTTTTATCTTTAACTAATAAAGCAATTGCCGATTTTGCTGTGGTTGTTCTGAGATACTGAAAATTGATCATACGGCTCGACCTCCTTCCTTCACTTCAATAATTGCATCAACTATGTTAGGGTAAGCGCCACACCTACAAATATTTCCACTCATGTATTCACTTATTTCTGCCCTGGAGTTGGTGTGGCCTTCGCGGACACAGGCTACAGCTGACATAATCTGACCAGGCGTACAGTAACCACACTGAAATCCATCGTGTTTGATAAACGCAGCCTGCATAGGATGTAAAGTATCACCATTGGCCAAACCTTCAATTGTGGTAATCTTTTTTCCCTCATTCATCACTGCCAGACTGAGGCAGGCGTTTATCCTTTGTCCATCTACGTGAACCGTACAAGCCCCACATTGGCCATGATCACATCCTTTTTTAGTACCTGTTAAGTGTAATTCTTCGCGCAGATAATCCAAAAGTGTTACCCTTGGCTCTACTGTTGTTTGGTAGGCTTTATTATTTACCGTAAGCTTTAAAGGAATTTTTTCAAAAAGCTCCGCAAAACGTTCATCGGCATTATTTTCTGCCGCTTTAATTGCAGCGCCAGGTGTTAGTGCAATGGCCGTAATTACTGAGCTTTTTTTGAGGAAATCGCGCCTGCTATCGCCTTGATTTGGTTTCTGATCAGAAGATTTCATAATTGGATATTTATAAGTGGTTGCGTTCCCAGAATCTTCATTATTATAAATTCTTCGATAAAATTACCTGTGTTTTACAGGTATTTCATCTTTAAATTTACTAAAAAACTAAAGCTAACCTCTCTTTATTTTGTTGGTAAAAGAAAAGTTACGCCAAGAAGCTAGTATCAACAAAAATAAGAACCAATTATTTCATTTATTGTTCCAGCTTGTGTGCTATAATATCATATTTCTTATGTGCCTTAATCATACAGAAAAGCATTTTTGGTTTCAAGAAAAAATTAAACCAAACTTAGCATGCTCCTGATCATTGCGTTTAATTCGAGAGATGATAAATTAATCTAAAGCTGTTTTCCTTTGAGTACCCTAATTTCTGATCCTTCTGCCAAAAAAACAGAATCGGGCTTGGCATGATTTAAGAAAGCGAAATCTTGACCATAGTTTATTCCAAAATCGACGTTGATTTTATAACTTTTTACAGGATAAGCTTGCCAGCGCGGATGTTCCACCCCATACTCGGATGTTTTGTTATGACCAATGTGAGTGTAACCCCAGTAATGCTCGGTGATAAATTCTTCTTCGCTGCCCGGTCTAATTTCTTCTGTCTGAGCATTGGCAATGACCTTGAAATTATTCCATGTTTTATTTTTCCAAAGATAATCCACCTCAAGTTGGTCTTCCTGCATTATCCAAACATGTTTCATCGGTAGAGTTTGGTAATTTTCTTTATAAATGGTATTCGCAACAAGTGTTATTGCGGGTAAAGGAACAATTTCTTTAACAAATACAACTCCTCTTTTCCATTCTTCACCATCTTTAAACCGAACATAAAAGCGCAGGTTAACTTCCTCAAAATTGGTATGGAACGGAATATTAAAGCCTCTTAACTTTACGTTAATAAACATAAAACCAACCAAGCTTACATAATATTTCCCTTGCCAGGTATCCAGTTCAGTATGTGGAGGAAGATATTTTAAAAGAATTTGCTCATCAACAGCATATTGCGCAAGTGCTAATTTACGCCATTCTGCAGTTAAGAAAACCCCTTTGTTGGCTGCCATTATATCACAGCTTGTCTTAAGCGAACTAATTTGATTAAGGTTTCTTCGAGCAAATCTAAGTGAAGCATATTGGCACCATCTGATTTCGCATTTGCAGGATCAGGATGTGTTTCGATAAATAAACCATCTGCGCCAACTGCAATGGCTGCTTTGGCAATAGTCGAGATCAGTTCTGGTTTACCACCAGTAACACCACTGCTTTGGTTAGGCTGTTGTAGGCTATGTGTACAGTCCATTACTACCGGCACACCAAAACTTTGCATTTCTGGTAAGCCACGATAATCTACAATTAGATCCTGGTAACCAAAGGTATTGCCCCTATCAGTCAAGATTACTTTATTGTTACCAGCTTCTTTTACTTTTTCAACAGCAAATTTCATTGAACCAGCCGATAAAAACTGCCCTTTTTTTACATTTACTACTTTTCCCGTCTCTGCAGCAGCAATTAACAGATCGGTTTGGCGGCATAAAAATGCAGGAATTTGTAATACGTCAACATAAGCAGCGGCCATTGCTGCTTCGCCACTTTCATGGATATCGGTAACAGTTGGCACGCCAAACTCTCTACCAATTCTTTCTAAAATGCGTAAAGCTTTTTCGTCACCAATTCCAGTAAAAGAACTTCCTTTACTTCTGTTCGCCTTGCGGTATGAACCTTTAAAAATATATGGAATTTGAAGTTTATCGGTAATCGCAATGATCTTATCAGCGATTCTCATGGCAATATCTTCGCCTTCTATAGCACATGGACCAGCCATTAAAAAGAAATTTCCCGAATCTGTATTTTTTAATTTATCTAAATAGTTAAGCATAGTTGAGATTTGAGATTTGAGATGTCAGACCTGAATCGTTCTCAAATCTAATTTTTTAGTTTCCTAGTTCTGACATAAATTTAATCCGCATCAGTTGAATTTCTTCGCGGGTATAATCGGTTTCCCCAAGCTCATTAAGTGCTTCATCTATAGAATCACTTTCAGCTGCCCTGAAATAATCAAAAACTTCATCCTGTCTATCATCATCAATCACCTCATCAATGAAATAGTTGAGGTTTAGTTTAGTGCCAGAGTTTACAATCGATTCTACTTCTTTCAGGATTTCTTCGTACGTGATTCCCTTTGAATCGGCAATATCTTCCAAGCCAATCTGCCTGTCAATATTTTGAATGATGGAAACTTTCATTTGCGATTTATTGGCCTGCGTTTTAATGATCAGATCAATAGGACGTTCAATATCATTATCCTCCACATATTTTTTGATCAATTCAATAAAAGGTGTGCCGAATTTCATTGCTTTACCCGAACCTACACCAGAAATCTGGCGAAGCTCTTCCATTGTAATAGGATAATGGGTACACATTTCTTCCAAAGAAGGATCCTGAAAAACCACAAATGGCGGAACACTCTTTTGCTTGGCAATCTTTTTACGTAACTCTTTTAGCAATGATAAAAGATGTGTATCCAAAGCACCTGTACCTTGCTTTACATCATCATCATCGTCGTCAGAACCGGTACCTATAGGTTCATTCAATATAAATTTGAGGCTGTACGGATTAACGATGAAATCCTTTCCCTGCTTAGTTAACTTTAATAAGCCGTAATTATCGATATCCTTAAAAAGGAAATTATTTAGAACAGCCTGGCGGATAATCGATTTCCACATAAGCTCACCATCCTCCTTACCAATTCCAAATTCGGAAACCTTACTATGTTCATAAGCAATGGTTTGCGCAGTTTCAAATCCTAAGAAAACGTTTAATAAGTGCGCATCATCGAATTTTTCGCCCGATTTCTCAATGAATTTTAATAAGGTAGATAACTGACTTTCCACCTCAAACTGTTTTTTAGGCTTTTTGCAGTTATCGCACATGCAATTACAGCCAGTTTCGTTAAAGTTTTCGCCGAAATAATGCAGAATCTGTTTACGACGGCAAACGCCAGATTCGGCATAATCAATCACTTCCTTTAGTATCTGCGTGCCAATCTCTCTTTCAGAAACTGGTTTATCTTTCATGAATTTGGCCAGTTTATCTACATCTTTTTGAGAGTAGAAAGCAATACATACCCCTTCGCCACCATCACGTCCGGCCCGGCCCGTTTCCTGGTAATAACCCTCCATACTCTTCGGCACATCGTGGTGAATAACAAAGCGAACATCAGGTTTGTCGATTCCCATACCAAAGGCAATGGTTGCAACAATTACCTCTGCATCTTCCATCAAAAATTTATCCTGTGTTTCTGCCCTAACCTTTGGATCTAAACCCGCATGATAAGGCAAGGCACTAATTCCATTTAAGTTTAAGGCCTCTGCCACTTCCTCTACCTTTTTACGGCTTAGGCAATAGATAATTCCTGATTTACCCGGATTAGACTTGATATATTTAATAATTTCTTTGGTAATATCTTTCTTGGGGCGGATTTCGTAAAATAAGTTTGGACGGTTAAATGACGATTTAAACAATGTTGCTTCCGTCATGCCCAGGTTTTTCATAATGTCCTGTTGTACCTTTGGTGTGGCGGTGGCAGTTAATGCAATAATTGGAATGTTATTTCCCAGCCCTGCAATAACCTGTTTAATTTTACGGTATTCTGGCCTGAAATCATGTCCCCATTCAGAAATACAATGCGCTTCATCAACGGCAACAAAGGAGATTTTAATCAGGTTTAAAAAATCAATATTATCCTGTTTTGCCAAAGACTCTGGTGCAACGTACAGTAACTTAGTCTGACCGCTCAAAAGGTCAGATTTAACTTGAGTTATTTCAGATTTGTTTAAGGATGAATTAAGAAAGTGAGCAATACTGTCATTTCCACCAAAAGCCCTTAACTGGTCTACCTGGTTTTTCATTAATGCGATTAATGGAGAAATCACAATTGCCGTTCCCTCGCTCATTAAAGCGGGCAACTGATAGCAAATAGACTTCCCTCCGCCTGTGGGCATAATAACAAAGGTATTATTGCCTTCTAAAATATTGGTAATGATCGACTCCTGATCACCCTTGAAATTATCAAACCCGAAGAAATTTTGTAGGTTATCAAATAACGACTTTTTCACGTCCATTTTGTGTAATAAAATATGCGATGCTATTTTTGTATCCAAAATAACATAATTTTACAAGAATTTCAAGTATTAACAAACAATTATTTTCTCTTTGAAAAGTAAAAAATCCATAATCCAATCAGCTATAGGCACTTTAGAGCTTGAAGCAGCTGCAATATTAAATGTAGCGAAAAATATTAACGACGATTTTGAGAAAGTCGTATCGAGCATTTTAAATGGCAAAGGACGGGTAATTGTAACGGGCATAGGTAAAAGTGCAATTATTGCGCAAAAAATAGTGGCTACTTTTAATTCAACTGGTACACCTGCTATTTTTATGCATGCTGCAGATGCGATCCATGGAGATCTGGGAATGATCCAGGTGGATGATATGGTGATCTGTCTTTCTAAAAGCGGAAATACCCCCGAAATTAAAGTACTTACGCCCTTACTGAAAGCATCTGGTAATCTGTTGATTGGCATGGTTGGCGAGTTAAATTCTTTTCTGGCAGAACAGGCTGACCTGGTTTTGAATACCGCTTTCGAAAAAGAAGCCTGTCCGCATAATTTGGCGCCAACAACCAGCACAACTGCGCAATTGGCACTGGGCGACGCTTTAGCCATTTGTTTGTTGGAATGTAGGGAGTTTAATGAATCTGATTTTGCAAGATATCACCCAGGTGGATCTTTAGGTAAAAAACTATACTTAAAAGCACGTGACTTGGCGTTATCTAATGAAAAGCCGGCTATATATCCCTCTGCCTCGGTTAAAGATGTATTGATAGAAATTAGTAAAAACCGTTTAGGGGCTGTTGCTGTTGTGGATAGCGACAATAAGGTGCTTGGCATTATTACCGATGGTGACATTAGGCGGATGTTGGAAAATAATACTACTATTGCAGACTTAAAAGCAGAAGATATAATGGGCAGGACCCCGAAGAGCATACAATTTGATGCCTTAGCCGTTGATGCCCTCGAAATCATTAAGCAAAACAATATTACCCAGTTGTTGGTTATGGAACAAAATACTTACTTTGGCATCATCCATTTGCACGATCTTTTAAATGAAGGCATTGTGTAATTTTAAATTATAAAATGAATAAAAACTATTATGCATTAATTATGGCCGGTGGCGTTGGAAGCCGCTTTTGGCCAGTGAGCAGAACAGAATATCCAAAGCAATTTATTGATTTTTTCGGCGTTGGAAAAACCCTCATTCAAAGCACTTACGAAAGATTCCTAAATATCTGCCCTCCGGAAAATATATTTATCGTTACCAACGAAATTTATGCTGATCTGATTAAAGAGCAATTGCCGCTATTAACAGACAATCAGATTTTGGCTGAACCCTTAATGAGAAATACAGCACCTTGTATAGCTTATGGAAGTTTGAAAATTGCAGAATTAAATCCTGAAGCAACAATTGTTGTTGCACCCTCAGATCATACCATTGCCAATATTGATGGCTTTGTGGCCTCTATTGAGCAATCTTTAGAAGCGGCATCCAAAAATGATTGCTTGATTACATTGGGAATAAAACCAAATCGTCCTGATACGGGTTATGGTTACATTCAGCATACTGACTACGTGCTTAATACGGATACTGACCTGCATAAAGTTAAAACCTTTACCGAAAAGCCGAATTTAGAATTGGCGAAATCATTTTTGCAGAGTGGCGATTTTTTATGGAATGCCGGAATTTTTATCTGGTCGGCCAAAGCGATATTAAAAGCCTTCGAAAAACATCTGCCGGACATGTATGAAATATTTAATGTTGGAAGAGCTGAGTTGAATAAGACCAGTGAAAAAGAATTTATTAGTAATGCCTATCTGCAATGCACCAATATTTCAATAGATTTTGGAATTATGGAAAAGGCAGAGAACGTTTATGTGCTTCCATCTGATTTCGGATGGTCTGATTTAGGCACCTGGGCTTCTATTTATGAAATGGCGGAGAAAGATTATGTAGGTAATGCCGTCATTCCTTCAGAGCAGGTTCTGATGTTCGATTCATCAAATTGCATGGTGAATGTTCCAAAAGATAAATTGGTGATTTTACAAGGACTGCATGATTACATCGTGGTTGAAAACAATAATATGCTCATGATCTGCCCAAGAAACGAAGAGCAAAAGGTTAAGGAGTTTGTTGCGGAAGTTAAATCCAGATTTGGAACTAAGTTTATATAAAATGTATGAAGGTAGATGTAAAATGGATGATGTGGCTTAGTTTCATCATCCATTTTACATTTACAACAAATATACTTTATAGATCCTGAAACAAGTTCAGGATGACGTTTTTGATGGAATATTGCTATTGACAGAATTCGTTATTGCGATCATCATTCTCGCGCATGCGGGAATCTTAAAACGCTTGCATTAAGATTATTCATAAGGGTCTGATTTTATATATCAGCATTCATGAGCGCTTCGTGGTTCCCATCCGATAGCAATCGGATCAAGTTAGGAATGACGATCTCTCAAGGGATTTTGGGTAATCGATCCAATCCATCGTCCTTTTTCCATTAAATTGTGCTTTACAGATCCTGAAACAAGTTCAGGATGACAAACGACTTATCTATAAAATTCCATCATCCCTGTTCACTCCCTAAACCGTTCTTTGCCTTACGGCTTCATATAAAATTACCCCTGCAGCAACCGAAACATTTAACGATTCGATTTTTCCAGCCATAGGTATTTTAGCCAAATGATCGGCTACCCTTAAAAGATCGTTAGAAATTCCCTCATCTTCTGATCCCATTACAATTGCTGTAGGCATGGTATAATCTGGGGAATAAATAAAATCGCTAGTTTTTTCCGTACAGGCAACAATTTGCAGGCCACTTTCTTGCAGAAACAAGCAAGTTTTGTGCAGGTTGGCATGGCGACAGATTGGAATATTAAATAATGCACCAGCTGAAGTCTTAATCGCATCAGCATTAATCTGTGCTGCGTTTTTTAGCGGAACAACTATCGCATGAACACCTACGCACGCAGCTGTACGTGCTATTGCACCCATGTTTCGAACATCAGTGACGCTATCTAAAACCAAAATTAGTGGCACTTCTCCCTCTTCAAAAACCGCAGGAATAATGTCTTCAATGTTTTGGTAGGTAATTGGAGAAATTACGGCAATTACACCTTGATGGTTTTTCTGCGACATGCGGTTCAGCTTCTCTACCGGAACCGAATTTAATGGTATTAAAGTATCTTTTAGAAGGACTTTCAGCTCCAGAAAGAGTTCGCCTCCCAATCCGCGTTGCTGATAAATGGTTTCAATGTCTCGTCCTGCTTTAATGGCTTCTATTACGGCCCTGATACCAAATACAAACTCATTATTTTCTTTTGCCCTTTGCGGTCTTCTAAAATTATCCATGTTTCGAAATTGTTAGGCAAAAGTATTCAAATAAAATGTTTTGACCCCAAACAATGTGTACCTTATTCACATTTAATTGTTTAAAATTCTTACAACCTCGTAAATGCGATAAAATTTAATCTGATTATCCTTCAATTTGTTAACAAACGGCTAGTAACTATTCAAACAACCCCGTCAAAAATTGATTACTTTTGTAAAATGAGTATCGAAAACGAACAAGGCGGAAAGAACAGTATGACTGCTAGAAAAAGCAGGTTAAGTAACACCATAAGTTCACAAGGGAAAATTCCCCCGCAGGCATTAGACCTGGAAGAAGCTGTTTTAGGTGCATTGATGCTCGAAAAAGATGCCCTTTCAGCGGTTATCGACGTTTTAAAACCTGAAGTTTTTTATAATATTGCGCATCAAAAAATCTTTGAAGCGATCCATATCCTGTTCCAGAAATCGAAACCGGTAGATATTTTAACTGTAACCGCCGAGCTACGTACATTAGGTGCCTTGGAAATGGTTGGAGGCGCTTATTACATTACGAGTTTAACCAACCGTGTTGCTTCTGCGGCGAATATCGAGTTTCATGCGCGTATTATTTCACAAAAATACATCCAGCGTGAGCTGATCAGAATTTCGACAGAAATCATTACCAATGCATACGAAGATACTACAGATATTTTCGACTTATTAGATCAGGCTGAAAAAGGCCTTTTTGAAATCGCCCAGAATAACCTGCGTAGAGATACTCAAAAGATGGACGATATCATTAAACAATCACTGGCTACTCTGGAAGAACTTCGTACCAAAACCGATGGTTTAACCGGTGTACCAACAGGATTTACAGGGTTAGATCGGATTACCGGCGGTTGGCAAAAGCAGGATTTGGTGATTATTGCTGCCCGTCCGGCAATGGGAAAAACTGCATTCGTATTGACATGTGCGCGTAATGCTACAGTTGATTTTCAAAGACCTTGCGTGGTATTCTCTCTCGAGATGTCTTCCGTTCAGCTGGTTAATCGTTTAATTTCAGGGGAAGCAGAAATTGAGCAGGAAAAAATCAGGAAAGGAACTTTACAGGAATGGGAATGGCAACAATTACACAGCAAAATTGGTCGTTTAACTGAAGCTCCCCTGTTAATTGACGATACGCCTGCATTAAATATTTTCGAGTTCAGGGCAAAATGCCGAAGGTTAAAATCGCAATATGATATTCAACTGGTAATTGTCGATTACTTGCAGTTAATGCACGGTAAAGGCGAAGGAAAAGGTGGTGGTAACCGTGAGCAGGAAATCGGTAGTATTTCAAGGGCACTTAAATCGGTTGCAAAAGAATTGGATGTACCGGTATTGGCCCTTTCGCAGTTAAGTCGGGCGGTTGAGAGCAGACCTGGTTTACAGGGAAAGCGACCAATGTTGTCAGATTTACGTGAATCGGGTTCAATTGAGCAGGATGCGGATATGGTATTGTTTTTATACCGCCCTGAGTATTATGGTATTACAGAAGATGAGCAAGGAAGATCGCAAGCTGGGATTGGTGAGGTAATCATTGCTAAACACCGTAATGGTGAGACTGGAATCGTACCACTTAAATTTGTGGGTAAATTCGTTAAGTTCCAGGATCTGGAGGATGATTTTAATGCGCCACCAAGTTCGTTCGCTGCCGATCCTTCTGCTGGGATGTATCCATCACAAGATTTTGAAAAACAAAGCAATGTGATTATCCGTCCATCAAAAATGGATGATTATAGTGATGATGATCCTCCTTTTTAGGAAATTCCACACGACCTAAAGTGCTCCAAAATCTTTATGTCATACATATGATTTTTGTGAGATAATTGTTACTCTTGAGGCGACAGACTTCAATAGATTGATCGTCATTCCCGCTCAGGCGGGAATCTTAATCTTTAGGCTTATGGCATTAAGATTATCTTCGATGAGCACTCCGTGGTTCCTAATCAAGTTGGGAATGACGACCCCACGTAATGTATTAATTCATTTAAACTCCCCTGTTATTCATGTTTTTTTATGCAATAAACTACATAAAGCATCATAACAAGTATTTCAGCTATAATAAAAGGCCAGATAATGGTCACTGGCACAAAAAACTGGCCTAATAGCGGAGAATTAACCGATCTAAACCCGATAAAACGAATGCTCCCGATCTTTCATCGGAGCAGCAGTGATAGCGGGAGCACATTGACCCATAGTGTACTGTACTTGCTTTCCAAACTCTAAATCTTTTTTTATAGGGTTAATTAGTAATCTATTAAATGGTATTAAAGTAAATACCCAACCAGGATTCCAGCCAATACAATAATCGGCGGACTTATCTTAGTGAAATTAAGCAATAAAAAAGTAGCGATCATGATACACAAAAACAACCAATTAAAGCCCATTGGTATCAATAATAGCACAAAAGCAGCAATAATAAATCCAACACTAACGGCGTTAATCCCAGAAAGGCTATGGCGGATTCTGGAGATTTTTTTCAGATCATCCCAAAATGGTACAATAAATAACACCAGAATTAGACCAGGTAAGTTAATCCCGATCACACCGATTAATCCTCCTAAAATCTGTCCCCATAATCCATATCCAAAGTTTTTCATGCTTAATGCGCCCAAATAGCTGGTAAAAGAAAACGTTGGCCCGGGTAAGGCTTGTTGTAGCGCAAAACCAGATAAAAACCCTGATGAGGGCAGGTAATGTTTCATTTCTACAAACTCGGTAAACATTAAAGGTACAAGTACCTGCCCTCCTCCAAAAACCAATATGCCGTTACGGTAAAAGTTTTCGAGTAAACGGATCGGTAAACTGAACGGAGAAGTTCGGTTTATAACGGCGCCTACCAATGCGAATAAAAGTAAAGCACCAAGAAAATAGATCAGTTTTCGCGGATTGATATTTGAAAAAAGTTTAACTCTTAATTCCGTTTCTTCTCTGGGTGTTTCAATAGCCGAAGAGATCATTCCTCCTATTAATATGGATAATGGAAATACATAGGCATTTCTTAAAACCAATGTGGCAATAACGGAAGCAATAGCCAAAAATATGGAAACCTGTGAAGATAAAACCTTTTTGCCAAGTTTCCACGCCCCATAAGCTACAATGCCCAATGCAATAGGCTGAATATATTCTAGGATATAGGTAAACTTTTGCTTTTGATCAAGTAAAGCATAACTAATTGCTGCAAAAGTCATGATAGTTGCAGTGGGCAATATCCAGATCAAAAAAGTAATAATGGCCAGTTTAAGCTTTCCAACTTTCCAGGCTATTCCAACCAAGGTTTGTGTAGAGGCCGGGCCCGGGAGTACCTGTGCCAATGCATTTAATTCCAAAAGTTCCTCTTCTGAGATAAATTTAGCGCTATGAACAAAATATTTAAGCAACAAAGACAGGTGTGCCTGTGCGCCTCCAAAAGAGGTGAATGTAAAAAAAATAACATTCCGGATAAACAGCCACTGCTTTTTGGCAGCGATAGGTTTGTTTTGCATTAATTTAAACTGATAACTGTTAATTGAAAACTGTTAAACTGAAAACTGACCTAATCATCCTCATAATCCAATCCGGCGGCTGTATTATAAGCGCCTTGTAATTCAGAAAAAGCATGCATATCTCTTTTATTTCGAGCAACCTGCATTCCCTTTTGGTAAATTTCGATTGCTTTCTCTTTTTGATCGTCCTTCTCCAACAACTTGCCTAAATGATAGTATGTACCCACATAATCAGGATGTTTATCAGTTAACTGAAGGTAAAAAGAATAAGCTTTTTCTTTATCATTTTGAGTGTTATACTCTGTGGCTAAGGCATATAGAATAAATGGATCGTTGGGATCGCTTTCTAAAAATTCCAATAACTTACTTAAACGGGTGGATGACATTTTATTTCCTTGCTTTTTTAATTAAATTTGCAGAAAGACCTTATATAATAATCATATCGTATATGGATCAATCAATAGCTAAACAATTTTAGTTCGAGATCGTTCATAACAATAAAACCACTATTAACATATGAAAATATTAGTTTGTATCAGTAACGTGCCAGACACAACGACAAAAATAACCTTTACTAATGATAATACCGAATTCAATACGTCAGGAGTTCAATATATTGTTAATCCATACGATGAAATCGCTTTATCACGTGCAATTGAGTTAACCGAAGGTGGAAAAGGAACCGTAACTGTAATCAATGTTGGTGAAGCGGCTAATGATCCAACCATCAGAAAAGCATTGGCCATTGGTGCCGATGATGCGGTTAGGGTAAATGCAGCACCTAGAGATGCTTATTTCGTGGCTAAACAAATTTCAGCATATGCAAAGGATAAAGATTTTAATCTTATTTTAACAGGTCGCGAATCAATCGATTATAATGGTAACCAGGTTGCTGCTATGGTTGGCGAATTTTTAGATATTCCTTCAGTATCTATTATCAAAAAATTGGATGTTGATGGCGATAATGCAACTATAGAAAGAGAGATTGAGGGTGGTAAAGAGATTTTAACCGTTTCAGGTAAATTTGTAGCCAGTTGTGCTGAGGGTGTTGCGGAACCTAAAATTCCGAATATGCGCGGTATTATGAGTGCCAGAACCAAACCATTGACTATAGTGGATGCGGTTGATGCTGAATCATTAACCAAAGTGACCAAATATGAAACCCCTGCTCCTCGTGGAACGGTTAAATTAATTCCTGCTGATCAAACAGAATCATTAATTAACCTTTTACATAGCGAAGCCAAGGTAATATAGTTGGCAGTCGGTAGTTTTCAGTTACCAGGCAAAGAGATAATAAATAAAGTAATTTCATTATAAATAATAGTCCTTTTAGAAGGATTTAGAGATAAATATATGTCAGTATTAGTATATGTAGAACAAGCTGAGGGTAAATTTAAGAAATCTGTTTTTGAAGCCGTATCTTATGCCAAGGCCATTGCCGATCAACAATCAACCAATTTAACTGCAATTTCCATTGGCGATGTAGCCGACATCGAATTAATAGAATTGGGTAAATATGGTGCATCAAAAGTACTAAATGTAAGTACCGATCAATTAAAAACCTTTGTAAATCAAGCTTACGCAAGTGTTATTGCCTCCGCTGCTGAAAAAGAAGGCGCTGATATTGTTGTGCTATCTAATTCCTTTTCAGGTAAAGGTTTAGCCCCGCGTATCGCTGTAAAACTTAAAGCAGGTTTAGCTGATGGTGCTGTAGAATTACCGATTACTGATGGTAAATTTTCGGTTAAGAAAACGGCCTTTTCTGGTAAAGCATTCGCCATTACCGAGTTAACATCAGCTAATAAAGTGATTGCTTTAAATCCTAATGCATTTGGCGTTAAGGAAAATGTTACCGATGCCACGATAGAAATTTTTACAGCAGATGTTAAACAATCAGATTTAGGAACGGTTATAAAAGAGATTGTTAGGGCAACAGATAAAGTGTCATTACCTGACGCAGAATTGGTTGTTTCAGCAGGTAGAGGGCTGAAAGGACCAGAAAACTGGGGTATGATCGAAGAATTGGCTGGTTTATTAGGTGCCGCAACGGCCTGTTCTAAACCGGTATCAGATGCAGACTGGAGACCACATTCAGAACACGTTGGTCAAACCGGCATTGCAATTAGTCCTAACCTTTACATCGCTATCGGTATTTCTGGTGCTATCCAGCATTTGGCGGGGGTAAGTTCATCAAAAGTAATTGTTGTAATCAATAAAGATCCGGAAGCGCCTTTCTTCAAGGTGGCAGATTATGGTATTGTTGGCGATGCTTTTGAAGTTGTACCAAAATTAATTGAAGCATTAAAAGCACATAAAGGATAGTATCTTATAGACCTTATAGGTTTTAAAACTTATAAGGTCTTAACACAAATATGAAAAAAGTTAAATTAGATATTGTAGGTTTATCTTACAGCCAGACACAATCTGGTGCTTATGCCCTGGTTTTAGGAGAAGTAAATGGACGCCGCCGCTTACCGATTATTATTGGTGCATTTGAAGCACAGGCTATAGCGATAGAAATTGAGAAAATGACCCCTAGCAGGCCATTAACACACGATCTATTCAAATCAATGGCTGATACCTTTCATATCGGTATCAAGGAAATTATCATATACAATTTGGTTGATGGTGTTTTTTACGCAAAATTGATTTGTAGCGATGGTAAAAATACACATGAGGTTGATGCCAGGACATCAGATGCGATTGCTTTAGCTGTTCGCTTTAATGCCATGATTTACACTTACGAATTCATTTTAGCTTCCGCAGGAATTGTGATAGAAGGAAATGACTTTCTTTTTCTCGAAAATATGGATTCTATAGCGAAAGAGCATGAAAACGATAACTTACCAGGTTCAACTCAGCAACCAGGCTTTGGGGATTTAACGTTAGAAGAACTTCAACAAAAATTACAGGATGCCATTGCCGAAGAAGCTTACGAAAAGGCCGCAAGGTTAAGAGATGAATTGAATAAACGCACTAAATCTTAGTGTCGGCGTACCTAAAATAATTATTTCGTCATACCATTCCATTTTTTTTCTTAAATCCCACTTCTAAAAGCTAATTTTTAAAATTAGCCGAATTATTAAAAATAATTTTGGTTCATTTTGGATTATCATTCAAAATAGTTCTATATTCAGCTTTTACTTTCAATCATTCAAACTAAACTATTATTATGAATGTTAAGTTTCGCTTAACGATAATGAGTTTCATGCAATTCTTTGTGTGGGCAGCCTGGTTAATTACAATAGCAAATTACTGGTTTGGAACCAAACAATGGGATGGGGCAGATTTTGGAATCATTTTTTCCACTATGGGTATTGCATCACTTTTTATGCCCACCATAACTGGTATTTTGGCCGATAAGTGGATCAATGCAGAAAAACTTTATGCTATTTTACATCTTCTTTACGCAGCAACGATGTTTTACCTGCCACAGGTAGATAATCCTCATACTTTTTTCTGGGTTATATTGGTCGCCATGTGCTTTTATATGCCCACCATAGCCCTGAGCAATTCAATCAGTTACACCACTTTAAAGAACGGCAATTTCGATGTGATAAAAGACTTCCCTCCCATTAGGGTTTGGGGTACCATTGGTTTTATTGCCGCCATGTGGATTACAAATTTAACCGGTAATAAAGCCAGCGCCAACCAGTTTTATATTGCTGGTATAAGTGCCTTATTGTTGGGGATATATTCTTTTACATTACCGGCTTGTAAGCCTTTAAACTTAATCTCTGATAAGAAAACGTTTGCGCAGAAACTTGGATTAGAATCCTTTAAACTTTTTGCTGATTACAAGATGGCCCTGTTTTTTATCTTTTCGATGTTTTTAGGTGCTGCCCTGCAGTTAACCAACGCTTACGGAGACGTTTTTCTGGATGAATTTAAATTATTCCCCGTTTTTGCTGAGTCATTCGTAATCAAATACTCAACCATTATTTTATCGATTTCGCAAGTATCAGAAACGCTTTTTATCCTGGCTATTCCCTTCTTTTTAAAAAGATTTGGAATAAAATGGGTTATCGCCATTGCGATGTTTGCCTGGGTACTCCGTTTTGGCCTATTTGCCTATGGCGATCCCTCAACCAACCTCTGGATGATCATCACTTCATGTATCGTATATGGCATGGCATTCGATTTCTTTAATATTTCGGGATCATTGTTTGTTGAAACTTCAACTGCGCCAAAAATTCGCTCTTCTGCCCAGGGTTTGTTCATGATGATGACCAATGGCTTTGGTGCGGTGTTTGGCAGTTTGGTTTCAGGCTGGATGATTAGCCGTTTCTTTACTACCTATTACCATACTATTGGCTCGCTATCCAAATATGTTAAAAGCGAAGAGGATAATATACATTTGCTTAAATTTCTTAAAAATAAAGGTATTGACGTATTGCCAAACGGAGACCTAAGCAGGGCCCTCGATGTAAAAGACTGGCATAACATCTGGCTAACCTTTACCATTTACGTGCTTATCATCGCCATTGTCTTTGTCATCACTTTTAAACACAAACATACCCGAGCCGAACTCGAAGTCATTAACCATTTATAATTTGCGATTAACCCTCTTATGTCAGCTGGTAAATACAGAAAAGAACACAACTGTTTAAATTGCGGTGCTCATGTTGAGAAACATTATTGCAGCGATTGTGGTCAACCGAATTTAGAGTTAAGAGAAAGTTTTTGGGCTTTTATTAGTCATAGTATTGCCCATTATTTTCATTTCGACAATAAGTTTTTTCAAACACTGGTGCCGCTCTTAACCAAGCCAGGTAAAGTTACACTTGATTATCTGGCCGGAAAAAGAGCCCGGTATATTAATCCGGTAAGCATGTACATTTTTGTTTCCATTATATATTTTTTGGTCGTATACTCACCAAAGCATGTAGAAAAGGATCCGGATCATGGTCATATCGACATTGAAGAGCAAAAAGGTGCGAATGTCTCGGATAGTGTAAATAAAGCACTTAAACTTACAGGTTTATCTAAGGAAATTGCCAATAAAGCAACTGAATCGATTAATCAAGCCGTTAAAAAGAGGGCTTTTATAAAACTTGGCTTTGCTGATCAGGCGAAGGAATTGAATAGACTCAAAGAAGAAAACGCTAAACTAAAATCCGATTCCCTTAGCGATATGATTGAAGAATATAACGATATCCATATCGAAAGGAATGATAGTACCTATGCAGCTTATCTTTCGAGACAAAAGAAATTACCTGTTTCAGAACAAGATAGCTGGTACGACAAATTGATTAAAAAGAGAGCCATTACCATTGGGGAAAAATCCGAAGTCATTCAGGAAACCTTGGAACATAACCGCCCTAAGCAATATTTCTTATTGATGCCACTGCTGGCCTGGTTTATTATGCTCAACTTTCGGAAAAATCATATCTATTATTTGGATCACCTGATTTTCACGATTCATGGCATGATGGTGTATTTTATCGTTTCTATCATCACACAGCCCATCATGAAGCATGTTTTTGGTGAAGAATCTTTCATGAGCAAAATTATAGAGGTGGGTGTTACCATATTTTTATTTTGGTATATGTTTAAGGCGCTTACTATTTTTTATCAACGCAAAACATGGAGCACCATTTTTAAAATATTCTGGATCTTGATTTTATATTCAGTAGCATTTAAGCTAACTGAAATGGTGATGATCAATTTAATTTATTACGTAGCTACTTAATACGTTACGTCATCTCGACTGAAGCGCAGCGAAACGGAGAGATCTAATCAGAAGTGTTATCAAAACAGATTTCTCGACTTCGTTGCACTTCGCTCGAAATGACGGTACACGAGAAGCTTTGCTACAATGACAGAATTTAATAAAAAATTGAACTCATAAAAAACCACCCGAATTTCGAGTGGTTTTTTTAATAATTTTGAATTACTTTCTGTCTTTGAGCTCAACAAATGCTCTATCGGTTTCGCCAACATAAATCTGACGTGGGCGACCAATAGGTTCTTTATTTTCATGCATTTCTTTCCATTGTGCAATCCATCCTGGTAAACGGCCTAAAGCAAACAGCACAGTGAACATTTCTGATGGGAAGCCTAATGCGCGGTAAATAATACCAGAATAAAAATCCACGTTTGGATATAACTTACGGTCAATAAAGTATTGATCTGTTAAAGCTGCTTCTTCTAATTTTTTCGCAATCTCTAAAATAGGATCATCGATACCTAAGTTTTCCAAAATATCATCGCAAGCTTTTTTAATGATTTTAGCTCTTGGATCGAAGTTCTTGTAAACTCTATGTCCAAATCCCATCATTCGGAACGGATCGTTTTTATCTTTCGCTTTTGCTATCCATTTTTCTGTATCACCACCGTCAGCTTTGATCAATTCAAGCATATCAATTACGGCCTGGTTAGCGCCACCATGTAGCGGGCCCCATAAAGCTGCAATACCAGCAGCAACTGAAGCGTACAAGTTACAATCAGACGAACCTACAATACGAACGGTAGAAGCTGAACAGTTTTGCTCATGATCTGCATGGAGAATCAGCAATTTATTCATGGCATTTACCACAATTGGGTTCACATCATAATCTTCTGTACGTTGCCCAAATGTCATCCACAGAAAATTGGTTACGTAATCATATTTATTTTTTGGATAAATAAGCGGGTGACCCAATGATTTTTTATAAACGAAAGAAACAATGGTTGGGAATTTAGCCAGAAGTTTAATAATGGTTAAATTTTGCTCTTCTGCAGTTTGATTTGGCTTCAAGCATTCGGGATAGAACGTAGATAAAGAAAAAATCAGTGAGCCGAGTTGACCCATAGGGTGAGATCTTGAAGGATAACCATCAAAAAATTTCTTCATATCCTCGTGAATGAGCGTATGTTTACTGATTTCAGCTTGTAAACCCTCTAATTGCTCCTGTGTAGGAAGATCGCCATAAATAATCAGATAAATTACTTCCAAAAAACTCGATTTCGCGGCAAGTTCTTCAATAGCATATCCCCTATATTTTAAAATGCCTTTTTCACCATCTAAAAAAGTGATTTTGCTTTTTGTAGAACCAGTATTTTTAAAACCAGTATCTAAAGTTACGAAGCCTGTTATATCTCTTAATTTTGAAATATCAATGGCCTTCTCATCTTCCGTTCCTGTTATTACTGGCAATTCTACTGTCTTACCATCAACTTTTATCTCTGCAATATCTGACATATTATTGTATTGTGTTTATAGCTTTCTAAATTATATAAAATTAATATACATGCATAACAAATCTGTTAAATTAATATGAATAATTGGTCAAAATGACGTAACAATCATGCTTAATTTAACCAATTTTAACATCTTATTTTGCTTTAATCTCTTCGGCAACCCTTCCACATTCTAACATTTCCTTACCATAGTAAGGGTTTTTAATTTCCTTTTCTGTTGATAGCCAGTCGCCTCCATCCCCCTTATTTGCCATTGGGCAATGCTGAACGTAAATGGTGCCTTTTTCTATTTCTGCATTCTTTAGCAAAGCAATAATATCTGCACTTAATGCAGTAAAATCTTTTCGTTGCACATCCAGATTATTACTTGACGCAATTTTTTGGGCTATTTCTGCAGTTGGCTCACAGCCTTCGTATGCAGCTAAACTATTTTTCAATACAGCAGCAGTTTTTTTTGCATTTACGGCATCAGATTTTACAAGCGCATTTTTCAAATCAACATAATTTGTAAATATTTCCAGTTTCTTCTGGTCTTTCATCGAAACCTGACTTTTAGCCGATGCAGCCTCTGCTTTAATCGAATCTTTGGCTTCTGTAGATTTTTGCTCTGCCTGACTGCAGGCCATTAAAGTAGTAAGTATGGCAGCCCCGAATATTCTTTTCATGGTATTTGGTTTTCGGCTCAAAATAGGAATTAAAATGGTAATTAAATAAAAAAGTCCCAACTTTCATTGGGACTTCAATATTATATGATGTTTGAATTATAATTTGAAATTGTAAGCCAGTCTCAATGCATATTGACCTGTTTTTCTGAAATAAGTTGCTGATGAACTATCATTCACATAACCTTCATAGCGAACACCCGCATCAAAACTACCAAACTCATAACCCAAGCCACCAGAGTATATGAAGTTTGTTTTGCCACCATCTTTAATGGCAAAGCCCGCACCAGCTTCAGTTGCTAAGTACATTCTTTTAATCGGGAATACTTTAACACCACCTTTGGCCGGAATAAAATCAATGTCAATAGCATTATTCTTAGCCATTAATTTGGTATAACCACCTGAAGCAGTTACGGCAACATAGGGTGATAAATCCCATTGCAATTTTAAATCAGCACCATAAGCATAATCCATTGGCGATTGATCGCGGAATAGTCCACCATTAACACCAACCCCTATTTTGAAAGCCATTCCTTTTGGAGCTGGATTCGGATCAGTTTCTGTCATGGTTTGCGCGTTTAATGAAGTAGTGGCAAACAAAGCAACTGCAGTTGCTGCTGTAGCGAAAATTTTAGTAATCGTTTTCATATTGGATAAAATTAAGTTAATACTAAGGTTTTGTTAGATATACGTAATATGACTTCATCCAGATTTACTAATTTTCATTTTTTTCAGAAATAATAATAAATAAAAAAAGCCCCAACCAAAGCTGGGGCTTAAGTGTGAGGTAAATGATTCTACAGACTAAATCCGTAAGCTAAACGAATACCTGCAAAACCAATGCTACCGTTATTAGAGTAACCTTCGTATTTTGCTGCTAAATCTAAACCGTTAGCCCATGCATAACCAATTGCTGGTGAATACACGAAAGATGTGCCGGAACCTTTATTAGTACCGAAACCAGCACCAAGCTCTGCTAACCCATAAGCACCTGAACCAGAATCATTAAAGAAATATTTAGCACCAGCTTTTACAGGAATTACACCAAAACTTCCACCTCCGTATGAATCTTTGATGGAAAAGTTATTATAACCCGCAGTTACAGGAATTGATAATTGTTTATCTACATTGAATTGATATCTAATATCACCGCCTAATACCAAACCGTATCCAGTTGTAGTTCCTGCGCCAACGTTTAAGCCTATACCTAAGTTTCTTGCTGAACTTTGTGCATTTACATTAGTCGAAAAAAATAGTGCCGCAACAGCTGCTGATGTAGCAAAAATTTTTGTAAGTGTCTTCATGTTTAAGATATTCTTTTTGAGTTAAAATAATATGATCTAGTAAACACAAAGGTTGTGCCAAAAGAGCGCTTTTGATGGGATTTATGGGGCAATATAACCCGAAATGATCTTAAAATGTTAATTTTTTATTAATTGAAACTTTTTCGATAATCGTCTGTTTTAACAAGTTTGTTGATACGGCTCCATCAAGCCAAATAATTTCAATATCGTCCTTTTCCATTTTTCTAAAAAACGTATTTTGTCGTTTTGCGTACTGACAAATGGCTGTGCCAAGTTTTAATTTTAATTCTTCAAAGGTTAATAATCCGTCAAGGTAATTTACAATAAATTTGTATTCCAATCCGTAGAAGATCAAGATCTCCTTGCTGATGCCTTGTTCAAGTAATTGTACTACTTCTTCTATTAAGCCAGCTTTTAGCCTTTCGTCTAGTCTGTTTAAAATTTTAGCCCTGGTTACTTCAATTTCGTTCTTTAATCCGAAAATAAGAGGCTTAAGTGGTGGTCTATCCACAGTTTTGAGTGTATGGGACTTCAAATAATCTGCTATCTCTAATGCGCGAATCAATCTTTTTTTTGAAGATAGATCAACATGATCGGTACTTTGGCTTTCCTCATTTTGCAATTTCAAAACCAACTCTTCCTTTGTTAAAGGATCTAACTGATCTCTTAACGTTTGATTGACAGGAACAGCGGTATAAGCTTGATTTTGCAAAAGGCTGTGGATGTACATGCCTGTCCCACCACAAAGAATCGGAAAGCTGTTTTTTTGTCTTATGGATTCTAATGCCTGGTAGAAATCGTTTTTAAAGGCATCTACATGATAACGTTCGCCAGGTTCTATAATATCGATTAAATGATGTGGGATTGTCTTGCTATTAATATGATATTCCTGAAGATCTTTGCCGGTACCAATATCCATTCGTTTAAACACCTGGCGGCTGTCTGCGCTAATAATTTCTCCATTTAAAGCCTCTGCTACACTTACGGCTAGTTTGGTCTTCCCAGAAGCGGTGGCACCCAAAATGATGATGAGATTATGCTGATTCATTAAATTGGAGAATAAATTTTAAACTTCCTGTATTAAATACATCATTTGCTAAAGCCTGATCATCTTTTTTAAGCTGGCGGTTCAGATTTTCATCCAGTACATAAATTTGAGGTTCTAAAACTGCCGTTTGCACAAAGCCTAATTTAGTATAGGCTTCTCCTGCCGACCAGTCACGATCTGCATAAGTCATGATATCGTTGGGTTGATAGGTTGCAGCAAAAAATGAAATTAATTTGCTTAATCCACCAGTGACGGAATAACCTGCTTTGACTGCAAACCTGATCAGTTCTGCAGATTTGTAGTTTTCGGTGTGGTTCATTTTGCGCAATGCCGAAAAAGTAGCTACCGCTACCAATTGATCTTTTTCAAACAACCCAATTTTATAACGGCTGGTTACCGCACCCTGCAAATGATTTTTGATTAAAAAAGAATCAGCAACAGGTTTAGTAATTTTTAAAATTTTGGTTTTCCTACCGTGAATACGGCTATTTATACCAAGCAAAGATTTTATTCTCGCTAAAACCTGATCTTGTTTTGATAACCAAAGGTCTTCCCAAAGATGGATGAGTTTAAAACCTTTTTGATAGTGCTTTTCTTGCAGATCGATAAGATTTTTTGGAATAAAGCTGCTTTTTAGATTAACCAGGTGGATGATAAATTGATGATTAATCCGCAATAACTGAAAATTATCTTCTACAAAAAAAAAGCAGTCAATTTTTTGGTCACCAAGTGCCAAACTTAGTTGATGGTGCCAGCTATCTTCAAAAGTTAAATTATTCAATCAGTAGAGTGTTATTCACAAAATATCCGCCGTAAATTTAACCATCATATTGCTAAATCCATTCTTTTTCTTTAAAGTTAGTATGGATGATCTCTACCAAGGTTTCTACCTCCTTTAATTTAACGTCATCAAGTGCCGCAATTTTTAAACCAGCCTTATTAGTTCCAAAATCAGATAAATTATAGTTTTCTGTAGAAAATTCTTCTGTATTAATTTTAACTTCTACAGCATCTCCATTGATGTAAACACCTGCAAAAAAGCGCTCGGTTATTTTTTCTCCATTCAGCTTAATATTTTTTTCGCTATACAGGTCATATCCATTTTCCGAATTTTCATGTACCGTATATCCACGGGTGGCATAAGGCTGTAATCCGGCTCGGATGGTCTGAAAAATTTCTACAAGATCAGTTTTCATAATGGTATTTAATTTTGGTATTAAACACCTTAGTATAACTATTGTTTAATTTTTATTCTTTTAACCACCAGTTTTCGGTAGGAAGATATTCATTTAAAACAATGGTTTCGCCTAATTTTGGCGTAACCAATGGAAGTTGTTTCATTGCTGCAGCTACAACTACCCTTTTAACAGGCTCACTCCAGGGGTGCATGGCCAAGCTAAATTTCCCCCAGTGTATGGGCATCAAAATTCTCGCTTTTAGGTCGATTGCAGCCTGAACTGTTTCTTCCGGAAACATATGGATATACGGCCAATAAGCATTATACTGTCCGCATTCTAGCAATGCTAAGTCAAAAGGGCCATACTTCTCACCTATTTGGGCAAAATGTGTATCGTAACCAGAATCGCCACCCAAAAAAAGCTGGAAGTTCACGGTTTTCAGTACAAATGCCGACCAAAGTGTCTGATTCCTTTTAAACTTTCTGCCAGTAAAATGCCTGGCTGGAACAGCTGTTAATTGCAAACTGTTAAACAATGTAATGGATTCATTCCAACTTAATTCATTTATTTTTTCCTTCTTGATTTGCCATCGCTCCAGATGCGATCCTACGCCAAGTGAGGTGACAATATTTTTAACCTCAGGAGAAATTTTTAAAATACTTTTATAATCCAGATGATCATAATGATCGTGGGTAATGATCAGGATATCAATATTTTTAAATTCTTCAGCCTTTACGATGTCGGTACCCAAAAAAGCCTTACTCCCGATAAATGAAAATGGAGAGGGCGTTTTGCTGAATATCGGATCAACCAGAATTCTTAAGCCGTTTATTTTAATTAGGTAAGATGAATGCCCAAACCAGATAATTTCCGGAGCACCACCCTTAGGGATACCATTTACGTTAGGTACAATATACGGAAGCGCTTTGCCTGGAGCCTTATTGGGATGTTTTTCGAAAAAGAAAGCATTTAAAATCTTGAAAAAGCTTACACCCTCTGGTTGCATTGGCGTTATTGAAAGGTTTTGCAGCGCACCATCACGATAATTATTCAGACTGTGAATTTTATCCAAACGTAATCCTTTTGGTAAACGACCAAAAACAGGTAGGTTGGTTATAATAAGAATTATGGTGATAATAAAAAGTAAAATATATACTGTGATCATTTTTAAAATTAATAGAAGCCAAAATAGGAATATGATTTTTAAAATGAGATCAGCACGATATATATGACGTGTGGATTACAGGTTAAGTTCAATACGTTATATTGTTTAGTTAAGTAAAGGATTGAAAAACGGCGCAAACGTTTGATTAATTTTGTATTATTATATGTTGAAGCAATTTAATGTAGTAGTTTAGTACGCGTCATGCAATCGAAACCAACCACCATCAAAGAAATAGCCAGGCTCTTAAACATTTCTCCATCCAGTGTTTCGAGGGGCCTGCACGACCATCCGAGTATTGGGGCAGTTACCAGAGAAAAAATTAAGCAATTGGCGAAGTCACTCAACTATGAGCCTAATAGGGCCGCCATTTTTTTTCAAAAAGGAAAAACATATACCATTGGCGTCATTTTACCGGAGCTATCAGAACATTTTTTTTCGGTCGCTATTTCTGCAATTGAAGATGAGGCAATGAAAAAAAATTACACAGTAATTTTTGCCCAGTCGCACGATCATTATGAGCAGGAAGTAAAACTTGTTGAAAAAATGAAAAATCAACGTGTTGATGGATTATTGGTTTCCATCAGTAAAGATACTGCTAATTTTGATCATTTCGAAAAACTTAATTCATTCAATATACCCGTTGTATTTTTTGATCGGATCCCACCTTTCAATAACGTGCATTATGTTGCCTGTAGCTTAGTGAGTGCAACAGTTAAAGCAATGAACTATCTTTTAAGAAAGGGACACAGAAGTATCGGAATGATTAATGGCCCCAATACTTTACATGCGAGTGAAGAGCGCAAAGATGGTTACAAACAGTCAATTAGTTTTAACCGTTTAAAGTTCGATCCATCATTGGTTATAAATTGCGATTTGACAGAAAACGGTACCATAAATGCTGCAGAAAAGTTTTTAAAACATAAAAGGAAACCAACGGCTATAGTGGTTTTTAATGATTATGTGGCACTTTTTCTGATTAAATACTTCAAAAAGCTGGATGTAATAAACAATTTTGAGATTGTGAGTTATGCAAACCTGCCAATTATCAGTTATCTGGATCATCCACCTGTAGCTTCAGTAGAGCAATACCCCTATCTGCAGGGACAAAAGGCTGTAAACATTTTATTAGACCTTATTCATCGCCCCAATACCGAGAATCAGGCTTATTACAATGCCATTGTAGATGCCGATTTGATTATTAACGACACAAATGAATGATCAAACGTTTGCGCTATATTTTATATTTGTTTAAACTTCCAGGTAAAAATGATACTGCTTGTAAAAAGCGTTAATAAGTGGTGGATTTATACAGCCTACCAAAATAGAACTTCATTTACTTGTTTCTTTGGATAACAGATAGTATGCTTTTTACTTTCTGATCTTGTTAGAAGTGTCAAATATAGTATGCCAGAGCTCTAGTACAATTTGCTAGCTTCTCTTCAACATCTTGGTATCATTTAAAAATCTTCAGGCTACGTTTGCTCACCAATCAATTCCTCTGTATCACAAATCAAAAATTTAGTTCCGATTGTCACTTTAATCCATTCGAAACTATTTGTTGTTCCTTTAGCGTTATCTGCTTGACACTTATTCATAAATTTTAAAATTATTTATAATTAGTCTAAATAAATTAACGATATTTGTATCAACGATTTCGATTACTGTGAAAAAAATTAAAGCGTTATCGGTTTCAACGATCAAAGGATATGGCAATTATAAACCAGTCCGCAGGCTAGAAATCAGCTTTGCATTACCGCAATTAACGGCTAAATTATGTAATTAGGAAAGGATTAATTTTGAGCAACGACAGTCACTCATCGAAAATATGTTTTGTTAGTTGGATAGATGCTCCCCGCGATGGGGAGCTTTGTCTTTTATAGGGTTTTCCTAAAGACTTGCGAAGGGGCTGGTTGGAATAAGCTCGTTACACCTTGAAGTCTATTCTGCTAAACGCAAAAAGGGTTCTGGTATACCGGAACCCTTTTTGTTTCATACTCGCGAAATATTATTTTCCAGAGTTTTTCTTTTCAGTTACTTCTGCACGGATTTCTTGTGCTAAAACTTTAAGATCTTGCATTGCTTTACGCACACGAGTACCAGCAGCTGCGTTGCCAGCATTATAAAATTTTTCTACATCTGCTTCAATAGCAGCAACAGCAGCTTTAACTTTTGAGAATTTTTCCATCGCTAATTGATGTTTTAGGGTTTAAAAAATTTATTTTTTTTCAATTATACATATTTACCTCGAATTAACAACAGAAAGCAAATATTTATTTGCAAGAAGTTTTGCACATTTTCAAAATCAAAAAAATGCCCTGGCACTTATTGCAACCGCAATTTTAAGATAAAATAGGGTTAATATACAATTTGCTCAGGGAGTTTGATCAGGTTATTGAAGACTTGGTTCGTGTTATCGATACAGCGTTAGTAATCTGCTTTTTGCAACATTATATAATACCGTTAAAAGTTTTTACTCTTCGGATTAATTCATCTCCCTATACTTCGGAATAATTCAGACCATCCTCTTATTACTCGCCATTTGGATTGGCCAAATATCACTTTTATTACGTTACCGCAGAATGTCACCCTTCAAGCAAATATCATGCGATTAAAATCTTTGCTGTATGCCTTTACAGAACATATTGGGGCATTTATATATGAAATAAAAAAGATCCGGTTAATAAGTCCGGATCTTCATCATTTTTTCGTATATAATTAATTTAACCTTAAATGTTTATTAAACCAAAAATCGTGTACGGAATGTACACATTTAACCAGGTTCTCGTAGCCATCGGGTTTGGTGAGGTAGGCATTAGCACCAAATTCTATTGATGCTTTCACGTCGTCTGGATTATCAGATGTGGAAAATAAGATTACAGGCACTGTTTTCAGATAAGGAATGTCCCGTATAAATTTTAGTAAATCCAAACCAGACAAGCCTGGCAAATTTAAATCAAGTAAGATTAATTTTGGTTTGATTTTATTTTCTGCAAAATGTTGAAGTTTTTTCAATGCTTCTACTCCATCTTCTACTATCGCAAGATTAAGCGTACCCTTTACCTCCTGTACTGCGCTCTGCATAAAAAATGCATAATCTATATCATCTTCAACATAAAATATATCTGGTGTTTTCATTTATCTGTTTTTAAAAGCTACAAAAAAGGTCGACCCTACGTTTAATTTGCTCTCAAACCACACTCTGCCATGGTGTTTCTCTACAATCCTTTTTACTATAGCAAGTCCCACTCCTGAACCTTCAATATCCTTCACATTATCCATACGCTTAAAAAGTTCAAAAACTCTATCGTAATACCGGTTATCAATTCCTATACCATTATCTTTAACGGAATATATAATCTCCCCTCCCTCTATATACGCAGAAACTTCTACCTCGGGTTTTTCAACCTTTGCAGAGTATTTTACAGCGTTTCCGATTAAATTTGTAAAAACCTGAGTAATCATGGTTTTATCACCTTTAATGCTAGGAAGTTGTCCTAAAATTAGGGTAACATGATCTGCTTTATATGCAGCCCATACCTCGTTAGTGATGTCTTTCAATAAATCAGCTATATTGACTGTTTCAAAATTGATCTCAGAGCGGCCAACTCTTGCTAAATTTAAGATTTCTTTAATTAACAAATTCATCTTATCGGCACCCACCATAATCCTGTCTAACATTTTCTTACCTCCCTCATCCATGCTTTTGTTTTTAAGCATCAGCTCTGCATAGGTTTTAATCGAGGTAAGTGGCGTTCTTAAATCATGTGATATGGTATAGCTAAACGTATCCAATTCTTCGTAAGCGGCCTGCAGTTTCTCGTTAAGTATTCTGATTTCATTGGCCTTCTTATTAATATCTGTAATAATAATTTCACGTATCCTCAATACAGAGGCAATTTCCTCAGGCATCCATTTTTCGGAAGTATTATTAACCACCTCCGACCATATTTCGAAAGATTTGCGTGGCGATAGGTTCATCAAACCATTTTCTGATGAAATAACAGGTTTATCGGGATTCCCAGCCCAATTTACATTGGTAATCATTTCAGGTTTAAACCAGATGATCATTTCGCCCATCTCTTTATTGATCACACAAGAGAGGATACCAGAAGCGACTGTTTTGTATTTTTTGGCAGGAGAAAAGATTTCAGATAATCGATGGGTATAATAAATAGACTCATCACTATTTTTTTTTAACCACTCGGCAAGTTCACTGATATCTTCATCTGATGGTACGTTTCCGATGGTTTTAAGTTCGTTTTCAAAAATAACGGCCGCGCCAGTAGCTTTGGTTGCATCCAGAACAGTTCTTTTGTGAGTGGTTATGGCTTCAATCAAATACTTGTCGCGGTTTAAATGTTCCAAAAGGATAGTTGCTGTACTTTTAAATTGTTCAATAACTTGAGCGTCTTCTTCTTCCTGGCGGTATTCAAGCGCCGATGAAAGAATCTGTCCGATTAATTTAGCCCCTTCTCTTGCTTTGTAATCTATAAATTTGGGGCTGTAATTATGACAAGCGATCAGGCCCCAAAGCTCACCATGAGAAATTAATGAGATACTAAAACTGGAATGAACACCCATATTCCTCAAATATTGAATATGAATGGGCGACACGGCACGTAAGCCTCCGTTAGTTAAATCGAGCGCTTCGTTTTCCTTATATGTAATAACCTTCGAATCGGCTATGTTTACATCTGCAATTAACCTGGTCAAATTTAATTTATACAGTTCTCTGGCCTGCTTTGGAATATCTGATGCGGGATAATGTAAGCCAAAAAAGGCCTCCAAATCTGCTTCTTTTTCTTCTGCTACAACTTCGCCATGGCCATCTTCCAAAAATTTGTAAACCATGATCCGATCGTAATTGATCAACCTTTTTACTTCTTTAGCTGCACCCTTTAATAAAGCGGAAATATTTTTCCCCTGAAGCATAGACGAGGCTGAACGTCCAATTGAACTTTGAATATCAAACTGTAATGTAACAGGTTCAAATTCCAATAACCAGTCGTTTTTTGATGAAGAAATAATCAGATAAAATGGATTGCCGTTAATTTCAAGCGGATGCGGACTGATAGCGTCGAAACTTTTACGGATGATTCCGAGTTTTAGCAAATCTTCAATATGAAGAGCAGAATCTGGCTGTTCAATTAAATCATTTAGTGCAGAGAGTGGTTTATTTAATAAGTTTTTAGCCTCTTCTTTTAAAAAACTTCCTGTATTTTCACTGATATAGGAAATGGTTGAGCTATTCTGATCAACAGCTACTAAAAAACCATGTGATTGAATTTTGCCTGGTATGTGGATAGGCTCCTGATCACAATTGGTTAGGTCTACAGAAAATTTAGTCATATGTATGATGGTGCAGCATATTTAATCTCGCAAATTAACAAATATAAAACCTAATTTTAGAATGTCTCTAATTTGATAAATTCGGATTTGAGATTTGTTTTTTATTATATATTTGTTTGAATTTAAAAAATCATTCAAACTTTGGCAAAGAAAAATGTTTTGGTCATTGAAGACAACCATGCAATACTGGATGTTATAACACTTATTTTAGAAAGCGAAGCTTTTAACGTTGATGGATTAAACAAAGGCGCAGATTTTATTAAACACGTCCTGGAATTTAATCCGGATGTAATCATTATGGATATTATGCTCCCTGACGTTGACGGAAGAGCACTTTTAAAGGAACTTAAAAGTGCTGAAGCTACAAAAGATATCCCGGTTTTAATGATTTCTGCTCGTTATAACGCAAACAATTATGCATTAGATGGCGTGGAGGCTGATGATTTTATGGCCAAACCCTTTAATATCGACGACTTGATGGATAAGATTTATGCTTTGCTAAAGAGATAGTTTTTTAATCAGGCATGCCTGGTAGTTTTATTCCTCCAAGTTTTAGGTTTTTCATCAGCACTTCTAAGAATGAAAGCTTAGTATCGGTAAATCCATGTGCTTTTACCCAGATATTTAAACTTGCTTTGAAACCATTATCTTCTAAAGATGATACACCAATACGTCGTTCAGGAGTTTTTAAGCAGGATTTAAATTCATCAACCGTTTTATTAAAGATGGAAACTACTTGTTCATAGTCAATTCCATAGCTAAACTTAATTTCTATATCCAATCTTCTGGTACCCTCCCTACTGATATTGATGATCACTTCGTTCGATAGTTTACTATTTGGTATTACCACGGTTCTGTTATCAAATGTTTTCACAATGGTATAAAATATTTGGATCGAAGTTACTGTTCCTTCCTGGCCTTGCGCAATGATATTATCTCCTGCAACAAAAGGCTTTAGCAGTAAAATCAACACACCGCTGGCAAAATTTTGGAGTGTGCCTGATAAAGCTAAACCTGCCGCTACACCAATACCACCAATAAGAACCGTTAAAAAGGTAAGTTGAATGCCGATAATCTGCATCACCGTAAGAACGAGTAAAACTCTTAATGTAATGATGATCAAGCTCGTTAAAAAAGGACGTAACGATGGGTTTATATCTTTTCGATGCATACCACCCTGCATCCATTTTCCCAATAGCTTAATGAACCATAAGCCGAAAATAAGCAGGATAACACCTAAAATTACTGAGGGGCCTCTATCAATGATCCAATCGTAAGCTTTATCATAAAAACGGTTTACATTACCAGCATCAATCTTCATCATGGTATTTTCTTTATCTTACTATTTCTTTTTCTGTTTAGCTGACTTATCTTTTGTTACATCTACTTTTTTAGCATCTTTTGCTGATGTAACTTTATCATCAGCGCCTTTAGCTTTTACATTTTTTGGCGCAGTAGCCTTGCTACTTTCTGCCGACGTTTTAGAATCTTTCATATTTTTAATCGTTAATCTTCCGCGTTAAGCCAGGCTTTTGCCTCTTCTATTTCTTCGGGTTTAAAACCTTTTGATTGACCAGGTGTAACTATGGTTAATACATCAGTAAACCATTCCACTCCTTTTTCTGCGCTTACGACCGCAATTTTTTTCCATTTGCTGAAGTTTTGCAAGCCGGCTTTGATATCCTGCACCCACGCGCCAGCCGTGAAATTTTTGACATCAGTTTCCAAAACCAGCAGATATCTTATTTCTTTAAACCGCTTTGCAGTTCTTTTTAAACCAGTTAGTAAAACGCTTTTTATATCATCACTGGTCACTTCTCCGGTAGCTCTTACACCAAAAATGTGATCTGGTAGCCCTGTAATTTCTGTCAACATCAATTATTCGTTTATTTAAGAACATATTTAGCTGTAAAGAAGTTTGCCATTTATGCAAATTCTAAAAAGTTGTATGAATCTTAAAAACACTTGTATTACTGGTTACGTTATAAAGCCGTATTAAAAAATAAAATAACCCCTATGAAAAACAACCTGTTAAAACCAATTATCCTGGCCTATGGAACGGCCGTCTTCCTTTCTGCCTGCACCAGCGGAACAAAAAACACCACAGCAACAGATTCTTCTATGAATGATTCTACTCAAATGGTGATGTTGAAACCTGCCGGACCTGCTCCAGAATGGGGAAAAACCATAAAACCTGAAATGCAGGTGGTAATAGAAAAACTAATCAGCTATGGCGATAAGCCTATAGAAACCTTAAGTGCTACTGATGCGCGTAAAAACCACACGCCAACAGATGCTGTAATGGATGTTGCAAAGCAGAACAATATTGCTATGCCATTGCCTAAGGTAGATACCATTGGTAAAGACATTGATGCTGATGGCGGCAAAATTCATTTGCGCATTTACACACCTAAAGTTGGAAACGGCCCTTACCCACTCATTGTTTATTATCATGGTGGTGGTTTTGTTATTGCGAATTTAGATGTTTATAATGCATCTGCGCAGGCTTTGGCAGAGCAGGTTGGGGCAATCGTAATTTCTGTAGCTTACCGCCTTGCCCCGGAGAACAAATTTCCTACCGCACATAATGATGCATTTATGGCTTACGAATGGGCGATTAAAAATGCGGCGGATTTGAAGGCTGATCCAGCTAAGATTGCTGTAGTAGGCGAAAGTGCGGGTGGAAATTTAGCTGCAAATGTGTCTATCATGGCCAGAAACAAACATATTATGCTTCCTGTACACGAAGTTTTGGTCTATCCTATTGCTCAGGCGAATATGAATACCGAATCTTATCAAATGTATGCAAATGCAAAACCTTTAAATAAAGCAATGATGGAATGGTTCACAGAAAAATACCTCAATAGTATGATCGAAGGGCAAGATCCGAAGATATCATTAATTAATGCCAATTTAAAAGGACTTCCTCCAACAACTATTATCACCGCCGAAATAGATCCTCTGCATGATGATGGCATCATGTTGGCCAATAAGCTGAAAGCAGCCGGGGTAAAAGTTGACACCAAAAATTATGAAGGTGTAACACATGAATTTTTTGGTATGTCGCTTCTTGTACCTGAAGCTAAGGCAGCTCAGGCTTATGCCGCTAGCCAATTAAAAGCAGCTTTTAAATAGAATAAAAAGGCCTCATTACAAATGTAAACCGTCATATTGAGTTTGTTGAAAGAATTTTTAATGTTTTAAAAGCGTTTCGACAAGCTCAATTTGACAAATTAAAGTTAAGTCGCTACTTATGGTAAATCTTTTTTCGTACGGAGTTTGGCTTAAAGCTTCATAAATTTCCAGCTGCAAACTGGTAACTCCCAGCTGACTACGCTCCTTTCTTTGAACCCAAGCTCTGCATCAATTGATCATATAAATCATCGCTCGAAGCTTTTTTCGGTTTCATCTTTTTAACGGTAGCCCGCTTTCCTTTAGCCTTAGCTTTAATAATTTTCAATAATTCATTACTATAATCATCTTTGAAAGTACTCAGGTCAAATTTTGAACTGTATTGTTTAATCAGCGCCAATCCCACATCCATTTCTTTTTTAGTGATGCTGATATCATCAACCTTATTAATTTCAGATAAGCTCCTGATTTCCTGGTCAAATCTGATTTTTGTGATGACAATAACATTTTCCAGAGGATGGATAACACAAAGGTTTTCGGTATTTCTTAATACAAACCTGGCCACCCCAGCTTTACCAGATTTCTGTAAAGCCTTTAACAATAAACTATAGGCTTTTCTACCCTGTTTTTCAGGTTCGGTATAATAAGAAGTCTCGTAGTAGATCGGGTTGATATCCTTAATGTCAACAAAATTCTCCAATTCAATAATCTTTGTTTTTTCAGGAGCAGCCTCCTCGAAATCGTGTTTATCCAAAATGATGTACCTATCTTTTAAAAAGTAGCCTTTTACTATCTTCTCATAAGGCACCTCTTTCTGTGTATTTTCATTCACCCTCAAAAACTTAATCTTGGCATGGTCACGTTCATCAAGCATATCTAAATCCAGGTTACTATTCTGTACACCCGAAAACAACTTAACCGGAATATTTACCAAACCAAATCCAATCGAACCTTTCCATATTGATCTCATAGCTAAATGTTTAAAATATTAAGCTATTAACATGTGTCTAAAACTTATTGTTTTGGTTTTATAAGCTGTAAATCGCCCAAACTGCAAACTATTTGGAATCAATAATGTTATCTAAGCATAACCTTATAGAAAATTTGTTAAACTATTATGATTTTTCAAAGTAATAAAGGGGATAAAGAGATCACGATTGTGTAATTACCATTGAAAACATTTATAAAGATGAAAATAGCCTATATTTCTACCTATCCGCCCCGTGAGTGTGGTTTAGCTACCTTCAACCAAAATTTAGTTAATGCTTTAAGTTTAAATCCCACTTACGATGCTAACAAGAGTTTTGTGGTTGCAATGAATGAGTCGGATGATGTGAATGAACATCAGTACCCTAGCGAAGTAAAATTTGTTATCCGACAACAAAATCAACAAGATTATCTGGAAGCTGCTGATTTTATCAATAACAGTGATGTAGATACCTGTATCATTGAGCATGAATTTGGCATATATGGTGGTAACAGTGGTGTTTTTTTGCTTTCGCTTATTAACAGGTTAAAAAAACCTTTCATTACGATTTTACATACGGTTTTAAAAGAGCCAAATTTTATGCAGCAAACCATTATCAAGGAGATTGCTGCTAAGACGGCTAAACTGGTGGTGATGAGTAAAAAGGCGGTGATGTTTTTAACAAGCATCTATCAGATTCCAAAGGCCTCTATCCAATTGATCGAACATGGCGTTCCTGATTTAGAACCAATGCTTAATAATCAAATTTCACAGAGTGATTTATTTAAGGGTAAAAAAGTGCTCTTTACTTTTGGTTTAATTAGCAGAAACAAAGGTTTAGAAACTGTAATCAAAGCTTTACCAGATATTGTATCCAAACATCCCGATGTTTTATACCTGATTTTAGGCAATACCCATCCCGGCGTGGTCAAACATAATGGAGAAGAATATAGAGACAGTTTGAAAGCTTTGGCGAAAGATTTAGGCGTGGAAAAGAATATTGCTTTCGTCAATAAATTTGTTTCGGAAGAAGAACTCCATCAGTATTTGACAGCTTGTTGTCTATACATTACTCCTTATTTAAATGAAGCTCAGATCACCAGCGGCACTTTATCTTATGCCATTGGCGCAGGTGCAGCGGTAATTTCTACTCCGTACTGGCATGCACAAGAGCTTTTAGCCGATAATAGAGGTAAGTTATTCGATTTTAAGGACCACAATCATTTAGCGGTAATCGTTAATGATCTCTTAAGTGACGACGATAAATACCAAAAACTAAAGCAAAATGCTTATGAATATGGGTTAAATCTTCGCTGGCCAGCCATTGGAAGTGTTTATCTTAATGTATTAAATGAAGCATTATCTACAGAAGTTAGAGCGAAAAGATCGATTCCGCCGATTATAGACGTAGAAGGCATGCCTGCTTTAAATTTAAACCATATTGCCTTACTAACAGATGATACAGGGATTATACAGCATGCACGTTTTGGGATTCCAAATTTAAAGGAGGGTTATTGTATTGATGATAATGCAAGGGCATTAATTATGGCGTTAATGGCTGTTGAACAGGATAAAAATAAAAGGGCTTTAGCTGTTATGCCAATATACCTCAGCTTTATCCAGTACATGCAGACAGAAGATGGAAATTTCAGGAATTTTTTAAGTTTTAACAGGCAGTATTTAGACGAAGTTGGATCTGAAGACTCCTTCGGTAGAACCATCTGGGCATTGGGTTATTTGGTTGCTAGCGCACCTAATAATTCGTATCGTGAATTTGGCCGTGAACTGTTCTCTCACTCTGTAAAACACTTTAAAGAATTAAGATATTTACGCGGAAAGGCAAATACCGTTATTGGTTTGTCATATTATTTAAGTGCACATCCAGGAGATGAATTAATCAGCCAGGAAATTAATATGTTGGCAGGTTCGCTAGTGGCATCATATAAGGAAAATAAAGATGGTGAGTGGCATTGGTTTGAAGATATTTTGACCTATGATAATGCCATTCTTCCTTTGGCTTTGCTTCATCATTATGATGTTACAGGGAACAAAGAGTCTTACCAGGTGGCCATGGAAAGTATTCAATTTTTAAATAGTTTTTCTTTTGAAAATGGATACCTGAACCCTGTTGGAAATGCGGGCTGGATGAAAAAACATGGTAAAAATCCGATTTACGATCAACAGGCCATAGAAACAATGGCCATGGTTCTACTGTATGCAAAAACTTTCGAGGTTACTAAAGATGATCAGTATCTGAATTTAATGCATGTAAGTTATAAATGGTTTTTAGGTGAAAATAGTCTTCATATCCCACTATATGATTATGAAACCAATGGTTGTGCGGATGGATTGCAGTTTAATAGTGTAAACAGGAATCAGGGAGCGGAAAGTACGTTGGCTTATTTCATATCGCATTTAGCTATTTTGAAAACTGCTGAAGTAGAATATGAAACTTTATCTTCACCATTAATGGAAGCAAATAAAATTAGCTAGATAATTCTAATTTTATTTGAAATATTTAAGGCTGGTTCAACATGAATCAGCTTTTTTTTGCGAGTTAGTTTAGCAATATAACTAAAAAAGCCACCTCTACCTTTTTCAGTGTGAGATGGCTTTTTATGTAAAATGAATACTTTAAAAAGTTTAGCAGCGCATTAAATAAAGTAAGTAAGATCTAATTATTTTCTAACAACCTATTCAATAGCAACTCTAAATTTACAGTAGCAAATGATGAGCTATAATCCGACAAACCATAAGGGATGATCAATTCGCCATTACTGATAATAGAACCACAAGAGTATACTACATTTGGTACATAACCCTCTCGCTCATCATTATTTGGGATAATCAAAGGCTCTTTCAAGTGTCCTATTTCAATACTAGGATCTTCTAGATCTAATAAACTTACTCCAATGCAGTATCTGCGCATTGGTCCTACTCCATGTGTAATAACCAGCCATCCTTTTTCGGTTTCTATAGGTGAACCGCAATTTCCGATCTGCACTAGCTCCCAATCGTAGCGGGGTTGTTTTAAAAGAACCGGATTTTCCCAAACATTTACTTTATCCGAAAACATCAGGTAATTGTTCCATCCGTCTATCCGGCTCATCATCACGTATTTTCCTTTGATTTTCCTCGGAAACAAGGCCAGGTTTTTATTTTGTGCACCATCGCCGTAAAGCGGAATCACTTTAAACTCATAAAAATCTTCTGTTTGCACCAGTTTAGGGATAATTAAAGAGCCGTCAAAAGCGGTATAAGTAGCATAGTAAAGTACTTTGCCATCATCTTTAATAAACTTAACAAAACGCGCATCTTCAATCCCTTTACGCTCAAATTCTGAAATAGGAAAAATTACGCGATCAGAAATATCAGTGTCTTTTGAAAAGGTAATGGTATGATAAGTATCTGATAACCATAGTACCTTGTCGTACTCGATTAAACGGGATGGGTTCTCTTTATATAAACTCTTAGAATCTTTGATGATATTGCTTAAACTGGTATACTCAAATTTATCGTCAAGTTTAGATTCAATTTCCTCTAAAACAGCGGGATCTATCTGTGCATAAGCTGCTTTCTTTAAAAATAATTTTTTGACGTAAATGGCATTCTTTACCACCTCAGCCTCATCAACATAATTTCCAACTGGTAATACCTGGATATTATTGTTTTTATCAATTAAAGCACGTCTAAAAACTATAGACGAAATATGCCCCTCGCCTACAGCCCTAAAGCTGATGATTACCCTTTTTTCGCCCTCAACTAAATCAGTCTGATCAGGGTCATCAACGATACTCGGATTAAAAAATGCGGCAGACTCTATTGAATACTCATGGGTAAAGTAGGCACCGATCAATAATCTGGTGTATTCATCAATATCTTCGAACGATGTACCCAGGGCTGAAAATTGTTTTTTTAACTTTTTACAATGACGGGTTAAAATTTTAGTGATATTACGGTGTCTCTTCGAATATTCTTGCAGTATGGGTGATATCAGCGAAAACACTTTTTCATCCGAAAATTCCAAAACTTTCCTGATTACTTCTAATGCTCTCTCTTCGCCATTAAAAAAAAAACGTGCAATAACTCTCTTTGTATCTGGATTTACCTTAACTGGTTTACGTTCTATGTATAGTCTCATTATTTAATAGTTTTGATGGTAATTTTAATGCATTCTGCTCTATCATCTCCAACTTTATCATAACGAAAATTATTGCTTAATTGTTTATAGTTTATACATAATTTTTACCTTTAACGATTTCATCTATTAATCAAACTGTGCCGTAAATGCAACACTTAAAAGCAGAATGTGATATACCTTCAGACGAAAACTTGCGTTTGAAAAAGCTGGTTAATTATGAAATATTAAATACCCCGGCAGAAAGTGCTTTTGACCAGATTTCGCAGCTGGCTACCGAGATATGGGATGTGCCATTTGCCGGAATCTGCTTTGAAGGCGAAGGTAATTATTTCATGAAATCAGAGGTAGGTGGATCTGCCCCGGAAATTATCCAAGATCGGGATAAGGGTAAATTTGCTTTTTTTGCATCAGAGCCGATCGTATCACCTGATGGATATCACCTCGGCCTGATTTACGTTGCAGATATTAAGTTTAAAGCGATTGAAGAAAGACAATCAAAAATGCTGCAGCGTTTAGCTGATATGGTGGTGGAAAAACTGGAGTCGAGGGTGGCCATCAGGAGAACCTTAAGGGCGTATGACGATCGTTTGCATGTACTTGTTCACGACCTCAAGAACCCAATGACCACCATCACACTTCAATCCGAATTGCTGGAACGAATTCCAGGTATAAATGAAAAGGCCTCTTTAATTGCTGGTAAGATTAATGCCCAATCAAAAAAAATGATTGATAATCTGAATGGTATTTTAAGTGCCGCCCGGAAAGAGGCAACTTCGTTTAAACCTCAAAAAGATAAGATAGATCTAAGGCAAATACTCGAACAGGTAAAAAAAGAATTCACGCTATCGCTTAAACGTAAAAATCAGACCGTTTTAATCAACATTCAGGAAACCCTTGAGGTTTTTGCTGACCCTGATAAAATTGCCATGGTTTTTAGTCAGTTGATGGATAATGCGATTAAGTTCTCTAACATAGGAAGTAAAATTCTTATCACCTCTCAAACAACTGCCAAAGAATTAACAGTATCCGTAAGAGACCACGGAGTAGGTTTAACTGAAGAAGATTTAGAAAAAGTTTTCCTGAAATTTGCCCCGTTGACTTCCGTAAGCACAAATCGCGAAAACAGCTATGGATTAGGACTGATTACTGCAAATGCACTTGTGGAGATCCATAAAGGTAAGTTATGGGCGGAAAGTGAAGGAAAAAATTTGGGGGCTACTTTTCATGTAAGCCTACCCATTAAATAGGCTTACATCCAATAAATCGTCGATTTTCATTTCTTCCAGCAAAATTCTTTCAGATATGTTATTCGCGTGGTACGACCATTTAATCAATCTTATCAATCCATCAGCAATTTCGATACCCGTAATATCGCCATCACTAAAACAACAGCATCCGCTATTGAAGTAAACTGGTTTGTATTTGCCAAAAACCGGGACCTGATCTCCTTCCTTTATCCGTTTGTGAAGCTCGTCGTTTAGGAAAGTAATATCACTGGCATTTTTCTCTTTGTTCGCTTTATTTAGTTTTGCATAAATTCTTTCCAGGTGAGTTAGCGATGCGAAAACTGGCTGGTGCGTGTGCCCAGTAATTAAAGCGATATTATCTTTGGTGATTACCCAATCGTACATGAGCGTATTGTGGACTGTTTTAAGCTGATTGTCGTATGCTGGCGTATTTGGATTAATTTGCAGGTACGATTGTAGCGGTGCCCAAATGGTACTTACAAACCATTTGCTAAACCAGTTTCCATCACTTTGCAAATCTCCCTGATGTCCATGTGTTAAAAAAATATTAATTTTGCCGTCTTTTACAGGCATCCTCAGTATTGCGCCTTCGTAAATGCGGATCTGGGTTCCGTAAATCCTATTGAGATTAAAGCCGGCCAATGGATCATTATCCCAATATAAATCATGGTTGCCAAATATTTTAGTGAAATGATTTTTAGCAATAAAGGCTTTCTCTGCTTCGAATGTTTCTTTATTGTGTTTAATCACGGATTCGAGTAGATTCTCCCAAAGTTCCTCGCTATCCCCCAAATTGATATAATGGAAATCCTGTTGATGATAATAGTCCAGTGCCATTAGGTAATTTTTTTCGGCTAAACTGAAATCATCGGCATAATCTCTGGCACCCTTATGCTGATCTGATAAAATGATGAATTTATCCATATCGGTAACCTCGAAGATCGGTCCACGTTTTCCCGGGCTATCGTGGATAGTTTTATAGAGTTTATCTAATGCTTCATGGATCCGTTTACGGTTAGGGTTTGAACCAAACTTATTCGACATGCGAATCATCCAGGTACTTAGTAAACGTTGTAAATATTTTCGCATTAATCTGGTGCTACATTAGAGTTTAAACTTAACAAAATATAACCTGAAAGGTTACATCAGCAGCTAAACTATTCCATATATTTACCTTAATGAAATTTCTGACCCTAATTTTTATATGCTTTTTTATCACTAGTCAGGCGCAAAAAATTGCCGCTGATACTTCGTTCAGTATATACTCTACTTATCTTAAAGAGAAAAAGAAACGCCCTTACATCACCATTGCGTACCCACTAAAACAGCGTGATTTTAAAGCTAAACACAATATTGTTTATGCCAAATATCCAACAGGAAACTTAATGTTGGATGTAATTTACCCGGAAAAACCTAAAAAACTAAGGCCAGCGGTTTTGTTTATTTTTGGTGGTGGCTGGCGATCAGGTAATCGTGCGCAGAACATTCCGCTTGCTCAAAAAATGGCTCTAAACGGTTATGTTGCCATTACTAGTGATTATCGCCTATCCACCCATGCACAATTCCCGGCAGCTGTTTATGATCTGAAAAATACCGTAAGATGGATAAAAGCAAATGCGGCGAAATTGAATATAGATACGAATAAAATTGCAATAGCCGGATTTTCTGCCGGCGGACAATTAGCAGCTTTAATTGGCACCACTAACCATGATCCTCAGTTCGAGAAGGAAAAAATAAATAACCATAGCAGTAATGTTCAGGCTGTAATTGACGTTGATGGTATATTAGCTTTTGACCATCCTGAATCTGCTGAAGTGAGTCCGGATACCAACAGAAGATCTGTGGCGGCAATTTGGCTTGGGGCAGAATTAAAAGAAAATCCAGCAATATGGCACAATGCTTCACCATTAAATCATGCAGGTCACAACTCGGTTCCAATATTATTTATTAATAGTTCTACAACCCGGTTTCACGCAGGCAGAGACGATCTGATTGCAAAAATTAAACCTTTTGACATTTATTCTGAAGTACACACACTTCCTGACACACCTCACCCCTTTTGGTTATTTAATCCCTGGTTCGAAGAGGTTTCCGACATCATGATCAAATTTCTGGATCAGCAGTTTAAAAGTCAAATTTAATTGAAGTCTGTATTTCGATATCACAAAATATATTACTAAATTTGTTAGTATTGAAACGATCAGGAAGCGCAGATTTACCCTTGCATTATGGCCATGTACCACCGTGGCTGGCACAACGCATGGCTGCACTTGGGTTGGCGATAACTGAAGCCATCATTTTGGAGTATGGTAAAGCTGAAGTAATACGTCGATTAAGCAGTCCGTTTTGGTTTCAGAGTTTGGGTGCCGTAATGGGAATGGATTGGCATTCTTCCGGTATTACAACATCGGTAATGGGTGCACTAAAGAAATCGCTTAACCCTTTATCTAAAGAGCTGGGAATTTATATCTGTGGAGGCAAAGGAAAGCAAAGCAGAGAAACACCAGATGAACTTTTAAAAATTGCAGACAAAACCGGATTGAATGGAACGGATTTGGTTCGTGCCAGTAAACTAAGTGCTAAAGTAGATAATACGGCCATCCAGGATGGATTTCAATTATACCTTCATAGTTTTATTTTAAGCAATGAGGGCGATTGGGCCGTGGTGCAACAAGGCATGAGCGACAGTAGCGGAACGGCGAGAAGATATCATTGGCATTCTGAAAATTTAAAATCCTTTGTAGAAGAACCGCATACCGGGATCTGTGGCATTAATCAAGGTCAGATCCTTAATCTAACGGCTAACGGTGCTGCTCAAACCAGACAAAGCATGATGAGTATTACTTCTGAACCCCCTGCTCATATGCTTAATGAAATACAAAAATTGATATTACCCCACCATCATGATGTCAAAGCAAAAGATATAGATTTAAAGCGTTTAGGAAGTATACTATGGCTGGCACAAGAAAAGCAAACGAGTAATTTTGAAGAACTGTTGTTGCTCGAAGGTATGGGACCGAGAACTTTACAATCCATGGCTTTAGTGAGCGAGGTCATTTATGGTACGCCTTCCAGGTTTACAGATCCTGCGCGTTATTCATTTGCACATGGAGGCAAGGATGGTCGTCCCTTCCCTGTCCCGGTAAATGTTTATGATGAAACAATAAATGTTTTACAAAAAGCAATTGATAAGGCGAAGATTGGCAATAATGATAAACAACAAGCGATAAAATCACTGCATCAAATTGCCCGCAATGCGGAAAAAGACTTTGTTCCGAATATGGATTTTGAAAAAGTAATTCAAAAAGAACGTGCTGAAAGCTGGAAATATGGTGGCAGAACAGTTTTTGGGAAAGAAAAGCCGCCGAGAGATCAACAGTTGAAATTATTTTAAATGCTAGAAATACTCCTCCTCACTAATGAGGGCTACTATCCTTTAAAGAATTGTCATGCTGGTCCGAGCCATCGGATTTATTTCAGGGTTTGTTTTGTCGGAAAGATGCTGACTAAATAGCAGCTACAAGACAATTGAAAACAAAATTTTAACTTGTAAAATAAATTCAGCATGACGATCGAATGAAATATCAATTTCATTGTGTAAAACTAAAAAAGGTCGTGGTTTGCACCACGACCCAAAAAATATAGAATTTAAACCTATTTAAGCATATGCAACTGAATCTTTCGATGCCAGTTTGGTTGCCCCCATTAAGTATTCATCTACCTTCCGGGCAGCTTCTCTACCTTCTGAAATGGCCCAAACCACTAATGATTGTCCACGGCGAACATCACCTGCAGCAAAAATCTTTGCAATATTGGTTTGATAGGTATGTTCAGATGCCTTAACGTTCCCACGGCTATCTAACTCTACACCTAATTTTTCAATTAATCCTTCCTTTTGAGGATGTAAAAAACCCATGGCCAATAGCACCAGTTCGCAAGGAAGATCTCGCTCGGTGCCAGAAACTTCTTTAAAAGTAACCGGACGACCGTTCGCGTCAATCTCCCATTCCACATCAACTACTTTTAACGCTTTTAGGTTTCCTTTTTCATCGGCGATAAAATTTTTGGTATTTACAGACCACGCTCTTTGAGCGCCTTCCTCGTGTGATGAAGTGTTTTTCAACAACATTGGATAATTCGGCCAAGGCATATGCTCATTGCGTACTTGTGGAGGCATTGGCATAATCTCAAACTGCGTAACTGATTTCGCTCCGTGACGGTTTGAAGTACCAATACAGTCTGATCCGGTGTCACCACCGCCAATTACAATTACATTTTTACCGGTAGCCATAATATCCTCTGTCTCTACAGCTCTGCTCGCTACCCTTTTATTTTGTTGTTTCAAAAAATCCATTGCAAAATGCACGCCTTTAGCCGAACGGCCGTCAATGGGTAGATCGCGTGGAATAGTTGAACCGCCCGCCAACACGATCGCGTTGAAATCGCGTAACAAAGTTCCGATTTCAACATTTTCGCCTACATTGGCATTGCATTTAAAAATGATGCCTTCTTCCTTCATTAAATCAATACGGCGATCTACTACGTTTTTTTGCAGTTTGAAATCAGGAATTCCATATCTTAACAAACCACCTGGTGCATCATCGCGCTCAAAAACCGTCACTTCATGCCCTACTTTATTTAATTGAGCAGCAGCAGCTAAGCCGGCAGGACCTGAACCAATTACAGCTACTTTTTTACCTGTTCTGATTAACGGGGCTTTAGCTTTGATAAATCCTTTTTCGAAAGCAATTTCGATGATGTGCTTTTCGATCTCCTCAATAGAAACCGGTGGTCGGTTAATGCCTAACACACATGCTGATTCGCATGGTGCCGGACAAATTCTACCCGTAAATTCCGGAAAATTATTGGTGCTTAATAAAATGTTGGTGGCTAATTCCCATTGGCCCTGATAAACAGCATCGTTAAATTCCGGTATCACATTACCCAGCGGGCAACCTGATTGGCAGAAAGGCACACCGCAATCCATGCAACGGGCAGCTTGATTGTTTAATTCTTGTTGAGGTAAATTATTTAAAAATTCACCATAATGTTTTACACGCGTTGCAACCTCTTCTCTAATGGGTGCAACTCTATCGTATTCTTGAAATCCTGTTACTTTTCCCATGGCCTAGTGTGTTTTTACTTGTTGGTTACGTTTGCTTAAAACTGCTTTGTATTCTTTAGGGAATACTTTAACGAAATGAGCAGACTGAGTTTTCCAATCACTTAAGATAAATTCTGCTACCTTACTATCCGTTAAGCGGATATGTGCTTTAAGTAAAGCTAATATACGCTCCTCGTCTTCTGCTTGCAGTGGATCTAAATCAACCATTTCTTTGTTGCATTTGCGCTCAAAAGTCCCGTTGGCATCATAAATCCAGGCTACACCGCCACTCATACCAGCAGCGAAATTGCTTCCGGTATCCCCTAAAATAAGCACTTCACCGCCCGTCATGTATTCGCAGCCATGATCGCCAACACCTTCAACAACAGCTGTTGCACCAGAGTTACGTACAGCAAAACGTTCACCTGCTTTACCACGGGCAAATAACTCACCCGAAGTTGCACCATAAAGGGCCACATTACCAATAATAATATTTTGTTCAGGAACAAAAGTGGAGTTTGAGAAAGGGTAAATAGCCAATCTCGCACCTGATAAACCTTTGCCAACGTAATCGTTCGCTTCACCTTCTAACGATAAGGTAACCCCACGGGTATTAAAAGCACCGAAACTTTGTCCGGCTGAACCCACAAATTTAAAATTGATCGTATCTGGAGGTAAACCAGCGCTTAAATGAACCTTTGATATTTCATTAGATAACATGGTACCTATTGCACGGTCAGTATTCTTTACATTAAAGCTGGCAAATACAGGCTCGTTATGATCAATGGCAGGTTGAGCAGCTGCAATCAACTGATGATCTAAAACATGATCTAATCCATGATCCTGGCTTTCTGTGTTATATAAAGGCAAGCCATTTTCTTCCGCTTTGTATAATATGGCGGATAGATCAAGGTGTTTTAATTTCCAGTCTTCAGCAGGCAGCTCGCGTAATTTTAAAATATCAGCCTGGCCAATCATTTCGTTAATCGTTCTGAAACCCAGTTCAGCCATAATTTCACGTAATTCTTCAGCAAGAAAATAAAATAGGTTCACTACATGATCTGCATCACCGGTAAATAATTTTCTTAATTCCGGATCTTGTGTGGCCACACCAACCGGACAAGTATTTAAATGGCATTTACGCATCATGATACATCCGGTGGTTACCAACGCTGCAGTAGCAACACCCCATTCTTCTGCACCCAATAATGCTGCAATCGCGATATCTCTACCTGTTTTAAGCTGACCGTCTGTTTGTAAAACGATACGGTTACGCAATTTGTTTTTTACCAATGTTTGGTGTGCTTCCGCCAGTCCAAGTTCCCAAGGTAAACCCGCATGCTGAATAGAGGTTAATGGTGAAGCACCGGTACCGCCATCAAAGCCTGATACGAGAATTACATCGGCATGCGCTTTCGCTACACCGGCTGCGATAGTACCTACTCCAGCTTTAGACACGAGTTTCACATTAATCCGGGCTGCACGGTTAGCATTTTTCAGATCGTAAATGAGCTGTGCCAAATCCTCGATTGAATAAATATCATGGTGCGGAGGTGGCGAAATTAAACCTACACCTGGTGTAGAGTGACGAACTTTTGCAATCCAATCATCTACTTTGTGACCAGGTAACTGACCACCTTCACCTGGTTTAGCACCCTGAGCCATTTTAATCTGTAACTCATCAGCATTGGTTAAATAATAACTCGTTACACCGAAACGTGCTGAAGCTACTTGTTTAATCGCTGAACGCATGCTATCGCCATTTGGCAATTTTGTATAACGCATTTCATCTTCACCACCTTCTCCCGTATTACTTTTTCCACCGATACGGTTCATGGCAATAGCTAAAGTAGAGTGTGCCTCATGAGAAATTGAACCGAAAGACATAGCTCCTGTTGCAAATCTTTTTAAGATAGATTCAGTAGACTCTACCTCGTTTAAAGGAACGGAAGGACGGCTATAATTAAATTCAAACAGTCCACGGATGGTATAAGCCTGTTGTGTTTGCTCATTTACCAGTTTAGAATATTGTTTAAAGATGTTATAGTCGTTTTTACGGGTTGCGTTCTGCAACAAGTGGATGGTTTGCGGATTAAACAAATGTGCTTCACCTTTACGACGGAATTTATATGTTCCTCCTGCCGGCAACAGGTTTTCTGTCTGTGTAAGCGGACCAAAACTGCGGTGATGTTTAATCAAAGTTTCTTTTGCAATTTCATCCAAACCTAAACCACCTATACGGGAAACAGCACCGGTGAAGTAAGTATTGACCACTTGTTTGTTTAAACCTAAAATTTCAAAAATCTGTGCACCCTGGTATGATTGCAGGGTAGAGATTCCCATTTTTGAGAAAATTTTAAGTAAGCCACTATTTACGGCATAAATGTAATTCTTGGTAAGCTGTTCTGCTGATAAACCTGATTCTTGCTGAAAACCATTAATGGTTTCTAAAGCCAAATACGGGTTAATTGCTGTCACACCAAAACCCAATAAGGTCGCGAAATGATGTACCTCCCAAATATCTCCAGCCTCTATTACAATACCTACAGCACCACGGTAACCTTTGCGGATTAAATGATGGTGTACTGCTGAAACTGCCAATAAAGAAGGCATTGCAGCATGTTCAGAATCGATAGCCCTATCGGTTAATACAATTACCTGGAAACCATCTTCAACCGCATCAACCGCATAACGGCATAAACGGTCTAGCGCTTTCGCCATAGCGCCAGGTTTACCATCTGCCCTGAAATAAGTCTGTAAAGTTTTTGCCTGGAAAACACCAGTATCAATACTTCTTAATTTTTCTAGTTCCTGATTGGTTAAAATAGGATGTTTAATGGCTACACAGTGTGCCTGTTTTGGCGTTTCTTCCAGCAGGTTACCCATACTGCCCATAAAACTGGCCAAACTCATCACCACTTTCTCCCTGATCGGGTCAATTGGTGGGTTGGTTACCTGCGCAAATAATTGCTTAAAATAAGACGATAAATGTTGAGGGCGTTTTGATAAGATAGCCAATGGCGTATCCGTTCCCATTGAACCGATTGGCTCTTTGCCTTCAATAGCCATTGGTTTAAGCAGAAGATCTACATCTTCCCTACTGTAACCAAAAACCTGTTGATATTTGAAGATAGATTCAGTTGATAGCCCGGTAAACATTACACGTGGTTCAGGTAATTCCTCTAAACGGATCTGGTATTGGTTGATCCAATCGCCGTAAGGGCTTTTACCACAAACTTCTTCTTTAATTTCGTTATCGCTAATGATTCTGCCCTGCTCCATGTCTACTACGAACATTTTGCCAGGGGTTAAACGGCCTTTTTCGATAATCGTACTCTGATCAATGGCTAATGCACCAGCTTCAGAACCCATAATTACACGGTCATCAGAAGTAATGGCATAACGCGAAGGGCGGAGACCGTTACGGTCTAAAGTAGCACCAATTAATTTGCCGTCGGTAAAAGCAATGGCTGCTGGCCCGTCCCATGGCTCCATTAAGGTAGCGTGGAATTCATAAAAGGCCTTTTTAACAGGGTTCATATCTTCGTTGCCATCCCAAGCTTCTGGCACCAGCATCATTAATACATGAGGCAGGCTTCTTCCAGAGTGAAGCAACAGTTCAATCACATTATCCAAACAACCTGAATCTGAATTGGTTTCATCGATTACAGGCAATAACATATCAAGTTCTTCTGGTGTAAAGTAAGCTGAAGCAAAAGACTTAACACCTGCTCTAAACCAGTTTAGATTTCCTTGTAAAGTATTGATCTCGCCATTGTGTGCAATAAAGCGGAATGGCTGTGCCAACCTCCATGAAGGAAACGTATTGGTAGCGAAACGCGAGTGAACCAAACCTAGCGCAGAAACCATACGTTTATCGGTAAGATCGGTAAAATAGGTACGTACCTGTAATGAGGTTAGCTGACCTTTATATATAATAGTTTGTGCGGAAAGTGAAACAATATAGAAATCTTTACCACCGTGAACGGTATTAACGATCAGTTTGATGAGGTAATTTTTAAAAATATATAGTTTACGCTCAAAATCTGCACCTGGCGCTACTGCGTAAGGGCGGGCGATAAATACCTGCTCAATTTCGGGTTCAACTGAAAGGGCCATGTTGCCAATATCTGTAGTATCAACATCAACCTTTCTAAAACCTAAAATCTCCAGGCCAAGTTTTTCGGCAGCACGGTAAATCAATTCCCTGCATTCTTCCCTGGATCTGATATCCTTTGGCATAAATAACATACCAACACCGTAATTATTGGTTTCTGGTAAGCTAAAGCCAGCTTTTAAACATTCATCGTAAAAAAATTCGTGAGGAATCTGTATCATAATACCAGCTCCATCGCCAGTATTTGGTTCTGCCCCGCATGCTCCTCTATGATCTAGATTCTCTAAAATAGTAAGTGCATCAGAGATGATTTGATGCGATTTCCGCCCTTTCACATGTGCAACGAACCCAATACCGCAGGCATCGTGTTCAAATTGCGCGTCGTACAATCCACTGTTTGGTTTCATTCTTTGCTCGTTAGTTGTTAGTGTATAGGAAACACTAAGATATGAAAAAGAAATTTTAAATTACAGAGTTGATATAATTTTTGGAAAAATTTTAGTTCCTAGGTAATTTAAAGCGTTTAAATTTAAAAAATGACAAATATCTACTCTATGTTTTACTAAATTAATAATGTCAATATTGAACAATAAATGCGCATTTTGAGCTAAAATCGCACCTAAACCGTTTTAATAGTTATTTTAAATATGAAAATTTTATTTAAATATAAAAACAGGTAAGAAGTCTTGAATTTCATGAAAAAATTAAATATACAAATTTTGATTTTATTAATTTACTAATCAGCTACATAGCTCAAAAGTTAAAAAAAAATGCAAAAATGCACTTTGCGAAACAACTTCTTTTTCTACCTTTGTGGCCGGGCAAGTCTTTTACGACCAGCTCCCTTTGAACTCCCCCAGGGTGGGAACGCAGCAAGGGTAGAAGGTTGTAGCGGTGCGATAGAAGGTGCTTGCCCTTTTTTTACCCCCTTAATCCCCTGAAGGGGGGATACTAAATTCTTCAGGGGTTCTAGCAGCAGAACCTAATAATCATTTTAAGAATTTATAAACATGAAATTTTTTATTGACACAGCAAATCTTGATCAAATCAAGGAAGCGCAAGATCTTGGCATTTTAGATGGTGTAACCACCAATCCTAGCTTAATGGCTAAAGAAGGTATCACCGGAGATGAAAATGTAATTAACCATTATAAAGCAATTTGCGATATTGTTGACGATAATGTGAGTGCAGAAGTAATTTCGACAACTTTTGATGAAATTATCAAAGAAGGTGAAGCACTAGCAGCTTTAAACCCGAAGATTGTAGTTAAAGTTCCAATGATTAAAGATGGTGTTAAAGCCATTAAATATTTCTCTTCAAAAGGAATTAAAACAAATTGTACTTTAATTTTTTCTGCCGGACAGGCTTTATTGGCTGCTAAAGCGGGAGCTACTTACGTTTCTCCATTTTTGGGTCGTTTAGATGATATTTCCAGCGATGGTTTAGTTTTAATTGAAGATATCAGAACTATTTTTGATAACTACGGTTACGAAACTCAAATTTTAGCGGCATCCATACGCGGACCATTGCACATTGTAAACTGTGCCAAATTGGGCGCTGATGTAATTACGGCACCATTGGCTGCTATTGTTGGTTTGTTAAAACATCCATTAACAGATAGCGGTTTGGCAACATTTTTAGCTGACCACGCTAAAGCAGCGGGTAAATAGTTTTAAAAGTCTAAGGTCTTTAGTCCTAAGTCTTGAGTCGGATTTCCGTTTAAGACTTAGGATTTTTCTGTTTTATTGATAATGTAAGGTAGGATGGATAATGTAAGATGTATAATGAGAAATGATGAAATTGCGGATTAAATCTCCTGTCTTCGCTGTTACATTTTACATTCTTTGGTATTAAGAGTTAAGGCAATCAAGCTTTTTATTGGCGCTTGGTTTACAAATAACAGCTTACATCTTTCACTTTACGTTTTTTGGAGAGCATGGTCAGTACAAATCGGTTTCTACAGTCCTGCTTTCCATTATATTCCGGTAAATTTTCTGTAAAGACAAATTGATCTATTACCGGAATGCCATTTCAATCAGGTCTAGATTGCAATTACAGGAGTTCTTTGGCCAGGTGAAATAAGTATTAAAGCCTTACTGTGGTGCTTGCTATTCAAATTACAGATTACATTGTCCATTTTCCCTCTTCCATTTTACATTTTCCGTTACTACAGTCCGGCTTTCCATTATATTATTGCTAATATGAAAGATTGCTTCATCGTTCCTCCTCGCAACAATAAATCTATGAAATCTGTCATGTTTATTTGGATAAAGCACCGGTAAAGATATAATGTATATCCTAACTGGATGCCTGATTGATAATTCAAATTTTAAGTGATTGCACGGAAATTTCAGACAAAAAGCTCACGGCTAAGGACTTCTTTCACCTTCTCATAACTGATCTGTTCATCGGGTTCTATTAATATACCCTTCACTCCTGCCCCATTTGCGGCTTCTACATCTCTTGGTTTATCGCCTATCATAACAGATTGCGCGGGATCGATATCGTACATGTCAATGGCATCCAGAATCATTCCTGAGGCAGGTTTTCTACATTTACACGCTCCACCGACAGTTGGATGATGCGGACAATAATAAAAGCCGGCAATATCAGCGCCCTTAGCCAAAAAAGCATTACGAAGCATCTGATGCATGATAGCCAATTCTTGTTCAGTATAGCGCTTTAAAGCAATACCACCCTGGTTTGTAATAACAATCAACAAAAAACCCTCGTCAAAAAGTTTCTTTAACACCGGGATTTGATAATCCAAGATTTTAAAATCTTCCACACGGCAAATGTAATCGTATATTTCGTGGTTAAGTACACCATCGCGGTCGAGAAAAATAGCTTTGTTCATTCTAAAGATTTGAGTATTGTGATGTAAGATATGAGACTCGATAGCTATCTCTCACTTATAATTCGCCAAAATAACTGAAAATAAAGCACAAAAGAAAGCCTGACCTCACTAAAGAAGTCGCGTAATCATCATTTTATGTGATTTTATTATTTTAGATTTACCCCTACTTTATGCCCTTTTATCGCGAAATAAAGGATATATAAATAACATGGCAGTATGGTTAAAAGATAAGCCAATTGAAAGTTGATGTGCAATTTTTCATTTAAGAAAGCATATAATAATGGCATCAAAGCACCCCCTGCAATACCCATAATCATGATGGCTGAACCAATTTTGGTAAACTTACCTAAGTGGCTAATGCCCAGAGGAAAAATTGCCGGCCACATTAATGAATTGGCTAAGCCTAATAATGCCACAAAAATTACAGCGAACCAGCTAGAAATTGCAAAAGATAAAATGGTAAATATGATTCCTAAGATAGCACAAATCCTAAGCGCCTTTTGTTGTGAAATATATTTCGGAATGGTTACGATACCAATAACATAACCGATTAACATACTAAAAAGGGTAATGGAAGTTAATTTTCCGCTAATTTCAGTGTTAATACCTAACTCCCTGCCGTAAATTCCGATGATGTCGCCAGCCATAACTTCTGCCCCTACATACACAAAAATACAAAGCGCGCCTAAGAACAAATGTGGAAACTGAAAAATGCTGTTGTGTTTTAATACTACTCCTTTGCTTTCATCAATTACATCTTCTTCAACCTCTACCTCAGGCAAATTGGTAAATTTAATCAGCACGGCAAAAAGACAGAAAACGATTGCTAAAACGATGTAAGGCATATTCACACGGCCTAATACGTCATTTAACAGCTGCTCATGAACGGCACCCGTAGCTGCTTTGATCTGCTTTTCTACTTCAGAAGCATTTTTTAAAAACAGACTGCCCATAATCAAAGGCACAATCATACCGGCAAATTTATTACAAATACCCGCAATACTGATGCGTTTGGCTGCACTTTCTATTGGACCAATAATGGTTAAATATGGATTTGATGCCGTTTGTAGCAAAGCTAAAGCAGCACCCTGTACAAAAATACCGGTTAAGAAAAGGCTGAAAGTACGGGTTTGAGCTGCCGGAATAAAGATCAATGAACCAAGGCCTAAAATCACCAAACCTAAAACAATCCCATTTTTAAATCCTACCTTTTTGAGTATCCAGGATGATGGCAGCGCTAAAAAGAAATAAGCCATGTACGAGGCAAAGGTTACAAAGAATGCCTGCAAATTTGATAAACCAAAAGATAATTTAAAGAAAGGAATCAGGGTACCATTTGCCCAGGTTACAAAGCCAAAAATAAAAAATAAGGCGCAAATAATAATGAGCGGTTTTGGCCCCTGCATGGAGGCCGGTTTTGTTGTTGTTTGCATAAAGTTTGGTTCGGTTTATTTGTTATGCCAAACTAAACAATAATTTTTAATAAATATGGATCAAAGCTTTCGTAATTTCAATTTTAACAGCGCTCTACAGCCTGTTTTCGCTACGGCATATCTACATACTGAATATAGAAAGCATGGTCAGATGTCTTTAAAAAAGAGCGGCCAAATAATTAATTCACCTATAAATCAATACACTACCGCATTTAACGATTTTTTATTTGCATGAAACAGTCTATACGCCTATATTTGCACCACTTTAAAGAAAACGGATAACGTTTTATGTAAAGTAGATTCCGTAGCTCAGCTGGTAGAGCATTACACTTTTAATGTAGTGGTCCTGGGTTCGAATCCCAGCGGGATCACACCAAAGACTATCAAAACGTATAAAACCCTGCAATCGCACGATTAGCAGGGTTTTCCCTTTTAGGGAATTGCCAAAATTCGCACGAATTCACAAAACTTTGGTGAGTGATTCGGTGAGTAAGGCAAAATGGTTAAAATAGACTCACCGAATGATGCATAATCATTTAATGTACAGGTTGTTACAAACCGAACATCTTGTGTGGATTTAGTTGCAAAGCTATGTTTGCATCGCTGTTATCTATTGTTTTTTAACGGCGATGCAGCTCTTGAACCGAAAATCGGTTCTCGGGTTGTTTCACTTTAATCGTTAGATTATGAAGACCAATTTTAGCCTGCTTTTCTATCTGAAAAAGCAAAAGCACTATGTATGTGGAAATGTGCCGATCTACATGAGGATTACCGTAGAGGGAAACCGTGCGGAGATGGCCACCAATCGGGATTGCGATCCCAAGCGATGGAACGCCAAGGGCGGCCGAGCCATCGGTTCCAAAGAAGAGACCAAGGTATTGAACACCCATCTTGACCAATTGCAGAATGCGATTTATTATGCCCATCAACGTGTTTTCGATATGGGGTTGCCGATTACTGCCGATGCCATCAAATCAAGTTACCTTGGTACGCTTATTAATTCACATACCCTATTGGAAGCGGTTGCCGATCATAATTTAAAGATGGAGCAGCTTGTGGGTAAAGATTATGTGCGTGGCACATTGAACCGTTATAAAGTTTTGGAAACGCATCTTAAGGTTTTTATTCCTTTGAAATATGGTGTAGCCGATATGGACATTAGAACTATCGACCAGGCATTTCTGAACGGATTTGACCATTATCTAAGGTCTGACAAGAACTGTGCAAATAATTATGTGGTAAAAAACATCAAAAACCTAGGAAAAATCCTTCGCATCTGTATGGAGAATGAATGGATAGATAAATCACCATTTACAGCTTATAAGGGCAAAACAAAGAATGTTGACCGCTTTTACCTAAACAAGGAGGAATTAGCTCATATCGCGGGAAAAGAGTTTTTATCGGAGAGATTGAAACAGGTAAGAGACGTTTTTATTTTCTGCTGTTTTACGGGTTTGGCTTATGTCGATGTCTTCAAACTGAAACAGGAGAATATCAGAAAGGGAATTGATGGCGACCGATGGATCTTTACCAATAGGCAGAAAACCAAAACAAGGTCATCGGTTCCGTTACTTTCAACAGCTGTTGAAATTGTCGATAGATATTCCACCAACAAAGTTTGCCTCAATAAGGGATCACTTCTTCCAGTTCCCAGCAACCAGAAAATGAACGAATACCTAAAGGAAATTGCCGATCTGTGCGGAATTGAGAAAAAACTCACCTCGCATATTGCCCGCCATACCTTTGCCACTACTGTTACGCTATTGAATGGTGTACCTATAGAAAGCGTTTCAAAGATGCTCGGGCATACCAATATCAGGACAACACAACATTATGCGAAGATCTTGGATATTAAGGTAAGCGAGGATATGGCGCTGTTGAAAAAGAAGTTTGCGACTTTTGATACCTATAGCAATAGTAATTGATAGTTAACGACTTTGTATTCGAGAACGTTAATTTAGATTTAGCGGGACTGGACGGAGATCATTCCCGCTTTTCTTTTCCCTTAACGGCGTTCTAGCCATGTTTTTGTGAATTGGCTTACTAAACGTTTGCCTTTCCAAGTCCATTTATAATCTTCCTTTCTATCAAATTTTATCGCAAGCCCATCCATTCCCATAGATTTTAGAATGCTAAAAGCCATTTGCCTTACCACATTCCATTCTGGATTGATAGCTAACGTTAAGTCATCCCAAAATTCAGGTAATTTATCTCCACTCCGTTGTTCCAAAAAAAACATCCAAATCAGTTAGTTTAACAACTTGGTCAGTTTCCATAAGACCATATTCTATGTAAGAGTTAAATGACAATGTAAAGTAGGTATGAAAGTCTTCCGCCATTTCATCGCATACAGCACCATAACCGATAATTTCAATTTGTCTCTCGGCATTACTTGATAAAGTGATGAGGTTTTTGATCAGCTCAGCAAATTTATATAATACAAGGTTTCGTTCGTCTGATAAATCTGAAGAACCATAATTAAAGGTGGGATCAAATTTTACTCCCTCCGTTTCTATTTCAACATCGGTTAATAATCGGAGTTGATATCGCCATTCATTAATTATATCGGGATGGTTTTCCAGAATTTGATTTGATAGATTTGGATCTTCTTCGCTTAATTTAAAATCTATAGTATCTGTCATGTAAACACTGATATTATAAATGTGCTGAGGGTTTTTGTCAATCAGATAAATCATAAGTTCATAAACAGCAGCGGAGGCATTCAATGCATAACTTCCATCGAAGCTGCCAAAATCTTCTGTATCTGGAATAATTGGGTCTAGTTTATTCAGATAGGATTTAATATCAGAACTACTAACCACTCTTCCTTTACTAAAACGAGCAAGCTCTATGCATTCTTTTAGTAATTCTACATTACCCCAATGATGCTTTTCTGAAAACGAGATATATTCTGGAAGAAGTCTTTCACAAATATTTAAACCAAATCTAATGAGTTGGTCCGAATTTAATCTATCAGTTTTGTCATCAAATAGGTTTTTGAATTCGTAACGCGTCATGATGCACTTCTTTTTTGTAAATCGAATTAGTACTATCTATTGCTATTTTTTTTCTCAAACCATTTATACAGGCCATTCTCGCTCAACACGCCGTCACTATTAAAATATACTTTCAAGAATTCAAAAATACTGTTCGTCAAAACTAGCTGTTGGTTTTCTTTATGATTTCCATTGGTGATGAAATAAGTGTCCGAATTTTCAATTTTTATTCGCCAATTGTCGGTATAGATCATATATTCTGCAAAATAGAATTCCGATAGTTTCAATTCAGATTTGTAATAGAGTATCTGCTCTATCGAAAGTACGTTAAAAATCCAATCTTCAGTATCAAACCCATTGCAATAAGAATAAAAGCTTTTAATGTCCTCGGGGAGAACATGACCTACTGCAATTTCAAGTTTACAAATATCCTCGTTAGTTGAAGGCGGGTTCAATTTTACTCCAAGTGCGTTCATTCTGTCCTTGTGTTTAGCAAAAAATGCTTTGAATTTACTCATTTAATCATTCGTCAATTTAGTAAAATAGATTTTCAATTTGCAATCTAAACAGGTATAGAACAAAAACAACCATTATTGCTAGTAAATATGATTTTGCATGAATAAAGTTTTGTCGCATAGAGTTGAAAATTAACGCGATCGTGGAGCTTGCCAAAACTAAAATCAAAGCTCCCCAGTTTCCAATGAAGATATTGATTGGCAAACTTTCAATTCTTGCAGATTCCGCTCCTTCACCAAATGCTAACCAATATACGATAGGTATTGCTAGTAAGTATAAAAAAGCCCATAAAAGAACTGACGAAATAAGTACTAGTGAAAGATGCCAAAAGGAAATATTTGACCTTAATATTTGTTTCATTTGATGGATGCATTTATAGATAGAATAGCATAAAAATATTTTTTAATTGTGCTAGTAATTAGGGTGATGAAGATATTTTAGAGCACTAATACAACGTACTCCCCGCTGATTTTCAAATCCCCATTTCAGTAAGTGTTCGGTCTTCCGATAACTCTAATATATCATCAGGAATCCATTATAAACTTAACAACCGATTCACTCGCTTCCACTTCGGGTCAAAATCTATTTCGTAGGTAAAAGATACCAATCTGTTTTCTGCCAGACTAACCTTTCTTAAAAATTGCTCGATAGGTTCATTCTCTTCCGAATAACACTCGATTTCCATTCCTCTATCTGATACCAGCCTAGAAACCAAGTGGCAAATGCATATCCTCTTCAATTCATCTGAAAAGAAATCCTCAATTGTGCCCATATCCAAATCTGGATTATTCTCGGCAACTTTATCAGTGAGATCAATACTTATCCCGATATGATAAGGGCAAAATTCTTTGAACCCGTAATTTCTATATGATTTATCAACCCAGCCGGTGCCTAGCTTGCCATTTTGCATGGTTAGCTTTAAGAGGGTAAAAGAATGTTTCGGATATACCTGACCCGAATATTTTACCATCTCCCAGTCAACCGCAGGAGCTTTGTTTCCAAAAAACTTGTTTAAAAAGTTCAATTTTTAGGGGTTTATTGTTATTAGTTACGAGGCCTTTTGCTTATCCTCCTTAATCCTCCTGTAAAGCAGTTTAACTATGCAATCAAGTTCGGTCTGCTCACACCAATATTCATTAATATCTCCATAAGTCTGGTATGTTGATACGTTAAAGCCTTCCTCAATGTCATTGTAAAAAACGAAAGAATTACCGAAGATTGCGACCACCCAAAATCCTCCGCCCTCGTTTCCATATTCGGTTTCCTGCCATTTCTGTGGCGGAATTTTAATCAGCTTCCAGAAATTCAATGGCTCACCATCGAGTTTTGATTCTCCTCTTGAGATCCATCCTTCTAATTCGGTTAATGAAATCGGTGTCCACATGCTAAAAGTCGTAAACTGCTACTTCAATATTTGTTTCAGCCAAAGCAGATTTGATCAATGGCTCGATTTTATCCCATGTGCCGCCAGCCAGACCGCACCCAATCCTAGGCATATGCACCGTTGCATCATTTTCAGATGCAAATTGGGCAACTTTTTCTAAACCCGATGATATTGCCTCATACCGAATTGGCGCATTTCCCATTTCGTCCTTGTTAATTTTATGTTGGCCAATCAGATTCGCAATCCAAAGATCGTCTTCAACTTTCACGAACTGGACTTCGCCAAGAGAGAAGCCAGTCTTCGACTTGAACCACTCTCGATATCTCTTTTCGGGTTCTTTCCAGCGTTTCGAGATTGCCATCACAAAACCTTTTCCCCAACCGCCAATATCATTGCAGACGTGTACAATTACCTTGTTACCACTAGATGAAGGATTAGTAGCGTCACCTTTTAAATAATTTATCTCCATTATTTCGATCGTTCAATTCGATCATAATCCTCATTAAAAAATTCGCTCAAACTCACGCCAAAACAGTTTAAGATGTTAATCAATGTGCCAATTGTGATATTGGTATTTCCTGCCTCATATTTGCCGTACTGCGAACGGTTCAGATTGTTCTCATAGGAAAACTTATCTGGACTACTATAACCTTTGGATTTTCGGAGGGCTTTTAGTCTCAAGCCTATTTTCTTCAATTCCTTTTCGCTTGTTAGGAGATTGCTTTTTGCCATGAAATAAAGTAAAGCAAATACTCCATTTTAACACACTCCATAAAAAGAGTATTTTTATTTGGAGTATTGCAAATAACTGATTACCTTAGGGTATTGTATAATCGGAATATCGAAGATTAAACAACGACAAAATATTAATGGTCTTGCGGTTGCATTTCTGAAGCCGTGACGCAAGACAGCAGATTACCCAGCCTATTTATTAATATGCTATATTTGCATATTCCTAAAATAGGTGCGGGACTGCTGTACACTCGTGTTACGTAAGGCTTCAGAAACTTTTATGCAACCACGAGATGCAGTTCCGCACCTATTTCTGCATCTCCAAGACTCATTTAAATGCTATTAACTAAATGAGATCAATATGGAACCATCAAAATTATCAGCAACAGCCAATTATGCCATCCATTTCAGGGAGTTTATCCATCGGGTCGCCCAGAAGTTCGAACCGCTACGGATCTTCAGCTTTTCACAGAACAGCTATACTCATAATTCCCAAAGCTGCTTTAATGACAATCAAGGCTGCTTTAAATGTGACCATTGCCTATTGGTAGTTACCGAAACTGCAACCCGAATAGATTATGAAATGCAGGATTTTGCCAACAGCTATTATCAGCATGGAACAATTACTGTGATCTGCCATGGCAGGCAATCAGTTATCGAGGCAGTACAGCAAAACAGCCGCTTTTTTATCGGCGTGCTTACCTATGGCAAACTACTCTATAGTAAGGATGGAATATTAGACAATGATCCAATATCTGCGTTTATCCCCACAAAGAGCGCAATCAAGGCGCTGAAACATTATGAACACCGCATACCGCTGGCTGATGGATTTCTGATGTGCGCATCCGAATGTCTGGAGAAGGAACAGTTTCGAATTTGTGCCTTTATGCTCCATCAGGCCGTAGAACAAACTTGTATCTGTTTGGTGCGGGTTAATATCGCTTACCGTTCGGAATTCCATAACCTTTACCGCCTGCTCCGTTTGTGTACTTGCTTTTCTGAAAAGCCTTTTCAACTTTTCCTGTCCACTCCCGAAGATGAGCGGTTATTTGATGTAATGGCAAAAAGTTATTCTGGTTCACGTTATAAAGATGATTTTATGGTTTCCCGACAGGATGCGGAGCGTCTTTATCAAAGGGTCGCATCTTTTCTTTTGTTGGCAAAGGAGATGTGCAACGAAAAAATAGAACTGCTGGCTAAATCGGCATCAGATTATGCAGTCTTAAAAAACGCTGATCATGTACAGATCTAAAAAATATTACAGACCAATATTTAAACTATGAAGAAGCTAAAAAAAAATACATCAGATAACAGGATTGTTTATCTTGACAATGATGAAATAACAGATCCGATAAAGGTGGTACACGAGTTTTTCAGTCACTCCTGGTTGCCTAATCATTTGAAGATGCTGAAACGCTGGCGAAACGATGCAGCGTTTGAATCCGAAAACCAAAAAAATGTAGCCCAGCCTTCCTGGTGTATCATTACGAACTGACCATAAAGCTGATAGAGGCTACCTGGCTCTTAAAGCGCCACAAGCCTGGCAAACTTGATGTTGATCACAAACAGGAAAGTGAATTCGTAAAATGCTACATCAAAACGGAGGAGAATAAGCTACTAAACTATCCAAAAAATCTTAGCATTCGGGAAAATCGTAAAGCCCTCATCTTTGCTCAAGAAAATGTTTAGGATCTATCAACTGGACGGTTACAAAAAAATCCTGCACACTTCGCTTCACGATGCGCTGAATACCTCCTTCATGGAAGAAAGGCTGATCAAATTTGAAGTAATTATGGTTTACGAGCAATTGGTCAAGCTGTTCGAGGCTACCTGGCTGATCAGTGAGCATATAAAGGATGGTAATTAAACTTTATTTTCCGTCCCCACTGAACGAGTGGCCTAGCCGAAAGACAGGTCAACCGCCAAACCTTTTCCGTAGATACCAGAGTAAAAACAGCGGGGCTGTGTGGGCTGGCCGTTTTTGCAGGCCGCAAATGCGCGGGGGAGGGAATCTGAGACTACCTCCAAAGGCCTTGGTTTTGTTGCATCTTTCGCTTCCGCTTTTTCCGTTCTGCAAACTCCACTGAGTTTATGTCAGGTTCGATAGACTGCATTGCTTGATACTTTAGGAGTGTTGGACACCAATGTTAGTTTTGTGGGAGTTATTAATTGAACAGTTATTGTAGATAACCCATAATGGCGTTAGGAATAGTTAGCATACTGTTTAAAACGAAGGGCTATTGAATTATGTACTTCAGTCCGCCTGACGCAAAAACCCTTGTTATGGCCAGTTTTTTATGTTTCCAAAATTTCCCCTACTCCTAACGTCCTTGCTGCTTCATTGATAAACCACTTTTGTCCGACCAAAATATATTTTTCTATTTCCGGCAGTTTCAAAAATCTAACTGTCACAATTTTAGTTTCTCCAGGTTCTATTAAATCTTGGTCGTCAAACTGTATGTCACCAATATAAGTTCTTGAGTTTTTGAAATTATCTGGTAGTTCAAATAGGTGATTTGGTCTATAACCTGATTTAAAACCAGATTGTCGTCCACCTTCTTCGGTTGTTTTCATTGTGATTTTGGCTTTCACAATTATTAAGTCATTAGTCCACATACGTTCTTGCTTTATTCGTAAATTTTTGCTCCCCTGAAAATGTCTGCAAATGTTGACCAGTCGGGTTTTTCGGCATTTACATTTCGTTTCATATTATCGTAATAGCCTTGGATATCTTCCGTGTATGAACTCAACGCTTCCAGAAAGTCAGGTAAAGTTTTGTTTTCCCAGCTTTCAGGATTATCGAAAAAGTCCTTGCGTAATAAGTCAAGAAACTTAATGAAAGTTTGTCTGTCAGTTACGTTAAAGTTGCTAAGTGTGTCGTTCATAAATTAGCTATAACAGTTTGGAGCTTGCCGAAGGCGGGGATTTTTAGCACAAAAGTTTAACAGAAATACTGCTGTTGAACCTTGCACAAATGTTTCATAGAAGCACTTCAGTCGCCTTATTGCAAATACGATGTCAGTGGCAGTTTTTATCCTTTTAGTTCCTTTATCATTTTTAGTTTCTCAAATAGTTCGTCATACGTAATTATTGTCAGGTTATTCAAGCTGTTTCTAAACAAATCAAATGAACGCATTTGCTTACTATCCGGAATCTCAATGCTCAAATTTCCAATTATAACCATACAAGTAGGTTCTACAACTTCAAATTTTTCTGTTGTTTCATAAACCAATCTATGAAAGTCTCGCTGGATTTCTGTTTTATAATTCAATGTTTGTATAACTGCTCCAGATAAGTCACTCGAAATGGAATATGAATTGGTTCTATACTGTGAACCAAGAACTTTTGTTTTTGGTGTTTTTATTTCAACAATGACTACTGATTTTGCAAGTTTGTTTTGAAAAATGTAATCGCCAATATTTCCGCCTTTGTTATTTAAGTCTTTACCACCAAAATACGTCTTCTCACCAAGCTTCACAATTGGATTAGGAAACAAGAATGAAATGATTTGAGGATGATTTGAAAAAAATACTTGCCAAAACTCTTCGTTTGGATTGTCCTTATTGTCGTCCCAAAACTTAAGTATTTCGTCCAGATATAAGCCCGATGGAATTTCAATTTTGGTTATGGACGGTGTAATGACCGAATGAAATTGGATCTCGTTCTTCAGTTTAATTTTTTTCAGAAATTCTACAGAATAGACCTCGGGTTCTATGTCTATTAATCTGTGGTGAGTTGGACACAGATAGATGAGATTTTCCTCTGAATAATATTCATCAATTGTTGCTAAATTAGCATGTCTTGGTCCATTTGGGCTTATAGGTTTAATTGTGGCTATTTCGCCTATTAGTCGACCATCTGAAGTAAGTAAACTTGAATTGCAGTCAGGGAATGAACATTTGTTACCAGCTTTATTACGAAGAGTGATTAAAATATTTTTTGGTATTCCTCGACTCTTTAGTTTTTCTATTTTCTCTGTCATTTGAATGATTCGATCGTTTCTATAAATTACCGCTAACTTATATATATGCGTAATAAAACTACATAAAAAGTACAAAAATTTGTTGGCTTTATAAAGTAATTATCTGTACAATCGTTCATAATAACTTTTAATAATCATCATGTAATAGATAAAAGTTATCGTCCTAATCCTTGATCTATCGAATGTTTTTTTCTTTTACGTTTTTTGGTTTTATCAATATCTTGCTGTTCCGTTTCAAAAGTGGGCGCTAATAGCAGTTCAAAAATATTTGAGTGGTTAGTTTTCGATACCATATCGATAAGGGTTGGAAATTCTCGATTTGTAATCCTATCGACCAAATTGTTTTTTAAGAGTTTATTGTCTGGGACATTATCTAAGACGTCCAATTGCATTCTCTGTTCCAAACTTCTATTCTTTTGAATATTCGCATAGGCCATCTTATCTTTTAGTTGCCTATCGAAATCAAATGTCCTGTCAAAAAGTTCTTCGCCCCCTTGCTTGAAGGCGACACGGTTGAACTGTCCCAGTTTTTTGGAATGTGCCTCGTTCTTTCCTTTCGAATTGTTCATTGGGCTCAGCTTGATTTTGTTGCTGGCATCCTTTCGGCTTACGATGATCTGAATGTGCATTTGGTTGCCCTCTTTTCTCTCACCACGTTTCTTTTCACCGTTTAATACTTCTTTGTCCTTGTGGCCGTAGTAGCGATGGTGCTCGATCTTGCCAAACCACATCAGGTCTTTGGCGGAACTGATGCCTTCACGCTTGAAATTTCTTGCATATTCGTCCATTACCTTTTCGGCGTATTTCCTCAGCTGTTTGTTCATCTCCTTTTTGCCATAGCTTTCTTCAAGGTATTTTAGCTCTTTTTGGCTGGGACTGATGTTGACCAGAAAGAACTTTGCATCGGTCTTGCAGAGCTTGGCAATATTGCTATCTATTGCATTGCGAACCTCATAGGATTCAATGCGGTTGCCAGTATGATTAAACCAAAATTCCGGCTCAGGTTTATCCTTGATCCTGTTCTCCTTTTCAAGATAGTGTACTAATTCTCTGCTGCTGCCATGGTTGTTTGCGGTTTCGCTGTCGGTAATATTGATGTACATATCAGAGTAGTTCTATTTGTTTACGCGTCTGTTCGGCTAGTTCTTCTTTTTCCTTACCTGATGTCATCATGCCCATTCGTTCACGTTCCCTGATGTAGCTGTTCATTATCAGCATGAAATTCTTCTTCAACCTTTCCTTTGTGATTATTTTCATCTCGATGTTGGTGGCTACTTCGTGCAAAGTGCCCAGTCTTTTTGCCTGTGCCGACTGGTTTGACAGCATCTCATCATTATGCTTCAGTATCTGACCATTGAAGCGGTCAATTATCTTCTTCATCGCTTCGATCATCCTAGCCGAATCACGTTTGATGGGAATGAGCAGTTCGGTCTCCTGTGTCTTGATGAAGCCGATGTATTCCTTTTGTCCTTTAAGGATGGTGTTCTTCAACAGTTCATCGTTCATGTCGGTAGGATCTTTTTTGCTCCGATAGAAATAGTCCAGCATCTGGGAAAATACCAAACGCTTTGACCTGCCGAGCTTGAGGGCGATCTTCTCGAATTTCACATCATCCCGCAACGAATATTTTACCGTTCTCAATGTTTCCTGCATATCCATATATCTTTATAACCAATTATATCGCACCCTTAGTGGGGTTCCAATTTTGACTCCCATGCCACTTTAACATTGGACGAGAACCCCTGGAGGGTTCTCGAAACCCCCACCGCGCAGCGTGGGGCAAGCAAAGTAGGGCTCTGCCCAACTTCCGCTTGCTCCTTTTCCCGAAGAAGGAAAAGGACTTTTCTGCAATCTGCCTACCCATCATGATTCGCTATTATTATCCAACAAGGCAACACGGCTAGCAAGTTTTGGATGGTACGACGGTTCGTATTCGATAAGGCCGTTTGCGATCAGCTCGCCCATGCATTTGTGGTAGGTCGCGTAGGAATGGATGGCCGAATGTTTCATCAGTTCCCGCCTTGAAACCCGAAACGGATTTTGGCGCGATGCCTTGTCGTAGTACATGAGTAAGGCCGAATAAAGGCTGAGGTGTGATTGACGGAAACGCCTGTTCCCGCTGGCAAGCTTTAGAAAACTGACCAGTTGTTCTGCCGTTCCCATTACGAATTTCCAATTTCTCCCAACAACTGTACAATGTCCGCATGTGCATAGTAGAATATGCCACCGATCTTTTCATAGGGAAGTATTCCCTTTATGCGAAGGTTCTGTAAGGTTCCAGAAGAAATATTCAATAGCTTCCTTACTTCCGAACTTCTAAGGAATTGTTTGTTGGTTAACGTTTCATCGGTTCTGATGGTCTGTTTGATCTCCGCTAAAAGTTCGGACTTGAACCTGTGGAGCTCTTCTCTCGTTAAGATCTCGATCTGCATAATGCCTCCGTTTTTAAGTTTACGGAAGCAAATTTGTAGCGGGAAAGGTTGGAAACAATGACCATCCGATTGGTCTGGTCATATACAGCAGATGTACTGCCTGCTATTTTTTGGCAGGTTCTATTGGTATAACTTTGAAAAGGCGGTGCTCTGGTTGTATCGAAGTACCTTTAATAGTTACATCTCCTTTTTTGTCAACAAAGTAGTTGCGTGCCGTTTCGATGGGAATGTCCTTTCCTCCATGTGAGAAATATTTGGCGATCATTTTTGCGTAAGGGATTTTGTGGTCGCTTTTGAGTAATTTTCGGCCCGATGGCAGTGGTACTTCTCGCAGTTGTTGGATGATATCAATAAATGTTGGCAGGTGGCCATCATCGATAAGGATCTTTAGGGAAACTTCGTATTCGTTAAGTTCTGCTAGTTTCGCACTTAGTTTTTCGATGTCTATTTTCTGGTTCTGTATGAGTTCGTCTTTTTCGGCGATAACAATGTGTGATGGCCTTGCGTTCCACTCGTCTATGCTGGTCAGGTATTTTTGGAATTGTTGGAGCTTTCCGAGCTGCTGCCTGTGCATAGCATGGTTTCGAGAAAAAGGATCTTGTATCTCGAAATGTTTGATCCTAGTTTGTACGATCTGCCAGACATGGCAGAAGAAATCTTCTTTATTACTTAGATTGTTTTCTAATGTATAGTTTAGATGATAGCTATAGTAATTACTGAACTCCTTTTCGTCCATTCTGTATATCTTCAGCAGAAAATGATTGTCATCATGGTTGTGCCATAAGCCCATATATGTTCCTAGATCATATGGATGAGAGGAAAATGAAAAGGGCTTACGGGGTTTGAAGTAACTGACGTTCATAAACTATGATTCTTGAAAAAACTAATTTAAGTTTTTTTCGAAGAATGCACATCTAACACCTATTTGTTACGGATTGCGTGAGAATGCCATTTCATGGGTCATGAAAACTATTGCTATGTTAGTGACTTCAAATCAGGTAAAAAATAGTTATCCGGTTTTGGGAAACAAACAAAATAATTATATGGTTCAGGGCCGGGCTGAGCTTTCAGCCCGACTTTATTGGTTGAATCGTTTATATATAATATCTGAAAGATGTTGGGATGCTTTCGATATTCTTCACATTTAGTTCAGCGAGAATACCGCCGACTTGTCTTGAGAAAAATAAAGTAACAGGCTGCCCGCCGGTTATGCTTGAGGTGTTCCAATTCATTCGCGCTAAGCCTAAAATGTCTTTTGCCGCCGCATCGATATCCAAATCTTCATTGCTACGGATTTCTATGGGCCGTGGTATATGAGCACCTGGATAAGTTCCAAGTTCTTTAATATATCCCGTTGAGAATAGATAGGATTGTTTCCCATTAACAGTGCAAAGTGTTCCGCGATTGACGGGATAGGCGTTATGTTTAAGTAGTCTGAACGATGTCGGTAACAAATTGATCAAGTCAACAACTGGTATGCTGTTAAAAGCACGTCTAAAACCTTCTTCCTCACTTTCATTAAAAAAAGATGTTTTGTGTAGTACTACGCGTTGAGGATTGAGACCTGTACGGTAGGTATATTCCTCAATAATTTTTAAACCAAGATCGTAGGCCTGATCTTCTGATAAGTGAACCATTTTAGTCCGGTCTGGATCATAAGCAATGTCTCCACCGCGTAATGCAAAACCTTCACCGTCAGACGAGAATGCTTGTGCCAGACAGGATTTCACAACCGCTTTTTGATTGGTTTTTACGTGATGGAATGTTATGCCTACAAAACAAGTATCCGTAGACGTTGATTTCAAGCGCCAAGGTATGCCGCCCGCTTTGTAATACAGTGCAACGGAAAAGTTCCAGGCACGGGTTGCAGCATCTTGATTATCGTTTTGGTCTGTAAACAGACGGTTATGACCGATTTGAATAGGTATTTTAGCCAAAATCGCTTTGGCCTTTAAAGCACGGCGAAAATCTCGATACAGCAAATCTTCTTCTGTTTCTTGGGTGGCTTCTTCAAAAAGGGACAATTGTTGTGTGACCTTGTTGACATTGGACATTTTTTTAAAAGCAGTTTTTTCTTCTTTTGTCAGTTTCCGCTCCACATGGTGACAGGCTTCCATGACGCTGTCAGACAATGCACAAATGATCACATTAGGCCTATTATTTTCCAATTCTGATATGCGTTTAATGCCTTCTCCATACAACTCCAGCACAGCCTCAAAACGTTCCGTATTGTCTTTGAAAGATATGGCCTTTTCCAAATGATCTGCCGGGATATTAAATGTCCAGAATGGATTGGTATTTAGTTGTGACCTGAAAATTGTTTCAAACCCGTCATAATCCGGATATTGTTTGAAATTTTTCATGGTGGTAGGAATATTTGTCTTGCAAGCTTCTACCCATTGTAACGCTTTGGTAGTCATCTCTTCGGTTCCGACCAGTCCTATCCTAATCTCTTTCAACTGGGCTGCGCCGAATCGAAGATCAAATGGCCCTGCTTCTTTTAGCCCTACTTTTGGATCGGAAAAAACACCCGGTCCTCCAAATTCTAACTGTGCCGGTTCGAGTTCTACAATGCGGATTTTCATAGTTCTTCCTCCATATTAGTTGTCTCTTCCGTTTCATCTATAGCATCCTCTTCTTCTTCAGCGATCTTCGCGATTTCTTCGTCGATATCCGAGTCGTCTACGGTCAGGTCTTCATCGCCGATCTCATCTACATTCTCTACGTAATTCAGGCTTGCAGATAAATAATCATTGGATAGGATAATATCATCGTCCCAATCCTCATGTATTGAAACTGATAAACGGAAAACATCCTGTGCTCCTTTTGAAAGCACCCACATCCAAAAAGTGATATCATTCAATACATTGATATTATAATCTCGCGATGCTTTTTTTGTAGCAAGTGGTCCAATCCTTTCGGAGGCCAATAACAATTTACCGCCATCACGGGTAAACACATAAGTCGGTTCGATCAGTAGCCCCCATTGTTCGCCGAAGCGCTTAACGGAATAACTGAATGCTTTGTGCTCCCAATAACGTATTTTATCTTTCGCGGCGTTGTATCGCGGCCTCACTATGGTGCGAGTTGCTCTTTTAAACCGGGCTTGATAGGTGACTATTCGTTCGCCGTCTTCAGTTTTTGGAAAATAAGCCCGCTTTTTATCCTGGTCGACAATTAATCCTAATTTATACAGATAGGATTTCAGATAATCGTTCATCATTCTGATAAAGCGCCGGTCGCCTTCTTCCAATGCAAGGAATTCGTCGATAGCGCAATCTTGAACATTTTTTACGTCAATGATATTCCGCAAGGTATTTGTTGATTTGCGCGGGTCAGAGAAACTAAATACTTGTTTTTCATGCAGATGGAACGGTGGAAAAGAAATATTATCATAGGTGGCAAACATTTCCTTAGCGGTCCCATAAAGTGATGGGGCATAATAAATGCTATCCGGGATAGTCTTGAATTCAATGATGTTTGTTGAAAATTTGGTGGTTATTATAGAAAGCGATGACGCAGTATTTGTGACCTCATCGATAGCCTCAGGACGGCACCACATTTGAACACTGAAGACTGTATTGTCTTCTGTTGGCGAAAATTCAACGAACCCAGAGTTCTGCTCCACTCTCGTCACCACATCATAAAGACCGGAGCCTTTTTTATCCATGTCTCCGGAACTATAGAAAAGGTCGGCCAAAACGGGATTCCGGTAACCTTTAATACCACGACGTCCTTTTTTGATCTCTTCATACATAATCTCATCGTCGAAATACGGCTTTACCTCTTCGGTAAGACCGCCCGGATTTTTAATTACTAATTTATCCGGATAAATTTCAATGATATTAGGTTCATTTATTTCATAATCGCGGTGAACAAAAGAGTTGACCACAACTTCCTTCAATGCCAGGGAGTCATAGGGTAATACGTTTTCTGATTTTTCACCTTTCAATCGGAACGGCTTGTTCACCAGTGCCAAGGCGTTAGTAATTTCATTCAATTGATTCCAGAGGTTACCTTCGATCTCCTTTTCATAAACTTCACCAGTAATATCCTTATCGTCTAATATTTTTTGAAGCCAAGCGACCGTCCCTATAAAACGAACTTTGACAACGGCGCAGGGTATATATAATCTGGGTGATTTACCAAACAATAATAGTCCCGCGTTAGTAGCGTAAGTATGTTCTTTGACGTTTCGTATTAAATTCAGGTAGACCATTTGGTCTTGAAGCCAGCTGTCATCCACTTTATCGGGCATGGCAACATTTAATTTGCTGCAGTAATTGGTTACCCTTATCCTAAGTAAGGGGCGGTCAAAATCCTCCGGATCGTATACTTTACTATTTTTCAGATCGAAGTTTTGAAAATCGACCTGCCGTTCGTCTGATGCCATCACTGGTTGAACCGGCGTGATTTTCGATTTCTGCTCTTCCAGGTGCGACCAGATAACCTTATCGAAAAGATGGTCAAAGCTTTCAATTTCGACAAACTGGAAATTAGAGCCGATAGAGGCTGCTAGTGTTTTTACATAATCTGTGGCGTCTTCCGGTTTGTCGCCCTTTCGGATGCACCAATAGATACCGTTTTTAAAGTTGAATAGCTTTTCTGCGTTATTAATCAACAAATGCTGCATGATCGACGCTTCGTAACCTCGATAGCCGAGAACCACCAGCGGATAATCCTTGAGAAGAGGTTGCAAGTGTTGAATGAAAGTTTCATCCATTTTACCGATTTCCTCGATCACGTTTTTATCCGTGTAATTTTCTACAGCGCCATGCAAATAGATCGCGGCTGGATAAGGCGGCGTAGAAGAAATTTTAGTATAATCTGAAGGAGTTTTAATAATATCGATATGATGGGGTCGATTAGTTTGGTTTCTTGCCTTGGCGATACACTCGTCGAAATTAGTAGTCAACACATTTGTGATTTTCTTGAGGTGCATCAATTCGACCAGGCGCAGGTACCCAATACTAATCGGTACATCGGGATTGAGTATTTGTATCCAAAAATCCTTCCTTACTTTTTGAGGCTGCAATAGGTGTTCGACAGCATAGGGAAATAGCGTGGCTTGCGGAACGTCTTCTTTGAACCAAGATTGAGTGGCTAACAGCCATGGGTACCAGTCGCTCCTGGTAATGCGTGGGTCATTGGCGTCTTTTCCATTTTGACGTGCATAAGCCCACTTGGCCGCCAAGCTCACTACCTCGCCTGCCAGTGGAATGCCTGAAGTTACCGAAGCACCTGCACCTAATAAAAAAACAGGTTTAGGGTTTTCTTTCAATAAAGTGGCAATGATTGCCGAACTTTGAATATTCATTAATCTGCAAATAAAAAAGCAATTTACTAAAGTTTTTAGCGCACTTGCTTTTTAATTTTCCACATTCACCTGAACCTATGAATTGGCAAGAATATTGGAGATCTCGAAAATAGTGAGCAGTCCTTTCAGACCAAAGTGTCAAGTTCAAATTTGCCAGACAGCTGCCATAGTGTCCGCAGACGTCAATTAAGTTGATCAGTTTAGATGTCAGCTTCGGCGGTAAGCTGGATTACATAACCAACCATGAAAGCATCGATCATTGAAAGCGCATAATATTCAGCCCTTTTGATTTAAACACAATGGTAATCACTCAGGTTGCCAGTTGTAATATCGTATCCAGTCTATTAATTCACCAACGAGCAAATGAACCCCGGTCGAGGGGTTGGCCTGGATTGGTGGCTTGGCCCCGTGGTAGGCAAGCAATAGTTCCGCGCGCCTTGTTGCCTCTTCCTGGTTGCCAATCGCAGCGATCACCGGAACGACGGCTCCACCGTCAGTGTAGTGGTCATAGATATAAGCAGCGTATTCAGGGAAGCCCTGTATCGCGGCACCAAGCCTTTGATAAACGGTTTGCCGAGGTAAAGCAACAGTTGGATCGACATCCTCAAAATGCAGCAGGAACCAAAGTTCAAATACCTCATTGCTCATGGCCGTTCGGAATTTATTAGTAGCTATCTCCTGATGGGCCCGGTTCCAAGCTGCCGTCCGACCGGCATACAGGTCGGCATCATCCTTATCGAAAACCACCCAAGTAAAATCCACCTCTTTACCGGATTCCTTTGTTACAAGCGCTTTTTCCCTAACAGCCCGCTGTACAACACCTTCAGGGTCGCGTCCAGCACCAACCGGCTTGACATACATGGAATCGGGTGGAAACTGGGCGGCGAATAAATTGAAATAGGCAGGTTCCGTAACAGAATCCTCACATACGATCAGAAATAGTTGTTGATAACGCCTCCATCGGATAGGTCGCTCGGTCTGTTCCTGCCTGGCAGGTTTAACCAGATTGCCACGTTTTCCCATCAGATATTCAATTTGCCAAGCATTGGTATTGCGCCATAACGCCCTTCTATATAGCGCTTCTCTTTATCCGTATCCGGTCGCTCTCGACTTTTTACACCCGGCGTATCCCCGACATAAACAAAATCTGAAAGAGAATAAATTTCGGTTGATTCCCAATCATTCTTTTCGGCAAAATATATCTGATCACGACGCAGCTCGGCATAGGTAAGCAGGTTGGTGTCATGGGTGGCAAATAATATCTGTGCATCGTTTTTGTTGATGGTATTGTCCAGAAACAAGTTGATCGTGTCCAAAGTCATGATAGGGTGCAAGTTGGCTTCCAACTCATCAACGATCAACAAACCACCTTTTAAGAGTGTCCAAAGTATGGGACCACTCAGCTGGAGCGCGCGGTTAGTCCCCGCAGATTCCTGCGCGTCAAAACGCCACATGATCTGATCGGTTGTTTTCTTGCCTTGCCAGTCATAGATGTGGTGATAGGCCATCGGAATCCTTTTTTTTCGGTTGTAGCGTTCCAGGCCAGGTTTTATATCGGAATGATGGGTAGGCCCGTCATCTTTGTCCTCGATCAGGATATCCATATTGGAAAACCCGGTTTTCATGCGGGTCATGAAGTCAATGATGTGCGCCCGGTATTCAATATCGTCCCACATTTCCAGCGTCTGTTGTGCCTGCTCAGCATCATTCAATCCGTTGATGACCTTCAGGCTGTCAAACCAACGGAAGATTTCCTTACCCTCCTCGATATTAAATGCGTCGCAACTGGAAAGAAACAGGCCATTATCCCTGGTTGCGTCTATTGCACCATTAATAAGTGCTGCTGGTGCTTTAAAGGATGATGTTGCATCGATCACGTCGTTTTCGCGAAGGAATACAGGGACTTCACGTCCAGGACCTTTGCGATGCAACCATTCGGACTGGACAGTTGTTGTAAACTCAAAACCGTAGCGATAACGCAGGCCATTAAGCACAAAGATCACCTCAAAACGTGTTGGCTTCTGCGTCCATCCCTCCCTTAGCATAAAAGGCTCAAAGGGCAACGGACTGGTTGACGACAGTCGCGCAGAAATTCTGACAATCTCATTGAAAAGTACGAAGGCCATTAGCACATTGCTTTTACCGCTTCCGTTGGCTCCATATACTGACACGGCATTCAGCGCCTCATATCCCTGTAACTGTATTATATTATCCGGAAAATCGCGCTGCTTGGCAGCCGGGATCAGGCTTAGTATCTGTTTTTCGCCTATTGAGCGATAATTCGTTACATTAAATTCTAACAACATAGCATATTCGGAAATAATATCTCCAAATAACGTTATTTCAATTAAAAAAAACAAGCTCAACCAATACTTACCAAAATAATTTATTCAAAAAATTATAACCATGGAACATTTAATTGTAAAGGAATCCCGAGGGAACGAAATATTTGAAAGCAAAGAATTTCCTTTTCATGACCTGCTTTTTCGGTTCTAAAATGGCAATATACTTTTCTCCGTTCCTTGCCATCGCGTGATGGGGCTAAAACAAAATGAAACTGTATTAAAACCCAAATTCGCTTGTCGCCCTCAATTTGTATTTTCCGTCCAATTAATGGCGTATAGTATTTTACAAAGGCATCTTGATGTTCGGCGTAAATGGTCGAATGAATGAAATTGCTACCTTTCATGTTTTCCTCAGAAATACCTTCGAAATCGTCGGGATAATCTAGAGATAGATGAGCTATAAAATAGGCAGCTCGCCCCATGTAAACTTTACCGCGATCTTCTTCAGCTATTTTTCCATCGGCAACTTCTTTGTCGAGGTCGTCCAAAATAATGGTTAAATTTTCATTTATAATTTCCATTAGTTCTTTGTCACGTTTTCGCCTCATCAAATCGTTTCCCAAAAATCGAACTTTGGCTCCTGTTCTTCGGTATTTTCAAGATGGAGTTCGACTTTTTGATCTAATTTGTCTCCCGTTAGCGCATCTTGATGATAGGAAAAATCCACATCCGGACCGCTGTAATCGTTGTCTAAAATTGTGTAAGCGCACAATACGTTGAATAGCTCTAAATATGCTATCAGTTGCTTTGTCTCTGGTATTGAGCGGATCAAAATTAAATGCGAGGTTTCATCAGTAGCTGGTTTTCGAACCTGCTGTCGAAAATTACATAGTTTAACATTGGCTTTTGACTCATCAATTTGGTATATACTCTCCAGACGATCGGAAATGCTCTCGATATTAAGCCCACAATGTGCATAGTATTCTACCATGATTTTCTCTATCGCTAAGAGCAATCTAGGGGTCACTTGTAAGGGATTTTCAGCTACAAGTTCATTCGGCACAATCTGCTTCTCGACCACAACAAATTGGCGATTCATAACTGCGTTGAGCGTTTCTTCTTTTCCAAAGGTCCTCACCATTTTCTTTGCAAAAGCTTTTGCGGCCTGCTCCATCTGCCCACTAACAGCAACGCCTGGCATCCCATCTTGTTCAATTTTCTCAGCTGTCACTTTTATGCCAGTGATTTTGCCATTTTTATCCAGTTTATATTTTTCGCCTTTATCATCACTTAGTATCAGTGATGGAGCATTGTCAAACCCAAGAAAATGTAACTGTGCGCCTAAAGCCTCTTTGAGTATAGGATCAAGGTTGGTACCAAAATGTGCGTTACATTTTTTGCAGATTAGTTCTTTTGTATGCAATCGACCATTCAAACTGTCAGGAATGATATGTTCGTCGGAATTATCAAGTGGCTTAGCACAAAATATGCAGGTCTGTCTCATGCTCTTTACTCACAAATTATTACGCCTCGCTGACAAGATGATGTGCTTTGCGTCGTAAACAGCCTGTATAGCGATATCCTGCTTTTCGCCGAGCAATCTAAAGTCAAGAAATACTTTCTGACCGAAGAGATTTATAAAAGATTCAGTACAAACCTGCAAAGCATTAGTAAGAACAATAGTCATGTCATTCAATATTTGTTCGTTTGTCAACATAGGTTTAAGTGCGATCTCCTTTAAATGGGTGGTGGTGGTGGTTACATTCTCGACGCTGTTAATTACCGAAAGATTGCTTAAAAGCAGAGCATAATTTGAGTAAGAACCTGAAATGAACTTAGCATATTCTTCACTGAGTTGTTTTTCGTTCGGGGAATATCCAATGTATCTGTTTCTAACAATTTCTTTGCTGATCTCGCTATTGTCCCGGCAAATACTTTTTAAATAGTATTCACTGCTGACTATTCGTTCAAATGGCAACAATCCCATGCGTAAACTGAAGGTGTCGTCGGTTATTAACAATCGATTTGGATCATCAGTCATTAGCAACAATGTGCTAATTGCAAAATCAATAATTGGGTTTTCACCAAGATTTACCGGAGTTTGTTTAAGGGCATCGATTGTTTGGTCTGATAAAAGTACATCACAGTTGTCTGCAATCCAAGTAAGCAGACTTTCGAGGTAAGCAACCTGATCTTTCAAAAAATCAAAAGATGGATCATTGATTGCAACTTTTCCGACCTCGATCCCTGACGAGTCGAAGCGGTCAACTTTATATTGTAAACTGCTAAGCTCGTACCTGATCCGTTCAAGAACATATTTCGACAAGATGAATTTGGCGGGAAACTGGTACTGATGAAAAGTTGAGATCTGATGAAACAACAATAATGCGCTAAAGTCGATGACCATTTGGTTGCTTGCAAGGATTTGCCGGTTCGCGAATTCCTGAAGACGGATTGTGTTTATCCCATTATGATAGCGTATCAGGTTATAATAGCCACTGATAAACTTTTGATTGTACTCTGACGAGATTATTTCAGACAAGGAAATGTCGCCACGGTAGTATTTGTTAAACGATATTTCCTTCGTTTGCTCTGCAATTTTATGGCTATCGCCGAACATCGCCCACATGGTCTCGAAAAAACTGCCTGGATTTTCGGCATCTATATTCATTACCGAGAAGGGCAATCCAGCGTAAGGGTCTTCCCTTGACTGATTTAAGATCTGGTCAAATAACGCCAGATATTTGTTCATTACCCGTGTAATTTTAAAAGTATCAGAAAGATTGTTAAGTTGTCGGGTAACGGTCACCGAATCCCCCTTTCTTTTTCCAGGAAATAGTTTGTAGACCCGATGATTTAAAGCGTCCCCCGCCAGTTCGACATAAGAGACCTGGCCCTCCCGTTCAAATTTCACAAAATGGCCTGCTTCTACAGTATCATACTCCTTAAAGAAATTATAATTATCATCCCGGTTAAGAACAAGCTTTGCATAGGCCGCCCTTAATTCAATTGCCGCCGGATTTAAGGCTTTTGGGTAAAGGAGTTCAAAAGCCGCCTCGGCAAATCCGTGCATAAATAATACATCACAAACCGCTATTAAATGATTGGGCCGGTGAAAGTCGCTTAAGCGGGCTCGTTCAGCCAGTGTTGATATTTTTTGATTATACTGCGAATCATTAAGCAAATGCAAGCTGTTCGCATAAAGCGCAAGTATTGCTGAATCATCCGGCAGATGTTCAAGATAGTACTCGCAAATATCTACTATAGTTTTCCAATCTACCAGATCCTGACGTAGCTGAATTTCAAGTCTGCAAAACTGGTGGCTAAACGGAGAATTTAGCCGCCAGTGCTCAAGCAGCGACAGCAATTCGATATAGTCGCTGCCCGTTTTGTTTGCGGCATGAATATATTGATACAGTTCTCTTCCAGCAGACTTTCCATTGATATTCCGTGCCAAAATGTTAAGGGCGACCTGATACACTCCGGAAGCAAAAAAAGCAGAGCCTAAAATATCTACCAACTTCGAGTCTTCGCTGGAAAGTGCGATTTGTTGTAGGTAGGCTGAATCCTCTTCAACAGTGCTATCAAAAATTAAGGTGGCAACTTCGGTTACAAGTTGCTCCGTTTCCTGGTCGGAGAAAGTCTTGCCGGAAATGAAATCGTCTTTCGAGAAATTCTCCAGCAGGTTCATCAGTTTTATTTCAATCATCAAGTTGAGATACATCAGCAGATATTTGCTGTCGAAAATGGTTATTGATGCTGCAAATCTTTTAGATGCATCGCAATAGCCTACCCAGTCTTCCTTTTGTTGGTAACAATTCAGTAGCAATAACAGCGCTTCGGAAATAAGATCTGTCTCATTTTCCAATAGGTTGATTGCCCTGTCGACCATGCCACTTAACTGCAACGCGTTGGCCGTTTGAATAGCCATCACCGGTTCCTTCCTTACGGTTCGCTGGTAGATAGTTTCCATCTCAATCGCCTTTTCCTTATCGCTCGTCAGGCTGAATTCGGTAAGCGCCAGCAAAAACTCCAGCCGCTCAAAGCTGTCTGTAATTTCCGATCCCTTTACTTTTCCCAAAAAACGCGTCAGCATACTGTTCAGGAGCGTGATTTCTCTTCGAAATTCCTGGTTATTCTCTCGATAGTCTAAGAAATACATTCGAAAAATCTTTCTCACGGCGATATTGATCCAAAAAACAGCCTCGTAGTAACCATCAACGGTTACCTCTTTCACCTGATAATCAAAAAGATCAGGGACGATACCCTCATCTAGCATGAACCTTTGAAATTCTTCACTGGCTTCACTAAACAAGACACGTTTGAATGTAGGATCGTTATAAACCACGACGGGAACATTAGCAAGTGCTCCGGTCAGTTGTCCCGGTTCAGTCTTCGCCAAAGTATCCAATGCCCAGGCGACAGGGTTAAAAGGGTCCAATGCAAAAATCTCTGTAATAACCTGATTGGCCTGGTTTGTATCCCTTGCACGATAAAGGCATATAGCGGCCGACTGACCATAGAGAACATTGTGCCCGTCAAGATTCCAAGCCTTCAGTTTTGCACGAAAAAGATCGCCCCGGCGACTTAAAAACCCAAGACATTGACCTTTTTGGTATTCTAAAAAGGCAATGAAGTTCTGCGATGGTCTATTGGTACTGGTTTGAATACTGCTTTCCAGGCTTTCCAAAAGTCCCAGCGCGGTTGCGGGTTTGAAATCCTGTAGTGTTTTTACATAAGTTGTCACTCTGTCTTTCCATTGCAATTCCAAATCTGCTGTATATTGTTTTGCGAGATTTTCAATCCGGGCGGAAAGCTCTGTTATCTTTCTTGAAATGGCGAAGATTTCCTGGGTGTAAGTTTCTTTAATCTCCAGTTTTCGGAGGTTTTCCGACTGCGAAACCTTCGACATAAACAGATTATAAAAATTTTCCAATTCACCATCTGTTGGTGGAACTATGTCAGCTTCGTTCTCAAGCGCTCTTATCAGCTCGCTGGTATCATAATCTTCGGGTGCCATTACCCGGAACTTCAATAAACCTTCAACTATACTCGTTGAATGATAAAAAGGAGACTTTGGACCGTAATTTCTATTGTCATTATCTGAATATTCAACGACAGTATCCTGAATAACATCTTGCAATTCATCTTTAAGTGAGACACCTGGGTCGAGAAATTTGTCCATCCCTTTGCCTATAAAATAACCAGCAAGGGTTTCAGGTAAGAATGCTGACAATGCAGCTAAAATTGTGGTCAAAGGCATATTTGGTTTATATTGTTAGTTGTGTAGACTTAGTGTTTATTTGCTTGACTACAAATTGATTACCAAGTATAAATGAACGTCACTTTGGCATTTTGTTTCGTTAAACTACGTTCTGAACTTTACCTTTCTCCGCTTTAATTAAACTTTAACCTTATAATTTATGGACAAAACGGCAGTAATATGATATCGGTGCCGCCGAGCAATTTCCGACTATTTCAAAAGGTACAGCGCTATTGCGCCGATCATCATTAGCATGCCTACATAATATAAGATCGTTTCAAAAATGGTGACGATCACCGCACGGTAAGTTGGAGAACAATTGCTTTACTTTCGGTTGCACCCTATCGAGCCTACTATCCACTAATGACAATGTTTGTTTCATTTCTTGAAAAAAAGTTATGGCTCCATAGATGACATTCCCCAGATTATCATCCCCATTTTCGATTGAGATTGATTCAAGTTTTCTTCTGATCTGGTCCATCTCGCTAAAACCTGCCCTCAGCTAATTATTTTGCTTTCGGATAAGGTTGAGCCGCTCATCTATCTCCTTTAATAACAATGTGATATTCTGTATTTTATGCTTAAATTTTGCCTCACCTCCACAACCGGGTGGTCAATTTGGTGATCCAAAAAATCTATCTGTTGCCTGAGTTGGGGCTGGAAAGTTCTAAAATGGATATCAAACAAATCCTTAAGCTTGCTCGTATTATGCACTCCTCAAGCCTTTCTCGTAGTGCAAGGAAGATCTTTTCAATAAGCGTAGGATCAAAACTTGCTTTTAACGTATTTCTAGCACGTCTACAAAATTCGTTTGCGTACTCTTTAAGCTTATATACTTGCCTTGTTTGATCATAATATAAAAAATACTCTTGCAGATCGGCAATAAGCCTGTTATTAAACTCTCAAGAGTATCGCCCGGTCATGGAACCATTGATTTTAGCAGCAAAAGAAAGTGCTTGATGAACATCATTTTCGGTAAATGTTTTATCAGCAAATGAGCCATTTTCAATGCGCTCATATAGCCAAATGACATCAATACCAGCCCTTGGATCTGGAAAAAGAAGACTATATGTCGAGCCTTTTGATATTTCCTTTAGAAAATCAAAAGCATTTTCATTACGATTATCCAAGAGCACAGATTTGATTAACAATAAATCTACGATTTTAATAATAAGAGACGAAGTTAAATTTTCAAAGTTATTGACTAAAATCCAATTATATCATTGTTAAATCGGCCTAACTATCGAAGAGTAAGTAGCAATGTTAGCTGCTAGCTAATTCTATATTTTTTTATAATTTATGTCAAAAATTATTTATCTTTAATCTAGCAATTGCAACTAAAAAATACAGACAAAAAGGTGAGTGATTCGGTGAGTCGCTTTTAAAAACCCTTCCAGATAGCCATTAAACGCTGACAGTTGAACGAAGTTCACATCCCAGCGGGATCACACCAAAGACTATCAAAACGTATTAACCCTGCAATCGCACGATTATCAGGGTTTTTTTCTTTTAGAGATTTTACCAAAAAATGCACAAAATCGACTATAAAATGCCCGTCATTCGGAACGTCGTTCTTTATGATCTGAAAGCAGCTAGGCATAGCCCCCTCGATTAAACAGGTTAAAATTAACATATTCTTACCAGAGCGCAAATGTTGGAATTGAGCATTTTTTATTTCGCAGACTGGCAAGCATGGCATATGAATATTAACAAACTCACAGATTAAATTATAGAAGAAAACAGTAAGTATTGCATCGCTAATTCTTCATCCAGAGAACCTATTTCATCGGAAAATATAGGCTTCGCTGCATTTTTATATTGAGTTTTTGATTAAACTCTTTTAAGTCAAATTTATTTGCCTCATATTCTACCCGAACAGCCTCTTTGGCTCTCTGCATACATTCTTCATCTTTCCATATAGCAATTGTCATTATGGTGAGGATATTTGCACCTTCATTTTGTATCAGAACATCATCCTTTATAAATCCTTCCAGATTTTTGATCAGATCTCTATTGTAATCGAGCCTCTCTTTAAATGAAACAAAGGATGTTTCAGGGACTAAAAATTCATCAATAAAATAAACCTCATTATGCTGGCCAGGCTTTTTTTCGAGAAAATTCTTCGAAATAACGCCTAACTGTATAAAAAACTCCAATTTATCAGGCTTAGCCGTGTTACTGATTATCTTACCATTTTTTAGTTTATAGATGCTAATACCGCCTACTGTAATTTTTTTATTCGTGGCAATTATACCTTGATAATCATTTCGGTGTGTACCCGTCCAGTCATAGCATGTGATTAATTTACCGGAATCCTCAAATATCTCTTTTATCTCAAAATTTATATCAGGAAATGCTCCAAAGAGTAGTTTGTTGGAATTATTAAATTCCTTTACATAACCTTTATCAACAAATTCCTCCACTCTTTCTGTTTTCTTTTGATTTAAGATCGTCTCATACATATCGATGATCAGTGCTTTATTCTTATTCTTTCCCATATCATCCTTTTTATTTTGCGCATTGCTTGTCTGTAAGGTTGCAAAAAGAAGAAAGGGCAACCAAAAGTTCTTTTTGCTTTGTACATCCTATTTTTTACTACAAGTTTACCGATCGTAAAAATCAGATTCTTGTAAAAAATCATTGATTTAGCAAAACATATCTGGTGATTTGAAGAATTCTAAAGGTGTAAATCCAGTAAATACCTTAAAACATTTATTGAAATGTGACTGATCGTAAAAACCGTTATTAAGTGCAACCCGGACTAAAGAATCACTTAATGGTCTCGCTGTAATATTTTTTAGTTGAACGATAGAAGAAAATTGTTTAGGAGAAGAACCCACGGCTTTCCTAAACCGCTTTTCAAAAGCATCTTTGCTGAGATACAGATCGTCAGCCATTTTTTTTATTCTTATAGAACCATTTGAAGCATATATTTTTTTTATTGCTGTTGATATTAAACTATCATTTCTCTCCCTTTTAAGATTTGATAGTAAAAAGTTTTCAACTGTTACAATTTTCTGGACATTGTTTTCCGCTTCAGCTAACCGCTCCACTAAAATTTCTAAATCTTGTTTTTGAAAGAAATTATCGAGAGATACAGTTCCTTCAAACAATTCGTAAACAGAATGATCAAAGAATGCCTTCGCCCCCATTTCCGTAAATAAAATGATAACTGTCGCAGATTCATCAAAATAATGAATAACTCGGGCTGACTTTCTCAAGCCTGTAATGGTTGAATTAGGTAGATTTAGCTGGTTACTTGTATGCAAATAACTCACTTGCCCTTTGTAACAAAGGGAAATAGCAATAGAAGTATTAGGCAAAACAATGTTTGTCGTTGCTTCTGGGCTTTCAATAACTTTGAACGACCGAATGAAAGGCCGTAAAGCATCTGTTGGTATATAATTTCCGATTCTCATCATTGTCAAGTCTAATGCATTAACTTGGATTTTCAACTATCAACCTTCGAATTTTGCTGACCTTAAAACATGCCCCCAAATTTATCAATTTTACGGAGTATGGCTTTTTCTAATTTAAGCAAAAAATGCGCATTCACCGCACCAAAAATAGGGATGCAGAAATTATGCAGAAAGAGGTTTGTAATACGATAAAAACTGTAAAAGACAAATTTGAGATAACGGTGTATGACTTTATCCCCCACGAAATTAAGCATATACGTTTTATCTGCAGGGTCATCATTCAGTAAAAAAAGACACAACGATAAATTTTAAAGCTGATCCTACACGAGAAGCACAGACCATCATTATGCCTTTTGAAAACTTCAATAACAACGACGGCCTAATCGTTGTTATTCGAAATCGCTCATATATCGTCTCGGGATTCAGCTATAAAGCTGGTTATAAGTACGGGATGCTCGGACCAGGCGGACAATGTGAATGTGAGGGTGGCACTTACGAGAAAGTCAACGGAGTAGAGGTAGTTTCAGGCTGGTTGGTTAAAAAGGATGGGCTATTGAATTATAAAGTGCATTGATACCTTAATCAAATCTGCTATATGATTATCAAAATTAGGATTTAAATCAGGATAAGTTTGGATCACATATCTAAACGGATAAATTATCCTTACGTCAATCAATAAAAATTAAATAACTACAATAGCACAAGGGAGATTAGGAAATGTTTAAACTTTGGTCTGACGTATGTTTTTTCGCCATCTAACATTCCTATAATAGTTTCTCTATCTTGAACTTGCAATTCCTGTCTTGTCCATCGCTATCAATAAAGTTCACTTCAATATCTTTATTTTCATTCAACAGCATTTTCCGATAATCCTTTAAATCCTGGGTTTTCAATTTATTGATGGCGGTAATTACCTGTCCCTTCCGAAGGCCGCAGCGATAGGCCGCAGACTGCTCGAAAATTTCATCTATAACAACCTTGCCCCCTTGCAGGATAATTTTAAAGGGCGCAACAGCGGTAGTAAAATCCTGTTGATATAAAAAATTCGGCTTCAGGTAAAGTTTTTTGTTGCTATAGTCCAAAATAAAATCGAAACGATGTATAATCTGGCTGCCCAATATACCCAGGTATTTTTTAGAAGAACTTACTCCTTCTTTGTCTGAGGATATACTTACGGGAAGCTTTCCATTGAAAACATACGGACCGATTGAAAGAGAACTAATGGCAGCAAGTGTATTGGCGCTTTTAGTGGTTAAACTATTATGTGAACCCGAAACAGTTTTGCCGACTTTTCCTATCAAATTATGCTCTTGCTGGAAAGGTGTATTAAAAAACAGAACCAGGGCTGCACCGCTATCAAACAATATATCGCCGGAAAGTTTTTCCCCATTCAATAAATGAACATCAACGGCAAAACGCGGAATGGGTACTCCTTCATCTAAAAAGAAGTCTATGGCTTTGTAATTCGATGTGTCCAACCTGGTTTTAAAAGGATATAGCAATATCTGTCTTTTGGTAATATTTATAACGGTTAAATAATTACTCAAAATATCATTACCAATAATACCATCAAACTTTCTACCGACCGTTGCATTTAGCCTGGAAAGATCATCGAGAACAAAATTCAGATGATCAATAGTTACCGATTCGTTTAGAAAAATTTTTTGCCCCGTAGTATAGCTATACATCTTGGTACCCCCCGCCCCACGAATCTCCTGATGCAGATCTGCTTTGATATTAAATTTTTCGGCTACATGGCTATCAAGCAAAATGGTAGAGGCACCTGTATCAAAAAAAAAGGTTAACGAATCCTTACCATTCAAGGCGGGCAATTTGACCAAAATACTTTTATTATCATATAATTCAAATGGAAGTATAATTTGTGAATACGTTAATACATGAAATAAATTAAATAATAGAAAAAAAACAAGGGATGCACGCAGTTTCGATGGCATTGGTTGATCGATTAAGATTTACGGACGATTAATTTCGTGTAATTTATATAAATTATTCCTTTTATGGTATCTAGAATTAATTCATTTATCGATTACTCAAAAGAAAGCCACTATTAAAATTAATATACTACCGAACAAACTTTCGAATTGGGATATGAAGCGTATTGAAAGGTAAATCCTCAAGAGAATTTCTATGATATTTACTTACCATACCTTAGACCAACTTTCTCTTTACCTATTAGTTACCTATTATGAACCATTCAATTCACAGCGAGGCAAATATTTGATCTACCTGGTCTACATCAGGGCTACAACTCTACCCAAGCAAGTGCTTAGCAGTATGCAAGCAGACACCGCACGAGCCTGGCTGGAAGGTGACCCAAACGTGGGGTAAAGGTGGCATGAAGCAGGAGTTGGAAAACTTTTTTTGGAACTTTTTTTCAGATGGATTGATTTGGGCAATCATCCCTGTTGATTATTCCAATATAATCAAATTATGGTGAAACAAGTAAAAAAGCTTATTAATTTTCGGCAAGGTCAGTAGAAAGAAAATTATTTGTGTCTGGCCCAAGCGTTGCGAATATCCTACTGATTAATAGTGGAACAGCGTTCGTAATTCGCTTCGTGGAGTTGATCAACTCAATTTTATTCACCTATCCAGAGGTGAGATTGCTAACTATTAGTCGGGTAAACCAAATGAAGCTGTTTTGTTTCCGGTTACCTCTTCCCCATCCATACCTGTATGTACTAAATCAATGTAAGCTGAAATATCTGCTTTAAAGCATTAGTGAGGATTTTAAGGTTTGAATAATTAAATGAGGTATTAGCTCAAAGCATAACCGCAACTGTAGAGCAACACGAAACCTGGTTCAATACCTCTTTTATATGCTATTTTATGATTGCTGCACCTCAAGCTGCAAACCACTTAGATACTTATACAGTCCTTATTCAATTCTCATGAGTTCCTGGTGGGTGCCTGATTCAACAATTTGCCCCTTTTCCATGACCAGTATCCTGTCTGCTTCACGAATGGTAGATAATCGGTGCGCGATGATGATAGACGTCCGTCCGCTCATTAATTCTTCAAGTGCTTCCTGCACCAGGCGTTCCGATTCAGAGTCGAGCGAAGAAGTGGCTTCATCCAAAATCAATATAGACGGATTTTTTAACAGCGCCCGGGCGATGGCAATACGCTGACGTTGCCCGCCCGATAGTTTTACGCCACGTTCTCCAACAACTGTTTCGTAGCTTTCTGGAAATGCACTGATAAAATCATGTGCATTTGCCCTTTTAGCAGCCTGTATAACTTCTGTTTTTGTGGCCGTTAGCTTTCCATAGGCGATGTTCTCCAATATCGTTCCGCCAAATAACATCACATCCTGTGGCACAATCGCGATCTGACTCCGTATATCTGTAAGCGAATAGGAAGAGGCTGGTTTGCCATCGAACAGTATTTCGCCGCTTTGAGGATGGTAAAATTGTAGTATCAGTCCAGCAGTAGTCGATTTACCTGAGCCACTTGGACCTACTATAGCTATTTTTTGTCCGGCTTTAGCTTCGAAAGATACCTGGTTTAAAACCTCTACTTTCGGCCTTGAGGGATAGGCAAAATTGACGTTTTTAAAAGCGAGGTTCCCCGCTATTTGTTGTTTTGCCACCTTATCCTTTTCGACTATAGATACAGGTTCTCCCTGCTCGCCCAATATCTCCAGCACCCTTTCGCTGGCGCCTACAGCCTTTTGCAGGTTGGCAAAAAGTTCGGGAAAACTACCCAAAGAACTGCCGAGGAACATTGCATAAAGTGAAAATTTTAAAAGTTCGCCAAAGGTAATTTCCTGCTGACTGACCAGGATACAGCCATAACCGATCACCCCAAGTACACTTCCAAAAACACAAAGTACGATGAAGGATACAAACATGCCCCTGAATTTCGCTCCCTTAATGGCAATATCGGCTACCTCACGGATGGTATTCTTATACCTTGCGGCTTCAAAAGCTTCATTTACAAATGCCTTTACATTTGAAATGCCCGATAGGGTTTCTTCAACAATGCTGTTTGATTCGGCCATTTTATCCTGGGCCTGGCGCGAAATCTTTTTGATAAATCGCCCAAACAACACAGCAAACACAATCATTACGGGTAAAATCAAAAGCAGGACAAAAACCAGTTTTTTCGAAATGATGGCCATAAAAGCAAGGCCACCTATAAACAATACAAACTGCCGTAACATTTCAGCGATGGTGGTAGTTAAGGTATCCTGAACCTGCGATAGGTCGGCAGAGATCCTGCTGTTAAGCTCTCCAACCCTGCGGTTGGAAAAAAAGTTCATCGGCAAGGTGATCAACTTGAAATAGGTGTCGCGCCTGATATCGGCAAGAGAACGCTCTGCTACATTGACAAACCATAAGATTCTAAAATAAGATACCACCGCTTGCAATGCCAACACGAAAAAGGCTAACATTAAGATTCCGGGTATGGTATCCGGCAAATAATTATTAGAGCGTTTGCCCTGTGCTGTATCAATTAATGCACCGATAAAAGACGGAAAGGCCAGTCCAACCAAACTCGATAAAAAGAGAAAAAAAAGCGCTGCAATGAATTTTCCACGATAGGGTTTTAGATAAGTGAGTAAACGGTTAACATTGCTCAAACTTTTCCTGTTTATTTTTGCTTTTGATAATTCAACGCCCGGTGCATTACCGCTGTTTAGCTGTTTTCTCGCCATTATTTTGATGTGATCCTGTTTATGTTGCGATTTCCGCTCTATTGCTTATACTTGCGCCAAAGGGGGTTTTGATAGTGAAGACGGATCAATGCCGAAAATACTTTAAATATCTTCATACATTTAAGCAGTTTATCCTCTTCGCGTGGTTAATTTTCTCCAGCTTTCCAGAAATGGTTTCTTCGGCTAAAACAAGCCTGTAAAATGTCTTCGCTACACCAAAATTGTTCGTATTTGAAAAATAATTTGATAATATCATTTAATAAAAACATAATCACTTTGTTCCGAACACCATTCTATTCTACTGATTATCAGAACACTATTTTTTTTGTCGTTTAGTCGGTTAAAACTATCCAATAAGTACTCAATTACCGCTTAAATTCTAAAACTTATTTAATTAAACTCATTGATGTTTCGAATATTTACATTGGGCATATTTTTAAATATATCCTGCATGTACTTTCTATGGTTTGCTCCGGCAATAACAACTACTTTTTTAGCACCTGCTATTTTAGCCCTGTTCATTACATTTTGACACATTCCTTTATTTCTCATTATCCACCAATGTATTTTAGAAAGCATTTCTTCTTTAGGAAATCCTTCTAAATTATACATAACGGGCAGGTAGAAATCTCCTGAGGCTGAAATGCCGGCAGCCTCATCAGTGTTTAGCCATTCGGTTACAGTATTCGAAGAATTTTCAATATTTTCATATTTCTTAAAGCCATCATTCATAACAGCCAGCGCTAATTTCAACTTAGATTCAACTACAGCCGTCATATCCTTTTTAAATAAATTAAACGCGATGTCAAATGCTGTCCAGGAAGCCTGCCAATTTAAATCGAAGTCCTGGCAATCCATTGACAGCAATTCGCGAATTCCAAATTACTGCATCATCGGAAATGCAATAAAAGCATATTCCGATGTTTTCAATCTTTTCATACTTCGTCCGGTGGTATCTAATTGAGGGCTAAGCAATTTTTGTACATAATTTTCCAGTTCGACATCAGGTTTTTGTTTTAAAAAATTATGGACCTGCCAGAATTGATAGTGTCCATTCGCCACGTCCTGATCAAGGTAATAAGCGTGCGCAAGGTCAGCTTTAATGCGAAAATCATTAGGTTTAAGTAGAGCGCGTTTTTTTAAACTGTCAATCGTAGGCATTAATAACTCATTTTTGATATTCCGATTATTTCTTAACCTTTTTAGTCGGATGATATTCTGTTGTTTACACCAATAATCCATTACCAGCCGCTCGTCATCTTTACTCAGAAACTCACCAAAAAAGGCATCGGGTTTAAACTTTTTGATTTTTTGATAGATGCTGGAAAAATCCTGTTTGGGATATTTACTATAATCATGGGAAACCCCTATTAATAAGATATCAATATCCTGTGCGTCAGCTTTTATTGAAATAAAAAAAAAAGAAAAAAAAGATATACTTCATATTTTTATAGATAATTAGCTTATTTGGTATTTGAGTTGGTCTATATGCTAAAATATGACTTTGAAAACCGGTTCCACGCTAAAGTTAAAGATAAATCAGATCGTTTTTACATCATTAACCGGTTAATTTAATTTGACCGACTAATCAATTTTCTCTGTCCGGTTGAAAATTGTACTTTTCCAAAAGAATACAGCCGGTTATACCATTTAGCTATAAAATGAAAAAAATCTTTGTACTTACCCTTTTACTTTTTTCTACGACCTTAGTTTTCGGACAAAAAAAGAGTTCGATAGAAACTAACAGAAGTAAACCTTTTGTTTTAGGTCTAATAGATGAAATCCAATCAAAAGTATTGGCGGAGAAAAGAATCCTGAACATCTATCTTCCGGAAGGTTATCAACAAAGCGACACCATAAATTATCCGGTAATCTATTTGCTGGATGGCTCCGCTGATGAAGATTTTGTTCATATTGTAGGGCTTGTACAATTTAACAGTTTTGAATGGGTAAATCAGCTTCCTAAATCAATTGTAGTAGGCATTGCCACAGTTGACCGTAAAAGAGATTTCACTTTTCCAACATCGATTGCACGCGATCAAAAAAGCTACCCCACTACCGGCCACTCCGATCATTTTATTTCTTTTATTGAAAAAGAGCTTGAGCCTTACATTCAGTCAAAGTATAAAACGAATAACAACAAAACCATTATCGGTCAGTCTTTAGGAGGTTTGCTGGCTGCTGAGATTTTAATTAAAAAACCTACACTATTTAATCGATATATTATTATTAGCCCTAGTATATGGTGGGACAATGGTTCGTTATTAAAAGAGGAATCAAAAATCAGTGACGGCAATTTTAACCAGCATATAAAGGTTTATATTGCAGTTGGAAAAGAAGGCTTAACGCCAACCGAAATCCCCCGGGTAATGGAAGTGGATGCAAATTTATTGACCGAAAAGATCAAAAGCTATAAAAGTAAAAATGTAAAAGTGTATTTCGATTTTTTACCGCAAGAGAACCATGCAACCATTATGCACCAGGCAGTTTCCAATGCTTTTAAATTTCTTTATCCTATCGCAAAAAAGGACTAGGACTGGTTAAATGCCTACCAATCAAAATAGGAAGTAAATGACTTTCGGCTACAAGAAAATACTTTTCGGCTACAAGGGTGGAGAAACCAAATCTGAACTTTGCTTCATTAAATGATATCAAAATGAAAGTATTTGTTACAGGTGCTACAGGTTTCGTAGGAACGGCCGTAGTGAAGGAATTATTAGCTCATGGGCACCAGGTTTTGGGATTGGCCCGCTCGGAAGAATCAGAAAAAAAATTGCTTGCAACCGGTGCAGCAGCACTGCGCGGAGATTTAAACGACTTTGATAGTTTAAAATCAGGTGCTATAGACTCCGATGCGGTGATTCATCTTGGGTTTGTTCACGATTTTACAAAATTTGAAGAAATGTGTAAACTTGATGGAAAAGTAATTGAAGCCATAGGTGAAGCTTTAATAGGGACAGGCAAACCTTTTCTCATCACTTCAGGAACGGCACTTTTTTCAAAAGACGGGATCACAACAGAAAGAGATCTTACTGTAAATAATCCTTATCCCCGAATCGCAACAGAAAATGCAGCCGATGCCGTAGCGGCAAAAGGGGTAAAAGTTGCGGTGATCAGGCTCTCACCATCCGTTCACGGCAAAGGAGATGTTATTGGTTTTGTTCCAACATCCATTAACATTGCAAAAGATAAAGGAAAGGCTGCGATGATTAATGAAGGCAGTAATTTTTGGCCGGCCGTACACGTGCTGGATGCGGCCAAATTATATCGTTTAGCTTTGGAAAAACCTTTTATAAGCGGAACTAGATATCACGCAGTTGCTGAACAGGGCGTTCAATTCAAAGAAATTTCAGCTTTTATTGCCGAAAAATTGCAGATTCCACTTGTTTCCTTAACTAACGATGAAGCGTTAGTGCATTTTGGCTGGTTTGCACATTTTGCAAAACTTAATAATTTATGTTCTAGTGAGGAAACCCAGACAAGGTTAGGCTGGAATCCTCAGCACCCTACGTTGATGGAAGATTTGAAAAGTGATGTTTATTTCCCGGAGGTAGAATAGTCTTTACTCCTAAATTCATTAAATTTGATTAAATATTAAACTGATGTCTGATTCGCTGATAAGAATAAAAACCATCTCTCAATTTCATACTTTGCGTGGCTTGCCAAAGCCAAAACATCCGCTCATCAGTGTGATTAATTTTGAAGATATGGCGCCAGCGCTGGAAAGTGTGAAGCAGCGTTTGATATTTGATTTTTATATGATTTCTGTCAAAAGAGGGATGGATCATAAATATAAGTACGGACAACAGGATTACGATTTTGATGAAGGCGTGATGTTCTGTATGGCACCGCATCAGGTACTAAGCGTAATGCGGGAAGAAAATGGCAAAAATCCGTCTGGATGGATGATGATGATCCATCCGGATTTTCTTTGGAACACAGCTTTGGCAGGTGCAATCAAAAAATATGAATTCTTTGATTATTCCGTAAACGAAGCCCTATTTTTATCTGAAGATGAAGAAATCAAAATCCAACAGATTACGGAGAATATTAAACAGGAGTATCAGACCAACATCGATAAATTTAGTCAGAACATTATTATTTCTCAGCTGGAAACACTGTTGAACTATTCGGAGCGGTTTTACCAGCGACAGTTTATTACGCGTCATAAAGCCCATCACCAGTTTTTGGAACGTCTGGAAATGCTGCTCAAAGACTATTTTGAAGGAAATAATCTCAAAGAAAATGGTCTACCCAGTGTTCGGTTTCTATCAGAAAAATTTAATATGTCGCAGTACTACATGCGGACCCTTCTAAGAACGTTGACCGGACAAACTACACAACAGCACATCCACGAAAAGTTGATTGAAAAAGCCAAAGAAAGACTTTCCACAACTGAACTTTCAGTGAGTGAAATTGCTTACGAATTAGGATTTGAGCATTCTCAATCTTTTAATAAGTTATTTAAAGCTAAAACAGATATTTCGCCGCTTGAATTCAGAAAGTCGTTAAATTAAAATCATGCTGATTCATCAGGTTTATTCACAGGAGTAAAAGGTATAAAATTTTTATAGATGTTGGTGTCGAGACGATGTATTTGTCAAAAGCGACCATCTATTTGAATGCTCACCAAGGCTAAATGCAATTCCTCGTTTCTTATCGCTAGCTACCATGAAAAGACTATTTATCAGGTAGTTTTTACTGCTTATAAATTCCGCTATCGTATTCAAAAAAAAAGTAACATTTTATGCAATGTCCAAGTGAATAGAGCTGGAATTCTATAATTAACAGCAGTCAGTTTACGCAAAATTGATGTTTTTAATTAAAAGAATAATTAAATTTTTTAATTCAAATAAATAAACGTTAATTAGACATTTATTTATTGTTATGAGCAACGCAAACTATGTAATTGGAGTAGATTACGGGTCAGATTCTGTCCGATCAGTTCTAGTCGATACCGCAAACGGAAAAGAAATCGCATCATCAGTTTTTCTTTATCCAAGATGGCAGAAAGGTTTATACTGTAAACCAGCTGTTAACCAGTTCCGCCAGCATCCCTTAGATTATATTGAAGGTTTAATCCACACCATAAAAGATTGCCTGGCCAAAGCCGGCGGTGCAGAAATTGCACGTTCGGTAAAAGGTATTTCGGTTGATACAACGGGCTCCAGCCCGGTTGCTGTTGATGCCACAGGTACTCCCCTGGCCTTAATACCTGGTTTTGAAGAAAACCCAAATGCCATGTTTGTGCTTTGGAAAGACCATACAGCCGTTAAAGAAGCAGCAGAAATTAATGAGCATGCGACTAAGTTTAAAACCAATTATTTAAAGTATGTAGGCGGAATTTATTCATCTGAATGGTTTTGGGCAAAGCTATTGCGTACCCTAAGAGTCGATCAGTCTATTCGGAATAGTGCGCAATCGTGGGTGGAACATTGTGATTGGGTGCCGTTTTTACTTTGTGGTGGTAAGGATGTGAGAACGATCAAAAGAAGTCGTTGCGCTGCCGGACACAAAGCATTATGGGCAGAAGAATTTAATGGCCTACCACCAGAAGATTTTTTTAGCAGCCTGGATCCGCTTTTGACTGGTTTCAGGGAAAAATTATTTAATGATACCGATACTTCTGATGTTGCCGCCGGAACTTTATGTGAAGAGTGGGCAAACAAATTAGGCTTAAATACTGATGTGGTAGTTGGTGTAGGTGCTTTTGATGCACACATGGGCGCAGTTGGCGGGCAAATTGAGCCTTATTATTTAAGTAAGGTAATGGGTACCAGTACCTGCGATATCTTAGTGGCTCCTAATCAGGATTTAGACGGTAAATTGATTAACGGGATCTGTGGACAGGTAAACGGTTCTGTAATTCCGGGTATGGCAGGTTTAGAGGCAGGTCAATCTGCTTTTGGCGATGTGTACGCCTGGTTCAAGAATTTAATCAGCTGGCCACTAAACCATTTGTTAACTGAATCTACATTAATTGATGAGGCTACAGCAATTACGTTAAAAGAGGAGCTGGAAGCTAAGATTATTGCCAATTTAAGCAAGCAGGCAGAAGCTTTAGATGATGAAGATTATGCAGAACTGGCTGTAGATTGGTTAAACGGAAGAAGAACACCGGATGCCAACCAAGAACTTAAAGGTGCAGTTACCGGTTTAGGTTTAGGCACTGATGCCCCACGTTTTTTCCGCGCATTGGCAGCAGCAACTTGTTTTGGTGCCAAAGCCATTGTAGATCGTTTTAAAGAACAAGGCGTACCTGTAAAAGGAATCATTGGTATTGGCGGTGTGGCTAAAAAATCGGCATATATTATGCAAATGATGGCTGATGTACTCGAAATGCCTATCCGGATTCACCGTTTTGAACACACCTGTGCTTTAGGTGCAGCCATGTTTGCCGCAGTGGCAGCGGGTATTTATCCAAATATTGAGGCTGCCATGCAAGCCATGGGCACTGGTTTTGAAAAGGAATACAAACCTAACGTGAAAAAGCAAAAGCTTTATCGCTCACATTACCAGCAATATCTAGGTCTGGGCCGTTATCTGGAGAAATATAGTAAAAAAGACGTTAAACCTTATTTATCATGAGCAACTATCAGGATATAAAGCAACAGGCTTACGAGGCCAATATGCAGCTCCCAAAATTAGGATTGGTACTGTTTACCTTCGGTAATGTAAGTGCTGCTGACCGTGCAAAAGGTGTATTTGCCATCAAACCCAGTGGTGTTCCTTATGAGGATTTAACACCTGAAAAAATGGTCATTGTAGATTTTGATGGGAACACGGTTGAAGGCACACTTCGCCCCTCTTCAGATACAAAGACCCATGCAGTTTTGTACAAACACTGGGAAGATATTGGTGGTGTAGTGCATACCCACTCTACTTACGGTACCGCATGGGCACAGGCACAAAAAGCCATTCCAATTTTTGGGACCACCCATGCCGATCATTTAACAGTAGATATTCCCTGTGCGCCACCAATGGACGACGCCATGATTAAGGGCAATTATGAATATGAAACGGGTTTTCAGATTATGAACCATTTTGAAAGCTTAGGCTTAAGCCATAAAGAAGTAGAAATGATTTTAGTTGGTAACCATGCGCCCTTTACCTGGGGTAAAACAGCAGAGAAAGCGGTTTATAATAGTGCCGTAATGGAAGCAGTCGCGCAAATGGCTTTATTAACGCAGCAGATCAATCCGCAGGCACCTAGGTTAAAAGAGTCATTAATTGAGAAACATTATGAGCGTAAGCACGGTGCGGGAGCTTATTACGGACAGAAGTAGTTAGTTTGGAGTCTGAAGTCCTCAGTCTGGAGTAAAGGAAAAGCGAATAGTCTAACTATCGGTTGGTGCTTCACCGAACGAAAAATAAAAAACCTCAGATTTTAAAAACATGTGAGGTTTGATTAAATAAATTAAAAACTATATAAAACATAATGATTGATTTAAAAAAATTACAAGTTTGGTTTATTACCGGTACACAACATTTGTACGGTGAAGAAACCTTAAAACAAGTAGCAGAACATGCACAGCAGGTTGCTGATTCGTTAAACCATAACCAAAATATCTCGTTTTCAATAGTTTACAAGCCGATTGTAAAAACTACCGAAGAGATTTTTGAAACTTTACAGCAAGCCAATATTGATGAAAACTGTATTGGAGTGATTACCTGGATGCATACCTTCTCTCCTGCTAAAATGTGGATCAGAGGCTTAAATGTATTACAAAAACCTTTGCTACACTTGCATACTCAATTTAACCGCGATATTCCATGGAATACCATTGACATGGATTTTATGAACCTGAATCAAAGTGCACATGGCGACCGCGAATTTGGTTTTATGATTTCGCGTATGCGTAAAGACCGTAAAGTGGTTGTTGGACATTGGCAGGATGAAGAGGTAGCAAAACAAATTGATACCTGGTGTAGGGCTGCTGCCGGATGGAACGATTGGCAAGGTGCTAAATTTGTCCGTTTTGGCGATAACATGCGCTTTGTTGCCGTTACTGATGGTGATAAGGTTGAAGCGGAACTGAAATTCGGTTTTTCTGTAAATACTTATGGTATTGGCGATTTAGTAGCTGTAATTAACGGAATTGATAAGGATGCTATCCAGGCCTTATTAAGCGAGTACGAAGCTACCTATGAAATGGCCGATGATTTAAAAGCTGGTGGTGCCAGACATCAATCGGTATATGATGCTGCTAAAATTGAGTTGGGATTACGTAAATTCTTGGTTGATGGTGGCTTTAAAGGTTTCTCAGATACTTTTGAAGATTTACATGGCATGATTCAGTTACCAGGTATTGCAGCGCAACGTTTAATGGCCGATGGTTATGGATTTGCAGGTGAAGGCGATTGGAAAACAGCAGCTTTGGTTCGTGCCTGTAAAGTAATGGGTGCTGGTTTACCAGGTGGAAATGCTTTTATGGAGGATTATACGTATCACTTCGATCCGGCAAATGCGATGGTATTGGGTTCACACATGCTGGAGGTTGATGCCAGTTTAGCATCTGGAAAGGCAAGTTTAGAGGTACACCCGCTTGGGATTGGTGGTAAGGCCGATCCGGCACGTTTGGTGTTTAATGTGGGTGGTGGCGACGCCCTGAATGCGTCTTTAATTGATATGGGTAACCGTTTCCGTTTACTGGTAAACGAAGTTAAAGCTGTGGAAGCGGAAAATGACCTGCCTAACCTACCTGTTGCACGTGTGCTTTGGAAACCACTTCCAGATATGAAAACAGGCTGTGCAGCATGGATTTATGCCGGTGGAGCGCACCATACCGCTTACAGTCAGAATTTAACTACCGAGCACTTATCTGACTTTGCCAATATTGCCGGTTTAGAATACATTAATATTGGCGCCGATACGAAAATCAATCAGTTCAGAAATGAATTGCATTGGAATGAGGTGTTTTATAAAGGTTAAGTTTAAAAAAACCTTAAATATACAAAAGCCGATAATGATTTAAATTATCGGCTTTTTTGTGTGATTATATTTTGAATTTTACTGCTGCGATGAAATCGCTATTCTCGTTCATCCGCGTTACAAACGCGGCCGATTTTATTGTTTTAATGCAATCATCACCCTGAACTCACGCCCGGCCAGTCGGACGGGTGTTTCAGAGTCTTTAAGTAAATATGCTGATTTCATAGATGCTTAAATAAATTCAGCATGATATCCTTTGGTTAAATTATGGCTATTGTCAAAATATTCATTTTAGTTGCCCTTCCGATTTGAGTATTCAGCTCCACATATGACAATATTTGTTAATATTTAGGCAAGAAGATAAAATTTTTAATTAAGAATATTTATTTTATTTGTAGTTGCATGCTAATCAAATTAATATCGACCGCATTAAGTAAGACTATATTGTTCAGGATGCCTAACCAAAAAAGTATATTAAATCATCAATCATTTAAACCAGAAACATGTTTTCACTCAAAAATAAAAAAGCAGTAGTTACAGGCGGTGGAAGTGGAATTGGCAGGGCTATAGCCACTATTCTGGCTAAGCAAGATGCCGAAGTGCACATTATTGAACTGGGTATTGCGCAGGCACAAGATACGCTTGACGAAATTAAGGCAGCTGGCAAACAGGCTTTTTGTTATGCATGCGACGTTTCAGATCACCAGGCTGTTAAAGCTGTTTTTGAACAGATTGGAAGCATCAATATTTTAGTCAATAATGCTGGTATTGCACACATTGGTAAAGCCGATACTACAGAAGAAAGTGATTTCGACCGCATCATGCGTGTAAATGTTAAAGGGGTTTACAATTGCTTATATGCTGCTATCCCGCAAATCCGCTTGACTGGCGGAGGTGTAATCATCAATATGGCCTCAATTGCAGCCCTTGTAGGCTTGCCGGATCGTTTTGCTTACAGTACGGCGAAAGGTGCAGTAAAAGCCATGACTATGAGCGTAGCGAAAGATTACATTGGAGAAAACATCAGGTGCAATTCTATCTCGCCAGCTAGGGTACATACGCCATTTGTTGACGGCTTTTTGCAGGAAAATTATCCGGATAACATTTCTGAAATGTTTGATAAGTTATCCAAAACCCAACCAATTGGCCGTATGGCCAAACCTGAAGAAATTGGTGCCCTGGCTTTGTACTTATGTAGCGATGAAGCATCATTTATTACCGGTTGTGATTACCCGATCGACGGCGGATTTACCACCCTAAACAACTAATAAAATACAATAAGGACCTTTTTAATATGAAATTAATACGATTCGGAGAAGCTGGTGCCGAAAAACCAGGTGTAATTATTAACGATAACTATTTTGATGTTTCGGCTTTAGTAACTGATTTTAATGAAGATTTTTTTAGTGGGGATGGCCTCGAAAAACTTAAGACAGCTATCCAATCTGCTGAATTACCCCAGGTAGATAAAAATGTACGTCTTGGCCCTGCTTTGGCCCGCCCTTCAAAAATAATTTGTGTGGGTTTAAATTATAAAGATCACGCAGCCGAAACCAATGCCCCTATCCCGGCAGAACCGATTCTATTCTTTAAAGCGACCTCGGCTATTGTAGGCCCTAATGATGATCTTATTATCCCTAAAAACAGTAAAAAGACCGATTGGGAAGTGGAATTAGCAATTGTTATTGGTAAAAAAGCCAGTTATGTAACGGAAGAAAACGCATTAGATCATATTGCAGGCTATGTATTGCATAATGATTACAGCGAGCGCGAATTTCAGTTGGAGCGTAATGGACAGTGGGTTAAGGGCAAAAGCTGTGACACTTTTGCACCAATCGGTCCATTTATAGCTACCCAGGATGAGATTGCCGATGTGCACAACCTTCGCCTTTGGTTAACCGTTAATGGCAAAACTTTACAGGACGGCAATACCGCTAACCTGATTTTTAATGTACCCTTTATGGTTTCATACATCAGCCAGTTTATGACCCTTTTACCTGGAGATGTAATTACTACTGGCACTCCTGCAGGTGTCGGCTTAGGACAAAAACCGGAGCCATGGTATTTAAAACCTGGCGATGTGGTAGAATTGGGTATTGAAGGCTTAGGTACCAGTAAACAAATTGTTAAAGCCTATAGCGAAAATTTTTAGTGAAATGATTGATACCCACGTACATTTTTGGAATTTTGATCCGATTAGGGATAATTGGATTACCGACGATATGAAGATCATCCGCAAAGATTTTGCTCCAGAAAACCTTTTGGATATTTATAGTGATTTAAATATTAAAGGATGTATTGCCGTGCAAGCATGTCAATCGGAAGAAGAAAATCATTTTCTTTTGAAACTGGCTGCTCAGCACGAGATTATAAAAGGTATTGTAGGCTGGGTTGATTTGCGTGATCCAGATCTTGCTGAACGTTTAAGCTACTGGCAAAACCACAAAATCATTAAAGGCTGGCGACATGTGTTACAGGCCGAGAACCGTGAATTTATCCTGAATGCTGCTTTTATTGCAGGTGTCAGGCAGTTAAAAAAATACAATTATACGTACGATTTATTGTGCTACCATAATCAATTGGAAGCAATTATACAAATGGTTGATCATATTCCCGATCAGCCATTTGTATTGGACCATTGTGGTAAACCCGATGTAAAAAGCCAGGATTTGAAAGAGTGGACTGCAAACATTAAAACTTTGTCGGCAAATCCAAATGTACAATGTAAAGTATCAGGCCTATTAGCTGAAGCCGATTGGCAAAACTGGAAGGAAAAAGAATTATTTAATTGTTTTGATGTCATATTTGAAGCATTTGGCCCTGAACGTGTAATGTATGGTAGCGATTGGCCGGTAATGTTGATCAGCAGGCCTTATCAGGAGTGGTTCAATCTGGTCAATAAATACACGGAAAAGTTTACTGTTGAAGAAAGAAGAATGATTTTCACAGATAATGCAAAAGAATTTTATGGTATTTAAAAGTGCTTTTGATTTTGCAATGAGCAGAAAAACAAATGTATAACCGATAGTACAGGACGGAGACCTCAATGGATTATGTTAGTTTTCGGTTTTAAAATGCCACGGCCACGACAATAAATTAATAATGAGCAAAAAAATTACTTTCCCATATCATTCTCAATATCCTTCTGTAGCCGACCTTAGAAGTAAAGCAAAAAGAAGAATACCCAAATTTGCATTCGATTATTTAGAAGGTGGCTGTAATGAAGGACTAAATCTGACCCGTAACGAAGCAGATTTCGACAATATATTCCTAAAACCAAACTATTTGCGTGTTGGTGGAGACATTGATATGTCGGTTGAGCTTTTTGGACGTAAGTACAGTGCGCCTTTTGGCATATCTCCCATCGGTTTGCAAGGTTTAATGTGGCCTAATGCGCCCGAAATTCTGGCCCGGGCTGCAGCCAGGCACGATATCCCGTACACATTAAGTACGGTATCAACCAGTAGTATCGAACGCATTGCGGAAGTTTCAGAAGGAAAAGCCTGGTTTCAACTCTATCATCCTACGGAAAACAAATTACGTGATGACATCTTATCCCGTTTGAAAGCAGTTGAGTGTCCGGTGTTGGTTGTTTTGGTAGACGTGCCTGCTTTCGGTTTGAGGTATAAGGAGATTAAAAGCGGCCTTTCCATACCACCTAAAATGTCGGTCAGCAATATTTTACAGGCATTTGCCAGACCGTTATGGGGCATTAGAACCTTGCAACATGGTATCCCCTCTTTTGCAACTTTAAAACCTTACATGGAAAAGGGAATGGACATGTCGCAGCTTGGACAGTTTATGAACAAAACCTTTACAGGGAAAGTTGATATCGAAAAGGTTTCCGCTATCCGTGAAATCTGGAAAGGCCCCCTGGTGTTAAAGGGAATAGCTACCGATGAAGATATGCAGGCCGCTATACAGATCGGAGTTGATGGCGTTATTGTTTCTAATCACGGCGGTAGGCAAATCGATGCGGGCGAATCATCCATCAATTCCCTAATTAAACTTGCAGAAAATGATGCTTATAAATCGAAACTTAAGATCATGCTGGATGGCGGAATCCGTTCAGGTGTTGATTTGGCAAGAGCACATGCCGTAGGTTCTGAATTTAACTTTATGGGCCGTCCGTTTATGTACGGCGTTGGGGCATTAGGGAATGAAGGTGGAGACCATACCATCAATATGTTTAAAACCCATTTGTACCAGATTATGCAGCAGTTAACCATAGAAAAGATTTCGCAATTTCCTGAAAGGTTGTTGTAATAAACTATCTAATGGTTGGTGTCGCATCAACCACCTTAATTTTATTTATTGGTGCTTAATCTGTTTCGGTCGGTGTTGACACTGATAAAAAAAGGCCTCACAGGCTTTTAAAACCTGAGAGGCCTATTATAGAATAAATCCTTAAACAATAATCTTATTTCGAGAACTTATAAGTAGTGCTTGTTTTATAAGTTTCACCTGGTTTAAGCACGGTTGATGCAAAGTTCGGGTGGTTTGGCGCATCAGGAAAATGTTGTGTTTCCAGGCAGAAAGCCGAGCGATGTGGGTACGATTTGCCGCCTTTACCATCTTTATCGGCTCCTGTTAAGAAGTTACCACTGTAGAACTGCAAGCCCGGTTCAGTGGTAATCACTGACAGAATAATACCTGTTTTACTGCTTTTTACCACAGCCACAGGCGCTTTACCATCATGGTGGGTTAGAGCAAAGTTATGGTCGTAACCTTTACCAAATTTTAACTGCTCATCATTATCGCCAATTTGCCTGCCAATTAATTTTGCTTTATTAAAATCGAAAGCGGTACCTGCAACTGGCTGTAATTTTCCGGTCGGGATCAATGTCGAATCAACCGGTGTGTACGTATTTGCATCAATCATCAGTTCATGATCCAAAATAGTACTATCGCCTTCGCCATTAAGGTTAAAATAGGCGTGGTTGGTTAAGTTTACAATAGTGGTTTTATCAGTAGTGGCTTCGTAATCAATCTGCAGTGAATTGTCATCAGTTAAAGTATAAGTTACCTTAACATCCAGTTTGCCTGGATAGCCGGCTTCACCGTCTTTAGAAACATAACTTAACTCCAGCTTTGTGCTATCCAGTTGTTTGGCATCCCAAACCTTACCGAAAAAACCATCCGTTCCACCGTGTAAGGTATTTACACCATCATTAAGCTGTAATTGATATGCCTTTCCGTCTAAAGTAAATTTACCTTTGCCAATGCGGTTTCCGTAACGGCCTATCAGGGCACCAAAATACGGCTCACCTTTTTTACGGTAGGCACCAATGCTATCATAGCCCAGTACTACGTCGGTTAATTTGTTGTTTTTATCGGGTACCAACAACGAAACTACACGTCCGCCATAATTTGTAATCGATACCGAAGCGCCTTGTTTATTTTTTAGGGTATAAAGTTTTACCTCTTTACCATCAATAGTGGTGCTGTATTTTAAAGAATCTTGCTGTGTGCTGCTTATTGTGCCTTGATCAGCTTTAGGATTACAGGCGCTGAAAGCAAGGGCTAAACATAAAGTAGCCAATGGTAATGCTTTTAGAAATGGTTTTTTCATCAGTTTATAATTTTTTAAGTTGATGAAGCGATCGTGATTTTTACATAGCAAAACTCCTGATGCTTGCATATAGATTTATTTTTGGTCACGGCTAAAGTAGTAAAAAATAATTAACGTCAGCTTAACGATTATCATATTATTTCTGTTAATATTGATGATCATTCCCTACATCCAAAAAAATCATATAATTTAGCAAGAATATGCGCGATTTAAATTTCAGGCCTAAAGCTTTTCTGTTTGATTTAAACGGTACCATGATTAACGACATGGAGTACCACACCCTGGCCTGGTACAGTATCATGACCGAAGATTTAGGAGCAGACCTTGACTATGCAAGCGTAAAAAAAGAAATGTACGGCAAAAACCACGAAGTGCTGGAGCGCGTTTTTGGAAAGGATAAATTTAGTCCCGAAGAAGTAGAACAGCTTTCGGTAGAAAAGGAAAAGCGCTATCAAGCTGGTTATTTACCGCATTTGGCTTTAATTGCCGGTTTGGACGATTTTTTAGCGCGGGCTAAGGCCGCACAGATTCCAATGGCCATTGGCTCGGCAGCCATTCCTTTTAATATTGATTTTGTAATAGATGGTTTGAACATCCGACATTACCTGGATGCGATAGTAAGTGCAGACGATGTGCAAATGAGCAAACCTGATCCGGAAACCTTCCTGAAAGCTGCTGCTGCTCTTGGTGTTGCACCGGACGATTGCCTGGTTTTTGAGGATGCGCCCAAGGGTGTAGAATCAGCTTTGAATGCGGGTATGCCATGTATGGTGTTAACGACTACGCACGCTGCTGAAGAATTTAAAGGTTATTCAAATATTTTGGGTTATATTACCGATTACAACGATGCTAAATTAAATCTGCTTTTTTAAAAATGGGAAAATACATAAACCAGAAACCTGTATTGGTTGCTGTTGACTGCATTATTTTTGGTTACGATGGCGAACATCTGAAACTTTTGGTTATTAAAAGGGCTATTGAACCCATAAAAGATCAATGGAGTTTAATGGGAGGCTTTATCGGCGAAAATGAAAACCTGGATGGTGCTGCAAAACGGATTCTTTTAGAACTTACCGGCCTCCATGATGTCTATTTAGAGCAATTTCACGCTTATGGTAGTCCCGATCGTGATCCGATTGAACGTACGGTATCCGTAGTATATTTTGCGCTAATTGACATCAATAAATACAGCAAACAGATTAACGATCAGTACCACGCCGAATGGTTTAAGGTTAAAGAAGTACCTGAACTGATTTTCGACCATAACCTAATGGTTAAAGCGGCAATGGATAAAATCCGTTATCAGGCTGCCCTCCACCCTGTTTTATTTGAGTTGTTACCAAAACGTTTTACCATACCACAACTACAGGCTTTATATGAACAAGTGTATGATACACCGATTGATAACCGCAACTTTATCCGTAAGATAACCGCCAGTGGTTTGCTCATCAAACAAAATGAGAAAGATAAATCAAGCTCCAGGCGCGGTGCTTTCTACTTTAAGCTTGATAAAAATAAACATAAAGCGCAGTTTCAGTCGTTTTTGAACTTTATACCTAAAGTAGCCAAATAAAAATTTCAGTTTATTAACTGTGATTTTTCTATTGGATAATTTTTTTTAAAAATTAAGTATAAAATATTTTCAGGCTTAGCGATTTTAAATGAATGGATTATAAATAGATAACCTATTTTCGCCGTTAAGGGCTAAAACATTTTTAGGAAAATATTTGCAAAGCAAGTATTAATCTCTATATTTGCACCTCCTTAAACAAAAGGAAATGATTCCGTAGCTCAGCTGGTAGAGCATTACACTTTTAATGTAGTGGTCCTGGGTTCGAATCCCAGCGGGATCACGAAAGGCGCAAGAAATTGCGCCTTTTCTGTTTAAAAGACTTTTTAAACTACGATTCGCAAAAAATAATAGGTCATTTCTAACCATAATAATCCAATACAACTGGTGCCCATTTTGGTGCCCAAATGCATTAGGTAAATTTGGGCACCAGTTATCAAGAATATCTTGAATAACATTTGAAGGACAATCTGAAACAACATGTTTTACTAAAAGATTGAGAAATGAGAAGTAACCAAACCCTAAAAATCCTGTTCTGGCACCGCAAATCAAAAGCGGACTTAAAAGATTATGCCCCTATCATTTGTAGAATTACTATTGATGGCAAAGACGCTGAATTTTCGACTGGGCAAAAAGTCCATATCAACAATTGGGACGTCCAGTTGAAGAAAGTCGTTAGATTGGAAAATGCAAAGAAGATTAATTCCGAACTTAATCGTATATCCAGTGTTTTGGAAGTCAACTTTACAGTTTTAAAAACCAAGTATGAATATATTACTCCAACAATGTTAAAAAATTCATACAAAAATATTACGATTGAAAGCCACGGACAGATAAAGTCGCATAATCTGGACAAGGTGTCCTCATTATTGGAATTGGTCGATTTCCATATCAAGGAATTTGAAAGGCTAGTAGAGAAGTCCTTGAGGTCAAAAGAGACCTTGAAACAATGGAAGGCCACCAAGAATAAGATTTTAGAATTTCTACAGGTAGAATTTAAGGTAAATGATATGGATTTATCAGATGTTGAATACTCTTTTGCCCAAAAACTTTATAACTATCTTGTCTTAAAAAGATGCCCAACATTAGGAGATGCTGCTGCGATGAAGCAGATTAAGAACCTAAAACAGATATTGAATATAGCTGAAGCAAATCAATGGTTATTAAAAAATCCTATTGAAAAATTCAAGTGTGGTTCGGAAGATCCAGAAATAATACCTCTTGAAATCTCTGAGGTTGAAAAGTTATGGCGTAAGAAACTTACAATTGATCGTCTAATAAAGGTCAGAGATGCATTTATTTTCCAATGCTTCACAGGTTTTGCCTATCAAGATATCTATAGCCTCAGCAAAGACCATATTATATATGTGGGATCAGATAAAGAAAAATGGCTTGTGAAAGAGCGTGGGAAAACAAAGGTAATAGAAATGGTTCCCGTTTTACCGATTGTCGATGAGTTGATTCAAAAATACGAAAAAGCGCCATATTGCAAGATACATAACCGTTTAATACCCATTAACAGTAATTTAAGGTACAATTCTTATCTGAAGGAACTTTCCGATTTATGTGGTATTGGAAGGCCGTTGAACAGCCACCTTGCACGTCATACTTTTGCAGATATGATGCTGAATGTACTTCAATTTCCTTTGGAAGACGTGAGCAAAATGCTAGGTCATAAAAATATCCGAACGACTCAGAGATATGCAAGAATCAAGAAAAGTCGGATTGGAAAAAAGATGAACGAAGTAAAATGCCTAATATTTGATGATAGAGGTAAACTTAAGCGTTTCTCCCATTAAAAGTTAATATCATGGCATGATCTTTTTGGCACCCCTTATGAGGAATACTTTGAACATTTAAATTGCTTTCAATTGCTCTTAGAGCCTATAATTGAAGATTTAAAGAAAAAAAAGTTCATATAATTTGCATCTAAATTTAAGTCTTGTCAAAGTAGTACATACCTTGACAAGATTGTTTTAGAACTAAAAAGTTGATAAATATGATATTCAACTTTATTATGATAAGTCGTATAAAAGTTATTCAAAAGTGATTAAAGATTATTTCAAAATATGTGTTGAAGTATTACCAAGTGATAAAACTTCCTGTAATTTTTTTGTATTCCGAAGTCATCATTGCTTCTGAATCTTTTGGAATATTGGTAATGAGGTAATCCAAAACCTCTTGGTATTTTGGTGTTACTGCAGTACTTCGTAGCTGCTTTAATATTTGCATAAATTGATTTATTGAAATACTATTTCTGAGCTTAGTTCTCACTTTGATCTTTGTTATGAGGGCAAAAAAAGCTGGAAGAAAATCTTCTCGCATTAAACTAAAAAATTTTTCATATAACGGCTTGCTTTTTGGAGAAACTCCGTTTTCGTAGTTATAGCCTCTACCAATCCTACATCTAGTTATTATATCAATTAGCTCTTCTGCTATTTCAACTGGAAGATCCTTTGGAGAATCAATAAAAGTCATGATTTTTGTAATAATAGGATATTCATAATAATAATTATCATATCCAGAATGAGCAGATTCTAAGTCATCAACTAATCCACTTAAAGCTGATATAACCTCTGACTTTGGCAGGAAATTATTTCCTTGAACTAAATCAAAAAATTCACTGGCTTTTTCTAATTTATATACGTGAAGGTTTGTTTTATAGCCTTGAAGTGTAATACCTAACTTTCTCTTCAAAGCTTCATTTGAATTTGACCACAATGTGGGTGCTAACAGAGATATATTTTTCCTTAATGTTGTAGTTGTTTGCGAATCAATGTACAGCCCAAAAAAAGTTTGTAATATTCGACTGCATTGATGCGAATTAAGCTTATTTAATTCAGGTATTACGCTGTCAAGGGTATTTTGATCTAATACTACAGCATGATTTTTGAAATTATCTACGAAGCCCTTAATTTGGATAGCCCTATCAGACGGTTGATCATGCAGTACTTCTTTTACACAAGTTGTCAACCAACCAAGCAATTCGTAAGCATTTATAACGGCATTCGTTGGGTGAGATATACCGATATCATTTCTCATATCGAGTATGTGGCAAAGCTTCTTATAGGTAGTATCACCAATTAGCTCAAGCTTTTTACTAGCATCTAGAAGAGTACGATCTTTAATTCCACTAAGGTCTTCCTCTGTTGCATAAGAAGCTCTTATATTAGCACCAACTGCAGCATCATAAAACATATCTAAACCATAAGCAATAGCTTTTTTACGTAGTGCTAAAGTAACCTCATTCCATATTGCATTTAGCGAGTAATCAAACAAACCGAAACCTGCACCAACGACATATTTAGACAAATATCTTGCGTCGTGTTTTACTTCATCAGGAAGATTAAAAATCAATTCAGGAAGGTTTTTATTAATTATTGCTCTCGCTTCATCAGTAGCAATAATGTTATCCGAGGGCAGTCCTATCGCATCTAAAAGACCTACAATATTTTTTTCTTTAATGCCCGCGGCAATTTCAGAATTTTCAAGTTTGGATAAATCTCCCATATATTTTAGCGTTTATTTACAAGTTTAGGTAAAAGGAACATCGTCAGGCTCAGCAAGTTTACTAGCAAGGAAATCTTTTGTCATAATTTCGGTTAAGAATGTTTTTGCTGTTGCATCTTCAGAAATAATTTGATTAGAATCCCGTAATTTTAAAGTTGCTGATATTTCATTGGAGGCTTCGACAGTAGATTTTTTTCCAAATAATGGACTTATGTTCAAAATTCTAAGCTCTGTTCTCGAATTTAATGCTTGCGAGAATATATTATTAACATAATCATCTGCATAAGAATATCCGATAACGACAATCAATTTAGCTTCATTCAAGCATGCTTCCCTCAACTTAGATGAATAATAAAAATAGGGATCAACTGAGGTCATCTTATGTTGAATACCGAAAATAAGCTCTGGATTCTGTTCTTGACGTTCGCTTTTCATCAATTTATTTCCTACATCAATATACCAGTCAATTGAACCATGAAGTTTATAGAGATTATAACTTTTGTCGTGGTAGTTTTCAAAATTTGAATAGTGCCATTCATTTGTACCTTTTGTAAAACCCAATTCTATCTCCTTTTCCCTACCTACCACTGTTTCAAAGCAAAGGTCATAATTTAATGTGAATGCCTTTATTAAAGTTCCTATCTCACTTGCCAGAGCACTAAATGAAGTAAAATAATTTGCATTGTCGTAATTTCTTAGGCCAACCCACTCATTTAATTGCTTTCTTATTATTTTCTTGAATTTGGTAACGTTTTCAAAATTCAATCCTGCAAGATCTAATAATCTTATGTTCCACGTTCCAATGAAAGGATACATAATGTTACGTTCACGTTCTTCTATCTGAGAAATAACAACAAGAAGTCTTTCTACATTGAATGGTTCGTTAAATTTGCCCATGATGCCATCCGAATACTGGATACTGCTTCTTAAATAAAAATAAAGATCCTTAAAAGGTTTCCAGTCATCATCTTTAGTTATCAATTCTTCAATTTCTTCAACCATTTTATTGGAAATTGGTATTCCAGCCTCGAGACTAGCACCTGCCCCAAAAAGAAATATTAAATCTTCCCCTTTTATTTCCATTTTATCTATTTATAAAAACCAAGGTCGTTCATTTGACAAAATACTTTCATCGTAACTGTCAAGTGTTTCAAAAGCCTTTGTATATTTTGCAATAATTTGAGAATAGTATATAGAAATTGGTATTGACTTGGCATTGAATCCACGCCAATTAGCACCTGATAGATTTAAAACATCCTGAAGATATTTACGTTCGTCAAAAGATTTAGTTCCGGGAAGATTTAAAAACTGAATATGTACCGGGTTACCCATTCTCTTATCTACAATTTCCTTTCCATACAATAATCCCTCAAACCAAACTAAGTATTCATTTCTAGAAAGCTTGATAAAACTGCTTTCATAAGGAACATAAGTATTGTGAGTACTATAACCAAAAAACTTATTATCTAAGTTTATTTTTATAACGATAAATTCCATGGAAGAAACTTGTGCCAATGCTTTTGTGAGTGCTTCGATTTCTCTATGTTTAATTTTGAAAGGAAGATGTAATACACATGAAGTATAATTGCTATACTTACCTGAATTTAATAAGTTCACAAGATTACTTTGAAGTTTTTCTAGATAATGAGAGTGTTCTGTTTCATCGGCTAAAACCTCTAAGCTTTTGTATAGACCACTTGAATCTAAACACACAGAATAGGCAAAATATTTTGAAACTTCTCCGGTTTCATGATCTATTTTATGTGAACTACCAATACCTAAAATAAGACAATTTGTGTTGCTAGGTTTAACAATCCAAGGTATGCCACCCAATTTTGAAAAGATTGCAAGTGCAACATTTGATGTAGACCACTTTAAGGAATTCTTCTCGCCCAAGGTTCTATAATTGACAACCTGCAATGGAATATCTTCCTTAATAAAATTATACTTTAGATAATAATAGTTTGGAGATGTGGTGATTTTATTCTCTTCATCATGATCCTCAACGAATATTCCTATTACTTTTTCATAACCAAAGGCTAAATTTTTTACTGTTTGAGCAACATTTTTCAACTCATTTTGATCATTTGAATTCAAACTTATTTGCTTGACGTTACTTAATCCGAATTTAAGTTTAAACATTGACTCGAAACCGGAGAAAGTACCTGGATTAAGCTTACCTAATAAGCTTAGATACAATTGATTTGCAAAAGACTTAAATCTAGTTTCAAAAATAAAGACAAATAAAACATCCTGATCAATCTTTTTAAAAGGCCCATAATTCCTTAAACCTTGGAATTGAGAATACGCGGCGTTGTTTATATTAAAAAGATATTCTTTTTTGCCAAGCAGGAAACTAGGCACTTCTGTTAGTTGATTAGATATTTCTAATGGCAAATCATTACCAATTTGGATTCTTGCCCAACTGGGATAGGAATTTGAAATAAAATTTTGAATAATATGATATTTATCAGAATAGTAATTTTTATTACTTCTGAAATTATCATCTAAACTCAAACTTAATCGTTGAACATGCTTATTGAAAACAACATCTTTATTTTTAGCAAATTTAAAATCTATCAAAAAACCAAATTTATTCTGCTCCTCCAAATAATAAGGTGTTAAAACTATAATTCTATTTCCTTCAGCAAACTCTTCCAGTACAAATTCTATTTGTTCGTCAGTAAAAGACTTGTAATGATAAAATTTATAGGTATTGGAAGAATTACTTATAGAAGAAAGCAATCTTAAAAGCAAGAATTTCTTTGTTAATCCAATGAAATCGTGTGATGAAACTTTATAAGGTTCAAAATTTTGGTCGCTAGAGAATGATATTATATAATTGCACCGCAATTGGGTTTCCTCATTAGTGAATGAGTAAGCCATCTGTGTTTTATCAAGCTTCTCACCAACATCTTTTGGTTTACGAAAAACTGTGAAGCTAAAAGAACTGTCACTGAGAGCGAGAAAATTTAATCTTATTTGAGCCATCCCAAAAATGTCTTTTTATAATTTATTATTTGAAAAAAATTATCGAATAATAAAATGCAATATAAAAAGATTTCAAAATTTTACATCACTACTCTTTTCAACAAATGAATTTTTACACAACTTAAAATATATTGATGCCCGCAAGGGCCGCCCGAAATTTTGGGCATAATCAAAGCACTAAGAGCAATCTGCCCTTAGTGCCTAATTAAGTGTAGAAAATGGATTAATTCAACGCATTTACGCCAATCCTCGCAAAACCATTGCACAAATCAAATGTTGCTTGCGCCTTTCCCAATGCATTTCCAGACATAATCGAATTAAATTTTGCTTCGTCGGTCTTGTAATTTTTTACGTTCTGAAAATATCCAGTAACGGAATTGTAAGCACCAAACAAAGTTCCCTTCGTGGTCTCGAACTGCTGTGTCGGGCTAGTCTCGGCATATTCCAAAACCTTGTCTACGGTATTGGTAAACAGAGTTGAAAACTCGTCAATCTTGCCTTTCTTTAGATTTTCCAATATTTCTTTATTTGGCGCCATAGCCATTTGCACCAACTTCTTAACCTGCTTATCGGTAATCTTGACCTTTGCCCACTGGTTAAAAATCTGCTCCATTTCTCCACCCAATTGGTTGGTGATGCCTAACAGTTGGTGTGCCTGTTTCAACCGTTCGTGTGCGCTTGCGGTATGTCGTATTTTTATCGCCCCTTTTTGGTTTCGCAATCCGGCATTCAACGTATTTTGGCAACAAATCCTAATTGGTGTAAAAGAAGCGTTTATACTTCCAAAACCATCGTGCGAAGTGGTCAAAAACAAATATTGTTCAATTACATCATTTCTTCCCACCTTGATAAATTCGGGCAATTTTGCCGTTATAAAAATCCGCTCCCCCTTACCTAATGCTCCCGCGGTCTCGTACATAATCCCATTTCCACCGCCAACGATACTATCAAAGAACGAAAAGGCGTCCACATTCTGTACCACTTCGTAATCTCTACCGACTACGCCCAAAACCTGCTCGGTATCGATGCGGACGGTGGCAAAATAGTCCGGGACTTCTATTTCCGAATGTACCAAAAAATCGGGTTCGTCCTCGTTTGGCTGTCCGTTGTCAACTGTAAACAACCTACGTTTTTCGACCGTATAGTTTAAACCTGCGTGTTTGATGGCTTCCGCGCTTGTCGGATAGTCCTCTATGATCGTGCCCAGACTGTGCCACGCTTTTTGCTTCACACTAAAAAAGCTATGCTTTTCGGTCTTGCTATTATAATTTATGTTGTGTGCCATGATTGATATTTTTAATGTTCCTAACCCTTGATAATAAAATCTCCGTTTCCAGTACATTGATATTTGCCGTATCGCTAAGGGTCATTTTCGATTGGGTCTCTACCTCGTGTACGATATCTGATAGCTGTTTAAGGTCTGCGTGGACTGCCACACGTACCATGATAAAAATCGTTTCGTATTTCATCGTTTTTGGATATGTTGTTTCTTGAACTTGTCGAGTTGCTGATAAAAAGCATTCGGGTTTTCCTCCTCGAATTCTAAGCCGTAGCCAGTCCAGTACAAGTGGTCTAAAAATTCTATAAATGCTTCAAGCATGATTTATTAATTTGATTAAGAAATTAACCGCCCCCGATTTGGAGGCGGTCATTGGTTAATTGATTGGGAAATGAATATCCCCCTCGATTTCAGCAAGCTTGTCGATGCATAGTTTATTTACCATCGCTGCAACTGCATTGATGATAAAAGGGTTCTTTGTTGTAAATTCCCTTCCCTTGTCATCCTCAATCGTCAATTCGCATCTTTGGTAGTGGTTACTCTCGGTCTCGTCCGCATCATCTTTTTGCATTACCTCGAACTTTTCCAATGTGCTAATCGTCTCTAACAACTTGCCTCTTTGATTGATACGGCGGTTCAGTTCCAACGCAAATTTGATAGTGGCATCCAAATTAAGTTGTGGCTTCTGCTCCTGCAATTGCTCCCTCAATTCTGTTTTTGTCGGCCCTGCCTTTGGTGCTTCGGTCTTGGTTTCGGTAGGTTTCACGGTTACGGCTTCGCCCTTTGGATCTTCCTTAACCTCTTTTTTTTCCGCATCCTTTAAAGGCAGGTTAGGACGGATTGCCCCTTTTTCTGTCGATTTGTTAACTGTTGTTGCTGCGTTGTCTTTTCCGCTTCCGATTACTGTTGTTTTCATGATTTCTAATTTTTAGTTTATGTTCAATAAATATTTCTACTATCTGCCCCAAAAGGGCGGTTCTCTTCGCGTCCTGTACTCTGACTGTATAGGCTGCTAGTTGGGTGGGTGGGCTTCTGCCATTGGTTCTGCTCATGGGTTTTCTCCTTTTAAAAATGGTGTCGGCTGAAGCCTCCTGCCTTTTTGTTAAAAGCCCTCACTTGATACAATCCAATAGGCAGGCAAGACTTTGCCGAAAAAAAAACCTCGTGAGCGCAGCGAGCAGGGAAGATTTTTTTCGAGCAAACCCAAAGGGCTTGGTCTTGACCAGGCTAGCGGATTGTTCAGAAATTTTGAAACAAAAAGGTTGAGGGAAATTTTGACTATCTTTAATCAATAATTAAAGTACATGTCAAAAGAAGAATTCGAGAAAATAGATCAATCACTAAACGCCGTTGAAGAGCTAAATCAAAACTGGGCTGAAATACATGAAAAACTTGGAGAGATTTTGACAACAGGTAATTTTAAAGACATTACTGATGGATTTGTCAATCAAACAGAGTTGTATGTTCTAATTGATCAAAATATAACCGACAAGAAACTATTACATGGGTCATCAAGTATCTCATTATTTCTTGTACAATTCGTTTTCATCCATTACTATTTAGCAAATGGCAAGAACAATCCGGAAAGTCTGGAAGCTGTGAAAAATTTTGTCAATGACTTCCCTATGCTGAAGAGCATATTAGGTGATTGGAGCGGGTATTATAAAGTCGTTATATACCAAGATTATTTCAAAAAACATTCTTGGAACGACTATGTAAAATCTTCGACGTGGGCATGGAATGAAATCAATCTTTTGGATCATAGTATATTAAACTGCAAAGTAAGCTTTGAAACTGTATTAGAATATCTCACATCAATCGTAACTAAACATCCAAATGATTATGGAGTACCAAGGGTTGGCAAGAACATCATTTTGAAAATGGAACTCGATGGACTGTTTAAGCGTGAGGTTGAAAATAATATCGAGACAATTATTTCAATTGAAAGTGCGAGTGTATTTCTCCTAAGTTTTTTGCGTGGGATGATTGTATCAAGGACTGATTTTGAGAAGTGGTTTAAGTTGCTCTCGAAGCAATACCCTAAAGGTAAAGCTTTTAAAATATTATATGCTCTTGGAGTAGCATGTCCAACTGAACAATCTTGTCAAGAAGAACTTAAACAGGAAATAGATAACACTCTTGCTACAGGTAACATTTCATCAGCCGAATGCGTACAGTTGTACTCCATAAAAAACTTCAAGTCCGAAGACATACTCGATTACTTAATCAAGCTATCAGCTACATCAGTATCCCAGGAGGACACAAATGCCCTTATACATTTTCTACTGAATAATCTGGACAGTGATATCGATAGTGATTGGTTCCGTAAAATCCTTTTCAACATTGTTAAAATAGATGACGAAAAAAATCTTGGGATTTTAAACAACCTATTTTATTCTCTAATCGAAAAGGATATTAAGTTTGCCTACGAACTTATTGAAGCAAGGTATGAACTTTTAGGGCCAAAATCTTTCCTTACTGATCATTGGCATGAACTGGTCATTGCTGACAAGGATTTATTTAGTGCCAAACTTACACAATGGTTAAATTCTGATGTAACAAATATCCACTGGGCCTTATTGAAGCTTTGTACCATAAATGAAATTTCACCTTCCGATTTTAAGATCAATGCTACGATTTTCCGTAGCCTAGCATTAAGGGACAAGTTGTATATAGCAATTAAGATAATTGGCTTCATATACTCCAAAGATCACTTGCAATCTTTGATGTTCTCTTTGGTAGAGTACGTCGAACAATCTGAGACAATCCTTATCGATAATCTTTTTAGGTTCTTTTATAACTATGTAATCTATAATTATAGAACGTCATTAGACACAATCAAGGATATCTTAAAAGCGAAGGAGCTACCATCACATTTGCTGAAATTCTACGATGACCTAGATAAAAGCTATTACCAATATTTCAAAGACTTGGGAATAATAAAGGATCTTCCTGAACTCTATCCAGATAGTAGGCTCGTTCAGCACATACAATTTTATACCCAAAGTCATTTCGCAGAAAAGTCAAAGGATATTGGTAAGACGGGTTTCGCAGCTCTATTCAAGAATACACCTGTACACTCCCATAGATGGGCAATCAGACAAGATGATGATTCTATACATGCACCGAAATCGTTAGGATATTTTAAAACAAGTATGGAATTTCCTTCAGGTGAAAGGTTAAATCCAATTTATCAAGAAACTATGCGTAGAACATATCAAAGAATGAAACGAGATGAGATTGATATTAACTGAATACATTAACTCTTTAAAAGAAGACGGAGAGCTCGACAAATTAATACAGGATATTCTAAGGGCTTATCAAATAGAAATATTTTCAAGTCCAGAAAAAGGCAGACAATATGGTGTAGATATATACGCTGTAGGAAAGGACTTTGAAGATGGCAATAAGAAAAAAGTGTTTTTAATTACAGTTAAACAGGGTGATTTAGATCGCCAGAACTGGAATGTCCACCAAAATAGTGTTCAACAGTCAATCGATGAAATCAGGACAGTTTTTGTCAGGAATAATCTAGCGTCTCAACACAAAAAATTGCCGGTCAAAATCGTCGTTGCATTTAATGGTACACTCAAGCAAAGTGTCCAACAAAATTGGCGTGGATATGCCGATGCAAATCCAGGATTTGAATATGCACTATGGGAAATAGACTTTCTTGTCAATAATTTCCAGAACAAATTGCTCAATGAGCATGGCTTTTCGAATGAAGTAAGGTCATTGATCAGAAAGACAATCATTCACCTCGAAAATCCCTTTTATGATTTAGCTGATTATACTAAGCTATTGGAAACAATATTTGATCAGTTTAAACTTGCTAGTTCGAAAAAAGCCAAGTTAAAACTATTAAAAGAACTTCATTTAATCGTTGCAATAATTATAAAGTATAGTGCGGAAGCCAACAATCTAAAACATGCTATTAAATGTTCTGAAAAATATATTCTTAGGCTTTGGCATGAACTTTCGCCATTTGACTCCGAAAAGGAATATATCCATGCGATCATAGCTGGTTATAATATTGTTTTAGAAACATATCTTAGCTATTACAAGAAAATTGGCTTCATCGGGCATATAAAAGATGGGTTTAGCAGAAGTGCGAATGATTCGCTGACTTATAATTATACAATATATGAGCAGGTGGGCATATTATCTATGTGCGGTCTATCGATTCTTCAAATGCACGAGATAATATATAAAATTGAGAATATTTCACAGTTCGTGGATGAATTAAAGAAAAGCAGCCTAGAGATAGCAGACACAATAATTTGCACGTTTAACAATAATCCTATTATATACAGTCCCCGTGCCGATGACCAACACATAGAAATTTGTCTTGCGTTTATTTTCCTATATAAACTTGATCGTAAAAATGATATAAAAACTCTCCTAAGACTGTATAACCAGCAAATTGGAGAGGGGAAGATATTCTCGAATATTTTCCCCGAATTCAGTAACCATAGAAAAGTTATCGCTGAGCTCGAAGTAGATATAGATAAGCGGATGGAGTACGATTATCAGGCGAGTAATCTTTTTACGGTACTTATCGAATGGACTGCAGTATTAAGAGATAAAGGGCTTTATAATATGTATAAACTATTAAAAGACCAACTCTTATCAGAAATGGATTTGCTGTTATGGTTTCCTGAAGAAAATACGGAGGAAATGCTATATACAAAATATGCCACTTTAGAATCAGGCTATGCATTATCAGGCATTAAGTTACCCAATGATTTTGAAGAATTCTGCAATACCATTTTTAAAGAATATTCAAACAATGCCAATGAAAAAGAGTTTGGTTTCATAAAGCAGGGCATTTGGGCGATTGGCCTAATAGCTTCGAGACACTATAGAACTTATATATTTCCACATTATTGGCGTCAATTCTTGGAGGATGAGGCTGTAACCTTAAATGAAAAAGCCTAACCGTTTCTGGTTAGGCTCCAACCTGTTTACTTGATATTTTTCTTTTCAGTTATTTCCTTACGGATTTCGGTCGCCAAAATCTTTAAGTCCTGCATACCTTTACGTACTCTAGTACCTGCAGCACCATTAGCCTTGTTGTAGAATTTGTCGGCATCTGCTTCGATTGAAGCAATTAGTTCTTTTACTTTTTCGAATTTTTCCATGTTTTTTAAATTTTTATGTTCAATGAATTATTTACACTTGTTAGAACGAATATATCATTTTCGATCTACATCGTCATTCCCTGGCCTTGGGCAACATCTTTTTGCTTGCCCTGCTCGATTTTCTTATTGAATGAATTGCTGACTTCCAGTCCCGTTTCCTTTAAAAACTGCTCACGCTTTTCGGGTTTACCATCCTCTCGATAGAAGTTCAGTTTGCCATAGCGGACTGCCGTTTCCAGAAACATCTTGTTTTCTTGGCCATCCTTAAATACAGTAATCAATGGCCTATTGCCGTTTAACAGTGCATTCTCTAGTTTCTGCGCTGTCTTTGGGTCTTCCATTTCCTTAATTCTGTAGTCATTCAATTGCGCCTTAACATCAAAACCATACGCATCGGTGAAATGGCGCATGGTCAGGTTATCGTTCCTGTCTCTTGCCTTATCGGTATCTAACTGCACCCAGGCATTGTAAGGAACGCCATCTCGATTAAGCAAATCATCACGGTAGACCGATCTTCCCTGAACAAGGTTGGCCGCATGCTCACGCCCGAAACCCTCGCCATGGTTCAACCAGAAGGTCTGTGGCATAGGTGGTGATTTGAATGTACGCTCAAAATCCCTTGCCACATAGTTGATCTTGCCATTTTCCATATTGGCCAGCATGGTCTTGCTCGCCGCACTCTTTCCCACTGCAAGTTCTACATTTCCACTCTGTTTTTTGAAATAACTTATGGCCTCGTTCAGGTTCTCCATTTTCTTGACCCCGTTATCCTTTCCCTCTGGTGTATGGGTAATGATGATATACTTTTGGCCTTCTTCCAAAGGTTTGGCAAGGTTATGCACTGCTTCCAAACGGTTCAGGTAATAGTAATCAGACTGTCCGGATTGCTTGAATTGTAAGGTGATGTCCACTTGACCTCTCGTCGCCTTAACTGTGTCGTGGAGCTTAAAAAAAGGTTCATCTTTTCTCATATGTTCTTCCATCTTCGCGATGTGGGCATCTCCAAAGCCCAGTTTTTTCATCTCTTTCTTGAGATCTTCCAAATTGTTCAAATTCATGATATGATTTGTTTTTAGTGATAAATCAGAGTGGCTGTTTCGGTTTTCATAGGGATGTGATAGCCAATTTCTTTGAAGTTGCTTCAGTTCATAGAGCAGATTGCCTATGGGTACAGCTTCGTGCCAATTGAAAATCTGCTGGTATTCCCTGGCATCGTCAAGGGCATCTATTTCTTCAAAAAAAAAGTCTAATTCATAAGGAGAGCCTATTGGGTTATCTGTATCATAAACTACCCATTCGTAACCCTCTTTTGCCTTTTGATTCAGAAAATCAGTAAGCTCATTAACGGTCTCCTGTTTTTTTACAAGTCTAGACATAGCCACTTTTTCATGGATTAAATTATCTTGCCCTATGCTGGTTGTTTCGCAACAAAATGGAATAACCACCTTTCAGCTTTACTTTTATCTTCTTCACCTTTCTGCTGATCAGTTGCCTTGCCGCGTCAATACCTGCACCAGCGACCTGTGTGGCGATCGATTGGTCGAAACCAAAACCAACGCTACGTACGGCATTATCGGTTCCGTCATTTAGTGCGCCCGTTAGAGCAGCCTCTGGAGCTGTGATACCGATCATGCCATCGAGACCATAGACCGAAAGGTCTACGGGAATAATGGAAGTGCCCAATCTGATATTACTGATATCGATAAGCAGACGCTGGTTAGCTATACGGCAAGCCCCGAAAATAATATGCTCCTTGGGAATGACCATATTGCCGATACGAAGGCTGTCCTGCAACCTTATCTTTACGGTTGCACCTTGCACGACTTTTTGGTTGTCCACCAATGCGGCCGGCGTTGCACGGAATAGACTGTCAGGCGTAACTGAGCGGGAAGACCTTTGACGTTCTGCAATGCGCTCTGGATGCTGGATATCCAAAATGTTCTGCATCATACCGTTGAGTTGTGCCATTTCAGGGTCTTCTGATTTGTTCTCCTGCATCGTTTTCATTAAAGCCTCCAATCGATCTACATCTGATTTCATTGAAGTAGGTGGTGATTTTGGTTGATAGGCTGGCTTGCCAAAATTTGCTTCCGGGCGATTGATTTCCTTATGGAGCGCTTCAAGCTTTGCATTGATCTGCTGGGTCTGCTCAATGCCATTGACACTTGCAGAACTTCTATCTACATCAAAACCCAACTGTCCAGCGATAACCGCAATGCCCTGCTCATTTTTCTTTTGATCACGGTCTGCCTGTGCATAATAGTCGGCCTTGGTCTTTGGTGTATCTGCAGAGAAACTGGCATCTGGTAATCGGGTATTGATACCTTTCGTACTCGTTGATGATGCTCCATTTTCTTTTTGCTTTCGGAGCATATAGAAACCGAGTACCAACAATGGTACGATCAATAGCGGAAGGAATAATAGCGACTTTCGCCAGTCTTTTTTAGTTTTTTTGTTCATTTCAATATGTTTTTTGATTTTAACTGAATGCATTAATCATAATGTACAGCAGATAACTTGTGGCTATTGTACAAAAGACGATTAAACCATACATCACCGATTTTCTGGGAACATCGTTGGTTTTGATGTTCAGCCAATCGGCAAGTCTGCGCTGTCTTTTTTCTAGATAGCGAGCAATATGGTCGGTTAACTTTTCATTTGTTTCCCCGTTCTTTTTCTTTCCGAATAATTTCATGGTCTAGAAGGTTTATCGATATTTTTCAATGTTTCCCACCTTTGGATAAGAAAGCCGTGTGGATTATTATCCGACCTTGATACGTTCCTTACGTAGCCCTTGGTGATCAATATTTTCTGCATCACTGAACTAGAACGTATGAGCCTCTGTGTCGCATAGCATCTGAAATAGAATGGATATTGGCCGATGTCTAGGCTAATACTGTCCACCTCAATTTCCTGTGAAATATTGGCAGATATGATATTGTTATAATAGCCCTGTTCCTTAAGGTTGTCGCTCATTTTTTTGGCGCTTTCATCTGCTAGATATAGAGCATTTGCAATGTTTCTGTTAATGACTTTATCATCGGGATCGAGCGAAAAGAAATAGTTGTGGAAGGTTTTAATATGGTCACGGAGCTCTACAGGCAGGTTGTCCTTCCGCGTGGTACTGAACGCCTCGATCGCCTTCCCATTAGCCAAGATGTAAACCTTTGACTGCATTTCGCTGACCAGTTCTGTGCTCTTATAGATTGAAAAGCCGGATAGAAGTACACATGCCACAATGAGAAACAGGCTGAACCTCTTGATATGCCTAAAGGCGGTATCGATATTTTTAAACTGTGTAAACATAATATACTATTTAGAGTCGCCACTTAATTTATCTTTGAAATAATCTTGTCCTGAAGTTTCGGCCATTCCACCCATTTGCCTTTTGCCGTCACCGTACGCATCGGACACCATTCCACTTATCGCAAGTCCCGCACGCTTGGCACCACTTGCGGCAAGTCCACCTGCCATTGAACCTGTACTGCTTCCCCAATTTCCCATCCCTCCAGCCATGCTATTCACCTTGGTCAACACCGAATTACCACCTCCGGCATGCACTACATAATTGGCAACCGTTGGTACACAGAAGTAGCCCACGATACCGATCAGCATAAATATCATGTAGGCGGTGTCCTGACTTGAAAAGAAGGTATCACCATTATGTGCCACTTCATTGATATCTAGTTTGATCATGTTCTGCTGTATCTTGCCTAGTATTGCCCCGAAGATGTTGGCAATCGGCAGCCACAGAAAAATGTTGATATACCTTGCTACCCATACCGAAAGCGTATGTTGCAATCCATCAAATACGGCAAAGCCCAATACCAGAGGCCCGAGTATGGCCAGTACGATGAGAAAGAACGTGCGAAGCGTGTTGATACAGAGTGCTGCTGTCTGATAGACCAGTTCCAAAAGTTCGTTCATGAATTGCTTGAAGCTATGGCGCATCTTGAAATCCTGACGGTCTGCCCAGAATTTAATGTCATTGCCGATGGCCTCCACCCAGCCCTCGTCACTGCCGTTGGGGTCTTTAGGATGTGAATATTTGTACCATTCACTCCTTGAACCGCCGCCGTCCTCGCCAACGTACATTTTCCATTTGACCGACTTTTTAAGTTCGGCTTCCTTGCGTTTAAGAAGTTCCTTGATTACAAGATTACTATCTTTTACCATCGCACCCGTAGCCGAAACGGTGGGCTGAAGCATCCCATTGAACACCGAGAGCAGGGCGGGAAAAAGGACGATGGCAAGTCCAAGGGCAAAGGGTCGCAATAACGGATAGAAGTCGATGGGCTCGGCGGATGCAATCTGGCGCCATACGCGACTGGCGATATACCAAAGCGCACCAAATCCAGCAATACCACGCGCGACGGCGATAAGTCCCGAACAGAGCGGTATCATTTCATCGTATACCTTTTCCAGTACTGCGTGCAGTCCACCAATTTTTCCTGCCAGTTCCTGCGCATTGGAGACCATCGGAAAGACAAGTATGCCAAGCAATACTATCAGAATTCTCTTAGATTTTAAATTTTCCATAATCATGTTATTGATAAAGATTTCGAAGCTGTACCAGTTCCGCTTTTTGTTTTTCCCTTGCAAGGAAAAGAGAGGTAGCTTTGGTGTTGAAGTCACGTAGGAACATCAGTTTATCCTGGACATCCAGAAATATGCGGTCGATGGCGACCAAACGTTCCGCATCGCTCATACGAAGTTTGGAGGAAGTAATTATCATTGCCAGCTCGTCTAGATTGTCCATACTCTGGCTGAACAGTTGCCCATAAACTCGTCCGAGATAGTCCAGTTCATCGGAATTAAAGATATCGGTGGCACGAAACCTTTTAAAGGCCGCTTTGTATTCCGAAACAATATTTTTCTGAAAAGTGATGATGTCGGCAACACGCCTGTACTTTTTGACCTCGGGACTGACCAGCATTAGACCGTCCAAGAAAACCTCGTGCAGGGAAAAGTTGCCCTGCGATATATTCTTAATGGTATTATAGCCGCCCGAGATGACTTTATACCCTTTCTTCATGTCCGAGAGGATGTTCTTCAGCTGGCTGAGCTTCTCTACGTTGAGCAACAATTGCTGTGCTTCCTGTGATTGGGCATTGGCACCAATCATAAAGAACAAAGACAGCACCGCTATGGCAATTAGCCTCCTTATGTTATTCATGTACTTCATAATTTATCCTTAATTGTTCGGTGTCAGATTTTTCAAGTTGTTTTTGCAGGATCAGCTGTTCAACTTCAGTGGTAAAATGTTGGGTGAAGGATGACTTTTTCCGCATGGACAGATAGATCTTATCCAATCTCTTTAGTCGCTGTGTATCGTCCATTTCCAACTTGCCAGAGGTGATAACTAAAAGCAGTTCTTCCAGATCCTTTAGGCATTCCCCCCATAGGTTGTCCCTCACTTCCTGAACGTACAACTGGTTGGAAAGCGACAGGTGCACATTCGATCTGATATTGCCAAAAGCCTTTCCAATAGCTATCTGCATTTCAATGATTTCTGCAACCCGAACATTGTTCCTCACCACTGGGCTAACCTTGTTCAGTCCAGTGATAAAGGCATTGTGCAAACTAAATTCGCCATTTGAAAGATCCCTAATGGTATGCAGTCCCGAACTCGCGATCTCATAACCCTTCTTAAGGTAACCGGTGTAGACCTCTAATGCTGCGATCTGCTGTAGGAGATATTTCTTTTGGGTTTTTTTCTGTCGGAATAGCTCGTTCCAAGTTTGTGAATATCCTTGTCCTGTCCCAACAAAAAGCATGATTATGACGATCAAAAGCACCTTTATTCTACTCGACACCATAAATCTCCTTCAGTTTGGCGGTTTCGTCCAGTGAGGCCGACCTTGAGATGGAAAGGCCGATATTGCTTGCATTGAATTTCTTTAGTGACGAATAGTTGCCGTCCATCTCATCGGCTGCCTTTGCAATTAGTTCCAGCCTTGCCGCATCGCTCATTTGGGTCTTAAAAGAATTGATCACCAAAAAAATCTGGTCAAGGTTTTTAATACTCTCATCCAAAATCCCACTGTAGATTTTTCCCATGTATTCCAATTCCTCGGGCTTGAAATGTTTGTCCTTTTGAAACAGCCCCCATGCCCATTTGTATTCATCTACAATGGCTATCTGTTTTTCGGTAAGGTCTTTAATCCGCTTATAATAGGCAATGGCAGATTTGATGCGCCATAATTCATCATAATACTTTGCGTACTGTTCTTTCTGCTTTTCCGTCCAATCGGCAATTTCGGTCAGCTTAAGTTTTGACAATTGGTTTTCCAAAACCTTCTGCGCATTCTGTAGCCAAATGGTCTCGTTCTGCAAGCGCTGTACTTTGAGGTCAACGGCCTTGATGACCTTTTTTACTCCTGCCTTAATCACTTCCAGCACCGCCAGCTGTGCACTTGCCCCCTTGGGCAAGCCTACAAATAGCGTCATGGCGCTTAACGGCAGGACGATCATATATTTTTTCATAAAACTTCCTCCTGGGTTTACCTTAAATGGCTGGCCCAAAATTTTTAATAGTGATTTCATAATTCTGTTAATTGAGTTTTTGATACTCCCTGCTGCCGACCATCAGCATCCCTTTATCGGGATAAAAGGTCAGTGTTTTTCCTTTTTTGGTTTCAGTAAGTACGCCGGTCTGTTCATCGTAGGTACATTGCCATTGTTCGGTTTCATGTTTACGCCTACCTTTTTCGCCATCCCTGATGAGGTTGAATCCTGTTCTGCGGTAGATGAGGTAATTGTTAGCACTGGTATGTTCTATGGCTAGCGTATCGTCGGCTACACTATAATTACCGCCATCGTGATTGACATAGCTGCCTTCGATGAAAGATTTATTGCTATCCGAATTGCAACCAATAAAGATGGCTAGCGAGCAGAACGTTAAAATGATGGCCAAGGTGATCGTTGTTTTCATGATATTTTTAATTAGGGTTTACAATTTTGCTGTTCGATATCGACCACGAGCATGGCAATGCCTTTTGCGATACTTCCATATTTCTGGGCATACTCCTGAACGAGCATCTTTTCGCTTTCTTCGGTAGTGTAAGCGTAATATTCGCTAGGCGAAACCTCGGTACGATAGACCTTGCTATACTGTCCGCCTAATGAGATAAAGACTTCCTTGTACTTTCGCTTGGGATCATTCGCTTTGTTCATTGAAAGGATCAGCGCCTTTTCCTTATCGGTCAGTCCCAAAAGTTCCTGTACATGGTCAAACTTATTCTGGTACTTTGATTGGTCAAGTAGTATTTTACAGTCGGAATTGTTGATGATGGCCTGCTTTACGATTGGCGAGGAAATGATATCTTCTACCTCTTGGGTAACCACAATGGCCTCTCCGAAAAATTTCCTGACAGTCTTGAAGACATACTTTATATACTCTGCCATACCATCTTTTGCTATCGCTTTCCAGGCCTCCTCTAAAAGTATGACCTTGCGAATGCCCTTCAGTTTGCGCATCTTTGAAATGAACATCTCCATCAGGATCAGCGTAACTACGGGGAACAGAATAGCATGGTCTTTTACAGCATCCAGCTCAAATACGATGAAGCGCTGGTGCAATAGGTCGAGGTTCTCGGTGGCATTGAGCAGGTAATCAAACTCGCCACCCCTGTAATAGGGATTGAGTACATACAGAAAATTATCCACGTCAAAATCCTTCTCCTTAACCTTACCGTCTTTTAGCACCTGCAAATATTCACTTTGCAAGAATTCATAAAATGAATTGAAGCAGGGAAAGATATCTGCGTTCCTGTCCAGATGTGCATAATACAAGGTCAGGGCATTGGATAGTGCAACATATTCTGATCTGCGGAAAGTCTCATCATCTTTTTTCCATAGGGCAAGCAATAAGGTTTTGATGCTCTCTTTCTTTTCTGTATCCAATATGTCCCCATCGGTAAGATAAAATGGATTGAACCTAATAGGGTCTTTCTCGTAGTAGGTGAAATAGTAGCCACCCACCAGGTCGCACAATCCCTTGTAGCTATGGCCTACATCCACTAGTACCACATGTGCACCCTGCTCGTGGTAGCTCCTGACCATGTGGTTAGTAAAAAAAGATTTGCCCGAACCGGATGGCCCAAGAATAAATTTGTTGCGATTGGTGGTCAGTCCCAGCTTCATCGGTTCATCCGACATATCTACATGCACTGGTCTACCGCTCAAACGGTCGCCCATTCTCATACCGAAGGCAGAAAGCGATGACCTGTAATTACTTTCCAGATTAAAGAAACAGGTAGCCTGCTCCACGAAAGTATCAAACGTGTCGTTCATCGGAAAATCTGCCTCGTTGCCTGGAAGCCCTGCAAACCAGATTTGCGCTTGCCCGTCTGTCTCTCTTTTAGCCACCGCATCCAAAGCAGCCATAGCCGAGCCCACAAGATTTTTAAGGTCTTTTGTTTTCGTACCATCTTCCGACCATGCGACCACATTGAAATGTGCTTTAATTGGCAACTTTTGGGTAGCAATAGCCTCATCTAAAAAATCATTGACCGCATCACGGGATATTGCATTTTCTCGGGAATAGCCCGAAAGCGATTGCAGGCGGAGTTTTTTGGCCTCCAACTTTTTGATGGTCTTCTGCGCATCTTCGATAAAAACAAACTGGTTCAGAATATGGCTACAGTTCAAAAGACTACCCAATGGACTGGCAAAGCCGATTGAAAATTTGGTTCGGTCGGTAGAATATTTGTCATAGTTGATACGGCTGCCGCACATCGAGGGCAAGTCTTCCACATCCGATAGCGTGTAAACTTCCACTTTTTTAGCACCCACCTCAATACTGTCCCTTATCTTTATATCTGACAGTATCGGCATTTGTGCCTCTCCTAGAAGAAAAAGATACCTTTCGATAATACCCGCACTATTTGCCGTACCTGTAAGCTCATCATCAGACAATCTAGCGAGCGAAACAAATCCGCTATCGATGAGTATTCGCTCGAACTGGCCCGTACTGTCCAGAAAATCGCTGTATAATACCGAATTGACCGTTTGAGCAGGCACAATACTTTTTCGCAAAATATTGCTGTAGGCCGATGAGGAAAGTTTCCTACCGGAAGGCTTCCTCGTTAAGAAAATGTAGCAGCTATGATCAAGGCATTCACGTTCATTAAAAAACTTCTCGCTTGCTCTTGAAAGGAAAGCATTTCCAGCTTTTTCATAATCAGCTCTATAGCCACTTTCTAAAAACCAGTCCTGTTTGTGAAGGATACTGAAAGTCGGCAACACTTTTATCGCTTTTACCCACGCCTGATGGTAAGCTTCATAATCCCTGTCAGATAGGGTAAATATTTCGGGGAGCGTTGCTTTGTAAGCGATAGTTATATCACCCTGCATCGAAAGGATGCAGCTATGCTCCACTTTATAGATCGGCAATATGTCTTTAGCTTCTACCATGATGATTGTACTTAAGTTGTGTGAATAGCCGTCTTGAACGGAACTTCAGTGTTTTCGGAAGGCCGCGCTTGGCTAGGAACTTCATCAACCCGTGTTCGCCGAACCTATGGCTCAATTTGAAAGTTGAAACAAAAAGCCCTATGCCGAGCAACGCCACCAGAGGCAGTATGACAAGTAGGCTTACCCTAGAAATATAGAGGACAGCGAAGGAAATCAACAGCAGGACAAGTCCAACTGCCAGATAGGCAATGTACTGTGCCTTAAGCCCCTTAAAGACTATCGGCTTGGAAACCCCTTTGTTGATTTGATAAATACTGGCCATAGCTATATCCCGAAAAAAGATTTAAGCACGGTAGCCACTACCACTAAAAAGATGCAACTACCAAACCAAGCAGCCGCAACCTTATTGGTATCTGGTTCTCCGGCGTTCCACTTATTAAAGACCTTAATAGCGCCGATGATACCTACTACTGCGCCGATAGCATACATCAGGTCGCATCCGGTATCGAAATAACCTTTTACCTTGTTGGTTGCCTCGGCGATGCCCGCATTGCCGTCTTGTCCAAAACAGTAATTTAAAGTAACAGCTAAAGCCAACACCATAAGTGTCTTCAGCAAGGCTTGTTGCCTTGGACTGTACGGGATATGAGTAGCTTCCATACCCAAATGCATTCTAAAAAACGAAATGACTTTTTTTATTCTTTTCATCGACTTATAGATTATATTGAAATGTGATATTAGTCCCAAAGATTTTCCAGTTCCTCTAGCGTGAGATGGAAAGAAGCATGGTCTAAGATGAATTCGTTGATTTGCGTGATGTTAGGGTGACCAGCCATTTTAGGATATACACCTTTCATCTGGTCGAACATGATAAAAAAGTCCTTTTTTTTACCGTCCTTTTCCGCAAGTGTTTTAAACACTAGTCTGATATCTTGAAGGATATCTGGAACCAATCCCAATTGCTGTTCCTTGTCTTTTCCTTTTGTGCCCGCAAATCCAAAATCTGCACTACTCAAGAGAAACATCCCTTCAGGTAATTTCGCCTTTCCCATCACTTCTGATTCATCCTGATCGGCTAAAATATCAACGCCTTTTTCCCAGCGATGCGGTAAGGGAGCCGTATCCTTCAGATTATCACTAGTTGCTTCGGATTGCCTGCCAAGCAGATTTAAAACTTTCCTTCGGTAAAACAGAAGGATGACGGCCAAGTACCAAACGAGGGTAAGTACCGAGGCGGCAACCAGAAAATGTTGCCATGTGAAATTTTGTAACATAACTTTGCTTTTTGTAGAACACTACATTGTGTCCTAACGGTGAAGCAAAGTTTCAAAGGCTACGATTTTTTGATTGACAACTACTTAGTGACCTACCTAAAAATTTATTTGAAAAGTGCATTAGTAAGCAGGTTTGTACTCATCTTCATCATCTAATTTTTTAGTGATTGCTGAAGCCATTTCATCTATATATTTCGTTCGGCTCAACCGTTTGCGTTGGCGAATTTCTGATAGCCTTCTATACGGCCTGCCGATATTTACTTTAAATACTTGTTCTATTGTTTTAACAATATCAATAATGTTTGCTTTTCCATCGTTGATCTGTCCGGTAAAATACCATCCATAAGCTATTTCCAATAAATTAATTGTATCTCCTGTCCACTTCAATTTAGTGTCAATAGAATTTTGGTTTTTAGAATCGGGATTTTTGACTTCCATTATTTTATGCTCAAGCCAATCTTTAAGCATCTCATATGCTTTCATCTTCGCGAATAGATAATCGCTGTTGGTAGAAAAATTGGGATCTGGATCTGGTAGTTCGGGTAAGAGAACACTCTGAATCTCTACACCTCTAATAAAATACAGGTCGTCCAATTCATTGGCGTTGAGCTTGTAATATTGATAATGAAACTGATACTGGGTAAAGAACCTCTCTATGAAAAGTAATTCTTTACGGAAATGTTCTAGTCGGACTTTTGTTTCGCCTACAGGTATTCTGCTTTCAATGATATACAACTCTGTAAAATATATTTGCCAACAATAGAAATTAGGCTTTATGTACTTGAAAAATCGTATTTCATCTTCCTTTGCACTGAAAGGATTCTCATTGAGGAAATTCCGCAATTGCTTTAATGCAAATGCAATTGGCTTTAGAGCTGTTTTCATCTTTAATAGCGGGTCGCTGACCTCGATAGCAATTTGTTCTAACTCTCGTTCAAGCTTTTGATAAAGCTTCTCACTAAACTTTTGAATCATCTTGATATGGATTAAGTAACTCCTGCCGCCAGCTAATTATTTAGCTACCAAAACGGTCAGGGAAAAGGTAAGCTTCGCTTCATAGGCAATTCACGTTAATGTTTGCAGATATATTGATGTATACCAAAAATTGATGAAGCAAATTTGTAGAACAAGAGGAAAAATTGAAATAAGTGACATAGCGTATTTTGCTACGTAATCACTACGTATTTTAACTGAAAAGGCTTTTTCGGATTTTAGATTGGGTTGTAACTCATTGTTTTGATGAGTTCTTCGCGGTTATTGACAGCTGTTTTGTTAAAGATGTTTTCAGCATGTTTATCGACAGTTCGGGGTGATATAAACAAGCGTTCTGCGATTTCTTTATATTTTAGTCGCTGACAAATCATTTTTACTACTTCTATCTCTTTAGCTGTGAGGCCGAACTTTTTACCATTAGCTTCTATCAGCTTCTCATCATAAGATAGCAAAGCTATTTCCAAAAGCAATTTGCTTTCTCTTCTAGCCGTAGTAATTGAACGCCTGATAAATATAATGGTAATGATGATAAACCCTGTATTGGTGAATAGCACTTCTGTTAACTGAGATACATGCAGATAAGATAATACTGGCATTGATAGCCATGGGGCAACCGCACAATACACCGCAAGCATTTCCACAATATCACGCTTTTCGCCGTCTTTTAAATATTTAATCCAAATTGCTCTAAGTATGGCCGTTAACACAACAAAAGCGTAAACAAAGGGAATGAATGTTCCAAACTTAATGGCATCATCCAGATTTTCATCAACCCAATACCCAATAACGAAAAAAACAACATAAGGCGCTATCAAGAATAATGGAACACCATATATTGCATGGAATCGTAACTTCCTTAACCCAAAGCCTCTGTAAAAGTAATATGGAAAATAACAGGCAACCAGAAAACCGCTACCATAGGCGATAATATTTTGTGCTTTGATAGAAAGATTAATTTCTGGATCGGGAAACAGGCCTCCCGTAGTATTATAAATGATGAGTAGGAATAATAGAATTGTATACCACAATCTACTCTTTTCTTGCGGTCTAAATAAGTAATATACACTCTGATAAAAGAACATAGCGATTTCCAGAATCACGAACATGAAGGTCACGATGTGCATCTCTGTGCCAAATACTAGCATAGTTCTTAAATCCTCTCTTTCTCGTCACTATTACTGTGAGTCGCGTTTTAAAAAAATTAGTTTATAGCCCAAATCGAGCTGATCATATATTTTAAAGCCAAATTTTTGATACCAGGGTAAATTTAGCAGTGTGGAAGTTTCCAAATAAAGCGGTCTATCCATCTGCATACTGTCTGCAATGATCTCTTCTAATAATTTTGAGCCAATTCCTTGTTTTTGACTTGCTGGGTCTACCCCAACGAACCACAGATAATATATGGAGAACTTGGGTTGAAGTTTTTTGATTTTTGATTCTCTTGAAAGGGCTTTACCGATATTAGGTATGCCTATAGTATTAAGAATAAGTCGAATATCTAAAAGAATAGATTTGAAATTAGTCTTTTTTTTGTCGGGAAATAAAATTAGTGCGCAAGCATTTTTGTCGTTTGAGAGAAATACTTTGCCGAACGCGTAACAGATGTCAAATGAATAGGACATTAAGAACTCGATACGCTCCCTGACTTTGCTGTCCTGCTGAACAATGTAATTTACGCTATGGTTGTTTTCAAAGGATTTTGAGAGTATATCAATTACTTTATTTTTATCTGCGTAAGTAGCTGTTAACATACATGTAGTCTTAATTTTTAATCAATTTTAATAAGATTTAAACTACATATAACAAAAACGATACCATTAATTTGAAATATTTATTGACTACCAGATGCTTATCAAATTGACATCATTGAAAGTTTTAGCGAGACGATTGATTCGAAAATTAAAAAGCCCATTGTTACGGTAATTGTCATCCATAACAATGGGCTATGTTATCTTGAAGTAACTGCCTATTTCTTGTTTAATAGTTCATTTTTCTCCTGCTCACTTTTCAAGAGGCGTTCGTAGAGTTCAACAATCTTGTCGATAGGATTAAAGTTAGGACTAATAAATACCGATGCTGATTGATCATGATTATTTACAGTGTTCGCTATAATATTGACCACAGCTTCTTCACTAAAATTTTTGATTGCGTCAGAGCTTACTCCCAGAGCCTTAGATATTTTATCTAATGTTTCATCATCTACATCTTCACTCTGCTCAATCTTCGATATAGTCTGTTGACTAAGGCCTAATTCCATAGCTAAAGCATCTTGTTTAATGCCTCTAATCTCCCGAATACGACTGATTTTTCTGCCTAAATGTGTCTTTTTAAATTGCTCTTTGGTCTCCATAAAACAAATATAAAAAAAATTACTGTGAGTATTATACTCTCCCTATGTGGTAAAAAACCACCGGTTTTGGTAGGTTACGGCAAATAAACTCTGGAAATTTGCATAACAAGTAAATCTAAAGGTATGCATAATGACGATATCATTCCTAAAAACAGAGGCGAAACCGTAGACGCGCAACTTTCTATTATAAATGCTAACGTTAATCTACCTACCATGAATAATAATTACAAGAGAGTTATGGAAAAGACCCTAAAGAAGCAAAATCAAGATGCAAACTTTGCGAGGTTCAAAGAAGGTGATGAGAAAGGGCTAGAGTTTTTCTACAAACGATTATACCCAGCTCTATATTTCTATAGCTTTAGATACATCAAGGATGATATCAACGCGGATTGCATAGTTAATGAAGCTTTTCTAAGGCTATGGCTGGTTAGAAAAAGTATTGATGATCCGGACCGTATTGAGCCGTTTATTAAGAAGCTTACGACTCAGGCCTGCAAGGCATATTACAGGGCGTCTAATAAGAGGTTCCAGCGGAATATGCTAAGACTTGATGAAATCGAAAATTATGATGACTTTATTTTTGGACATGATCCTGAAATTGAAGAGGACATGGAGGTAATTTGTCAGGAAGAACTTGAAAATGAATTGAAGGAAAAGTGGACTAGGTTAAAAACACTGATCCCCAACCTCACTCAAGATCAACAATTAATTGTCAGGTTATGCTTAAAATACTCATTCAACTATGACCGAATTGCGTGGCATATCGGAGGGATTTCTGACTATCAGGTTGCAACAAAAGTGGAAAAGACACTTGAATCCCTTAAGGCCATTTTTACAAATAGCCAAAAGCTGGAGATCGTTGGAAACAATAATAGGTTCAGATTTGAAGGGGATTTAAATGAAGAACAATCTTCAATCCTCCATATGCGCTATCAACTGCAATATAGTTTCGAGGAGATTTCTTCTGCCTCGAATCTGGATCAGGGCTATATCAAAAAAGTGTTTGTAGGCGCAAGTATCAAAATTAAGAAAGTAAAAATGTAAGGTTATGGAAAGTAATAAAATGGTAATTACGCGAAAAATTCAGTTACTTATTGATTCTGAGGACAAAGAGGAAGTGAAAAAGATGAAGGATCAGCTTTACAACTGGCAATGGATCACCTATCGATCCGCAAATATGATAATGAGCCATCACTTTGTTCAGGAGCAGGTGAAGGATTTCTTTTATCTAACAGAAGGCGTTAAGCTCAAAATTGCTGATGAAAAAAAAGAACAAAATGGCATTTTGAAGTCCTCTCGTCAAAACACCACTTATCGGTTACTTTCCAATCACTTTAAAGGACAAATACCAACCAATATCCTTAGCAACCTCAACAATACCCTAATTTCCTATTTCAACAAGGAAAAGTCAGCTTATTGGAAAGGTGAAAAATCGCTAAGAAACTATAAAAAAAACATTCCCATGCCCTTTGAAGCAAGCGTAATCTCGAAGTTTGTCTACACTTCAGACAAAAGAAATTTTTCATTTAAGCTTTTCAAAATTCCGCTTAGAACATATCTAGGAAAAGACAGAAGCGATAAAAAAGTAATGCTTGAAAAGATTATGAACGGAACTTTGAAGCTTTGCGTTAGCAATATCCAATTGAATAAGGGGAAGATATTTCTACTCGCAGCCATTCAGGTGGATAAAGAACAGCATAAATTAGATACGTCTATCATTGCAGAAGCTTCGCTGGGCATAGAACACCCTATTAATGTTAAAATTGGACAACATGAGCATATAATTGGTACAAAGGAAGAATTTTTACATCGCAGATTAGCTATACAATCTGCCATCTATCGTGTACAAAAAGCTGTTAAATTTAATCGCGGCGGCCACGGAAGCAAACGTAAAAGAAAAAGTCTCGTAGATTATCAGCATCAAGAAAAACGTTATGTAGAATACAAGTTGCACGTATATAGCCGGATGCTGATTGACATCTGCGTAAAACATCAGGCTGCAACATTGTTACTTATTAACCAAGAGCAAAAAGAAGAAATAGCTAAAAATGATGCCTTCCTCCTGCAAAATTGGAGTTATTACACTTTGAAAGACAAGATCGCCTATAAAGCTGCAAAAGCAGGAATTCAGGTGATCGTGGAGTAATAACATAATTTAACGTCTGCATTTTGGAAGTCAATAGTTCATCGAAGGGAAGTCATCATTTTGAGGCTGCTTGTACAGCCATAGGGTGAGGTTAGATTAATACTCACCAATTGTTTGATTTAGGTTTTTTAAATTGTAAACTATGATGTTCCACTCCATTTGAAAGCAAATACAATTTTCTGGCAGAACATGTGAGAAATGGTATATGGAGAAGTCTCATAAATTATCTGTGTCAGAGCTACGTTGAATAAAAATTGCAAATACACAAGCGAATGCTGAATTAAAATGATCTGTAAGTAAACAACGGTACTAAATTCTTTGCAAATAAATTAATTATCAGAGGCTGCTTGTACAGCCATAGGGTGAGGTTAAATTAATACTCACTAATTGTTTCAATTCATTTGAAAACTAAGTACAATTTCTTGACGGTACCACATTACTTATTAAATAAGAGCGTGAAGCCCAATGCTAAAAGTTCTTTGAAAAGAAATATGAGAGGCCGCTTGTACAGCCGAAGGGTGAGGTTAGATGAACACTCACTAATTATTTCATTTGAGATTTGGTAAACTGTAATGTTTTGACTCATTTGAATGCAAATACAATCTCTTAGCGGTGCACATAATTTCGCAAACAAGTTCTTGTGGCCGCAATTTGGAAGCAAAATACAGTTTCAGGTGGCCTTAACAGCTAGGAAAATGCTGTGTAGAATACAAAATTAAATGCATATGGATGCTATTTGACAAATTTAGAAAGGTTACAAACTATTATGTGTGGAAAATAAAACAATTATTTGAGGCTGCTTGTACAGCCGTAGGGTGGGGTTAAATTCACACTCACTAATGTTTTCATGTGGGTTTTCGTAACCTCTAATGTTTCAATCCATTTGAAAATAAAATACAATTTCTTAGCGGTACCGTAGTTTCGCAAACGAGTTCGTCTATACAATTTCAAAGGCAAAAAAAAGATCTTTGCCTTGGCAATCGTATGTTCGATAGGCCCTGGTGGGTATGTTCTCTGTACATTCGAAGGTGGTATTTAATGTCAATGAAACGATAAGGATTTTTGTCACCTACACCACAGTTTTTAAGTTACTTACTAACCTAGTAGGAACCAAATGGTAATAGAATGATTTCTATTTGGAGGAAAAAATCATCTACGATTTAAATGGATTTTGAAGCAAGTACAGTATACCTTTCTTGTCCATATAATCAGCTAACTGTCCTAGCCAGGTATATGTAAATTCTTTTTTGTTAATTAGTTTTTGCGGGGAAATTGAACAAACATCCTTTAATGTTCTAAAACCCATCCTTTCACTTAATTCGCAAAATGCGGAATTAAATCCTAATTCTCTGAAACTGGTGGAGAGTACTTTGTCGAGTTCATTTGTTTTATCATTCATTTTTTTGTTATTCTATCTTCTGAACTGTATTTTGAGATTTCTAATTCTTCAGATTTTAATATTTACATCTAGCTTTTTTAGGACTCGCTCAGCTCAGATTAGCCGAGAAGACTTATATCATTGAACTTTGTATTGAACTGGAAAAAGTTATATTTACGTAAAATCTAAATTAATGAATAAATATATCATATTTTTTGGGACGTTGTGTATCTCTTTTGTTCTAATACTTACAAATCCGGATCGGCCAACACATGCAATGGCTGTCAAAGAAATTTTAACAAAAGAATTTAATAAGGCTATGACCGAGGAATTTCGAAAAAGTAAAAATAATTATCCACTCCTAGCATCGTAAATCATCATTAAAACGGCCACATATTTTCATAAGTGGCCGTTTTCCGCCCATAAACCGGAAGCGAACCGCTGCACTTGTTGATCTCAGTATTCATGCAGCAGAAAATTTTCGTACTTATTCCATAGCATGACACTTATACTTTTATTTCCATTTATCTAGCCCGAACCCGCCTACCAAGTGCACTGTTTTTATTTTTTCTGGCTGCGATAGCCGCTTTTCCAATTCAGCATACTGATAGAGTACTTCACCGAAATGTTTTGTTTGAATGGCATCGTAATCAAATCTATTGCTGTTATGGAATTTAAGAATAAGTTCCATCAAACGCTTTGTAATTTTGAGTTTGTACTTGTCCGCATAATAAAATGTATTAACCACACAGAGCCCATAGTTTGCATTTGCCGGTTCTACATAATCCAATTCCCTGTATTTTAAGAACCGGAGAAAGTGTTCGGTATAATAGAACTTCTTCCAGTTAATTAAATATACAATGGATGAAAAATTAAAAAACGCTGTTCTGGGGATATTTTCTCTGATCTGAAAATTCAGTGTATTATGACTATTTTTAAAAGCCCATGTATTTTCCATAAACCATAAATCCATGGCTGACTGGTTAAAAAAAATCTTGAAACCGCCAAAACTATTTTTAGTGATTTTCCTATCCCCAAAAAAGTAATCAATATCCAAAGCTTTCTCTAAAACGATATCAATGTCCCTATATTCCTCAACTTTTAGAAAATAGTTCCTGATCAGCCCACTGAAAAGATAGACTTTGGTATAATGCTGTAGTTCATTCAGCGGTATTTTAACCTCGTCCTCAAATATCTTATCAAGATGAAGAAAAAATGCCTGTGAAGAAGCGTCAACCTTATTTTTTATGTCAGCTAATCTTTTGTCCACTTAGTTTTTGGTATTGGATTAACGCGAACTGGTCCGTCATTCCACTAATATAATCAACAATCACACGGAGTTTATAATAATTATTCAAATCTTCAAACTCAGCTTTACCTGTTTCCAACAAAGCAGCTCGGACAATACTGTTTGAAAGCATACCCAGCGCTTTTTTTCTGTACTTTTTGTCATCATGAAATAGAAAATCTGTATAAAATTTAAGCAGACCGCTAAGCACCGAGTGACCTGTCATTTCCAGACTTAATATTTCCCTATTCGGTAATATTTTCTTCCTACAAAATTCGTGCAGTTTTTTTGCCAGACCTGCCGCTGAATCCTCTATTAATTCATGTTTATATGTACCGTCGTGGATCAAATCAATATTTGATATAAAGTTGTCTGATGCAAGCTTCACCAATCTCCTGATAACTTCTATTCTGAACTTTACCACTCTGGTAACTTCCAACTCCGCTCCAGGGTGCTTTTTATCCAGGTCACTGAAAACTTTTCCCAATCCGGGAGTTTCTTTAAAAAAATCCCTTATATCCTCATATTTATACCACTTCTTATTGAAACCATCTTCCATATCCATAACCAGGTAACAAATAGAATCAGCTGCTTCCATTAAAAAAGCAAGCGGATGCCGTTTATAACTATCTCCGTGGTTTAGTTCACATCCATCCGCAACCTTTCTAAAATAGTCTATTTCAGACTGGAAAATGCCCCTTTTATGCTTTGGCAGATCACCATCTACGATTTTTCCATAGTTTGGGTATTTACAGTACGCACCAAGAACCCCCAAAGTGAGATTGAGTCCAAAGGGATCATTTAAAACCTGTAATTTGGTTAAAATCCGAAAGCCCTGTGCATTGCCATCGAAGGAAGTGAAATCTTCTTTCTCTTCCTTGGATAGACCATATTTTTTTGTACCAATTTCATTTTCAGCAAAATGCTTTGAGAAAAACTCCTTGATGACTGTTTCGCCGAAATGCCCAAATGGAGGGTTGCCAATATCATGCACAAGGCATGCGCTCTGAAGCATAACTGGGATAATCCTTTCGAGTTTCCCTCTACTCAAACCAGTTTTTTTAACAAAAGCCCTATTTTTAAGGATATCCATGCCCAGTGAATATCCAATCGACATCACTTCCATTGAATGGGTCAGACGAGAGTGTATGTTGTCATCAGCAGTTAGGGGAAAAACCTGGGTCTTATCATGCATCCTGCGCAAGGCGGGACTGAACAAAACCCTGCCGTAATCGCTTTCAAATTCATTTCTTGAGTCCTTTATTCTTCCAGAAACCCTTAACCTTTCAGCATTTAAAATCTTTTTCCAATCCATTTTATTCTATATTATTTTTCCAGTGTTCAAAAATCATTACCATTGCCAGCGTATCCAGCTCACAATATTTTAATAGTGACTCAGCCAGCCGCTGTCTCTCTTCATTCCCCATCTGCGAAAACTGCATTTTTGCATAGGCCGCCATTGCAGCGCCCCCATCTGATATTTCGACGTCCTCATCGCTAATGAATCCATCAAGCACTTCCTGATCCACCCCAGCAAATGTAGATTCCAATGTCTTATAAGGATTTATAACTCTGCCCGATTCATCAAAAGTTATCCAAGTTTTTCCCTGAAAATTCAGACTCTGGATTTCGTTTCCGTAAATTGGCTCGCGATACTTATCCTTTATGAAAGTACTGTGTTCCAGTATAGCTGGTAAAACATCCTTTATCGAATTTGAGCCATTAGTAAGCGGCGAATAATAGTATTTCAAGACCAGCTCCCTTAAGTCTACCATGTTCCGCTTTCCTACCCAGTTTTCTTTACTTGAACCTGCCGAAGTGGTTATCGTTTTTATAAAAGCACAAAGCGCTTCACGGTCTGCTTCATTCGAATCCTCTAATTGTTTATAAATTGCATTGAGCACACTGTTTTCATGTGCAGCGTATCGAAATATGGTACCTTCGTCCTGACTGAGCTGCGCTTTCAGTGCCCTTAAAAATTCGAAATTGGGAAATACACCCGCCTCCAAATTTAGCCACTGCCCCTGATGCCTTATCGAGCCATCCCGTTCAAGCACATGATGAGAAAATTGAAAAGCTATCTGTTCGTAAGGTCTTCTGCCGATATTAAAGGGGATCGCAACAGTACAGGTTTCAAAATCAATGAAATGCAACGGGTAGGTGAAAGATTCAAGAACTGCTTTTAACCCAGTTTTATCTATAAACTCCGAATTATCACCCTTGATGGATCTATCCAACTGTAGCATTTGACGTTCTACACGGCTCATGCCATTGCCCTGCTTGGCTCTTTCCTTTTTTGGCTTGAGTTCTTCAGGCGAAATTTCGCTCTGAAAATAACGGCCTTCCGTTAAAAACTTATCTTTTGATCTGTAATCCCAAATGTTCATCACAGAAGGCTTAGCGAAATCCTTCAAACTAAAGCCGGCTTTATTCTGCCAGCATTCATGGTAACCGCTCTTAAATTCACCATTTCCATTCCATCCTGGCACCTTGAATTCACATTTTGAACAGCCTGCTTTTATGGGCGTTTCTATCATAGAATCCTCCTTGTACTGCCGTGAAAAAAAAGTGATCCATTCCTCAAAGCTCCTTTCCCCATCTTCGAAATCGAAAGGTGCTTCACCATATAGGGGATCAATGAGCTCATCTACCGATATGGAACAAAGTAACTGTTTGCCCAATGTCTGCTCCGATACATCCCCAATTACATGAACTTCGTTTCGGTCATTTTCACCCTTGACAAGCTCGAATTTCTGATTCAATGCATCCACGCTTGCTATGGCACTCTTATCCGCCAAGATGAGATAAGCATTGACCACATAATCAGGAAATGCTTTTTTGACCACATATTTCTGAAATGCTATGTCGTATACATAAGGTTTCCACTTGGCCTCAATTCCACCCTTTGTCCCGGTAAGACCGCTTTGTCCATCCTTAATAGACTTTGCTTTCACCTCATAAAGGTCTAGTTGGTTTCCCTTTTTGACAACGATGTCAGCCCTTATGAAAAGATTTTCATATCGAAAAGCTGCTTCATAGATTATTACATTTTCTTCGGCTAACAAGGCATTGGTTTCAGCAAGAGCAGTTTCGTAATCCAGACTCTGAATGTCATGACCACCCGGAAAATAGCACTTGGCCAATTCCCCCACCTGAAAACCTCCACCAGCAAGCGCCTTTAAAAAACGGTCATCTATTTTGCTATTGTAATAGCCTGGTTTGCCTGTGTAATAAAGTTTCGCCGGACATTCAAGCGCTAGCTTGAAACGGCTCTTTGTCAGATATCTTTCTTTTTCGCTCATGGAAGTTTAATTTGGTCCACTCACGAATTTGACAGCAAAAACTAAAATAAAGCGTTAAAAAAACAAGATATGTTTCTATCAAACCTTTCTTTAGCATCGATACCCTTTATCTATTCTGTGAGAGTGTTAAGCCCAAATATATATTTTTTATTTAAAGATGAGCAACATTTTATTGTTCATTTTACCTATCGTGTTTTTGTTTATATCTTTTACTCTAATTTTTAAGATACACCTTTAAAAAACCTTAATAGTACAACCTTAGTCAGTAAAACAAAAAGCAGATTTATACATTAGGACGATCAGTCCTAGAATAGCTGCACCATCCGGCCGTCGCAGTTAGGAGAACTATCCCCGACTCGATCGAAAAGATTAAAATTTTAAAGGATGCAAGGGCTACGGCGCTTTATGGTTCAAAAGGCGCCAACGGTGTGATACTGATTGAAATCAAAAAAGCATTCCGCAAAAAGGTCAAGTTCTCCAAATAAGGCTTAATTGGCTGTACCTATGCGGGAAAAGAAATCGGTAAACTGATGTTTAATTCTGGGGCAGTAAAATTAAAAAAACTGCAAAGATAATGACAGGCTAGCACTACCCGTTCTACTTGCAGCACTGCCCCATGGTTCACCACAAGCCGTCTCACGGGTAGATGCAAAAAACTTCATGCGAAGCTGATAGGTCGCAAAAGTGCGATGGGAAAACCCTCACAAATACCAGGCACATAAAATGTTCAGATCGAAGGATTTTGCAATTGTCCGTATCGACAGCAGCGTGAGCGGGTGCAGCGGCATCCTCCCGCAGGGAGATACAGCGGAAGACGCGACCCTTTAGGGGCACGCCCACAAAAAAATTAAAAGAATTTAGTTCGACATCTCCTTACTATAACCCTAACTCCCCCCTACCAGAAATAATATTGCACGCGTTCCAATAATACTTGAATAGTGCTTTTTAATTGAATTGTCATTGCTTTTTCGATCTGTTATAAAAAAGATACAGTGTGCCCCAATAGATTACGAAGTTAATTGAAAATATTTTCTGATTTTCGCTACTTATAAAAACCATAAAGATTATCACAAATACACTGAATTCCAGACAAAACATCGAATTATAAGTAACGAATAAAGGCGTAATCCGCAAATACGCCTCTTTACTTTTTTCTGTCCCAAGTCGTATATTGTTCCTAAAAAAAATACAAAATCGATATTCGGAATAGGCGGTAATCCACAAAAAGAAGAAAACGGGAACGATCAAATTAATGACATCCCCGCTTTACTAAATTAACACTCTCGGAAGCAAATATAGTAATTATGATAAATCCGTTTTGTTCAATTTTGGATTCTCAATCAAAAACTTATCAATATTTAACCCTAGTTCGTCTACCATGCTTTGCGGGTGCTGAATCTCGGGCCCGCAAGACTGGTACCAACCATTTTCTCCCTTTTTCATCTCTAGATAAAAATCCAAACTGCTGAATTTGTTCACAAAAAAATAGGACTTGTCATCACACGTGGTTATTGGACCGCGTACAAATTCACCATTGGGTAATTTTGCTTCTACGTCAATTATATATTTATACGTGGCCATTTTTATTTTAAAGGTACGAATAATTCTATAAATCAACTAATTTGCTACATTGATACAGCTTGTGACTCATTCTGTTCATTTGCATGTTTTTCTGACTGAGATTGTTTTTCCTTTGGATATTTGGCCTCAATTTTTTTGCACTCTTCTAGGAGCAATTGCTCCACATCGCTCTTGATCTTTTTATAATTTTCGGCAACATCGTTTGCCGATACTTTTTCTATGATAGGAATAGGTTTATAACTGGCTTCTTCAGCGTAAATGGCTTTGTGGTCATTCTGTATCTCGCAGTGGAACATCTTCAACTTAATTTTCTGTTCTGGATTATCGGCTACAATGCCCACAAATTCGCCAGAAGATAAAGCTGAAATCTTCGAAGCCGGAATGGCATAGTCCATTTGGGTTGATTTTGAAATCGAAATATCGCTGCTGTTGATACTTTTACTTTCCCTATCCTGCATAATTTTGCCAAAATTTTCACTTAATTTCTTGGCCGTATCACCAGTAACCTGACCACTGATGATATTTCCCACAATCCCCGTAATCACATCGGCCTGCTCTGCGCCATAATCCTTTTTCAATTGGCTGAAATCCTGCACCGCTAATGTAGTAGCAACCTTATTGCTACGCGCTGTGGCAATTAGGCTATCCATATTGTTGAAGTAGATTGTCGGGAACTCGTCGAACACCAAACTACTTTTCAATTGATCTTTACGATTAACGAGTTTAATCATTCTTGAAATATAAAGCGAGAGCACAGCTCCATATACTTGCAGCTTCTGCGGATTGTTACCAACGCATACAAGCTTAGGCTCCTTGGGATTGTTTACGTCCAGCGTAAAATCATTACCACTTAATACGTAATACAATTGAGGAGACGACAATCTTGCAAGACCAATTTTCGCGCTAGCAATCTGTCCCTCTAATTGTGCCATAGCTTTGTTTTGGTACGCAGAAATGAAGGGATTGACAAGCACCTTGATTTCTTCCTCTTCCTGCAATACCGCAAAAAGCCGGTCATAATCCGCCTGCATCAGTTCGATCACGTGGGGCAGCGTACAATATTTTCCATTTTCATATTTCCTTAAATACCAAATGATTGCCGTTAGGAAATTAATTGGGCTTTCCACAAAAAAGTCTCCCTGCTTCTTGATCCAATCACGGTTAAGCCCCATCATAATCGTACGGCTGGCCTCTGTTGCATCGGTTATATCGTCCATCGCATTGGGGTCTAAGGGATTGCAACGATGGGTACGGTTTAGGTCGTCAAAGTTGATAATGTAGAATTTGGGCATAACTTTATAATTAGCTTTATATTTCGAAAGCTTATTGTAGGCAATCTTTGAAAGGTCATCGAACTTAAAATCGTAGAGGAATAGACTAAAACCTTTTCTGATGTGCTGGTCGATGATGTGCCTAATCACAAAATAGGATTTACCTGCGCCAGGTGTTCCCGCCACTAGCATCCCACGAAAGGGATTGATGAAGTTGATCCAACTTTCTCTTACTTTATCTTTCAGCCTGTATTTTGCAGGTAAGTTGATGGAATACTCGTTTTCTAGCAACCGTTCCTCCTGCGGAAACGTTTCGTTCTCCGAGTTAAAGACATCATTGTTCAAACTGTCTTTGATCCGCCTGCTTAAATAGGTGCCACCCGTTAGAAATAGTAGATATCCTATAGCAGTAATGCCCATATACGCTATGGCAATGATATCCGCTGAGGCGTTAAGGTAAAGGCAAAGTCCACTCATGAAATATAGTATTAAACCCGTCAATACATAAGCTATAATAGTTTTTGCCTGCATCTTTTCGTCCTTCTTGCCCTTTACAGCAATTAGAGAAATGATTAATAATAGCAGTGCGGAAAGTTTGGGTATCAGCATACCCTGGAACAGACTCGTTTTGGCGATATTGGCAATTAGCCTATCGGTTATTTTAGCTGTCCAGCCCCATTGCGCAAAGGCCTGATGACAGCTTAGGTAAAAATGAATGGCGAGTATAAAAATACTGATCAGTCTTGTAAAGTCGATGATCTTTCTTAATCCTTGGATGTCTTCACCTGTCTGCATAACAATGGGGCTATCGGGTTAATTGTTGTTGCTGCTTCCTTCTTTTTTTCTTTTTTGTCAGTCCTCGCTCTATCGGGTCAAATCCCTGTTTTTCCAAAACCATATCTAGCAGATTGCCCGGTTCGCGTTTGATTTGTTGGAGCTTTTCTGGGGTTTTGAGGTAATTGGTCTGGGTACCTTTAGGCAGGTAGGTTTTTAGCTGGTCTGTCATTGTGAAATGTTGGGTAAGCGCCTTTGCTGTATAGGCTTTGTCAAGATCACTTCCCTTGAAGGCACATTTAGTACGATGGTCGATAAAGGTAACGCCATAGGTAAAGCCTTGCTCATTCTGACGAAATACAGCGACAATTTGCTGTTTCAGGAGCTCTTCCATAAAGGTTTGTTTGGTGATGGTTTGGTAGCGATCAATTACCTTAGCGATACGTTCCCTGATGCTGTCCCTATAGGTCTTGCGGATTTCTTTGCTCCGCTCGAACTTGCTTTCTACCTTATCGAGCGTTGGCCTACCACTCAATTGGCTGGCCTTAAATGGGATGCCAATACGTTTACCACTAGGGTCAATCATCGAATAGACCAGTCCACGTTTTTCGAACATGATGGTTTCTTGCTTCCCTCGGTCTGCGGTGATATTGAACTGCTTAAGGATGGTGTTGTATTCGGTAAAGGAGGTAAATTTGTAGCTTCGCAATGTGGCTGAAACTATGTTGTTGATCGCTCTTTTGGTGGGTGTTTTGCCATAAATCACCTTTTCGATATCAATAGGTGAAATAGCTAATGTCTCGCTCTTTTGCCTTCCCTCGGCCTTGACAAGGCCAAATTCAACTTCCAGCTCTTTACGGGCAGTTTCCGACGCGGTTCGCCCGATGCCGTGGATATCCATTCTTTCTCCTTGTGCATTGATATTGGTGGTAACGATGTGCAGGTGCGGGTGATTGGCATCTTGGTGCTCATAGACAAGGTAGGGCTGTTCTCCTAAACCAATGCTTTCCATATAGCTGGCAGCGATTTTCTGAAAGGTTGCAAGGTCAATTTTGTCATTTCTATCAAAATTCAGCATGATATGGATGGCATTGGTTTTGACATTTGGCTTTAAGAAAGTAAGGTGCTCGAAACGGGCAAGCTTGGCATCAAAGTCAAGTTTATTAAGTTCTGTACCGAAACGGCTGGCCATGATGAGCTTGGCGTCGCCACCACTGACTTTGTGCTCGTTGTAGAGTAAAAGTCCCCTAATGCTCTTTCCACTGATTATCTTTGTAACCATTTTTCCGTAAGTTGTGAGATGAGAAATAGCAAACGTTCTACTTTAAGATCTACTTTCTTGTAGAGCTCGGCTATTTGCAGAACGTATTGTTGCCTGTGGTTATCTTTGAATTTCTCCTGATTAAATGTCCTTGTGATTTGGTTGATGTTGATTCCTATGGCTTTGAGTTCCTTTCGGATGCTGGTGAGTTCTTCCATGGGTGCATTCATGGTTACATCCGTATGCGTGCAGTTGATCTTTTCCCTTGTGATGAGCTTGCGGGTAAGTTCGCCCATGCTTTGGCAGGTGCTACCAGCAAGTAGATTTTCCAATCGCTGATAAGTTTCTTTGTTAACCCTTGTCCTGATGGGGTAGTCAAGATTTTTCCGTCGCTTATCAATGTTTATGATACTCATATTCGCACATATCAAAAGTTCAGGCAGGCACGAGTTCCGAGTGGCTGCTCCGACCATAAGGGCGGCAAGATTTTTTTGTCCTGTGGACAAAAATACATCTTGCCAAACACTCGGGTGTTTGCACTTAGCCCATAGAACAGTGGTGCTGAACTTGGATTTCTACTTGATTAATGGTTGTTGGGATTGTAGTATTTCGATCTGTTTTTGGAAAAATTAGTGGCGAGCACTTTTGTTTCTTCCCTCGATCAAAGCCGCCACATCATCGTACTTGTAAAACATCAATCCACCGACTTTGCTAAATTTTAATGTCCCCGTGTCACGGAGACTTTGCAGCGTTCCAGGTGAGATGCTCAAAAGTTTGCGGACTTCATAGCTTTTCAGCCATTCCTTTTGTTCACTTGTTTTATGCAGTTTTTGCCCCGGTCTTCTTAATTCGGAAAACAGTTCTTGTTTGAACTGTTCTAGATCTTCTTTGGTTATAAATTCAATAGTTACCATAACATGCTTTTTAAAATGATAACTCAAAATTGGGGATGACGGCTGAGAATTTTTGGGTACTACTTGGGTAGTACCTAAAAATAAATTGGAAATGCTCGAGTGTGAGTATTTTATAATGGGAAGCATCTCAATAGTAAAACAGTTTAGTCTAAGAACGTTACAGGTTTGATAATGGAGCTAATTATACTAATCAACAGAAAGACTTTTTTAACTAAATTGTCTCTTAGCGCCGTAGTTCAATATAGTAAGTTGTGTAATTTTTTGATTCTAAATGTGTTTTTAAGCAGCCCAGACATAGGTGCTATATGGTTTTGTCTAAAATTTAAAGTTTTCACTTTATTCAATTCACTCATCCCAGTATGTTTGGTAATCATTCCTCTCAGATTAGGGTATTTAAATTAACCATGAAAAAATTAACACTCTTTAAAGGCAGAGCCGTGGCTTGCCTGTTCTTGATGTGCTTTCTTTTGGCGCAAGGTTGTAGAAAAGATCTACTTCAATCCAATTCACCTGTACTAAAACGTTCATTATCTGTTGATGAGGCTAGGGCCTATTTCGACAAAAACGTCCGAAAGCAGATAAGGTCTAAAGTGGTAATGGGTACAGGGCCTGTGACTTCTTCCTTTGACGCACAGGATATTGTAAATAGCAAGCAGCCCATGTGGGATGCTTCAATGCTTAAAGACCTTTCCATCAAAACCAACGCCGTTCTGACACCTCTCCATAAAGAGGGAGTATCTGTTCATGTTTCAGATAAGAAGATGGTGAAATTCGGCTTCTTGAATTACATGATGATGTACAAAAATGAAAAAGACAGCATCATTACAGAATGGATAGAATTAAAGCCGTGTATGAACTGGATCAATTCAACGGTGTCCAGAAGATATGAGGGTAGAATTTTAGTTAGAGATTGGGACGGTACAATAAAAAGGGTTATCGCATTTGGTGAAGATAATCTGAATAAAACTTCTACAATTGGAATCGCTACAAAAAAGTTGTCTGGAATAAGAGGGACGGTTATGACTGGTGGAGACCAGGTTTGTTTTTATAGAACTACTTATAGTATTACTTCTGGTGCTAGTACCTGCAGCTGTAAAGGGCATACTTACGCACAATGGGCCGCTGGAGGCTGTACCTGTGGAGATGTACCTAGACAAGGTTATACAACTACAATATCATACGAAACAACCGTTGATTGCATCAATATTGAACCAGACGAGCCGATTGGACCTGGAGGAGGAACGCCACCAAGTAGCGGTGGGGGCCCACCGCCCTATCCAGGGCATAACGGAGGCGGGGGAACAAATCCGGGAGACTATAATCCGATACAATGTAATCCTAATCCAATAGACACGTCGGTACCGCTTCCTTCCGGACAGGAATATGCAATACCTTGTTCTGAGATTTTGATACCTGATGATGACATTCCAGGGCCTAATAATCCTACAACTCCTTTAACAGCAACTGAACTATTAATTCATTATTATAACGCTGATCCCAACATAGATATGCATTTAAGTGATGCGGATGTTGGATTTTTAAATAGTCATTCTCATGTAGTTGAAGAATTAAGAAACTATTTGCAGGCTGAAACCGTCGAAACAAAAGAAACCGGAAGATGGGTTATTGGGTATTTAAGTGCAGACGAGAGCCGTTTTAACCAACAATTTAGAAATTTTTTAAATAGCAGTGATGATGCTGTTGGTGAAAATGAAAATTACAATTCTTCTTTAAATCTTAATATTCCCTCTAATTTAACCACAACTTTTTCATCAAATGGTTTTGGTGTTTATAAAACCAATGGATTTCAGACAGATACTTATCCAGAAACGCATCCGGTATCTGTAGCTATAGCAAACTATAATGAATTTATATACCGAGCACTAATAGGGGCGAATAACACTTCAGTGAAACACATGCATTTGAATAGTAAAGGATTGGCCAGTTCAGATGCTTACGCAAAAGGCATCGGGGCAATTGGAGAAGGAATATTTGCCCAAAGGGTTACTACCGAATATCCAACTAGTCCCGGAGGAAACATGTACATTGGTTACTATATCAATACTACACATATAGATGCTCTGCAAGAGCACTTTTTGCCTGGTGTTGGAGGCAGTTATTATGGATTACAGGTTAATTACACGGATATTTACGGCAACCCACTAAGCAAGAAAATGGAGTACCCAGACCCCAATCATAGCACAACTTTAGAAAAGGGTCGTATTGCCTATGAAATTAAAACTAATAGTGCGAATAGAAACTCTGAATCAACATTATACCAAACATTTTTACTTGGCATTAACCAAACAGTTCATAGAGCTAACATCTCGGGTATTGACGCTGGCGTATTAGTAATGGATTTTGATGCTTGGAAAAAGCTGATAAACTCTTCGTACAACCAACAAGTTATTGCTAGGCTAAATGAAGTTTACAACATTAAAAATTCGAAGAACGAGCAAAAAATATATCTGAGAATTGAGAAAAATTTATGGTCTGACGCTAACAAAGCATACTGGGACATCCTTGGTAGGATAAAAAATTTATGATAAGAAATATATTAACTTTACTAACTATTTATCTGAGTATTATGAGTTCTGCAGCAGGCCAAACTGATCAAAAAGATTTGATGATCAATTACTTGAAATTTGTTTCTACAAATAATTTTGAAAACGCTGATCAGATTGAAAAAATTTATGTTTTTAATGACTCAACATTAATTTTTCCAGTTATAAATGGCGAGAATATGCCAAAGAATGGCATTAAAGTAGAAATACCCAAATGGATAGGTGATTGTAAAAATTTAAAAGAATTTTATATGGTTGGTTTATTCATTTCGGATCTCGACAGTAATATGATGAAGCTGGACAATTTAGAAAAACTTAAGTTTTCAATACCTAAAAATACTAATGTCGAAAAAATAATTTCTGATCTTGCTAAGTTTAAAAATCTAAGAGTTTTAGATATATCGGATTCCGTCATAGACAAAAAGCAACTGGAAAAACTTGAAATCGGTCTACCTCAAGTTAAAGTTATTGACTCAAGTTTTTTTAAGTAATCGCTGTATTTTTATGGTGTTTATTAAGACAAATAAAAGTTATTATAATAAAACTGGAAAGATATTAATATACTCAAATTAAAGAGAAATTTAAATTAATGGATTATACAAGTTTTTTTTTTATTGGATGTAGAAGGCGGGGTTAAATATATCGTTTCAGAACAACTTAAAAAAGAAATAGAGGAGCCAGGTTGTACAGGGATTGAATTTATGCCTACAGACCTATCGTTAAATGAGTGGTTACAAGGTGGTGCTAGGGAGAGGATTTACGGAAAAGTTTAGACCATGCTATGTATGAAGAAAATAGTTGACAAAATTGATGAACTATTTGACGGTCAGGCGAGGTTAATTCTTGATTTAATTTCGCCTGCTATTGGTATTAGGATGCAAAATCAAAGTACCCGAGAAGCATGGCCTAAATTAGTGGATGACGCTTTCATCCAATCTAAGATTGGGGGTATGCCTGATATAGGAGAAGATTTTATTTGGCCAGAAATAAATAATTTACCCTTAACTTTTTTAGGGCAGATAAACTTAACTAAAGCCTCGATGTTCAATCCTGACTTACAGCTTAGAGGTATTTTGTATTTCTTTGTTGCCAATTGCAAATCGGAAGACTATAGCGAGTTAATAAACAATATTAAAATCATCTATTTAGAGAATGTTAATCCAAAAGATTTATTAGGTTATAAAGCTTCAGAACAAGATAGCGGATACCCTGTCGAATTTTACCAGCATTATACGTTGCCATCATACCAGGAGAAAATAATTCGTAACAATAGTTTCTATTCCACGGTACTAGATGAACTGGACGAACTTGAATGGTATATTTCTGAATTAACATACGGTGAAGAGGATTACACCAGGCATCATATGCTAGGTGATCCAAATGCTGTTCAGGGCTCGGTAAGAATGTTTTGGGGGGCTGCGGTAATTAAGCCGGAAGATATTTACTATCAGAAAATAAATGAATATATGGATTTGGCAGAAGAAATTGGTGATGAATTTATTCTGCTTTTACAGATAGATCTATGTGATAAGCGAATTAGTCTACCAAATTATGGCGACAACTGTTTATACTTTGGTATTCACAAGGATGATTTGAAATGCAAAAACTTCAATAATACAAAGCTTGTTATCCAAAGTACTTAAATTGATGACTTCAAGTATATTCAATAGGCTGGTATGTGTTTCAATAAAATGAAAAGAAGATAAATAGTAATAAGTTATTAAATATCAGATAAAAAACTTATATTTGGTTTACAATAAATTGTTCTTTAAAGTTAGTCATATCGTATCAAAATAACTGGTGCCCAATTTGGTGCCCAGTCAGAAATGACGATTAACTATTATTTATAACTTGCTCATTTAGTATCGCTTGGATTATTCGGTTATTATCCCAGCGGGATCACAAAGATCACTATCAAAATGTATAAAACCCTGCAATCGCACGATTAGCAGGGTTTTTGCTTTTAAGGAATTGCTAAATTTCGCACGAATTCACAAAACTTTGGTGAGTGATTCGGTGAGTAAGGCAAAACGGTTAAATTGACTCAACGAATGATACATAATCATTTATTGTACAGGATATTACAAGCTGAACATCTTGTGTAGATTTAGTTGCAAAGCTATATTTGTTTCACCTTTAATCGTTAGATTATGAAGACCAATTTTAGCCTGCTTTTCTATTTGAAAAAGCAAAAGAACTACCCAAAAGGGGCTGTCTATTTTATTTTTTTAAGAATTATGGTAAACGGGGTTTATGCGGAAATGTCAACAAGCAGAAACTGCGAGCCGGAGCGATGGAATGCAAAAGCCGGAAAAGTCATTGGCACAAAGGAAGATGTTAGAACTTTGAATACCTATCTGGAAAATATGAAAGCGGAAGTTTATGCAGCCCATAGCCAGTTAAGCGTGAACGGAGCCGAAATAACCACCGATAGTGTAAAATGCAAATTCTTAGGCAAAGAAAAAAAGCGCACACCATACTAGAAGCCATTAAAACCCACAATGAAAAAATGAAAACATTGGTGGAGAAAGAAGAATATGCGCCTGGATATCTCAGCAAAGGTGTTATCCTATGAACTAAGAGAACTAGAGCAAACCTCCTCATCTTACGAACCCCAGTAGCCAGCAATCCTCTGATTTATTCCTCTTGGATATGATGTTGGCCAGATGGCTCAGGCTTGGACCTCTGCGAGCAAATCAAGTCGGTTCGAGATATACCAATATTGGTTTTAAGTGTGCATGCTATTCAGGTTTTCAAAATGAACACCATCTGATAAACGCCCAGGTACACTTTCGCAATATTGAGGTGCAACCAAACCAGGACTGTTATTTTGGACACCAAGATAAGATACAAGAGAAACATGTAGACTATAACACTTGTCACCCCTGTTTCTTAACACAAGTGTTTTATGGTCATTTCTAAATCGTTTTTGTAAAATATTCGTTGCGCCAGCCATTACTGTATATTTTTAATTACAAGTATGTATATTCAGATGATTAAAAATCATTTCGTTATACCGCTAACCAAATACATCCCATCTATAAACATTATTTTAACTATGAAAAAGAAAATTACCATTGAGCCAAGAGGATTACATTCCTATGGACTGAAATTGAGCAACAGAAAACAACTCTTAGCAAGCCTATTCGCTTTCAGCTGTTTCTTTACTGCCTGTAAAAAAGATCCATCAGACATCGCACTTTTATCACCTGACAAAAGTGCTTTAAATGCAAAATCTAATGTGGTGGCAACCCTTTCCATTCCTACTAAAAGTGAGGCCTTAGTGGCCATGCAGGTTTATAACAATCACTTTTATAATCAATACGGCACATATGGTCCTTCATACAAGGCATACTACTGGAAGGATGATAACCATACCGGCCGGATGGATTTCTGGACCCAGCAGGAAGCGATTGAAATGCTGATAGATGCCTATAATATCAATCCCAGCACCGATTTAAAAAATAAGATTTCTTATTTATACAATGGAGTAAGGGATGGTTATGGTTTATTGTGGTCGGACAATAAGTTCAATGATGATATTGTTTGGGGGGCACTGATGTGTGTAAGGGCTTTTAAAATAACCAATGATGGCGGCATGTTGGACATGGCAAAAAATAACTTTAACATGATGTGGAACCGCGCCTGGGATACTCAATCGTTAGGCGGTGGCTTATGGTGGACCACCGATAATCAAACTAAAAACACTTGTGTAAACGCGCCGGCAGTGATATGTGCGATGCTGTTATACCAGGCAACAGGTGATGTAAGTTATAAAAACAAGGCTAAGCTCATTATGGATTGGATGGTCAGCAGACTTTACGATTCATCAAGCGGTGAAGTTAAGGGGGCAATCAACAAAGCCGGTACCATTACCGAAGGTGCACTTTCTTATACGCAGGGAACTTTTATTGGCGCCTGTGATTTATTACGTGCTGATTTTCCTGCAGTAAATTACCTGTCAATGGGCACCAAAGCGATGGATTATGCACGCAATAGCCTTTGTAATTCCCCCGGAGGAATCTTAAAAGATGAGAATGGCATTGCTGATACTCAGGGGATGAAAAGTATTTTTGCCCGCTGGGCCTGCCTTTTTGTAAAAAATACCGGTACAGCAGGTAATTACGGGCCTTGGCTTGATGCCAATGCAGCACAGGCATGGTCTATTCGCAATAGCCAGGGACTCATGTGGAATATATGGGGAACCCGCACGCCAGAAAGCACACGTAATGCTTTTGAAACTACCTGCGGCGTTGCTATGGTTAATGGTATCTACTATTATCGTTAATGATTAAGGCGTAATAAATTAAATTTAACCTTAAGTATTTTGATGTATTTGGACATTGAGCTTCCGATTATCATATCGGAAGCTCTTTTAAATGGTGACCTCACCTGGCCTAGCAAAAAAAAATGGCGGGCAAATGGAGCGAAAACAGGGCGTTCAATTGACGACGTCCCAGCCAATATAGATGCGACCCTCGATAAGCTCCAAATGTGAGCAATATGGTAAATTCTGCTCACAGAACTAAGGACCTAAGCGAAAATAGATGTCGTAGGCACCTGGACAAATTAATTCTGATGGTCTTATTGCATTTTCATTAGCTTGCAGGCAAGCAAGACATTTCACCAACTTGAGTACTAGTTAATGGATATGATATAATCCATTTGCACAGGCGTAGCCTGATGTTGATTTGCAGCCCAGCCAATCAAATCCACAATTTTAATTCGCTCAGCGGATAAAATATTGCATCAGCAGATTGGACTGGTGAACGTTTCTCCCCCGCAATTGCAGCAGCTAATCTCTTTTTCATTATTCGGCAACTCTCCACAATTGATGCAAACCTTATGCTTTTGCCGGGACTGACGGTTTAGAAATTCTTCATCAAAAGCCGGCAATACCGATAGCCCGGGAGTTGGCTGATCTTTTTTCAACATTGTAAATTCGCCATCTACCTCCAGATACAATCGTTGAACCTCGCCAAGATGGCGTATGCCATGTGATCTCAACTGGGCAAATAACCGGTCTTCAGTCAGACGTACCCTAAGCATTTCCTTTTTATCAATTACCCCATTTTCAATCAGTAAACTGACATCGCCATGAGCAAATTGTTCCATTAGCTGATTTCCATACGCTCTTGTTGCTATAAGCCTTTGAATCGTTATCACAACCAACGCCACCACCAGAGCCGGTAGAATACCCCTATCAGGCGATTGGATAGGAAGGCCTATTGCTGCTGCCAGGGAAACCAGAGCTGCCATCTCATTACGGGATAATTGTGCGGCCATCCTCTTGCCCATTGCGCGCATCGAAAAAATTAACAAGATAAAAACAAAAGTAACCCTGATTAATAGTTCTACGTAAAACTCGGCTGGTAAATCGCCAAGAAGAATTCGTTGCCAATCGTATAAGTGTATATCTTCTTTCTTCATCATTTGGCTATTATCACGGCTTCGATCCATTCATCGTGTGTACAATTTGAACATTTATGAATTGCTTCAACCTCCTCCGTGTAACCGCAATTTTTGCAGGCCATTAAATTATCATGCTTATCCTGTTCAGTCCAAAGCATATGATCTGTTGGAGGGAAAACCGACAGCCCCGGCTTTGAGTGATTGAAACAGTAAATACTGAAAATCCCTGAAGTTTCCATATACAGGCGTTCTACACAACCGAGTGACATTACCCCATTTTGCCTGAGTTGTGAAAAAATCATTTGCCGGGTGATCTTATTTTGACGTAGCTCGGCTAACTCAAATACACCATCCCGTACGAGCATAATTGGTTCGCCCATATATAGTTTTTCAAAAGTGGCACTCTTGTACCCAAACCAACTCATTCCCCGTTGAAAAGTTAAGGTACATACAAGAAGCAGCATGCCCTGTGCCAGTCCACTTCCAGGCAACTGCATCGGCACGGAAACGATGGCTCCCAAAACAAGCATCACAGCCATCTCGTTTATAGATAGCTGACCGCTCATCCTTTTTCCAAGCCACCTGATGATCAATAATAAAAATAAATACATGAGCAGTGTCCTGATCAGGGTCTCAATTAAAAAGATCCCCGGAGCTTCTCCGAATAAAATTCTTTTAAAATCATTTAACTTAACTTCTTCAGGATCCATATAAGATTTAAATTTTGATTTACGTTAGGTAAAGCCATGATATTAACATGATGAATCTTTAAAGGTTTGAATAAGACGATTATAGTTAGTATTATTTTTTCCCCGATTTTTAATAATTACTAATCAATTAGCTTAAATACCTTTAGTTTTACAGCTAAAATCTCGCAAACACACAGAAATTTTAAGTTTTTCCCTCTTATTCCGTATATAAATGCATATAAAGCGCTTACCAACGTGTTTTTTTTTTAGATAAATGCAGCCTTTGCCGACAAACATTAAACGATCATCTTTTTACGATGAACCCTAACCTGATGTTACATTTGTTTTTCGGCCTGAGCGATAGTTTTGATTAAGTCGCGATGATTTAACATCACTAATTGTACTACCTCTACCCTTAAGATTACCTCCAGCTGAAATAAACGGTCAATGGTTAACCTACTATAACCAAGTTCAATTTTGCTATAAGCATTTTGGGATATGCTAAGCTTTGCAGCGAGATAGCCCTGGGTGTAACCTCTGTATTCTCTAACCAATCTGATGTTCATGGCAACAATTTTTGCCTTTTGGGAAAGTACATTTTCCATAGGATGCGCATAGTTTAAATATTTGTAAAATATGGAACATGTACTACAGGGTCTGATGGTAAGCTTTTAATACACGAGGGGTTACACAGGAATGAGAACATGACCTATAGATTAACAAAATGATCAACTAAATGTTTAGACATGTCTTATCATGCTTCGGATAGCTTCCATTTTAGCATCATTAACCCCGTAGTTAGTAAAGCAGGGTAAAATGCTGAAATGATATTTATTAGCAATCACCAACCAATTTTGCATGACCATTGATCATCTATCAAATTTAGTTCTGATCATTCAGAATTACTGCGAAGTTGATCAGGGAATCATATTTTAAATTTAACGCCTATGTAACAAACTATTGATATTCTAAGTTGGTCATATTGTAAATTAACAATGGATATGAGAAATTATCTTGTATCACAATCCCGCAAAGCGTATTGCTTCCCCGCTTGTTGGATATTGACCTACGATACGGCCCAGTTCGTGCCATGCTTTTTTCTTAACCGAAAAAAATGAATACTCACCTGTGGTTTGGTTTAAATTTAAATGGTGTCCCATGATTTTAAAATTTTTAAATGAGTGATAAGAATGGTTTAAAATGGCAGATCATCGTTTCCAACACCACTATTTACTACACTTGCCTCCGCATTAGGCTGCATAACATCGGTGCCATCCAATCGATTTTTTACCACCTCCGTGAAATCTAATCTGTGGTGTGTTAAAATTTAAACCTGCTTGTGGCTCTCCGTCCCGGCCCGTCCAAGCCCTTGCAAAAACCCTCCCCGTAAGTTCAACAAGGATGCCTTTTGTAAGGAATTCTGCTACTTTTGCGCTCAGCCAGTATGCGCAGTCAAAAAAGGTTGTTTGCTCAACTTTTTCCCCGTCTTTGTTCGCTGTAGCTGTTGTTAATCGCTACCGAAAAATTTACAACTTGTTTGTCTTCTGCCACGTTGCGCACCTCCGCATCCCGTGTCAATCGTCAGATAATGTTCATAATCGTTCCTTTTAAAGGTTATACATTATTTCTTATGCCTTCCTTTTCCGCTGTAGCCCTGAGCTGTCTGCCCCTCCCGCAAATTTTCCAAAAGAAAAACCGGAAAAAAGAAAGCAGGTCATAAGTGCGGCCAAAGCGCAAGACCAAAGGAAACGGAATAATTGGAGGGGCCCCATTTATGGGGGAGGAAACCGTTTATGCCGTAGTCTTTTGGTGGGCATAGAGTTGGGTGGCCGCAATACCTTGGCTGCCTTTTTACCGGTTGATTATGGAAATGTTTCTTTTACGATTGATTAATAAACACCAATTATTGAGCAGTTATGGAAGAAAATCCAGATCGATGGTCTTAAAAACTATAGCGCTAGATGAGTCGAACATATTGAAAATCAACACGGAAAATCTTTTTAACACTTACCTGCCTGAAAAATTTCACAACGTAACCCCCTATGTTTTGTGAGGGAAAGGGTTGCCCACGAGTATCCATACGTAACAGCGGAAAATAAACCCTCTAGTGAGTCAATGTGGTTTGCTTGACAATCTGATCAAAGAGGTTTTTTCAAGTTTTATTTATGAAGTGTTGATAATGAATAGAAATCAGGAAACAGGCAGCCAGGCTTCGGTGTATACAAGTGCACACGAGAAGGAACTTTGGCAGGAAATGAAAAGCGAACTCTGCAACACTAACCTTCAGAATTGGTTATTCAATGCGACAAGCGGCAAAACCAGGCATGGCGATCTGGGCTATAGGATGGGATATAAATAGCGGAATCTTTTTATAAGAATCTGAAGAGAAAACGACGGCCATAAAAGAAATGATCGAGACCGATAACCCGCTGGTGTTATTGGATAAGAGAGAATATAATCTGAAATTTAGATAAACTGTAAAGCTTATTTTGAGCACTAAAGAAGCTGCATGGAAATGAGTGATTAAATCAGCGCTTCTGCTTTTTTTATTTGATGTGACATCCGGAAAAGAAAAGGATTTCTAATTCGATATGTAATAGGTCATCCACTAATCATATTCTATTAAATCCCTATCAAATTACCGCCATGTATTGGAAGCACTATTGCAACTCATAAATATTTCATAGTTTCGCGGCATGACATTACCGGAAGTTATTGCGTTGGAAGAGTGGTTTAAAAATGTGGAATTACCAAAACCACCAGTAATGCTGTTTCCCGGGACGGACATCGCCGACGTCAATAAAATTCCTTAAGATTCAGTTTATTTCTTTGAAAATGATCCGAGTAAAACTAATGCTCCGGTGATCTATCGGCTAAAGGCTTTAAAGCTGCTTATAGAATCTAATCTTCAATTTTTTTTTCAGCTGAATAGAACTGACTTTCAAAAGCAATGATGTGCTGTGGCTGTTCAGTCCATTTTGATTTGCTAGTAGTTCTTTTTGGCTCCACATGTTTAGCTTTTGAAAAATGGTCCTTACAAAAATAAGGAATGGATCAGGTATTTTATTATGGTCATACAGCTGTTTCTGCTTTGTAATTTCTCCAGGAAGATTTTTAGCCATGGATAGCGTTACACACCTGATTATTTGTCACTGCCTATTTTTGCAAAAAGTAACCTTGGGTTTGAGCATTCTTATCTAACAAATCTATCATTGCCTGTTCAGAAAGCGGTTTAAGCAAATAACCTATTACCATTGGAAATTCTGCAGCACGAATTTCATCGCTGGATTCCTTGGAAGAGGATACAATTACCACATGAATTGAGGATAATGTTGAATGTTGCTTTAAATATTCCAAAAATGCCCATCCATCCATGCCGGGCATATTGATGTCAAGGAGGATTAAAAATTGTTTGTCTTTATTATCAGGGTGATAAAGATAATTGATTGCAAGTTCCCCTGAAAGAAAATCAAACAGGAATATAGGATTTAAATTTGCTAAAATAACCTGATGAATATACAAAATCACCGGATCATCATCAACCAAAAGTAATTCCCTAATCACGTTATTTTTATCAGAAATAATCATTTTTAAATAAATGTTTAACCAAAATTAGCTGAAAATTTTTGTTTTGCTGGCCGGAGATATACTTTAGTTCCAAACATAATTGATAGAGCAGTCGGTTCATGCCGGCGATATATATTATTAAAGTATGATAATCTTATATTTAACTACTTCTTGTTGAAGACGATAGTCTCTCTAATCAGCTTAAAAGTGGTTAGGCAAGGAGATTGATCTTTGAATACCAAGTTCACTTTAAAATTAAATTGGAAAAAGCTGGGATTCAACTGTTTTGGTAAGCTCATTAAGTGAAAACGGTTTTCCGATAAACCTCCCAGGCATATTACGCCATTTTTTTTCTACCATGCAGCGTTCACTACTTGACATGATGATTACAGGGATTTCTTTTGTTTCGTCGACCACTTTTAATAAATCGTAAATTTCGCTGCCGTGCAAACAGCCTAAGTTGACATCGAGTAAAATGAGGTCCGGCAAGAATTTTTTAGCAACAGCAATGACATGATCAGTCTCACTGGTGCAACATACCTTAAAACCTTCATCTTCCAGAATAAACTGGCAGATTGCTAAAATCTCATCACTATCATCAATCACAAGAATCTTTTTCATAAACAACTAACTCATCAGGTACGTAACTTGGTGATATAAAGGTTTTAAATTATTTTTGTTTGGTCAAATCAGATTGTTCAGCGTGTCAAATGAAGAAAAATGATTAGCGTTTTAACTTCTGGGGTATGTAGATTTATCATTTAAGGGAGCTAAATCGTTTTAATAATTTTCTGAAAATAATTTGTATAATTTTTGCTTATTTCGAGAAAAAATGGTGCGCATGAAGAAAGAAGATGTTGTTACGCCAGGAACGGTTAATAGATTCATTGATTTAAATTTGACTGGAAATTATGAATTCCAATCTATCCTAGATATGGTAACTGATATATGCAGTAAGTCAATCGCTTTTATCACTTTGATCGATGATAGCAGGAACTATGTGAAGATTGCCAAAGGGATTCATCCTGATCAAATTGTCAAGGAAAGCGATTTTTACCGAAATGCGATAAAATCTTCGGTTATAATGATTGTCTCTGACGTATGTAATGATGAAAGGATAAGTAGTAATTCGCTGGTTACAGGGGAACTGGATGTAGGTTTTTTTGCGTTGGCCCCTTTGATTACGCAAGGCGGTGAAATTATCGGTGCACTATGCCTATTAGATCAGAAAGTTGGAAAACTAACACCTCAGCAACTACAGATGTTTGGGATATTATCTCGTCAGATGATGTATTTGATGGAAATTCAATCGATTACTGAACAGCTTAAGGAACAACTCCAACGTGCAGAATCACAGAACAAATCGTTACAGGAGATCGCGTTCATTCAGTCTCATGAAATAAGGCATCCCTTAACAATAATCATGGCTCTGGTCAACCTAGGCTCTAATGGCCAGATGAGGCTAGATAAAAAATGGTTCGAAATGCTTTCTGATGCAGCTTTTACCTTGGATGGCCGAATAAAGGCAATAGTGAATGAAACCATCAATGAAAAAGACCTAAAGCTTGCCAGGTTTAATAGAATGGTTCAGGAGATAGAAGACTATGCTATTTTAATGTTAGATCAAGAAGGAAATATTGAAAACTGGAACCGGGGCGCACAAATCGTTAAGGGATATCACGAGGAGGAAATAGTTGGCAGAAACTTTAGCATATTTTATTCATCAAAAGATATTCAGGAAGGCAAGCCCCAAAAACTAATACAAGAAGCAAAAGCCCTCGGCAAGGCAACAGATGAGGGATGGAGGGTAAAAAAAGACGGAAGCACATTTTGGGCTAACGTAGTGATTACCGCTATCCATGATAAAGACGACAATGTGATAGGATTTACAAAGGTTACAAAAGATCTGGGTAGACATCATGTGTGTGATTCATATAGATCCTTTCCATAACTTTATATTAAAATGATGGAAAAACCGTTGGTTTTACCACATTACAACATAAATAACAACAATGAATAATGAAGTAAAAAAACGCCTTGAATGGGTTAAGCTTTATGAATCCATTGGTGTGGCAGTTATTGTTTACTTGCGTTGCGGTATCAGCCGTCCAACACTACGAAAATGGATTAAAAGGTATAAGGAACGTGGTATTGATGGCCTTAATGAACACAGTAGAAGACCTCATAAAATACACACTCAAATAACCTTAGAAGATGAGCAGCGAGTTCTCGATTTAAGAGACAACCGAAAGCTCGGCCACTGTAGTATTGCCAACGAAATGAAACGTTTATATGACCGGACCTTATCTACCGCCACTATCCATAAGTTACTGATCAGAAATAATAGGCAATACTTAAAACTTAGGCGAAATTACCGTAAACGATTACATCGGTACAACAGGCCAATACCTGGCGACCGCGTTCAAATGGATGTTTGTAAGATAGCTGGCAAGCTTTATCAATATACTGCAATTGATGATTGCAGCCGTTTTAAAGTTGTTGAACTCTTCACCAGGCGAACAGCAACTAATACTTTGAGATTCCTTGAAACAGTAAAAGAACAGATGCCTTTCCCTATACAACGCATTCAAACGGACAGAGGTAAGGAGTTTTTCGCCTATACATTTCAAGAAAAGCTTATGGAGTATGGCATTAAGTTTCGGCCGATCAAGCCGCGCTCTCCACACCTTAACGGGAAAGTAGAAAGGACTCAAAGAACCGACTTAGACGAATTGTATTCGACTATTGATATTAAGGACCCAGATTTGCCCAATCTGCTATCGCAATGGCAATTTCACTACAACTGGTTTAGGGAACATAGCTCGTTAAAAGGAAAATCTCCCATGCAAGTGGCTAATGATCTGGCAGATAAAACACCTGTATGGGACGAATTTGGTAACATGTATGATCCTTTGAAAGAAAGAATTAAGGTGCAAAATTATTGGCTTGATTCTAAGCTATATAAGTGAAACGATCTCTGTAAATCCCACACCTAATACCCTATTTCTTCTATTCAGGAGAATGATCTTAAATTCTTCGATCAGGTCTATCCCATCCTGATTCCAATTGTTGACGAGCGCATGGTACGCTTTATCGGAGCTATCAATCTGTGGCCGCTCCATGGCCTTAAACTTCAGGCGGCAGCTGATTTCGATCTCCGCAAGCTGAGAAAGTGAGTTTTCCATAATATTTCGATTTAATTATGGTGCTTCGCCAGGTTTGCCGGCCGCCAAAGCAAAAGAAGCAACGGAATAAATAGCAGCGCGCGCAAACGCTGCTAAAGGGTTTATGCCGGAATTTCTTTCTGCGTGCCGGACGTAAAACCTAAATTTGTACATTGATCAATTGAATTCCCCAATCTTTTCAACACCCAGTTAAGGGGATTCCAAAGAATAATTTTCTTTCTGCATTGTGGGAAAGTTGGTGAAGTTAAGTAAACAGATGTCAACATTATTATTGGTATGACCATTCAACAATATGTAATCCTATCCTTATCCGCTCTATCGCTTGCTGATGATGGATCAGCATTTGTTCTTTCATTAACCCTTCCAAAAACAAAGTGATTTTTTATTTTGGAGTTGACGGTGCCCTTGTTTAGCGAATCGTTTTATACGGAAATGCGCAAAATCATTCTGTAAGTTCAAGGTATTGTTTTTGCTTGAGCAACCTTGCCTTCAGTTCGCTATAGCTGATCTCCTGTATTCCGATATGATGATCAATCGCCAAGGCAGCGGCAGTGGCAGCTGATTCCCCCAAGATCATAAAAACCGGTTCCATACGTATTGACCCATAGGCAATATGCGATGAAGACAGGCATACCGGAACCAGCAGGTTCGCACACTCTCTTGCTTTGGGCACAATCGCATCATACGAAATGCTGTAGGGCCTGGGTGCTTTTACGCCAATATCTCCTTCATTCTGCACATACCCCTCCGGTGTAATGTACCGCTGTGTATTATGGGAGTCTAATGCATAGGAACCCATGCCAATCGGCTTTGGAACATTTTTCCTACCCAACACTTCATGCTCAGTCAACACATAATCGCTTACCATTCGCCGTGCCTCACGTACATAAATCTGGTAGGGCCAGTTTCCATTATCAACAAATTCATCTTTTGCAAGCCCCCATTTCTGCATTGCTGTCCTGTACAGCTCCGGAACCTTTTCATCATTGGCCATAAAATACATCAGCCCTTTCTGGTAATCTTCATGTGCCTTGATGATCTTTTTTCGCTCTTCGTAGGAAGCTTCAGGATATCCATAATTCATGCCAATGAAATCTGTGCTGAAAGGACCATGGTTATTGGTATCCGTTTTTCGGTTTGGTACAGGATCATATTTATTGAAAAGTTCATTCCAGCCGCTTTGAAAAAGACGCGCCAGTAGCTCATATTGCATTGGATCATAGAGATCAGGTTTGGTAAAGGCTTTTCGGTTTTCAGGCTTATCAGTAAGGCACATCCTGTAACAATAAGCCTGCAGTTTATGGTCGCCGCTACCTTTTACTGCCACCGGCTCATTGGACACTCCAGGTAGTAACCCGCTGTTTTTATCACCTGATATGCGATAGGGGCTTATTTTTGTTGCAAAATGATGATTGTGCTGGAACGCTAATTGCTGGACACCATTCCAGGTTTCCTTATATACCGAATTAGCTTCCCTTCCAATATGATAGCTTACTTTGGCAGCAGCCATCAGGTCACCCTCATAGGTTGCATCAATAAACATTTTACCCTTAAACTCTTTTCCAGACAATGTCCGGATAGCCGAAATGACGTGCTGTTTCATTTCCACTCCATTTTTTCTATCCAACCATTCACCGCGGAATACCTGAAGATTATTTTCTTTTACGAAATCCTCCATAATGGATTCAGCAACATGTGGTTCAAAGATCCACATCGTTCTATCAGCCCCATCAATGGCAGGCGTCCCCTGCCCTTTGTTACCATACTCTTCTTTGTGTTGCCATTTCCAGGCTTCTCTCCCCTGGTAATGCAAATAAACCCGATGGTAAAATTCTCTGGCTATCCCGCCTATTACCGACTTGTTTCCGGTATCGGTAAACCCTAGTCCGGAAGATGAAAGTCCGCCCAAGTGCTGGTCCGGGGAAACGACTATGACCGATTTCCCGGAGCGCGATGCCTGCACCGCAGCAATGACCGCCGCAGAAGTTCCCCCGTAAATAATAATATCTGCCTCATAGGCTTTTACGGTTTCTGCATGTGCACGGGAAGTTATATTTGCCAGAAATAAAACGGCTATTATGATCTTTTTTAAATATTGAACGTTCATTTCAGGATAACAATTTGCTTAAATATGCCGGATAACTGTCTTGGTCAATCGACCCGTCGCCCTTGGTTATACTATCACCGAAGCAAACGATAGATCTGGAGGCATGTAAATGATTAGCTTTCAGATAATCATACACGGAAAGGGCGATAAACCGATAACCATTGGCCGTTGGATGGATTCCATCTGTTTTATTGGTATTTGCCATGTTCTGGATAAGTGAATCTTTTTCAATTCCTATCTTCCCTATGGCTTCAAAGCGATGGCAGATATCCAGAAAATGTACATTGTTTTTCCATACCAATCTTTCCAAGGCACCATTTAGCTGTTTCCGTCTTCCAGCGACACCCTCGGGTTGATAAAATGCTTCAGGGTGGCGGGTGAAAAGGTAGGGTTCATAGGCAGGAAGGATGTTCAGTACCAATAAGGCACTTCCTGCAGATGTAATGCGCTTCATCATGGAATCCATGTTAGAGAGGTATTGCGTCAGCTGAACATGTTTGACACTGTTCATGTCGTTTGTTCCGGCCATTAGTATGGTTAGCTGTGGTTGGTAAGCCAGGCAGTCCTTATCCAGCCTGGCGATAAGATCGTTTGTGTTATTACCGCCGACCCCCGAATTGATCACTTTAGGAATGAGTCGGGCTAGACCGGTCAAATTAAGGGAACCATCCAGAGCGCTTTCAGCAGCTGGAAGCTGAGCGATTGTCCCCATTCCCAAGGCTGTAACAACACCTGCTTTTATGAGCTGTCTTCTTTTCATTATTTAATTACTGGTTACCTTCTCCGCCCCCATTGCTTATGTTAGCGCTGAAGTAAACTGATTCTGCTTATTAGGCTTATAAATATAGCTTGGTTAGAAAGATGTCTGATAAAATAAATATAGCAATTTTCTTTTGATCATCAATCGAAACAGCATATAATCCCTATCCTAATCTGAAAGTGTAAATGGTGAAGGGAAAAATTATCACCAAACCAGATTATCGTGAGCAATGATATAAAACCTGCTTTAATAGGCAACTATCGGGGGAACGTTTAATCATCAACCCCATGTCGTTCCTTGTTCTTGGTAGCTTAGCACAAATGCTAAAATTTGCAATAAATTCTTATCAAATATAACTTCATTACCGTGCTATTGCTATCATAAATGCTATATGGCCCAAGAGAGGATGAAGTGATCGATCAGTTGTTATGTACCGTTCAATGCTTAATTAATGGAGAAATTCAAAGATTATATTTTATAACAAACGATGATATTAAGAAACTATTTGAACTTTGATTGGTTGTAATGTAAGTATCGACGCTTATGAGAAAGACAATTATGGTGGTAGAAGATGATGAAGGTATTAGAGATATTATCTCCATTCTACTATCGGAAGAAGATTATGATGTAAAGCTTTATCCAGACGTAGGGTCTTTTAAAAATGAAATTAAATCAATGTCCCCTGATTTATTGATAACAGATGTCATGTTGCCGGACGGCAATGGTCTGGAGCTTTGTAGTGAAATGAGAGCCGATAACCGCACGGATCAAATTCCGATACTGATGATGTCAGCCAATGCATCGATAAATGATTTTGGGTCAAAATGCACACCAGATGATTTTATCGCAAAGCCGTTTAATATAGATGACTTCATCAACAGAGTTACGACAATACTAAACTAAACCCACTCTTTTAACACTTATCTTTTTCCATAATATAACATGTTCGATTTATTGTAGAACTTATAGCGGAAACAAATCCTTAGTACATGTATAGCTCAATGCCTGTAGATATGAGCCTGATAGAATCGCAGAGTTCATCACCATCCAAGTGCTTCAAAAGATATCCTGCCACACCTGCCTCCCTGGCCCTTCTGACAAAGTCTTCTTTTGTATGCATCGTTAGGACAATGACTGTTATCATTGGAAATTCTTTTTTTAATTTTAAGCTAAATTCGAACCCGTCCATTACTGGCATACTGAGATCTGCAAGTACAATATCACACTCGACTCCTGAACGCAGACGTTCCAAGGATCGCTGGCCATTAGATTCGGCAGCGGCGATAGAAATGTCCTGCTGGTTGCCAAGTAGTCTTACCAGCTCAGCCCTGACAATTGGATTATCTTCTGCGATCAGTAGTCTTATCATAACTATATTAACTCGGCTATAAGATTAAGTTTCCTCAAATGTTGATCATTTAATTTCTCATTACTTTAATTATCCGAAAATCTCTTTGCCTGCTGATTTACACTAGCAGAACACATAGGCTAGTCGACACCCTAAAATAAGCATTTATCTCAAAACATGATCATATCCAGAGAAGTTTTGGAATCTTCAAGTTATGCCTAAAAGTAATCCAGGCTTCTTTATCCCGACCCAAAACGTATGTTAAATAAGACCATTTGGATTATTATACCTTAATTCCTTCTTACGAATCGGTGTTGTCGTATAAATCAAATCCGTTATTTATACCCGCCGGAAGAGTGGTAAATACTTGTTTTTATCATTTGTCGCTAAATCATGTTAAAATGATTAACTTCAAAAAACCCCGGATCTGAATTTAAGTGTCATTTAACCCGAAAGTTCTCAATGATGAAGCTGCCGTACTTGGCCAATTCTAGTACCCTATTAAAGAAAGCTAATGACATTACCCTCTGACGAACAACTCACCCATATGCGATTGCTTCAAGCAGTGCTAGATTCATCGCCATACATCATACAGGTCTTTAGTGCTGTATTCAATGAAAAAAATGAGATTATCGATTTTGTATGGACCATGAATAATCAAAAGGGTGTCGAACAAAATGGACCAGTCATCGGAAAGAGTTTATTAATGCAAAACCCGGCAGTTGCAGAGACCGGGATATTTGATAAGATGAGGCAAGTCGCAAAGACAGGCGTTCCGTGTACACAGGAGATCAAATATTCGTACGAACAGTTTGATGGCTGGTTTCGTCAGTCACTGGTGAAACTTAATGATGGTGTGGTGATGACCACCGAAGACATTACGGAGCTCAAGGCAAGCAGGGATCTGGCACAGACCGTTTTTGAAGTAGCAAGTAATCCTATGGCCTATCACAAAGCCATCCGCGATGAAAAGGGCCAGATTGTGGATTTTGAATTCAAGCTGGAAAACAAGGAAGCCCGCAAGTATTCGGAGATTGACCGTAAAGGACAACGATACTCCGATGTTTATCCAGGCATTAACAATACTCACATTTTCCAGCTCTATTGTGATGTAGTAGAAACCGGCCATCGGTTGGACACTGAAGTAGAGATAACGTTGAAAGGGGTCGCGCAGTGGTTTCACCTGACTGCAGCTAAATTAGATGATGGCCTAATCTCATCCGCAGTAGACATTTCGCAACGTAAAAAAACGGAAAAGGAAATCCATGAGCTAAAAGACAAAATAGCCCTTAATCTCAAGGACAGATATTACTCCATTTTCAATGCTATTGATGATGGCTTTTGTATATATGAAGTATTGTATAATCAGGAAAACAAACCTTATGACCTGAAATGGATAGAAGTCAATCCTGCGTATCAAATCCAGACCGGCTTAAGCGATGTTGTCGGTAAATTACACAGCGAGCTTTCAGCAGGTACCGAACAATATTGGTTTGATCTATTTGACCAGGTCATCAGGACTGGTGAAGCCGGCAGGTCTGAAAACCTTCATGAACCGACCGGCCGTTGGTACCGCGTTCTTGCTTCACGTGTGGGCGAAGCAGCAGGCAGGCAGGTCGCTGTAATTTTCGAAGACATCACAGAACGCAAACAAAGGGAGCAGCAGCAAGCCTATCTCTTAAAACTCAATGACGCTCTGCGATCGCTTGCCGATCCGATAGCCATCCAACAAGTGGCTATGCAACTGTTAGGGGAATTCCTGAAGGCAGATCGGGTGGTATATGCAGATGTGGAGGGCGAAGAATTTGTTTTGAATGACAATTATGTTGGAGAAGGTGTGCAGAAACTTACGGGCCGGTTTCCTTTTGGGACTTTCGGTGCTTCCGTCAGTATACTCAAAAAAGGTAAGGCCGTAATTACAGATGATGTGAGTCTTGGGAATTACGATGATCTGGAGAGAGAGAATTTTTTTGCGGTAGGCGTGCATGCGGTTCTTGCTATACCGATTGTAAAAAATGGCATATTCGTCGGCAATCTGAGCGTACACCATCAAACGCCACGGAAATGGAAGGAGGATGAGATCGCATTGACTACAGATACGGCTGAACGCGTCTGGACTGCATTGGAACGCGTAAAAGCCGAACAGGCGCTGCGCAAAAGTGAAGAAAAATACCGTACGCTTTTTGAAAATATAGATGAATCCTTTGTACTCGTCGAGCTCGTTTTTGATGCATACGGCAAAGTCAGCGATTTTATCTATCTGGAGGAAAATCCAAAACATGCCGAAACCACCGGAATTCCCAAAGTGATCGGCAAAAAAGCAAGCGAACTCTTACCAAACCTTGAAGCGAAATGGCTTGCTTCATTCAATCATGTTTACGATACAGGAGAAGCGATACGCGGTGAAGATTATAATGCAGATACAAATCGGTGGTACCGGTTCTACCATTCCCGTGTCGGAGGATCTGGAAGTCGCCTTATTGCCAGCGTTAGTTTAGACACCACTGAACAAAAGCGCCGCGAGCAGCACCAGGCTTTTATACTTAATTTTTCAGACCGTCTTCGTAAAGAACCTAATCCTGACGCCATTGCCAATCTCGCGCTCGAGCTGTTGATCGCTTACCTCCAACTTGATCGCAGTTACATTGTATCCTATTATCTGGACGAAAATAAGGCGTTGTTGGACTATCAGATGGGAAACGATACGGTGCCGCCTTTGCCAGAAATTTTTGACCTCTCCCAATATCCAGAAGCATATAAGGCGATCCTGGACCAAACGCTTGTCATAGAAGATGAACTTGAAAGACAGGGCCTGTCAGAGGCCGAAAAAGAAAAAAGCAGTAAGCTTGGAATGAGGGCAATGGTGGCTGCTACGCTACGCAAAGGTGAATATTCACCACTTTGGTCAATGGTAGCGATCAGTTCAAAGCCCCGCCGATGGCAAACTGACGACATCCAGCTCATCGAAAAAGTTGCCGAACGTACCTGGTCAGCGATCGAGCGGTCAAAAGCTGAAAAGGAAATGGAGGAGTCAAGAAAACGCTTCCAATCGATTGCCAATTTGGTACCTGACCTACTCTGGGACAGCGAGCCGGACGGTTCAACAAACTGGTACAACAAGCGTTGGCTTGCCTACAGGGGCCAAAGTTTGGAGGAAGCTATCGGCCTGGGATTGATCGATGCCATTCATCCTGATGACCGGGAAGGCTGGACGATCGGCTTTTATGAAGCTGTCCTGACCGGCAATGAACTTCGACAGGAACATCGCATACGCAGACATGATGGCGCATACTGCTGGTTTGTCGTAAATGCATCACCAGTCATTGACCCAAATGGTCAGGTGGTAAAAATGTACGGATCCGCAACAGACATTCATGATCGAAAGATAGCAGAAGAAGCGCTCCGCGAGAGTGAAAAGCGCTTTCGAACGCTCACGCAGACATCCCCAGTTGGAATAGCCGTGAACTCCCTTGAGGGTCGGATCATTTACGTTAATCAAGCTTATGCAAATATTATTAATTACAGCCCCGAAGAACTATTACAAAAGCCCTCAGGTTTTGTTTATGACGAGCCCCGAGAGCGGGAGGCTTGGTTGAATGACATCAGCAAACCATATACACTGTCTAACCATGAGGTCAGGTTCAGGCAAAAGAATGGCAACCCGGTATGGGTCTCAATCAGTGCAGCAACGATAGAATATGGCGGGCAGCAGGCCATGCTTGATGTTGTGCTAGATGTCAATGAACATAAGCAGACTGCGATAGCATTACGAGATGCCGAACTGAAGTACCGTACACACCTGGAACCAGAGGTCCAAGAGCGCACAGCGGAATTACAACAAAACCGCGAGCTATTACAGGCGACACTGGATAGCAACCATGAAATGATCCAGGTATTTCAGGCCGTGAGGAATGCTGATGGAAAGATCACTGATTTTATTTGGATATTGAATAACCATGCCTCGGAACAGATCTATGGCGATGTGATCGGAAAAAGCCTGGTGACCCATAACCCAGGAGTCAAAAAAGAGGGTATATTCAAAGCTTTTGTGGAAGTAACTGAAAGCGGTATAGCCCAGCAGTACGAAAAGAAATACAAGTATGAGCAATTTGAAGGATGGTTCGATCAATCCGTTGTAAAACTTAATGATGGCGTCGCCACCACAACATTGAATATTACCGCCCGAAAAAAGGCAGAACTCCGGCTCAAGGAAAACCGCGATCAACTAAGTTCGATACTCGATACAACCCTGGTTCAAATGTCTATCCTGAAAGCCATACGGGACAGCGGAGAGCAGGTCATAGACCTGGAGATCATCGCAGTCAACAAGCAACTGGAAAGTGTCACGGGCCGAACTGATCTGATCGGCAAAAAATACACAGAAGAATATCCCGGAATCCGCGATGCGGGCCTCTTTGATCTCATTATCAAAACTATCGAAACCGGCCAACCTCAGTCGACAGAATATTTATATAGTTATGATGGGTTCAACCAGTGGTTCTCCTGCGCCTTCGTAAAACTCAATGATGGCGTAGTGGCGACCAACATGGATATCACAGTCCGCAAAGCGGCTGAGGAAGAGCGTCTCAAAAATTATACACTATTGAAGCAATCCGAAGATCTTGCCTTTCTTGGAAGTTGGGATTATGATATCATCAGTGGGACGTTTAGCTGGTCGGACGGGATGTATCGCCTCTTCAGTATAGATAAAGGAACGCCAGTCAAACCTGAAATCTATATGACACATGCTACAAAAGCGACAAGCGCGGCGGTTAAAGATTTAGTCCGTCATATTCTCTCAGGTGATAAGGATTTTGAAGAAACCATAGAATTAAAAATTGATGGAAGAAGAAAAGTACTCCATCTCAAAGGTGCCGTAATCAGAGATGAAATTGGCAGGGCCTTGCGTGTGCTCGGCGTTGATATGGACATTACGGCCATGCGCCAGGCGCAGGAAAAAATTCACAGCATGGAGGCCGAGCAGCAATTGGAGATTTTCAGGGTAACGCTCGAAACCGTAGAAGAGGAACGGCACCGCATTTCTGAAAGCCTGCATAATGGAATCGGACAGATTCTCTATGCGGTCAAAATCGGCTTGTCCAGTGTAACTTACGGAGGCGAAGAGGATCAATTCAAAAAAAACAAAGCTTACATCAGTAAACTGCTCACCGATGCAATTGTCGAAACGCGGCGTATATCCCATGAGCTGATGCCCACTACACTCGAAGAATTTGGACTAAAAAGCGCCATTGACGATGTTTGTTCACAGCTGAGCGGCGCGACAAGGTTCCGCTGCCAGATTTCAGGCTATCAAGGTAGAATGGAAAAATTCCTGGAACTTGCGGTCTACCGTACTGTTCAGGAGCTGATGAACAATGTGGTCAAACACGCTAATGCCACTATCTGTAACCTCGGCATCCACATCACCGCTGCACAGATCAGAATATGGGTGAGCGATAATGGACAGGGTTTTGCAGATCAGGAAAAAGCCAAGCCAGGGATCGGACTTGCCACTATCCGGAGTAAGATCAAACTCCTTAAGGGAAAGGTATCAGTGAATTCGGTGCCTGGGCGTGGCACTGATATCCAGGTAATTATCCCACGGGCATTAAAAACAAAAAATAGCCAGTCTGGCTGATATAATAACTTTCAATGCGCCTTCCCATGCAATCCTGGACCGCCTGTATGGCAATCCGCGCGAACTGGATATGACCAGATCGGTTTTTATTCCTGAATTGCTCTCCGGTTCGTGCTCACGACAACGCCGTGTAAAGATGTAAGGACTCTCTTTTGAATAATAAATTTAAATCGCAACACAACCCGTAAATTTTGATTCTTATTCCGCAAAGGACCAGGCATTCTAACCCGCTAATGGAAATGAGAGCACAAAAGTACTTCCGCTGCCTTCCTCACTTTCGATTTTTATAGTTGCCCCATGGCGGATGATAATTTTCTTCACCGTGGCTAATCCCACACCGTTGCCTTCAAATTCATCCTGCTGACCAACCCTGGTAAAAAGGCCAAAAACTTTTGTTTGCTCTTCCGAGTTGATCCCAACACCGTTGTCTGTAATGCGGTAGACAACATTGTTTTCAACTATGGCCCCATCAATGGAAACAATAGGAAAGGTAGTTTTATGAGAATATTTCACTGCATTTTCAATAATGTTCAGGAAGACCTGAAAAAGAAGGACGGGATCGCCATCAATATCCGGAGTTTCCAGGATATTGAGTTTAAGATTTTTATTGATGTCGCCGATTAAAATCTGATCCTTGATCTCAGTTATCAGGGAGGTCATATCTACTTTCTCTTTATTTAAAAGTTTCTGACCTACTTTAGCGTATCCAAGGACAGTATGGATCATGTTACCCAACCTTGCAGAATTATCCACAATTTTGTCAGACATCTTTATAATCTCATTCTCTGTTGACCTGCGGGAAATCAATTCAGCAAAAGCTTTAATGGCGGTCAGTGGCGTTTTTAAATCGTGCGAGATTGTATGTGCAAAAGTGTCCAGCTCAGCATAAGCATCACGGAGCTTTTCATTGAGTATGCGCAACTCTATCGTTTTACGCCCTATAGCGAAATTGATTTCATCCCTGATTTCCAGAAATGTTTCTATCTCTAGACCAGACCACATTTCGGAACTCCCCTTAACCTCCTGCAACCATTGATCAAAAGAGTTTCTTGGCGAAATATATTGGTTGCCATTTTCATCAAAACGGATGATTTTAGCAGGGTCACCTGCCCATTTCACAGTGAGGGAAATCTCTGTCCTAAATATAAAAATACAATCTTTAACATCTTCGGTAAACTGGCATGCGATCAAACCCGCAAATTTACTATCGCAAGCTGTAGCTGAAGGAACATCCTGTGATATATTCTGTGAAATGATGAGGCCTTTGTCCCGTCTTCTGAGTTCTTCGGTCAAGCAAAAAATATCGCCAATATCCGGAACCTCTCCCCATGAATAATATTCACCTTCAAAATATAAAGAGATCCCAGATGCTTTGTAAGCATTCAATATGGTGTCGCCACAATCTTTTATAAAATCAGGAATTTTGTTGTTGTTCAATAAACTCCTGGTAACCTCCATCACGACGCCTTGCAACTTCAAATTATCCTGATGAATCTTTTCCTGATTTCTCAGCCCAACACAGGAACTCAGTACCTGACCAATCAGTTTAGCGGTTTCCCTCTGTCTGAAATTTATAAAACGGCGTGAATAATTATGACAGGCAATGAGCCCCCAGAGCTCATTATCTACAACAATGGAAACACTAAAACTTGATTGAACACCCATATTTTTAAGATAGGTAATATGGAAAGGAGATACTGCCCTGATCGTGCTATTGGTCAGGTCTGCAGGAATACTGCTCATAGCCAATATCGGAACAGGCACATCATCAACATTTGCAATCAACCTGGTATAATTCTTTTTATAGAGCTCCCGTGCCTGTAGTGGAATGTCGGAGGCCGGATAATGCAATCCAAGCCAAGTTTCCAGATCAGGTTGCTTATCCTCGGCGATTACTTCCCCATGTCCGTCTTCGTGAAACTTATAGATCATGATCCGATCATAATTAATAACCCTCCGGATCTCAACTACGGTATTTTCAAGAATGGTCTGCAACTCTTTCGCCGCTAACATTTGTGATAAAGCAGCCCCTACGGTGTTCTGGGGATCTGCGAACAAGTCGGATGCTTCAGGTTCAAAATCGAGTATGTAGTAATCACCCGATAGTGAAATGATCATATTATAAACCTGTCCCTTAATCTCTACAATATAGGGATTGTGCGGTTTAAATTCTTTTCCTTGCCATGAAAGGTTAATGATATACTCAATAAATTTATCATTGGCCGGTTTACCAAGAATAGCACTCACGGCGGTGATATAACTTTCCAGAATTTCAATACCAAGTTCCCTTCTCGCCAGTTCCTTAAAATTGGCACTGCAGTATTTTACTATCCCAATAGAATCAAGGATAACAAGATAACCGTGTGCCTGCACGTGACCAGGAATATGTATTGGTTCACGACTACATAAATCTAGTGGATCAACTTTACTCATTCTTTTTTAAATTACGCAGATTTGATGATATCAGATTGCTTATCGTCACACAAATCTTTTAATTAATCTTGCTGATACGAATTTCTCAAGATGGATTCCCTATCCTGAAATCATCACGCTTAAAGAACACGTGATACCAGCAATAGTTTAAGAAAAGCGAAAACATCATTGCTGCATAATAACCGGGCTTTAGCAATTTGAAACTGGCTGATCGACGCGTTTATGGTGGGAGCCGGTAATCCTGAAAATTGGACAATCTGTATTTTTCGGGCTTTGATCGGTTGAGCGCATTCCCAAATAGAATCTGGAAAAAGGTCAATGCTATCCCGGAAGCAACGCTTCAATTAAAAGATGATTATGTCTCAACGTTGTCGCTTTCAGTGAAGGATTTTTTACAATTTATAGTAACTATTGTTCAACCGTATTAACATAATCAGGATACCGCTGCAAAGTCCTCGGAAGGATTGCTTAGTGGTAAAGTAAATATAATGCTTGTACCTTTCTGCTCGAGGTCTTCCACCCAGATGCTGCCCCCATGGCGAACAATAACCTCTGCGCAAAGATACAGCCCTATTCCAAGGCCATCCACTTTCAAATTTGTATTGGCCCTGTAGAACTTCTGGAATACTTTTTTACGGTCTCCTGCAGGTATCCCTATCCCATAATCCCTGACCATGAACCTGATCTGATCAAGACCTGTGGCTATGGTAATTTCCAGGTTCGGTTCATTTTCAGAATATTTGATGCCATTGTTAATCAGATTGGTAATGACCTGTGCAATCCTGTAACGGTCAGCATCCACTAAAACTTCATCCGCATCAGCATCCACTTTGATCTGGGCATTGATGTGAATGACCATCGCATTGTCCGCCATCTCATCGGCAAGCCTGCGAATATCGAAAGTTGATTTTGCCAGATTAATTTCTTTTAGTTTTGCATTGACCGGTAAGGCCATCTCCCCTAAAAGACGGTTGATCCTTTCGGTTGATCCCAGTGCCCTGGTCACGATACTGGAAGCTCTTTCATCATTTCGCGACTGCAACAGACGCTCCAGTAATTGCAAGGAAGCCCTTACAGTAGAAAGTGGCGTTTTCAGTTCATGCATGGCCACATTCAAAAGCTCATCACGTAGTATTTCCAGATCTTTCTTACCAGTAATGTCTAGTGTGGTTCCCAACATCTCATATGGTATGCCATTTTCATACAGAACCCTACCATTTGCCTCAATCCAGTAAATGACGCCATCAGGATGCTTTACCCGGTACTCTGACCGGTAAAGCTGTTGCTCTTTTATCGCGTATGAGACCCTGGACTGCATTTCAGAAAGATCCTCTGGAAGTATGCAACTTAACATGTCAGCATAACTAAATGCTGTGGACGGATCCCATCCGAAATTTTTCTTACACTGCTGGCTGCAAGCCATAAAGTTGCTATCCGCCAGATTCACTCTCCAGAAACCCATAGACACCTGTGCCAGGGCAATATCCAGATGCTCGTCAGAGATATTAAATGTTTGATCTGCGTGGGGAAGTTCAGCACTCATAACTAATTTGCGAATATTTTTAGCAAAAGTACAACATTAATGTGAATTTCCTAACACAACATGGTACGTTAAATTAGATAGCTAAACTATTTATCCTAATCATCAAGGAAAAAAAACTGGTTGGCAAAGAAAGGTGATCTTGTAAAATAATTGGATGATCTGGTGCCACTACACATCACTGCTTGAGTATAAAGTCCATTAAATAAAATGTCCGCAATCAGCTAATCCGACTCATCTGAATCATACGGGAGCCTGGGCCCTCAATGGCATCGTTCATTTGGACTGCGCAGAAACCTGCGTCTTTAAAAATACCTAACCTAAATTTGCTTTTCTTAACAGACGGGTATCTTAAACGTAAATTTTGCTCCACGCTCGCCTTGGATCTGCTCAGCCATGATTTCTCCCTGGTGTAATCGGATAATCTCCGCACAGATAAAAAGTCCTATGCCAAAGCCCGCTACTGTATAATTTTTTTGATTTCGACTTCTGAAGTACCGGTTAAACAATTTGTCCTTTTCCTCTTCCAAAATCCCCATTCCCCTGTCCCTGACGCTCAACAGAACATTTCCATCAATAAGTCCAAAGCTGACGTTCACCTCCGAGCCCATTGGCGAATACTTGATGGCATTGCTTATTAGGTTGTGCGGTACCATTTCAAGCCTATCCTTATCTGCATTAACGGTTACCGATTCCATTTCATTAAAGGTAATCTTATGGGTTGAAATTTCATTGATGAACTCCTGTTTACAATCCTCGATGAGTGAAGCAAAATCGAACTCACTCTTTTTGATTACCATTTTGCCTAGTTCGAGTCTGGAGACATCGAGAAAACCCTCTATCATCCTACCCATTTTTTCCAACTGTCGCTGAATCTTTTTGCAGATTGGAGTAAAGTCTTGCGTTTCTGCTTTCAATGCTTTGTGTACTAAAATCTGGGTAAACCCGCCGATTGAAGTCAAAGGGGTTTTAAGCTCATGGCTGATCATGGATATGAACTCATTTTTCCTGTTTTCTTCTTCCATTTGTCGGCTTACGTCCATCACCACTGCATAAATCGACCGGGGAAATCCATCGTTATCCTTCCGGACTTTACCTACAACCCGCATCCATTTTCTTTCTCCAGATATCAAATGCCGGATGGGATACGTAGTGTCCACCGGAGTGCCATACTTTGCTGACCGGGCAAGTACCTGGTTTACTTCTTCCCTGTACTCTGGTTCCACAGCATCGGTGACCATTTCCCAGTTGATCTCTCCCGATATCGGCAGTCCATAGTGGTTACGATATTCCCTGGACATCTCAGCTTTTAGCGTCGCGATATCAAGGCTGCAGCTTCCCATCTCAGCTGCGTCAAAAGCGGACTGAAGCTTCTCGTTGCTGGAAATAAGATCAGCATGGGATTTAGTAAGTGCTGTATTGATCAACACCAGCTCAGCCATCCGTTTTTTTAGTTCGCTAATTTCAATTCCGGTGCAGATGTAACCTAAAAACCGCCGCTGTTCGTTGAACCTCGGGGTTCCCTTGATCTTTAGCCAGCGAAAAGCCCCGTTTTGATCCATCATCCTAAACTCAGAGCTGAATGCACTTTGTTCTGATATCGCATCGTAAAGCGCTTTTTGAACGGATTTTATATCATCAGCATGAATGGCATCTTCCCATTTAAATCTTCCCTTATCAGGCATCTCCTCCCCCATATATCTAAGCCAGGCGGGGTTTCGGTATTCCATATTTCCGAAATTATCCACAATACTGATCAGGATGTCTGTATCATCGGTCATGCTGGTAAAAGCCATCTCTAGGTCTAAAACGGTAGCCTCATCTTTTAATGGTGCCCCGACACCGAAATTGATGATAATGGCGGCAAGCTCATGATCTTTTTCAATGGTATTATAGCACACCCCGGTAAATCTATTGGCAAAATCATCTTTGGCCTTCTCGCTCTCGAGGATCGCATGATTATCAGAAAACCACGTGTCCATACCATACAAGTGCGAAAGGGACTTACTGTTCCATGTTTCTAATACCGTTTCCAGGGAATACTTAAAATTATCCCCAATGATTTTATCAGCAATACCTCGCAGGCATTGCTGAAAGTGATGATTGACCATCAGTACTTTATTTTCGGGCGAAACCGTCATCAAACAACTGGGAATTAGGCTCATGGTATCCGCCAATTCATTTAACGAAGGTGTTTTCATAGGTAGGTCGATGTTTTTGGCTGCAATTAATCGTATCAGGTAGCTGGCCGATATTTTACAGTTATAAAAAATTATTGTTCTCAACTAACCAAGAAACCCTAATGAAAGTTTGCGGAAAGTTTCTATAACTCCTTTTGACAAACCAAGTATTTGTCGCCCTCTAGTGAAGACCAGCATAACAATCATTTTTCCACGTTGCGTATTTTTATTAATAAGCCTGATTCGAGAATTTCACTCCTATAGCCATTATAACTCACGCTTTATTGTTGCAGACTTTATTCAATTAGCAAACTCTATACGGTTCTTTTAATTTTAAACAAAAAAGTAATAGTATTTTACAAGAGATGCTTGACTTGTCGAAAAGCACCTCCGTCAGAATGAGTGTTAGCGTATTACACTGATTGTTCAAACCTAAAAAAGTCCCTGACCTCGTTCTAAGCAAAGACCGTTACCGCAGTAAGATCTGATTAATGAGAGATAGCATCCTGGTCTTTGTTTTGCTATTTTAGCCGCACGAATGATTGATCCCTTGCAATATGAGACTCACGACCTGCTGATCCACCCCTTCAGACCGGAAGACCTGGAAAATTTTGAAAAGCTGGCAGTTGATATTTTTTCAATTCTTTCAGATGAACAAACCTTAAGATATATACCTGAAAAACGCTTACATAACATTCAGGACGGGGAACTTTTCCTCCAAACTATGGTAATGAACTACCATGCCGGATTCAATTACCTGCACTTTATCACCGATAAAAAGCGGGACAATGTTATCGGACTTATCAACCTCATATCTCCGTAAGTTGCCAAAAAGCATTACAAAATTGCAAGCTACCCTTTCTTTATTGAATTCTCTCTTGCTGCAATGGAAACCGGATGTTATATTATGATGGAAATACTCCCACCGCTCATCGACAATCTGCTTTTGCAAGGCATCACCAGGATTGGCGCAGTAGTCAACAGGGATAACACCGCGACGAGAAAACTATTGGAAAATGCACAATTTTCATATAAAGAACCATTTGATTCGCTTCAGGATCTATACGAAACTGCGTAGCCCTCATCACTTTCTGTAAAAAGCGATGAATATCATTTTATTTGAATGCAGTAATTTTCTTTTCCTCAAGATCTTTCTGTCACTCATTTGTCTATTCGCAGCGTTATAAGCAAATTATTCTTTAGGACTTTGCAGCAAATTGACGGCATATATCAGATAGATTTTACCAAGGTACATTTTATAAAAAGAACTATGGAACCCTGGCAAAGAAAATCTGGTAAGCGTGATTATAATTGTTGCGGTATGTAATGCCCAGCACGTGGCCGTTTACAATGGCATCCTCTTGTAGCGAGGTATGTTGGATGAGACAGTTTCGATGGCCACGCTAACAGGTGATTAATAAAACCTTTTCGCTACGCATTTTATAGATAATCATAAAGAAGGAGGTATTTTTACCTCCTTCAGATAACCTGCGCTTCCGACAGCTTGGTAAATTAGAAAAGTTGAAATGACGAATTATTAAATGATTCTCGATTTCCCGATTAAACTCATCAATATTAGTTTGTAGTTGATATAGACATTGAAAGGATTTTAGGAGGTGCTTCGCCAAAGTGTTTGGTATACCATTCAACCAGTTTTTCCGATTTGAACTGGCTATTCCCATTTACTCCTCTAATGAATCTTTTAGCAGATTTAGTTCCATCTTCACCAGTCATGGCTTGGCAAATCACATAGTCGACGATGATCTTGTCTTCAGGCTTTGGTCCTCTGTAAGATAAAATTGCCCCGTCTTTTCCAATAATGAATGGTGCAGGATCATTAATTTTTAAAATATTTCGGAATTCAGCTGATGAATCATTATTAACCAGCCTGTTCGTATTTGATGCACTATCTGAACCGATACAAAGTTTAGTAAAAACAACATCAGGATACTTAGCAAAACGTTCCTTCAACAATAGGTATGATTTTTCCTGTTGGGCAGACAGTTTTTTATCCTTCCAAACATATAAGTAAACTGTTTTCCCCTTATATAAGTCGTTAAAAGTTTGAAGTTTTCCATCTGGATCTATCACTTGTATATCAGAAATATGAGTACTGGTGTAGTCATTGTAATTTTTAACTACGAGTTTAGCAATCCCCTTAACCATCATGGTACAAGAACTTGCAAGAACGCAAAAAGAGAAAATAAGAAAGTAAATAGATTTTTTCATGTTCAGAATAATTTGATACGATAAGTACTTTGAATAAGTATGTAGGAAAGACGGCAAGAATCTGATTAAGGTTGCATCATCATTTATTTTTATTTAAAATGGCTCGTATCGAGTAAAATAATTAAACAACCAAGAAGTGGCCATAGATACTAATTTCATCATAATTTTTATGATGGGCCTATCCTCTGCAGAGCTTGATGAAGTAACGGAACGTTTTTATGGCTATTGCGCTTTAATGGTTGAAGAACACAGGTTATCCCCCTGCAACCTCTAATAGGCAGTGCTGCCGAAGCCAGATAGCCCACTGGCTCTTAAAGGGAAGATAAAACGTTATCCCCACAACAACGAGTTATGAGGCAGCGAAGCGCAAAAAGCAAATACGCTACCTGTTTAACATAGGGCTTGCGCGCCAGGTAAACTAATCATTAGCGCTCTTGTATTGCTGCCTCAAACTTCTATTTGGTACCAATTTCTACCTTCCCACCATTCTTAAACAGATCATGAGAGATAAAATATCCATTACTCACTTTGCCGTTCACTTTAATCTGGTTAATCCCCCTGCCCTTACCCGGTTTACTAATCGTTAATAGTTTGCCGCTATTGGTTTTCCATTTAATTTCATCAAAAAGTGGCGCAGTAACCAAATATTCTGCATCAGTTGCCGAAAATGGATATAACCCCAATGCGCTGAATACATACCATGCCGACATTTCGCCGGCATCATCCATTCCCGAAAGTGCCAAACCATCGTCACCAATTCCGTAGAGTTCATTTAAAATTTTATCAATAATTTTTTGTGATTTTTCTGGCTTGCCGATAAAAGTGTAAGCAAAAGGTGCTTCATGATCAGGCTGGTTGCCCTGGCAATACTGTCCGATCATGGTTTCCACATTCCGGGCTATATATTTCGGATTCCAGGGTACGGTAAATAGTGAATCCAGTTTGGATTCGAAACCTTTTGCACCGCCATACAATTCGATTAAACCTTCCATATCATGAGGTGCATAAAACGAAACCTGCCAGGCATTGGCTTCCCTGTACATATATTCATAGTAAGGATATTGAGGGTTAAAAGGTTTGATCCAATCGCCATTTTCCAGTCTGCCCCTCATAAAGCGCGTACCCGGATCGAACACATTTCTATAATTTTTTGATCGGGCCATCAGTGTGCGGTAGTTACTACTGTCGCCTAATTTTTTGGCAATTTGGGCCAGCGAATAATCATCATAAGCATACTCCAGCGTTTTTGATACTCCAGCCTTTGCTTTGGTTTCCACATGCGGATTTTTGACATCCGGATCTGAAATATATCCTTTTTCTATATATTCTTTCACAAACGGACGGGCGCCACCATTTACATTGGCATTTCGCAATAAAATCTGGTAGGTAGCTTTGATGTCGAAGTCATCGATTCCTCTCAAATAAGCTCCTGCAATGGAAGAGGCACCATGGTCGCCATGAAAAAACGTAGGGATAAAACCCGTTTTATCGCCAACATCTTTCATAGATTTAATTACATCTAAAGTCACCTTAGGTGTAATCAGACCCAAAAGCACGTCTTTATTGCGATAGGTATCCCAAAGTGATGGTTCCGTATAATAATTGAAGTTTCCTTTTACCACATTGCGTTTTGCATCTCTAAACTCACCGTTAACATCACTGCGCAAAGCCGGCCATAAAAAAGATCTGTACAGACAAGAATATAACAGCTGCTTTTGTTTTTCCGTTCCACCCTTCACCTGAATGTTAGCTAATAGCGCTTCCCATTTTTCAGTTGCTTCCTTACGGACCTGTGTAAAAGTTTTATTGCCGATTTCTTTAGCGAGATTTTCTTTGGCGTTGGCGATACTTACAAAAGATAAACCAATTTTAAGTTCCACAGGTGCTTTATCACCGTTGGAGAGGTGTACGATGGCATAACCTGAACGTTTTCCAGCATCAGTGATCTCAAGTTTATCTATCTTTCCATTCACTTGCGCATAAAAATATACGTTCTCTCCACCTTGAAAACCCTGTATGGCCGATGGCCCATCTTGCGCAATATTCCAGGTATTAACGCTACTGTTGGCTTTGCCCATACTGAATAGGATTTGCCTGTCCGTATTATCTTCATAAGTGTATTCGTGAAAACCACATCTCAATGTTGAAGTGAGTTTCACATTCACTTGATAGTCATCTAAATATACCTGATAAAAGCCCGGTGCCGCGCTTTCCCTTTTGTGCGAAAACTTTGAACCAAATTTACCTTTCGGATTAGATAGTGGTAAGATGGGAATATTACACAAATTCCAGTGCCCTTTATTGGTGTGTGCAAAACCATAAATGGTATCGTCTTCATATTCATAGCCAGCACCAGAGCCAAATTCTGTAATCGGACTCAACTGCACCATCGCATTTGGTAACGAGCTGCCCGGAAAGGTTAACCCTGCCCACGATCGCCAACCTTCAGGTAACTCATATCCCAGGATTTTAGGATCAGTTAAAGGCGCAGTGCCGATAAAAGTATTTACATACTGTGTTAATTTGGTTTGCGCCTGTGATTCCTGAAGAATCGCAACAATCAATATTAAAAGAATGGTAGAGGATTTGGTTAGCAACTTCATTACATAAAACGTTTTAGTGTTTCGCCAAATATATAAATTCTATCACGCTGATGCATAAAATATCATAATAATTACGGTATAGGTTATCAGAATTCGTCATTGCAGGAAAGGACTAAGACGTGAACTTTCATGCTAGCGATTCTGCTCATAAAAAATTGCTTACCGAAAAGTGGAGACAGGCTGGCTGCTGAAAAAAACTTCTTTTAGCGATACCTATATAGGTGATAATCAATATATTTTTCTATTATACAAACATGAGGGTATATCAGTTTAAAGCATCATCGGCATTTTCTTTAGGTAATTCTCCTAGAGATTTCAACAATCCCAATGCTGAAATTATTGAATAATATGCCAATAATCGAGATGCATTCGCCTGTACGCAACAAAACTATTTAGCTGATAATCTATATCTTTGGTTTACACACTAATCAAATAACCACCATGCTTTTAAATTTCAGGCAAAATAGGATTTGCGCCATGTTATTGTGCATAACCTTCTGCTTCACCAGTCAGCTTTTGGCACAGTACAAAGAAAATCCAGCTTTCACAATGTGGGATGTTAAGCCTGCACAGCAATGGATGACCGAGGCCTACCCTATCGGCAACGGTCGTATTGGCGGGATGATTTTTGGTGGTGTTGATCAGGAACACATACAGTTTAATGATAACACACTCTGGACAGGCGATGAAAATGACAGAGGTATGTACCAGGCATTTGGTGATCTGTTTATTGATTTTAATAATAAAGAAAAAAGATTTACCAACTACAGCCGTAAACTGGATATTATCAACGCTATACATACCGTTAATTATACTCAAAATGGTACGCAATTTAAACGTGAGTATTTTTGCAGCTTTCCAGATAAAGTGATGGTGTTGCGTTTTACGGCAAACCAGAAAAAAGCTTACTCGGCAGTGATAGGTTTAAAAGATGCCCACGATGGGATAATTACCGCTAAGGGAAATGCCATTTATATCAATGGTAAATTACCAAATGGCATGACTTACCAGGCTACTGCTGTAATTAAGGTAGAAAATGGAACAGTTGAGTCGATAAAGGATGGTAATAGTGAGCAATTAAAAATAACAAATGCTGACGCTGTTACCCTTATTTTTACTGCAACTACCAATTACATCAATAAACGCGAGCTAAACTGGAAGGGTGAAGAGCCGGCAACAAAAATTGATCGTGTTTTAGATGCGGTTAAAACCAAAAGCTACGATAAACTTTTAAAAACGCATATTCAGGATTATCGAAATTTATATAATCGCCTCGTGATAAACCTGGGAACAAGCGATACAGATACACAAAAACTACCTACCTACCAAAGATTGATCAACTATAAAAAGCAGGCCGATCCTGCACTTGAATCTTTAATTTTTCAATACGGTAGGTATTTGTTGATCAGTTCATCGAGAGCGGGTGGCCTACCTGCCAATTTGCAAGGTCTCTGGAACGAAAGTAATACACCACCATGGGGAAGCGATTACCACTCAAACATCAACATCCAGATGAATTACTGGCTGGCAGAGCCGACCAATCTTTCTGAATGCATGATTCCTTATCTGGATTATATTAACAGCATGCGCGAGGTGAGCGCCATGCATACCCGCAAGCAATATCCAAACACCAGAGGCTGGACGGTTAAAACCGAAAACAATATTTTCGGTGGCATGAGTTTTCTTTGGAATACACCTGGCAGCGCCTGGTATGCACAGGCCCTTTGGGAACATTATGCCTTTACAAAAGACAAAAATTATTTAAAAAATTTCGCTTACCCGATCATCAAAGAAATCGCTGAATTTTGGGATGATCATTTAAAAAGGAGACCTGATGGAACATTGGTATCGCCAATGGGCTGGTCGCCAGAACATGGACCGACCGAAGACGGCGTTACGCATGATCAACAAATTGTGTTTGATCTGTTTACCAACTACATTGAAGCAGCTGAAGTTTTAGGCATTGATACCGATTATAAAAAACATATTGCCGATTTAAAAGCACATTTATTAAAACCTAAAATCGGAAAATGGGGCCAGCTGCAGGAATGGGAAACTGATCGTGATGATCCAAATGACCAGCACAGACACATTTCACATCTATTTGGTTTACATCCTGGAAGAGAGATCAGTACCATTAACACACCAGAACTGGCAAAGGCTGCCAGGATAACCTTAAGTGCCCGTGGCGATGAATCGACTGGTTGGTCGATGGCCTGGAAAATGAATTTCTGGGCCAGGCTACAGGATGGAAACCATGCTTATAAAATCTTGCAAAATTTTATTACGCCCGTTGGCGGCTCCGGGACAGATTATAATAAGGGGGGAGGGATTTATGCCAACCTATTCTGCGCGCACCCACCCTTTCAAATTGATGGAAACTTTGGCTATACAGCCGGCATTTCGGAAATGTTATTGCAAAGCCAGACTGGAGAATTGCAACTTTTGCCGGCCTTGCCAGATAAATGGGCGGTTGGAAATATTCAGGGATTACGAGCCCGTGGAAACTTCGAAATTACCAATCTGGAATGGAAGACTGGTAAAGTTATGGCTGTAGCTATCAAATCATTATCGGACGGGGAATGTATTTTAAGAAGTCCAAATCAGCTAAAAGGAAATGTAAATGGTATAACAGAGAAAATATCAGGTAAAGATTTTAGGTATAGCTTTAAAACGCAGGCAGGAAAAACCTACTACTTTAACTAATTATCTTAGTTCGAACATTACCCTGGCTCACGAAGCAAATTATATTTTGGTATCGTCACTCCCAATTTAATTGGAAATCCTAATGCTATTGCACGGGGCTTTAAGATTCCTGCATACGCGGGAATGACTATAGCACTAATGGATTCTATCAATGATACAGTAGCTTAGGAAGCTTCGCTAAATAGTTAATTTAATTGCTAAAATAGATTATAGTACCTCTGTCCGGCGGTTGATATAAACATTAAGCTAACAAATCTGTTTAAGTTTTCTTACTTCAATTTCGCCATGTGCCAATACAAAGCGGAAACTTAAAAACTCGTCAGTTTCGCTGATCTCTATCTTTTCGATGATACCGCTAAGTCCGTGACCATTGATGATTTCGTCGCCAACTTTTAATTCTAAAAGTGTGGAAGTTGGAAGTTTATCGCTAAGCAACATTGTTCTGAAAGTTTAAAGTGAAGCAGGTTTTTTCACTATTTGAAGTTACTTTAAGGGTACCTTGATGGGCGCGGGCAATTTCCGAGGCAATATACAAACCTAAACCCAGGCCTTTTTGGTTCGGTTCAACTTCTCCACGCGAAAATGGCTGAAACAAACGTTCCATTGCCCCTGCAGGTATCGGTTTACCCGAATTGATTACACACAAAGTAAAGTCATTGCCGGCACTGGTAGCGTTTACTTCTACAATAGAATCAACAGGTGAATAATTAAGCGCGTTTGCAAGCAAGTTAGAAAAAAGTTGCGCCAGTCGTTTTCCGTCAGCATGGATCGGTTGTGCCATATCAAAAGATGCCATAATTTTTCTGGAAGGCCAAATGGCTTGCAGTTCTTCAATTACTTCAGTAAGCAAACGTTCATGATCTTCGTCGCTATTGCGGTTGATGGCAATACCATCTCCCAGACTACCACTGGCAAAATCGAGTATATTATCAATTAAACCATTCATCCTGAAAGAGGCGTCTTTAATGATTTTTGTTAAACGTCTGCCTTTCTCGTCCAAATTCACCCGTGATAAAAGCTGTACGCTGTTTGATATGGCATTCAAGGGATTTTTCAAATCATGTCCAAGTATAGCAATAAACTGATCTCGAACGATAGCAATTTCCTGCTCCTTTTTAAGTTCCTGTTCTGCTTCGGCCACCTTTTCCAGAGCGTCCATGTGGGACGCAATCAGCTTGGCAAACATGGTAAACATCCCAATAATGGCCGGATTCTTGAGCTTGGCTGGTTTGGGGTCTATAGCACAAAGCGTTCCGAAGAAATCGCCGTTTTTGAGAAAAATCGGCATCGAAATATAACTTTGGAAACCATACATTAAGGGCGTATGGTGGCTTGCAAAATCCGGATCTTCGGCAACATGATCGATAATAACCGCTTCCCGGTGCTGCCGGATTTCATTGCAAATGGTAGTTTCGAGCCGAAGTTCGCCTCCGGGCACTAAGCCAAAGTTAATCTCATCTCGAACGACACACGCTACCCATGCATCAGATGTTACGCGGGCAACTGCAGCAAATCCCATGCCTGTTGTGCGGCATACAATTTCTAAAATATGTGATACTGCTGGGATGTTATTAATCGCTTCAATATCAGCCTGAATGTTATATTTGGGATTTTGCAAAGCTTAAATCAGTAAATTTTCAGCAATTTAGCTAAATTTAAGTTCCCAAAGACAAGACTTACTTAAGTTTGCAGTTATTTTACACAGATCAATGTATATCACCAAATTTTGTGGTATCGGGATCACAAAAATATAATGATCTGTGCCATGAGTTGCAGAGAAATTCTTATTTAAAAATCAAAAATTGCATGAATGTAATTACCTGATTTACAGTAGTTATTAGTAATACATACATGCAATTTTAAATTTCACTGTTTATGCTTTTAATAAAGCAGGTTTTTCATGATAAGTTTTCCAGAGCAATTCTCCAAATAAGGTGTTAGACCAGGCAAACCAGGCTCTTGTAAAATTGGCTGGATTATCTTTGTTAAAAGATTCATGCATAAAACCTTTTCCTGCATGTGTTTTACGTAAAGTATCAATACAGTGTTTAATCTCTGCATCATCTTTAGAAGTGAGGGCCCGCATGGTAATACTCATCGGCCAGATCATATCCTGCCCCGCATGTGGACCACCAATACCTTCAGCCGCTGTACCTTTGAAGAAGTAGGGATTATCTTTAGAAAGTGCAAATTTTCTGGTATTTTGATAAATTGGATCTTCAATTTTCATCGCACCCAGATAAGGCAAGCTCAACAAACTTGGTACATTCGAATCGTCCATTAAGTATGAACTGCCAAAACCATCCACCTCAAAAGCATAAATTTTGCCATATTTAGGATGATTTACAATGGCGTGTTTTTGAAGTGCAGCATTTACCTCATTGGCAAGATTTAGCAAATTGCTTTCTAAAGTTCTGTCGCTGTTTAGTGCTTTAATCATTTCTGCAGCCTGCTTTAGGCTCGATACTGCAAAAAAGTTTGATGGAACCAAAAAAGGAAAAATGGTGGCATCATCACTCGGACGGAAGGCAGAACAGATCAAACCAACTGGATTTACCGGAAAACCGTAGCCCGCCATAGGTAACGAATCAGTGGGTCGCGTAGTTTCCCGCTGGAAATGATATGGTCCCTTATCGCTTTTGCGCTGCTGCTCTTCAAAAGTTTTTAAAGTTGCTTCTATTCCTTTCTTCCAATCAGCATCGAAGGGGGTTTTATCACCTGTTTTTTTCCAGTAATGGTAAGCCAGACGGATAGGGTAACATAAAGAATCGATTTCCCACTTGCGCTCATGTACACCTGGCTGCATAGCGGTTTTATCGGTTTTCCACTCGCCTACCTTATTGGCATCGCCATAGAAAGCATTGGCATAAGGATCCTTTAAAATGCATTTGGTTTGGTGAATAATAACGCCGGCAATCAGTTTTTTAAGTGGTTCATCCTCATTCACAAATTGTAAATATGGCCAAACCTGGGCCGAACTATCGCGTAACCACATGGCATCAATATCGCCTGTAATGACATAAGTATCAGGTCTGCCGTCTTTTTCAGCATGATAAACAGTTGTATCTAAGGTATTTGGGAAACAATTTTCAAATAGCCAGGCTAATTCAGGATTTTTAACATTTGCCTGGAAAGTGTTAATGGCCGCATCTACCGCTTTACTCTTAAAATGTCGTTTTGCAGCAGCTACACGTACCACAGGAAATTCAGGCGCCAGATTAGTGGCGAAAGAAAATTTTGATGCAACAACCCCTGCCCCTAATAAGCCTGTGTTTTGTATAAATGTCCTTCTTTTCATTATGATTGATTATGATATTTTGGTTTAATTTTTAGTGAATGTTCCCCGTTACAAGACAAAATTTATCTTACTGGCAGCGGTAGATATTATTCGGTTAGTCTTAAAACAAATATTATCATAATTTTTCGAACATCAAAATCAATATAGTCAATTAAACCATTCCTAAATCGATTTTCTTTTGGATTATACGTAACATTTCATTTGATATTTATTAGTCAATGTCATCAATCAGGCATATAAAATAAAGCAGCGTAATTGTGTTAAAAGAATCAAACCTAATGTTTTTATGTGATAAAGCCGACATTAGCAATGGTGGTTAAGCTATGTTTAACCTTTGTTCCATTTTGATAGCTGGTTTATCTAAAGTTTAGCAAAGTATTTTTTAATTCAGTTTCGCTAAATTCTTTTTCATAAAATTGCCTTGTTGTCTTGTTTACAAACAAGGTAGCAGGAATCGCTCCCAACCATTTTTTGTCAATCCGATTTATATACTGTTGTTGGTTGGTTTCATTTAAAAGAAATACCTCCGCATTGATGTTGTTCTGCTGTACAAATGGAATCACTGTCTTTTGTAATTTTGATTTAAAATCCAGGCTCACCAAAATCACCTTTACCGGCTTTTTTAGATTCGCTAAACGTAATTTCTCGAAATTTGGCAACTCGGCTACACATGGCGAACACCAGGTTGCCCAAAAATTGGTTACATAAGTGGTGTCTTTTCCGTTTGTGATTCGTTTATCCAAATCATTAAGCGTGAGTAATTTTACTTGTGCATGGGCGGAATAAGTAATTAAGGATAGGCAGATTATGAGGAATAGGCGCATAGCTATATAGCGTAAATAATTGGCAATTAGTTTACAGAACATCTGTCTATTGCTTTGGGTTTAAACCCAAGCAATGAATTTAATTTACCGAACCTGATTTAGCCAGCACACGTTGATAGGCAGGTAAAGTCAGATCGTCAACAATTACACCTCTAGCTGTACTGGCATGAACGAAAAAACCATTATTGAGGTATACGCCAACATGATCGACGTCGTTTCCGCCGAAAGAAAAAAACACCAAATCGCCTTCTTTTAAGTTATCTACATTTTTACGCTTTATAACATTTGCCTGATCGCGGGAAATCCTTGGTAGCGTAACTCCATAAATTTCCTTCTCTAGCAAGAAAGCAAAACCGGAACAATCAATACCGTTTTTATCTAAACCTCCGAAACGATATTTTACACCTGTCCAATCGGTAATGAAACGATAAAGCGATTTGCTTTTTAAATTTGCCATTGCATCAGCCGCTTTTGCAGCTTTCGTATCACTTTTAACCGTGTATCTTCTGGCACCGCAGGAAGAAAGCAAGAATATCACGGCTACAAAAAAGAATAAGTTTATTTTGAGGCGGAAGTTAAAAGGCTTAAGGTTTAAGGTTCTTTCCATAGTATAGTATAATAATTGTGCGCGATAAGATTTAAAACCTCATGCCTTAAACCCTATACTCTTCTTAATTCTTGATCAATCGCTGTATTTCATCCAGTTTTAATAAGGCTTCTACTGGTGTTAACGCATTAACATCTAAATTATTTAATGTGTCACGTATTTTTACCAGAATTGGATCATCAATAGCGAACATTTGTAATTGATAAGCCTGGTTCTGTACTTTTTTAATACTGTCTTTTATGCTCTGTCCTTCGGTACGGTCTATTTCTAGTTTTTTCAAAATCTCATTCGCACGGCCTATTAATTTTGTAGGCATACCAGCCATTTTTGCTACATGTATACCAAAACTATGTTCACTGCCACCGGGTACAAGTTTGCGTAAGAAGATTACCTTATTGGTCATTTCTTTTACGGATACATTAAAGTTTTTAATCCGTGGCATGGTGTTGGCCAATTCGTTTAGCTCATGGTAGTGGGTGGCAAATAAGGTTTTTGGTCGCGCTGTAGGGTGCTGGTGCAAAAATTCAGCAATGGCCCAGGCAATTGAAATACCATCGTAGGTACTCGTTCCACGACCAATTTCATCGAGTAAGATCAAACTATCATCGGAGATATTGTTCAGAATACTTGCCGTTTCATTCATTTCTACCATGAAAGTACTTTCGCCAGAAGAGATGTTATCTGACGCCCCTACCCGGGTAAAAATTTTATCTACAATACCTACTTCTGCATCTTTTGCCGGCACGAAAGATCCCATTTGTGCCATTAATACAATTAATGCGGTTTGCCTTAAAATAGCCGATTTACCCGCCATATTGGGTCCGGTAATCATAATAATCTGCTGACTTTCGGTATCAAGATATACATCGTTAGTAATGTATTCTGTGCCAACAGGCAATTGTTTTTCGATTACAGGGTGACGCCCCCCTTTAATATCCAGAACCTTTTTTTCCGTAACTTTTGGCTTGTTATAATGGTTTTTAGCTGCCAATTGCGCAAAACACAACAAACAATCAAGCTGTGCAACCAAATACGAATCCAATTGGATGGGCTTAATGTAACCGGCCGTTTCATACATCAGTTCATTGTATAAGCGGATTTCAATGGCCTGTATTTTTTCTTCAGCACCTAAAATCTGATCTTCGTACTCTTTAAGCTCAGGTGTAATGTACCTTTCAGCATTTACCAAAGTCTGTTTGCGGATCCAACCATCAGGCACTTTATCTTTATGGGTATGGGTAACTTCTAAATAGTAACCAAAAACATTATTAAACGCGATTTTTAGCGATGGAATACCTGTTGCTTCTGCCTCACGCTTCTGAATCTGAACCAGGTAATCTTTACCACCAAAAGCTATTTTACGCAAGCGGTCTAAGTCTTCGTCAACCCCATCAGCAATAACATTTCCTTTGATCAGCAATGCTGGCGGCTCGGCCTGCAATTCCCTTTCTATCCTTTCACGGATCGCCAGACATGGATTTAATTGATCCGCTATCTTAATTAGGAAAGGATTTTTAGATTCTGCAGCCAGTTTTTTGACGGCCTCAATATGATAAAGTGCACGTTTTAAAGCAACCAATTCCCTCGGACCAACCCGCTGCAGGCCTACTTTGGAAATCAAGCGTTCTAAATCTCCAATCTGTTTAATTTGCGAAAGAAATTCTTCCTGTAGCGTTTCGTTTGCTACAAAATATTCAACCATGCCCAGACGTTCCTGAATAGGTTTCAATTCTTTTAGCGGCATAACAATCCACTTCTGTAACAAACGTGCGCCCATTGGCGTACAGGTATGGTCTAAAATATCGAAAAGGGTTACGGCATTATCGTTAGGCGAATTCACCAATTCGAGGTTTCGGATGGTAAAACGGTCTAACCACATATAGCGGTCTTCCTCTATACGGCTAATCGACGTAATGTGCTGCAGGTTGCGGTGTTCGGTTTCACCTAAATAATGTAAAATAACACCAGCTGCAACAATCCCACTCTGTAAACGCTCAACGCCAAAACCTTTCAAAGAAGATACGTCAAAATGTTTCATCAGGGTTTCGTTCCCGAAATCAGCGGTAAAAGGCCATTCGTCTAAACCAAAAGTGTAAAAACGGTCGCCGAAGTTTTCCGTAAAAATTTGTCGCTTTGATTTTTGAAAAATAACTTCTGTTGGTTTAAAGCCTTGTAAAAGTTTATCAATATAATCACTATTGCCTTGTGCAATCAGGAATTCACCTGTTGAGATGTCTAAAAATGAAATGCCCAACTGTGTTTTATCAAAGAAAACACAGGCCAGAAAATTGTTCGATTTCTGGTTTACAATATTATCCCCATAAGCCACGCCCGGCGTAACCAACTCTGTTACACCGCGTTTTACGATGGTCTTGGTGGTTTTAGGATCTTCCAGCTGGTCGCAAATGGCTACACGTTGTCCCGCCCTGACCAGTTTCGATAAATAGTTATCCAAAGAGTGATGCGGAAAACCAGCCAGTTCTAAAGCACCTCCATTGGGGCCGGTACCTCTTCTGGTTAATACGATGCCTAAAATCTGCGCCGTTTTAATGGCATCTTCGCCAAAGGTTTCATAAAAATCGCCAACCCTAAAAAGTAAAAGTGCGCCTGGATACTTCGCTTTTATCGCGTTGTACTGCTGCATTAGTGGGGTTTCTTTATTCGTGTCTTTAGCCAAAACTGATATTAATTTACAAAAGCCATAAAGATAACACGAATAAGCATTTTACAACTGTTTTGTTGAAAAGTTGAAAGATTGTTAAAATCGAAAGGTTAATGGGTTAACCATTTTTTTGAAAATAAAGGGTTCTGTATATTTCGGGGCGCGTAGTCCTGTTAACCGCTTTACTTCGTTAAACTCCGTGCCCGCTCTTACCAGGTTTAGGTAAAATGGTCGGTTCTAATCTAGTTGTATGATCATGCGCTCAATGCTACAGTTAATCAGTTTATACAATTAGCCATTTTTTGAAAATGAATGGTTCTGTGCATTGCAGGGGCTGTAGTCCTGTTATCCGCTTTACTCCGTTACACTCCGTGCCCGCTCCTACCAGGTTTAGATACAAGGGTCTGCTCTAACCCAATTGGACTATACTCCGCTCAATGTTACAGTTAACCAGTTTGTACAATCAACCTTACTAAACAATTCACTTACTTCTCTGTTAATAATAACATAACTTTAACTTAATATTTTCAATATGACGATCCAACTGAACACCGACAAAAATTTAACTATACACCAGGAATACGAGGAAAAAATCAATAACCAATTAAATGAAGGCCTAAGTAGGTTTAGTGATTTAATTACCCGATTGGAAGTTCATCTTTCTGATGAGAATGGCAGTAAAGATGGTTTAGATGACAAAAGATGTTTGCTGGAGGCTAAAGTTGCGGGAAAAGACCCCATTGCAGTTACCAATTTGGGCAATACCTATGATTTAGCCATCACAGGGGCGTTATCAAAATTAAAAAGCGCCTTAGAAAAGGTGGCTGGGAAAATGAAGGCACATTAATCTATTTAAAATTTTAAAAAAACAGTTTCTTAAATAAATAATATCGTCATTTCGAGCGGAGTGAAACGTAGTCGAGAAATCTTAATAACAGATCTCTCCATTTCACTGCGTTACAGTCGAGATGACGATTTTGCTTATATACTAACGTTTTCCAGTTCATCTATATATCCCAAAAACAGATTCAAAGCTTTCTTTCTATCTTCTGTAACTTCAAATTGAAGTTTATGATACAGATAATCTTCCAGGTCGAAATTTGGTGACTCAGGTAATTCTGCTAAAACTTCCTTTCTATGATCTAATCCAAGTTTCAAAGCAGCATTAAATTCAGCTTTAAACTCGTCTGAAATTTTTTTGTTAGCTACCCAGGCGGCATACATGAATGGCAATCCGGTAAGGTTTTTCCATTCCTCTCCCATATCATAAGCATAAGCAAAATCATTTTTCTTACCAAAGGTCCTATCTCCGATCAAAACGAAAGCATCTGTTTTTGCATCAGGATCAGTCGTAAACTCCACTTCTTTTTTCCAATGGAACTTCAACAACACTTTGGCTAAATTATTTGATGTACGCGAGTGGGCATCCAGCCTCACCGTCTTTATTTCGTGAGCTGGAACATTACTAAAAATAAATACAGAGTTTACACCACCATCGCTTCCTATACAATAATCGGCAACAATGTTGGCATTTGGAACCAGCGGAATGGCTGCTACTGGCATTAAACCGATATCCACCTGGTCATTAATTACTTTAGCTGCGCAATCTGAAGGGATGTCTAAACTTAAATCAATTTTATTGATGATATCCGAATGTTTTAATCCGTATATAAAAGCTTTGGTGTTGGTGTAAGCAACTGCCGATATTTTAATCTTATTCAAGGTGTTATGTTTTGCGCCCCGCGTTTAGCGAAAAGCGTGTTATTCAATTATTAAACTGCCTTGGTTCGTGTTTCCACGAACCATCATAAAATTCTATTAATCCTTAGATCCTGAAATACCCGTCCACCCGGGCGGAAGTTCAGGATGGCAACCATGGCGTGTGATTTGTTTCATGGGGAGTAGAACTTAAGCCGTTTATTTACATTGGGTTATCCCATTACCAAACCGTCTAAATGAACTGCACTGTTAAACTCAAGCACCGTAAATTTACCACCTTCGAAACCAATTTTATAAAGAACTGTATTTTGATGGGGAAATTCGGTCATTTCGCTCAATGGTTTTCCTAGCAGTAAGCATAAGAAAACGCGCATGGCCCGACCATGCATACAAAGCAATACTGTTTTTTCTTCTGGCCGGGTCATCAAAACCTCCATAGGCTGTTTTAACCGTTCATAAACATCCTGAACGCTTTCTCCCCCCTCAAAATGAGCGGTGTAATCACCATTCTCCCAGCTTTGTAACATCTCACGAAAAGCCTCACGCGCCTCTTCGGTATTCGGTTTTCCTTCCCATATACCCCATGCAAGCTCATCTAAACCCGAAAGTTTTTCCCAGGGTAATTTAGCGTCAATAAACTTCTGCACCGTTTGCCAGGTGCGTTTCAAATCTGATGTATAAATCTTATCAAAAGGAACATCCTTATATTTTTGATAGAAAGCCTCAGCTTGTGCCCTTCCTAAATCATTTAGATCAGAATTTATTCCCCTGCCCTGTACTATGCCTTGTCTGTTGAGTTCTGTTTCGCCGTGGCGTATGATGTATATTTCTTTCATCTGATAAATTATTGAATGAGGGATTTTTGAATGATTGAACGCTAAATTTAACGCTCAAACCCTCATGCACTCATTCAGTCATTCTCTAATTCAATCCTTAATTCACCACCGGTAATTTATAATATTGCGGTTTTTTCTCTTCCTCAAAAATAACATTATCGAAATCCGTAACTACGTTGTATAATGTATCCCGTTCTATTGCTTTCCTACCTACCTGTTTAATCAGACTGACCAATTCTTTTGTACTCATTGCCGGATTCTGTTCTTCAGCTCCTGCCATAGAGTAAATTTTAGTGGTATCATCCAAAGTACCGTCGATGTCGTCAACACCATAATTTAATGACAACTGTGCAGTTTCGCGACTGATCATGGCCCAATAAGCTTTAATATGATCGAAATTATCCATATAAATCCTGGCAATTGCATAGTTTCTTAAATCTTCAATTACTGAAGACTCAGGCACATTGCTCATTTGGTTATGCTGATTGCGGAATTTTAAAGGAATAAAAGTTTGAAAACCACCTGTGCGGTCCTGCAGTTCGCGGAGCTTTTCCATGTGATCTACACGGTGCCAGTACTTCTCGATATGGCCATAAAGCATGGTTGCATTACTGCGCATGCCTAGTTTGTGCCATTCTTCATGTATATCTAACCACTGCTGACCAGTACATTTATCTTTTGCAATCTGTTCTCTGATTTCTGGGTGAAAAATCTCTGCCCCCCCACCCGGTATCGATTCCAGGCCAGCTTCTTTCATCAAACGCATACCGGTTGCATAATCAATTTTAGCCTTTTTGAAAATGTAATGGTATTCTACAGGTGTCAACGCTTTTACATGTAAATCCGGACGATGCTGCTTAATTGCGGTGAACAAGGCCGAATAAAATGCCACATCATATTGAGGAAGCACCCCGCCTACAATGTGTACCTCTGTTACCGGTTCGCCATCGTATTTTTTAACAATATCAAGCATCTGCTCCATTGTTAAGGCCCAACCTTCTTCTTTTTGTTTAATTAAACGGGAATAAGAACAAAATTTGCAATCGTAAACGCAAAGATTGGTAGGCTCTAAATGGAAATTCCGGTTGAAATAAGTTTTATCGCCATGCTTTTCTTCGCGGATAAAGTTGGCCAGAACGCCAAGATAACCCAGTTCTGCATGTTCGTATAAGTAAACACCTTCATCAAAGGTGATCCGTTCTCCATGAAGAACTTTGTGTGCGATGTTTTGTAATTCAGTTGATAAATTGGTATCAGCTAATATTTTTTCAACTTGCTCAGTTGTATTCATTCCTGATTTATTTTGAACAAAAATACAATAATGAGCCGATCTGAAAATCATTTTCTTGTAACAAACCGCGTTTTTTGAATGTAAATGATATTATTTAACCGCCAATGAACAGTGACACTGATTTCTTTTTAGCGTGAGCTTTGGTATAGGCGTTGATATTAGGCGCGGAAACACAGAAGTCACGGAAAATAACTATCAAACTCCAGTATAAATTTATGTTTCAGCGCTTGACGGCAGTTTATGTGCGATAAAACCTGAATCAAGTTAAATCAGTGCTAACAACCTGCTAAAAATAATTCTAAGAAACTCCGTGTAATCCGTGTTTCCGTGGCAACCGTAAAAAAAAAGAAACAAAAAAGCACCTCTTTTAAGAAGTGCTTCAGGGTGTGTTTTTCAGTGTTAAATATTATCTTGCTGCTGGCACAAAAGTTAATATGATATTAGCCGTTCTGCCGCCAAACTCAATTGGTGATTTTAATACCATTTGCGTGCTTGAAAGTTCCGTTAATACCAAACGGTAACCTTCTGTTACGTTTTTAGCTTTATCACCTTCATAGATTTTCTTAAACTGGAAAGTTTGATCTTTTGGTGCAGCTGACCAGAAAATAGTCTGCATGACAGAACCACAGGCGCTTGACGCGGGTAAGGTATAAGATCCATTACCACTATTGGTTAAATTCCATGTACTTCCCTCAAAACATTTGTAAGATTTCTCCCCAAATAATCCTTGAACAGCACCATCGGGCAAACCTTCTAAAGCTACATTACTCACCACCCATTCGCGAACTACTGTACCTCTGCTACCGGTTACACCTGCGGTTACTCTTTTTGCAGTATTACAACTCTGTAACATTACTAACGTAGAACATGCAATGGCGATAGCTATAAATAATCTTTTCATTTTCAATGTAATTTAAATTTTGTCAAACTAGTTACATAAATCTTGCCAAAACCGTTACTAACCTTAAATTAGCGCTAAATTTGTAAATGTATCCCGAATCACTTCGTTCAAAATAAATAACCATGAAACCAGAAACCCTTGCTATTCACGCTGCTAATCTTGTGAAAATCAATACAGGTGATGTTACACCGCCTATTCATTTATCCACAACTTTTTTTCGTGACGGGGACGGTGGTTATCCTGGCGGACACATGTATAGCAGGGTAAGCAATCCAAACCGGTCTGCTTTAGAAAACACTGTGGCCAAATTGGAATATGGTGAAGATGCAGCAGCCTTTTCTTCGGGCAATACCTGTGGTTTAGCTTTGTTTCAGGCTTTAAAACCTGGTAGCCACATTATCGCTCCAGACGATATGTATTGGGGCATTAAAAAACAACTACTCACTATTTTTAATGATAGTATAGCGTCCGATTTTGTTGATCAGACCGATTTAGATCTGATACGTTCGAGTATTAAATCCAACACCAAACTGATCTGGATCGAAACACCATCCAATCCACTATTAAAGGTTACAGATATTGAAGAGATTGCTAAAATAGCCAAAGCCGAAAATATTACTCTTGTCTGTGACAGTACGTTTGCCTCTCCTATTCTACAAAACCCAATCTTATTAGGAGCTGATATCGTGATGCATAGCAGTACAAAATACCTCGGGGGTCATAGCGATGTGCTTGGAGGAATATTGGTGACAGCAAAAAAGAATGAACTATGGGAGAAAATCAAAAATATTCAGCAAACCGGTGGCGCTGTTCCTTCTCCTTTTGATTGCTTTTTGCTAACCAGAAGCATAAAAACGCTTGCTTACCGGATGAAAGGACATTGTGAAAATGGAAGGATTGTAGCTGGTTATTTAAATAACCATCCAAATGTTGAAGCTGTTTTTTATCCCGGTCTGGAAGATCATCCACAGCATGAAATTGCCAAAAAACAAATGAAAGATTTTGGCGGCATGATGTCGTTCCTGGTAAAAGGAGGTGTTGAAGCTGCCCATAAAGTCGCTAATCATGTTGAGTTATTCGCCCAGGCTACCAGTTTAGGCGGTGTAGAGAGTTTGATTGAACACCGTTATTCGGTAGAAGGACCTGATAGCAAAACACCTAAAAACTTGCTTCGTATCTCTGTTGGATTAGAGCATGTAGATGATATTATTGCCGATTTAGCGCAGGCCTTAGGGTAAGTAGATCCGTCATTGGGAGTAATCATCATGGGTCTTGCCTGAAAAAAATAAGGATGAGACTTGAAACTTATATGCGCTCATATGTCCTGTATGGTAAAAAATACACTGATTATCAGTCGTTTATATAAACGTCATTATAAGAAGGCTTTTTCAGCCGACAGCCATTCCCGAATTTTCGGGGAAGCAATCTTAATGCGAACGCTGGTAGCTGTCGTTTGAAGATTGCTTCGTCGTTCCTCCTCGCAATGACGATTTATTTTACTTAGGATTACAAACCGTGGATAATTTCAGCGAATAATTTGCTTCTACCGGCTCATTCGTCTGTGCTAAACGTTGCGAGCCTGTATTTGCAGGGCATGCAATATCTCCTGCTGCATCATAAACCAATCTGTTTCCGTTCGCTAACAATTCTCTAGGAACATATACCTGTACTTTGGTAACTGAATAACCCGAAGGGAAATAACGTACATAATAACCGTCAGGATGTTTAGTCCAGATGCCGCTTGGTACATCGCTTCTTGGCGGAGCCATACCTGCTATAATAGCGTACTTTTCCATGTCGGCATAAGTGTAATTGCCAGAAGCGACTAGTTGTCGGATGTTGTTCTCTGCTTCAAAAACGGCCTTTACGCCCTCAGGTAACTGATCTTTAGCCTTTTCCATTACATCGAAAGGTAACACACCTAGCGCACCACCCTCTAATTGCGTAATTTGTTTCGGGGTTAGTAACTTCACAGCAGCAATTTTAACTTGTCCACTAAAATCGGCAAATTTTGTTCTGGCGATTATGGTCCATAATAATGCCTGAATATCATGCTGATCAACTTCAGGATGTTTTTCAGCACTTTTCAGTATAGCAACTACAATTTCCTCTTTCTGACCTAATACAGGGGCAAACATGTAACCATCACCTTTGGATGGTGCAAAGGTTCCGGCTTTTAAACAATAACTCTTGTTAGTCATTTCATAAAGCCCCTCACAAAGCACGAAACCACCTTCCGGGTTTTTAGGCAGCAAATACAAGGGTTGAGCTTTTAAATTTAATGAAGTGATAAAATCTGGCATTTTTTCACCATCTCTGTTTACATCTTCAAAACTGGTTGTAATGGCAGCGGGCTGTTTCAAAAACCTGTCTACTCCTAAAGCCTTAGCACCTTGTGCGGTACCGATTTTTAATAGTTTGTCCTTTAAACCTCCAAACTGCGCACTTGCAGTGCTAAAAGATATTACTGTGAATAGCAAGGCTAAGCCTGTAACGCCGGTATTTTTCATCATCATATTCAGATAGGTAGCACAAACTTAGAATTTTAAGCGTTAAGTTTATATGAAAAGTTTTGCTTATTAACGGAACCAATCAAATACAATACTCATTTTCAGTTACTTATTTTAAATTCAAAATTTTATTTTGCAGATTAAAAATAATTTCAGACATTTGAAATATTATTTGGCGGAAAGCTAAATAAAAGTCAATCTTCATAGGTTGATTTATAAAGAAGTGGCGAGAGACTGGCTCGACGACCCACTGGCAACCCTCAGAAAGAGAAGGTGCCAATTCCTGACCAAATAACATGGTGCTGTTTGGTGATATAAATTAAAACTGATGAAAACATTAAATCTTCGATCGCTAAGCGAATCTAATGCAAACCTGAAAAAGGTAAAACAAACTTCTATTTCCTTGATTTGTAGCCATATGCCTACGATAACTTGTATGTGCTGTTGCATACAGTAATTTAAAAATCTTCCTTTTTTGTTTCTTTCAAACTGGAAGGTCCCGGATAATTGGGATACGCCCTGCCTTTTTAGGATTAACCTAATCTCTTAACTCATTATTAACAATTAAAAACAGAAATTATGTCAACATCATATAAATTTGAAACTTTACAATTACACGCTGGTCAGGAAATAGATCCAACAACAGGTTCAAGAGCAGTACCAATTTACCAAACTACTTCATACGGGTTTAACAGCGCCGAGCATGGCGCCAATTTATTTGCCTTAAAAGAATTTGGCAATATCTACACCAGGATCATGAATCCGACCAATGATGTTTTTGAAAAACGTATTGCCGCATTAGAAGGTGGTGTTGCGGCTCTGGCTGTGGCATCCGGGCAGGCTGCTCAGTTCATCGCTTTAAATAATATACTTGAAGCTGGTGATCGCATTGTTTCTTCTTCTCATATCTACGGTGGAACGTATAATCAGTTTAAAGTAGCTTTTAAACGTTTAGGTATCCATGTCGATTTTGCCAATCCGGACGTACCTGAAGAATTTGAAGCTAAAATCACTGATCAAACCAAAGCGATCTATCTGGAAACCATTGGTAACCCTGCGTTTAGTGTACCTGATTTTGAGAAAATTGCAGCCATAGCTAAAAAATATGATCTGCCATTGGTGGTTGATAATACTTTTGGTGCAGGCGGTTATTTATTTAAGCCATTAGAACATGGAGCCAACATCGTGGTAGAATCTGCGACGAAATGGATCGGCGGCCATGGAACGAGTATTGGTGGGGTAATTGTTGATGGTGGAAACTACAACTGGGGCAATGGAAAATTTCCACAGTTCTCTGAACCTTCGGCAGGTTACCATGGTTTAATTTTTAGCGATGTTTTTGGTATTGGTGGGCCGTTTGGTAATATTCAGTTTATCATCCGTGCCCGTGTAGAAGGATTAAGAGATCTTGGTCCTGCCCTATCACCTTTCAATTCTTTTTTGCTGTTGCAAGGATTGGAAACCCTATCTCTCCGTGTACAAAGACACGTAGATAATGCGCTTGAACTGGCCACCTGGTTAGAGAACCATCCACTGGTTAAAGAGGTGCAATATCCTGGATTAGCAAGCAGCAAATACAACAACCTTGCAAAAAAATATTTAAGCAATGGTTTCGGTGCCGTACTATCTTTCGAATTAAATGGAAGTAAGGAAAACGCCACACAGGTGATTGATAATTTAAAGTTGGTTTCACACCTCGCAAATGTGGGCGATGCCAAGACACTAATTATACAGCCATCGGCAACAACCCACCAGCAATTGAGCGAAGAAGAACAATTGGCTGCAGGTGTAAAACCAAACGCTTTAAGGGTTTCGGTTGGTATTGAACATATTGATGATATTAAGGCCGATTTTGAGCAGGCTTTTGCAGCCATTAACGCACAAGTTCCTACTGAAAGTTTATTAGCCTAAGCCCGTTTATTTTCCGAATACAGCAAAACAATGAGTAAAGCATCAACATATAATTACAATAAACAGTTCAAACTAGAAAGCGGAAAAAAAATCCGTAACCTACAGATCGCCTATCAAACATATGGTAAATTAAATGCAGCTAAAGATAATGTAATTTGGGTTTGCCATGCACTTACTGCCAATGCTGATGTTTTTGAATGGTGGGAAGGTTTATTCGGTCAAAATGCATTGTTCAATCCAGAAGAGCATTATATTGTTTGTGCCAACGTTTTGGGTTCTCACTACGGTAGTACCAACCCATTAAGCACCAATCCGGTAACGGGATCGCCTTATTACCTTTCGTTTCCGCAGTTTACTATCCGCGATTTGGTATCAGCACACCAGTTATTGGCTTCGCATTTAGGGATTGATTATATCAAATTATTAATCGGTGGGTCTTTGGGTGGGCAACAGGCTCTAGAATGGAGTATTTCGGAACCAAATAAAATTGAAAACCTGATCTTAATTGCCACTAATGCAGCACATTCTCCATGGGGAATTGCATTTAACGAAAGTCAGCGTTTAGCCATTACCACCGACAGAACTTTTTACGCCAACCAACCAAACGGTGGCAGCAAAGGTTTAAAAACAGCGCGTAGCATTGCACTATTAAGTTATAGAACCTACAATGCCTATGGCAGTACACAGGTAGAAAGCGTTAATGATAAGACTGATAATTTCAGATCATCTTCTTACCAGAATTACCAGGGCGAAAAATTAACTAACAGGTTTAATGCTTACAGCTATTATTATTTAACCAAAGCCATGGACAGCCATAACGTGGGCCGTAACCGGAAAAGTATTGGGGATGCCTTAAAATTAATTACAGCGAATACGCTGGTTATTGGTATAGAAAACGATGTATTATTTCCAATTTCTGAGCAAAAATATCTGGCAGACCACATCTCTGGAGCCGAATTTAGCGCTTTACATTCTGATTATGGCCATGATGGTTTCTTAATCGAAACCAATGCTTTGACCAATGTAATCGGAAACTTTATGAAAGAAAGCCGTGATAAAAAGATTATCAAGTTACAGCATACCGCTTAAAAGAGGTAAAAGGTTGAAGGTATAAAGGTGTAGGGTGAAAGGCGATGTTCGCGTAAAATTTAAAAACAAATTGCAAAAATAGAACAGCTATGTTGAAGTAATCTACGTATCTGTGTAATCACAAAAATAATAATGAGTAAGAATTTAAAAATCGGTTTATTTGGCTTTGGTGTTGTAGGACAAGGTTTACTGGACATCATCCAAAGCCAGAACCTAAACCTGGAGATCATTAAAATCGCGATAAAAGATCCAAGAAAGAAGCGTACCCTTAATAAGGAGCTGTTTACTACTGATCGTAACGAAATATTGAACAATGCGGAGATCAATACCATTGTTGAATTGATCAATGATGCAGATGCAGCCTATGAAATTGTAACAACTGCGTTAAAAAACGGCAAAAATGTAGTTTCTGCCAATAAAAAGATGATCGCTACGCATTTAAAACAGCTGGTAGATTTGCAGCAAAAGTATGGCACTTCATTATTATATGAAGGTGCAGTGTGTGGCAGTATTCCAATTATCAGGAATTTAGAAGAATACTATGATAATGAATTGTTTCATGCGTTGAGCGGAATTTTCAATGGTTCATCTAATTATATTCTTTCGAAGATATTCAACGAAAACCAAAGTTACGATTCAGCACTAAAAGAAGCACAGGACTTAGGTTTTGCTGAAACCGATCCGATTTTAGACGTAGGCGGTTACGATCCAAAATACAAACTTGCTATTGCTACTGCACACGCCTATGGATTGTTTGTAAATCCTGATGCCATTTTAAACATTGGTATACAGAACCTATCCAACAATGACATTAAATATGCACGTGAGAAAAATTTCAAAATTAAATTAGTTCCTACGGCACGCAAAGTAAATACGAAAGATATAGTGACCTACGTACTTCCAAAACTGGTAGCAAAGGATGATTTTCTGTACAATGTGGAAAATGAATACAATGCTGTTGCCGTTCAGGCAGCTTTTGCAGATAAACAGTTTTTTTATGGCAAAGGTGCGGGCGGCCATCCTACTGGCGCTGCTGTACTTTCTGATATTGCTGCCCTAAGGTACGACTACCGTTACGAATACAAAAAATATCATTCAGAAAACGGTGTAAAACACACAGAAGAGATTCTTTTGGAAATTTATTTGCGTTATGCAGATGAAGACCTGATTACCTTATTGGAATTTGATAACATTAGCGAACGTTATGCAGCCAGCAGTTACAAATATGTAGTGGGTACACTTAAATTAGATAGTTTGATAAAAAACCGCGATTTGCTTTTAGATCAATCTGTTTTTGTGGCTTATACCGGCAGACAGATTTATAAACAAGAGCAATTAAGCGAAAATGTTTTTGCCGCAGAACTGGCCAGTCTATAATTATTATTCAGGGTTAATTTTTTTATTTGTTTTGTTGTTAAGTATAAAGGTCGGAGCGAGTCTGGCCTTTTACACTATTTAAAGTTTTCTAAAATACGCTGCCGGTCTTCATTTTCCTTATCATTTTTATGATAAAGTTCAATAAATACGATCTTTTTTTCCTCTTGAAAATAAGCATAGATGAGTCTTAAACCAGAGTTTACTCCTCTGCCCTTTAAACTATTGCATGTAATTTTCTTAACTTTAATTACACAGGTAGTTATGCCTAAATTATCAATACGAAAACTAAAGGGATTACGCTCGTCAGGTTTCACTCTTAAAATCACTTTTACATCTTCCAGATCAGATTGCAAGCTGCGAAATCGCTTTAAAAGTTTTTTAAAATCCTTATTAAACTCGTCTATTGATTCAAAAAGCATCATTAATTATTTTCTTCTTCATCGTAAACGCGGACAGAATAAGGTAGTTCACGATAGAAAGCCAAGTTATAGCTAATATCCTTTCCTTCCTCTGTAACTTCCCAGGGCAGATCTTTATGCGAGTAATCGCTTATGGCTGTGGCCGACCAATCGCTCATCTGTTCAATAACTTTATCTATAACATCTTTTTCGCTGGCTTTAAACACGGTTAAATCAGCTTTTTCAAGTGGTAGATAACGCTTTTGCGGATAACCTTTAAATTCTGTTTTGATCCGTTGAAGCTGGTTGGCCTCTATCATTTGATTAATAATAGCATCCAACTTTTGGGGAATAGGGCCATAGGGCAGTTTCTTGTACTTCGCCCCTGTTAAATGCTCTTCGTATAACTCATAATAATTAAAATCACAAAAATAAAGCAGTTTATACAGTACCGTTTCACCAACATTAGGTTTTCCGGCACAACGCTCTAAAATATAAAGCAGAACATTTTTAAACTTATTGATATTTAAGGTCGGCACAGAAATACGTTCTTCTGTAACTTCGTCCTGTAAGTGATCTGATGGCTGCAGACTTTGCTTGGTCAGAAAATCCCTGGTCATAAAGTCGTCCAGTGAAAAACCTAGCACTAAGGAGAGTTTTTGCATTTCATTTAGGCTAATACTGCGATTACCCAGCTCAATCTGCGTTAGGGACGGCCTTGAAATGCCAATACTTTTTGCTAAATCTTCCTGAGAGAAACCTTTTTTTAACCGCAAACCAGCTATTCTTTCGCCAATTTCTTTTTTTGATAGTTCAAATCCCATAACCCAAAGATGCAACATGTTCTAAAACAAAACAACATCGCGATCGAATTAAGAACATTCTGATGAGCTCGAGCTATCAAGAAGAGCAAATGAAAGAACTTACTATTTTTGTATTTTAATATATTTTTCAATGATCACGCGGTCTACCCCAGCCTTTTCTACTTTCTCTATGCCTTTCTGAACCAACGTATCATTTTGGATGGCGAGTTTAAACTTAAAGGTTTTGCCTTCCCAATCTTTGTCTTTATAATATTCAAGCGTTTCGATATAATCATTGCCATTTAAGCTGAAAGTTCCTCCACCTGCATCAAAACTGCTGCTATCTTTCGGATCATGGCTATGTTTCAAAAAAGCAAAATGTGTGTGATTAAATAACTTGATCATTTTGAGCTTTCCGGAATAATCAGTGGTTTGACTGGTTCCATTTTCAAGCGTTGTAGCTGATACCAATTGCCAGGTCCCCTGTACATCAAGAACGAAATCTTTTTTGTTCTCATCTTTATTCTTACAAGCGAACAAAGATAAAATGGCCAATAACATTAATATATCTCTCATAAACAGATGATTTTTTATCCTCTTCCAGCCATTTTAATCAGCTTGTGGGCTAAGTCCTTGCCTAAATAACGATCAATAATTGTATGTACAATATACAAAATCGGTGTCATTAAAATGGCGACTATAAATTTGTAGGTGTAGTTAACCAAACCGATTGCAGCAACCATTTTCCAGCTGTAATGGTATTGCGGATTTAAATAAAATGCGATAAAAATGACTACAAAACTATCGATCAGTTGAGAAACCAAGGTAGATCCTGTTGCACGAAGCCATAAAGCACGTTCGCCCGTAATTTTCTTAATGCGATGGAAAATGAGTACATCTGCCATCTGCCCGATAATAAAAGCCGTAATGGAACCAGCGATAATCCACATTCCTTGCCCAAAAATCCCGGCAAAAGCATTATTCATATTAAGATCTTCTCCATTAATATTCTGATGTACCCAAAAATCAGCGGCGCTTAAATGCATCGATCCCCAAACCACCAAAAAAGCGAAAGCAATTAAAATGGAGGTAAGGATAGATAAAAAACGAACCTGTTTTACACCAAAATATTCATTTATGATATCTGTCATGATAAAAATAACAGGCCAGGTTAAGACCCCTGCAGACATGACAAAAGACAAATTAGGGACACCAAGTAAATTGATATTGAACTTTTTAAAACCCAGTGTTTCTTCGACGCTGAATAACTTAACCCCAATAAATTCTGATAGTATAGCATTTGCCACAAAAAAGCTACCCAGAACGAGTAGCAAACGGCTTTCTTTCGTCTTAAAAGTCATAGGCAATAAATCTAAAAATAATCTGGCGAATTACCGCAGAGATTGATTTATTTTAATTATTGCCATTTAAGCACTCAACCTACTATGGTTCCAGACTAGAATTTTACAATCTTTCAACCTGCAGATTAGGTTGGCAAATTAAATCTCACAATCTTTGCGCCTCCGAAAAACAATCAGATCATGGCTAAAAAACAACATTTTCTATTAATCCTTATTCTTGGCTCATTGGCTGCCCTCGGTCCTTTTTCAATTGACATGTACCTGCCTGGTTTTGTTGATATTGCGAAAGATTTAAAAAGTACCGAATCTACCGTATCACTTTCATTATCCAGTTTTTTTTATTGGGATTTCTGCCGGTCAATTGTTGTACGGTCCACTTTTAGATAAATTTGGAAGGAAAAAACCGCTATACTTTGGGTTGTTGCTTTATATTTTTGCTTCTTTTCTATGTTTAGCAGTAACTGATGTAAACCAATTGATTGTGCTGCGTTTTGTACAGGCCATCGGAAGCTGTGCTACCGCTGTAGCATCGGTTGCCATGGTTAGGGATCTGTTTTCTGTAGAAGAAAGCCCAAAGGTATTTGCTTCTTTAATGTTGGTGATTGCGGTTTCACCCATGCTGGCCCCAACTGCAGGTGGATACCTAATTTCGGCATTGGGCTGGAAATATGTATTTGTATTTTTAGGATTAATGGCCATCTTGATGCTATTGGCTTCACTTTTCAAACTACCGGAGAGTTATACACCAGACCCTAACTATTCCTTAAAACCCAAACCCATTTTAACCAATTTTTTTACGGTTTTAAAAGAACCCCAATTTTACACCTATGCTTTAATCAGTTCAATCACCTTTTCGGGATTATTTGCCTATGTATCTTCATCCCCAACCGTGTTTATGAAAATATACGAAGTAAGTAAAACTGGTTACGGCTGGATTTTCGCACTGTTATCGGTAGCATTTATTGGGTCGAGCCAGATCAATAGCCTGATATTAAAATGGTTTACCAGCAAAAATATTGTTACTTACGCGCTAATTGCCCAAAGCATTTTCAGCTCAATTTTTTTAATATTTGCTTTAAACAACTGGCTTGATTTATACAGTACGATCGGTTTTATCGCCTTATTTTTGGCCTGTTTAGGGTTAATTAATCCCAATGCAGCGGCTTTATCTCTGGCCCCATTTTCTAAAAATGCAGGTAGTGCATCGGCCTTAATGGGTGCTTTGCAGATGGGATTGGGCGCGCTGGCTTCAATCATGGTGAGTTTGTTTAGTGAGCACTCGGTAGTACCAATGCCTTTGGTGATGACAGCCGCAGCTTTTATTGCCCTATGTTGTTTACTAATTGGAAAGAGGTTTATTACTACCGAAGTGGAGTCCTCCACAGATGCTGCAATTGTAGCGCATTAAGCTTTTTCCTATAATTTCTATATCTATTAATGTATTTAGGAGTCTGGAATAAATATATCAGACTAAGTGTTTAGCTTTTAACATATTGCTATTGGTTTTAGGTGAGTGCCTAACAAATTTGCGAAGAAATTTATGAACTACAATTACGACACCATGGCTGGGCTTTTAGCATAGGCTTTTAAGTCTTAATCTTTTTTTCCTATTTTCGCTTATACGATGCTTCATATACAATCTAAACTTCCCGGCGTAAACACCACCATCTTTTCGGTGATGAGTAAACTTGCCACCGAACATAATGCCATTAATCTATCCCAGGGATTTCCGGACTATGCCTGTGATCCAAAACTAATTGAATTGGTAAATAAAGCCATGCAGGATGGTTTCAACCAATATTCACCAATGCCTGGCTCAACTTTTTTAAAGGAAACCATTGCAGAAAAAGTTGAAAACCTATACAACATCAAGTATAATCCCGAGACAGAAATTACCGTTACAGCGGGTGGAACGCAGGCAATTTTTACTGCATTGGCGTCCATTATCAACGCTGGTGATGAAGTAATCATTTTTGAGCCGGCTTATGATAGCTATGCACCTACGGTTAAGCTATTGGGAGGTTTGGTTAAAACTTACGAACTGGCCCCACCCGATTACGGCATCGACTGGGACATGGTTAAGAAGTTATTTACGGTAAAAACCAGAATGATAATCTTAAATACACCTCAAAATCCTACAGGTAGTATTTTGTCATCAGATGATATGAAATCGCTTATTAAACTCGTTAGCGGTACCGATATTGTGATTTTAAGTGATGAAGTTTATGAACACCTCATTTATGATGAACAAAAACACCAGAGTGTAATGTGCTATCCGGAATTGAGGCAAAGAAGTTTTGTGGTGGCCTCTTTTGGTAAGCTTTTGCATGCTACGGGCTGGAAATTGGGTTATTGCCTGGCACCGGAAGATTTAACCAAAGAATTTAGAAAGGTACACCAATTTAATGTTTTCAGCGTTAATAGTCCCATGCAGCAGGCCATTGCCCAATACCTTCAGGAACCAGAAAATTACACCAAAATCGGCAGTTTCTTTCAGCAGAAAAGGGATTACTTTAGAAACCTTTTGGCGGAAAGCCGCTTTGAACTTTTGCCTTGTAACGGTTCGTATTTTCAATGTGCAAGTTATAGCAGTATCAGCGATGAAAAAGATACCGATTTTAGCGTCAGGTTGATCAAAGAATTTGGAGTGGCCACCATTCCGGTTTCTGCGTTCTACCAAAAGGCAACTGATCATAAAATTATCAGGTTTTGCTTTGCTAAAGAAAATGCTACCCTCGCCTTAGCTGCAGAAAAACTTAAAAATGTTTAACCAGACTAAACCGATATAAAATGGAAGCACCTGTTTACACCCAAATTGAAAACCTGAAAGTAACTGTTTTTCAAGCTTATCTTTTCTGGGAAAACATCGAGAAAAATCTTCTGAATCTGGCACTTCGTCTGTCAATGGGTGTGAGGGAGAAAACTGATATTATCATTCTACCCGAAATGTTTAACACTGGTTTTAGCATGAATTCTGAAGCTTTAGCAGAAGAAATGGGTGGCAAAACGATGCAGTGGATGCAAAAAATGGCGCACCAGTACAGTTGCGTGGTTACTGGGAGCTTAATTATTAAAGAAAATAACCAATATTTTAACCGCCTGATCTGGATGGAGCCAGATGGTAAAAACCAGCATTACGATAAACGCCATCTGTTTGGCATGGGTAATGAGGATCAGCATTTTAGTCCCGGCAAGGAAAAACTCATAGTAGAACTTAAGGGTTGGAAAATCAGGCTGGCCATTTGTTACGATTTACGATTTCCGGTTTGGCTGCGCAATGTAGATCAGGAATACGATATCTTACTTTTGGTGGCCAGCTGGCCTGATAAAAGATCGGCACACTGGAAGGCCTTGATCCCGGCCAGGGCGATTGAAAACCAAAGTTATGTAATTGCCGTAAACCGTGTTGGGCACGATGGTAACCAGATTTATCACAGCGGATTATCCATGTGTTTGGATCCATTCGGCAATACCGTTTATTATAAACCGGAAGACGAAGATTTATATACTTTCAGTATCAATTATGAAGAACTGGTTAAAGTCAGGAGACAGTTTCCATTTTTAAAAGATGCAGACCATTTTACGATCGAATAGGCAATATGCAATGATCGAACTACTATTTAAAAACCTTAGTAAAACGATTATTTATGATCGGAAATATTCAAAATTAAATCGCAATTTTCAGGCGACATCAATAGATATACCAATAAACCAGTTAACCAACCAAACAAATGTTTAACCGTCGTAAATTTATAAAGGCTTCTGCCCTATCAGCCGGATTGATGGCTATTGATAAAAGCAGTATTGCTAATGCTATTCCTAAAAAATCGTCAAAAGCAGCAAATTTTCCCATTGTAATTTCTACCTGGGATTTTGGAATTGCGGCAAATGCTGATGCCTGGAAAGTTTTATCATCTGGCGGCCGTGCGCTAGATGCCGTTGAACAAGGTGTATGGGTACCAGAGGCCGACGAAAAAAATCAATCTGTAGGTTATGGCGGTTTGCCCGATCGTGATGGCCGTGTAACGCTCGACGCCTGTATTATGGACGAATTGGGTAACTGTGGTGCTGTTTTGGCACTTGAGTATATTAAACATCCTATCTCGGTAGCACGTAAAGTGATGGAAAAAACACCGCACGTCATGTTGGCTGGCGATGGTGCATTACAGTTTGCATTGGAACAGGGGTTTAAAAAAGAAAACTTGCTTACACCTGCCAGCGAAAAAGCATGGAAAGAATGGCTAAAAACGGCAAAATATGCGCCGGTCATGAATATCGAAAACAAACTTTACAAAAAAGCCGCTCCACAAAAACTTCCGGGCAACCAATACAACCACGATACCATTGGAATGCTGGCTATTGATGCGAAAGGTAATATTTCTGGCGCCTGCACCACCAGCGGGATGGCTTATAAATTACATGGGAGAATTGGCGATAGCCCGATTATTGGTGCCGGCCTTTATGTAGACAATGAAGTTGGTGGTGCAACATCAACCGGTGTGGGCGAAGAAGTGGTACGGAATGTAGGTTCGTTCCTGGTTGTAGAGCTGATGCGCCAGGGTTATACGCCGGAAGCAGCATGTAAGGAGGCAGTAATGCGAATCATCAAAAAGAAGCCGGAAACGGCCAAAAACATACAGGTTGGGTTTTTAGCCATCAATAAAAAAGGCGAATACGGTGCTTATGCCATTCAACAAGGTTTTAGTTATGCCGTTTGCACTGCAGAAAAGCAAGATCTATTAATTAAAGGCAAAAGTTATTATTAAGTTGGTTTCGAGTATTTGGCGAAAGTGAATATTTACTTTTAACCAGCTAATAAAGGCTAGAGTTTAATATTCTTAGTTTAGTTGGAGGCCGTATCGTGAAGGATAATTGTCATCCTACGCTTGTAGAAAGAGCGCTTTGAATTTTATAAAGGCGTTTCGAAAGGCTTAACGTGACAGATTAGTGGTGAAACTACAACTTATGATACAGCCCCTGAAGATTAGAGAATAAAAACCGTTCAATAAAAATTTTCCAGCGCTGTAAAGCCTCTTTAAAGAATATAAGTCGAAATATCATGAATGAAGGAGCAATTCCCTGCTTAGAAGTTTGTGCCAATTCTTATCAATCGGCATTGGCAGCCCAAAATGGTGGTGCAAAAAGAGTTGAATTTTGCGATAACCTGGCAGAAGGTGGCACCACACCTAGTTATGCCCAAATATCACTAGCAAAGAAAAATCTATCTATCGAAATTTGGCCAATCATCCGTCCCCGGGGAGGAGATTTTCTATATTCTGAAACGGAATTCGAAATCATGAAAGAAGATATAAAAGTCTGCAAATCATTAAATTGTGAAGGAGTAGTTATCGGGATACTTAAAGCTGACGGTACAATCGACAAAAAACGTTGCGCTGAACTTATTGAGTTGGCCAAACCGATGGAGGTAGCATTCCACAGGGCTTTTGATATGAGTAACGATATGGATCAGGCGCTGGAAGATATAATTTCCCTTAAAATTAAAAGGGTACTCACCTCCGGAGGTGCTTCTTCTGCAATGCTGGGTGCAGAAAAATTAGCACAGCTGGTAACACAGGCCAACGGGCGGATTACCATCATGCCCGGTGCAGGGATCAATGAAAACAATATAAAAAACCTGATTGATCAAACTGGTGCCACACAATTCCATGCCTCTGCCAAGGAATTTGTTCCAAGTAAAATGGAATTCAGAAATACAGAAACCAAAATGGGCACAATTGAAGACGAGTACCGCTATGAGTTAACTTCGGAAAACAAGGTGAGGGCGTTAGTTAATTGTATAAATGAGGCATTTAATTTAAAATAACATCTGCTTAATAGCGATCGTAAACCTTAAAGAAGATATAATCTCCCAGAAAAATCGTCATTAGGAGAAGGCTTTTCAGCCGACAGCCTGTCCCGATCTTTTCGGGGAAGCCTGCCTGCAGCAGCTACTATTAGGACACATCTTAAGTTTTAAATGCCGCAAGTTTCCAGCCTTGATAGATATCTTCAAATTTATCCAATCCTCTTTTTATTATAATGGGTCCTGCTGGTTGGGATCTAACATTTCCTTTCCATCCCCCAAGTCTTGCGATAATCCAACTTGCCCAGGAGAGTTTGTCTTTTCGGTATGGATTAATCGTTTTCGGTGTTTTTGGCAGATGATTTTTCTCAATAGCTTCCAGACAATCAATTTCCTGTTGATCAAACACTTCCTTAAGCTCTTGACAGTCCTCTTTGCCATAGGCCAGATAAAGCTGCATCACCCTCAGTGCTGCATTTAATACCATCAAAAATAGTTTTCTAATTGCCCATCCTGTTTCCAACTGGCTCTCTTCTATCTGAAAACCTTGTTTTTTTAGTATGCGGAACAGTTGCTCGATATACCATCGCTGTGTATACCGATAAACTATCTTCAGGGCTTCCTCTAAGCTTAAGGTGGGCTGGTCTGTGAGCAGCCTCCAGCACACGCCATCTTTGGTGTCATTATTCTTTTCCCTTGCTTCTATAGCATATAGTTCTTTTTCTTCAGCTATCTCTTTGCCAACTCCGTTCCTTGGCTTTTTGATACTTACCTTTTGACACCTTACCTCCATTTCCACGACTCTTTTGGTTTTATCTTTGCGCAGGTCGGCCGGTAAGGTTAGTAGGTATCCGCCCAGAACTGGGGCGTTCCTCAATACCGAATGTAATTTGGAACCATCAGCCAGTCTTCGGTTATCCCTGCTCCGGATGATCAAACTGGTACGGGAATCTGGAACTAAACAGAACTGCTCATAGATATCGCCCTCTCTATCCTGGATAATGGTAACATGGGCTGCCTGTGATAAAACATCTTTGGTTTTCTTGCCCGCTTTAATCCATTTATAAGATTCCTTTTCTTCAATCGCTTCTGTTTTGTAAACCTTGGTGGTATTATTCGACTTGTCCCTGGTTCTGTGCCATAACTGGAGGTCGCAATAGCCCAATATGTCTTCACTACCGGCATCAAGTACCAAACTCACATGGGAAAGAAATCCTAAACCTGTTTTATTCCCAACCAAACCGAGTCCACTTCCAGGTTTAATGTTATTGGCATTTTTGCTTAGACCGAAGGAACTGGTATCCTGAATTACCAATACATCTTTACCCATCGTGTTTTTAACACACCGCTGTATCATCTCTTTAATCAAAACGGACTCATTAACAGCCTCATTGCCCAGAAAACGATAAAAACCTCTCTGTTCTGCTTCATTTTTTGTAGCTGAATGAATGCTGGAGCTCCTGCTTTGAAGTAGGGATGAAGATATCAGCTCTGCTCGACGCTCTAATCGTTTATCTCCCAAAAGCCCATCAAAATCTGGTTTATGTCCTATGCGATCCATTCTGCAAAGATATTTTTTATTTGTGTCCTAATAGTAGCTGCAGCAGGCAGGCAATCTTTATAGCAGGGATCTTTAGTATGAGAAATTGCCAGTCTGTTGCCGGCAGGATTCGTCGTTCCTCCACGCATTGACGATGTTGCTTACGTATCTATCACAATTTTAAATAGTTTATCAACGCTAATCTCCACTTCCAGGCACGTAGTGTAGGCCCGGTGTAAGGTAATGAAGCAAAATCACCCTCGAATAGCGATAATTAATCGGCGACAATAATAAAACACCCGCCAGGATTAGTCCCACATAGTACCATAGGTTATCATACACTAAATCCAACCCTAAAATATACGAGGCTACACCAATGGTAATAATTTCGGCAACATTCATGGCATAACTTACGAACATGGCTACGTAGAAAAAACCTGGTTCGCGTTCAAACTTTAAGTTGCAATGCGGGCAGTTTACATTTGTTTTTTGTAACCTGAATGAATAAGCACTTCCTGTAAAAATATCTCCTTTGCGGCATCTCGGACACTTACACTGTAAAAAAGCCTGGAATTTTGATAACTCTGCCATAATCTAATAATTTGATAGGACAAAGATAAGCCTTATACTGAATACCAATTTATGATCTAGGTCATGTTTGAGGCATCAGTTTAACAGTTCGATAGTTATTTGTTATTGAACATATACCTGTTTATCGTCCGATTGTATAAACCACCTAAGGGTAATTAAAGTTTAACAATTTTGCCTTTAACTGTTTTGATCAGGCCGTTTTCGGCTAGTAATTTTGTTCCCCTGATCACTGTCTCTACTCTTAAACCAGTCATGTCAGCTAATTCCTGTCGCGTTACTTTTAAATTTTCACCTACATTAATATCACCAAGGAGGTAATTAATAATGGTTAACAGGCGATGATCAGCTTTTTCGCTTGCCAGCTCCTCCAGCATCATCGATTTATAAAATAACCGTTTACTTAAAGTACGAATCAGCTCCATGCTAAAATCAGGGTCGTTTTTAACCAATTCGAAAAAGTCTTCTTTACTTACTGCAATAAGCTGCGAATCTTTATTGGCAATGGTAAAGGCTAAATAAGGACGATCGATTAATAAAGCCGGCTCACCAAAATATTGCCCGGTTTTAAAAATGCCCTGAATAAATTCCTTTCCTTCATCGCTCACGGTGACCATTCTCACCTCACCCGACTTGATAAAATACACATAGCGGGGCTGCTCTCCAGGCTCATAAATCACCGAACCTTTTGGGTAGCTTTTGAGTTTTAAACCTTTATCAATCAGTATTTGAATGTTCATGGCTGTGCGGGCTTTGGCGAAATATGATGTAGATATATCATTTTAAAATACCGACTTAAGAACACCTCGTAAAAAAACAAATATACATAAATACGCGGCCACTATTTAAAGATTCTTCATTGCATTCAGAATGACAAAGCTAAAGAAAACTATCCCAGCGTTTCTTTCATTAAACGGGTATAAAACTCTTTCAGGGTAATGCCCATAGCCGCTACCTGTTGTGGAATAAAACTCGTTGCTGTCTGTCCTGGGATGGTATTGATTTCGATAAAATAAAACTTATCAGTTCCTTCTTCTAAAAAGTAATCTACACGCACCACTCCTCTACAGTTCAGTTTCAGATACACCTCTTTTACCACCTGTTGCACCCGGCTTTGCTCTTCCGCATTCATTCTGCCTGGGGTAATTTCTTCTGTCGCACCTGGTGTATATTTAGCTTCAAAATCGAAAAACTCATTCTGTGGGATCACTTCTGTTGCAGGTAAAACAATCACTTTGCCTTCTGAGCCAAAAATGCCGACCGAGAATTCCCTGCCGCTCACAAATTCTTCGATTAAAATTTGGTTGTCCTCTTTAAATGCTTTTTCTAAGGCTTCTTCCAGGTCGTCGGCATGTTTTACCTTAGTCATGCCAATACTGCTTCCCCCGCTGTTGGGTTTAACAAAATAAGGCAAGCGTAAATCCTGCTTAATCTGATTTAAATTATGGTTTCCACCTTTAAATATCTGAACGGATTTCGCGGTATGCAGGTGATCAATATCTGCTACAATGGCTTTGGTATAACCTTTATTCATCGTAATGGAAGAAGTTAATGCATCGCAGGCGGTATAAGGAATGCCCAGCATATCGAAATAGCCTTGCAACTTTCCATCCTCGCCGGGAGAACCATGTATGGCAATAAAAACGCCATCAAATCTAATTTTTCTTCCTTCCAGCATTAGGGAAAAATCATTTTTATCAATTTCAATTTTAACAGAATCAGCGGGCTCGTAAAACCAACCTTTTTCGTTCAGCATAATCTTATACACATCGTATAAGTCGGAGTCGATATTTTGAGCGATCGTGGCTGCACTTTTTACTGAAACAACCCATTCGCCTGTGGTACCGCCTGTTAACAATGCTATCGTTTTCTTCATGTTAAAAATCCTTTTATAAATAGAAATTGAATATAAATATATCCTCAAAAATATAAATATCTTTGTGCTTTAGTATGTTTGAATGAGAATTATTGAAGGAGTGTGTGATGGAATGATTGAGTGAAGAAATAGATTCGATCATCCAATCCATCATTTAAATAGTTACATTTGAGCTTGTACGCATAACCCAAATTAAGATTCATGTCTAAATTTATAGAGTATTTAAAAACCAAATCATTTAGAAACAACATTTTAGCAGCTATAGTAACTGTTATAGTAATTTTATTGATTGCTTTTTTTAGTTTAAGATATTACACCAAACACGGACAGGGTCTTAATGTACCTTTGGTAAAAGGTTTATCTTTTGAGCAGGCCGTAAACAAACTGGAGGGTGCCGGCCTAAAATACGAAGTAGATTCAGTTTTTATTATGGATCAACCTCCCGGAATAGTAATTGATCAGGATCCCGACCCCAATACTTTTGTTAAAGATAACCGTACCATTTATTTAACCATTAATGCGGGCAAAACACCAAATACAAAATTCCCGGATATCGCGTTTAAAACTTTAAGAGAAGCACAGGCGATTATAGAGAGTTCGAGATTAAAACTTGGCGATACCACTTACAAGCCTGATGTAAGTCGTGATGTAGTCCTGGAAGCTTCATTTGGTGGCCAACCGATCACAGCCGGTCAGGTGGTGCCTGTTGGCTCAAGGATTAACCTGGTATTAGGCGATGGCCGAGGAAACGAAGAAGTGGATATTCCGCAACTGATGGGATTAACCATGGATGAAGCCAAATTTAGCCTAAGGGGATCAAACCTGAGCTTAGGTAACATACTTTACGATGGGCCTATTACCGATAGTGCTGCAGCGGTTATTGTTAAACAAGACCCTATGCTGCTTGATTCGGTAACCAAAGTGCCTATAGGTACCAGAATTAACATTACGCTATCTAACAAACAACCATAAACAAGTATCATTATTACATGACTGAAGTAGAAAAAAAGAATATGAGTACAGGCAAAAAAGCAGCAATCGTGATTGCGCTTGCTGTTGTTTTAATCGCCGGTTACTTTGCATTGAATATTTACAGGCTTTATTTTGCCCCTAACGTTACAGAAAATCAAAAATATTTATACATCAAAACCGGAAGCAATTACGATGATCTGGTTTCAGAGTTTAAAAAGAAAGATCTCTTAAAAAGCATTTCTTCTTTTACAGCCGCCGCGGGAAAAATGAATTTAGCCGCAAGTGTTAAACCGGGCCGTTACCGCCTGAAAAAAGGAATGACCAACCGAACCTTAATTAACATGATCAAAGCGGGAAACCAGGATCCTGTTAAATTAAAATTCCATAACATCCGCAAAAAAGAAAATTTTGCAGCCTATCTGGCCAACAATCTGGAAGCCGATTCGCTAAGTTTTATCAAGGTATTGGATTCTACAGCGTTGATTAGCAAATATGGATTTAACCAGGATAATGTGTATGCCATGTTCATCCCAAACACCTACGAAATGTACTGGAATATTTCGCCGGTTGATTTCTTTGAGCGCATGCACAAGGAGTATGAGAAATTCTGGACAGCAGATCGTAAGCAAAAGGCAGCAAGCTTAAACCTTAGTCCTGCACAGGTGTATACGTTGGCCTCTATTGTAGATGCCGAGGCACTTTATGATAAAGAAATGCCAATTATAGCAGGTTTGTACTTAAACCGATTAAATAAAGGTATATTGCTTCAGGCCGATCCGACGGTGATTTTTGCCAATAACGATTTTACTGTTAAAAGGGTAACCGGAAAATTATTGCAGGTGCAATCGCTTTATAACACCTATAAATATGCAGGTTTACCTCCCGGACCGATTATGATGCCGAGCATTAATGCCATTGACGCTGTACTTAACCGCGATAACAACAATTACATTTACATGTGCGCCAAAGAAGATTTCTCTGGCTACCATAACTTTGCTGAAACCAAAGCTGAACACGAAGTAAATGCAAAGAAATACCGTGAGGCTTTAAACAAAAGAAATATATTTAAATAATGTTTAGTCACAGTACGAAAATCAGGGTTCGTTATGGCGAAACCGACCAGATGGGTTATATGTATTATGGCAATTATGCGCAGTACTATGAAGTTGGCCGGGTAGAAATGTTAAGAAGTTTAGGTATGAGCTACAGCTCAATGGAAGCTGATGGCATTATGATGCCTGTATTGGAACTAAAATGCAAATACATTAAGCCTGCTCTTTACGATCAGGAAATTACTGTAAAAACCATCATTAAAACCCTACCAGGCATTAGGATCTTTTTTGAATATGAACTATATAATGAAAAAGAAGAATTGATCAACATTGGATCAACCACGCTGGTTTTTGTTGACATGAAGAAAAATAAACCAACAAATCCACCCGAAAATTTTATGGAAAAATTATCGGTGTTTTTTAATTAATCAGAAGAATGGAATGGTTACACCGGCAGTTATTACATCTTAAGCTCTATTCTAGATTTATAGAATGGACCAAAGAATGCGTTTTGCCTGGATTTAGCCCACTTCCCCTATATACGGTAGCTACATTTTTCTTTCGTGAAATAGGAAAAGATGCCTTGGTAAATAAGTCATCATCTCTAGCCTACAGTTTCATGCTGGCCATTTTTCCTGGCATTATTTTCTTGTTTACGCTAATTCCTTTTATTCCGATTAAGGGTTTCCAGGATCAGCTTCTAAATTTAATCCAGCTGGTATTGCCGCACAATGCTTTCGATGCCTTTGAAGCAACATTAAAAGATATCATTAAAAATCAAAATCGCGGTTTATTGTCTTTCGGTTTTCTATCTGCACTGTTTTTTGCCACCAATGGAGTTAAAAACCTGATGAAGGCATTCAATAAATCATCCTTGATCATCGAAACGCGGAGCTGGATCAAACAACGTTTAATAGCGCTTGTACTTACCCTAATTATCTGTTTTTCGATCATCATCTGCATCAGTGCGATGGCCCTGGGTGAAGTTCTGCTGAACAAAATCAATGATGAACTGCATCTGCAGGATAGTTTTTTGAGTTATACCATCAAATTTACCCGTTGGGCTTTACTGGCTATTTTGTATTTCATTACCATTTCCATTTTATATCGTTACGGCCCCTCGCATACCAAAAAGTGGCGCTTGTTTAGTGCAGGTTCCTGGCTTGCCACTATTCTGGCCTTTCTTACCATTTGGGGTTTTTCCTTTTACATCAACCATTTTGCTTCCTATAATAAAGTTTACGGCTCTATCGGGACATTAATCGTAGTAATGATTTGGCTTTACCTCAATTCATTGATTTTATTGATCGGTTTCGAACTAAATGCCAGCGTTGATGTAAGCAAAAGAAGTGTGAAGATTATCCGCCCTACGTTCAATTTATTCAAAAAATCGGAGCCAATTGAAGAAAATATACAGAAGAAATAATTTTTTCTCCCTCTGTGTTAAGTAATTATCAAGTTTATATAAAAAAAAAGCTTTCGGAGTTTGCAGAGTTAAGCCGAGTTTGTACTTTTGCAGCGGAGAGCTGGCAGAGTGGTCGAATGCGGCAGTCTTGAAAACTGTTGACTGTAACAGGTCCGGGGGTTCGAATCCCTCGCTCTCCGCAGCAAAAAAGGAAGAATTAGATTTAATTCTTCCTTTTTTTGTATCTACAAAATCTGAATCTTTAGGAAGATGGAAGCAATCCTATTTTGTGGCATTCAGGCAACCGGAAAAACTACTTTTTTTAAAGAGCAGTTTTATAAATTTATATGCATAAAAAGTTAACTATCATCACTTCCCAATTTTCCTGTCATACTCCACCTGCAGTTCATCCAAATAATCGTAAAAGTTTTTTACATCCATAAAAACAGCTGGATTATAAGGATCTCCGGATTTGTGTTTTTTTAGAAGGTCGAATTGTACACCGTGAGAAGCCACCCAAAGGTCGAACTTGAGGTTTTTCATACTCCGCAAAGTGTAGGCGTAATCTTTCGCAATTTGAGGATAGGTAGTAATATCTGTAAACTTTTTGTCTGTTACAATCGTCGGTAAATTGGCAATCAGTACCCTGTAATTCTTTTTTTGATCGTTAACGGTAAGCAGAAAACTGCATGAACCTTTGGTATGCCCGGGGTGGTGAAGCATAATTAATTCCGTCCCTCCTAGCCTGATGATATCCTTATCGTGCAAAATGCGGTCTATTTGTACAGGTTTGAAAACAGCAACATCACCATCCAAATCATAATCAGAACGGCCACCATCAGCTGCAACCTGTGCATCGGCATAATCTACCATAAACTTAGCTCCGGTAGCCTTTTTAATGGCTGCCATTGCGCCAAGGTGGTCAAAATGTGCTTGTGTGGTCAATAATATTTTAATGTCTGAAAGTTTAAACCCCAGCTTTTGAATGCTTTCCCCAATCAGCTTCTCTGATGAGGCCAATCCTGTATTGATCAGGATATTTCCTTTTGGCGTAACAACGAGATAGCAGGCCAGATCGGCAGTACCTACGTAATATAGATTACCAACAATGCGAAATGGCGGAAAAGATTTTGACCACTCGGGATGATTTTTAGATGATGGCTCATGTACTTCTTGCGCCTGAATGAAGCCATAAAAAAAGAAATGAAGATCAGCAATAATATTTTTTTCATATATCGTTGAGGCAATTTTATACGTTATTTCCTAAGTTCGACACCATAGCGGTAAAGATCTTCATAGATGTCGAAGAATTTATTTTCTTCCTGTTCGCTCAATGAGGTATTGACAAATAGGATGACGGCGACTTCTTTATTGAGATCAGAAAGCATAAAAACCCTTACTCCCGGGTCAGATCCATTATGCCCAATCCTGGTAGCGCCCATCTTTGTTGCCCAGAAAATACCCGAATTCAGTGTTTTTGGTTTTACATTTTGAGGTGCATGGGTTTCATCAAACTGGAACCGTAGCATTTCGTTGACGGTTTCTGCCTTTAATACCTGCTTGTTTTGATATTTTCCATCATTTAACAGACAGATCAAAAAATGACAAAGGTCATCTACCGAGCTACGAACACCTCCGTCCGGATAAGTAGTACAGCCATAAAGTGGGATTTCCTGAATTTTATTGTCCTTTTTTTCGTAAAGTTTAGTATGTTTTTTGAGGTTTATTTCTGATAGAAACCATCCGGTATCCTCCATTTTCAATGGATTGAACAGGTATTTTTTACTGTATCCGTCCAATTTTTGACCAGTCCTGATTTCAACAATATAACCTGCCAATGCCGCCCCAATATTGGAATACTCTCGGAATGTACCAGGTTGGTGATTTAAAAAATTTTCTTTCGAGTAATATTGTCCGCCTGGCATAAAATACTGCCGTAGAAAATCGCCCAAGGATTGCGGCGAATCTTTTCCATTGAAGTAGAGACTATCGGTATAAAACGGATACCTGTCGGTAAGACCTGACGTATGGGTAGCTAAATTTCGCAGTGTTACTTTAGCTTTTGGAAAATAAGGATTGTGAATTTTGAATGGAAGGTAGTGGTTAATATTCTCATCAAGTGAGAGTTTCCCTTGCTCTACTGCTTTCATCAGGCAGGCACCGGTCACTGTTTTAGAAACCGATGCAATGTTCATTAAAGTTGAGGTTATAAAAGCGGCACCAGTTTGCCGATCAGAAAATCCGTATGCTTTTTTCCAAGCCACTTTTTTATCAATGATAATCGCAGCACCAAGTCCCACAAACCCATTTTCAGCCATTCTTTTTGTGATTAAGCTGTCAATGTTGGTGCTTACGAGATTAGGTTGTGCAGAAACATTTGTAGTATGCAATAATGTGATCGAGCAAAAGATAAGAATTCGAGTATAATAATCCATAAAACTGATTGTAGAAATTGAAGTTAAGATTTTTATGATTGGTTTAACTAAATTAACCCACTTAATATCCTCATCATTTTCTCGAATTTTATATTACTTAAATAGCTGATGATTCTATTTTCAAGGCTATACAAACAATATAATGTTCATCCTTAGGAATAAGTTATGTAATACAAATTAATGTGATTAACAGATAACTAGATTTAATAACCGGTTAAAGCTATCTCCCACCCAACGTTGGGACTCTGCCTCAGTCGACATAATGATTTTTTGTTGGGAGTTCCTTATTTACTATTTCCTAAACCCAGCAACCTGAAAGTTACTCACCAGTACCTTTGCTCCATTAGCATATTCCCAGGGAGCAGATATATAAAAGTTTTTAGCCGCTGTCGGGCTGAACAGAACCGTATCTGCAAGTTTAACATTGTTGAGGTAAACGGCCATCTCTTCTCCATTGACGGATAGCACAACATGAAGCGGACGGTAGAGCCATGGTGCAAGGTCAAACGTGGTACTTACAAATTTTTCAGGCTTATTGCTACCTATATTTACTTGATCAGTATCGTAATAGTGCAGTTGTACATAAGTGCCGATGTTGCTTTCGTGTTGGCGAACACTGTTATCACTTGCAAACCCGAACGACATTGGTGCAATGTCCTTGATCTGATCCGCTATTGCAATGATATCAAAAGACAAGGTAAACTCTTTTGGGTAATTGAGCTGGCGTGAAAATTTATAAATGGCCTTATCCTTTATATCCATCCATTTACCTTTCTGGCCCTTTATGGTTACCATATTGGCCACTCCGTTTGTTTTGAAACTGGTTGCCGTTGCACCAGTTTCAAATAAAGAAAAATCTTCTGAAAAAATAGATGAATCACCAATCACCACCTTGCTGTTTCCTGCATTAATAGTTGCTTTAGATTTTGTAGCTGTGGAATTTTTATCAATCTTATTTTCAAGGGCTTTTTCTGCTTTCGCTTTAGCCTTTTCAAACAGTCCGCCGAGTTGCGCATGTACTTCTATACCGGAGATCAACAACAATACAATTGTTATGGCTAGGTTTATTTTAGCAGTTTTCATAGGGTAGACATTATAATTTCTGAATTAGTGCAATTTGACCTTCACCATCTCTCCGTTTTCTTTAACCTCCACAAACGTTTCGATGCGGTCCTGAATGTTCTTGTAATAATCTTTTTGCTGATAATAATCGGTTCTTCCGCCATAATCGTTATAACCTGAACCTGTATAAGCATTATATGTACCTCTTAGTGTGTAATCTAACATACCTTGTAAAAAATATTTACCAGGCTTCATATCTGGAAAGGTAAATTCACCGTCGCTATTGGTAACGGCTTCCAACCTATAACGGTAAGCCTGGTCAGAGAGGTAGACAAAGCGTCTTCTTTTGATGTTTTCTTTATCTTTTCTCAACCTGTACCATTCTTCAAAATAAGGTGTTACAGGTAATAGAACAACCGTAATTTTATTGGCAAGTATGCGAGGAGAAAACGGAACACTATAGCCTAGTGGATGTTTCTGCTTAGTGTAAGCGACACCTTTAATCACTGCAGTGCCTTTAGCAAGCATTTTTTTTGCCAGCAAAGAATCAAATGGCATTTCTGGACGGTAAATCTCCGCTTTATCTTTTTTCTCTGGTTCTTTATACTGGGCAGAAACTACAGTTACTGCTGATACCACACAAAAAAGTGTAAGGACATATTTTTTAAGCTTCATGATATTGATATTAAGGATTAATAATTGTTTCGTAAGGAAGATTAAATGTACCTTCGGTAATGCTGATGGCCTCTCCTGCCAGGCTTCTTACCGTGCCGGAAAAAGTTCCCTTGATACCTGTTTTGCTGATCGCTTCAATTTTTACGGTAAATACATCATCGCTATAGGCCGTATTGTATAACAAAGTGCCATCGCTTTTTTGTATGGCATAACGGGCAATCATATTTTCACCAGGTGTAGCATAAGTTCCGGGGGTGATATTGCCACCCACTTTCCAGATCTCAAAGTCAAGCGATGGCGACACCGGCCCTGATGCAGGATAAGAAGTCTCGTGACCACCAATAACAATGTGTTCAAACCGGTTATCATCGCCGCCGCCCTGAAAATTCACTTTGTAGAAATTGATAGCTTTTCCGCCAACTTTTGCACGGAGATAATAATCCCCGGTAGGTGCACTGCCACCGTCATCATTTTTTGAACATGATGAAAGGCATATGGCGATCATGGTAAAACAAAAGATAGCCAATGCGTTGCTTAATGGCTTTCGGATCAGATTAGCTTTAGTTAAAAAAGCCTTCGAAGATAATATTTTCATAGTTTTATGCTAATTATTAGGTTAAGGGCAAAGCTATTGCAAGTATTGGCCAAAAGAAATACCGGTTTTTGCCGTTTTTCTTCTACTGGTTTTCAGGTATTTTTCATTACGACCTGCTGAAATGATGGTGGGACAAGAATTATGTTTGATATTTAACGGTAAATTTGCCTTACCGTCGAGATAAGCTCATTTCCATCCTGGCAAATAAATTTAGTTTAAAGCATGACCAGATTTTTTTTATTCCTGATAGTGATTTCCATCTCATTTAAATCTGTTGGCCAACAACAGATTCCACTGAATGAGCAGCATTATCTTGATAGCCTGCAGCATATTTTACAGAAAAAAATTCCAGACAGCTCAAGAGCAAATACCAATTTCCTTTTGGTAGAATATTGGAAATTTAAAGATACCTTAAAAAGTAAAGCCTACCTCATAGCAGGTACAGCTGCCGCAAAAAACGATAATTATTTAAATGCATTGGCACTTTTCTACAAAGGTCAGTATTATTTCAACTGGAATAAATCAAAGGCATCCGATGCCTTTAAAAAGGCTGCCGAAGCATTGTCACCATTTAATACGAAGATTGCCTATGCCAAGCAGGCTGCATCGTGGTACAATTACGCTATAATGAATGTAGACAGAAAGGGTTATGATTTTATCATGAAAATAACCCTGGAAAAGGCTATACCTTTTGCAGAGAAAACCGGTGATCCCAAACGTATTGCTTACTATTATACCCAGCTCGCCACAATTTTGATGAATAACTATCAGTTCTCAAAAGCAGCTGCATATAATGAAAATGCCATCGCTTTACTGGAAAAAAAAGGGTCTGAAGATACTGATCTATTGTTTTCCTATCTTACTGGTGTAAGCATTTATTGTTATGATAACAAGGCAAACAAAGCCCACCTACTTTTGGAAAAAGCACAACGGTTACTGAAGCCCTATCCTTCCTCTTTAAACTATCCGCTTTATTACTACAATGAATCTCTTTACTACTTCACAAAATCATTATTTGATGAATCACTTGCGAGTATTGATAAGGGCATTACCCTTGCTAAAAAGTATAATCAGAAGCAGCTTTACCAACAGTTTTTATTTCGCCGATATGAGATTTATCAGCAGCAAAAAAACTATGTTAAAGCCAGGCAAATTTTACTAGATATTATTAAAGAAGGTACTTTAACTGCTAAAATTAATGATCGCGCCATGCTTTATTCTGAACTATCCAAAGTAAGCGAGAAACTTGGTGATTATAAAGAGGCATACCGATGGCTCAGCAAATACCGACAGACCAACGACAGTATAACCAGCGACCAGACGAAGGTAAAAATCAATGAACTGGAAACAAAATATAGAACGGCGAAGAATCAGCAAAAGATACAATATCTTCAATCGGAGAACAAACAGGTACAGTTAAATGCCCGTAATGAGCGTTTATACAAATTGATACTTGGTTTAGGATGCCTCTTTTTGTTGCTTCTATTGGTTTTTGTTCTGCTCACCGCCCGGAGCAGGCGTAAATTAGCAGCGCAAAAAGAGATTAATTACAAACAGCAGCTAAACGAAATGGAAAAAAAACAGCAGCTGAAGATTACCAAAGCCATGCTTGAAGGTGAGGAGCTGGAAAGAGAGCGGGTAGCGCGAGATCTTCATGACGGCCTCGGCGGCATGCTATCGGGCGTTAAAATTGGTCTTTCAGGATGGACAGATACCCAACCGACGATCTCGGATGATAAAGACCTGCACCGCATTATCAGTCAGCTGGACACCTCGGTTACCGAACTGCGACGCATTGCACGCAACATGGTACCTGATACGCTACTAAAATTTGGTCTTGAAACCGCCTTGAAAGATCTGTGTGAATTCTACATGCGCGATGGGTTACGCATCACCTCTGAAATGTTCGGCATTCAGAAAAATATTGCAATGAATGTGCAACTCAATATCTACCGGATTGTACAGGAACTCATCTCTAATGCAATCAAACACGCACAGGCAGACAACATCATCCTGCAATGCAGCCAAAATGAAAATACTATTTTCATTACTTTTGAAGACAACGGTCGCGGTTTCGATATGGCCACGCTTTCCCAGAAAAAGGGAATGGGATTGGACAATCTAAAAAACCGTATCGCCTTTTTGCAAGGAAAATTTGAAGTGCATTCTGCTCCCAGTGAGGGAACCAGTATAGATATAGAACTTAAAACCAGTATCGATGAATAAACTGCGTACAGTTATTGTAGATGACCACCCTATTGTTATTGAAGGGCTGAAAACCTTGCTTAAAAATGAAAGCAATCTGGAGATTGTGGGCGGTTTTTCAAATGGCACACAACTACTTTCTTATTTAGACAGCAATCCTGTAGAACTGATATTGCTGGATGTTACCTTACCAGATATCAATGGAATGGACCTTTGCCAGATGATTAAAGAGAAATTTTCCACCATAACCATTCTCATTCTCAGCAATCATACCGAGCGGAGCATTATCATGCAAACCATACAAAATGGTGCCAATGGCTACCTGCTTAAAAACAGCTCACTTGATGAACTTAGGCGATGTATTTCATCAGCAGTAATGGGAAATATCTGTTACAGCAAGGAAGTAGTAGAAATTATCAGCCGTCCGACCAAAAACCAGTTGCGCAATACACCACAGCTTACCAGACGGGAAAAGCAGATACTATCACTTTTAGCGGAAGGAAAAACCAGTCAGAATATTGCCCAGGAGCTTTTTTTAAGTCCACTGACAGTAGATACGCACAGAAGGAACCTGATACAGAAATTTGAAGTGAAGAATGTGGCCGAACTGATAGCAGCCGCCCATCAGCAGCAATTGTTGTAAATTATAAAAACTTATTTATTGGCCAACCATATGAGAACAATCGCATACAAATTCACATTGCTCTTTCAACTTTTGTCATTATTTGCATTTGCGCAGAAAAACGCCAGGCTTAAAACACTTTTAAGCAAAAATCAGGAGTTTATTTTCCCTCAAACACCAGAGAAGATTTCTGCGATACTAGGTGTAAAAACAGTTTTTTACGAGGATGCCAACGAGCAGCCCTATGCAAAGTGGCTGAGCAAATCCGGGCTTGAACTCTATTGTGGCCTTCAGGAAGACAAAAGCATAACTGAAATGTTTTTTGATGTTCCAAATGATCAGCTTATTGTAATTGAAGGTCTGCCATATAATCTAGTAATGAATAAGACGAGCCCCCAGGAAAGCATGTTAAAGTTCAGCAAGTACAAAATCAAGAAAGAAAAGATTGGTGAGGATAGTTTGTATCCTGGAGGTACGAAACTTTACTTCAAAAAAGGAGATCGCTTTATCACCCTTTTTTACGACAAGAAAGATTTACTTAAATCTTTATCAATTACCGTTGGGTTTACTGATTCCTCTGTTAATTGATTTAACAACCTGATTTCCAACATTTATTTTTTTTTATAAAACACTATTTTTTTTATAAAATCAGCCAAAACGATCATCTTGACGATTTATTGTCGTTGGGTTTAATTGACAAATAAGAAAACACTTTCTTTTGAGGCCATTAAGTTTGCTTATGTCCTAAAATCATTTTTCAAGGCCCAGATTTTTAGGCTGCTGACATTTGCTTTTCTACATTTATTTATTGGGAGACAAGGACCTTATTTTATAAGGCCTTCTACCCTTTTAAACAAATTTTAACCCTCGTCTTAAATAACCGTCACTATTGCTGCCTTTCAATTAATGAAGTAACTTCTTCGATCTTATCTTTTTAATTTTTGGACTTACGAAATATAGTTTTCTGAACATCTGAATGTTATATAATTTACTTATTCTAAAAAGCTTAAAACCCTTTCATGCGAGACCGTGTTATGCATATACAACAAAAACAATGTATATGAAAAAGTTTATTTATGTAATGGCGATTTCAGCCATGGCCTTTCAGGCTTGTAATGGAGGAAATAAAGACGCCAAAGAAAGTGCCGATAGTTTAAACATGGCCAAAGATACGACCACCAATACTGCCGCTACAGGAGGAATTGCTGTAGAGGAAGCTGATGCCAAATTCACCACTCAGGCAGCTGTAGGTGGTATGGCAGAAGTAGAATTGGGAAAAATGGCGCTTGAAAAAAGCAGTAATCCGCAGGTTAAAGAGTTTGCAACCATGATGGTTAAAGATCATGGTATGGCAAATACAGAGTTAATGGCGATCGCAAAGCAGAAAAATATTACGCTTCCAAGTACAGTTGATGATGAGCATAAGAAAAAAATGGAAGACCTTAGTAAAAAAACAGGTTCAGATTTTGATAAAGCTTATGTAGATGCCATGGTTGATGGGCACAAGTCTACCTTAAAACTGATGGAAGATGAATCAAAGAATGGAAAAGATGCAGATCTTAAAGCTTTTGCAACCAAAACTGCGCCAATTGTTCAAAGCCATTTACAGATGATCAATAAAATCAATGATAGCATGAAATAACATGCTTATATATTAATCTTCATATTGACCGAAGGAACGCAAAGTGGAGAGATCTTTGAAGCGGATTATTAAATTAAAGTTTAAAAGGTCTCTCCCCGCCTGTACCTATCGTGTGGACACATCTCTGTTAGCCTCCATTTCTTCTTTAGCACGTTTTTCTAAAGCAATCGTCATGCTGAATTTATTTTACAAGTAGAAATATGGTTTCAATTGCCCTGTAGCTACTTCGTGGTCAGCATCTTTCTTGCTATTAATTCCATTGATTAGGAAAATTATTTTCAACAAAAATATTGTTTTTTCGCTCTATGCCGCTGGGGCATGGTAGTTTTTCGCAATTGTTAGTTTTTCAATTGTGCTCAAAAATGCTGCGCATTTTGGAGCGCCAAAGTACCCAAAGCGCTTTGTCATCCAATGGCTATCGGATCCAGCTAGGAGCCGTTCACACAATCATACTCACATCAAAAAAACAGTGGCACTTCGTTTAATCAGTTTTTGTTTGTGGTTTCTTTGGGCTGATTGAGCCCTTCGGGGTTTGTGTTCAATTCTCTGTAACAATTAAATTAGTATTATGAACACAAAACCACTGCGTTTTATGTTTGGTAATGCTATTTGTTCTTTCCTGCAACTGTTTTTTTGATATCTCAGGCTCTTGGGATTGACGGCGTTTTTCGGTAAAACCTGTAATCTATTAAAGAAAGCTAGCAAAGCGTATAAAAACAAACAAACAAACCAAAAGATGTGTCTACACGATAGCGCCTGTACGAGAAGGCCTGTCCGTACAGGCGGGCACTGCGGTCGAAACGATGTTGAACCGATAGAATCCACCATAAAGGGCTTCTACCAACTTTATTTAACGACCATTTTATCTTTGCCTAACATTCTGAAGACATGCGGCATTCTAAATTTCTGGCGGGGTATGCCAATCAATAAATGTTTTTCTACTCAGCATTTTTAGATAGGGATAATTCCCATTCAACTGTTTCCGTTGTTTAAGTTCATATAAAAAATGGCCACCTAAATCAACAATAATTTTAGCGGTGGCTGCATACCATACGCGATGAGGCTGTTTCCAGCAAAAAGAATATAGGTTGGAGGTAAATTTTATCTCTTTCAGTTCAGGATGGTAAAAATTAAGTATTTTCGGATTGGATATTCCCTGTATTACCTCCGCTTTCCTAACCATGGAAAGGTGGTCGGAATGACAAAACTCATATCCATCTAATCTTGCATCATCCACATCAGGCAAATGTTTTAATATTTTAAAGCCCTTAAATTTCTTACCATTTAATACCCATATCAAATTTGGATAAAAGGCCTCCCGGCTATTCAGTTCGGCAAGTGTTAGCGGTGAATTTTGAAACTCTATTGTATAACCCGAAGGCGTAAAGATATCTGCCCGGTGAAGATCGGAATGCGTAGCATCAAAAAAGGCAACTTCTCTAAACGATGGTGGAAATGCCAACTTCCAATCGCGATGCCAAGCAGTTTCTTTTCGATAATATTCTTTTTTAGGTAAAGAAATAACCGGAGCCACCTCATCACCTGGAATATTTTTTCTGATTTCACCATTATCCATTCTCTGTCCACAATAAAAACAATAAATTAGGGAGACACAAATTTAAACTAAAATTTTCAGTAAGGAAATTAGATCTTGCCAGAAAGAAATATATTTTGGATAATTATATAAAGTTTTCACTTCGTGCAACTTTTTTCAAAATTCCACATCTTTTATATAAACAATATTTACATGAAAAATACCAGTCGTTTATTTTTTATAATCTTATCATTATACGCTACTTATAGTTATGCTCAGACTTCAAAGAATATTTTTAGCGAGGATTTAAGATTCTATAAAGACAGTCTTCCTGTTAAGCACAAAAATCTCTTTGCAAAACTTCCTAAATCAGAATTTAATGCAATGATCACGCGTCTTGAAGCGCATACAAATGGTATTTCCACTGAACAATTTTATTTGGAAATGATGAAAATACAGGCGGCAATTGGTGATGAGCACAGCACAATAATCCCTCCATACACCACTAAATATCCAATAAAATTTGAGCGGTTCGACGACGGACTGGTCGTCACTTCAACTAATGAGGCAAATAAGAAACTCCTGCTTGCAAAGGTGATCAGAATTGGCAATAAAACTTTATCAGAAGCTGAAAAGGCCGTTTCTTCAGTAATTATTTCTGGCAATATCCCTTATTTTAATATTGCTGAAGCAAGTTATCTGGCAAGTCCGGGTTTGCTTTATGCATTAGGGTTAAGTCAGCATTTAGATGATGTAACGCTGGAACTTTTAAGTCCTACCGGAGAAATATTAACGGCGAAATTAGACGCCATACCAAAAAACAAACAGGTAGATATGGTATTTGCGCCCGTGTATGGCAGCCTACTAGCTAATACCCATCAAGACAATTACTGGTATTTAATGGAAAAAGGTAACCTGTACTTTAATTACAACAAGTGCGGAGATGATCCGAAAAAACCGTTCAATGCCTTTAATGATCAGTTATCTAAAGAGATTGAAAAGCAAAAACCAAAACGTATAATTATTGATTTAAGGATGAATGGAGGTGGGAATAGTGCGGTATTAGAACCTTTTATCGAAAAGATTAAAAATAGCGATTTGAATAAAAAAGGCAAGATTTTCGTATTGGTCGGCCGGGCTACATTTTCTTCTGCCATTATGAATGCCATAAAACTGAAAAAGGAAACCAAAGCCATTTTGGTTGGACAGACAACAGCAGGTACCATTAACCATTACGGTGAAGTGCGTGCATTTACATTACCGAACACCAAATTACAGATAAATTACTCCACCATGTATTGGGAAAACTGGAAAGGACATGATGGACCGCTTGTACCCGAATTTAAAATAGAGAGAAATCTATCAGACTTATTTAAGGGGAATGATAAAACATTGAATTATGTAATGGCAAACTAATCAAAGAATCCGGTCATGATATGACCTTGGAGAATTGTAAAATTTAGATTGAACATGAATGAGATACTCATTCATGTTTAGTTTGTTTGGCTCAACTCCCTATATAATGATAACTTTGCAACATGACCATTCAAGAAATACAGCAGTTAGAAGATTTTTTTGCCCGTGCTGGTAAGCAGCAGGTTCCCATTTATCTTAATGAGGCCACGGTGATTACCGATTATGATCATTTTTTGGAAAGTCATCTGATGCCGCTAAAGCTAAATCCTGATGCAAAAGTTAATCTACCGATTATACACAGGCTCCAAATGTTGAAGTTATTAATAGAATCAAATATTTAGGATATTAGAATAAGTAAATCACTAATATAGAAACTGTGGTTGTGATTCAAATTTGTAAATATGCTCGTGGAATCGTTATTTTGAGGGGGCTTTTCAGCCGACAGCCTGTCCCGATTTTTCGGGCAATCTATGGAAAGAATCGCTAGCAGGAAAGATTGCTTCGTCGTTCTTCTCGCAATGACGAGCGGACTAATAGATTCTATCAATTTTAGCCTGTTGAAGGATATGCTAACACAAGCACGAATCCACCTTGGAAAACTATTCGTGATAACTTAATAAAATGATTGTCATCACCATCAAATAATTATCTAAGGAGGCTATATGGACATGAAAAGCATTTCACTTAGTTTAATCGCGCTATCTAACAAGCCATAATGCATCAACCAATAAATAACTTAATGCACTTTAATTTTTAAAATAAATATTTCCAACTATATTGGGCATAATTCGTTATTGATATGCATTTGCGCCTTTATTATGACTAAAAATATATTCATTGCCTCAGCCGAACCTTATACCGGCAAATCAGTAATTGCTTTCGGGATGATTAATATGTTGTTGGCAAAAACCCAAAAAGTGGGTTATTTTAAACCCATTATTGCACAAGACGATCCGAATAAAAAGGATGCACATGTAGAAGCCATGTTAGATTGTTTTTCGCTGCCTGTTAACTATGAAGATGCTTTTGCTTTTACCCGGCAGGAAATGCTCCACCAATCAGAAGACAGTGGAGGAATCATCAATACCATCATCAGTAAATATAAAAAACTCGAGGATAACTACGATTTTACCGTAATTGAGGGCAGCGATTTTTTAGGTGATGGCACGGCATTTGAGTTCGAATCGAATGCTTTGATGGCCAAAAACTTAGGTGCTCCTGTTTTAATCGTGGTATCGGGAAAAAACAAAACGGCAAGTCAGCTTTTTAAATCAGCCATTAATATTTACCGTAACTTTTTGTTGCGCGATGTACAGGTATTGGGCGTAGTGGCAAATATGGTAAATCCGGAAGAGGCGGAACGTATTAAGCAAGCTTTGAGTAATCAATTACCAGCTGAATTATTAATCGCTGTAATTCCGACTGAAATAGGTCTGCAAAGTCCAACCATGAAGGAAATTACGTTGGCCTTAGGTGGCCAGGTACTATTTGGCACGGAACTGCTGGATAATCAGGTTGATAATTTTGTAACGGGTGCCATGATGTTGCCCAATTTTTTAAGGCACATTAAAGATAACCTGCTTATTGTTACGCCAGGCGATCGTGGTGATATTATTATTGGTGCACTTCAGGCCAATTTATCAGCCAATTACCCAAAAATTGCAGGCATTGTTTTAACCGCAGGCAGTTTACCCGATGAACCGATCATTAAATTAATTGAAGGTTTACAGACCATTATCCCAATTATAGCCGTACCAAAAGGAACGTTCGAAACCACCACGACTATTGGCGGGATCCACTCCAAAATTACTATTGAAAACAAGAAAAAAATTGCGCTAGCCATAGAGCTTTTTGAAAAATATGTGGATATCAAAGCGCTTGATGATAAAATCATCACCTTTAGCTATCAGGGCATTACCCCACATATGTTTCAATATCAACTGGTTAAATGGGCCAAAAGCAATAAAAAACATATTGTTTTACCAGAAGGTAATGATGAACGTATTTTAAAGGCTGTAGAAAAGCTTATTACGCAAGATATTGTAGACATCACCCTTTTAGGCGATCCTGCAGAAATTACCAACAGTATTAAGAGGCTTGGATTAAACCTTGATATCAACAGCTTTAAAATACATAATCCCGCCCAGTCAGCTCATTACAGTGATTATGTAAACACCTTACATGAATTGCGCAAAAACAAAAATGTAAACCTGGAAATGGCCCGAGACATGATGACAGATGTTTCTTATTTCGGAACCATGATGGTATATAAAGGTGATGCTGATGGAATGGTTTCTGGCGCCGTTCATACTACTCAGCACACCATTAGGCCTGCTTTACAATTTGTTAAAACAAAGCCAGGGGTATCTGTAGTTTCTTCCATTTTCTTTATGTGTCTGCCAGAACGTGTGGCCATATTTGGCGATTGTGCAGTTAACCCTAATCCTACGGCCCAGCAATTGGCAGAAATAGCCATCTCGTCAGCTGAAAGTAGTGCAAAATTTGGCATTGAGCCACGTATCGCGATGTTATCTTATTCTTCCGGTACATCAGGCGAAGGTGAAGATGTTGAGCGTGTTAGAGAAGCCACTGCAATAGTTAAGGCAAGGCATCCGGAATTAAAAATTGAAGGGCCAATACAATATGATGCAGCTGTAGACCCGCTTGTGGGTAAACAAAAACTTCCGGGATCTGAAGTGGCAGGAAGGGCAAGTGTATTGATCTTCCCTGATTTAAATACCGGCAATAATACCTATAAAGCAGTACAGCGCGAAACCGGTGCATTGGCTATTGGCCCAATGTTGCAGGGATTAAACAAACCTATAAACGATTTGAGTCGCGGATGTACCGTAGACGATATTTTTAATACTGTTGTGATTACAGCTATCCAATGTCAAGACATTTAAATATGAACATTTTAGTCATCAACTCTGGAAGTAGTTCCTTAAAATACCAGCTCTTTAAAATGCCGGAAAAAGCGCCTGTTTGTAGTGGACTGGCAGAACGCATCGGTATTGAAGGTTCTTTTATAAAACATACCGTTTACAGCGAGGGCGAAAAACGCAGTATTGAAGAGCCGGGTTTCATTGGCAATCATGGCGAAGCCTTGAAGCAGGTTTTAGCGTTATTGACTGAAGGAGATTATGCCGTAATTGCAAGCCCTGACGATATCGCAGCTGTTGGTCACCGTGTTGTACATGGCGGTGAACATTTTTCAGGACCTACCCTAATTACTGAAGATGTAAAACATCAGATTGAAAAACTTTTTTCGCTTGCTCCTTTGCATAATCCTGTTAACTATAAATGTATTGAAGTAGCGGAACAGACTTTTGTAAAAGCCAAACAAATCGCAGTATTCGATACCGCTTTTCATCAAACGATACCCGAAAAGGCTTATCGTTACGCCATTCCAGAATCGTATTATAAAGAAAATGGCATCAGGGTATATGGATTTCATGGTACCAGCCATAAATATGTAAGTGAACAGGCTGTTAATTGGTTAGGTAAAAAAGAAAGTAAAATCATCAGTATCCATTTAGGAAACGGTTGCAGCATCACTGCTATCAAAAACGGTCAGTCGATAGACACAAGCATGGGATTTGGCCCTTTAAGCGGATTAATGATGGGCACACGATCAGGAGATATCGATCCCTCCGTTATTTTTCATTTAATGGAACATTCCGGATATACTTTATCACAATTGAGTACGCTGGTCAACAAACAATCCGGACTTTTAGGCGTAGGCGGCTCTAGCGATATGCGCGACATCAGAAAAATGGTAGACGAACACAACGCAGCGGCTGCTTTGGCCATTAAACTATATGCTTACCGGATTAAGAAATTTATTGGGGCTTATGCAGCTATTTTAAATGGAATAGATGCCATCGTATTTACTGCAGGTGTTGGCGAGAATGACATGCATATGCGCGAGGAAGTATGCTCAGAACTTGAATATTTAGGCATTGATTTAGATTCAGAACTTAATTCAGGGTATAAGGGTAAATTAAAAGAGATTAATACAGCAACTGCGAAGGTGAAAATATTGATTATTCCAACTAACGAAGAATATGAAATCGCCCACCAGTGCTTTGGACTTTTAATTTAATCCAGGTACGACTTCCAAAGTTTGGCAGGGAAAAGATTTACGAAGTTTGCACTGTGCCTTTGTGCGTTTTGCTAACTTTGGAAGCCTAGCCAAGCTTAGGAGGTTTCCAAAACAGACAAAATGTTACCTGCTGGATCTCTAAACCACGCAATGTTTGGTCCGCCGTTTCCCCTCGAAATGCCTTTTTGATCAGTCTTAATTGATTCCTGATTATAAATCTCAAAATTCACTCCTTTTGCAATCAATTCATCAACAGTTTGTTCAATATTGTCCACTGGAAAGTTAAGCACTGTAAAAGTTGCCGGAACATGATTAGGTTTTGGGTAAAGCAAAATATTTGAGGAACTAGAAACCACCAATTCAATCACACCCATTGAGTTATCTTTAACTTCAAGGCCCAATACGTCCTGATAAAATTCTTTTGCTTGCTGTATATCGCTTACAGAAAATGAGCTGAATGCTTTTGAGTTTTGCAACATAGCTTAATTGTTTTAATTCTTTTTTGCAGAACGGACAGTTAAAATTTGGCTGTTTGTCGTGCGATAATCACTATTTTGACAGCAAAATGCTAAAGTCTAAAATTAATGTTAACTAGGTTTCCCATGCACCCAACAAACGCCTGATGACTACAATTTCGGCAATATGATAAGCATTATGATCTGCAATCTGTAAAGCCTCAGTCAAAATACGCTGTCCATTACCGTGAGGTATCGTCTCGTATAAGTTTGATGAATCCAAAAGCGATATAAACAACTGAAGATCGGCTTCGATCTGCTTTAAAGTATTGTTCCAGGTTTCTTCGTCTTTTGGAGACACTTCTTTAGGCCAATATTCATCAGGCCATTTTGGCGATTGGTGAGTGCCGTCTTTACTAAATTGTAGCATATCCCATTGAGCGATTCTAATATGTTCTACCAATTGCCAAATGCTATAAGGTAAGTTGTAAGGCTTTTCACCCAGGAGATTAAAAGGTAAATTGGCAATTGCATCGTTCAATCTCACATGTGCTGTACCCCCGTTTAAAAGCTTTTTCAATTCAGTAATCAATATTGCACTTTGATTTTCCATAATGCATGACTGTTTATAAAACAACAACTCTGATTCTCATAGGTTTGTATAAAAATTAATTTATGGATGGCGGGCGCCTGATTTTAATGCACAATTTCCTTAATTTAGGGCATGAAGCTATCGTTCCCCATCCTAGAAGGATACACCTACCTTAATACGGCCAATTCGGGCATTTTATCAACTAGCTTAGCTGAATGGCGGTCCCACCATGATGAAGGGTTTATGGCTGGTGGGAGTATTTTCAAAATGGAAAGTATGGCCCTTATTACTGACCTCAGAAATAACATCGCAAAAAATTTTGGATCAAAGCCTAAAAACACCTTTCTCGCTCAGAATTTTTCAATAGGCTTCAATATTTTACTGAATGGATTGGATAGGAATCATCGTTTTTTACTTTTAGAAGAAGAATATCCTTCGGTAAGTTATCCCATAATGAGTATGGGTTTTGATTATCATAGTTTACCAATTGATGAAAAACTAGAAGAAAACATCATCAATGCCATTGAAAAATTTAAACCGACCATACTGGCATTTAGTATGGTACAATACATTAGTGGCTTCAGAATGGATGATGATTTTATCCAGAATTTAAAAACAACTTACCCTAACCTATTATTGGTTGGCGATGGCACTCAGTTTTTAGGCACCACTGGCTTTAATTTTGAAAAATCGGGCTTGGATGCATTGATTGGCAGTGGATATAAATGGCTTTTAGCCGGATATGGAAATGGTTATGTAATGTTATCCGATCAGATGAAAGATGAAATTTATGCAAAGAACAAATTGGCAAACCTGCCTACCGCACCATTCTTAAAAGATAAAGATCATTTATCCATGTGTTTTGAACCCGGGCACCTGGACACGTTAAACTTTGGCACCTTAAACGAAAGTTTAGATTATCTAAGCAAAATCGGATTCGATTATATTGAACAAACTACGCAATTGCTCAGTAACCAAGCAAGGTTAGCCTTAAATGCGAGGGGATTAGTTCCCGATTGGATGCTCAAGAGAAAGTATCAATCTACAATTATGAGTATGCCGCTGGATCAAAAGACAGTAGATAAACTGGTTGCGGCTAAAATTATCTGCTCACCCAGAGGCGCTGGCACCAGGATTTCTTTCCATTTTTACAATACAGAGGAAAATTTGAGCCAGCTGCTTGAAGTTTTAGATGGGAAGAATTAACCTACCCTCCAAATGGCATCTACAAAGTAATGTTTATGATCAAAAAAACTTTGAAGCGGCTTAAAACCAGTTTTTGTTGCCAATTGATTAATATCTTCTAAAGAATATTTTTGCGAGATTTCCATATATATGTATTCATTTTCGGCAAAATGAATCACGTTACGGCCGATGTTTACGATCTGATTTTGTAAACTAATAAGGTAACTTTTGCAGGCTCCTGATGCCGGATCATAACTGGCATAATGTTCAAACTGATCAATGTTAAAATCACCGTCAAGTTCTTTATTAATGCGGCGAAGCAGATTAAGGTTGAAAGACCTGGTAATTCCCCCTTTATCATTATAGGCATTTAAAATCTGTTGCGGATTTTTTTTAAGATCAAAGCCAATAATCAGTAAATCATTTGGAGAAAGCAGTTGCTTTAGCGAGTGGCAAAAATTCTCTGCATCAATAACAGTCATATTACCAATATTTGCCCCCATAAACAACACTACCTTCCGGCGGCGGGATATTTCAGTAGCCTTTTTCAGCATATCAAAATAATCACCATTTAAACCGGCAATGTCCAAGGAAGGAAGTTTTTCAGGCAGATTTTCCTCCAGATCAGCAATAACATGTTCAGAAATATCAATGGGGAAATAGCTAAATTCCATTTGAGCATCTAACAGGGACTTTAGCAGATGTATAGACTTGGTGGCATCGCCGGCACCTAACTCGATCAGATCGAAGGCCGTCCCATCTGCAGATATGGCCTGGGAAAGTTGAGCAGACTGATTTTGGAGAATCTCCATTTCTGCATTGGTCAGATAATATTCATCCATATTCATAATCTGCTGAAATATGCGGTCCCCATCAGCATCATAAAAATACTTGGAAAGCATGAATTTAGGTTCAGATTGTAGCCCTGCTAAGGTTTCCTGAAGAAACTGCGTTTTGTTGTCAGTTGGTATTTCAATGGTATTGATGCTCATAATAATTTTATTTTACCAGGCGTATGCCCGTATATTGCCACCTTAAATGCGGATGAAAAAAATTTCGATAAGTAATACGTGAATGATTTTGCGGTGTAGCGATGGAAGCCCCTCTAAGTACTTTTTGATTGACCATAAACTTGCCATTATATTCGCCGATGGCCCCTGGGGCTTTACTAAAACCTGGATAAGGGAGATAAGCACTTTCGGTCCACTCCCACCTTTCGCCCCAGTTGAAATTTTTAGCCGCTACTTCCCATTCAAATTCGGTAGGCAAACGCATGCCTTTCCAACTGGCATAAGCATATGCTTCATAAAAGCTGATATGGCTTACCGGCGCCTTCGGATCAATTGGCAAAAGTCCACCTAGCGTATAATTAAACCGCTCCCCATCTATTAAATGCCAGTACATGGGTGAATTGACTTGATTGTTTTTCACCCAGTCCCATCCCTCGGAATGCCAATAGTTAAAATCTTCATACCCACCAGCATGTACAAATTCCAAAAAATCGGCATTGCTTACCAATGCTTTACTGATGGCAAAACCCTGCAGATAAACCTTGTGTCTGTTCAATTCATTGTCGAAGCTAAAACCTGTTCCTTGATAACCTATTTCGTAAATTCCAGCTGGGATATCAATCCAGCCTGATTCATTTTCTATGGCTAAAACTTCTTTTTTATCTTTAACATAAACCGGAAATAGCAGATTATTACCTAATATATATTTGATATCCGTTAACAACAATTCCTGATGCTGCTGCTCATGATTAAAGCCTAAGACCAACAATTCCTTAACTTCATCATTTAGCGTGGTACTTAAAAAACTTACCATAGCTTCATCTACATAAGCCCGGTATTGATAAATTTCATTCACGCTTGGGCGACTTAAATTGCCCCGATCAGTACGTATTACCCGATTGCCTACGGTTTCGTAATAACTATTGAACACAAAATTATAATCATCGTTATATAGCTGATAATTAACCGAAAACGGCTTTAATATGAAAGTTTCGAAGAACCAGGTAGTATGACCTAAATGCCATTTTGGTGGACTCACATCTACAACTGGCTGCACTACATAATCTTCAGTTTGTAAGGGCTCACAAACCTTTTCGGAATATTTCCTAATCTGCAAGTATTCTTCTACAAGTGTCATTAATTTTTATCTAAGTAGTTTGCAAGGTCTGTAATCGTATTAACATTCAGTTCTGTCGATTGTTTTCGACGCATCATTAAAGCATAAGAATTATTAAAACCAATAGGCTTAAGCCATTTAATTTTAAATCTTTTTTCAAATTCTGCACTTACATAATGGTAAGTTTTCTCTTTGTCGTGAGTCATTTGCTTTGCAATTTTTGGATCAGGCTGCAACAAAACCAAAAGCCCTGTACCTGTATACTCAGGATAAAAGTCGATTTGGTTGTTCATCAGTGCGTCAAAACAGATTTTCGTTCCGCCCAGTCCGGTTTTGGTGGCTACATTGTAATCGGTATAGCCTTTAATTAGCATGCTGTATATTTCAGCAAGAATATACTGTTCACCAAAAATCTTAGATCCAATCCTAACAACGCCCTTATGTCCATTTTTGGGCGCTTTATACAAGCCCTTGCTGATCAGGAAATCCTTAGCTACACGCTCAGGTTGTTGATGCTGATAATCTGTTCTGTAGTTCAGTTCGGTCATAATCGAATCAGTAATTTTACCAGCGAGTAGATTTAAAGTTTGTTCCAGTTCGGGAAATTGTTTTAACGCTTCATCGCGAACGATGGGTGCAGCATAATAAGGAGGAAAAATGTTCTTGTTATCCTTTAAGATTTTCAGATCGAAAGCTTTTAAACGTCCATCAGTAGAATAACCGCTGATGACATCTAATTCTTTCGCGTAAGCAGCTTTGTACATCACGGCATCGCTGATCACAATAGTATGAATCTTTAGGCCGTAAGTTGATTTCAATCCCAGATCTCCATCCTGCCTACCCATAAATTCTGGGGTAAATCCAGCGGTTAAAATAGAGCCATAAGCTGAGGGCAAAGCATAAAACCCGCCTAAAACCAAAATTACGACAGGAAAAATGTATAAGGCTTTTCTTAATTTTTTAACGTTCATTTTTTGAACAAGCGAAAGCAAGGCATCGAGTATAATTGCCAATAAGGCGGCCGGAACGGCTCCAGCTAAAATCATATTGGTATTATTGAGTGATATACCACCAAAAATAAATTCGCCCAGGCCTCCAGCGGCAATAAATGACGCCAACGTGGCTACACCTACATTAATTACGGTGGCAGTGCGTATACCTGCTAAAATAACGGGCATGGCGAGTGGCAGCTCCACCTTTAATAAAATCTGGCTTTTACTCATTCCCATAGCCCTGGCACTCTCCTTAACATGTAAATCGATACCAACAATGCCTGTATATGTATTTCTGATAATCGGTAGCAAAGCATAAATTAGTAGGGCCACAATCGCTGGTTTGGCACCGATGCCCAAAACAGGAATCATAAAACCCAATAGCGCAATACTTGGGATTGTTTGTAAGACCCCGGCAATACTTAAAACCATTCCTGAAAGTTTCCGCTTCCTGGCAATGAGTATGCCTAAAGGTAAACCGATGGTAATAGCAAGAATTAAAGAAATAAAAGTTAAACCTAAATGTTGGAAGGTTTGAGTGAGCAATTTATCAGACTGCCCAGACATAAATTGCCATAAGGTCTGCTGTTGCTCATTCATGTTGTTGTGTATTTTGATATCGGTTGAATGCTTTGGTTAACTGCTCGAAATTGACAGACTTGATGGTTTTGTTGGCTCCTGATATAAAAAGTTCAGACCTCTCACTATCCCTTAATAATTCCATAGCTTCCCAGATGCTTAAATTGGCCGCTACACTTTCTACGTCATCAATCGTTTCTTCAGGTAAGTAATCCCAAATATCCTGAATACTAACAACTTTAAATTCTAGCACCAATCTTTGTCCGGCAAGAAAACCCTTCACGATATCATTTATAGGCTGGTACAATAACTCTTTGGGGGTGCCGATCTGAATCACCTCACCCTTATCCATCAAACAAATCCGGTCTGCCAGTTCAAAAGCTTCCTGCACATCATGTGTTACCATTACAATGGCTTTCCTTTTCAACTCCTCTAAAGCTTTAAATTCTTTTTGGATACTGGTCCGCGTAACGTTATCCAGGGCTCCAAATGGCTCGTCCATTAGCAAAACAGGTGGATCGGTAATCAACGCGCGGGCCAGGCCAACACGTTGCTGTTGTCCACCACTCAACTCATGCGGGTACATGGCCAAAATACTGTCCGGAAGATGAAGTTTTTTAATCAGTTCCTGCGTACGACTTTGAGTTTTTAACTTATCCCATTTCAGTAGTTTGGGTAGAATTGCAATATTTTCGGCTATGTTATAATGCGGAAAAAGTCCGATATTCTGCATCACATAACCGATTCCTTTACGCAACGTATCGGGATCCTCATCAGTGATATTTTTTTCATTAATCAGGATCTGTCCTGAATCAGGCTCAATTAAACGGTTGATCATTTTTAGCGTGGTGGTTTTACCACAGCCACTGGTACCCAGCAATACCAATGTTTCTGCCCTGAGTATACTAAAAGAGACTTGCTTTACCGCCTGGGTATCTCCAAATTTCTTGCTTATCTCTTTCAATTCGATCATATTATTTATCGAGTTTCATGAAAAGGTTATTCAGCGATTCAGTATAGGTTGGATGTGCAAAAACGCAGTACCTGATTCTATCGTAAGTAATATCTCCTTCCATAGCCATTTGTAAGACAGACATGATCTCCCCGCCCTCTGAAGCCAAAATGGCTGCCCCTAAAATCTTTTTTGTATCCGGATCGACAATCGCTTTCATAAGCCCTAAAGTTTCATTGGTCTCTATCCCGCGAGCCACCTGCGACATTGGAATCACGGCTACTTCATAATTTAATTTCTTCTCTTTCGCTTCTTTTTCCGAAATGCCAATCCTGCCCAGTTGAGGGTCGGTAAACATGCAATACGGTAAAGGCCGATCTTGAATAGAATAATTTTTTTCTTCTATCAAATTACGGTAAACAATGGTATAATCATTATAAGCGATATGCGTAAAGGCAGGCCCACCTTTTACATCCCCCAATGCGTAAATGCCCTCAATATTGGTTTCCAATTTTTCATTCACCACCACATGACCTTTATCATCCATTTTAACGCCACAATTTTCGAGTCCTAAATCAACAGTTTGCGGCATTCGCCCTGCAGCAATAAGTACATGACTGGCTGTAATGTTCTTTTTGGTTTTACCACAATGGAGTGAAATATGTATCTGTTTTTGTTCTTTACTGATTTTATCAACCTTTACGTCGGTAATGACTTCAATTTTTTCATCGCTTAAGATTTCGGTTAGCGCTGATGAAATATCTTCGTCTTCTTTAGCCAATATACTAGTTGACTTCTCCAAAATGGTGACTTTACTACCAAAGCGGCTAAACATTTGCCCAAACTCTAGCCCAATGTAGTTACCACCAATTACCACTAAATGTTTTGGAACCGCTTCCAAATCCAAAATTGTTGTTGAGGTAAGATAGTCAATTTGATCCAATCCATCTATATTTGGTATGACGGTTTTTGCACCGGTATTAATAAAAATCCAATCTGCGGTCACTTTTTCTTCTCCACCTTCACTCAGGGCAATGGTTAATTCTTTTTCAGCACTGAACTTTGCCGTTCCGAAAATAAGCTTAAGACCTTTGGTTTCGTCGATTCCTTTTTCTGACGAAGACCTGAATTGTGCTACAATTTCGTCTTTACGTTGAACAATCTTCTTAAAATCAATTTTGACAGCTTCGATTTCGACGCCTAATGCGGAAGCTTTTTTAGCCTGATATACAGCCTTTGCAGAAGCAATCATGGCTTTGGTGGGTGTACAACCATCATTGATGCAGGTACCACCAACCATTCTTTTCTCTACAAGCAGTGTTTTTTTACCAGCTTCAGCAAGCTTTTTAGCTAATGGCACGCCGGCCTGCCCAGCTCCAATAACTATCGCGTCGTAATGTTTCATCAATGGGTTTTGTTTTGTTGTACTAGTAACCTGAATTAGTAGGTCAATGTTTGAGCAGTAGTGATTTATTCTTGCGTTGGACAATCTCAGTTAAATTAAAAAAGTTACAAACTATATTCGAAAATTCGCGTTACATGATTATAAACAATTGAATTGAGAACATAAATCCCTAACTCATGCAAACGCAAACAACAGAAAATACGAACCTTACCGTTTTTATACAGGATGATATTACTATTGAAGATCAAAGAGAAATTTTATTGAATGGCTTATTGGAAGATTTGAATAGCCAGACAGAATCTTTTAATTAAAAAGAATAGATAGGCAATCCTTTAAAATATTGTAAACTAGCGTTATCATTAAGATTTGTTCTTGCCTCAAGATGACTGGCTTATTTAGAAAAGAATGTTTAATTCAATACAAAAGAAAAGGGCAAACAAATGAATGCTTACCCTTTTCAAATCTAAATTAACGCTCTCGCGACAAAAGTAAAAATTCTTTTCAAACCTGTATGTAACAAATTTAGTCAGAAAAGCTAAAATTATTGCACGATTTGTTGTGCCCGCCTTAGGTTATCTGTGGTTTGCAAAATCTTCTCTTTTAGTTTTGGATTATAATCGGGATGGGATTTTAAGAAATCCTGTACCACTGCATTTGCCTCTTCATTATTATAAGTTGAAAAGGTGGCGGCTAGCCAGGATTGCGGAAAAAATATATCGCCTGTTTTCTGTATTTCCGTCAGTAAATCCAAACTTTCTTTCAGGTACCGGACAGATGTTTTTTGCCTAAGTGGATGATGCAAATAAGATAGTGCAGTTGTTACCCAGGCTTCTTTCTGCCTGTTTTTTCTGTCTTTTAAGCTATTAAAGAAAAGATCTCTTTCTTTAACAGCTAAAGATAGTGCAGGCATTAAATAAACCAATCGATTTTTACGGTCCTCATTTTTGGTACGTGCTAACTGTTCTTTTAAAATGGTGTTTGCTGTGTCTGTTTTAAGGGCCAGCGTTAAAGCAAGGGCACTATAATCATCTTCCAACAACTTAATGCCATCTGGTGCAGTCTGCTTCAGCCAGAAATCGTACATCCTTCTTCCCGCTTCGGCACTTAGATACACATTTTGATAAGCATTGAACAAAATTTTCTTATTGTTTTGAGTCTGCTGCCGCTCAATTGCATTCCATATGCTTTTTTCCATACTTTCGTGCATAACATTCCGTACGTCATCTTTAAGAAAAGTCCAGTAAATATTAGTGAGGTATCCTGTAATCAGCCTAAGGTTCATCTCATTTTTCTCGACCGCCAACCCCTGCAGAAATATAGCTAAAAGTTCTTTTGGTTTACTGTCTTTTCCAGAAAGCATGTTTTCATAGGCGTTGATATAAGCAGACGCCCGCTCTAAAGGATCGCTGATATGATAAAGATTTGCCATCATCTCTTTCTCAATTGGGAAAAGACCATATCCTGCGCCATTTGCGTTAAATAAAATATATTGTGGCTTAGGCAGGCCTTTTGCTTCTATTAAATCTGTTTTCGCAGTTTTAGCATTAACTACAAGTAACTTACTATAGCTTGGATAAACCAACTTAACCGTAAAAGATTGTGGCCATATCCGAGCCTGCCCCTGCTCACTGTTTTGGTTTAAACTGAAATGACTTATTTTATCCTGGTCATATATAATATGATAACTAAACGCTGGTCTGCCAGGTTCATTTACCCAAACTTTGTTCCAACTGAACAGATCACTTTTACTGTATTTGCTTAAAATGGCAATCAGATCATTCCAGGTAGCATTGCCGTAACTGTATTTTTTTAAATATTCTCTTATTCCCTTCTGAAAATCGTCTCTACCCATTAATAATTCCAGCTGGCGCATCATAATGGGCGCTTTATGGTAAATGATATTTCCATACATTGATCCAGCTTCCTGTAGGTTATCCAATTGCTGACGAATTGGATTAGCACCCAAAGTTCTGTCTACGCCATAAGCTGCCGGATAGTGATCTTGTAAAAACTTTAGATCAAAAGTGCTTTTACCCATTAGTTTTTCGGTCACCTTATCGGCCATAAAATTGGCAAAAACCTCTTTCATCCAAACATCATTAAACCATTTCATGGTAACCAGATCGCCAAACCACATATGGGCTGTTTCATGCGAAATAAGATTAGAACGCGAAATAAACTGATCTTTAGTTGCGCCTTGATCTAAAAACAACGATGATGCTTTATATTGTACCTCACCGGGATGCTCCATTCCACCAAACTGAAAATCAGGAATGCTCACAAAGCCAATTTTCTGAAAGGGATATTTAATTGCTGTCCAGTCTTCCAAAAAATCGATGGCATCACGGTGTGCTACAAAAACAGAATCAACACTAAACTTAATCTTTGCTGAATCGGTTTCACGATGCAGAAATTCCATGTTATTATTTTCCATTTTCCGATTGATAAAAGTGTATTTACCAGCCGTAAAAGAAAATAAATAGGTTGGCAATTTGTCTGACGGGTTAAAATGATAAGTAATTGCTTTTTCCTGAACCAGTGAGTCTTTTTTTGATGCATTAGCCATTACTTTCCAATCCTTTGGAACGGTTAATGAAAGTAAAAAATTAGCCTTCAAATCAGGCTGATCAAAACACGGAAATACAGTTCTGGCATGATCAGGTACGAAAAGGGCATATAAAAAATTTTCGTTTCTATTTAATGATTCGTTTCCAGCGAAGAATTCAGTTTCGATATGGTTATTCCCGATCCTTAAATATTCCTGCTTAACCAGGATATGTTCTGACCTAAAATTAATCGGTATGTTTTTTCCATTAACCGATATCCGTTTTATATGATCTGAACTTTGCTTAAAGTCAACCTGCAGATGAATTAACTTATTTAATTTAAAATCAACTCTTTCTGTCGATTCAATTGAAGCGTTTGGTTCAGCAGGTATGATAAAGTGAAGCTTGTATTTAATATTACTTATCGCAGCACCTCTGGCGTTTGCCAGCGCCAGAGACACGCCAGGTTCTACAGCTACTGTTGTTGGATGCTGCTGCGCAAAACAGGTTGCAATTAATAATGGTAACAAGCAAAAATATTTAAGTTTTATATTCATTTTATCAAATTTATTCTCCGTTTATCATCTGTACAATGGTACCATAACTCATCCAAACCATGGTTAATACCACGGCCAGGCCTGTCAAAGTTAACCATAATGGTTGCTTGTAATTTGCAATAATTTTGGTTTTGTAAGCTGCAATTAGCATAATACCCAATGCAATAGGTAAAATAAAACCATTTATGGCTCCTACGGTAAGCAATGTTTTAACCGGTTTGCCTATCAACAGAAAAATGACGCAGGAAATGGATATAAAAACGATAATGATCTCTCTGTTAAACTTTAATATCAGCGGATGAAAACTTTTGATGAAAGAAATTGAAGTATATGCTGAACCTACTACAGACGAAATTCCTGCAGCCCAGATCACCACTCCAAAAATCTTATACCCTATTTCGCCACTGGCCAGTTTGAAAACTGAAGCGGCGGGATTGGCCGGATCTAGGCTAAAACCTTTGCTTACTACACCTAATGCGGCAATAAACAGCAATAATCGCATAATAGATGCGATTCCGATAGCACTCAATGCACCTTTATTTACGGCATCTAAATTTTCTAAGCCGGTTTGTCTGGCATCAAGTAAACGGTGAGCGCCTGAAAAAGTGATGTAGCCACCAACGGTTCCACCAACGATGGTTAATACTGCAGCAAAACTAAACTGTGTTGGGTTTACAGCTCTTAATGCAGCCTCTGCCAATGGCGGTGAGCTGGTATAAGCGATAATTAAAGCAAGTACAATTTTAATCAGCCCCATGGTTTTGGCAAAAACGTCCATGGCTTTACCAGCTTCCTTATAAATAAAAATTCCTATAGCCAAAATAGCACTGATTACAGCACCCTGCCCTACACTGATGCCAAATAATACATTTAGTCCTAAGCCGGCGCCAGCAATATTGCCGATATTAAATGCCAAACCACCCAAAAAAACCAGAAAAGATATAAAATAGCCTAAACCGGGGAAAACCTTATTGGCAATATCTTGCGCCGGTTTGTCAGCAACGGCAATAATCCGCCAGATGTTTAATTGTGCAATGGCATCTAACAGGATGGATAACAAAATGACAAAAGCAAAACTTGCGCCAAGTTGCTGGGTAAAAACAGCAGTTTGTGTTAAAAAGCCAGGCCCTATGGCTGAAGATGCCATTAAAAAAGCTGCCCCTAAAAGTACACTCCAATTGTATTTTGGCTTCATATTGCTGGTGCTTTAATCATGATACCTTCTTTTTCTAACTTTTCGGATATCAATTTAGCAAACTCAACCGCATGTTTACCATCGCCATGCAAACAAACAGTTTCTGCCTTAACTGCAATATGATTTCCATTTACACTTTTTACTTTCTGTTTTAAAGCAAATCCCAATACCTGATTAACAGCATCTTCGTCATTAGTGATCAAAGCATAGTCTGAGGAGCGCGGGGTAAGTAAACCATCGTCCTGATAGCTCCGATCTGCAAAAACTTCCGATGCGGTTACAATACTCAGTTTTTCAGCTTCTTCTATCATCTTACTTCCTGCCAAGGCATACAAAATTAAACCAGGATCAAAATCGAAAACAGCCTGCGCTATCGCTTTTGCCAAAGCAGCATCCTTTGCAGCCATGTTATATAATGCGCCATGTGCCTTAACATGATGCAATCTGCTTCCGGCAGCTTTTACAAAACCGCCCAGGGCACCAATTTGGTACAGCGTAAGCTGATAGGCATCATTCGGGCTAATTTTCATTTCTCTACGACCGAAACCTTGCAAATCGGGCAAACCAGGATGCGCACCAATAGATAGCCCCTTTTTTATGGCTAAATTTACAGTTTGCTGCATCACAGCCGGATCGCCCGCATGAAAGCCGCAGGCTATATTTACCGATGAAATATAATCCATCAGTTTTTCATCATTTGGCATGGCATAATTTCCAAATGCTTCTCCCATATCGCAATTCAGATCGATCACTTTCATTTTTAAGTATATTTAACGTTTATTGCCTTGGTAATCAATGATAAATCATACTCACGTTCAAGGTAAAGTTCTTCTGCTTCTACTCTCGAAATCTCTGAAAACTGAATACCATCTCCTGGTTTAAGCTGGGCACATAAAGGCAAATCAACCGCCGCGACATGAGCGATACGTGGGTACCCGCCTGTTGTCTGGCAGTCGGCCATGAGTATAACCAAATGGCCATTCCCAGTTACCTGGATCGTTCCTGGACTAACGGCAGTACTAAGCAATTCTTCTTTGACTTTCTTTACCAATGGTTTTCCGGTCAATTGATAACCCATACGGTTACTCCTTAAATCGATTGCATAGGTATTGGTCAAAAACGAAAGAATGGATGTAGCATCGAACCAACAGATTTCATTGGCCAGCACAACCCTAATTTTTTTCCTGTTCTCTGGCAATAAACTGTTGCGAGAAATGCTCCAATTTGGATAGGTCAACGATCTTTTGGTCAATTGATTTAAAATTTTATATGATATTTCGCTAAGCTTGGAACCGCTCACCAGTATATCAGTTTTTTGCAGGGCTCTGCCTTTATAGCCTCCAAAAGCCGCGGTAAGGTAAGTACTTTTGCTTTCCATCACATCAGGCACATCCCATCCACCGGCAATGGCCAAATAAGTACGCACCCCAAGTGGATTATTGATCAATTTGATCACCGAGCCTGCTGCAACAAACAATGGCTTTTCTGCAGGCATTAATTCATTATTATAAACTAAAAATGCGCCATCACCGGCATAAGCTATCAAAATTGACGTTTCAGCTTTAAATGAAGCGTCAGCATAGGTAAATTCAATGGTGGCACAATGATCATCATTACCAACGGCTTTGTTAGCTAAACGATGGGCCAGTTCATCCATGGCACCTGCAACGGGTACAGCTTGCGAAAGATATTGGTACCTTCCCATATCCTGAACAGTACTCAACAAACCGGGCTTGATGATGCTGATTTTCATATTCCTATTTCAGCATAAGCATTAAACTCGGCCTGATCAATGGCTTTGAAGCTGACCCGATCTCCACCCCCCAAAAGCGATGGCTGTTTACGGTTTACATCAAACATCTTTAGCGGCGTTCTGCCAATAATCTGCCAGCCACCAGGTGTCTCCATAGGGTAAATACCAGTTTGATTACCTGCGATACCTACAGATCCGGCAGGGATTTTAGCAGCAGGCATCTGTTTCCTTGGCGTTGATAATCTATCATCCATCCCTCCCATATAAGCAAAGCCCGGGACAAATCCGATCATAAAGATGGTATAATGTCCAGCCGTATGTATATCAACCACCTCGCTTTGAGTAAGATTATTGGCGTTGGCTACGGTCAAAATATCCTTCCCAAAATCGCCTCCATAACATACCGGAATAACCAGCTGATTGGCTATCGCCTCTGATTTTTCAATTTTTATCTCTGCAATTTTGTTTAAATGTGCCGATACCTTTTCGAAACAAGCTTCGCCCGGAAGATCAGATAACTTAACTGTTAACGGATCATAAACAACAGTTAAGGTAGTATAAGCAGGAACTGTAGTGATTAAGCCAGAAAAAGGGTTATCTAAAAGCAACTGATTAAAGTTGGTAATCAGATCCAATAAACCACTATCAACTGCCGATCCAAATGTTATAGTAACCGATTTCTCACTCAACCCATAAATTTTTAAAGGAATGTTTGCCCGAAGATATCTTTCCTCCTTAATCATACAAAACGGAAAGACTTATTCATAAATCATCTTCATTATACCGGCATCATAACTAAATTACCGCTATAAAAATGGCTATATATTATTAAAATCACAAAAATTTTGGAAGTTGACTCGTTAAATTTATTTATAGGTTAGAAATTAAACAGCTACAGGTTGATATCAGACCATTTTTTAGTTGGTTCAAGGCCTTTTATCAGCTGCTGTAGTTCATGCTGTTCTTCAGCTTCTAAATCAATCAGGCCATTGAACATTTCGAAAATCTCATCATGGAGGTTGGCACGCATTAACAGGTCAATCAGGCGTACAATCGTTTTCTTTTGATCAATATTTAAGCTGCCAAACAATTTGGGTTCTATTTCATATAAACCTTTAAGTAAATTAACCAATGCAGGTTTGCTTAAGTCCCTCGCTCTCTCATCGGCATAAACCGGAAATACCCCATCCTGCTCATAACTTTGAATTAAGTTACTGGCATATTCTTTTAAAAATGGCTTGCGTTTACTTTTGAGATATTCTGTTAATGCTTTAATCAAAAACCTGTATTCGTCAGAAGATTTAGCTGCGCCAAATATCGCAACCTGTCCTTCATTTTCGAAACTCTTAAAATCGAAATCACGAAAAAAATCACTGTCGATATACACACTGTGGAAATAATCGTCGCTCTTTTTATTTAAGGTGGTGTAGTCTTTATAAATTTCTTCGCCACCAGCTAAAAAATAATATTTGGATAATTCTTTGTGCAAGTTTTCTTTCCAGTGAACATACTTGATCTTAAAAGTAACAGCTGTATCAGGATAAACAAGTTTAAACTCTTCCATGCTTTTAATATTGCTGTTAAAATCCAATGCTTCGCCATTCACAATAATGGAGTATTTCTTGTGCTTATTCAATTCTATAAACCAACAGAATTCGTTGATTAAAAAAGGAAGAACAATCTTTTCTAGATCTTGCTGGCTGATTTTCAGATTGCTAAAAGTAACGGTTGTACCTGTTTCACCTGTTTGGCTAACAGTTGAAGAAAAATCGGAACTATAACTGTTTAAACCGGCCGTGTTAATGCGGATTTCGCCATCATAAAAACCTTGTTCGGATTGATAAGTGGTATGCCAAACGGCATCGTGCGCAAAAGTAAAAAAGGTAAGCCTACCTACCCCATTACGGCCATGCATTTTGGAAGTATGTTTTGGCGCTATAATCTGAATGGCTTTTTCAGATTCGAAAAAAGGATCGAATTTTTGTTGTAAGCGTTCGAAATTAATTCCATAACCGTTATCAGCTATCGCCAAATGAGTTAAAAGACCTAAAGGATTGGCCTCATAATCTAAACAGATGGTATTTGCGTTGGCATCAAAACCGTTCCAAATATATTCCGCAATTGCCTGCCTTTCATTATAGTTTTTAAGTACTCTTTGTATTCCCTTCGAAGTGATATTAACTTTTACCGACATATTTACTAATATAATTAGCAAATATATTATAAAATTCGATCATTTAAGGATCGCTGAATGCAAAATCTACAAGTCATTCACAATTACATTTCAGCTTTCCGCTACAGATAATGCTCAAACAATTAAAAACCAAGCAAGATCAATTTAGGTTCAACCAAAAAGATCGCTGCTCAAATACCGATCTCCCCGATCGCAGGCGATAAAAACAACGGTACCTTTATCTAATTCGCTGGCAAGCTTCAAAGCAGCTGCACAAGCACCACCCGAACTCATACCAGCAAATAAGCCTTCTTCTTTAGCCATTCTTCTGGCCATCAAAGTTGCTTCTTCCTGTGCAATATCCACCACACGATCTACCCTTTTGGGATCAAAAATTTTAGGCAGATATTCTTCAGGCCAACGCCTGATTCCTGGAATGGATGAACCTTCTGTAGGTTGACAGCCTACAATCTGAATATCAGCATTTTTTTCCTTAAAAAATCTCGAACAGCCCATAATCGTCCCAGTTGTTCCCATAGAACTAACAAAATGTGTAATCTGCCCATCAGTATCTTTCCATATTTCTGGTCCGGTTGTTTTATAGTGGGCCAGGTAATTATCCTGATTGGCAAATTGATTTAACAGATAATATCCTTTTGAAATACCTTTCTCTTCAGCATAATCCCTACAAGCTTCTATACTTTCCAACAAGGTAACTTTTGCGCCAAAGGCTTCCATAGTCACTTTCCGTTCTCTCGTAGAATTGGCCGGCATCACCAATTCAATATCTAAATGATACAAACTTGCAATCATGGCTAACGCAATTCCGGTATTACCACTTGTAGCCTCCACCAATTTAGTGTCTGGAGTAACCTCGCCACGTTCAATTGCACTTCTGATCATATTAAGCGAAGCCCGGTCTTTAACACTGCCACCTGGATTGTTGCCTTCTAATTTAGCAAATACTCGAACGGCGGGGTTTACATTCAGCTTTTGGAGTTCGGCCATTGGCGTGTTTCCGATCAGATCGATTATTCCTGCCATATTTAATATAATTAATGGGTTTCTTTATGATTTCTTATGGTAATGATAGGCGAATGGTAAGCAGTAGAAAATGCAGGGATACTTTCAGTAAGCCATACGTTCCCTCCAATAATACTATCATGCCCAATGATGGTTTCGCCGCCTAAAATGGTTGCACCGGAATAGATCACCACCCGATCTTCCACTGTAGGATGACGTTTACTGCCCGCCAACGTTTTTTTAACACTTAATGCACCAAGTGTTACGCCTTGATAAAGTTTAACATAACGACCTATGATGCTGGTTTCTCCAATAACAATCCCTGTTCCATGGTCAATATAAAAATATTCGCCTATACTGGCTGCCGGATGAATATCGATTCCCGTTTTAGAATGCGCATATTCAGTCAGTATCCTGGGAACGAGCGGAATACCAAAATTGTAAAGCGTATGAGCAATTCTGTAAAAACAAATGGCATAAAAACCCGGATAGGTCCTAATTATCTCAAACCTGCTCTGTGCTGCAGGATCACCCTGATAAATAGCCTCTATATCGGTGTTTAAGATGCGATAGAGTTTTGGTAAGCTTTCGAAAAACTGATTTGCTGCATTTTGGCATGCACTATTTTTTAGCTGGCAACTTGCTGATATGATATCATAAAGCTCAAGTTCCAAAGCTGTAACATATTTCTTTAGTTCTGTAATGTTCGAAAACACTTTTGCAGAATTTTCTGAAAAAAGTACCTGAATAAGCTTTTCTGCCCAAAGGGATATGACTTCATTGGGCGGAATGTTTTGTTGTTCAAGAGGATTCTTGAGAATTTGTTCAAAAAAATGGTCTTCCATAACTGCTGGCCGATCTGCTCATCGACTAAATATATAGATTTAATGGCTAAATGTAAGTTTTGTTTTTTTAAACTGAAACTACAAGCCGGATTTTATGGACAAAAATGGCGGGGAAATAACAAATTAGTTGGCAGTTTTTAGTCTGGAGTCCCGAGTATTTATCGGTTAATGCTTTGGGAAAGTTCGTTCGATCTTGTTGTTATTTATGCTAACAATTTAACTTGAGATTAATCCAGGTAAAGACCCTGAAACAAGTTCAGGGTGACGAATAAAAAAAACGTACTGTTGAAATAAGAACCTTTACTATTGGACTGAATCTTCCCTAAAGACACATAGCGAAGATTTCTATAGAATAGAAACCTCCGCTATGGCCTAAATGAAAATACTTTGAGATGATTATTGCTTCTGTTCTGATAAGAAAGAAACTAAAGAAGCCAACTCTTCATAAGATAATGAATTGGCCAAACCCTCCGGCATCATCGAAGTTTCCATTTCTTTTCTCGAAAGAATATCGCCGGTTTTAATGGTAAAAACTTCTCCTGCAATATTACGAAGTACCACTTTAGCTGCAGTTTCTTCCGTAATAAAACCCATATAGGTACGGTCACCTTTAGCGGTGATCATTACCGAAGCAAATCCCTGAGAAATTGAAGCATTGGGTTTTAATATCGATTCTGCAATCTGCTCACGGTTCATAATCGAACCAATCTGTCCCATAAACGGACCTTTCATTTTTTCGCTTTTGCTTAAACTATGACAGGCTATACAACCCTGACTATTGAAAATATTTTTTCCTTTTAGCGGATCGCCCTGTAATTTATTGATGGCCAACAATACATCTTCAATAGATGATTTACCCACCTGGCCTTTTTTATTTTTGATCTTATTCAGATCAATTTTTGGTTCTTCAACTGCTGCGACTTTTTCTTCCACGTTAAATTCAGGGATATCCATCCTTTGCCGCTCATTTAAGTCAACATAAAATTGTTTACCTTTCGCACCAGCTTTAGTGGCTTCTTCTTTCAGAAATTTCTCGATGATAGGAGAACCTTCCCACGAAACAGCTTTAAAATAAGGACCATGAGAATCAGGACGAGTGCCCCACCACCAGCTTGCATCATAAGCAATTTCCTTTTTATACAAACGGCCCAAGGTAAACAATATCTGCTGTTTTAACTTTTCATCTGTTGCTTGCTTATAATTTTCAATCAATCCGTTAACCGCTTTTTCGGTATGTATATAACGTAAAGCCCAAAGTGCAAGCGTAGAATTTTCCGTTTTAACTGCGCCAAGCAAAGCATCTTCAGCCTGAAGATCAACTAAGGCCCTAACCGCTAAATGAGGTAAGATAATGGCCGAGTTTGGTGTTGCATGAGGTCCTTCAATACCTTTTGCAGGGGCTGTAAATGAAGCTGGTACTTTGGTTTGTAAAAGCACATTAGCAACTTCTGGTCTTCCTAAACGGTTTAAGCCAATGATCGAAGCTGCCTGAACGCGAAGATCAGCATCCTTTAAGCCCTCTAAAAATGGTTCAACCGGTACTCTATTTATATAAGTTTTACGGTCAGCGAGTGCCTTCAAGGCAAACTCCTTTATTGCTTTATCTTTTGTAAATTCAATCAACGTTGCAATGCCATTTTCTTTCGTTAATTGTGCATAAGTGTACATACCTGCTATACGCACATCAAGTGCTAAACCCTGATCGGAGGCTACTTTTAAAGCTGTTGAAATAGCCTGTTTATTGTTCCGCGAAATCAATTCCTGCGAAGCTGCTAACCTACCTACCGCACTATTTGATTTGAGGAGCTCGGTTAGTTTTTTAATGGAAGCTTTTTTAACATCTGGAAAAGCTTTATAGGTCCAGTTATTAGGCACTGCCCGAACAACGTAGCCTTTATTTGGGCTGCCGGAATAACCTGCGCCATCCCAGGCTGAAAGGTATAACCTTCCTGATCCATCCACGTCAAGATCTGTAATTTGAGGTAGTTTAATAAATTCTTCGTCTTTCTGCGTAAAGGTTGGTCCATCAGCATTAACTCTGTGGATATAGAGCATGCTTCTGCCCCAATCGGCCATCATGGGTACACGGTTATATTGTGCTGGCCAGTTGGGTTCATCCATAAACAATGCTCCAGTTCCTGATCCACCACCTAAATCAGCAAGTGCCGGAATAATTTCTTCGGTAAAATTCTGGAATAAAACCGGATAACCGTATTCGCCAGATTGTATATGATGGGAGAATCGTACATTCCAACCTCCGCCATCATTGGTATTTTCCCTGGTAAAAACGTTCATGTAAGGATCAATAGCCACATCGTAAACATTACGGGTTCCGTGTGTATAGACTTCCATTTCTGTTCCATCCGGGCGAACGCGCAAAATTCCTCCGCCCAGCATGGTTAGCTTTTTACCTGAGCGGTCTACCGCATCATGGAATCCAAAGTCCCCCACAGAGATATAAATCCATCCGTCGATGCCCATCCTGATCCCATTGGTGGCATGATCGGTACCGCGTTCGCGGATATACTTGGCATTGCTGATATGCTCAATAAGCGGCTTTTCGGGGCCATCGGCCTTTCCATCGCCATCTTTATCTTCGAAAACAACCAAGTTCATGCCTGTAGCCTGTTTTGTTTCTTTCGAAAAAGTAGTATGCAATACATAAACCTGGCTGCCTTGAACAATAATGCCACGCGGATTATCTACTTCCGCAAAATCTACGTGTTCATCCATTTTGCCATCATTATCCTTATCAATCAATTTAAGGATATGGCCTTTACCGAGATCTTTCCCTAAAGACCCGATCATATCAACACCTACATACACTTCGCCTGTTGGTGCTACAGCTAAACAGGCCGGGCTTGGTGTAACATCGGGTCCGGCGAAATTTGAAATAGTTAATTCAGGGGGCGATATGTGCTGTAGCTGTGGTTCGCTAAAAAAGTTTCTTAATCCAAAAAAAACTAATGTAAAAGAAATTAAGCTTAGAGAAAATTTAATCATTTGTGTGTTATTAATTCTGGTTAGTTTGTGCGTGGTAAACTTACACAAAATATAAATTCCTTATTGCCACAATTTTGTGCTGTTTCGTGATATTCAGCTATTGATCTGGTTAAAATGTAGGCAGTTTTAATCATATTGAAAATGAAATTGATCTTTTCTATGATTACAAAATCATAGAGTGGCTAAAATTTCAATATTACTCCACATAGAAAGCTGAATATCTCATTAGAAAGCGTATTTTGCATGATAAGCATCACAATCAGGTAAATTATTTCAAAAACTATTGATTTTTGACAAAATTTTATTATATTTACTTAATTCAACATTCATAAAATCAGTTCGTTATGAAAAATATTCTTTATTTCTTCCTGACCACTCTGATCTCCTCTGTTGCGTTGTTAATAACAAAGGATTCTTTTGAACCTGAATTGGTGTATAGCACAATTGTTTTGATATGGATCCTATATATCTGGTTCCATGTTTACGCTGCTGATAAGAGGAATTACAGTAAGTAAGTCGTGATTAGTTAGACTTTGAAGCCCGCCCTAAACAGTTGGGACAGATGGACTGTGCGTTCAAATTTTACGATCCATTTGGCGGTTGGTAGTTTTCAATTAACAGTTCAGCTTACAGAGCCAGTTTTTATTATATTTGGTTAGATAGAGAATAAGCATAAATTTGATTCTGTTCTTTTTGTCTTATGAAATGTAGTGCATTCAGGTTTGTTTTTTTGAATGAATAAATAACTAGCCCATTACCCGACTCCCGGTAACGTAAACTTAACATACAGTACATATCATCAAGTAGCAGATCTTTATATCTTTATCGATATGTACTGGTACGAAGAAGAAGTCAAACTATTGGAAAGAGCACATCGCTTAGACCGGGAACATCCTGGCGTTATTTTTTATGGTAGCTCATCTATTCGGCTATGGAACAGCCTTGAAGATGATTTCGATTACATGAAAGTAACGAACTTAGGCTTTGGAGGCTCTACCTTAGCGGCATGCGTATGGTTTTTTGAACGGATAATGACAGATTACAGGCCAAAGGCTCTTGTGGTATATGCAGGTGATAACGATCTTGGCGATGGACGAAATCCGGAGGAAATATTTATTTTTTTCCAGCAGCTAATGTTTAAAGTTAACCAACGGTTCGGCCTGTTGCCCTGCTATTTTATCTCTTTAAAACCCAGTATAACCCGCTGGCAAATGGCCGATCAGTTTAGGTATACCAATAACCTTATTGAAAGCGAAATTATTAAACTCAATAGCAATTGGAAATTTATTGACGTTTATAAGAAAATGCTGAACAAAGATGGACAGCCAAACCCGGCACTTTACGATCATGACGGGCTTCACCTTAGCGAAGAAGGTTATCGATTATGGGCCAGTACAGTTAAAGAAAAAATAGGTTAATTATCACGCTTAATTAATATTCCGATAACATAGATGCATTAATTTTCCGCAAAGGAATTAACGCAATGAAAAGGGAATATCACAAATGGTTCAGCCAAAATCTTCAGCGAGATATGGAGCTTCTTGTTTTCGGCCATGCAGGCAGGGCGGTTATTTTCTTCCCTACTCGTATGGCCAGGTTTTACGATTACGAAAACTGGGGAATTATTGCTTCATTGAGTGAACAGATTGGAAACGGTGAAATTCAGATTTTCTGTGTGGATAGTATAGATGGAGAAAGCTTTTATAACGATGAAGTGTTTCCATCAGTACGGATAGAAAGGCATTTACAATACGAAAAATACCTTCTAGAAGAAGTATTAGCACTTATTTACCAAAAAAATCATGGCAATTATATTGAGACTGCAGGCTGTAGCATGGGTGCTTACCATGCGATAAACCTGGCCATGAAATATCCGTGGTTGTTCAAAAAAGCAGTTGGCATTAGCGGCCGATACGACCTGACCAATAACATCGCCGATTTTAGAGATCTCTTGAACGGATTTCATAACGACGAAGTTTATTTTAATATGCCTGCTCAATACATGGCTAACTTAAACGATGATGAATTATTATCGGCTGTTAGAAATATGGAAATTATTCTTGCAGTAGGTGAAACTGACCCTTTTTTGAGCGAAAACCAACACTTAAGCAATTTGCTATGGGAAAAAGGGATTCCCAACCAGTTTCATACCTGGGAAAGCAATGCACACAGGCCGCATTATTGGCGAAAAATGGTGCCCATGTATCTTTAATTAGTTATAAGCTTTCCTTACTATTTTACTGCCAGGCTAAAATATTGCTTAATATGAATGGTATCTACAGGTATTTTAGACTTTTCGGCTGCTAAAACAATATGCGCGTCCAATAGCCAATTTTCTGCCGAACTATTGGCATTTGCTACCTTGATCCCCTTAACCGTACCTGCAATAGGCGTTACCTTGATATAGTCGCATGAAGGACAAGAAAACAGATATTTCACCTTTCCGGCCTTTATATCAGCATCCGTGATCAGAAACTTATCCTCATCCTGCATTGGTGCCTGCATGTAGATGCGTGTTGTACTTAAGCTATTATGCTTCGTAACTGAAAAAATCCGGTATTGCCCAGTTTTAATTGTGCCCTGCTCATCTGGCATTGCTGAATAATTAACATATTCAAACCTGCAGTTTCCTTCTGTACAAGGAGTCAGATCTTGCGCATTAATGGAAAAATCCATGGGATTATCAGTTTTCTTTTTGCAAGCAACTACAGTGGCTAACCCAATCAAAAAGATCGCGGTAACTATAAAAGCATTTCTCATGATTTAATTTTATATGAATACGTTAGAAATTTAGCATACGCTACAATCGAACATTATTTTTTTAATAAATCAAAAAAATAGCTAACTCAAAGCTTTCCCGCAAGTAGACTATGAGAGACGATTATTCTTAATCCGATCTAATCGCTATCGGATGGAACCACATAGTGGTCATCATCACCCGAAATAAAAATACTCATGGATAATCTTAATAAAGCGCTTTAAGATTTCCAATCAAGTTGGAAATGATGACATTGCTGATTGATTCTATCAATAAAGCATAACTGCGAATTGTGGATGTAAAACCTCGTCTTAACATTAATTGAACAAGAAAATACTAAGTTTGCAGATAAACAGATTAACTTTTATCGCATGAAACAAGGATTATTAATCGATATGGACGGTGTAATTTACAGTGGAGAGGCACTCATTACCGGAGCAGACAAATTCATTAAAAAACTGATTGACGAAGACATCCCGTTTGCGTTTATGACAAACAATAGTCAAAGAACCCCATTGGAGGTGGTACGTAAATTAAAAGGATTGGGAATAAAGGTTGAAGAAAGCCATGTATACACCAGTGCAATGGCTACTGGAAAATTTCTTTCCGATCAAAATCCCAACGGTACCGCCTATGTATTGGGAGAAGGTGGTTTATTAAGCAGTTTACACAATCATGGTATTACTTTGGTCAATACCGATCCGGAATTTGTGGTATTGGGCGAAGGCAGGAATTTTACACTTGAAATGGTTCAGCGTGCAGTGGATATGATTTTGGCAGGCGCTAAATTCATTACTACTAACCGAGATCCATCACCAAAGAAACCGGGATGGAATAACCTTGGGATTGCAGCCACCACAGCCATGATTGAAGAAGCAACCGGCAGAAAAGCTTTTGTTACAGGTAAACCAAGTCCGGTAATGATGCGCTCGGCCCGGAAATTTTTAGGCTTGGAAACCAGTGAAACCACTGTTATTGGCGACACGATGGAAACAGATATACAGGGTGGCGTACAGATGGGCTATAAAACCATTTTGGTACTCTCGGGAATTTCAAGCAAAGATACTTTGGGGCATTATGCCTTTAAACCTGATATGATCGCAAGCTCTGTTGATGAAATTACATTTCCACTAACCTGGTGGGAGAATAAGTAATTGGGAGTTCATAGTCCTGGGTCTAAAGTCTTTATTCTAGAGTTCTAAAGTAGACCGACTATCTGCTAATGCTAAAACTTTGGCCAGGATCAGGATGTGCAGGCTTAAAAAGGCTTAAGCGATGGTCTGTTGAAAATACAAAAGGCATTCCATTAAACTTAGCCACTTCATCATCGCGATCAAACCAATTTAATTTTATTGAATCATTTGTAAGCTGCCTATGCACTGGTGTAGCTGGCATTTTTTTATGGATAAATTTATTTGAATTGGTTAAAAGCCCAATTGCTGGTATAACCATCAATAGCGCTACGCAAGAAATCAGTCTCATATCATCGTGCTTAACTCGTATTATTATTTGGTTCGCTGCTCCAAACAAATATGCACAGACGTTATTAGCAAGATAATTAGCCAGCATTATTAAATTGTTAAAGTTATGATGCAGATTTAAATCAATATTAAGTACACCGACCTGAAGATCAAACCATTTGGAGTTTTTTTTTTGCAGTGGCACGAAACACGGCAACAAAATGTTGACTGCATTTAAGGATTTATATCTAAATAACATCCCAGCTCGGTTAGCCCAGTGATTCTTCTCAATCAACTCGGTGGTTTAATGACATACATTATTATATATAAGTGGTTCGTGTCGCCACGAACCACAGCGACACGCCATGGCTACAAAATATTGATTTCATTTAAGGATTTGTATCTAAACGACATCCCAGCCTGGTTAGCTCGGTGATTCTTCTCAATCAACTCGGTGGTTTAATGACGCACATTATTATAAGTGATTGGTGGCGACAAGAACCACAGTGGCAGCGACACGAACCACTGCAACATATTTAATTACTTAACTTCCTCAAACTTCAGCACTACACTCATTCTTTCGGTACTTAAAATTGGGTTGAATCCAATATTCATTAAAAAATCTCCTGTATAGGTTTTGCTGTCATCAATTGGCGATTTGGTATCAGGGTACAAGTTGATCTCCCTGATCTGGTATTTTTTTGCTGCATCTAAACCATTTAACTTAACCGGATACTTACTGCCTTCCCCATAACGGTAATTGACGAGGTAATTAAAAATTACACCTTCCGTTTTTTGTTCATTCACATACAATATCGAGGCCACGCTCCCCTTGCGCGGATCGGCCAAACGATATTGTTCGCCCTGCCAGATAATTCCTTTTACCTCATTATAGTTTTTAATTGCCTCCTGACAAAACTGAAGTTCTTTTTCGGGCAGTTTGTTTACCACAATATCAAAGCCCAGTTTTCCCATCATGGCTACATCGGTACGGAATTTAATCGGTTGTTTGCCCCAATCGGTTACGTGGTTGGAAGTGCTGATGGCTGGATAAAAATAAGAATATTCCCATTGCATAAATATACGTTCCAGTGGGTCGGTATTGTCGCTGGGCCAAAACTCTGTAAAATACTGGAGTGCAGCATAATCTACCCTACCACCACCGCCAGAACATAACATCATCGGTACAGTTGGATATTTGGCACGGATGCGCTGCAATACATTGTACAAACCCTTAACATAATTGATATAAAAATGTGATTGATTCTTCTGGTGAGCCGAGTAAGCGTTATAAATTACCGCATTACAATCCCATTTAATATAGGCCAGTTTTGGATTTTTGGTAAACAACCCATCAACTACCCCGAAAACAAAATCCTGTACCTCTGGATTCGAAAGATCAAGTTCCAGCTGGTTCCTGAAATAATATTCGGGACGGTTTGGCTGTTTCACTACCCAATCGGGATGTTTTTCATATAGTTCACTTTTTGGGCTCACCATTTCTGGCTCAATCCAGATCCCAAACCTAGTTCCAACCTTATCGGCTTCTTTCACCAACGAGGTGATCCCGTTAGGGAGTTTCTTTTTATTTTCCTGCCAGTCGCCAAGTGCTGCATTATCGCTGTCGCGTGGATATTTATTGCCAAACCACCCATCATCCAGCAAAAAGAAATCTACACCTAGTTTTTTGGTATCTTTTAACAATTCGGCCAGTTTCTGCTCGTTAAAATCGAAATAAGTGGCTTCCCAATTATTCAAAAGTGTTAAACGACTCCCTTTACCATCTAATATTTTATAGTTGCGCGCCCAGCTCTGCAATTTTCTGCTCGCATCTCCTTTCCCCTGGTCGGAAAATGTATATAAAAATGCCGGCGTGTTAAAAACTTCACCTGGTTTTAAACTATAAGGTGAAGCATAATTATTCATCCCTGCAATAATGCGCAGGTTATTCTGATAGTCGAGTTCCAGGTCGATCTTAAAATTACCGCTCCACTCCAAAGCACCGTATAAAACCTGACCTGCATTTTCTTCTGCAGGTTTATCCATCGAAATCATGAAAACCGAAGGTTGAAAAAGGTTGGCCCTTGTACCCAGTTTGCTATCCAAAGTTTTAATGCCATGGGTAATTTCACTCTGCTCAGGCTGCATTTCCTTCGCCCAATCGCCGTGATACTGATTAAGCCAGAAATGTGGTGATTTTAAATAAAGGTTTGCCGAAGCATATTTATTCAATATCACCGTTCCTCTTTCGTGATGCTTAATTTCGGTCCATTGTTCGATTACATCCTGTTTATAAAATGATTTATAAAATAATGTTACTTCGAAATTATAAACCGGATCTTTTAACCTGACTTTCAACAGGCTTACATTATCATCTACTTTGATAACAGTATGATCAGCGTATTTCAGATCAAGCGAATTATTGCCATCGGCATGGGTAACGCTAATGGCCGGTTCAACCAGATTTCTTGCGCCCGAAGGTGTGTAAGCCGAATTTAGCTGTCCGGTATAGTCTTCTGTTTGTTTGTACTGACCGCTTACCTGCTTATACTCCTGTATATCAGCAAGTTTTTTTCCAAAAAATATAGTATTTACATCTTTTTTAGCATCGGCTTGCAAAACCAGCGCATTGTGGGCAGTTTCGATGGGTATTATGGTTTGGGCATTAAGCCTGGTAAAGCCGAAAACTGACAGTGAAATAGCTAGTACTCCATACCTGATACAACCTGTAAATTGATCTGATTTTTTCATTTGCGTTTTAATGGTATCGTTGATATTTTTATAGATAGCGGGTTGATTAATGGTTAGGGTTTGAGCGTAATTTTAAAAATTGCAGCATCCTTTTCTGCTAAATAGAGTACTTGATTATTTTTAAAATCAGCTGTTTTTCGGTTAATCAGGTTTTCAGTGTTATAAGTCTCATTTACTTTTAAACCAATTCTCGAAAAGTCAATAGTAAAAGCTTTTATCTCAGCGCTGTAATTAAATATGGCCAGGTATTTTATATTTCCAACCTGTTTAACAAATAACGGTGATGCCGATTTGCCCCTATTCCCTTCTACCGGAACAAATGCTTTTCCGTCTTCCAAAACCTTCAACATTTCGATGTTGTTCAATAACCGTTTTGCGGTACCTATCCATTTGCCCTGAATGGAAAAATCATCACCTGTAATGCAAGTTCCCGTAACTATGGCAGATAAAAACCTTGCGTTATTTTCACCATCTGACTGATCAGAAAAAACTACATGATCGGCATCGATATGGTCATATCGGTAAGTTTGCCACCAGCCATTACTTACACCGTTTAAAGTATATTCTGTGTCTTTTATGGATTTAAAGGCATCACAGGCAATGCGACGTACATGTACATATGGCCCAGAAGCCAGATTTGGCGAAATGGCCGCATAAACCATCATTTTGCCATCAAGCTGTTTTAATAAAAACTCCATTCCGTTTTTATAGGCCTGCATACCGGTAGTGATTTTGGGGTCGTAAAAATGATCAGACTCGATGGCTGCATGACCTAAAAAATCAATCTTAATCATTTCGAAACCGCATTCTTTAAATTTTTTGATTACCAATGCAATACGCTGCCGTGTACCCGGATGTGTTGGATCTAATGCCCTCGTGCCATCTATATCATGATAACCAGTACCCACTTTTGTCCACATCTCGCCAAAAGTGTAATCTGATCCTTCAGCTTTCCTGTTGCTGCCACCAGCAAACCCCCAGTCAACAAAAGGTGCCCAGTAGATACCTGGTTTCAATCCTTTTGTTTTGGCGTGATCGGCAAAGGCTTTCAACTTACCATAATCACCCGTTAAACCACCATTTAACAATTTATCCCAATACGAATCGAGGTCGATATACGCTACGCCCCCGCTCCTGAAACTTTTTAAACTATCGGCAAAAAAATCGATTACCTGATTGGCTTTTTGGAGTGTAATTTTCTCCTGCATCGCACCCCAACTGTTCCAGCCTACCGGCGTGGCCTTATTCCACTTAAAAACACTGGGTGGTTCCGAGATCCTATTTAGTTTGGCGTAATTTTCCATTCCTGAACGCCAATCATCATAAGCTCCGAAAAATAATTTTGCGGAACTCACTGTACTGCCCTTTAAATAACCATGTGCAATTTTATCCCGGGTAATATTTTCACTTGTAAAACCACAGATAGCCTGTATACTGATCTTTTTGATACTATCCATTGAGGTGATGACACCCGTTTTCCAATTGCCATGTTCAATAGAGCCGATTACAAACCCTTTCCGCGACTGATTATGGTATAAGGATGTAACCTCGGCACTTGAATTGGTCGTATTAGCTGTTAAAGGAATCGTATTGTAAGAAATGAAAGTATCGTTATCAAAAGGTACAAATAGACTGATAGGCACGTCAGTATATTCCTGATCGATCAGATTGCCGTTTAAAGGGATAATACGGTTAACCGCTAAATCAGCACCACTTAGTATCATACTGATCATGAAATAATTTTTACCATTGTAAGTATAGAACACTTGTTGCATGGTTGGTAAGCCAGCTTGTTTTAACAAAAAAACGTGTTTAAAACCTATACCAAATCTATCTTTAACAGCCTTTTTACTATAGCTTATGTTTTTATAATCCTTTGAACTGAACTGCTTTTCCTTGTATTTGGACTGAGAAAAGCCATTAAGCAGCAGATTTTTCGCCCCGTTTGACACATTAAATATCCCGGTTTTCAGGTTATAATCTATTTTACCACTTTTACCGTAATTGATCGTAATTGCGGAAGCGGGTATGGACAAAAAAACTAAGAAACCTACGAGGATAAACACATAAAGTTTGAATAATTCAAGATCTTTAATTCCATTGAACAATCTTTCCTTATGCATGCAATAATATTTGGTTTAATCGATTTATTAGCGGTTAATTGTCCGAAATATATAAATTTAATAGAGATAATTGGCAAAAATTTATGAATGATGGCACTATACTATTGAATTTATCAATCGTTGTTTAATACCTGATGGCACAAACATGCAAATGCATATTTGCAACGGAAACACGGATAAGTACGGAAAATCCATGAATGTACAAAAGGCGTCATTTCGAAAGCAGTGGATAAATCTTTGAACTCTGTTAAAAGACTGCTCCCAGCCCGCACAGGTAGGCCTGTCCGCACAGGTAGGCATTTCGCTGCGCTTCAGTTGAAATGGCGGTGATCATTTAAATCTGTCATTGGTAGCGGAGTTGGAGGATCTCACCGATTAAAATATCGATCTACACTAAATCACCAGGCTAACAGATGGCCAGGTAGCACATTATTTGTAACTACAGTTATTTAGCATTGTCTAAAACTTTTAACCACCTCAAAATGTTAATTTTAAAAAACAGAAAAGAATATGGGAATTTTAAGAACAGCCATTATTGGCGCGGCAGTATATGCAGGCGTAAAATATATCACGAAGAAAGATCCAATTACCGGACAATCGATCGTTGACGAATTATTAGATCGTGCACCACAATGGGCCGACAAAGCAAAAGGATATACAGAAGACCTGAAAAGCAGAGTGAGCAACGCCGCTGAAGATTTGGCAAGATGAATGCCTGGAGAAAAAAAGGAACCCGAAGAGGCTAAATATTTATTTCTCTGATTAAACAGAAACGTCCCGGTCTAAAACCGGGACGTTTTTTTATAAGGTCAGGTGGTATCACCCGAAATCACATTCAGACTGATCGTCTTTTCAGCGCAGGTGGGAATCTTAAAGCGTGTGGCGTTTAAGAACAATTTTCTTTTTTTTAAGATTAAACTAAAAAGCATCAAACCAAAGTTTGGTGGTTAATAAATCGGCCCCCTGACTGCTTACTGCATTTTTATAATTCTGTCCGTTTAAGGACTGTTCAGTTCCCGGATAGATAAAACGCACAGGAATTTTGCCGTTCAATACGGTATTTACCGAAGCGGTTAATTGTGGATAATCCAATCTGCGCTGTTCTGCCCAGGCTTCCAAGCCCTGACCAAATAAAGCAATCCATTTCTGCTCACCGATTGATTTTTTATAATTTGCAGCATCATACTGTACCGCAGCGCTATTTAAATATGTCTCAATATTACTGTTAAGATTAGTCAAACCATACTGTGCATAAGACGCCGTGATGGCCTGTTTATATAGATCCTGCGCATTTTCTGTAGTAAAACCACGGGCCGCCGCTTCTGCCCTATCAAAAAGCACTTCAGCATAGCTTAAGATCACGGCCGGTGCTTTTGGATCAAGAAAATAAGCACCCGGTTTTGAAGAGTTGGCCAAACCAATAGCACTTGCTTCGGAGTTGGTAGAGCCGTTCGGAATCCCTACATAACCGTTTGGCGCATTTTCCGTTTTACTGGCATAAATAGGCAACCTCGCGTCACTTAATGCCGTAAGTCTATCTATAATGGTTTTACTGATCCGGTAATCGTTTCTGGTTTCAAATGAAGCTGCTACTGGATTTTGCTGAGGTGAAACATCATAATCAAGTTTGGCATTTTCCGAATTGTCAGAAATGTATAGGCCACCTTCAGCTTTTATTTCGTCTATTACCTGCTTCGCTTTGGCAGGATCTTTATCTGCAATACGCAAAGCGATACGAAGGCGTAAAGAATTGGCAAATTTTTTCCAGTTTTCGGTACTTCCCTTGTAAATGATATCGCCGGCAATACCATTTCCGGATTTTAAATTTAACGCCGTCAGCGCTGATTTCAAATCTTCCAAAACACCGTAATAAACATCTTTTTGTTTATCGTAAACCGGTGTAATGAATTGTTTAATTTTTCCTGCCTGCGTATACGGAATATCACCATACGAGTCAGTAAGCAATAAAAATGTCCACGATCTTAATACCAGTGCAACTCCTTTATAAACAGAATTACCCTGTGCATCGCCCAGTTCGATAATTTTATTATAACCGGGGATACTTTGCGCATAACCTGTAGACCATAATGAAGTAAAACTACTGTTTGAATAAATAAAACGGTCTTCTTCGGTATATTGTACTTTAGCCCAATGCTGCGCAAAAAGCAGGCTTGAGTTCATGTTATTGCTTACTCCCCAATAAGCATCTACCGTAGCTTTGATTGTTCCGGTAAGTAAATAATCGGGTACCGGAATCTCTGGAGCATTTGGATTAATATTCACCTCATCCAATTCTTTGTTACATGATGAAAATGCAATTGCCAAAATGGCCAGTATATATAGTTTCTTATTTTTCATGATGATGATATTTAAAATTTAACATTGAGGTTGATGCCATAACTGCGGGTACTCGGGTTTGAAAGACTTTCTAAACCCTGGCCGTTACCCGTATTAAAAGCCACTTCGGGATCGATATCAACCGTATTGCGGTGTATAATCCAAAGGTTACGGCCCACAAGTGATACTGAAACGCCTTGTAAACTTAGCGGACGGAGCCATTTTGCAGGTAAATTATAGCTTAATTTCACCTCACGGAGTTTCACATAAGAAGCATCGAATATATTAGCTTCATCTATATTTCTAAACGTTTTGTAATACTGCTGCGCAGGTAATATCTTCTCGTTGCGTTTGCCATCAGCCGTTACGCCATCAAAAATAATTCCATCATCATACACGGTAACACCTGCCGGAGCTGCTCCATTTACCCGAACTGTTCCATTGGCTTTATCGTTACCGGGATAATAATAAGAAATACCTCCGTATTCAGCTGCCCTTCCCGGAAGTGTAGAAGCTAAAACGCCGGTATAAGTTCCGGTAGCATAAGTTCCGTTATAAATAGAACCGCCAAAACTGGCATCAACCAATACACCTAAACTAATGCCTTTATAGCTAAAAGTATTGTAAACTCCGCCAATCCAATCTGGTGTATATTTTCCTAATACCTGTTTGGTTGGGTTTGTAGCCGGCGCGCCCGTTGCGTTAACAATGATGTTTCCATTGGCATCCCTTAGGAAAGCTGTTCCGAACAATGATCCGTAAGGTTGACCTACCGTTGCGATTACCTGGGCTGAGTTTGAAGCCACAACATAATTGGTTAAGAATTTTTCAGCATCCAGCTCAATTACCCTGCTCCTGTTTGCAGCGAAATTAATATCAACATCCCAGGTAAAAGCTTTTTTAATTGGTGTAATCCCCAACTGCGCCTCTATTCCTTTGTTGTTGATTTTTCCGGCATTTAATAATTTCGAACTGAAGCCCGTACTTTGACTTACATCTGCAGCTAAAATTTGATTATAACTATTCGTATTGTAAGCACTTAAATCAAATCTTAATCTTTTATTAAAAAATACAGCCTCAACTCCAAGTTCGGTAGAGGTGGTGGTTTCTGGCTTAAGATCAGGTTTTAAATCAATAGAACCAGTGGTGAGCTGTGGATTGCCTGTAAATGGCGCGCCAAATGCGTAAGTGTTGATCAAGCGATAAGGATCAGCATCTTTACCAACTTTAGACCAGCCTCCACGTATCTTCAAATAGTTAAGTGCCTCACTTTTAATATCAAATGCTTCGGTTGCTACAAAACTTCCGTTAAATGAGGGGTAAAAGTAAGACCTGTTCTGCGCTGGAAGAGTAGACGACCAATCGTTCCGAGCGGTGATGTTGGCGAAAAGGTAATTTCTGAAACCGATTTGTCCGGAAGCATAAACACTGTAAGATTTCAACCTCGATAAATTATTTGACGAGATGAGCGGATCGCGGGAGTTTTTTAGCGTATAAAGTCCTGCAATAGCCAGTTTAGGTGCGCTTTGGTCATTTTGTTCAATGTATTGCCTGCGGATATTACCACCACCCAATAATTCGAAGCTGAAATCATCGTTTAATTGTTTGTTAAAGTTTAAGGTTGCATCGGTATTATTTTCATTTACAGTAAACGCACTTTCGGTATAAGAACCAAATGGTGTTCCGTTGGTGCCGTAAGCAATTCTAACTTTACGCCTGTCGTTGTAATAATCTGTACCTGACCTGAAGTTGAAATCTAATCCATCAATAATTTTATAATTAAGGGCCAAACTTCCAATAATCCGGTTACGGTTTTGCGAAACGGTATTTTCATAAGCTACCCAATATGGATTGCTGTAGTAGCTATTGTTCCAGTTAAACGTTTTTCCATTTTCATCCAGATAGTTTTTCAGTTGGTTGATATCCACCTGACGGCCAAACCAGGTAAACTGCAACATGGTACTGGTTGATCTTGAACCACCTGTACCAGGCAAATTATCCGAACTCAGTTTGCTGTAATTTGCATTGGCTGTTAAAGTTAGTTTTGGTGTTATTTTTAATGAAGTATTGAATACAAATGAGTTTTTGCCCTGTCCGGAGTTAGGCACAATCCCAACCTGTTTCAGGTTATTATAAGAAATCCGGTAATCGTATCTTTCGCCTGCATCTGCAACCGATATGCCGTTGTTTAAAGCATAACCCGTCTGGAAAAAATCGCGTACATTATCCGGATGGGCTACAAATGGGACGGCCACACCTTTTGAAAAAAACTGTGGAATTAATCTGCCGTCCATTTTTGGTCCCCAGCTTTCATCTACCCCATCATTAAGGCCTTTACCAGCGCCATCTACATAACTGAATTTACCTTCTGACCCCTGTCCGAATGCATTTTGATAAACCGGTAGGGTAAGCAAGGTTTCCAGCACAGCATTGGAGTTAACATCAATGCCTAATCCTTTTTTTGATTTACCTGTTTTAGTTTTAATTAAGATTACACCCGCCGCGGCCCGCGAACCATATAATGCGGCTGCATTTGGTCCTTTTAAAACACTGATTGATTCTATATCTTCCGGATTGATATCGGAAATGGCATTTGCATAGTCTCTTGCGCCGGCAGAATTTAATTGGGAGTTATCTACCGGAATTCCATCAACCACAAACAAAGGCTGATTATTTCCGGCTATAGAGGTTTCTCCCCCTGATCACCACACGTGATGAACCCATACTCCCCTGGCTATTGGTTACCCTTACACCGGCAATTTTTCCGGCCAGTGCATTTACCAGGTTAGATTCTTTTGCTTCGGCTACACGATCTCCCTTCAATTCCTGGACAGCATAGCCCAACGATTTTTTCTCTCTGGAAATACCCAAAGCTGTAACTACCACCTCATCTAACGCATTATCGCTCGATTGGAGGATGACTGAGATCGGCCCGCTTTTGCTGATCTGTATCTCCTGGCTTTTAAAACCGATATAAGAAAATACTAATGTGCCTTTTTCAGGTACACTAATAGAAAAAGCACCTTTGCCATCGGTAATGGCAGTTTGTTTGGTTTCTTTTATTAAAATGGAAACACCTGGCAGTGTTTCTCCATCTGCCGACTTTACGGTTCCGGTAATGGTTGCATTTTGAGCAAATAACTGCTGCGTAATAAAAAGCAGCAAGATAAACGCTATTGATTTAAAATTGGTGAACATGTGTGTGTAATTAATAATAGATTAAGGATAAAATTTGGCAAAACAATTCCACCACGGCTAAAAACCGTATTTTCAGTTTAATAAGAAAAGGAATGGTTAGCTTAACAGCCTGTTAAAACAACATTACTTCAACAGGGCATGCGCATTCGGAAATAGGCATCATCAATGGATTTTAATTCGTCTGTTTTTTTCATTTCAATGGTTTTATATAAAACGTATTACCTATCAAAAGCAGCATTGGGGTAAAAAAAAAGAGCACCCCTTAAAATCAGAAGTGCTCCATATATTTTAGATAAGGATCATGCAAACAACTGACTTAACTACCCCAGATTCATCCGGGATGGAATTAGCACCATTTCTAAAATTAGATGGTTGCTAAGGTTTCACAGGGCCATTCCCTCCGCCTTTCTTGATAAGTATTTTAAAATAACTGGAGCAAAGGTATAATTAATTCCATTTATCCTATAGTTTTTATAGATTTTTATTAAAATATTTTTTCTTTGGTCATTCCCTGCGTATATTTGTCGACTAAATTAGTAGATTAACACACCAATGAAAATAAGGTCCCTTTTAGCTGCCGTATTGGCCATATCAATATCTTTAAGTTACGCACAAAACAGCACCGTAGCCAAGCCTATAAAAACCACGGCTTTTGTGGCATTGGGCAACTGGCGTGGTGTAGCTAAAGTAAAAGAGGGATTAGAAATTCCTTTCAATTTTGAAATCAATGAAAAAAGTGGTCAACAGAAATTGTACTTCCGTAATGCGGAAGAAAGTTTCGAAGGCGGTTTGGTAAAACAAACGGCCGATTCGCTCTTTGTGAAACTGGATCAGTTTGATAATGAGTTGGCATTTGCTATAAATGGCGATCAATTAACAGGGACTTTGAGAAAGCAGGACAAAACCGGCAAAGCATTAATAATTGATGCCGAACGCAAAAACTATCGTTTTAAAACAGATAAGCCTGCCTTGGCAGACTATTCCGGAAGTTATGATGTGATTTTTACCTCGCCGAACGGCAAAGAAGAAAAAACAGTAGGTTTATTTAAACAAACAGGAAACAAACTTACTGGAACTTTCCTTCGTGTTACCGGCGATTCGCGTTACCTGGAAGGTATTGTAGAGGGAAATGAATTCCAACTTTCGAGTTTTATCGGTTCCTCTCCTGCCTACTATAAAGGAACGTTCCAAACAGACAGCACTCTGAAAGGTGAGGTTTTAAGCGCAAGAGGCAGTCAGCCTTTTACCGGAAATAAAAATAAAGATGCTGCTTTGCCAGATCCTTACCAACTTACTTACTTAAAAAAGGGATACAAAACACTGGATTTCAGTTTTCCTGATATAAATGGCAAAAAAATTTCCTTAAAAGACCAAAAGTATAAGAACAAGGTAGTGGTGTTAACCATTACCGGAAGCTGGTGCCCTAATTGTGTTGATGAAGCTACTTTTATGGCGCCATGGTATAAAAAGAATAAAAACCGCGGTGTAGAGATTATTGCCTTGCATTATGAACGTTCAACTGAGCCCGAATATGCAAAAAAAGTAATGACCCGTTTCCGTGAACGCTTTGGAATTGAATACGATCAGGTATTGGCTGGCACAGCAGATAAACAGGTGGTATCTGAATCTTTGCCCGCACTCGATTCTTTTTTGTCGTTCCCAACCACAATAATAATCGATAAACAGGGAAATGTTGCCCAGATTCATACCGGTTTTAACGGCCCCGCAACTGGTAAATTTTATGATGAATTTGTGAAAGAATTTAATACAGAAATTGATACGTTATTGAAAAAATAAGCATTTTAAGCCATTCCCTTATCTGTCATTCTGAATGTAGTGAAGAATCTTTTAAAATGAAACGATAAATGAAACTTTGACATTGGTCGGTGAAATCGAAATGACGATTTTTCTAGAAAATGAACCTGCTTTCTTTTGGAAAGCAGGTATAGTGCTGTTCGGTTCCGGCAGTCCTTCTTTCCGCTTCTATCTTTTTGTGAGGATACCTCTATAATGAAAAACCACTGCAACAAAAAGGATAGCCGCTGCAATAAGGTTTATTGAACAAAGTTCTTTACAGGAAACAAAATAACATTTCATACTTCGTTAGTTTGTTCTTGGCAGGAACCGCGTTTTTAGACCCCTGCCCGGGCAGGCGAAGCGGCATCCCTTGAGCGTAGCTTAATGACATAGAGGAGAAAGGGAACTACCGTCAATAATTGCTAATGTTACAGCGCAACAAAAAAATGTATCTGTTAAACAGTGGTCGGCGGGACACCGACCAATAGAAAAATCTTAAAACGCTTGCATTAAGATCCCCAATCAAGTTGGGAATGACGATTTCTCGAGGGATATTACCTAATAAAATTTCTATCGCTCAGAACTTTCAGTTAATTTATTCAATATAGGCTATTTCACATGCTTCGTAACAAATTCAACAATGGTTTTCTTTGGAATCACAACGGTAGTCGTGCGGCTGAATCTAGCGATATTGATTCCGTAAAAACGACCTTCCCAATCAAAAACAGGCGATCCGCAATCCTCAGTTTTAATGGCGGCGTCATGCGTAAAAATGGCATTAAAACCATCTCTTCGAGCTGATTTCCCACCTTCAAATTTATCTGCCGGATGATTGGAGACCGATTGTCCCCTCCTATCCAGTTTAAAAGTTTTGGTCATCTTACCAGATGCATTTGTCCATTCAAAAGCAACCTCATCATCTGCCCAATATTTCAGTATTTCAGGCGCAAATTCACTCGCTTTTTCGATGGCTTTTCCATTAATACTGATCAACTCATCGCCAACTTTTATTCCTGCTTTTTCTGCCGGGCTGCCTGCTTTAATTAATGAGAACTGAACCGGACTGGAATTATATACCACCATGGCGCCTAAATAAGGCTGACTATTTATTTTTGGTAAGTTAAATAAGGTACTGCCTAAAACACTGCGCATTACTTTGTCAGCAGCATTTATACTGTACAACAGTTTACCCATTTCTATTTTTTCGGTGCCGGTTTCAGCAATATTCAAATCAATCCCACCGGGTATGTTTTTTTAAGCGCAAATAAAACCAGGTCATTTTCCTGATCTTTTCCAATGAACTCAATTGGCATTCTGGTTCCGTTCATATCACATTGTGCCTCTTCACCAACCATGGTATTGTTGCTTAACAAAAACTGTTTTTCGCTACCTCCTGTTGTTTTAACATTTAACAAACAGGCATTGATTTGCTGTTTCTGCCCTTTTATCGTGCTGATAATAGTGAAACAACTATTTTTGGACATTGGTACAATAAAATCCGGATGCAAGGCCTTTTTTATACTTTCTTTCTGCAATTGCATAGACAGCGGATCAATTTCAACACGATCCGTTTTTTCGGGAAAAACCGTGTAAAGCGTTTCACTGTTCAGGGCTGTCCAATAGCGGCGATAAAGATCAACAGGAATTTCAAAATTCATCTCCTCTGAAACGTCAATGGCGCTATGCAAGCCAACTACACGACCGTGATAGTCGAATAAAGGTCCACCAGAGTCGCCAGGCTCCATTTTGCAGGTTGAACGGATAAACCCGTATTCATTTTTCACTTCCGCAATATTACCCAACCTTAAAGTTGGCAGGGTTTGGTTCAGGCTTTCGGGATAAGAAATACTGATGCAAGGTTCATTTTTAAGCAAACTGCCCGAATATCCCATCTCTGCAAATGGATAGCTGCCCTTATCCGTAATTTTCATCAGGCCAACATCTGGAATACCCGGGGTTTCTTTATTTTCTATTTTACCAAGCGCCACAGCAATACATTCGCGCCCGCCTGGAAAAAAAACCTTGTAATTTTTACCCGGTGAAATGGTATGTGCGGCCGTCAAGATGTAACCGTCTGCACTTACTACCACACCACTAAATTGTGCACTTGTCCTTTGGTTCTGCTGCACATCGAAACCCCACATCCGCACACTGGCGGGGTACGCTTTTTTAACCGCCTGGCTAATGACGTACTGAAACTTAGCCACCTGCTTTTTCTGCGCAGTAGCATCTAGGCTAAACAGCAACGCAAAGGTTGCTATTATGGCCTTTAGGTAGTTATTCATTATTTTTTATGATTTTTAGGGCGGCGGCTTTACTGGCGCCACCCTCTGAAAGGTTCATCAAGCTCAGTATGACATTTTAGTTTAGTGAAACCAGCATTAGCCATGCTATTAGCATCAATATCATCCAAATCGGTTTAGCCAATAACTAATTAAAAATTTCAGCAAGCTTTTTGTTTAATGGTTCTCCACGAAGACCATTTCCGATAATTTTGCCCTGCGCATCTACCAGAAAGCTGGCAGGTACTGCACGAACGCCATATAACCGGCCCACTTCGTTGTTCCAGCCTTTCAGGTCAGATACATGAATCCAGTCTAAACCGTCTTTCTCTATCGCTTCTAGCCAATTCTCTTTTACATGATCCAATGAAACTGAAATAATCTCAAAGCCTTTATCTTTATAAGTTTGATATTGTTTTACCAGGTTAGGATTTTCTGCCCTGCATGGGCTGCACCAACTTGCCCAGAATTCAACCAATACGACTTTTCCCCTTAAACTGGCCAATGAAACCGGCTTGCCAACCACATTGTTCTGGGTAAAAAGGGGTGCTGCATTTCCGATGGCAGTAATACCACTTGCGGCAATACGCTGTGCCAGCTCTTTACCCATGTCGGTCTCCCGGTATTCTTTGTTTAGTGCATTAAAAATCGGCTGAACTTTGGCAACATCCACCTTGCTGCCTGCTGCTTCTGACAGGGCTACCAAGGCGAAATAGGAAGTTGGATGTTCTTTAGCAAACTGAAACTGTTTGTCTGTTCTGTTCTGGATGTTTTTTCTGAAGCGCAGATCCACCGCTTTCATGTAGGCAGTATCTTTCTGCTGCTCGGGTGTTCCTTTATTAAAATCAATGTTTACTGCTTTGGTAAGCGCCATGATGGTACCGCCAATGGCTTTGTTATAGGCATCATATTCCTGATATACCTTGGACCCCGTAAAAACAGCATTATCTAAAGAATCTTTTGAGCTAATGTTAACCTGCTCTTTCCCGAAGTAAAAGTAAATGACATCCCCTGTATAAACCGCCTTGTTTTTACCAGCACCGGTATGATCAAGCGCCATACGGGCATAGGCATTACCGGAAATATGTCCGGTAAATTTGAAGCTTCCGTTAACCAGTGCTACGGAATCTTCGTGACTTACACCGTTATCCATGTAATCGATATAGGCTTTTGCCGGAGCACCCAGCGTTCCTATTTTACCCGTTAAACTAAAATTTGGCGTTTGTGCCCAGGTTAAAGCTGGTAGTAAAAGGGCTAATAAAACTAATTTTATATTTTTCATTTGTATTTTTTTTATGATTATAATTTCTATTTACTGTATCATTAATTGTAATTTAATCGAATTGGTCACGTTGAGCCGAGCTTTAAAGCGCTTGATGAAGTATATAAACGTCTTGTAACACATTTCAAACATTTCCTTGGACAAGATAACATTGACAGAAATCCAGTGGAACAACCATCATCTCGACCAGAGCAACGTGAAGTGCCCGCCTGTGCGGGCGGGGAGAGATCTTTGGAACAGATTATTGAATCAAATTTTAAAGATTTCTCCGTTACGCTACCGATGAAAAATCGGTGAGCTTCAGTCGAAATGACGGTACTATTCATTTAAATTTTTCTGTTACTCATATTGATTTTTATACAATAAATTATTCAGGATGAGAATTCTATATTTATTAAATAGCCTCGAGAAGAAAGTTATTTTCTGATTGCGATATCTACCGGGCTGCCTGGTATACCTTCAATCTTTTTAATAAATGCCCCATTCATTCCTGTTGCTATGTTCAAAAAAGAAACAGCTTCTTCTGTGCCGACCATCAGGGTCTCCTCATCTTCGCTAAGTTTCAACATTGAAATTGTTTTTCCGGTAAAACTGGTCGCCAGTTCCCTCAATTCTTCATTTACGGGGTTATAACGATAAACTTTACTGCCATTGGCCATGTAGATTACCCCATTTTTAGCACCGCTCCATTTAGTATTTTCATTAATCAACTCCTGGCGCACAAATAAGCGTTTGTGTTGTGGGGTAAAGGTAAATGGCCCGTTAAACTGAACGTTAAACTTGAGCTCATAAATTTTACCATCGGTTCCTTTGCAATAAGCAAAACAGTCTGCGTTGTTAAGTTGCTCCATATGAACAAGATCCATCCCCACATTTAGCGGATCAAAAACATTGGCAGTAACTGAATATTGGGTACCAAAGTAAACAGGGGCACCATACAGGTTAATCCGCACGAATTGTTTTCTGTTCCGGTCAAATCCAATAAAATAAGTGGCCGATTGCGTAAAACTCATCACAAAAGAAGGAGCCAATTCATAGTCACCATCAGCTGGTAAACCAAACATGCCGTAAGTGGCAGCCTGATCCCAGGTACTGGTTGTGCCACCATAAAATTTACCGTTTACAACGCCCATCATCACGCCTTGTGGATGCGAGATCAGTGACCCCACTTCCAAATTATCTGGCGATGTAAAAAAGTTGTCTTTCAGCGTATTGGGATATTTTGGATCTTCCTGCATGGTATTGGGCTCCAACCTGATGCCACCATTTTTGGTAATGATCCAATAACCCAACAAGGTACCACCTGTAAATGTATTTCTTAACAGGAACAAGTTGGTAGGGTTTGAGGGTAAATCTTTACCTTGCATGGCACGGTACAAGCGGGCCTGGACACTACCATCTGGTTTTACAAAAGAAAATTGAGTGACTCCATTTTCAACGCTTAGTACGGTTGTGCCTTTGGCAAATTCGGTAGCCCCCTCTATGTAAAACTTATGGAAATATTTCATTCCATTTGCTTTATTGTAAACCGTAAGGCGGGCTGGATATCTTTTAGCCTGTAATCCGAAAATGATCCTTAATGCAGGGCCATTATATATCACATCATTCCCCTCAATTACACTAATTCTCCACTGAAGTTCAACATTGGCGGCATCAGCCCCTTCTATTTTCGGTTTGATGATCAAACTATCGCCTACACTTGCTGTGTAAACAGAATCGAGGTTGGCCACTTTTGGCTCTAGAGGCATTTCGATGTCGTAATTGCCCAGGTCTTTATGACATGCAGCTAAGGAAAGTACACCAATAATGAGTATGGTTAATTTTTTTATGTTCATGTTCTTCGAATTAAATAACCTCATTGCCATTTTCATCTATAAAATAATATTTACCGTTCTGCATATTTTTTCGCAAAAGCGTCTTTTTAGCTGGATTACTTTTGTTATAGAAGTAATAGCTATTGGTATCGCCTGCGGTTACTTCTTCGATGACATAACCTTTTGTTGCATTTTTGGTTACCCAATTAAATGGGTTGTTTAACATGGTGGTTAATAAACCGATGTAATACAGGTTTTTTGGTGCGTCTAGTCCATCGGTAGTAAGAGAAGTCTGCGCAGTTACCAGAATAAACAATTCATGTTTGGTTCTCGAGTAAGGCGGCAACGGCCAGGTATCCCACCAGCTTGGTTTTTCCAATTTGGATGAGAATACTACTTTTGCCCTGATCAGGTAAGGGTTTTCGATACCCAGATCCGGAGTTTCGGTTAATTTGATCAGTACCGAAACCGATCTGTTTTCCAATTGCCGGTCCTTATTATAAATCACCACCGGGATATAACCTATTCCTTTATTCGGAAGAATGGAATATTGCGGTTTCAAAGCTTCATAATGTAAACCAGGCGTAGCGGTAGAAGAATCAGCATCTACGCGTGCACTGAATTTGCGATCCGCATCGGTTCTGATGCCGGATAGACGTACCGGGAGCCATACGGTATCCTGGGCCAGCGTAGGGTTATAGGCAAAGGTTCTTACGATACTGTCTTTATCTCCATTATAAATATCGAAATAAACATTTGCACTATGATCAAAACGCATCTCTTCTGCTTTCTTACAGGAAGCCAGACAAATGACTGCGAATATTAATATGTATATTTTCATAATTTGCTATTAATAAATTTCAAATTTTATTATCTGCCTCCATAAACTACCTCATCGTTAGGCAGTGGGAGCACAAAAATATTATCAGATGCGGGAATGATTACACCAGTTTGCCCAACGATACCCCTATTTAGCCTTTTATACATGTAGAACAGCTGGCCTTCTGCCAACCATTCTTTACGTGCATCTTTAAGTAGCTCCTTTAAAAGGTCTTCTTCGCTATTAATGGATAAAGGATCACCTATCTGCCTCGCTTCGCGAACCTGTTTAAGGTAATTTACGGCTTCAGTTGGACTAATTGCATATGAACATTCGGCCGCGATATAATACATTTCACTAAGCCTGATGGCAGGAGCCATTAAATAATGTAAGTTTGCATTTGCTTCAGCGCTTAAAGGGTTTCTTCGGTATTTAACAATATCGTAAGATCTTGATGATTGGTTAGATGTTGCAGATAACCAATATTTATAACGCGAATCACTCGCGCCTGCGGTAGCCTTTTCATAAATATAATCTGCGGCATCCTCAATTAGATAAAATCCCCGGGTACCACTTTGAAACCAATTGTCTTTAATCTCCTTTGCAGCACCTGGTATATACCACCCAAAAACGAGCTCCTTATAAAGAATCCGATCTTTTTTTGAATCTTCAAAAGCTTCAAAATCACTCTTAGCGGTCCAGGGGAATTTTTTAGAGTCGATTACCTCTTTTGCGTTTTGTAAAGCTTTGGTTTTATCATTTTTATACAGGTATACACGGGCAAGTGTACCACATACGGCATAATAATTTAAACGGTGTCTTCTGTTCTGTAAAAACAGACTTGGATTCCGTTCTTCTGTATTTTTGAGTGTATCGGTAACCAGGGGATAGTTAACAACATAACTTGCACTGCGGATGGGATCGGCCATTAACAATTGTTTAGCTTGCTCCAGATCTTTAATGATGAGATCAATCGTTTCTGATACGCTTGAAACCGGCGTAATGTCTTTCGTATATTTATTTGCATACGGAATACCTTTTGCAGTGGGATTTTTCAGGTAAGAAGGCGCAAAAAGACGTAATAAATCGAAATGCAGATATGCTCTCAATGCAAGGGCCTCTCCTTTCACAATAGCGTAATTGCTACCATTGAAGACATTCTTCTTTGCATCTACGTTTTCCAGAATGAGGTTGCAATTTACGATTGCATTGTATAAACCAGCCCAAATCTTATCCTTCCTTTTAATAAATTCGCCATGTTTATAATTATATAGCGAGGTTTCCCTATAATTTTGTCCGTCATCACGCATCGAAAAATTTTGCGCCAGTACTTCTGTTGTACCAAAAGTAAGTTCTTTGCCATACAAATCTGATTCGGTACTGCGGTTATACACGCCGTTTATGGCTTCCATAAAACCACTTTCTGTGCTGAATAAAATTGGTGCCGCAATTTCTGATTCAGGTTCCACTTCCAGCCATTTTTTACAGGAACTAAATACTCCTGTGATTACGATGAGGCAGATTAACAATTTAATCTTCATATTTTTATATTTTAAATCTGTTATTAATATCGCTTAAAAAGCTGCTCTGATGGAGAAGGTTAAACTCCTGGTAAATGGATAATTAATCCCTCTTTCTTCTTTTACCGATGACCAACGCACCACATCATTTGCGGTTACCTGAAACATCAGGCTAGACATAGCCAATTTTGACGCGATCTTTTTGTTCATATCATAGGAAAGATTAACTGATTGCAGGTTGATCAGGTTATCAGGCTGTATAAATCTCGAGCTCACATCCGTTTCACCATTATCTGCTATGTTTTTATAAAAAGATAGGTCGCCGGGTTGCTTCCATTTTTCCTCGAACACCCGTTTATCCACATTATATCTCGGGTCGGCATTCTCAACACGTTCTACCAGGGTGAGGTTATATTTATCACCTCCAAAAAACGTTTGAAACTGTACATACAGGCTAAACCTTTTGTAGTTAACGGTTCCACCAAAGTAACCGCTTACTTTAGGGTTTGGATCGCCGATTACCACATAATCCCTCTTATCATAATCGTAAGTAAGCGTACCATCTTTTTTAAGGTATAATTCCCGTCCATTTTCCGGATCAATGCCTAATGAGCGTACACCATAAATGGCATTAAATGGTTGCCCTTCGCTAAATCGAAGCAATGGAATACCCCTGTAACCTCCATCTCCCGGCTTTAATGATTGGAGTTCGTCTGCTCTATCGTTGTATTTCTTTAAAGCGTTTGAGATCCTTACCACCTTATTTTTATTGGTAACCATATTCGCGTTCAGATTTACCGACCAGTCTTTGCTTCTTACAGCCTCAACGTTTATACCCAATTCGGCGCCTTTATTTTCCATGTCTCCAAGGTTTTCTTTATAAGATAAAAACCCTGTTGACGGAGGTAAGGTGATATCGGCCAAAATATCTTTGGTAAACTTTTTATATATCCTTGGCGTAATCATTACTCGGTCTTTAAAAAGTCCAATATCTACACCAATGTCCGTCATTTTGGTTTTTTGCCACCCCAGGTTTTCATTGCCGTAACTGTTTACGCCAGCACCTATACCTGATGAATACCAGTTTCCGGTATTGTACCTGTAAATGGTTTTTGATAGGTAAGGATCAAACTCTACCGACCCGGTAAGGCCTGTTGAAGCTTTTATTCTCAACTGGCTAATTACGGGATTTCCCTTAAAAAATTCCTCCTGGTGTACATTCCATCCTAATCCAAACGACCAAAAGGGAGCCAGTTTATTGTTCACGCCGAATTTTGATGAACCATCAATACGAACAGTTCCATCCATCAGATACCTGTTTTTGTACGAATAGTTTACTGAAAAAAACGAACCGAACAAACGTGCCTTTTCAAGCCTGCTTTGCGGTTTTCCATCTTCTGCGTAACCTTTAGCAAAGCCAATGCTGGTAAAGCGATCATTAGCAAAGCCAATCGCTGTAAATTCTTTTTGGTCGCGGAGCTCTGTACGGGCATTTACCCCTACCAAAGCGTTAAAATAGTTGCCACCAATCTGCTTTAACCAGGTTAACCTAATGTTACTATCCCAGTAGGTTTCTTTCATTTCCCGGTTGGTATACTCCCCTTTTTCATCAATCTTATCGGTGGTATACAGGTAATATTTATTAGCCTGTGGCGAGGTGAAGATATCATCTGAATTAGCCCGTGTGGTTAAGCTCATTTGCGCCCTTAACCTCAGGTCTTTGGCTACTTCTAAATCTGCAGAAAGGTTATCGATAATTTCGGTGTATTTAGATTTGTTGAAACTGCTTAAATTGGCATCAAATAATGGGTTAAATACATATTCTTTTGATCGATCTTGTTTTTCATACACGTCCGAAATCCTCATGGCCATCCCATTGGCATCTTTTAAGGGATAATAGGGATTCATCTTTACATAATTTGAAAAATCGCCATACGGAGATTCGGTAGCCCCCACTTGTGTTACCGATAGTTCATTTCTGAACTGAAGTTTCTTCACATTATATTGAAAACTCATTCCACCGGAGTATTGATCTCTTTCGGAGCCTTTCATCGCGCCAGGTCTATTCTGGTATCGGAGATTTACATTGTACCGAAATGCCTGCGAACCGCCATCCAGGTTTAGCGCATGTTTATGACCTACGGTATTACGCAGCGGTTGTGATAACCAATAACTATTCACCCCACCAACAACATTGGCTTTTTTATGATAATAAATTTCATCCAGCTGATCTTGGGGTACCTGTTGTTTTGAAGAATTGTATATTCCTGCCAAAACTTCGTAATCCAGTTTTTCAGCCGCATCTAAAACCTGGTAATCACTTAAATCAGCAGCAGTCAAATTCAGTTCATAGTTGTATTCTACACGTAGTTTCCCTTCTATTGGTGTTTTAGTGGTAATCACAATTACACCGTTTGCCGCACGCGAACCATAAATTGCTGTTGCGGCAGCATCTTTTAGGGAGGTCACCGATGCAATCCGGTTTACGTCCAGGTCAAATACTTTCTGTACGCTCACTTCATAGCCATCAAGCATAAAAACGGGCATATTTGCCGTTCCAAGAATATCATCTCTTCTCAGCACCTGTCCATCACCGCTGGGCAGCGCAGAAGCCCCCCTAACATTGATAGAAGGAATGCGGTTGGGGTTTGAACCTGCAAGGTTATTGTCGATCAGCTTAAAGGATGGATCGAAAGTGCCGATACTTTGCAGCAAATTCTGTGGATTTACCCTTCTCAGCTGTTCTCCTGATATCGTTACTGCGTTACCGGTATAGTTATCCTTCTTGATGGTTTGATAACCGGTAACTACTACATCATTCATTTGAGTCATCTTCGCAGTAAGCTTAACGTTTAACGTTTTAGTACCTGAAACCTTGGTTTCAAATAACTCGTAGCCTACGTAACTAAACACTAAAACGCTTCCATCATCTACACTGATTTTGAATTCACCTTTCTCATTAGTGATGCCTACGCTTGCGCCATTTTTAATGGAAACGTTAACCCCCGGAAGGGTTTCGCCAGTAGTTTTATCAGCAACCACACCTCTTACCTCAATTTTTACTGCCGCGCGCGTGGTAACAAGTGGTAAATTTTCTTTGAGGCTAATTACAACGGTTTTGTTAACAATGTTATAACTCAAATTTTGATCTTTTAGAGAAGCATTCAGTGCATCTTTCAGTGAAGCGTTATTGAACTCTACCGTAACATCGGGTTTATCCTGTAGCAATTGCCCCTTGTAGAAGAAGAAATAGCCCGTTTGCTTTTTTATCTCTTTAAAAACCTGTTTAAGTGAAGTTTTTCTTCGAGAGAGCGTTACTGTCTGTGAAAAGGTGGCTGCCGACAAGTGTAAGGCACCTACCAATAGTAAGATTGTAGTCAATTTCATGACCAATAAAATTTTAATCTTTACCCTCCGCATGTCGCACACGGGGTTGTAAAGGGTAGTTAATTTCATACCTTTGTTATGAATGAGGTTAAAAAATAGCAGCTGGGTTTCGAAGCAAGCTGCTTGTCCAAATTTCTACCGGAAGCGTTGCCGCGCTTTCGGTTTTTTTTAGGTATGCCGTTAAATTTCTGGTAGTTTTTTCATCATAAATTTTAGTTAGTTTGTGAATTGGTTGGTTGATTTTTGTGGCTGTTTAAAGAAAAGCCCTTCTTATTAATTTCCTTTTATGGTCAGTACTTTTCCTTTAGCATCAATATGAACGTGGTTCAGTTCCAATATTTCAAAAACCTCTGCCAGGCTGCTATTTCTTGGTATTTCCCCCTCGTATTTTTCTGATGTAATTTTGCCCTGATAAACTACATCTACATCATACCACCTCGAAATTTGACGCATAATGCTCCGCAGATCCTCGTTATCGAAAGCGAAAACATTATTTTTCCAGGCCATTTCTTTATCTACATCTACCTGCTCATTAAGCGATAACCTATCACTAGTTGCATTCAATAGCGATTGCTCACCCGGATGCAGATTTACTGAGCTCAATGGAGTACTTACTTTTACTGCGCCTTCTAAAAGCGTGGTCTTCACAATCGCTTCATCCCGATAGGCATTAATATTGAAATGTGTACCTAAAACCTCCACCGTTTGGGCTTCCGTTTTTACTCTAAAAGGACGGCTACGATCTTTATAAACTTCAAAATAGGCTTCACCATTTAACTCTACGAGTCTTTCATTTTTTGCAAAAGCATAAGGATATTTTAGGGTTGTGGCTGCATTCAACCAAACTTTTGTTCCATCAGGAAGAGTTACCTGATACTGTCCCCCCCGTGGTGTAGCGATCGTATTTGATCCTGTTACCGTTCCATTCGGAATTTCTTTAATGATATATTCGAGCTGACCGTTTTTTGCCTTTCTAATCACAATGCCGCTCTGATCCGCAATCTGACCAGTTTTTACATCGTCCAGGTTGACAACAGATCCATCGGCCAGGGTAAGTACCGCTTTATTTCCACCAGGAAGAATGTTTTTTAACGATCTTTTAGCAGTTAAAGGAGCCAAATCATGTCGCTTAATAAAATATAACCCAACGCTAAGGCATAAAATTATGCTAGCCGCGATGGCAACCCATTTAACGATAACCAATTTTAATGATTTACTGTCAAGGCTTAACCTCTTCCAAACTTCTTGCTTGCTTGCTGCTATTAAAGAATAATTGGGGGCTGCTTTTCCAACAGGCAATTGATGATACCAGTCTTCAATAATGGACTTCTCCTCGGGCGTACAATTACCCGCAATGTACTTATCTAAAAGCTTTCTCGCATTTTTCTCCATTGAAAAAGAAGTTTGTTTGGTTGATTATTGTATATACGGCGAAGGTGTAGGTATGGGGGTATCAGAAAGTTATTTTTTTTAAAATTCTTCGGAAACAGGCTCAACCAAATAAAAAGGAATGAGTTAATCACACTTATGGGACGTTAGTGATAATTTTTAAACAATAAAGTAACATAAACAACCAAACCCAATCTCGATTTCAGAATTCGAAGGGCTTTTTTAACCTGTGTTTTAACCGTTAATTCAGAAATACCTAATTCCAAGGCAATTTCCTTATGAGATTTGTTTTCTTTACGACTCAAAATAAAAATCTCACGCATTTTGGGAGGCAAAGCATCAATTTCCTGCTCTATCAATAATGCCATTTGCTTTTCGCGCACCATATAATCAGTCAATACATGATCTTGATCAATATAATCCTGCAAAGAATCTACATATTTATTTTCTACTTTTTGATGAGCAAATACATCCAGCACGCGGTTACGTACAGCTGTATATAAATAGCCTGATAAATTGCCATCAGGGGCTACCTGTACACGTTTAACCCAAAGTGATTCAAACAACTGGTGCAGTACGTCTTTTGCTTCTTCTTCATCATTTAAACGCTTGCTGGCGTGGATGAAAAGTAATCCATAAAACCGATTGTAAATTTCGGTAAAGGCGAGCTCATCACCTTGAGTTAACAAGTATGCCAATTTGCTATCAGAATATGATCGGTAAATACCCATAGAGATCACACAAAGATAATACAATACAATCGGTTTCATTGTATCACATTGTCCGTTATCTCGCTAATAACCTTACGTTTCCAATTTTTTACATACCCATTCAATGTAAAAGGCATCTCGATAGTTCGTCGAGCTCGGTGCAGGCCTCAAATAAAATTAAAGTCGAAACTACATTTAGAAGATGGCCTCATGCTGTCTAAAGAACAAAAAATATGATAACTTAAGCCAAAGCTTGAGGAGATAAAAAAATCCTATCTAAAAAAGGAGCGCTAATTTAGATAGGAAAGAGAGATAATTTAGATACTATGTTGTTTATAGGCAGCTATTAATTTATTCATCAATGTGATATGACATGTATTGAAATCCATGCATTTTCTCATTGTCTACTAATATCGCATTCTATTCTCATTTTCAACGCCAGCTTACACAGATCGGTGTGTTTCCGTTATAGATCGTGCAAATAGTAATCAAATCTGTAGTCAGTACCGACAAATATTTCGACCTCCGATCCAAGCATTTATACGTCAATATGAAAAATTTAGATCTACATACAAAAGATACATTTCTCTACTTCTAAATTTAAAATAAATTATTTCGTTTCTTTTTCAGGATCAGTAATTTTAAAAAATCTGACCTAAGCAGGCCAGTTGATCGTTTTTACCCAGATTAAAAATTTTCTTTTGGATTTAAGATACACTCTTGAAAAGAAAATTAAAGGTATTACAGGATAATTTTTCTATTTTCAATGCAAAAAGGTGTAAATTCGTTATATATACAAAAAAGATTAATAAATGATTAGGTGTATAGCCATTGACGACCAGCAAAATTCAATCTTAGGTCTTGAAAAATACATAGCGGATACTCCGAATATGGAACTTTTGGCTAGTTACACCGATCCTATGGCGGCTTTGAGTGAGCTAAAAAACATTGATCTGGTAGATGTGATTTTTATGGATATTCAAATGCCGCAGCTTTCAGGCATTGAACTTTCTAAAGCAATCCGCTCCAAAACCCGAAAACTGATCTTTACCACCTCACATGAGGAATATGCCTTTGAAGCTTTTGAAGCCGAGGCAGATGCTTATTTACTTAAACCTTATGGTTATGCCAAATTTGCGTTAACGCTGAACCGGGTTTTTGGGGACGAAATAGAAGATATTAAACAGGAAACCTACTTCTTTGTCAAAAATAAATCTGAAGCCCATAAAGCTGTTTTGGTTCGATATGCAGACATTATAGCTTTTGAGAGTTTTCACAATTACATCAAAATCCACACAAAAGAAAAAGTAATTATTTCTTACTTAAGTCTGAAAGATGTTAAAGAACAGTTAAACATCGAAAAAGGCTTTATTCAACTGCATAGGGGTTATATCATTTCCATCAATCATATTTTACATGTTGAAGGTACCAAGGTAACACTTTCTAATTACACTAGCTTTACGGTGGGCGACCTTTACTACAATGATTTCCGTGACTTTCTCAATGATAAACTGGTAACCAGCAAACGCAGTAAGTAAAGCTAACTATAGCTTAAAGCATTAAACTTAAATACGTATATCTACAAGAAAGCCCATCTAATTCTTGATGAGCTTTCTGTTTAATGCGAAAACAAATTATTTTACGCTATTTTTTTTATCTGTTACTTCAGTTCTAATTTCTTGAGCTAAAACTTTTAAATCTTGCATGGCTTTACGTACACGTGTACCCGCTGCAGCGTTACCGCCATCATAAAATTTAGTTACATCTGCTTCAACAGAAGAGATCAAATCTTGCACTTTTTTAAATTTGTCCATAATTTTTGTTTTATAGGATGACATCACATCCGTTAATAAATAATATTCCTTTCCGTCAACAATAAACGGGCCGCAAAACTATTGCTTTTTATAAATTAAACAAACGTTTATGCCACATCAATATTGCAAGCGATAATAAAACCGAATGAAAATACAAGAGTTAATTACCGGTTACTCGCATTTGATTACAGGATGTTCATTTTAATGTTGCAAAATTCATCATTAAGAAGTTAAAATCATGCAATTTAATGTTGTAATTATCTCTTATCTTGCCTGCAAATATGCAGTCGTTAAACCTTCTCATTAGTACCACTTGTTTATTCTTACTTTTATTCTCTATACATCTTTTTTTCGCTCAAAGAGGGAATAGATTATTAAACATATTACTTTCAGTTATATTTTTTGCAAGATTTGGACAGATCATCACCTCATTGCTCTTTAAAACTGAGCAATCCTATACTTTAGCCATCTTTCATCAAACTTTTACACCGTTTTATTATGCTGCTCCAGCTTGTTTTTATCTATACATTACCGGCTTTCTTCAAGATCGTAGAAGTTTGGAAAGTGTAGAGTGGCTTCATTTTGTGCCTGCGCTATTGGCCATTATCCATGTTATCCCCTGGCACATCTCTACTTCAACTGATTGGAATTTAGTAGGCACTCAATTAGCCTATAATGGTTACTTTTCGTTAAATGCTAAAACTGGTCTTTTTCCACCGTATTTTCATTACATCTTTAGGCCTTTATTGGTAATTAGCTATTTATGCGCAACATGGATTGCAGTAATGCAACTGAAAGATCAGCCCCAACAACTACTGGAAAGCGAAAGCAGAACATGGATTATCTTCTTTCTTCGGATTGCAACTTTTTTTCAGTTATTCGGTTTGGTACCCATAATCCTAAAATGCTTACACATCTCCTATGTTAATACTTATTTTATCGTAATTAACTGCCTGGCACTACTGCTCATTTTTTTATATACACTTCATAAACCTTATATTTTTTATGGTTATTTGCTTGTGGCGGTAGACTGGACTAAAAAATCTACACCCGAACAAACAGGTACTGATCATATCTTTGTTCCATTAACGGCAGATAATCCGATACGTAATTCTTCAACAGCAAAAAAAATTAACCTGCTAGATGAACAACTGGCTGATTATGCTTTTGCCATGAAAGAAATAATGGAAAGGGAAGAGCTTTACCGCCTTCACGATTTTCAGATTATTGATCTTGCCGCAAAACTTAATATGCCGATCCACCACTGCTCATTTGTGATCAACAAAAAGATCGGTAAAAATTTCCGCGATTGGATAAACGGTTACCGAGTTGATTATTTTTTAAAACAATACCCTTTAAGGTCGGATAAAATAACCATCGAAGCTATTGCGTCAGAAGCTGGCTTTAAAAGCCAGGCCACATTTTATAATGCATTTAAAAAGGAAAAAGGTTTGATGCCAAGGGCTTATTTCGCTCGAGAAATAAGCCATTAATGTGCTGTAAAACCATTTTTACTCTAACTATCGTATCGTTAGAGATTACAAACATCATATTCTGTAGTACTAAATAAAAAACAGGATACCTTTGGTTCCAGATCGTTATAGCTATATGTCTATTTGAGCGAGTATGCTTAAATCCGTTGCCAAAACTAACACAAGCACTAACTATGCCTTATTCAACCTCATTTTTACGCCCCCTTTTTGATTATCTCGAGCAAATCTGTCCTATATCTAATGTCATTAAAGGCGAACATGAAAAATGCTGTAAGCTTATTCATGTTAAGAAAAATAAATATATTCTTTCTCCTATAGATAGTAATGCTTTTTTATATTTTTTAGTAAACGGACTAGTACGTGGCTTCATTCGTGATGGTAAAAAAGATATCAGTACCTGGTTCAGTTTAGGAAATGAATTTATAAGTGCAATACGCAATCCTGATCAGCAGACGTGTCCTTCTATAGAATATCTTCAGGCCTTAGAAGAATGCCAGCTCATCTGCATTCCATACGACTTAATCGACCTGCTGAATAATAACTACCCGGAGACCAACCTAATTGGCAGAAAGCTGTTGGCACGTCATCACTACGCAGCTTCAGAGCGCGCTATTCTTTCACGTATCCCTAAAGCTATTGGTCGCTACCGTAAACTTCAGGATAGCGGCCTGGACATCGACAGAATACCACAGCGTTATCTGGCCAGTTACCTTGGAGTACGTGGAGAAACGATGAGCAGACTCCGGAATAAAGCCTTACCCAAAGATCAATAATTTAATTTGCAACTAATGCAAAGTCTAACAGATATAATACCAACATACATACAAATTCTTAGCTTTCCCGCTAATCAATAGCTTTTACCATAACAGTTACAAAAAATGAACATGGAAAGCGTTAAGTTATTTTAATCATAAGCACACTCAAATAAAACATAGCACCCATTCAACTTCTTTTGTTAAATTTGCAGCAATGATTTTATATAAAACCAACGAAGAAGTAGAACTGATGCGGATTAGTGCGCTGTTAGTGAGCGATACTCTTGCAGAAGTAGCTAAAATATTAAAGCCAGGCATTACTACCTTAGAGATAGATCGGGTTGCCAACGAATTTATACTGGATAACGGAGCTGTACCTTCCTTTTACAATTACAATGGCTTTCCTTTTCATATCATAACCTCTGTAAATGATGTGGTTGTACACGGTTTTCCAACCAAAGATGAATTAAAGGATGGCGATATAATTTCTGTAGACGTAGGTACGATTAAAAATGGTTTCCATGGCGATCATGCCTATACGTTCCTCATTGGTGAAGTATCACCAGCGATATTAAACTTGGTTAAAACAACTAAAGAATCACTTTTTCTTGGAATTAAGGAAGCTGTTGTGGGCAAACGCATCGGCGATATTGGTGCGGCTATTCAAACTCATAACGAAAAGCAGGGATACGGGGTGGTGAGAGACCTGGTTGGCCATGGCTTGGGTAAAGAGATGCATGAGGATCCACAAGTACCTAATTACGGCAGAAAAGGTACTGGTTTACTATTGAAAGAAAACCTGGTAATGGCCATTGAACCGATGATCAACATGGGTAAAAAAGATGTGTTTCTGGACGAAGATGGGTGGACAATCAGGACGGCAGACGGTAGTCCGTCAGTACATTTTGAACACGATGTATGTGTTAAAAAGGGCGAGGCACTTATTCTTTCTGATTATACTCCTATCGAGGCTGCAGAAAAGCAAAACAGCAACCTCAATACTACTTATTATTAAATGTAAGGTAAAACGCAAGAAGATCTTGTAAAGATTAGATCCCTTGCGTTTTACTTTTCTATATAATTTCCATCAAAAAGCTACCCTTTCTCAATTCCTGATTTGGTAGCCACAGGTTTTTTCTTCCTAAAAATAGGGAAAGTCATCGGACTTCTGGCCGGGCGTTCGTCTCCTAGTAATACACCCCATTGTTTAAATGACTCTGTACGATCGAAGATAATTTTCAATACCGCCACGATTGGCAAGGCAAGAAACATCCCTGATATACCCGCTATGCTGCCACCAATAAATACCCCAAGGATGGCAAATAGAGCATTTATTTTCACTTTTGAGCCTACTATACGTGGCATCAGGATGTTATTATCCAAAAACTGAACAAAAGCAATCACTCCTAAAACGGTGAGCACCGGCCACAATTCCTGCGATGAGGTGAGCGTTAGCAACACTCCTATCACGTTACCGATTAATGCGCCGACATAAGGAATCAGGTTCAAGATGGCAAAGATTACTCCAATTAACAGGGCATGTTTGATACCCACCAACATTAATATCCCGCCCAACAAAATAGTCATATAGGTGATCTGAATTAACAGGCCGATCAAATAACTTTTAATGATGGATTCTGTTTCATAAATGGCTTCCTTAACTTTTGGATGATCGTCTGCTTTAAACCACATAAAGATGAAGCGCAGTATGATGTCTTTATAAAAGAGCATCAGATATATATAAATAGGCAACAGACCGATAAACACAAAGATGCCGCTTAAGGTAACCGCAGCACCACCAGCCATTGAGGTACCCATATTCATCAAATCGTCGCTTTTGGCCTGGATGAAGGCTTTTTGCTGTTTATCATTGTAATGAGTAATGCGACTGATCCAATCACTTAGTGAGTTGATATGCTGGGTAACATTGGCCTTTATCTGGGGAAAATCTTTAACCAAAATCCCAATCTGGTTCGAAAAAAACCAAATAATCAAAGCCACAAACAAGGCCACCAACAAAATAGGTAAGATAATGGCTAACGATTCGGGCACTTTTTTTCTTTTTAAAAAGCGATACACAGGTAACAGCATAATACTGATGAAAAAAGCCATCAATATCGGCATGATAATGTCTCGTCCAATAACCATTACAGCTGCAATGGCAATCAGTCCCAATAATTCTATTGATCGTTTTACAGTTAGGGGTAAATTATTCGTCATAAAAGCTTATTCTGATTTTGAGATTTAAACACAAGGCAGGGTTGAAATGTTTTAAATAATTGCTTTGCATGTGGGGCTTTGCATTTGGTGGCGGGCATCAGTTTGGAACCAATTGACCGATTAAACAATTGACTGATTAACCAACGCTTAAAAAAATTACTTCCCTTACACCATATCCCCGTAGATTAGCTTTATTTTTGCAGCTTTAATACCACATATGAACAATCAAGATACCATTATTGCTTTATCCACTCCTTCTGGCTCTGGTGCCATTGGCGTAATTCGTTTATCTGGTCCAGAGGCTATTTTATTGACCAATACCGTATTTGCTGGAAAAGATTTGGAAAAGCAGGCCTCGCATACTTTACATTTTGGCCTGGTTAAAGATGGCGACCATATCATTGATGAAGTGGTAGCGGGTTTATTTGTTGCCCCAAAATCGTATACAAAAGAAAATGTGGTCGAAATTTCCTGCCATGGCTCTAACTACATTATTCAACAGATTATTAACCTGTTAATCAGCAAAGGTGCCCGGGCGGCCAAACCTGGTGAATTTACCTTGCGTGCCTTTTTGAATGGTGCTTTCGATCTAAGTCAGGCAGAAGCTGTTGCCGATTTAATCGCCTCTAATTCCAAGGCTTCGCATGATGTGGCCATGCAACAGATGCGTGGTGGTTTTGCCAACGAACTAAAAGGTTTACGCGAACAATTGATCCATTTTGCTTCGATGATTGAACTTGAACTTGATTTTGCGGAGGAAGATGTAGAGTTTGCCAACCGCGAACAGCTAAAAAATCTGGTAAACAAAATCAATTACGTTTTACAACGATTAATCTCCTCTTTCGAAATGGGAAATGTAATTAAAAATGGTATGCCCATTGTAATTGCAGGTAAACCAAATGTCGGCAAATCTACCCTACTGAATGCCCTCCTGAATGAAGAACGGGCCATCGTTTCCGACATTGCAGGTACCACACGCGATACCATTGAAGATGAACTTACCATTGGCGGCGTTGTTTTCCGTTTTATCGATACGGCTGGAATCCGCGATACAGCCGATATTATTGAAGCTTTAGGTGTAGAACGCACCTTAGAGAAAATGAAACAGGCCAAACTGATCATATACATGGCCGATGCGGCACAAAGCACTGCCGAAATCGAAGAACAAATCCGCGGTTTAGCCCAATTGGGTATCCCCTATTTAGTTTTGGTTAATAAGGCCGAACTCCTTAATGATATACAGCGCAAAGCTTTGGAAGCCTTAAACATCGTTTTTATATCAGCCAAGGAGAAACGAGGTATTGATGAATTAAAAAACACTTTACTGGAGCAGGTTAATTTACATCATATTAACACCAGCGAGACTTTAGTTACCAATATCCGCCACGTTGAGGCCTTAAAACAAACTGAACATGCCTTGCAAAGGGTTTTGTCCAATGTAGATAATCCGGTAACCTCTGATTTTCTGGCTATGGATATTAAACAGGCCCTGCATTATCTGGGTGAAATTACCGGAACCGTAACTACCGATGATTTGTTGGAAAATATTTTTACGAAGTTTTGTATCGGTAAATAGACTACTTGCTTTCATTAGCCGAATCGTGGTTCTTTGTTATTTAAACAAAGAACCATTTTCTTTTCCTACTGATTTTTTCGTTTTATTAAACATAAATTCATTTTTTCAATAGCCAGATTAGTCTAGTAAAGCCAACTGCAAGACATCTCTAATCACCCACGTACTATTTAACTTTTCGAAGAATGCTGATACAATTGCACCTCCGGAGTTTGCACCTTGGTAGCTTATTACAAATAATGCTTTATTATTTCTGTTGTTGAAAGCGATTGGAGAAAAGGATAAAATTATCTTTCTACTGCCGCTTTGTTTAAAAGTTTTAAACCAAGATTTACGGTCTGTTTTGAGTGTGTATTCTTTAATCGCCGAAGTATCTATTTTACTGAGGAATTCACTCCAATCTTTGTTATGCCAAAATTTGGTGTTGGTTGTATCTAAAGTATTTAGGGAAGGATTAGATAGATTGATGTTATGATAAAGCTGTCTGTTTGTTGTTGGTCTGACTATTTTCACAAATTTGGCCAACTGCATATGCCTTAGTGCAGCTTGATATAGCTTAATACTATCCAACCGGGTTTGAGCAGTTGCCATTGTAAAAATGCATAACATTAAAAGATGAACTAACGGTATAACTTTTTTCATTATGGATAAGGTTTTAATTTTGTTGATGTGAATGTATTATTTGGTTTTGTTATGCAGTTACATTGATCAAGTTAAAATTTTTAGAAATTTATAGTCGCGCTTATAGCAAATCCTTAAATTATTCCATAAAGATGAGATTCCAAAAAAATATCGATATGTTTTTATAACAATCCTTTATCTATGGCTTGAAAAAGGAGATATTTTAAATGAGGATGCTTTTGAACTTTTTCCGAATCGACGCACCGAAATATGACAGCGTCTATTAGAAAAAATATTAGCAGCAAAAATTATCCAATAAAGCTAAATATTGTTAGCTTTTAAAAGCTAATTAATAACATATAATCTGTAATCTATTTGTTGATTTTGAAATCATAGTATTTCATTGCTTTTTCTTTTAGTGGATTTGTACTCCACTCACTCCATTCTCCAGTGTAAGGGTCATATCCACATTTCAAAGGTTTAGAGGTATCTAAACCTTCTTCATTTTGATGCGTTTTTTCAGTAAAGGCCCGGCAGTCTGTGCATATATAACGGAATTCACAGTCTTTGCATATCTCTATATGATCTTTGGTGAGATTCCAATATTTTTTAAATCCAGCCATTTCTAATACTTTTTCTAAGCTAGTATTATGGATGTTTCCAAAATGATCTGGCATTAGCGGACAATTCTTTATATTTCCCTCTTTATCAATACCAATTTTCTTAAATAAACAAGAATTATAATTTTTACTCTCAAATATTTTGGTATTGTTTGTATTAAAGTACTTCAAATCAACAATTCCACAGTTTTTTATAGTTATATCATCTTTTGTATATTCTAAACTAAATTTGAGGTTTTCATTGGTAGAAAACGTAAATTGATCACAGTTATAAAGTACCAGTTTATAAATTCGCTTGCTCTTATTACTAAGGTCAAAAAGAAAAGCGTCATTAATCTCATCATGATAAGGGCAATATATTTCAATGCCTTCCAACGAGGTATTTTCGAAAATAAAATCAATCTCTTTCAACTCATCTTTTGATAACGGACGAATGCTATATATGACTAAATATCGAATATTTAAAGTGTTCATTGATAATCTAATTTTATGCAACAAGGAAAAATTATCCAATTCTAAAAATAGATTACTTATCACATCAGAACTGTTATAGTCAAAAGAAAGAGGATTAAAGCTGTTGTCCCAATCGTGATGGGAAATAAACCCGTATTCATTCTCTAATAAAAAGTCGATATATTCGTTAATAATTTCTCTGGAATCATGATCGTATTCTTTAATAACGTCTTCAATTGAGTTTAATTTAAGATCCTCAATTAAATCATAGAGATCAAGCGACTGTAACTCTGATACATTTCTTTCCAAATCAGAAATCAGTACTCTACTAGCTCCTTTTGTTATTAATACGCTGCTAAATAAATTAAAATATTTCATAACATTCTAGTAAAAGCCTTGAAAGGAGTTACTCTGGTCATAAAATCAGTTTGGAATTTGTCACATTTGACATAGAATATTTTGTTATTCAATTCTTTTGATTTTTTTGAGCCCAATTTGTTGAGATATTTAAAGTTAAGAGGAAGCTTATTCTTTTCTTCAGATAGTATTCTATTTTCCATATATTAGAGATAATCAGCTATTTCTTTTTCCAGTGTATAATTACACATATCGGATATTCCTAAAAATTGTCCTACAGGATTGACTTCTAAAAAATAGAATTTTCCATCAATTGATTTTATAAAGTCAATTGAACCACAATTATAATCCAGATCAGTCATTAAAATACAAATTTTATCGTGTATTTCAGGGGGTAGGGTATATCTAACATTTCTATTGGGCTTTCCATAATTATAGATTCTGTTATCTATTTTTGTCTGTTCATCATTTTGAGAAAATATTGCACATGACCAAACCTTCCCATTCAAATAGAAACATCTGATTTCAAATTCTTTCTCAACTTTTTCTTGAAAAAATGTTGGAAAAAATACTTCATCTTCATGCTTATCTATTATGGAAGTATATAAAATTCCATCAAAATCGTCAAAGGCAGACTTAACAATTATATTTTCAGAAATAGATTTGGTAATTGTTTTCCCCAGATTTATATTATCAGTAGTGTCAGCCAGAAAATAAGATGGTACATTTAATCCTGCCGCTACAGCTTTTTCTAAAATTAACAGTTTATTAGTGCGGTTATTACTTTGTTTATTTATATGTCTTTTTGATTCTAATTTTTTTATTACATAATCTTCCAACCAAAATTGTGTTTCATTCATAATCTCATTAACAGAATCATTTTGAAACTGTAATCGATTAAATTTTATCCCCCCTCTTCTAAACCAAACGCTAGTAATATCATCAATGTAAAATGAATTCCTTTGACTTTTAAGCAAAATTTTTTGATCAATTACTTTAATTTCAAATAATTCAAATTCATGAACCCTGATATACTTTTTATCAAAAATATGAAGCCATTTAATAACTTCATTTGTAGTAAAATCTTTATTCGCAGATAATATCAATATCATGTAGACAATAGGGAAAATAAAAAAACCGTTTCAAAAAGATGAAAACGGTTTAATTTTTTTTGAAAAATAACGGATTTAATTCACATCGAAACTACCTTCAGGAACTCCTACCGACAATGTTCTTCTTCCTAAATATTGTCCGGTTCCATTAGGCCCTGAATATACATCCCACTCTGCACATCCATCACCACAATCAACATTAGATCTGATAACAGATTTACCACCCTGAATAGATTGAAGATCTTTTAATTTTTTGTTTTCAAGAGAAGAAATTGTCTTCCTAAAAGAATTTAAATTTTTCATAATTGATTTGCTTTAGATATAAAATTTGAATTAAATTAAAGGCATTTGTAGGTAACAATAAAATTATTTGTAATATTTAATTTACTTTCTATACAACGAATATATACAATTAGATTTGATATTTTTATAACACGTTTTTCTAATTTTTAGAAAAAAAATTCTAAATTATTCTTCTTTCAAATATGGTAATAGGTGCAAAGCTTAAGCAAGCAAGAGAAAATAACAGAATGAGCCAGGAAGAACTGGCGCTCATTTTGAAAACAACGCAAAAAACAGTTTCCAACTGGGAAAGTGATAAGGGTCTTCCCTCATTGGATTATTTAGCCAAAATAGAAACTGTTTTGGGAGTAGATATTTTATCCTGGTTGGCAGAGAACGGTATTGTTTTTAATCACCATAACGAGAAAAGAGAGAATGCTGTAGTCAACAAAAAAAATTTTTCTGAAGAACTGAAGGAGCAATATGAAAAAAGGCTGGAGGATAAAGACAAGAACATAGAAGAACTTAAAAAAGAAATTCATTTTTTACGAAATATGCTGAAGATAAACTAAACGGTTATAAAAAATGAGACATTTTAATTTAACAGAACTTTTATACAATTCACGAGGGTGCTGTGTTAATTATCCGCGCTGACCTTTGAATTGATTGTTATAGATTACTTCAAAAACGAATTCAACAAGCATATACAGGAATCGGTGATGCAGATGCGAACATCTTTGGTCAAGGCGATTTTAGAGTTAAAAGTAGCAGGTTTTACATCATACCCGTTATAGCCAACAGTTTGCCAACAAGTATTATCAACCCCTTGAAAACAGTAAGGTCAATTACTTCCCATGGCCAAACTGCATGCCTATTAAAAAGACTTCGCAGAAGCCAACCTACCCGATCGGATTCTCATTCAGAATCATCATATCCCAAGTGTGGAAGCAACATTTGGCGTCACGCCCAAGGATCAAGGGACCGCTACAATCCGTTGATTCAGAACTTCTCCGAAAATGGTCAATAGAACACCTGACACAACATCAGATCCTGCCTGGAATATCAACCTCAAACCGCATGATTAATCCAAAAAACCCAAAATGTGCCTACCGAAACAAAAAACAGTACAAGGGGGCTTGAATTTCCAATAAAATATACCGGCAGTGCTTAAATTTAGCGGAAAAAAAACAATGAAGTCTGAATGCATAATTTATCTAGGCGTGCAAAAGTGATTTTAGATTTTACCAAACCTGGATCGCTGATTTCTGTTGGTAATGGTATACAATTCATAAGTGATGGAGAAAAAGGCAAATGTAATCAAGGTAAAGGGCGCAAGAGAACATAACCTGAAAGATATTTCCCTCGAGATCCCAAGGGATAAACTCGTTGTATTTACAGGAGTTTCAGGATCTGGAAAATCATCCCTGGCGTTTGGAACGCTCTATGCGGAAGCACAGCGACGCTATCTGGAATCCGTTTCCCCTTATGCGCGCAGGCTTTTCAATCAGATGAATGTTCCAGAAGTAGACTCCATAGAAGGATTGCCTCCCGCAGTCGCACTCCAACAACAGCGTTCCGGAGCCTCCACCAGATCTTCGGTCGGCAGCGTAACCACTTTATCGAACTTGCTCAGAATGCTTTTCTCCCGTGCCGGAGACTATCCGCCCGGTCAATCCATTATCTATGCAGAGGGCTTCTCTCCTAATACACCTGAGGGTGCCTGCCTTGAGTGTCATGGCATGGGAAGTGTTTTTGAGGTAAATGAGCAAACGATGGTACCGGACGATACGCTTAGCATCAGGGCGGGCGCAATTGCTTCGTGGCCACGGGCCTGGCAGGGGCAAAACCAGCGGGACATCTTGGTATCTCTGGGCTTCGATATCGATACCGCATGGAAAGATTTACCCAAAAAGCAAAGGGATTGGATACTGTTCACTGAAGAGACACCTACAGCACCGGTTTATCCAGGCCTTTCACCAGAGGAAACCGCTTTAGCAGTTGCCAAAAAACGTTCGCCGGACTATATGGGCACCTTCATTGGTGCCAGGGCTTACGTATTGAAAACATTTTCATCAAGCCAGTCGGAACTCATGAAAAAAAGAGTCTCGAAATATATGATCAGCAAGATATGTCCGGTTTGTTCAGGTAAGCGGCTGAAGAAACAAGCACTGTCTGTGAAATTCAAAGGCAAAGATATTGCAGAAACTTCCGGAATGACATTAGCAGAACTTTCAAAGCTTTTCAGCGAATCAGCCATAAATCAAAAACCTCTAAAACCCGAAGAAAAACAGTTGGTAATAGAACGGATTTCAACAGACATCCGTTCCAGAATTAGTGTGATGCTGGAACTTGGTTTAGGTTATCTCACGTTGGATAGAAGTACCCCAACCCTTTCCCCCGGGGAATTACAGCGTTTGCGTTTGGCCACACAGGTGCACTCCAATCTTTTCGGTGTCGTTTATGTGCTTGATGAGCCTTCTGCAGGATTGCACCCTGCTGATACCGAAGCTTTATTGAGCATACTGGATAAACTAAAAAGTGCGGGGAACAGCATTTTTATCGTTGAGCACGAAATAGAAGTGATCAAACGCGCAGACTGGATCATTGATGTCGGCCCGGGCGCAGGAGAGCAGGGCGGGCAAATTATCTACAGCGGCACGGTCTCGGGCCTGAAGAAAAGTTCGGCCTCCGCTACTGGAAGATACCTTTCAGACACAGCCAGCCGTCCCGAGCACCAACCAAGAACCTCCATAGGGGCGCTCGCCGTCCGTGGAGCCAGAAGACACAACCTGAAGAATCTGGACATCGACTTCCCACTTGGCGTAATGACCTGTGTAACGGGCGTTTCAGGTTCAGGAAAAAGCACTTTGGTCAGCCAGGTACTTGTAGAGTTACTTTCCAAGCAATTGGGAATCAAAACTGAAAACCCCAGCGATTCCACAGAGGAAGGCTCATTATCCAGTAACTCGAAGCCTGCCGAAGGAAAAATCGTCGCTGGAGCCGATCAGATAGCCAGATTGGTTGTCGTCGATCAGCGTCCCATTGGCAGAACACCGAGATCAAACCTTGCTACCTATACCGGACTTTTCGACCATATACGCAAACGCTTCGCCGACACGCCAGCAGCTAAAAAAAAGCGGTATGACGCCGGACGTTTTTCTTTTAACCTTGCCAAGGGCCGCTGCCCAAATTGTCAGGGTGAAGGATTTGTTATGGTGGAATTACTGTTTCTGCCGAGTGTATACACCCCCTGCCCGGCCTGTGGAGGTACACGGTACAATCCTCAAACTTTAGATGTGACTTATAGAGATAAAAATATTGCCCAAGTTCTAGAAATGACAGTCGAACAGGCCTGTAATTTTTTCGATGAAGACTTGCAAATTTACCAGGGCCTGGATATAGTACGTGAGGTTGGCCTGGGTTACCTCAGGCTCGGGCAGTCCGCAACTGAACTATCCGGCGGAGAGGCACAGCGCATTAAATTGGCCACTGAACTGCAAAAAAATAGCAAAGGCTCCTCTCTTTACATCCTTGATGAACCCACGACCGGGCTCCATCCATCCGACGTTGAACGGCTGCTCTTACAGCTGAACCGGCTCGTTGATAGCGGGAATACCGTAATTGTTGTGGAGCATGATATGCAGGTCATCACACAAAGCGACTGGGTCATTGATATTGGACCAGATGCCGGGGACCAGGGCGGAAAGATTGTATTTTCGGGCCTACCCGAAGCACTATGCAAACAATCAGACAGTAAAACCGGTAAGTATCTGAAAATGTATAAAAACCCCTAAACAATAATCTTAACCCGTGCTTTAGAAAGGATGAGTAATCCACCCAAATCAGTATAGATCCCAGATTAATACAGCAGATCAAAATAAAACCTATCCAAACTTGATGCTCATATACAATAATGTAAATACGAAAAGCTCTCTTTAGTAAAGCAATTAATTAAAATCTGATGTTCAACCCGGGAGGGATTTGATTCATAAAGCCAGCAGATAATGAAAGTATATAATTAGTTGACAGGCCCATTTTTGTAGTCACGAGGTATAATTTTATCGATCATCACATAAGGTCCGCTGTAAGCACTTGATGGGTTGGGAAATGCAACAATCACCACTTTAAATAGCTCATTCCCACTTTTGCTAACCGCATTAAACGCAAATGAAGAATTATCCAAATTTACTAATACAACTGTATCTCTACAGCCCTCAATAATAATTTGCCCACAGTAGCTAATCTTCTTGATGTCCAATCCATTTTGTAGCGCTATTTTTTTCAACAAAGGCCCCTTATGTACCTTGACACTCGCTATTTTCTGGGCCAGGACCGTAACCGATTTCTTCTGATTGGAAAGCAGTTCTTTTAAGATTTTACAGGATCCCGTGTTCTGAGCGAATGATAGAGCTGATGTCAGTAAAATCATTAGGGTAAAAAAAAACTTGATCATGTCATTAAAGTTTAGGAACACTTTTTCTTTCTTGTGTAACAATGTAGTCGTGCCCTGAAGTAGATGATTGTGAGGTATAACCCGCCTGAGCTGGTCCACTAATTTTATAAGTAGTTGAATTATAATACAACCGATTTGGATCACTTGTGCTTTTGGTTGAGTTATTGGTAGATGAATCATAAAAATTAAAATAATTCCCATTTACCGGATCTATCCCCACTTCCAACTATCAGCACAAAGTGATCCGTTACGTTATCAGTATTGGAGGAACCAGCAAACGCGTCCACTCCTGCCAACACAGGGATCCTTTGATAAAGAGCACTTTGCAAATAGGTGATTGCTTTTTGAATTGTATTCAAGTTTACACCATTCTATCCAAAAGTCTGGAAAGTTTGCGTACTTCGCAATATGCGGAACAGGTATTCTCCTTTTTAGCTAACATCTCTTTGCATAGTCAAAAAATTAACTGCGAGCCCGTTTACTGTACGAAAAGTAACAAATTTTATCTATTGCTATTACATTTGTCACGTTTTCAAAAGGTCCATTCTGAAGGATCAAATTGTTTATCTCCCGCCCAGCGGGCAACAGGGCATTGCACCCTCATATTCACACCTAAGATACCGCACCTTCAACACACCTGATTCCTTATTCCCCACACAAATTTAAAAAACCTATCCCATATTTTTATTGTTAACAATAAAACGCAGTTAACAAAACTATTATGGAGACAAATCCGCAGCACCCGCAGCCCCAAGGGGTGGAAAACCATTTAATTACCCTGAAAATAAATGGCGAGCACCATAGCATTAATATCCGCCCCTGGGTCAGCCTATTGGACTGCTTACGTGACCGCCTGGATCTGACCGGAACCAAAAAGGGCTGTGACCATGGACAGTGCGGCGCCTGTACAGTAATCTGCGGGGGAAAGCGCATCTTAAGCTGCCTGACCCTGGCGGTGATGAAAGACGGGGCAGAAATCACTACTGTAGAAGGAATTGCAACCGAAACTGGTCTTCACCCCCTGCAACAGGCTTTTATCGACCATGATGCCTTCCAATGCGGCTATTGTACTCCGGGACAGCTGTGCAGTGCTTTAGGCCTTTTATCGGAGGGCAGGGCCTCCTCCCGAGAAGAGGTGAAGGAACTGATGAGCGGCAACCTTTGCCGTTGCGGGGCCAATGTGGGCATCATAGATGCAATCATGCAGGTAAAAGATGGAGGAAGTTATGAATAGTTTCAAGTTTCTAACCGTTCCTGATGTCCCTGCTGCCATCCAGCTTAACAATGATCAGCCCCTTTCCGCCTTCATCGCCGGCGGAACCAACCTGCTTGACTTATGGAAGTACAATCTGGTCAACCCTCAGGCGCTGATCGACATCAGCCAGCTGGCTGCGCTCTCGGAATTCAGTGAACTTGAAAATGGAGGTTTCCGGCTGGGCGCCGCCGTAAAAAATGCTGAAACTGCCTACCACCCCATTATAGAATCCAGATATCCCCTGTTGTCCAGGGCCATACTGGCAGGCGCTTCGGCGCAGATCCGCAACATGGCCAGTAACGGGGGCAACCTGCTCCAACGTACGCGCTGTTATTATTTTTATGATCATCAGGTACCCTGCAACAAAAGGGTCCCGGGATCGGGCTGTCCGGCAAGGGAGGGTTACAACAGGATGCATGCCATCCTGGGTGCCAGTGAAGCCTGTATTGCCGTGTTTCCATCGGATATGTGCGTAGCATTGGCCGCGCTGGAGGCCAGGATCAATACAACGGGTGGGGACGGCGAACGCAGCCTGGCATTTTCAGACTTCCACCGCCTGCCCGGCGAAAGGCCCGATCTTGACAACAATCTGAAACCAGGTGAATTGATTACCTCAATAGATCTGCCCGAAAAAGGCTTTCCCATAAACTATTCCTACCTCAAACTCCGTGACCGCCACTCTTATGCTTTTGCGCTGGTTTCGGTAGCTACGGCACTTGAAATGGAAGGCAATACCATCAAAGAGGCAAGGATTGCGCTTGGCGGGGTGGCTCATAAACCCTGGCGTTCCCTGGAAGCGGAAGAGTTTCTGCGCGAAAAAACGGCATGCCGAGAAAACTTTGCCGCCGCGGCTGATATTATTCTTCAGGGAGCAGTAGCATTTGAATACAACCGCTTTAAGATCAAACTTGCAAAAAATGCCATTATACGCAACGGCATGATGGCACTCGATCCGGATTCACAGCTTCCCGGCGCACAACCCTCATTGTAATAAACACCTAACAAGATCAAAATGAATACAGATAAAAACGTAGGCCGGCCGATTAGCCGTTTGGAGGGAAGGGAAAAAGTTACCGGATCGGCCAGGTATGCTGCTGAATACCCATTAGAAGGCCTGCTCCACGGCTATGTGGTGAGCAGTCCTATCACCAGGGGTAAGATCATGGAAATCGATACCTCGGAAGCCATGGCCATATCAGGCGTGGTGGATATCCTCTCGCACCTCAACCGCCCTAAACTTGCCTGGTTCGATCTGCAGTATACCGATATGGATGCCCCTCCTGGAACCGTTTTTAAACCGTTATATGATGAAAACATCCTCTATAATGGTCAGCCTGTTGCGCTGGTCGTCGCTCGCGACTTCGAGACGGCAAGATATGCATCCACAAAGATAGTTTTACGTTACCATCAGGAGCCGCACCAAACTTGCCTGGAAAAACACCTGGATAAGGCCCGGGAGCCTAAAAAAGGCTTGGCAACCGCACTTAAACCACCACCCCCGCCCCCAACAGGGGATTTTGAAAACGCGTTCGAAAACGCAGCAGTTAAGGTAAGCTCAACGTACCGACATGGTACCGAGCACCATAACCCTATTGAACTCTTTGCAACCACAACCCTTTTCCAGGGGGATGGAAAGCTGACCATTTACGATAAAACCCAGGGCACGATCAATAACCAGCTTTTTATCGCCAATGTATTCGGGCTCCATTATAAGGACGTCAGGGTACTTGCCCCGTTCGTCGGGGGCGCATTCGGTTCCGGGCTGAGGCCGCAGTATCAGTTGTTCCTGTGCGTAATGGCCGCCCTGCATTTAAAAAGCAATGTACGTGTTGTACTGGACAGAAAGCAGATGTTCTCCTTTAGCCACAGGCCACCGGCGGTACAACAGATGCGCTTTGCCACCGACATTAACGGAAAACTAACTGCGCTTGGCCACAGCACGTTTGCCGAAACCTCGAATTTTGAAGACTATACCGAACCCACCTCCAACTGGAGTCATAAACTCTACCCTGCCCCAAATACGCTTTTTGAACAAAAGGTTGTCCCGTTGGACGTTTATACCCCCATGGATATGCGCGCACCCGGCGGTAGTACGGCACTCCATGCCATCGAATGCACCATGGATGAACTAGCCTATAAACTCAAAATCGATCCCTTGGAACTCCGCCTGCTCAACTATTCGGATGTTGATCCCTCGGCAGGAAAACCATATACCAGCAAAGCGCTTAGGGAATGCTACCTTAAGGCGGCGGCAAAATTTGGATGGGATAAACGCAGTGCAGAACCACGTAGCATGCAGCGCGGCAATAAACTCGTCGGTTACGGCATGGCGACCGGGATCTGGGATGCCTTCCAGTTTCCCTCCAGGGTGCAAATCATGATCAACAGCGAAGGAAAAATGGTAGTCGACAATGCCACTACCGATATTGGTACAGGAACCCTAACGGTAATGACCCAGATTGCAGCAGATGAACTGGGACTGGAGATAGCCGATGTGGAATTCAGGTACGGGGACAGCAAAAAACCGTTTTCCATGTTCCAAGGCGGATCAGCGATCACCTCCTCAACAGGGGTTGCCATCGTGGTTGCTGCCAGATCACTGCGTAAAAAACTGTTGAAAAAAGCAGCGGCGATGGACGGCTCCCCTTTCAGGAAAGTAAAGGAAGAAGAGGTCGTGTTTTCATCGGGCCATATCTATCTTAAAAATGATCCAACCCTAAAAATAAGTCTGAAGGACATCGTTGCCTTTAATAAAGGTGCGGCCATCAGAACCACAAAAATGGGCAGACCCCACATGCTCAAACTGCGGAAATACAGCCTGGCAACACACAGCGCATCGTTTGTGGAGGTGGAGGTTGACCGCGACCTTGGAACCGTCACCCTTACCCGGGCAGTAACCGCTGTGGCGGCTGGAAAAATCATCAATCCCAAAACAGCTAAAAGCCAGATCCTTGGATCAATGGTCTGGGGTATCAGTAAGGCATTTCATGAGGAATCTATTATGGATCCGCACCTTGGCAAATACATCAATGCTAACCTGGGAGAATACCATATCCCCGTACATGCCGACATTGGTGACCTGGAAGTGATATTTGCCGATGAAAAGGACAGCATGATCAATGAGCTGGGCACCAAGGGTGTTGGAGAAATCGGATTAGTAGGCATGCCGGCCGCAATCTCCAATGCCATTTATCATGCCACGGGCAAACGTATTTACAAGCTTCCGATCCATTTTGATGAATTGATCTGACTGCCAGCAACAAAGCCAGGGAAAAAGATAGCAAAAGTGGTAAGAGATTGATAGCAAGAAAAACTAAAGGATTAAACGGCAATAAATGATATCATGTCCGTGCATTCGTCCCAGCTTTAAAGGAACGGCCACTTTTAACGGCCTTTTCATTTTTTAAACGAAATCGATAAAGATGAGTATACAGAATATAGACTACCTGAGTTCCCTTTTAAATGCAGATGAGATGAACTCGCTTAAAAAAGCGGCAGAACGGCATTCGCAGCAGTCCAATATCGATTTCGCAATCGTTTCAGTTGACGGTAAGATGGTAGAAATAGAGACAAGTCAAGGGGAGACAGCCTCTGGAAAATATGCTACCCAGCAGGTGCTGCTTAAAAGAACAGCAGAACTGTTCAAAAAAAGGCTTCCTGGATTGGAGCTGCAGATAACGGCAAATGCTGTTCTACCCGCTCCGGCCGATGTAGTTGATGTTCCATGGATTGACCAGAAAATGCAGGAAAAGGGATTGCGGATCAAGCAGATTTCCTTTGAAACCGGCATTGACCGCGAAAGTATTTCGGACTGGGTGACAGGTAAAAAAGCTATGGGCAAAACCGTTAAGGCGATGTTTTATTTTTACCTTTCAAGATAATTTGCACATCAGCCGATCCAAATTGAAAATTAAATCATAGACCCTATACAACAGATCAAAATGAAAGAACAAGGCAAAAGCATCCAGCCGTTTGAAATGGATATAGATCAGGATGGTGAGCGTAAAACAATCAGCATACAGGAGGAAAACGGTGTATTTGAAATTATTCACGATGGAAGGTTGATCGGTGCACTAAGGCCACCAGGGGAAGAATGGCAGCTGCTTGATTATAGGGAGATTACAGGTAAGATCGCATTGTTTGAACCCGATCTTGAATCTGAAAAAAAAGGGATCGAATTGCACTCACCCCTGCTGAACCAGATCGTTGGTGAAATTGAGAATCATCTGAATAACCGCTAAGTTATTGGGAAGGTGGCCAGCTTGGCCGAAATTTAGTTTGGTGGGTATATGGGTCTTTTTTAATCTCAAAGCTATCTTTTTGGTTTTTGGTAAAAGAATTAAAAGAACAATTACCAAGATAAGCATCAGGTTATCATAATCGCAGGTAAGCCGCACCAATAGCAGTGGTCTTGCATTTTATTAAAATAGCCTGTTGATAACGCCTTAGAAGTATACCTATCATTGCCTGCTGTGGCATATTCATTTTGCATATTTAGTATAATAACATGTAAATACGGATTGATTTCCGTGATGGTTTCCTAACTTTTTCCTCCGACGGCTGATTTGCAAATAACTGAAGTTCATTGCTGAATGCCGAACTTCCCGTAAATCCTTAACTCCTCTCCTAAAATTCCTTCTAAAAGTATTTCACAGACAACTTGTCTTTCATCAATAGATAATCGGTTATTAGTATTTTCGGACTTGATCCTTATTTCAAATATGCCATCATCATATTTTAACAACACATATTCCTATGTATTGCGTTTACTTCAATCTGTTCCCCAGAATCTCTTTAGAAATCAAAAATAAAATCCTATTGCTTTGGTGGTTTAGATTGATTTTTGACTGCACTTCCACGCGGCCTGTCTGCTCACTTAGGATATTGATCATACAAAAGGTCTTTTTCAGATGATTCCTTAAAATCTTTATGCAGAACCAAATCTGCAATTTCTTCCAATATCACTTTAACCTGATCCGATACGAACCGCTCTCAAATATCATATTCAGATCAGCGTGACGCATCAATCACAAAGTATATGCTCATCGAGGTAGCTTGGTCCAAAGATAATCGGGTTTCCGCCCTTCATTCCCAGGTAAATAAAAAGTGTTTTGTCGCGAAAACTAAAATTTTACCGTTTATAGCTATTAGACAATAATCATATCGTAACCTGTGGCGGCGTTTAGTGTAACTTTATTTGTTACAGGTAGAGCACAACTTAAAGATTTTGATGAGTTGTTTTAAAAACGTATTTATTATGATAGAAACATTTTTTAGAAGGGGAATAGTGGCAACCGCAATACTGCTTATTGCTGCCAATAAATTAGCTGCGCAGGAAAACTATATTTTTTTTAGTCATCGTGAACAATCGGGCAAGAACATCCGGGACGATAAAGCGCTGCTCGACCCTCGCTTTACAGGCGCTCAAATAGTATATACCTGGAGAAATTTGGAACCGAGTAAAGAACAGTATGATTTTAGTGCCATCAAGGAGGATATAGACTATCTAAACGCTTTAGGTGGCAAAAAGGTTTGGATCCAGCTTCAGGAAAAATCTTTCGCTCCGGATAAAAAAAATGTACCCGATTATATTTTAGAAGATCCGCGCTATAACGGAGGTGTTATTAAACAAAGTATGCTTTCGGCACCTGAACGTGATCCGGATAAAGCGGTTGCAGCAGATGAATATGGGTGGTCAGCAAAAATGTGGGAAATACCGGTGAGGGATCAGTTTCAGAAATTGATCCTTGCATTAGGAAATGAATTTGATGGGAAGGTTGAAGGAATAAATTTTAGTGAAAGTGCTATTGATATCGGTACAGAAGCTGCCGATGGCACAACAAGTTTTCCGCCAGACTTTAATCCGCGTAATTATGTAGATGCTATTGAAAGCAATATGATTGTACTATCCCAGGCCTTTAGGAGATCTACACCAATGGTATATTTAAATTTTTTGCCTGGCGAGTGGCTACCATGGGATGACAAGGGATACATGAAAAGATTATTTACCAAAGCTAAAAGTTTGAAAATGGGAATCGGCGGGCCAGACTTGATGCCTTACCGCAAAAGCCACATGAACCAGACCTACGGTTTCTTTAAGGAATATCCAAAAGAGTTGGTAAAAGGCATGGCTGTTCAGGACGGAAACTTGAGGCAAACAAATCCCCGCACCAATCAGAAAAACACCGTAAATGATATTCTTAAATTCTCACGGGATTATCTGGGCCTTGATTATATTTTCTGGGTGGAAGAGCAGCCATATTTTGAGCAGAAAGTTTTGCATGATCTTCCTGAAAAAACGTAGACTTACATGCGATAAATGGTTTAAAATCATTAATCATTTTGAAGGTGAAATTTAAGGCGGCTGAATCACTTATCATTACATTAAACAGCCTTATATTGATCCTAATAGTGATTTTACATGGATTGCTTTACCATAAAATATGCTATAAAAAAATGGTAGACCATCGCGGCACTACCATTTCATCATTAACTAATCCTGAATCAAATCAGGTTAAGATCATTCGTGCTTTACTTAAGAAGGCCACTACTTTCTGCATTGAATTTACTATCGATCAATGCGATCATTTCTTTAAGGTGGAGTTTATTAATTGAATCCAAACCTGGTTTTGACAAAGCTTTTTTAAATAATGTCTGTTGCTGCCTTAGTTCGTTTCTTATTAACGCATTGATATCGGTAACTGTGAAGCGGTAGGTATCAGGTGGATTGATTTGCACCATATCGTTGGTGAAAAATCCCTGCACTAAAAGTCGCCAAACATATAACTTTTGCATATTCCTTCTGTAGACATCGGAATTTTGCCCCTGGTAAACTTCTTTAAAGATTCCTTTGTTGAGATCGGTAAATAACTCACTTATGGTGTAAGTATTTTTTTGATTCATTTCAGCGGTCAGCATTCTGCTGAGCCTGTTCCTGGTGATCACACTATTGATGGTATTTTCCTGGATGTTGCTCAATTCTACCCCGAACTTAACATTAAGCTTTGAGTTTAAGCTTTTATTGTTTAGCCATGTAGGTGTTGAAAATACCTGATCATTTAAGAATTTCACCGCATCTCTTTGTCTCGATACCGGAGTTAGCGCATTTGCTGCTCCACTTTCTCCAACAACTTTTGGGGTATTATATTCACCGGCGATATTTTTGGTTACATGACCGATATATAATTCATACTGACTCCATATTCCTTCATAGGCGGAAAAAATTTTGCTTTTATCATCACCCGGTATGCTGACCCAGCTTTCAATTTTTGGCAAAATATACTTTAGATTTTTAATTCCATAACTACTCGCAAGCATCGCATTATCACCTAAATCTTCATTTTGCGAGCGGGGATCATAAGGATCTGCCTCAAAACCGAACCAAAGCCTATGATTATTTCGAAGTGAATCGCTTACTTCCTGCACCAACGCTTTACTCTCTTGCTCTGCAGACTCGTATTGGGGATGCCATGTATAAGCCCATTTGATCGCCCATTTATCATAGTCGCCTATACGAGGAAAGATCCCTTTTTGACTGATGTTATCCTCTGGTTGAGCTACATAGTTGAAACGTGCATAATCCATTATGGACGGAGTGTGTCCATTGGCTTCCACCCAGGCTTTGTTCCGGAGATTTTCAACCGGCACCGTTGAACTTGATCCAAAGTTGTGCATCAAGCCTAATGTATGGCCTACTTCATGGGAGGAAACGAAACGGATCAGGTTACCCATAAGTTCATCATCAAATTCAGGCTTCCGAACTCTGGGATCAACAGCCCCCGCCTGTGTTCTATACCATTTTTGAAGAACCGACATTACATTATGATACCAGAAAATATGGCTTTCTATAATTTCTCCGCTGCGCGGATCAGATGTACTTGGCCCCATTGCATTTGCAATGGCAGACGGCCGGTAGATAATAGCGGAATGACTGGCATCATCAATACTCCAGGTGCTATCCTGCGCTTTGGTAGGCGCTTCTTTCGCTATAATTGCATTTTTAAAGCCAGCAGCCTCAAAAGCCTTTTGCCAGTCATTAACACCTTCAATAAGATAAGGAACCCACTTTTTTGGGGTTACCGGATCGATATAAAACACAATTTGTTTTGCCGGTTCAACCAATTCTCCTTTTTTGTACCGTTCTATATCTTCCGGCTTTGGCTCCAATTTCCAACGTTTAACATAGGTAATCGTTTTTACACCTTGTGGATCAGCATCAAAATCCCTAAAAGAAGTAGAAAAATATCCTACCCTGGGATCTGCCATTCGTGCACGCATGGGCTTACTGTCAAGCAAAACCAGCGATGAATTTATACCAACGGTATAACTTGATCCGGTAGGGTTTAATCCGGCAGAATAAGTTTTCACCGCACCTATCTCAATATTCCTGGCGTAGGCATGAACATAGTCAATATAGCTTTTGTCGTTCTGCTGAGCGGCAAATCCCGCCTTATCCTTCAGGTATTTTTTCTGAAAGTATAAAACATCATTATCGCTATTTAAAAATTCAGTTACCTCTACAACCACAGCCGATGAATCTTTTGGCATGGTGAGTACAGGGAATGAAGCTACAATAGCACTTACATTATTTTTTTGCAGACTGGCAAACATGGTCTTGGTACTGTCTGTTGACATCTCGGAAAAAGAGATTCTTCTTAGAAACAGTTTCTTATTCGGGCCTTTTTCAAAACGGTAGACTGTTTCACCAATCTGATCGCCGGCGTATCCCGAATTCCCGTTTCTCATATCCGCTGAAGCTTTGGAAATGCGGTTAACAATCAAGATATCCCGATCCAAGATCTGATTGGGAATTTCAAAATAGTATTTTTCGTTATTCTGGTGCACGGTAAAAAAACCTTTGCTGGATTTTGTTCCAGAAGTGATGATTTCCTGATATGGCTTAAGCGCAGAAAGTTTTTTTAAGCTATCCGCCTTTTTCTTAGCGGGGTCTACGGGCACAGTAGCCTGAGCCGGTACCTTTTTCTTTTGAAACAATGCGCAGCTTGTTAAGATAGCAGTGAAACTAACCGCTGTTGCAAGCAAAACTGATTTTTTATTCAACATTTGTAAAAATTTATCTTGGATTTTGTGTGATTTCTGGATTCAGGGTGATGTACTTATCTGCAATTGCATAGGTATAGCGGTTTGAGCCGGGCTGTAAGGTATAGGTAATTCCTTTAAAGACTCTGATCACCGGAGCAACCAAACCGGGGTCTTTCGCCAGTCTTCGCTGATCAAACCATCGAAAACCCCTGCCTACAAATTCTCTTTTGCGCTCATCAATCACCAGGCGTAATGCATCGTCAGCCGAGGAAGCAGAAAGCGCGGGGTAAGCTTGCGTATTATCAAAACGCTTACGCCGAAAATCATTTAAGGTTGTCAGACAGGCTGTTAATTGCCCTGCACGGGCCTCACATTCCGCCTTAATTAAAATGATCTCAGGAACGCTGGGTCCAACGTATCCCCCATCATTGGTAATGAATGCTTTATAATAGGCTCTGGTGGTGGTAAATTGGGGAAAGCGTCCGGATGATCCCTGAATAGTCAATACGGTGTAGCGAAGATCTCTTGTTTTATCATACATATTTTCGGCATCGGCACTCAACGGAAAAGCCGAAGGATACTGACCTGTTTTTTTAATCATCAGCTCTTCACTGTTGAGCACTTTTGAAGGAAAGGTAGAAGGGCTTGCCTTATAAGCATTCAGATCAAGCAATGTACTTTTGATAGCCAGAGCCATTTCTGCATAGCGCTTTGCATTTGTAAAATCGCGCTGATGTAAATATACTCTTGCCAGCAAGGCATAGGCCGCAGCTTTTGAAGGATTGGTATTGAAATCTGGCACGTCCCTTAAACCAGGTAAGGCAGTAGTCAGGTCAGTGGTAATCTGATCGTAAACGGATTGAACGCTGGCGCGTGTCAAATCGGTGAGAAACTTTGGCGCAAGGATCAAGGGCACAGCAGGATCAGTTGATGCGGTTGCACGATCATACTGCTTGCCGTACAAGTTAACCAGCACAAAGTAATCATAAGCTCTGTTTACCAACGCGTACGATAAACCTGTTTGTTTCTCAGCATCTGTACCCTGGCTACCCATTATTCCATCGATCACCGTATTCCAGATAAAGATTTTCCTGTAAGCAGTTTGCCAGTCAAAATCTTCTTCATTGCTGCCAAATACCCGGTCTGCCCAGGTATAAGCATTGGCAACCGGTACATTGATCCCGTTTTGCCAGGTGCTTTCTGTACTTCCGGCATCATCACCAGAAAGAACCGGATAATAATAGCTTTGCTCATTGGTAAAGGAATTGTTCATCAGCATCATATAATCTGAAGTAGTACTCAGCACACGTTGCTGTTCAGGTGCGATCTCCACATACTTCCTGCACCCCGCTATAAAAATCAAAGATGTAATAGCCAGTATAAATAATAATTTTTTCATGAGCATTTAAAGCGTTACTTTTAAGTTAAAAACATAACTGATGGTTGGAGGCAGATTGATAAAGGATCCGGTCATCTGGTAATCGGGATCCACATGTTCTTTATTTGCAGTCCAGATCAAACCTAAGTTCGCCAAACCCAATCCTGCACTCAAATTTTTAATATAGGCCACCTTTTTTAGCATGTATTGAGGTAAGCTATAGTTAAGCGATACCTGCTGAAAACGAATGTTCCCCGCATCGCGGACATTCAGGTCTCCGTATATATATCTGTTTATGCTGTTAAAATTATTGCCGGTCAGTCCAGGAACATCAGTCAGCGCCTCATCTCCCGGATTTTGCCAGCGATTGACAAGCGTTTTACTGGTAGCGAGTAAACCTGTTGAAGAAGTCCCGTTCGGATAGTTTGAACTACTGATGTTCTGTAGGATAAACTTATGACCAAGGCTGTATGTAATCCTGGTAAACAGTTCAAAGTTTTTATAGGAGAAAGTATTGATAAAACCGCCAAAATACGGCGCAGTTGTCCGCCCTGCATATGTTCTATCTTCCGGCTTTAGCGCAACAGGACTATTGGATTTAATTATCGTTCCATCAGCGGTATAAACCTGTGATTGGCCCGTATTGTCCAGTCCTGCCCAGCGGTAAACAAAAAGATTATCAATCGGATACCCTGTTGTGATTACCGGCAGGCCAACAGTAGCCGTTGTCGCCGGAAATCTTGCATCGGTAACTTTATTGGTGTTATATGAAAAATTCAAAGTGGAAGACCAGTTCCATTTCAGATTCTGGATGATCCTGCCTGTTAAGCCAAGGTCAACACCATTACCTGCAAGCGTACCACCATTGAACATTAATGTCGTAAATCCATAAGCAGCGTTAATTGGCTGGCTGATTAAAATGTCAGTGGTGCGTTTACTATACACATCAAATGTTAAACTGATCCGGTTTTTTAAAATGGATGCATCGATACCTCCGTTGACCATTTTGGTCGTTTCCCAACCAATATCCTGGTTTGCAGGAGTGGATATGGTGGCGTAAGGCAACTGTGTATAACTATCTACAAGACCAGTTGTTATGGTAGTAAAATTAATAGAAGAGTTTGGTGGATTACCCGCAGTTCCCAATGTTCCTCTCAAAGTAAGTGAAGACAACCATTCTACATTAGCCAAAAAGCGCTCCTTTTTAGCATCCCAACGAAGTCCGGCAGACCAAAGCGGACGAGCCCGGTCTCTACGCTCAGCGCCAAGGATATTAATATCATCAAAGCGCATGCTTCCACTTAAATAGTAACGGCTTTTATAACTATAGGTACCATTGGAATAATATGACAAGAATCGCGTTCGGTTTTTAAACACAATGCCTGGAGTAGACAATCGGGCACTTGATCCAACAAGCGTAGAATAATTTACGGTTGTACTAACTGGTACCGAACTGGAGGTAACCTCATCGTATCCATACAAGGTTTGTTCGCTACCCTGATATTTTGATTGGCGGATTTCTGTTCCTGCGATGAAATCAAGGTGATGATCTTCGCCAAATCCCCTATTAATATTGAGTTGTCCGCGAAGTCCGTAATCATCTACAGTTCCCCGGCTTGACCGGTAAACGCCACCTTTTGGAACTGCATTTGCCCGTAAGAAACTGGCATTTGTCGCATTCGCAGGATTGGTTGAATTATTAATTAAATCTCTTGTTGCGTAACTATTTAGATTTTGCAGGTTGATTTGATCATTGATTGATTTTTGGTATTGTCCGGAAACGGTTACATCCATCCAGGAAGTGATTATTCCTTTTAAGGAAGCGTTCATCCTGATATTATTTTTATTGCTGATGGTACTATTATAATCCAGTTCATCAATGGCATTATAAGTCCAGGGATATAAATTTTTGGTTCTGGTTAAGCTATCAGATACTCTTTTGGTAAAGGCAATGCCCCTGTAGATTTTGTTTCCCTGTCCATCAACCAATAAATCATAGGGTGCGAGTCCAAAATTCCCTACACCAAGTGCCTGAAGGGCGGCTCCGTTTACCATTGCTGACTGATAAGTATAAACCAAACCAGTATTCAGTGATATACGCTTTTTTAAAAAATCATTTGTAAAGTTGGTATTGACATTATAACTTTCGGATCCATTGCTCTTATAGATAGGCTGGTCTTTAGTATAATTTCCGGAGATGTAATAAGAGCTGTTTTCTGTACCACCTGAAAACGAAATATTATATTGCTGCGTAACTGCCCGTTGCAAGAGATAATCTTTCAGCTGATTCACGTTTGACCGGTTTCTTAAAACATTTAAAGCCGAATCACGTTGCGCGGCATATATAGGATTTCTTTTTGCTTTAAACATCCATTCCTGCGCTTCTGATACAGGCGTGGAGCGGTATCCGTTTGCCGGAGAGGCTATGATAGCGGCAACCGGATCCTGAACAAAACCTTTGTCGACCAATTCTCTTTCCAAATCGATATATTCAGCGCTATTCATTGAGGTCAGCTTCGAAAAATCTGCAGGAGCGGAAGTGGATAGTGTCGTGCTGAAATTAATAGTATTAGCACCACGCCTTCCTTTTTTGGTCGTGATTACAATTACCCCATTTGCAGCCCTTGCTCCCCATATCGATGATGCTGCAGCGTCCTTTAAAAAAGTGATATTCTCAATATCATCAGGATTAAACTGACCTAGAATAGCATTTCCGGAGGTATTGGTAACGGTCGGGCTGCCTGGATTACCGTTGATCAGTCCTGAAGAAACCGTAGTTAGGCTTTGATCAATCGCAGGAAAACCATCAATCACAATTAAGGGCGAATAGCTGGAAATAAATGAGTTTACTCCTCTTACCTGAATTTTATTGTTTCTGACGTCGACATTTACTCCGGGCGTTGTTCCCTGAATACCCTCCAAAATATTGATTCGCGGACGGCGTTCAATGTCCTTTGCGGTAAGCACACCAAATGATCCGGTTGTACTTACTTTTTTCAAAGTCTGATATCCTGTTGATACCACCACCTCATCAAGCTCTCTACTGGCCATTACCAGCTTCACTACCATATTTGGTGTGGCTTTGATTTCCTGGGTCACATAGCCCACGCAGGAAAACACGAGTATGGCGTCATCAGGCAGCCCCGCGAAACGAAATGTTCCATGCTCATTTGCAAGCACACTTCTTGTCGTCCCTTTTAAAGTAACTGAAACATTGGGAACTTCCGACCTCGTTTCAGCATCCAGAATTTTACCGTCAATATCTATCGATTCAAAAAAATTTACAATTTTATCGATTAAAGGTATTTCGGCTTTTCGGACAACAATTGTTTTGTTGACAATTTTATAGCTTAGGGCATTTGACTCGAGCACACTGTTCAATACTTTAACGAGTGGTGCCTTTGAGAAATTTGCTGTTACCCTGACCGCATCATTGACCTTATTGTTTTCATAAAGAACGTTATAACCTGTCTGCCTTCTGATCTTGGAAAAAAGATCTTTCAGGGAAACATTCTTTGCGTGAAGGGTTACTTCCTGTGCAAAACCCTCGGCCTTTACCTGTATAAGAAAAACCGTGAGCAGTAATATGGTGATCTTCATAGCGCGAACTACAGATTTATTTATCCAGGCAGAATGCCAGGAAGGGATCGGATCCTTAAATTTCATTACATTTGTTTGTTTAGTGGTTTATTGTTTGGTATGATACTTACATTATTGCGCTAAATTCTTTGACCGGTGGTGTTGGCGCACCCCCGGTTTTTTCTATCGCAATTCATTTAATTGAGTTAAATTATTCCTTTACGAATACCCTCCTTCCTTCAATTGCAAAATGAACTGAACCTGTTGACTCCAGCACTTCAAATAGTGCTGAAATATCTTTAAACCGCGAAATGCTTCCGCTGAAAGTGTGTTGCTTTAGCGATTCATTTTGGAAAACAACATCTACATCATACCATCTGGACACTTCTTTCATGATGGTTGCTAAATTTTGTCCGTTTAAAATGAAAAGTCCATTCTTCCATCCCATCTGCTCTTCAATATCTACTTGATTAATTTTAATCTGTGAGCCATTGTTAACACCCTGTTCCCCTGGCCTTAAAACAGCTGATGAAGAGATTATCCCTTTTTTATCTATTAAACTTAAGGCTACAGCACCTTCCAATAAGGTTGTTGAAACAAATCTTTCATCCTGATAAGCGTGCACGTTGAAGTGGGTGCCCAAAACTTCTACGCGTTGATTGGAAGTAAGGACATAAAATGGAAGACGAGTCCTCTTACCCTTCCCAGCTTTTGCAGTAAAGTAACTTTTGGCCACTTCAAAATAAGCCTCACCCTGCAAACGGACGCTTCGACCCTGCTTTGAAAATTTAATTGGAAAAGTCAGTTTCGACTCGGCATTTAGCCAAACTTTCGTACCATCAGGCAGATTAATCTGAAAATGGCCACCTTTAGGTGTAACTATGGAATTTTCCTTGTGCTCATCCACCTGAGCGTTTTGAGAAACGGTGTAGGTTAAAAACCCATCTGATGACTTTGAAATATTAACTCCGTCCTGTTTCAGAATTTTTCCTTCTGCCAGGTTATCCAGGTTAATTCGTAAACCGTTAGTGGTTAGGAGATAAGCTTTATCTCTGGCTGGCGCAATACTTTTTCCGATAATCGCTTCAGAACCACTTTGATGAATAGTAAACAAATAAACGCCTACAGATAAGATAAAAAATACTGCTGCAGCGGCCGCATACCTCATCCAGGCCTTGACTGTAACTAAGCCATTACGCTTAACCAATTTAGATTTTGCTGCTAATAATTTTTGAAAAATAAGCTCTTCTTCCTGAGCGGTATGGTAGCGCTCCTCTTCCTGCTGCTGAAATAGATGTTCCAGCACAGGTAAAAATTCGTCCGCTGTGCGATCTGAATTGAGCAGTCCCATCAATTCATCATAATCTGGTCTGGATATAGTTCCGTCTGTATATTGGGTAAGCAGAAAATTTACTCTGGACGGATTAACCATAACTTTACTTTGCCTTTATATTTCGTTTATAATTAGATTACACCACAAAACAATAATAGGACTAGTCGGAGAGAAATTATTTATCACTTTTTCATGAGAAAAGAGCAAAGAACAAGAAAACACCCCATATCAGAGGTATTAAAATGGTTTCGGAGCGTCTTCAGCGCAGCAATCAGATGGTTCTTAACCGTATTTCTGGATATTCCGAGCTTCTCCCCGATTTCATCATAATTTAACCCATCGTATCTGCTAAGTTTAAATACGAGCTGTTGTTTCGCAGGCAAAATAGCTATTGATGAAGTGGTGAAGCGTTTTAGATCCGAAAGCATAACGGATTCCTCCGTATTGTTACTCACCTTTTCAATGTCAAGCCACAGCTGATTCATCATTTTTTCCGAAGTTGCAATATTCCTTAACGCATTTAAGGTAAGTCTTCTGGTGATTGTATAAAGATATGGAGCAAGCGGTAGATCTTCGTTAAGCTTAGCGCGGTGAACCCAGACACTTAGAAGCGCATCATGACAGACTTCTTCAGCGAGTTCTCTGTTTTTGAGCAAACGAAAACAAAAAGCATAAATTTTTTTGAAATGCTGATCGAACATCCATCTAAAAGCTGAATCTTGACCGTTCTTCAAATGATGGATCCGGTCTTTTTCTGTTAATTCTTCTGTCAATGCCAATTAGAGACCGTACATGAATATCTAGGTTAATAACAGAGCGCTTTTAGTAGTATTTATACAGGCGTGCGACACAAGTGAGTGATAGCTTGTATAAAACACAAAAATAATACTTATAGGCAATTCTACAAAATCGCATATCAACATTATTTCCCAAATAAGTAAAATTTAATATCTATAGGGTTGGCAATTCACGTAGTTTCCCGGGGAGTTATGTACCGGAAAGATGTTAAACTGACCCATTTCTCTTTGCAGGTACCGGGCATCCAGATATGCTGACCTTGTGCTTGTGTGAAATCTAACATTGTACTATTGTTTACTAGAGGTTTGTTGCCCATATCGATGCATCAGGAACGAAGCCGACATCTCTTAATGTAAGCATGTTTAAAACCACCTGGGCAATTTGAAAAGGCTTTAATTTGCTTTCCTCGTTTTGGATAGCCATTCGGCTTTTGATATAAAATCAGTAATTACCTCAATGGGATTGATCTGCATCACCCTCATTGTACGGACGAAGTTCGGCACGCCAGCATTCGGTAAGACCTGCCACAGCAAATTACTGGATACGTAGGCCGAGCCTTTAGCATATCCCTTTAGTGATGCCGTTGAACCGATATTGATGATATTACTATATTGTTGTTGCTGAAAAATTTTTGCTGCCTGCTTTCCCGCGAGGAAATAGCCTTTCACATTTACTTCCCACATTTTTTGAAATTCCTCCACATGCGTATCTGTGAGCGTGTTAAAGGTTCCGATACCCGCGTTATTGATCAGTACATTGACGCCCCCCACTTTCTCTCTCGCAAATTCGAATAATGCAACCACATCATCCTCTTTAATGACATCTGCTTTTATACCGTTAAAGCCTAATTTTTGCACAGCCTTTTCGACTTTGTCCGGGTCCCTTCCTGAAATCACAACTTCGGCACCTTGTTGCTTCAGCACACTGCCGATTTCGTAACCTATTCCACCCGTTGCACCTCATTAAATGATACAGATTGCCCCATTGTTTGTTTGCACAAATCAAACCGATAGATGCAAAATTCAAACATTTTATCTGTAAACAACTATCGGGATAACAAATATCTACACATCATCCAAAACCATTAGGCCCATCAGGTTGTACTAGCTATATCTAGGTTTCAGCCAAGGCAATTTTCAAGGAAAAACCTAATAAATAAAAACTGATTAAAAATTCATCAATCAAAATAATTTCTTTCCATAAATTAATATATGTCAGAACGTTCCGATAAAATAAAAGCATTCAATAAAAATCGATTACCATCCATCATCAGACTTAAATACAGTGCCATGCTGGAAAACGCATTCAGATTTTACCGAGGCACCTGCCATCTGTTCTACGAAAGGATTGCTTCCCTTAAAACAATGCCCAAATCGCCGGTCGGATGGATCAGCGGCGACCTGCACCTGGAAAATTTCGGCAGTTATAAAGGTGATAACAAACTGGTGTACTTTGATCTCAACGATTTTGATGAAGCGATAAAAGCGCCAGTGCTTTGGGAAGTGGTGCGTTTGGTGACCAGTATCTTTATCGCTTTCCAAACCCTGGAGATCGACGGAGAACAGGCCATGAATATGGCTACGCTATTCCTGAAAAGTTATGGTTCAACCCTAATCGGTGGAAAAGCCATGGACCTCGACCCCAGAACGTCCCGGGGCATCACTGGTGATTTTTTAAGACGTGCGGAAAGGAGTTCTGCAGATGAGCTACTACAGAAAAGGACGTTAAAAAAAGGACGAAAACTCCAGCTTGATACCAGCGATGAGCGTCACTTCAAACTGAAAAAAGAATTGAAAACCGAATTGATCAGCCACATGGAAAATTGGCTATTAAATAACAGTGACAGCCCATATAATTACCGAGTAAAAGATGTGGTCTACCGCCTGGCCGGAACAGGAAGCCTTGGACAAAAACGATACCTGTTCCTGCTTAAAAGTACACGCAAAAGAGACCGTTATCTACTGATGGATATGAAACAGGCCTATCCATCTTCGATAGCGCCCTATTCAAATATTCCGCAACCCAAATGGGAAAACGAGGCTCAGCGGATTGTTTCAATACAAAAACGCATGCAACATGTTTCCGCATCCCTGCTTTCTACCGCAACATTTAAAGGCGAGGATTACGTGGTTCAGGAATTGCAACCAGTAAAAGATACCCTTAAATTTAAACTCATTAAAGAAGAATACCGTAAACTTTATCAGGTGATTGATGACATGGGCATGCTTACTGCATCCTCCCAGCTAAGGAGTTCGGGGATGGACGGCACTGCCACAAAAGATGAGCTGAAAGCTTTCGCTATAAAAGCAGGATGGCAGGAGCAAATCCTTCACATCGCCACCGAACAGGCAGCATTGGTATGTGCAGACTACGGGGCCTTTCAGCAGGATTACAGAAACGGGGCTTATGAAAACCAACAGGAAAATAAGCGGAAAACTGAACCAGTCATGGATTAATCCTTTGGAACAACACATTTTTCAAAGCATTTTACGATGTTCTAAATTTTATGGCATTTAACTAAACTTATTACCAATCGGAAAACGGCAAAGAGATCGCTTCAATAGAAAATAAAAAGGAGTATGCAATTTTGACTCTGCTTCAAACCAATTAGCAGTAAATTTGTATTACAATAACATTTGCAACAAATGCAAACCAATAACTACCACTATGGAAAACTCAACATTATCAGAAAATGCAAAAAGGTTTATGGACTACGCCATAGACACGATTAATGCGATGGATGGTGCTCCCGAGCACAGTTCAGCACAAAAAGATGAAGTGACCGCTAAAATCAGTACACTCAAAACCTTACTGAATCAACTTGAACAGTCTTATCTTGATAATACGCCGAGTAATATGACATTACCTGTGGACCCTGAATATATTGCAGCTGCTGGACACAGCTAAATAATAAGAGCTTGTCTTAAAGCAGCATATTTTTTCACCACGCACAATAAATATCAGAAAATTACGCTTATCTATTTGAGAGCGTTAATTTAGATTAAACGGGAAGCTGTCTTAAGATAGTTTCCCGTTTTTCATTTCTCCATAAACGCATTCTCCGATTCGCCGCACTTACCTTGCAATTTTAGTAATCATGATACCTAAACCAAAGGATATGATATTAACCTCACGCAAGAAACTTTCAAATAAAAGAGGATCAGCAATTGTAAAATTTAATACAGGCAATAGCCAATAAGAATCATATCACCGATTACTTATTTTTCCCGCTAGAGCATAAGGAACCAAGTTTAGCCATTTCCTGTTAATCGTACAATCTGAATACTAAAGCCTGAATCATATCCTTTTTAAACTAATTTACTCCTTTGCTGTTATGATTGATATGAATCTGCAGCACCTAAATCATCACTCCACCCAATTCCTCTTAATTAATGGTTAGTATTTCCAGTAACCAAGAATTATCACCCAGCATTCGGTTACCTCATCTCTTCATTATATTTTTCGGAATCTTAAAATTCTTGATCCATTTAATTGCCTTAAAGGGATATGGCTATCATGCCGATGAAATTTATTACGTTGAACTTGGAAAGGAGTGGAATTGGGGTTTCCCTGATATATCACCCTTTGTAACCTGGATGGCTTATATTTCAAGACTGTTTTTTGGTTCGACTTTAATCGGCTACCGAATGCTACCTTGTTTGTTCTCCGCTGCAACCGTCGTCATGACTGGTTATATCACTTACTTTCTGGGAGGAAGACGTTTAGCCATTACGATCGCTTGCTCAGCAATCATTTGTTCGCCTGCATTTTTAGCAACTTCTTACCTTTTGCAACCGGCTGTCTTCGATGAGTTCTTTTGGACACTTCTTTCCTTCGCCCTCATCGCTTACCATAAAAGCCGTAAAACGTCTTTCTTATGGCTTATGGCAGTAGCATTGGCATTTGGCATACTCAACAAATACAGCATCCTGTTATTGGTATTTACAATATTTATCGGCTGGTTAATCTGTAAACAGATTACAAGTGCGCCCCACTGGAAGAAGCTATTATTTCCCGCAATAATTTTTCTGTTGATTTTGACACCACATCTCGCTTGGCAAATAGAACAAAGTTTTCCTATTTTTAAATTCACTACCCATGTGGCAAAAACAAACTTCGACATTGACCTCGGCGATTACTTTCTTCAACTATTTTTCTTTCATGGAGCAGCGGTAGCTGTCTGGTCTGCAGGATTGATTTTCCTGATGACAAACCGGAAAAGCAAAGAATACGTTTTTCTAAGCATAGCATCTTTAATGGTGATTGCACTACTATCCGTATTAAAGGGTAAACTGTATTATGGACTGGGTCTTTTCCCGCTGCTATTTGCCGCCGGTGGCTATTGCTGGGAGCTCATGTTGAATCGCTTTAGAATTACTCATAAAGTGATATTTGTTGGAATGCTTTATGTTTTTGCACTTTTTAGTTTCCCTATAGTGGTTCCTATATTTTCCGTCACCAATAATAAATTTTACATGTCTGAAATGGTTAGGCTAACCGGTTTTTCCCGACCGCTCCGTTATGAGGATGGCTCTTATGGTAAACTGCCACAATTTTTCGCCGACATGACTGATTGGGAATACCTCACTGTGAAAGTACAAAATGCCAGCAAACAACCAAGCCAATTGGGTAAAGCCAAAGTAATTTTAACAGACGATTATGCCATCGCCGGCGCATTAAAACATTACGGCAATAAGGAGTTACCCTTTGTAATATCAGTAAAAAACAGCTTTCTAAGCCAATCGCCAAAAAATCTGGATCAGCACACGATCATCTACCTCACTAAATCATCTGTACCTTCCATTCGAGGTGCTGCCGGTAACGTAACCCTCATCGATACCATTCGTTCGAAAAATTCACATATTAATGGGCTATGTATCTATAGACTATCCTTCCCTAGCAAGGCATTTAAACAGCAATATGTTGAGGATCGGCTGATATTCGTCGAAAATTAACCACTAACTGCCTCCTTTAAACTTATCTAAAAGTCCCATCTATTCCGGCACTAATTATGCACCCGCATCTTTATTTTAAGTGTTTGCCTATTTAGCTTGAATCGATTGTATTCAACAAAACGCTCTCCAAAATATATTGATAAAAAAAAGCCATCGATTTAATTTCGATGGCTTTTTATTAAAATTTGGATCCATTAAGCGTGAGCATCTCTTAATGCTTTGATCGCGTCATGGCTGGTATTAATGCCTTCCTGTTGTTTTAATAATACAGATCTAACATTTTCCCCAAGCTCATTTTCTGCAAGTGCATCACGGTATGCTTTCTTAATCGCATCTTCACCACGTTCACATTCAGCCAGAATACTGTGTCTGTCATCGCCACCAAAGCTCGCTTTGATATCGATCCAGGCTCTGTGTAATGTTCCTAAAATCGTATTTCCAGTATCCGGGGTTTCAGCTTTTCTACCCACTAAACCGGCCAACTCTATCACGTTCTCGCGGCTATCAGATGATAGTTTATCAAAAGTTGCTTTTAAATCAATGTTTTCTTCTTTTAGATCGGCTGCTGCTTTATCAAAACCATCGGCTCTATCATTATTGATCTGGATGAGGTCATTTAAGATTTCAACTGTTTTTTCTGTATTTTCCATAGTTTAATGTAATTTCTAAATACAACAAGGGGAGTATAAATATGTTTGGTTCAAGAAAAATAAATCGCAATACCTATATGTATTTTGCTTAACCTCATCTTCGATAATATGCGTCAAACGCGTATCAATAGGCTTTTTATAGCAATAAAAAAGTTCAGATTAGCATTTAAGGTCAGTTGTCTGGGCATTGAGATCAGATGAATATCCGACTGCGATAGTTTACCTTTTAGCTAAACAAATCATGAGAAAGCAGTGTTGCATAAACGATAGGATAACTAAAAAGCTTGCATTAACAGTTATCTGCAAATTAATCGACCTATAAAACAAAATAACAATGTCTGAAAACGAAAAAAAAATCGAAAGTCCATTAACGAAATATCCAAGGCCACCATTTGTAAAACAACCACAACAGGTACCCGGACTGGCGTCAAAAATGGATCCGATTCCAGATCATGGAGAACATAGCTATAAGGGCTCTGGACGATTGGCTGGTCGTAAAGCCTTGATTACCGGTGGTGACTCTGGAATAGGCCGAGCGGTAGCCATAGCCTACGCACGCGAAGGCGCTGATGTAGTGATCAACTATCTTCCGCAGGAGCAATCTGATGCGGATGAAGTGTTAGCACTGATCGCCGAAGCCGGAAGAAAGGGATTTGGTATAGCAGGAGACATTACTTCAGAAGATTTCTGCCGTCAACTAGTTGAAGAAGCTGCAGATAAAATTGGTGGGATCGACATCCTGGTCAACAATGCCGGACACCAACAAGCCATTGAATCATTGCTTGACGTTACAACTGAAGATTTTGATACCACCATGAAAACAAATGTATATGCGCCATTCTGGATCACCAAAGCTGCACTTCCGCTGCTTGAAGAAGGCTCAGTCATCATCGCAACCAGTTCAGTGCAGGCCTACGACCCATCAGAAAATCTTTTTGACTACGCTCAAACCAAAGCTGCAAATGTTGCTTTCGTAAAGTCGCTTGCAAAGCAGTTGGGGCCAAAAGGCATCAGGGTTAACGGTGTGGCACCTGGTCCTGTGTGGACACCGTTGCAAACCAGTGGAGGCCAACCTCAGGATGCGATCGTAAAATTCGGTGAAGTCACCCCATTAGGACGCCCAGGTCAGCCCGCCGAATTGGCATCAATCTTCGTGCAGTTGGCTGATAGTAATGCCAGTTATGCAACCGGACAGATTTATGGTGCCGCTGGAGGGAATGGTCACCCGTAGAACAGAAGCTGGTGCCGGAAGCAACATTTCATCCGGCACCAACTCAATTGGGTTGAGTAAGAGCCCATAAAAGTACTAAATTTTCACCTTTTACCTGATTCGCAATCTGCATTCGCATCTACTCCCGTTCAAGCTAAAAAAAAATAATTTTTTAAACTTTTTAACTTTCTATTCGTCTGTTTTATATGATAGAAACTCAAGAAACCTTCAATTTCACCACTATGCCATTTATTAGTGGAATTTTAGCGCTGATTTTCGGAGCATTTATTTTCATCTTCGCAATGTGGCGACGAAACAAACGGCGAAAACTAACGGGTATTAGCGAATTCACCTGCAAAGACAGGATGGTAAATACCAAAGGTACAGAAAAGCTATTGCAATTTTTGGCACTGGTGTTGTTGATATCAGGTTTTATGCTTATCACCTTTGAAGCATTAAGAATTGAAGATAAGGTAAAAAACGAAGTCACCACAAGCTAGAAAAAGATATAATTAAATTCAGGTTTTCAAAAAAGATTATTGATGTCTGATCGGAAAAGACCAGCTCAAATGTACTCATAGCGTCATGATTTCGCGATAGGCCTGACTTTTTCAGCTAAAAAGGCTATATTACTATTGCTGTCCAAATTAACCACTCCATTAATAGAATTTTTCACTAAAACTTATCAAATTTGGCATTAAAAAAAGCAGGATTTTATAGGGGGCCACGCTTACCCTTCAGAAAAAAAGAAGCAGAACATAAAATTAATGAATTCATAACCGCACTAGAGGTGCGTTTGACGGGAGAAAATGTTGAAACCAGTATTTACCCGCTCGCCAAGGCAGTAGAAATGGCGAAAGAACTGGATCTGGATCTGGTTGAAATCTCCCCAAATGCCGTCCCACCCGTTTGCCGGGTCATCGACTATAGTAAATTCCTTTACGAACAGAAAAAGAAGCAAAAGGAAATTAAAAGTAAAGCCAAGCAAACCATTATCAAAGATATCCGTTTCGGCCCGAATACTGACGATCACGATTTTCAATTTAAACTTAAACACGCGGTTTCGTTTTTAGAAAGTGGTGAAAAAGTACGCGCCTTTGTTCATTTTAAAGGTCGTTCTATAGTATATAAAGATCAGGGCGAAATTCTACTGTTGAGATTTGCGCAGGGCCTGGAAGATGTTGGTAAAGTAGAACTGTTGCCAAAACTGGAAGGCAAGAGAATGTTTCTGACCCTGGCACCGAAAGTTGGGAGAAAATAAGTTATGGGCAATCTAAATCATCAAAAATTTGAGGCTTGCACCACTATCAACCGCACAAGGTTCGAAACCAGATCGCTATTTTATCGGTAAACTTTATCTGTATAATAAGCAGCTGATGATTTTATATTAAATGGTAGCGGTACTTTCCGCTACCATCTTTCATCAATCAGTGAAATATTTAGGCAATACCGCTTGGTTCCTCCCTGATTTCCGGAATGATTACTTCCGTATAAAATCAATTAAATCTGCATTCAACCGATCTTTTGCAGTAATGAACAGACCATGTGGCTCGCCCTCATAAACAATGTATTCTGCATGAGGTAAAAGTTGTGCAGCCTGCTCACCAGTTGGTTTGATTGGCACGGTCTGGTCTTCATCTCCATGAATAATCAGTACAGGTACATTTATGGATGATATTTCGGCCCTCAGATCAGTCGAAGAAAATGCAGCTGCGCAGCCGAGAGTTGACTTTAAAGTGGCCTGCATCGCAATAGTCAGATCTGTTGCCAACCTTTCGCTGCTCACCGGTTTATTAAGTAGTCCTTGTCCATAAAATTGTTTAGTGAAGGTGCCTAAAAACCCGGGGCGGTCATCGATAAGACCTGCTGTGATCTCATCTATTTTCTCTTGTGGAACCCCATCCGGATTATCGGGAGTTTGCAACATAAAAGGCGCTATAGAACTGATTAAAATTGCTTTTGAAATGCCCTTACCCCCATATTTGCTAAAGTAGCGCACCACTTCACCGCCACCCATTGAAAACCCGGCCAACACCGCATTTTCCAAACCAAGCTCATCAATGATCGCCTTTAAATCGTCAGCCAGTGTATCATAATCGTAACCCTCCAGCGGTTTGTCTGATTTACCAAAGCCACGCCTGTCATAACTGATTACCCTAAATCCGGCATCAGTAAGGGCGGCTGATTGGTAATCCCACATCTGATGATCAAGCGGCCAGCCGTGAATCAGGATTACCGGTATACCCGCCCCGAGGTCCTGATAGTGCAGGTTAATTTCTCCGCCATTTGCGGCTGTTGTTTTTACGAATTTCATAGGTTTTAATTTTATTATTGTTTAAAGAATACAGATTTAAAACACCCGCTGGGAGGCAATGTTTTTGATTTTCAATCCACTGATCCTAAATTCACAAAACCAGCGGTTGTTACAGCCAAATTTAAGTGAACGTGTAAGCGGCAAATTTTAATGATATTAATTTCTCCCAACGGCAGTCCATAAAATGACCAATTGTTGCTTTCCACTTTATCTTAATATGTCTTTCTGTAATACAGCCAAAATCAGCATATTTGATTATGCGATTACTAAAAGTTTTTTTTCTTTTCACTCTATTCTTATCCGTTAACGCCGTTGCCAAAGATTGCAATTGTAGCCAGATACTTCAACATAGCATCAAAGGCATCGAAGATAATTATGCCCTCTTTAAGATCAAGGTCAATGCAAATAATTACGAAGGCTATCTGGCGTTTAACCGGCTTTACCTCAAAAAGGCTCAGTCCGTTTATCAAAGTGATGTCTGCCAGAAATTGCTTAACGATTGGGTTGCTTACTTTAAAGATAAACACCTATGGGTCACTGTCGACACTGAAGCCGAAAAAATTAATTATATTCAGCATCGTTTGTCGATAAAGTCATTTCGAAAACGTTGGAGCGATACTAAAATTGCTAAAGATCCCGTTGAAGGCTTATGGGAGATGGATGGCTACCGGGTCGTCATTATCCCGGATCCCAAAGCGTATGGACACTTCAATGCCCTGATTGTCTCAGCCGACAACGACATTTTCAAGCCAGGTATGCTAAAGATGCACCTGATAAAAAGAGATGGCTTTTATAACATGAACTTCTATCGGCGCGACTCGACGGTGGTAAATTCAACGATCAGATTTACCAGCAAACACACCTTATTGGACGACGATGATCTTCGCTGGCGTAGATTGGAACCTACCCTGCCCACTGACAGCATTCCCACATTGGCCGAAATGAACCGACCTTCTTCATACGAACCGACGCTTAAATGGGTAGACGCAAATACGGCTATCTTCACCCTGCCAAGCTGTGCTCCGAGATTTGGACCCGTGGTTGATAGCCTGATCAGCGTGCATAAAAATAAATTAGAGCAGTGTCGAAATCTAATCGTAGACATTAGGGGCAACGGAGGCGGAAGCGATAGGACCTACCGAGCCTTACTGCCCTATCTGTTAACTAAAGCGAGTGTACAGCCTAAGGTGGGCTACTATCTCAGCGATGAAAACATCAAACTTTTCCGTGAATTGGGGATCCTGCAGAAACTGTCCCCTTCAGATACGACCAAACGGGGAATATGGGCAATTACCTCGGAAACCCCTTACTTAAGCGCAGCTCATTACGCCAAATATCCTCAAAGAGTGGCTATACTCATGGACTCCAAAACTGCAAGCAGTGGTGAAACTTTTGTGCTGAAGAGTAAAACAAGCGAAAAGGTAACCACTTTTGGTACTGCCACAGCCGGCTGCATAGATGGTTACAATGGGAACATCATCCGGCTTAACGGTGCCAGTCTACGCTACCCAACTTCTATCCGCACCATGAATCTTCCTCAAGAAGCCATTGATCCATTTGGAATCCTTCCCGACATCCCCATCCCAGATACGGTATCAGATCCGATCAGGCTGGTAATGGACTATCTTGAACAGATATAAAGGAATCAACAATTAGTACTGCAGAACCAGATATGATTTTACGCTAAGGTGTTTATTTGCAAAAAAATAGATTTGACAAAAAATTTAAGCATCTAAAGGCTTTGATAATTCTGTAAGGTGATCTAACATTGGGGCTGAAGCGATTAAACAACATTACCTATTGAATAAAAACATATTACAACAAACAATACGATTTTGCTACACCACAATTCCATCTCAAAATTTTTCTTTTGTATTGGAAGAGTGGCTAAAGTTTTTTAAATTCTATTTCTATTGTTTCCTTTCTGATATCGCCTTGTTGATTGTCTGGCAATTTATGATCCAGAAATAACTTCATGCTACTTTTATCAATAACATTAATATTGAAATCATATACAGTGTCAATAATGAGTCTTGAATTACCGTTCGCATCGATTGATACCTTATAATTAAATGTCTTTTCCCCACGGTCATCATTAAGGTAAAGCATATCGTTATCGCGAAAATCCCAAACCGGAGCAGGTTTGCTTCCTGACATATCTTCCTGGTTAATTACCTGCCCGTTGACCCCGTAGTAAGTGGTTATCCCTTTAGTTAATTCCCATTTACCAAGAACATTAATTTTTAGCGAGGCAGCAGTTTCTGGCCGCTCATCCCCTACGCCCTTTTTCTTACAAGATGGAATGATTAATGACGTTGTTAACAGCAGCGTTAAAAGAAGTAATGTTTTTTGTAAACCTTTTTTCATGATTTATTTTTTGTAACCAAAACGTCCCTACGAAAAAAATGTTTGTTCGTATGACCCCGGAAAGTAAAAACTTATTTAAAATTTTTATGACCAATAATTATAACTGCTATCCAAATTTTGTGTACGGGAAACAATTTTTAACAGCATCATGATGCATTTGAAAAAAACTGTTCAACAAGTGATATGGCTTAATTGCAGTATTTTTTTCTACTGGTATTTCGGTATTTTTCATTACCAAGGGGAGATATTGATGTGAATTTGGAATGATGTTTAATTTTTACAGCTAAATTCGTTACAGCATTTTTGGTAAATCGGGAAATTAAAACCCTGAAAAACTAAAAAAGCAATCTTGTTAATAGACTAATCGTTTAATCCCTAAGTGAATTTATACCTATGAAAAAAATTGGATTTTTATTTGCAATAGCCGCCATTGTTATTTCCTGTAAACAAAAGCCAAAAGAAGATGAAGCAAAAACCGTTAAACCGGAAGAACCAACTCAGCAACAGGTGAAGCCAGATACCACACAAGATTTTAGCTTCGAAACAATTCCATATACCAAGGCAGATCTCGGCGTATTTCCTTTTTTTACCTTGCCAAAAGGGTTGAAAGAAATGAACAAACCCCTGTTGAATGATTTTGATATCTGCTTTTTCCCAATAAAGGGCGTGATGCAAGGGTTCGAAGGCAGATTATACAAGGCCTATATCACGAGCCAGGAAGGAACACAGTTCTCTCAACGCTATTTTGAAAGTAGCGTAGACAATTATCTAAAATCAATTGGAGCCATTAAGGTTTTTTCCGGAACCATTACAAATGAGGAATATCAGCGCTACAATAAAAAAGACCCGAATAAAGGTGGCGAGGGCGACATTGGCTATGATGGTGAGCAAATTAATGTTTATGCCATTCGAAGTAAAGCTCAGGGAAATATTCTGGTGCAGTATTCATCTACAAATGCCAGTGCCAAACTGAATATCTTACAGCAAAAAGCACTCACCCAAACTATTGGAAAGATTACGGCTGACGTGATCGTGAAGGATCTCACTAACACCGGGAAGTCCATTTTATATATTAACTTCGATATCGATCAGTCTACCATCACAACAGATGGTAAAGAAACTGTAAATCAAATTACAGAGGCTTTAAATAAAGATAAAAGCCTGAAAATTAGCATCGAAGGTCACACTGATAACACTGGTGATGCGGCGCACAACAAAAAATTGTCAACCGATCGGGCGAATGCCGTGATGGCCGCACTGGTTAGCCAAAATATAACAAAATCACGTCTGTCAGCCAGGGGTTTCGGTGCAGAACGTCCGTTGGTTGCTAATGATTCTGAAGAAAATAAAGCAAAAAACAGAAGGGTTGAGTTGGTTAAAGTAAACTAACAGGGATATTTTTGAATGATCTGAATGAGGCCGGAATCCTTCGTTTTATATAGCGGATTCTAACTTTTTATTGAGTAAAGCAAAATCATTGAGCTGATAGGCGATGCAAACATTTTTAAATCGAATATGATTTGCGGACGCACCAGGTGGTCATGGCCCTCATGTTCTGTACGTTAGTCGTCTTGATCGGTTCGTACAGTTGTCCGCCAAGGTTTTTGGTGAGCCTTAGCAGCATTTCCTGATTAACTAAAAACCGCGTTGACCCGTCTGGAAGCATATATCTGCCATTTCCGATAAAATAGATCAATGGTTCGATACCGATTTCCGAGGCCAGTCGACAAAAAATATACCCACCGGGTTTAAGTACACGCCATATTGAATTTAACATCGCTTCAAAATGCTCCTGGTTTTCGGCAAAATGAAGTACTGCAGAACTGATTATCAGATCAAAACTTTCATTTTCAAAAGGCATTTTTTCTACACATGCGATACGGAAGTTTTCTTCAAGATTGATGTGGGGGAAGGAACTTGCCAGAATTTTAGCCTGTGCTATCGCTTCAGGATTTTGATCTACTCCATAAACCTGCGCACCGCTTCTTAAAAAGTAAAGCAGGTTTCTTCCTGTTCCACATCCGGCATCCAACACAGTTTTGCATTCATTATAAGTACCCTTTAATAACTGGTCGAATAAATAAATATCAATGTTCCCGAAGGTTTGCTGTAGCTGCTGGCTTTTCATCTATGCTGTAAAGATAATTACAAATTGCCGGAAGGGAGAAATAATCAATAATTTCTAGAAATTCAGCGAAATCACAAAGGCTTACAATAAATTAGAATTTATTGCAGTAAATTCAGCTGATTAAAACTGTAATAGCGTATAAATACTCCATAACTTTAACATCCCGACTTATGGAATATTTTATTACATTCTCATCAATTAATCCATTGTCTCGTTGCTATATATACAAGCAAAAACTACTGCCATTCGAGACAGTAATAAGAATTAAGTCTTAAACAAAACATATCCCTCCTTCAACATGTTTGTAAACTAACAATCACCAAGTCATGATAGTTAAGGTTATCCTGATTAATCTTTTATTACTAGCCGTTTATTGCGCGCTGATTTTGATGGGCTCAGCTGATGCCCATAAGGGCTTTAATATGGCCGTTGGCGCGGGAGTTTGTATAACTGCGCAGGTTGTTCTTAATATTTTCATTGGCCTTGTAATGCTGGTGATGGCCAAACTGGAAATTGGCAAAGCCCTTTTAATAAGTGCCCCCGTAGTAGGCATTGTTGGATTTTGCAGCTGGTTGATCTTGCTCAGTATTTATGGATAGATTTCACGCGAGGGTAAACGCGTTCCGCGTTTCACACATCATCAAACAAATATTAAGTTCGTCATTCCCAGGTCTCCCATTCACCGTTCTGGCGATCGTATTTTGCATATTCTCCTGAGTCTGTAAATTCAGAAACAGTCATGCCCACTTCAAAAATCGAATCCTTATTCCAGCCGGCTGTAAAGTAGACCGCTCCTTTTGTTAACAAGGCAGTTCCGTAATCTTCGTCTGGATGATTAAAATGCAATCCGTAACTGTCTTCAGCCGACAATTTGTAACCATACTTTAATAACCGTTCTTTTAAGGCTTGAAACTGTTCTGCTGTAAATGGAACCAAGTTTTCTGTATTTTCGAAAAACCCATCATCATTGCTTGTCTGCTCTTTTTCTTTGGTTTCAATTTTATAAAGGGAAATGTCGTAACTCATTTTTTTGGTTTTAATTTTGGGTTCAAATCAATTTAAACTATAGATGTAATTATTTTCTTCATTTATACAACAGTTTGTCAGAGGATTTGTTAGTTACCATTAGGAAAATATCTATTTCACCATTGTAATACTATCGCTATCATGAACAAACCATTGAAGTCATTTTTGATCAAATCCAGTATCGTTTTATGCTTCATACACCTAGCCTACTTTTTATATGGTTTTTTTAAGTTTACGGGCATCAGGAAAATCAATATTTACACTGAGTTTTACCGTTTTAAGTTTTACGATGATGTATCTATTTCACACTTTTTTATAACCGGTTTATTTTTACTGATTGTTCTTATTTTACTGATAAGAAATCATTCCAAAGAAAGATATAATACGCTAAATCTAATTAAAATCGGGGGTATATTGCTTTTTATCGTCTGCTTATCCCTAAGTTTCTTTATGAGTTATAGCTTCGGGATGAATGCCAAACTTAAACAGGAATTATCGGTGAAAAATTTCAACGCAGATAAAAGGCTGCTAAACGTTTTGAATCCATTTTTGTATCCTATCTCTCACTACAATTCAGAAACACTGTTTAATGTAACCAATATCCTATATCCGAAGCCCTATCCCGTAATGGAGGTAATTGATACGGTTTTTTATGATCCGACAAACAAAGAATATTACAACCTGCAATCTGCCTATTACAGTATTGATACGTTGAAAATGCTTACCAAGGCTTATGATAAGCTAAAAAGCGCGGCCAGCACTGCAGATGAATTGCTGGGCTTTGATCAACAAGAATTACAGCATAGAATCCTATCAAAAAACGTTAAAAAGGATAGTACCGAAATTATATTCAGAGGGGCTAAAGTCGACCCAAAATACGACGATAACATTTGTATCTTTCTGGAAAATAAAACATTGATCAGTCCGGTATACGGTGAAGATATAGCAAAACAACAGCGGCAAAGTGCCATCGATCGATATCAATTACTTTATCAATTACCCCAGGATTCTTTACTTCACGCATTTCAAAAACTGGATTCACTGTTAGAAAGATATCATGTTGAATCTTCTATCAAACCATTAAGCCTTACACAGGATGTATTCCGTTTTAGGAATAGAAATCGTGACCAGTTATATCAGATTAGGAACAATTTTGATCGAAATGCGCTAACGGAAAAAATTAAAGTTTTGAACCGGCTCTTTTATCAGCCCAAATTTTTTCATCCATCCATCAGCGCAATTTTCTTTATCGTATTAGTTTCAACATGGCTTTTTGGATTTGCCATTTTTGTGATTTCGATTTACTTACGAAAGCCAAAGCCTGGTATTTTAACATAGTGAAATTTTCCCTGGTTAATTTACAGAAAAAAGTATTGGTTCATATGTGCTCTGTATTCGATTAAAATTAATAATTTAGCCTCGACAGATTCCTTCGCGAACGAATTATAGTGAAGCCTGTATAAACATGGAAAAAAATCTGTTGAAAACCATCATCGTAAAACCTGAAAATATCGTATTAAAGCGGTATGTAGAATATTTTCTTTTTCTGCGGAAAAAAGATGATGTATCTGTTCAATATACTACCTTTCCTAATAACAATTTGTGTTTGGCCATTTATCGGCATAATCATGTTGACTATCAGTATGGTGCAAAAATGAACCATTGCCTCATCAGTTCGGGCAGGCAAGAATTCACCAGCCGCATTTATGGCTTTCATAACATGCCCTTCCGGGTGGATATTCAACAGCAACTCGATCAGATTTGTATCATTTTTCATCCTGCTGCTTTAAAAGCTTTTACCCGGCTCAATTTTGATGAAATTGACAACGCTGGTTTTGTATTTGAACAATTGTTTAAACCAAAAGATCCGTATTTTCTTGAACAACTATTCGGAGAGCCTGATCCTATCCAACAATCCAGGCAACTCGAGGGATTGTTATTGGATCAGCTGGAAGAACACCGTATATCAAAAATCTGGCAGGCACTTTACCATTTGTCGCCAGCACAACCAAGTCAACAAAATGTGAGCACGGAAATGCTTTGCCAAAAACTTCGGGTTAGTGATACCACACTCTTCAGGCTTTTTAAAACCAATTTAGGGCAAAACCCCCAGAAATACCTCAAAACCATCCGATTTAGGCGGGCATTAAAAGACCTCACCACTACGCACGATCCGCTTACAACCGTAGCCTTGCGCCATTATTATTATGACCAGGCGCATTTCATCAAAGATTTTAAAAGCTTCACAGGTTATTCTCCCAAAAAGCTGCTTAAGGAAGTATCTGTGCAACAACAATCCCTCACCTGGATTTACCAGGAAAAGTAAGCTGAATGATTTTTACAATTTCTTTTGCCTGCAATGCTTTTTCTTTGTCGAAAATCTTATTTCATGCGATACTTATTCATGCTTTTAGCCATTTGTTTGGCAACTTCCTGTGCGCTTAAACAAAAACAATACGCGTTTAGCCCCGCTCCGTCTCCTGATCCTTTACCGCAGTTAACTTATCAGCAAATGCGCGCCGAGCATGATACCCTGGTTTCTTATATCAAACAGGTAAGCCCGGTAATCCAATTCAATAAAGAAGTTAGGGGAATCGATTTTAGCTGGCACGCCGCTTGCTTAAAAAAACAGATCGGTCCAAAGACCACTATGGAATCGTACCTACATATCATTAAAAAGACACTTAACGCAGCACAAGACGGTCATACCAGCCAGCTCAATACGGTTTTGTTGGATATTGCCAAGAAATACTGGATCCCAAGTGGTGTAGTTTCCTTCGATAGTGCATCTACTAAAAACATGTACAAATATGTAAAATACCTAAAAGAAAGTTTCTATTCCAAAGTTGACCTTAACCTTATTTACATATCGGGATCGTACTATAATTTAATGCCATTCAGCTATGAGGGTAAAGCGTACCCTGCAGCCATGAAACTGATTAGCTGCAATGGAAAAAATATTCATGAATTTGTGGCTACCCTTACCGAACTTTATTCTCCACTGCGCTGGGACAGGGTAAATAACAGGGTTTACGATGAAAATTTCTATTGGCCAGCTGAAATCTATCAGCAGGATACTTTGAAACTAAATTTTGTTGATCAAAAAAATATTCAGCACCAGCTTAATATCAACAAGAATGATTCCGTAACCTATCTGGCAAAAAAGGTAAATGAATATGGCTATTTCAGTCAAACCGACACGGTGATAACACATTATTTTGAAAAAGAAGGTATATTTTATGCCAAACTCCCGGCCATGCGGACGGAGTTGGGTGATACGATTAAACGGCGTATGGGAGCCGTTTTCGCTAATCATCTGGTAAATAGCGTGGTCATCGATATCAGGGGAAATGGTGGAGGATCAGACAATACCTATAATATATTTTTGAAGAAACTAGTGAGGGATACCTTGAAAAAAAATGTTGTGGTTGGTCGAAACTTTAGTCCCGAAATCCAGAAAAAATATCATCTAAACCGAGATTCCATACGAACAAGCAAAAACAAAACCTTTAATCCTGGCTTACCTCAATTCAAATCGCAAGAGATGTACTACATAAAACAATCTTTTAATTTTGTGGTGCCAGATAGTGTCAAATTTCCATTTAACGGAAAGATTTATATCCTTCAGGATAAATTTATCTACTCTTCAGCTAGTAATCTTTCCAGCTTAGCGCAAAATACCGGGCAACTGATCAGCATTGGTGAAACACCAGATCTACTTGGGGGACTTCAAGCCGATGTGCTCATTAAAATGCTGCCTTATAGCAAATTTATTTTCAGGGTTGAACCCCAGGTGGATTTTACCGGCATCAAAAAACTTGATGATGTTTTCCAAAACCATGTAGACTACTCTGTATCTTATCCTATTGAAAACCTTTATTTGAGAACAATAACGAAAGATATATTTGGAAAAACATTTCTATTAGAAAATGATCCCATGTTCAGAAAGGTTCTGGAACTGGAACAAAAACAATAGTAGGTAATTATAACAGATGTCAACCTGGCATAGCTATCTTTTAACATCTTAAATTAACTAGTAACGGCCAGCCTGAAAGATAGCTGTCCCATTCATTAGCATTGGAGTTACAGCTTATTAACAGCCGCTTAGTTTACTGCTGTTTTGGAGCTTATCCAGGTTAATTTTTTATAATTAGTATATTGATATACATTTCTCCACCAGTTTGCTCCGCCCCTACAGGCTGTAATGAGCCATTTGTGCTGCTTATCCAGCGTTACATCACAAAATCCAGCACATTTAGCGCGCGGATCATCTGGTGCTGTGAGCAATTCAAACCGCTTCGACACCGGATTATACAAATAAATGGTAAAAGTCCGGTAAACACCCATTCCAGCATCGGGTATCGAAAATGCCACATCATCGTAACCGTCAAAATTATAATCTGCTATGGTGCCTTTGCGTTGGGGTTCGGGACTGTCGAAACCGGTTAAAAGGGCTGTCTTTATCATTTTGTCTGGGTATCTGAACGTTAATTTGTCATCCATACCTGCTGAAAAAGATATGATTACCCCATGTAACAGGTAGCTTGCCTTTTCAGAGTTATCTTCCAGGCCTTTCTCCTGCTCCAGCTTAAACAACTTTTGATCTTTAAGTCTCAAATACGATGCCCCTGATATCAAATTGGCTTGCTGGCTCAATTTATACGTCCCCGTCACCTTCCCTTCCACTACTTCATCCCAAACGTAAGTAACTTTTAAGGCTGATGTTTTACCCTGTTCGGTTCGGCTTTTTAATCGAAGGGCAATAAACCCCTGCTGCCCGTTATACTTTACATAAGCTCCCTTTCCTCCTGTACCATAATAGATATGCATCTGAAAGGTTTTGGCTGCTGAAATTGATTTGAGCCCAAACGGCTGTGCCTGAACACCGAAGCTTATCATGGCCAAAATGATTATTAGTTTTAAATTTCTCATCACGTCAGCTTTAATATTTATATTAAAAGATTAAAAAAGTTGACCACAACTAATGATTAAAAAATATGGTCATCGAGACCGCTATTTCACACGCTTATCGCTAATTGCGGCTACCCATTCCTCTTGGTTACAACGACTGCAAGCCTGTTGGTGCGCTAGTTGTAAAACTTCTGCACAGTGTGTACAGGCATAAAGTCCGGGTTCAGCTATCGCTTTAGATTTCTTATTGTATAGCTTTGGGTAAATGGGCAAACCTGGTTTTACGCCTTCATCTTCGAAAAGAAGAAAACTGACCTGACCATTTGTTTCAAGCAACGCCGTCCTCACCTGGCCTACATGTTCAATGCCCTGTACCCCGCATTTCAGCAAAAAATTCATCTTGTGCAAAATTCGCATCCCCTTCCTCATTCATCGTAAACTTGCCATTCTCAATAATATACATCGGTATACCTTCCAGTATATTTTCCACTTTCTGATATTTGGCCGCAAAAAAGGTAATAACCCTGTAAACCAGTAAAATCACCAGAAAAACCAGTACTGATGGAATGATGGCTGATTCGCCACTCAACATCGGGTCGCCGGCAGCGCTACCCAATGCGATAATGATTGCCACCTCGAAAATACTGAGCTGACGCACGCCTTTTTTGCCGGTAGATCTTAGGAAGATCAGTACCAGGGCAAACATAATTACAGTACGCATGCCAATCTCTACCGCAATGGTGAGGTCGAGATCTTTCAGAAATATGTTTTTCCAGTTAAAGGATTCCACAGTCGTCAATTAAATAATCACTTAAAACTTTTTTAATTAAAATGGCAACCAGCTAAATCGTTATGGATACAAACGTACTTGTGCCGTAAGGTCAGCTAGAGAATGAACCGCGCAAAGCATATTTATCCTCTTGGTTCCAAAATCAACTTCAGTTCCTTATCCAACCAGATAATTAAATGTGGCAAAACAGTTGCCCTTTCGAGTGCGGACCGTGCCCTTAAAACAGTAAGGATAGTTACTGGTAGATTTCCAAAATTTCTTTGCTGCCTGGGCAAAAAGTAATAAATCAGTCCCATCATGAACAATAAATGTGATGTTGTGCTCATCTTTATCGGATGTGGGGATGCTTTCCAAAAAATGATTTTGATAATATTGGTTGCTTTGTGCTAATTCTTGATTTGAGTAAGGGATAGGAGATGTAATGGCCATTAAGCTAAAATTGTGAATAACTGCATTGTTATTCTTTCTTCTACACTTAACATTAAATGGCAGGAAAGGTTTATAGATTTCAAAAGCTTTTTAATTTGGTAAATTATTTATTCGATCCTTTTATTTGAAAAAAATTTAGCTTTACCGGAAAACCGCTTGATCAATTTTTGTGTAAATGGTGATCTAGAGTATAAGAGTCCTACAGCAGGTGAAATCCTGAGAGCGTTAATTTAGCTTGAGGGGATAATTATGGATATAATTAATTCCCTTTTTTTAAACTAATAATTGGTTAAATCACCTTTAATCAGTTCATGGATAGCATGATTAACTGTACAGAAATAAATTGATTTATTGGCAGTTGCAGGTTCGATACGGTATATCATCGCTAATATCTCCTTATTGGGTGCCATGGTCTACTCATGCTACTCCAACCCACTAGGCCAAAACAAGAACGAATTTGCCTCAAACACCCGTTAACTAAAAAATGCAAGCTTACATCATCATATACTACGCCACAACCTTTTCAAACAATACCCCTTTCTTTGCAATGCCAGGCCAGCAAAAAAGTTGACGAAATATTTAATTTCTCTCTTAGGTCTTTAAGTTTTTTCTCGATATGGCTCAGACTAGAGGAAGACATCTCCTTTTTTTTGAAATAGGCTGCTATCGATTTTTGCTTTACCCCTTCGGTAATGAGTGTTAAAATAAGTTTTTCCTCCCCTGTCAGTTCAGCTAAAATTTCATCACCCGGAAAGCGACGAAGATTGACTGAACAATATTTCTGACCATCGTTAACTGCTTTAATCGCTGTTTTAAAAGCGTTAGCTGCGCCAAAAGATTTATGCACGTAAGCATCAATCAGGTAATCTTTAAAAAGCCGGTCAGCAATATTTTTACGGTCAGCAGCAGAAAAAACCATTATTTTGATTGCCGGATGTATTTTCCTAACGGCCAGGATCAATTCCCATCCGGAAGAAATTTCCCTCTCTTCTGGATCTCCTTTAAAAGATAGATCAGCGATAAGCAAATTATAGGGATTAGCTTCGCTGATGGCCTTTTTTACCCGGCTATAGGCCTGATCGCAGTTCACTACATAATCGCGGTTATCTTGTATAACGCCCAAGTCTTCCAGCGCTATTCTCAGTGCAATATTCATAAAATCTTCGTCTTCTGCGATCAGTACTTTTTTAAACATATATCACTATCATAAATTATTTAAGCCTATTGAGGTTCCAAGCCCAAAATTAAAAAGAAGTAACCGACATCAGTTACGGTTTCCCTTTCAAATATTTTGTGTCAAAAGATGAGTCGATAGTCACCAAATAAAATCTAAAATCATGGTCGGGATCAAAAAAAATTGCATTAACTAGAAATAAAATTTACTGCTTCAAGTAACCGACGATTTTTTCGTTTGGAAAGTCATAGGATAATTCTGCGAGCTAAATTTAGTGACAGAAACGAATGCGGTCAGTTTCCCTGGAATTTTTCTAGACCTGCCGTAAATCGCAGAATAAATATTTGCGGTTTCCTCGGACGGGAAATAGTTTTCTTTTAGCTGGATAAAGGCATAACCATTGGCTACAGAATTAAGCAAATATGATGCAACACGGTTATAATGACGATTTTAAAGAGCTTACATTGAAAATGGTGATAAAGTTTATCAATTTTATTTAAGAGGATTTGATTTGGCAAACAATGCTTCTAACCTGTTTGTTCGAATGCTATTATTTAAGCCAATACCGTCTTAAATCAGTTTAAAATCAAATGAAACATTTGAATGATTTCAATAGTCATATTTTTTTAATCAAAGGGTAAAAAATGAACAATCCATTAATTTTAACGCTAAAGATGGATGAAAAAAGCCAGTCTTTTTTTAACAGCAAACGAAAGGTACATTTCCCTCCTGAAAGGAATTTTCTTGAAGCGCATTTAATGGTATTTCACCACTTGCCCTTCAATGAAGAAACGATATCCTTTCTTAAAGCTTTTAGATTTCCCGGTTTTGTGGCTGAAGTAACCAGGCTGATGAAATTGGGACATGGCGTGGCCTATCGTGTGGAATGTACTGAAATGGTGCAGTTACATCAATTATTATTCAAACATTTTTTTCCGGTGCTACAAGCACAGGACAGGCAAGGTTACCGGCCACATGTTACCATCCAGAATAAAGTAAGGCCCGAAACAGCCAGCCAATTGTACAGCGAGCTGAACAGCAATTTTGTAACGTTCAACGTGGGCATTAGTGCCATCCAGGTTTTCTCTTATCTAGGGGGGCCTTGGCGTCATGAATTTGATGTGGACCTGATATAATTAAACTTTTTTGATGGCTACCAAAAATTTCATTACATTATTCCATGTTAACCAAACCAGTTGTTTATATGGATAGGGCAAATTTACCTTTCAGCAATCATCAATTTAAATTTCTCGCGTAGGATATCGGCAACCCTGCCCTGGGGATTCATCTCTTGCACCTTTGATGGTTTTACCTTGCGGTAAGTAATGGATACCCTACGCCCACGAAGCCGGACAGTCCCATCAATCAGGTCTTTTTTCCTCGGCGGTATGCCATGGTCCCATTTTTTACGGGCATCATCCTGCATGATATATAGCGAACGTCTTGGCAATTCAATATCTACCACTTCCCGGGTCTTCCCATTGGTGAAACGCATGATACAGCCGCTTGCCAAATTGATCCCGCAGATTTGGTTTTCATAATAATTCCTGTCTTTATGTGGCCTGATGCCTTCACCGGGCTGATATTCATTGATGATCACCTGATCGGGATCATGCTCCAGATTTTTTTCGGTAAATATTTTCCTCGCAACTTCGTTAATGATGTGCGGGATAGGCAGCGGGATACTAATAAGCTCGTATGGAGCCTCCAGCTCATTGCGGAAACCATAGTACTGCAACCGTCTGGAATAATCCACCATCCATGGCTGCGCATCAATTTCCTCAATTAATTGTTGTTCCAGTGCTTCGTTGATAAAATCAGGGTATATCAAAAATCCGGGTATTGGTGTCTCCATGCTTATAGAACAGTGAAAGCAACGCGGGAGTTTTTATTTATTAGAATGGTCTTTTCGGATCCATCTTAATCAAAAAATAAAACGTCTGACCATTTTTCGGCAGACGTTTTAATAATATTAATGATGCAAGAAAATGGGCGATCAGATTATAGTTTAGCCAGCATTTTTATAGACTACTTCAAAACTTCCGTACATGGCCATTTCTGCTGTGTGCGCTACTGAAAGTTTTAGCTTTAACTTTTCAATCACCTCATTGGCGTAAACAATACTTTTGTTTAAATCCTTAATCCCGCGCACCTCTATTCCCCTCGCCAAGCGTTTAAACTTAGAAGGTTCAAATTTTTCAATGAATTTTTCGATATCAGATGTTTGTGTCATTTTACTCATAGCTTAATGATTTTACCATAGCAAACCGAACTTATGAAGTTTTGTTTGCATGTTGCACGCCCTAAGATATTAACAATTCAACAACATAAAATCCATTTCATTCATAATCAGATTATTAATCATTAAAAATCGTTAATAAATCCTTAATATTGAAAACAAAAAATCAAGGCTGGTTGATCCGGTTCAATATGCAATGTTCCGGCGCATAGTATACGCTTTTAGTTGGGTGGGCCACTTTCCATTGTAAACGCAGGCCGGGCAAAAAAAACAGTTTAAAATTCCACTTGTCTTTTGCGGTACCAAAAAAACTATAAAATTTTCCAATTAGTTTCCCATGCTGGATGCTGCCAGCTTGGTTATAGATCACATCCGGTTCACAATCTGTTTTTCCTCCACTTTGGGCATGGCGCAGTACTCAATAGCTGCATAGATCGTGAATACACATCCCTCCAACCAAGGTGTCTTTACCTTTTATTAAAAGTACAGATAAACCCTATCGACGCAAAGGGATGACAGCAACAGACCCATTCGGTGCAGAATCTACCATTGCATCATATTGAGTATGATTCTTCATTTATTTAATTTTAAGAGTGGATGCTGATAGCTTGATTTTCTGAGCTCAACATACACCGAGTCATTGTGATCATCCCTGCCGCTCAAAATCAAAGTACGCGCATCAGGTTTTTGATAAGTTAGTCTCATTTTTTCACTTCTATGATGTTTGTTTTTATTCACCAGTTTAAGCACCTGTTTAACAGTATCAATTTCATAATAATAAAATACCCGACCTTGTATACCTGAAAATTCCCAATCAATCCGCAAATCTCTTGGGGCTTTAAATTCAGGCTGTAGTTTTCCATTGGCATCTAAGTGATACCTCCGCAAGTCCCCTCTCCAATCGAAACAGATTTTACCATTATACGGCTCGTTTAACCGCGGATAACTTCCTGCAGAAAATGGTGCAATCTGTTGTGGCTTGTTCACATATCTCACCCCCATTGATGACCATTTTTCGAAAATAACATCTTGCCACCTGTTGTTATCTAACGGATTGTAGGGCACTTCAATACCGTTACGTTTAAATTTTGCCACCTCATATATCCCCACTGCATTTACCAATCCCGGGGTATTAGGTATTTTATAAAAATCATTTTGTACTACAGCCCTCACTTCGTAATAGGCAAACAACAGGACTAATAAAAAATTAAAAATCACTTTTAAACCAGTTCTGGTCCAACGTTGCCAGGCTTTATTAAATTCGGGATAGTATTGCAACAATACAGCATCTTTTTCTTTAATAATGAGTTGGTAAATGGCAGGAATATCCTTACAAAGCAGGAAAAAAGCTAAAAGGGCCATCAAAGCGCTTGGAACTTGTTCTCCTATATCATAAGCATGGTTAGAGATGGCGATATTACCAAAGACAACGAAGGCCAATGCTGCTCCGATAGAGGTAGTTTTTCTGAACAGCAACAAAAATCCGGCAAAAAACTCGGCAAAGCCTAAGTAAATTTCATAAGTAGGGGCTATGCTTAACACTTCCCAATACAAACGCTTGGCAAAAAAGTTTATTAAATCAGTATTCCAAATGGCCTCAAATTGTGCAGGCATTTGCATTACAAATATCTTTTTGTAGCCCCAGCCTATACCTGCATAAGCTACCCTATAACGCGCAAATACCCTTACCCAATAATACAACTTATTATACGAAACGCTGCGGCGATCAAAATAGCCCCAAATCAATCCGCTAATGACGGCCAGAAACAAGACAAATGGCCAATTGATATAACTTGCGATGCCGAAAAAACCACTTTCCGAATAAACATTGATAAACTGCGGATTGAAAAAAGCTGCCATTTCAGTTAGCTGCCTGTAGTTTAGGTTTACCCAATCGAAATTGGACAGCATCACATAATATCCGTAATCTGTAGGTATACTCATCAAGGTGAAGAAAATAAACGCAATCCGGAAGGCAGACTTTTCGGTTTTAGTCCAGGGCTTTTGATTAGGGCTTTTTTCCCCAAGTGGGAAAGCCTTATTTTTTGATTTAAGAAAACTCATCTTATTCTGATTGTTAAGGTATCCAAATATTTCGTTGCCCGCGATCTTGAAATAAGAGATAAGTTTTAGGCTTTCGCTTCAATACCATTTCTATGGGTTGCCCATATTCATTATTGCCTTGTAGCCACAGTTCGTCCGCATGGGGTCTTTCATAACGGAGCGTTAGTGATTGCGCTTTATATGCCTTGTTCTTGTTCCTTAAGGTCAATACTTTGTTCAATGTATCTATCACATAATAATAGTGTCTGCGACCTCCGCCCGTACCTGCTGATTCATAGGTTCTGTCAATATCCTTGTATTGCTTTCCCCTACCTGCCTCGCCATGAATATTGAAAGTATTAAATACCGTAAAAGATAGCGTAGACCATTTCTCGAGGCTTACATCTTGCCATCTTAACGAATCTAAAGGCGAAAAAGGTATTTCCTTTCCGTTTACCTTAAAGTGCTCTACCTGATAGAGACCTCTGGCGTTAGTTAGACCTGGTGTTTGTGGTACCTTGTAAGAGTCGTAAAGGTAATTTTGCCAGTGCAGGTAAGCGCTAAGCAAAAAAAAGAAAAAGAATATAAAACTTTTGAAAGCAATCCTAAGCCATTTTTCCCATGGCTTTTTGAAAGGGTAATATACAATGTTAAGCCTGGTATTTTTCTCTCTTACAATCAGATTGCATACTGCAGGCAGGTAAGGCCATAATACAAAAATACCGCCTAATATATAAAATGAGGCAAGTAGATGAATACCACCATCGTAGGTGTGGTTTGCCAGCGCAATTACGCCTATCATGGCAATACTCAGCGCAGCACCAATCGCCCGTGTTTTCCTAAAGAACAGTGTAAGCATAATTACCAATTCAGCAAAACCAGCATATCGCTCAAAATTGTGGACAAAACTGAACTGAATCCAATATAGTTTCTGGGCAACGAAATCGCCAAATGGTGTATTTAATTGTGTTATAGCCAAATCGGGCATTTGCGACGGAAATATTTTCGAGAATGTAAGGCCTTGCAACCTTATGATCATCGAGTAGCTTACCAATACAGCTAAAAAGTAATAAAGCATATTGTAATTCGTAGACTTTTGTTCAAAGATTGTCCAGATCGCTGCCCCTACAATACCAATACCGAACGCTATAGCCCAATTGATGTAGCTCCATGCACCATATTCGCCAGACTCGGGATAGATGATGTATTTATATTCCTTTTTTTCGGGAGCACCTCCTACATCATTCCCTCCGGGCCTTTTTGTAGCCACTTCTACAATTTTAAAACTTGATCCACTTAGCGTACCCATATCCCTGATATGCAGATTTTTCCAGTCTGTGGTAAACCATTGCTGATAATATTTACCATCGGTTGGAATTATCATGACAATAAAAAAGACAAAAAACGTTCTGAAAACAATTTTTTGAAAACCAGTCCAAACCTCTGCTCTTAAATAGTTATCTTCTATTATAGCTCCCATATTCTTATAGCTTTATAGGTTTTCTCCTACCTTCGAAAAGAAGATATTTTTTATTGATCCTGTTTAGTTCAGCATAGATAGAATCTCTGTGTTCATTTATACCGCTCAGTACAATTGTGCTATCATTAAGCCATTGATAGCTGAGGTCGAAGTGTTCTGTCTTGTGGTGCGGGTTTTTGTTTACGAGCTGTATCGTCGTGGACAGCGTATCAGCCTGATAAGCAAAATACCTTCGTCCCCCTACTCCAGCAGATTCAAAGTTCCTATCTGCATCCAGGTCTGTAAACTGATCTCCAAATCCTTCATCAATTACGATAGGCTTAGCCGTTTTAATACTCAATGTTGCCCATTTTTCGAACACTACATTTTGCCACCTGTTTAAGTCGGTTGTAGAATAAGGTAACTCTACGTTGTTAAATTTAAACACCTTAACGTTAAAATAGCCATAGCTGCCTTTTAAGCCTGCGGTTTTAGGATATTTGTATGGGGCAGTGTTAAAATTATGGTAAGTAGCATAAGATAATGTCAAAACAAAAACTAAAATAATTGGCCTGACAATAGTTCTAAACAATTTTTCCCTTTTACCGAACCGGGGATGGTAAGTATTAGCCACCGTATATTTCTGGGTAACCAACAGCCTGTACAGACGAGGACCGTCATAAATGAATAGTGCAACCGCAAAAAATGCCAATTGCAAGCTGAATACCGTATACCCCATCTGATAGGCTGTGTTGGAAGCGAAAACATTGCCATAATAACCTGCCAGAATACCAGCACCGAACACAACTGTTTTACGATAAAGCAATAACAGTCCGGCAATTAGCTCCACTGAACCTAAAAACGCTTCAAAAGGCGGTGCTATGGCCGTGGTATGAAAGTAAATTTTCCACGGTAAAAAATCACCATAATTGGTATGCAGGTTACTTAAGCTGGGATAAGGCATTTGCAAAGGAAACACCTTAATCAGCCCATAAGCTATGGCTGCCAGTGCCAAACGATAACGTACAATCACCCTCAGCCAATAATAAAGCTTATCGAAATCCTGAGGCTGTTTGCGACAGATTTTATCCCACAAAAAACTCCCTAATACCGCAACCGCTACAAAAAGCGCCCCATTTAGATAGATATTGTGTCCATAAGAATTTGGGGGGTAACTGGCGATTTTGAACAAGGCATAGAAACCTTTTTCTCCGGCACTGCCTTTTAACAGATCGACATAAAACTTGTAATCCAAGGGGATATACAGCAAAAGGATGAAGATAAAAAAAAAGCGTAATGTAAATTTGTTTGTCCTGTTCCAAGAAACAAACACATGATTAAAAAAACTCATTGTTCTCATTTTAAAGTTAATAACCAGGGTTTTGCTCCAAATTTTTATCAAGCTGAATTTGTGTCACAGGAATAGGAAATATATATTCATAATCAGCCACTTTCGTATTCGGATCTAACGCTTCCAATACCGCCTTCGCCCTACCCGTTCTTGCCAAATCAAACCAACGATGTGGTTCGAAAGCGAACTCAAACCTTCTCTCCTCTTCTATCGCTAATAAAATACTTGTTTTATCGACAGCTGCAGACGGCAACAAACCTGCCCTATCCCTCACTTTATTGAGATCGAACAAAGAACCGGTGGTAGCTGAAAGGTTATTTTGCTGTGCTCTTGCCTCAGCCCTGATAAGATACATTTCGGAAATCCGGAAGATATATGCCGGATCGGTAGCGTCTCGCCTGTAATACAGATTACCGAACCAGTTGGTAATGCCGCTCTGGGTAACACTTCCTATCAAAGCCTTTCGGCCGCCCCCAATGTTCGGATCGTTTAACAACTGTACAAACCTGTCATTTGGCGCATAGCGATACTGACCTCCGTTGGTAGAGTGTGCCATTTGAATGCGGGTTGAATTTGGATTGTTTACGCTGAACTGTAGTTCGAAGACAGACTCCTGGCTTGCTTTTACATTATCGGCAAACCAGGCGCTAAATGGCTTTACGAGGGTATAATCTGCAGATTTGTCAATAAGTTTTGTAGCATAGCTTTCGGCCAGCGCCCATTCTTTTTTGTATAAATGCAACCTGGCTCTTAGTGCCCAAACCGTTCTTTTGGTGGCCCTAATTCTATTTACCGCGTCTGGCAGCAAGGGTTCAGCATCTTCCAAATCCTTTAGCACCTGAGCATAGGTTTGCGCTAAAGTACTTCGTTTCACCTGCGGGGTGCTTTGCAGCGAAGTAGTCGGTTCCAAAATAATCTGCACGCCACCCCAAGCCCGTGCCAAATCAAAATAAGCAAGTGCCCTTAAAAATTTTGCTTCTCCTATGTACTGATTTTTTAAGGCGGCAGTAAGTAAGGGATCATTAACTGTTGGCACTTTGGCAATAACGTGGTTAGCGCGATTGATTGCGCCATAAATTGCTACCCAAGTGGCATTAAAGAGCACATCATCTGACCGGAAATTGACGTTAACAAAGTTTGCAGATCCGCCTGTAGTCAGGTTTTTGATATCGCCGCTGGGGAAATATCCGAAAGTAACATAATTTTCACCATAGTAACCGATATTGCCAAATTGGCGATAAACTGCCCTGAGAGCGGTTTCTGCCGATACCTTGTCTATAATAGTGGTTTCATCTGAAACGGCATTCACAGGTTCGGTGGTTAAAAATTTCTCGCAACCGGTAAGAGCAATTAAGCTGGCGGAAAAAAGTATATATCTTAATATTTTCATCTTTTTAGTTTTAAGGAAAGTTACAGGGAAACATTCAGGCCAAACTGGATCGTTCGAGGTTGTGGAGGCGTGTCGTAGTCGTAGCCCTGGATATTTTGTGTACCTAAATTTGATTCTGGATCCGCCCCGGTATACCTGGTAAATAGCAAAAGGTTATTGCCGGTTACATACAATCTTACTTTATTAATTTTAGCACGTTGTGTAAGCGATTTTGGAAGTGTATAACCGAAGCTGAGCGTACGCAAGCGTAGGTAGGAAGCGTCCTCAAAAAAACGGCTGTTTTCCTGTCGTGAATAATTAGCGGCAGTAAGCCTGGGTGTTTCGGTAATTTGTCCGGGAATGGTCCATCTATCCAGCTGACTGGCTAAAAGTACCCTACCCGCATCAAGCGTTCCACCGGTTTCACCCAGCATGCGGTTATGGTTCCAGATGTAGTTACCGTATGAAAAAACAAAAAATGCCGACAAATCAAAGGCCTTATAGGTAAAGCTATTGGTAAGTCCTCCAAAAAATTTCGGCCAGGTACTTCCTATAATCTGCCTGTCTTCTGCAGTAATCTTACCATCGCCATTATAATCTTCAAAAATGGCATCACCTGTATCAGGGTTTACGCCAAGTTGTTTATATAACCAATATGCATACAAAGAATTGCCTTGTTGTAATCTGATCAGATCTCTTCCTGCAAATGGAATATCGGCGGGTATTTTTTCGATTGTATTTTTGTTTCCTGCAATATTAAAATCAGTTTTCCAGGTGAAAGATTGGTTGCGGATATTAATGGAGTTAATGGATACTTCATAACCGTTATTACTAATTTCGCCGTAGTTGGTCAGATATGAGGTAAAGCCGGTGATACCCGGCGTTGCCACTTGTAAAAGTGCATCGCTGGTATACTTGCGGTAATAATTAAGTTCGATACCCAACCGATCATTGAACAAGCCAATATCCAAACCTGAACTAAACTGGGCAGTGCTTTCCCATTTTAAATCGGGATTTGCAATTTGTAAAGGACCTGTACCTGGTAATTCTGATCCCCCGGCTACATCGGCATAACCAAAACCGCCAGTCCATAATCCCCTGGAGGCAAAATCGCTTACCCCACCCTGATTACCTGTAATGCCGTAACTCAGCCTTAGTTTTAAATTAGATATTTGTGGTATTTTCTTAATAAAATCCTCTTCACTTAAACGCCATGCTCCGCCTACAGCAGGAAAGTACCCCCATCGGTTATTGGCGCCAAACTTTGATGAACCATCGGCACGGATGATAAATTCTGCATAGTATTTCGAATTAAAATTGTAATCTACCCTAGAAAAAAAAGAAGCCAGTGTACTGTTATTCTTATACTGAGAGGCGGTTTGTGTGGCTGCCGAAGAAATTTGGGTGTACGAATTGTTAGGAAAATTAGTTCCCGTAGCTGAAACGTTTTTAATCTCTATTCCCTGCAATGTGTTTCCTACCAGCACGCCAAAACTGTGCTTGCCTATTTTGTCGTTATAGTTTAACGTTTGTTCATTTATGGCGGTAGATGATTGAGTTATACTTTGTGTACCACGACCACCGTTATTGCCGAGTATAGTCCTGGTGTCCCAGTACTCATTTTCTTCGTAATTGTTATAATCTACCCCAACTGTAGACCTAAAATTTAATTTAGAAGTTATTTTATAATCTAAATTCACATTACCTACGTAGTGATAACTATTTGACCATAGGTTTTGCGTACTGGTAAGTACCGCAATATTATCAAAATTCACCCATTTTAAAGGCGTACCCGCAGCATCAAAAATAGGCAGATAGGTAGGAATATTTAATGAAGCCTGTAATAGTGTACCGTTTGCTCCGTTGGCTGGCCTTGCCTGGTCACGATGAGTTTTACTGATACTATTGCTGGTACCGATACTGATCTTATCAGAAATTTTGTGATCTAAATTGATTTTCACAGCACCACGAGCTAAACCCATAGGACGCCATATAGCTTCCTGTCCGGTATATCCCGCTCCAAAATAAAACTTCGTTTTTTCACTGCCGCCTTGAAGTGAAACATCATAATTGCGAAGTTGAGCATGACGGAATAGATAACTCAAACGATCGTAAGTGGGCTGTTCAGAAGGTAAGCCCCTACCTGCTACTCCATTAATTACAATGTTCTTATCTCTGAATGGCTCCGCAGTGCCCATGTTTCTATTATATTCGTTAATCAGGATGGCATGTTCCTCTCCCGTTGTGGCTTTCCAGATTCTATCGCCGGGCGCCCAGGCTATGCCTTCAGATGCGTTGAAATCTATCCTGGTCTTCTGACCATAATTACCTCGTTTTGTGGTAACCAACACAACGCCATTAGCTCCTCTGGAACCATAAATAGCTACTGCAGAAGCGTCTTTCAAAATTTCTATACTTTCAATATCGGCCGGATTGATATCAGCTAAAGGAGAAATCCCCCTATCCTGAGCAATATTTTGCAGGCTTGAGTTATTCACAAAAACGCCATCAATGATATACAATGGATCATTGGAGGCGTTAATCGATGTTGCACCTCTAACCCTGATGAAAACATCTGCTCCAGGCACACCGGAATTGGCATTAATTTGAACGCCGGCGGCCTTACCTTGCAGTTGGACGTCGAAGCTGGCTGCGGGAATAGTTTTGCTATCTGAGGGATCTATTTTTGATACGGAGCCAATTAAATTTTTACGGCTTTGCGTACCATAACCTACCACTACCAGATCATTTAATTGATTTGACAACTCCCTGATTGCGATAGTTACAGGACTACCGTTAACTACAACGGTTTGCTTTTCGTAGCCGATGTAGGAAATTTCCAAAGTATAGGGAAATTTCTGCCCGGTAACGAAATCAAAATTTCCATCATTATCGGTTTGTACAGTATGAGTAGTTCCGGTGATATGGATACTGGCACCTGGAATACCGGTCTTGGTTGCGGCGTCGATTACCTTACCTGTTAAGGTAGAATTGATTAATGGCCTCGTTTGGGCTTTTAAGCGGGAGGAAAAGGTTAATGAGAGGAAAAATGCATAAATTAATACACACTTAGGCTTTCCAAAAGCAAAAACATTGGCAAAATGTTTTGATCTTTCAAAATTTTGCATAATTTTAAAAAGGTTTTAATTACGAAACAATTGATTAAAACTAGATGCTGACAAGTGATTGGCGTTGCGTGTCAGCGCATCGGAAGGACAGGTTCAAGCCTGTCTTTTTTTCAATAGCAACAACACATCCGGTTGAAGCTTACTAATATTTTGGTTTTTGAGAAAGCGCTACCTAATTGTAGAAATGCATCCATATTGCTGTATTTTAGTTTATTGACTGCGAAAGTATAAACAAAAAACACAAATAGCAACTAAATCTATAGATTTAGTAGATTAATTTTCGTACACACCGCTTAAGCTATTTATTAAGCCCGTTTAAAGCTCATCACATAACATCCTTTCCGGGGTATTCTTGAAACAATTTGTTGAGGTGTACCGGCGAATTTTTGATGTTTTAGAAAGCGTCAATAGTCACTAAATTTCAGCAAAACTGGGCCAGACAAATTTGATCGTCATAGCCTTTGGAGAATTAGCCGTGCAAACATGCAATTCTTTATAAAGCTGCATATCGAATTAATGGGGAGCTTGTCTATTTGGTTTTTTCATGATGAGGCGTTATCAGTTACTACAATTTAATCAATAAAATAAATTATATACCCCTATAAATTCTTCAAGCCCTACTAAAATATCAGATCGAAATTAAGCTAAACAAACAGCATAGCTGTAAGGGAAACCATATGGTTTAGCAGTTTTTTTGATATAGATAGATTGATTGAGGATAAGAAAAGTAAACCCTATTTCTGATATTAATTATTATAGGCGAATAATCTGTTTTTTTTACTGCTGAAAAACAAATGAACATCTAAAAGACTTAATTTTAATTGCTTCTATTTTAACCACTTATTTAAATTAGAAAAAGTACGTTCTAAATAGTTTAAAATATATTTTTACATATTAAATAGAACTTCTATATTTGCAGCTCATTAAAAAACGGGCCTCGGTAGCTCAGTTGGATAGAGCAACGGTTTTCTAAACCGTGGGTCAGGGGTTCGAATCCCTTCCGGGGTACAAAAAAAGCTTTCAGATCTGACCTGAAAGCTTTTTTCTTTTAGAAACCACTTCTAATTTAATAAACCTAAACCCAAAATCAAGCATCTTCCCCATTCCAAACATCATCATCGGCCTGCCTGATTCTTTTGTGACCCGAACTTACACTTTTTAATTCTTCGTGGTGATAGTTTCTTTCCGGATTTTCTGGTAAGGTATCGTCATGATCACTGGGCATTTTACGCAAGTGCTTATTTTCTTTAGCCTCTGGCAAATCATCGTGTACAACAGAGGGTTTTAAGATTTTTTTTGTGGGATTGTTGCTGTTTTCCATGCTTTAAAGCGTAACAAATTTTAAGCCATAAGCAAAGCTGATTTTGAAATGGTAGCCATTGGGTGTGTTGTTAAGCTTCAAGGCTTGGCAGGAGATTCATAAATGTGGCCCACAGAGAAAATTTGTACAGATAAATGTGCAGCGATAGTAATCATATTTAAAAGATCATTCTACTGCATTAGGGGGGATAAATAAAGGAAAGAAATTAATAATAAACATGCAAATAAACCTTTTGTGTTTAGCTGCACAGAGCGATATTGAATCAAATTATCCTATAGATTAATCTCACACAGACTCAAATAAATGAGCTTGAAGAATGAGGAAATGAGCGGCATGTGGTTCTTGGACGGTTTGCAACCCCGCTTCCGCTTATAGATACAAAGGTTAGTAGGCCCTGCAAACGCAAATATGAAATGCTGCAGAGCAATTTAGCCCTGGCTGGAGCGGTTACCCTGCAGCAACGAGGAACGAGGAAGCGAAGCGTAAAAGCGAAAGACGGGAGCACGCTACCCTATTTAGCAAAGGCCTAGCGCTCCAAATAAAATTTGACCAAATGCGCCTAAACCGATGATACTTTACTGTATCGGGATAACAGCAAAAAAAACCGCAGGTCTTTCGATCTACGGCTTAAGTTGTTCCATTAAGATTAACGCATGCGCGAAAATGACGACCTTACCAACGGATTTACTTTAGGGATATCACCTAGCAAAATTATCTGTCACTGATATTGACTTTTGTACCATAAATTATCCCTAAGGATGACAAAAGAAAAAAATTAATAATTCCCTGTAACCCCTATTTCCAACCCCCTTAATTCAGCCAAACCTCTTAATCGTCCAATGGCCGAATAACCCGGATTGGTTTCTTTAGCCAGGTCATCCAACATTTGGTGGCCGTGATCTGGACGGAAAGGAATGGGTTGATCGCGTAGTGCATTTTCTTCCGTGAGCGCTTTCATGATTTCGTACATGTTTACATCACCACCTAAATGATCGGCTTCATAAAAACTACCATCTTCGTCCTTTTTAACATTACGCAAATGCGCAAAATATACCCTTTCTTTAACTGCATTGAAAATTTCTAAAGTATTATTTCCCATACCTGCGCCTAAAGAACCTGTACAAAAACATACCCCATTAAAATGCTGATCCACTGACTTGATAATGTAGTTAAAATCTTCGAGTGTGCTGGCTATCCTTGGTAAACCTAAAATGGCATAAGGAGGATCATCAGGATGAATGGTCATTTTAATCCCTTCTGTTGTACATACTTCTGCGATGGATGACAAGAAAAATTTGAGGTTTTCTTTTAAACCTGCTGTACCAATGGCTTTGTATTCATTAATGCTGTGGCGGAGGGTTTCCAGTTCAATTTCCTTTTCGTTGGGTATGCCCATTAAAACGTTTATCCGGAGGTCAATTAGATCCTGTTCGGTTAAGGTGGCAAATTTAGCGGCAGCACGATCTAAAACAGATGTTGAATAATCTGCCTCTGCCCCTTCGCGCTTTAAGATATAAAGATCAAAAATGGCCAGATCGATCCAATTAAAATAGAGTGCTTTTGATCCATCGGTCATTTCGAGATCCAGTTGCGTACGTGTCCAGTCTAATACCGGCATAAAATTATAACAGACTGTTTTAATACCGCAGGCTGATAGGTTGCGCAAGGAGCTTTTATAATTTTCGATATACCGCCCGGCATCAGCCCTGCGGGTTTTAATGGCTTCGTGTACGGGAACACTTTCTACTACTGACCAGGTTAAACCTGCAGCCTCAATAATTGCTTTTCTCTCCCATATATCTTCCACAGGCCAAACTTCGCCATGCGGAATATGATGTAAGGCAGTTACAATACCCGTAGCACCTGCCTGTTTAACATCTTGTAAGCTAACCGGATCATTCGGGCCATACCAACGCCAGGTTTGTTCTAATTTTTTCATTTATATGATTATACTGATTTAAGGGAAAACACAGATTATTTTTCAATATATATGTGACAGTTAGACACCGGAAAAAGCAGTAAATCCACCGTCTACTTTAACGCTTTCGCCATTTACAAATTTAGCGGCATCACTTAGCAGATATACCAATGCCCCTATTAATTCTTCGGGCACACCAAAGCGCTTGAAAGGGGTTTTAGCAATAATGGCCTGCCCTCTAGCGGTTAAGGAACCATCTTCATTGGTTAATAATGTCCTGTTTTGGTTGGTAATAAAAAAACCAGGTACAATGGCATTCATCCTGATTTTATCCTGGTAACGGTTAGCCAGTTCAACAGCCATCCACTTGGTATAACTTTCGATAGCTGCTTTGGCCATTGAATAGCCCAGTACACGGGTGAGCGCCTGGGTAGCTGAAACCGATGATATATTGACAATACTACCCCCATTTTTTGCGATGGCCGGACCAAAAACCTGGGTGGGCATAATGGTTCCGAAAAGGTTTAAATCAAAAGCCTGTTTTAAAGCAGGAACGTTCAGTTCAAAAACGTCGCTCCCTGGCTGAATTACGGCTTCAGCCACATTACCGCCAGCTGCATTGACCAATGCATCAATGCGGCCATAGGTTTTAATGATGGTTGCGTTTGCTTCCACGAGGTCTTGTTCATTCAATACATCGGCAAGTATATAAATGGCTTTACCACCGGCATTAATAACGTCAGCAGCCCGCTGTTCGGCTATTTCTTCGTTTCTACCAATTACCACGATGGTTGCTCCCGCCGCGCATAAACCATTAATAAAGGCCTCGCCCAAAACACCTGTGGCACCAGTAACCACCACCACCTTATTTTCCAACGAAAACAGGCCTGCAATTTCATTTTTCATTTTTAATATATATTGTATGCGAATATTAATTTTATACTTTAAATGAATCCGTTATATTCCTTAAAGAAAAGCATATATTACCATTAGAAATAGCCATGCACGATCTAAAAATATTATTTTTCACTTCTCAGCAAAGCCTCCAAATAATAATAGTCGGCATAATTGATCGGCACATCTATTTCAGATTTGGCCGGCCGATGCCCTGTACTATGTTCTAGAATAAAACCATAGTTTGAACCAATTTTACTGACGTATTTGGTCTTGAGTGCGTTTAAGATTTTATTGGCTGCGGCTTTATATTTTTTACTGTTGGTACTGTATTTCGCCAGTTCGTAAAGTGCAGAAGCGGTGATTGCAGCAGCAGATGCATCCCTTGATGCTTCAGGAATTTTAGGATCATCATAATCCCAATAAGGAATACCGTCAGCCGGGGTAATTTTATTGTTTAAGATAAAGCCTGCAATACCATCAGCTTGAGCCAAATACGATTTAGTTTTAGTTTCGCGGTAACACATGGTATAACCATATAATGCCCATGCCTGCCCCCTTGCCCAGGCTGATTCGTTCGCATAACCCTGTGCCGTTACTTTTTGCAATACTCTTCCTGTCAAGGTATCATAATCGATAACATGATAAGAACTAAAATCGGGCCTGAAATGTTTTTTCAACGTGGTATTGGCATGCTTTACCGCAATTTGATAAAAAGATGAGTCCCCTGTTAATTTCGTGCTTTCGAACAACAGCTCAAGGTTCATCATATTATCAATAATTACAGGATATTTCCACTTGTCGCCATTATGATCCCATGATTTGATTACGCCCGCAGTAGCATTAAACCTGGTTGATAAGGATTTTGCAGCCTGAATAATGACCGCTTTGTACGCCAGATCGCCTGTTAACCGGTATCCATTTCCGAATGGGCAATAGATCATGAAACCGAGATCATGAGTCCCTTTGTTAAATTGCTCTTGTTTAATGTCTTCGGTATATTTTTTAGCTAATTCCAGCCATTTTTGATCTTTGGTATACTGATAAAAATACCAAAGTTCAGCAGGAAAGAAACCGCTGGTCCAATCTTTTGAACCAACCATTTTGAATTCCCCATTTTCTACAGTACGCGGCGAGACCAGATTGGGTTTAATTTTTCTGGCTGAATCTACATTTTTGATCAATATATCTGTTTGTTTCGCTGCCGCCGAAAATGCCTTTGCTACATCGACCTGTTGCGACCTTACCCTATTAAATGCCAGAATACTTACGATGACTAATATCAATTTTATCTTCATATGATCACCACGTTTATTGGGGTACGGATAGATAGCCAAAAATTACCTTCATTAACAACTTGCTTTGATTTAAATTTGCCAAACATGATTTTTTTAAGCCATTTGTCCTAATCTGTTTATTGTACTATTTATATTTTTCCTGCATTTGGCCGTAAAAAGCTTTAAGTACATAAAACGCTTTCTTCTTCTGGCCTGTTTCACTGATCAAACCTTTACGGTTCCAAAAATTCTGATAGATGGGATGCTGTCTTCTTGGTGACCTGAAATCAGTCAAAATCCATGGCGTCATACCGCGTAAGGCGCCGATTTTGCTCAACATGGTAATCTGGTTCTTGTATAAGGCTTCCTGATATTCTTCGCTCCAACGAGTATTCTCATCCGCGTGGAAACCAGCCAAAGCACCACCACCAAATTCAGAAACGACAACCGGTTTTTTATATTTGATATCGAAATTATATTTGGCAATTTCGGACGGATTGCCTCCCCAGTACCAGCCAGCATACTCATTAAAACTGACCAGATCTATTTTTTCGCCTAGTGGATCATTTAAAACCATATTATTTCCTTCGCGGTGCACCTCTAAAGCAGCGGCAATTAATCGGGTATCATCCAGCGTGCGGGCAGCATCTGCCAAATTGCTCATAAAACTCAAACGGGCATCGCTAAGTGGCGTTTCATTGCCGATTGACCATACAATTACACTTGCCCTATTTTTATCACGCAGGATTAAATCAGTTAATTGTTTTTTCGCATTAGCATAGGTTGCCGGGTTAGTCCAGCTGATGGTCCAGTAAACAGGCACCTCAGCCCAAACCAACAAGCCCATTTCATCAGCAAGGCGGATCATCTCTTCATTGTGCGGGTAATGGGCCAGGCGCACATAGTTACAATTCAGATCTTTGGCCCATTGTAACATCATACGCATATCCCCTTCAGAGCGTAAACGACCGGCTAAAAGCGGATTCTCATCATGAAGCGAGATGCCCCTTAAAAAAACTGATTTGCCATTTAACAGGATGCTATCGCCATTCACCTGAATGGTTCTAAAACCAATTTTATCATTGATATTTTCTTTATCGGTTTTGATGTTTACCTCATATAATTTTGGTGTTTCCGGCGACCATAAACTTAAATTGTTCCAGGTAAACTCATCAGCAATTTTACCTTCACCATCTGTTTTATATTTCTTTTCGAGCTTAAGTTCAGGGATGGAAAGCGTAATTTCCTGCCCAGCGGTTGCATCAGCCAGTTTTGCCGAAAAATTTAACAGGTTATTATTTCCTTTAACCAACTGCAATTTATAATCACTGACGAAATGCTCGGGGAACTCTGCTAAAAAAACATCGCGGGTAATGCCTCCATAATTCCACCAATCGGTATTTACTGTCGGAATTTCATCCTGTTTGCGAATGTTATCAACCTTGAGCACAATGGAGTTTTCGCCTGTTTTTAAATTATTGGTTACATCGAACTGGAACGGTGTAAAACCGCCTTTGTGCACGCCGAGTTTTTTACCATTGAGGTAAACATGGGCTTCGTAATTTACTGCAGCGAAGTAAACGAAATATTTTTTTCCTTTTTCAGGTTTAGCATCAAACTTTCTGCGCAGCCAAATATTACCTTCGTAAAATTCCAATTTTTCTGATTGTGAATTCCAATCACCAGGAACGTTCATCTGTGGTGAATGGTCAAAATCATATTCAATCAGCTCTGATTTATCTTTCTGCACTTTATCGTCATAAAAACCTCCTGATCCGGATTTAGATTGATCAAACGGATCGTGACGATAATCATAATAACCGTTTTCGTATGGATCTATAATATAATTCCATTTACCGTTAAGACTCTGTATTTTTCGGCCCTGGATGTTCTGTATAGCCGTAACCTGACCGTAACTGAATGATGAAAGAAGCGAGAAGCAGATTAAAAATACGCTATAGGTTGTTTTTAGCATAACTTAAATTTTAATATGATTAATTGATCGTTTCAAAACTAACAATTAATTGCGGACGGTTTCGCTTTCACTGGTCTAAATTTGAGTAATATGCCGTTTTTGCCTGGTTGTGTTACCATCACGAATTTAGAAAAGCTTAACAGATTAAATGGCTTTAAATTGGACAAAACTCCATAAAACCTAATCAAGCCCTATTTCAAACGTTTGAAATAATGGCATTTTTTATTAATTATGTATAGCGATTGAAAAAGATGATAAACAATACCCCCGTTACCCTGAAATTCTTGGCTGAAAGGTTAAAGATGTCTGTTTCTACAGTATCAAAAGCCCTTAATAATTATCCCACTATAAATGCCTACACCAAGCAGCGCGTTCAGGAAATGGCCCGCGAGTTGCATTTTACCCCCAATAAATCAGCCATCAATTTAAAGGAAAAAAGGTCTCGCATTATTGGCGTTATTCTGCCCAACCTTTTAGACCACTTTTTTACCAGAAGTATATACGGCGTAGAGCAGTTTGCGACAAATAATGGCTACAATGTGATCATCAGTCAATCACACGATGAGCTGGAAAAGGAAATTCAATCGGCAAATATGATGTTAAGGGGTCGTGTTGACGGTTTAATTGTTGCCATCTCCAAGCATACACAAGATTTTGAACATTTTAATCAGTTTGAAAAGATGGGCATTCCCATAGTGTATTACACACGCAACCCTAGTTTTAATTTGAACTGTCATAAGGTATTGGGCAACACTTTTCAGGGTTGCTACCAGGCGACGAAATTTTTAATTGACAGAGGACATCTCAAAATTGCTTATCTGGGCGGTCCAAAGATGACCAATTTTACACACGACCGCTTCAATGGCTATATCAATGCATTAAAGGATCATGAAGTACCTTTTTCAGCAAAACTTGTCGCTTATACTGATTTTGACAAGGAAAACACAATTACTGCGATCAAGAATTTATTTGCTCATCCAGACCACATGCCTACTGCGCTTGTGGCTTTTAAAGAACCTATCCTGTTTGACGCGATAAAATATCTGAAATCTATCAACCACCCGAACTTTAATAAAATTGAAAGTATTGGATTTGGAAACAATGCTTTTATCACTTACCTCGATTTGCCGCCTATCGCCTCTATTGAAGAAAATCCCGAATCGGTGGGTGAAAATGCCATAAAACTCCTGCTTCAGTTAATCAATAAAGAGATCGATATGGAAAACTATCAAAAAGTGATGGTCGATTGCAAGTTGGTGGTGCATAGCAGTTAGCGTGGGGAGTTTAGCGTGGCTTTCCGTGCAGTCAGATGTTAGCGTGTAACTAATTTTTGCTTTATTTTACACTTCGATTATTCAACAGTGTAAGTTGGAAACATCTTACACCACTTACTATACTCCAAGGAAAATACTAATTCAATGACATTGCCCTGCTATTCAATTGATTCCTATGTTTTTCATTATACACAAAGGCAGCTACAATTAATAATCCGGCAATCCCTTCGAAAGCAACCACTACCTGCGTGCCGAAAAGATGCGCTAGATATCCCATTAACAAACTGCCAATTGGCAACACGCCTTGGTAAGCCATAATATAGTAACTCATCGTCCTGCCCCTCATCGTATCATCAGCATGGGTTTGCAGGTAAGTGTTAATAGAAGAGTTTTGCGCCATTAAACCTAAAGCAGCTAAACTGGTACAAATTAAGGCTAGAATAAGTGACGGTGATATGGCCAACGCTACAACCGAAACGGCCAATAGAATACCAGACATCATGACGATTTTCTGGAGATTCTGGCTTGCTTTTAAGGTAGCCATATAAATGGCCCCGAAAAAAGCGCCAAGCCCCGCAGCACTTTCAAACCAGCCAAACGTAGTGGCATTTCCATTAAAAATATCCTTAGCAAAAACGGGTAATAAAGTGGTAAACGGAATGACCAATAAACTTGATGCCGCCATGGTTAATACCATTGAGGCAAGATCTGGGGATGATTTGAGGTAATCGTAACCTTTCTTCAGATCGACCCAGATATTTTCTGTAGATTTTTGATGTTCGGTGAGGTTAAGCTTCATCATCACCATACAAGCCAACACCGCAATAAAACTGATAAAGTTTAGGATAAAACAGGTATCCTCTCCCAAGGTACTTAAAATGACACCTGCCAGTGCTGGTCCGATTAACCTGGCCGCATTAAACATAGATGAGTTGAGTGCAATGGCATTGGGCAAATCTTCTTTATCATCAATTAAATTTACCATTAACGATTGACGTGCAGTCACATCAAAAGCGTTTACCAGGCCCTGAACCAGCGAAAGCACTGCAATCCAGAACATATCATACACTTTAAACCAGATCATTAATGCAAGCGCACCAGCCTGCAGCATTAAAATGACCTGGGTAATCACCAACACTTTATATTTATTATGCCTGTCTACATAACTACCTGCATAAGGCGCCAGCACCAGTGAAGGAATTAAACTTAAAAAAGTGATCAAGCCCAGCAGAAAAGCTGACCCGGTTAAACGGTAAACTAACCAGCTTATGGCAACGCGTTGCATCCATGTACCAATTAATGAAATTGCCTGACCTGTAAAAAACAGCCTGTAATTATAATGCCTTAACGAACGGAAAATACTCATGATTAAAATAGTAAAGTAACTTTACAAAATTATAAATTATTACGAAAATCTTAAAACCAAAAAAGCCATTTTTTATCATTTCAAAATCAAAAATTACATATTTTAAAAATATGTTCTCAGTTTGGTATAAAAATAAAATATTATATTTGTAAAGTATATTTACTAATAAGATGCCTACTCAAACACAGGAAATTGCCGCAAAGTTAAGAAGCACCGTTACCAGGTTGACGAGAGAATTGCGCAAACAGAACGTCAGTTCAGACTTTAGTAACGCTGAATTACTGACCATGTCGCTACTCGAACAGCATGGCAAAATGCTTTCTACAGAACTGGCGGATATGGAAAGGGTATCTAAACAGGCCATTTCACAGATCATTAATCGGCTTTTCGATGCTCAATGTATAGAGCGCTTTCCTAGTAAGGAAGACAAGCGAAAGATTTTTATCGGATTAACCAAACTTGGTGAGAAACACCTCGTTGCTACCAGGAAAACAAAAGAAGAATGGCTGGTTCAAACCATGGAAAAAATCTTTTCTTCAGAAGAAATCAATTTAATCCAGGCTTTCCTGCCCCTGCTTTCGCGTTTGGTAGAACACAGTGGCACAAGAGTATAGCAGGGAAATCGCGTTTAAATTTTCTCTCATTATTCTTCTTCTTTCTGTTCATGCCTGCGCATTATGTTTGCCAAGGAAGCACGAAAAACAAGGAAAAAATTTAATTTACTCCGTGATTTCTGTGTTTGCATGGATAATTAATTTTTGCAAATGTTTTAAAAGCAATTTCTCTGAAGAGTATAGTTTTCTTTTTTCCTTCGCCGAATAAGCCGTATCTTGCAACCTCAAATGGCACTATACTTTACCTCAATTAATTCGGGCAGTAATGGTAATTGTTACTATATTGGTAACGATCAGGAAGCTGTTTTGGTTGACATAGGCCTAACCTGTAAAGAGGTTGAAACCCGAATGAACCGTTTGGGTTTGCCTTTAAGTCGAATAAAAGCGATCTTTATCTCGCACGAACATAGCGACCATATTAAGGGATTAGCTGTTTTTGCTAAAAAGTATAAACTCCCGGTATACATTAGCCCGGCAACGTTAAAAAAGAGCAGACTTCTTTTAGATGCGGATAATACTTTTTCCCTCGGTCATCAACAGCATATTCAGATCGGCAGTTTAAAGATCGCTGCCTTTTCCAAATTCCACGATGCGGCTGATCCTTATAGCTTTACAGTAGAATGTAATGAAGTGCGTGTTGGGGTTTTTACAGATATAGGTTCTGTATGCGATCGTCTGATTACGCATTTTAAAAATTGCCATGCCGCTTTTTTAGAAGCCAATTATGATGTGCAAATGCTGGAAAATGGAAAATATCCTTATTTCCTGAAGAGAAGGATTACAAGCGGTCATGGCCACCTCAGCAATGCCCAGGCCCTGGAGCTTTTTATTAACCATAAAGCGCCGTACATGAGCCATCTTTTATTGAGCCATTTATCAAAAGACAATAATGATGCTACACTTGTAGAAAGCCTTTTTAAAAATGTAGCAGGTGAAACTTTTATCAAGGTAGCTTCTAGATATGAAGAAACGGAGCTTTATTATGTTAGCGATAGCCGAAATACGCCAGAAACTTATTCTTTCGATCCAAGTCTTTACCAGCCTGAACAGCTTAACCTGTTTTAACATCTAAAAGTCAAAAACGCTTTGTTTTTTCTCTTGATTTGGTTAGAATAAAGCTTATTTCCTGCTATACGCACGATTAAACCATTTTGGAAAACAACTAACAGAATAATTTAATTTTTACGAAAACTATTTGTCTGTGATAGGCGTTATATCTATACTTCATAAATAGTTTGTTTGGTTTATTTGGGGCTTATGGATTTAAGCCCCTTTCTTTTTTCTAAACCTCTGCTAATTCGTTAACAATACCTTAGTTCCATTAATAATACTCATTATTGTTCTGTATAAATATTTTGCATAGACGGGGCGTCACCCTGATCCGACGGTTATCGGATTTACTTCAGGGTCTTTGCCGCAATTAAGATGCTGACCACGGAATAGCTATAGACCTTTAACAACAGCATAAACAGCTAATAAAATAAATTCAGCATGACGCGACGAATAGACAAAGGCGGGATAACAGGCAGATACTTGTTGCAAATATTAATCGCACTTAAGTTAATAAAAAAAAGGCAAAATGGCTGTTAACCACCTTACCTCTCTAGTTAGCTGAAACACGAAAGATTACACATCTTCCATCTTACATTCACCATTTTAGATCCTTTTTACAGGTATTTAGTAATGGCTTCGTCAGTAGGTTTCGTTTTTGAACGGAAGCGGTGCACTAACTCACCTTTCTCGTTAATTAAAAACTTCTCAAAATTCCACTTAATATCACCTTGCTCCTCTGTATTGGTTTGAGAAGTTAAATATTTAAACAAGGGATTGATATCCTCTCCTTTAACACTGCTTTTTTGGGCTAGCAAAAATGAAACATTATATTTTCCGCTACAAAACTCTTTAATTTCTGCATTAGTAGAAAATTCTTGTCCGCCAAAGTTACCTGCCGGGAAACCGATTAATACGACCTTTTTACCATACTGTTTCTGAAGTTTTTCCAAATCTTCATATTGCGGCGTAAAACCACATTTGGATGCGGTATTTACAATCAGGATTTTTTTTCCTTTAAATTTAGAAAGCTTAATTTCCTTACCATCAATGGTTTTAAAGCTAAAGTCGTAAACATTTTTTGGTGGCGACACCAGTAAGTTTAATAGGATTAGAATTGTGCTGATCATCGTTTTTTTTATTTTAATATACGAATATAGGGACAAATAGTTTTTTAAGGTATGATTTACATATAAATTCTACGATATCCATCCTCAACATCATTGAGGTATTCTGGTTATGCCAGCTATTGATGCTAAATCATCATTTCTTTAGGTTCGTAAATGAACGGGTAGCAGTTCTTAGGAATTTACAGTCCCGCTATCGCTTATAGTCCTCTGCCGACGGGATGTCGGGATCCGGGCTATTCCGCTCTATCTGGTTTAATTAACAGCAGCCTATGCGCTTTTGTAACTTCAGTTTTAGCACAAAGCTATTAAACCTCAATAGCAGCATCGGCCATGCCACCTGGACCCGACTGAAGCGGAAAACCCGGAGACCGAGGAATGAGGTTGAGGATTTGTAGCAAAAAGCGGGATCATACCTTACCTATCCGGTACTGAAATTGATTTTCAAAAGAATTAAGACCAGATTAAAATCACCGTAAAACTCAACAGATTTTACCGGCATTTCAGATTTTTTTTGTATTAAATTCTCCTCAGGTTTGGAATTATGCCCTAATTATAGCTTTATTTGCACAAAAACGTATTTCATGGCCAAAAACTTATTAATCGTCGAGTCACCCGCAAAAGCCAAAACCATAGAAGGCTATCTAGGCAAAGATTTCCTGGTGAAATCTAGCTATGGCCATATCCGTGATTTAGTTAAAGGTGATATGGCGATTGATATCGAGAACAATTTTGCCCAAACCTACGAGGTACCTGCCGATAAGAAAAACGTAGTTTCAGAATTAAAAAAACTAGCTAAGGAAGCCGAAATGGTATGGCTAGCATCCGATGAGGACCGCGAGGGAGAAGCGATCTCGTGGCACTTATTCGAAACCTTAGGACTAAAAAAGGAGAAAACGAAACGCATTGTTTTCCATGAAATTACCAAACCGGCCATTTTAAAAGCAATAGACAGTCCACGTGGAATTGATTATAACCTGGTAAATGCCCAACAGGCACGTCGTGTGTTAGATCGTTTAGTGGGTTTCGAACTTTCTCCGGTGTTATGGAAAAAAGTAAAGCCATCACTTTCTGCAGGCCGTGTACAATCGGTAGCAGTACGTTTAATAGTAGACAGGGAACGTGAAGTTTTAAACTTTAGCGCCAGTGCTGCCTATAAAATTACAGCTCAGTTCTTAACCGGCAAGGGAAAAGAAATGGTGAAGGCAGAACTGCCACAACGTTTCGAAAATGAGGCTGATGCAGAAAAATTTCTTCAGGACTGTGTAAATGCAAGATTCAACATTACCAGTTTAGAAACCAGGCCTGCCAAACGTAATCCTGCAGCCCCATTTACTACGTCTACCCTACAACAGGAAGCTTCCAGAAAATTAGGTTTCTCGGTGGCGAGAACGATGCAGGTAGCACAGCGACTTTACGAAGCCGGTAAGATTACTTACATGAGGACTGACTCTGTAAACTTATCGGAAACAGCGGTTAATGCTGCCGCTGCTGAAATTAGATCAGCTTATGGCGAAAAATATCACCAGCCGAGGGTATATAAAACCAAGTCGGCAGGTGCACAAGAAGCGCACGAAGCCATCCGCCCTACTTATTTCGACAGACATACGGTAGATGGGGATATTTCAGAAAAACGTTTGTATGAGTTGATTTGGAAACGTTCCATTGCATCGCAAATGAGCGAGGCTCTATTCGAAAAAACCACCGCTCAGATTACTGCATCAACCAGAAAAGAACATTTGGTTGCCGAAGGAGAAGTATTAAAGTTCGACGGCTTTTTAAAGGTCTACCTGGAATCTACCGACGATGATGAAAATGAAGAAAAAGAAGGTGGTGCAATTTTACCTCCTTTAGCAAAAGGACAGGAACTATTTTTAAAAGAAATGCAGGCTACGGAACGTTATTCACGTCCACCAGCAAGATATACCGAGGCCAGTTTAGTTAAGAAACTAGAAGAACTGGGCATTGGCCGTCCTTCTACCTATGCACCAACCATTTCTACGGTACAAAACCGTGGCTATGTGGTTAAAGAAGATAGAGAAGGAAAACAACGCAATTTTACGGCCATTGTTTTAGCAGACGGACAGGTTAAAAAAGAAATTAAAACAGAAATTACCGGCGCTGAAAAATCAAAACTCTTCCCCACTGATATTGGTGAGGTAGTAAACGATTTTCTAGTAGAACATTTTAAAGGAATCGTCGATTTTAACTTCACTGCAAAGGTGGAGAAAGAATTTGATGAGATTGCACAAGGTTTACAGGAATGGACTAAAATGCTGCATTCTTTTTACAACCCATTTCACACTGAAGTAGAAACCACACTCGAAACTGCAGAACGTGCCACCGGCGAGCGCTTGTTAGGTATTGACCCTGCAACGGGTAAAAATGTATATACCAAAGTTGGTAAATTCGGTCCGCTGGTGCAGATTGGCGAATTGGATGATGAGGAAAAACCGCGATATGCCAGTTTGATGCGAACACAATCTGTTGCAACCATTACTTTGGATGAAGCGCTTGAACTGTTCAAACTTCCTTTCCAGCTTCCTGATTTCGAAGGTAAAGAAGTGATGGTTGGGGTTGGCCGTTTTGGTCCATATGTTAAATGGGGCGAAAGTTTTATTTCTCTTCCTAAAAACGAAGAACCTTTATCGGTAACTTATGAGCGGGCAGTTGAAATTATCAGGGAGAAAATGGATGCCGATGCACCCATTGCTTTTTATGAAGGCATAGGGGTAACCAAAGGAAAAGGCCGTTTTGGTCCATTTATTAAATGGAATGATCTATTTATTAATATCCCGGCAAAAGGATACGATTTCGACAATTTAACACAAGAGGATATTAATACCCTAATTGGCAAAAAAGTAGAAAAAGAAGCTAACAGGTACATCAAAACCTGGGATGCTGAAAAAATTTCAATTGAAAATGGCCGTTGGGGACCTTTCATACGTTTTGGCAAGCAAATGCTCAAATTACGGAACAACGAGCTCACCAAGCAGAAATATACACCAGAAGAACTTGCCGATATCGACCTGGAAACCGTTAAGAAAATGATTGTGGAACAAGTGCCAAATGCTTTTGAAACCAAGAAGAAAGCACCGGCAAAGAAAAAAGCGGTGCCGGCAAAAAAGGCTGTAGCGAAGAAAAAATAAAACAAAAATCGTCATGCTGAACTTCCGCCCGGTCGGACGAGTGTTTCAGCATCTTTTACTCAAGACTCTGAAATAAATCCGATAGCTATCGTATCAGAGTGACGTAAACAATGGTTATGAAAGCAGATTTACCAGAAAATACAGTTGAAGATATTGCCATGGCTGTGGTATTAATGGGCGAAACGCCTGAAGTAAAAAGCTGGACGGTTTATCTTGTTAATCTCAAAAGTGAGCCGATAACCAATGTATTGATCAGCTCTAAAGGTTATGGTGAAAAAAATGGTAAACAGGTAAAAACTTCTGTATTAAGGCATTTTATAGGAGATATGGAAGCAAACTCTTTTGCAGGAGTAGAAGCCATTGATCCTGAAGTATTTGGTTTAACGAATGAATACTGGCTAAGCTATTATATTGGCAGCACCATTTACGACAAAAAATTTATATTCCTGCCCGAAAGCATTATCGATTCTAATCTGATTAAAGTTCCATTGGTAAACAAACCTGGGGTAATGATTAAATAGTTGAGAGTTTGGAGTACCGAGTTCTGAGTCTCATTCACAGTTTTAAAGTAAAGTTGCTATTTCGAACTACGTCTATATTATAAAATAGAGATGAAATAGGATATAACAATATTCCATCTAAAGCTACAAACGCAAAAACAACAGGACGTATTGTAACATTCTGAATTGTTCTGCGCACAGAACTCATAACGCCAAACCAATACTTTGAACGAACTAACGCGTTTCAACTACCTGGATGGTTCTGCACCCAGAACTGAAAACTTCAAACTGAAAACTCCAAACTATTTTAAGGTACCTTAACCGCTTGTCTGCCAAGCAACTTCCACCCTGCTTTTTCCTTGCTCCAAATCAAAAGGATATATAAGTTTACGCTCCCTCTTACGCCTTTATCATTAGTTTGCGCCATTAGCTTATGCCTTACCAGGGCAGTATTTCCCTGAATAATTGTCTTAGGATCGCCTAGAACGATATCGTCAAGGAAATCAGACTCGCCAGAAAGCAGAGAATGCATGAATTCGTGTTTAGTTTGCACTTTCCCACTGGAATGACCGTAACTCAAATTTTCCAGTAACAACTTATCCAGCCCTAAGCTATCTGGATGAATCATTAAGTCTATAAGTTGATCTACCGCTTTGTTGACTTCCTTTTCGGCATTTGTCTTCTGCGCAAAACAAAACGTTGTAGAAATTAGTAAACACGAAGAAATAAAGAGTTTCCTGATCATATCTGGTCATTTAAAGTTGAAGCTGTAAACTTATCCAAAAGCCCTTACACGAGCAACACTTTCGTTATAATTTTCAATATTATTTCATTTAGTGTTGCTTTTAATTAATTTTCGATGAAATCTATTTTTTTGGTTAAAATAGACTAATTACGGCATAGCAATTGCTCCAACCGGAAGATTATAATCTCATTTATCTTAACGAATTTCATTTATGGAACAACCATCTACCTACCAATCGTCCTCAAAAAAGAAATTTATTTTTATTGGCTTGCTTGCGGTCTCAATAGCGGCAATTGTATTTATCTATTTTAATAGAAAAAAGAAAAGCAACGAAGGAAACCAGGCCTATGCAAAATACATCGAAGCTTATACTTCGGGTACCATTTCAAAAAAGAGTTTTATCCGTGTACACCTTGCCAATGCTGCAACAGGCATGCAGGATCTGGGTAAAGCCGATGCACGAGAGCTTTTCGACTTCTCTCCTTCTATCTCAGGGAAAGCCTATTGGATAGACCCTCAAACCATTGAATTCAGACCTGATGAAAACCTTAAACCAGGCAAAAACTATGAGGCCACCTTTAAACTTTCAGAAGTTTCTGATACCGAAAAAGGGCTGGAAGATTTCGATTTCGAATTTAAAGTCATTACCCCAGGGCTAATGCTCACTCAAAATGGGCTGGTTTCTCAAAATAATACTTCTTTAGATTATATGAAACTCACTGGTGAAGTGGCTACTGCCGATGTGGAAGAAACCAGTAAGATAGAAAAAAACGCTTTCGCTGGACTTTGATCAGAAATTGCAAATTAAATGGCAGCACGATCCGGCAAAAAATAGTTCAAAATTTACTATCGATAGCATCAAAAAGATAGGCAACGATCAAAATTTAAAAATAGAATGGGATGGTGACGCCATTGATGCAGATCAAAAGGGTGAAGTGGACGTTCGTGTTCCCGCGGTAAACAAATTCGAAATCCTGGATATAAAAGCCATTCAAGGTGAAGAGGGTTATGCTTTGGTGCAATTCTCTGAACCCATTGGCGTTGGTCAGGATTTAACCGGTATGATTACACTGGGCAATCTGGGCGATTTAAGATATACTATAGATGCCAGTCAGGTTAAGGTTTATGCCCCAGAAGAACTTAAAGGCAATTATGCGCTGAACGTAAATGCAGGGGTTGAAAACATCAATGGAAAAAAATTGGCAGGCGGTAAAACGGCCAATCTCATTTTCGAAGATAAAATACCTGCCGTTACCATTGCCGGTGCAGGTACCATTTTACCAAACTCCGGAAAGCTGGTTTTACCTTTCGAGGCGATTAATCTAAAAGCGGTTGATGTTACAGTAATTAAGATTTACGAAAATAATATTCCACAGTTTTTTCAGACCAATAGTTACAAAGATGGCAATGAACTCCGTAGAGTGGCGAAACCTATTCTGCAAAAAACGGTACGCTTAGATGAAGATAAGGCACTTAACCTCCACAAAAAGAACCGCTTTACACTCGACCTAGATAAGATGATCCGTACGGAGCCTGGTGCGATGTACAGGGTTACCATTGCTTTCAGACAGGAATATAATGCTTACAATTGTAAAACCGGAGAAGAAAAAACAGATGGCAATGATGAAGAAGGCGAATACGGTGATTACGAAGGTTATGGTGAAAAAATTGATGAAGATGATGATTTTTGGCAGCGCTACAACAACTATTACCCTCGAAATTACAAGTGGAATGATAAAGATAATCCATGTACGCCTTCATTTTATACCAACGAGCGCTGGGCAAGCAGAAACTTAATTGCTTCGAATATAGGTTTGGTGGCCAAACGTGGTAACGATAACAGCATGCTGATTGTGGCAACTGATTTATTAACTGCAAAACCATTAAGTGGTGTAAACCTGGAATTAATGGATTACCAAAAGCAGATCATTTTTACCACTAAAACTGATGGCGATGGTTTTGCCAGATTCGACCTGAAACGACAACCATTCTTACTAATTGCTAAAAATGGTTCGGAACGCGGCTACCTTAAACTAGACGATGGCAGCTCGTTACCTTTAAGCAGATTTGATGTAGGCGGCGATGTAGTACAAAGTGGCTTGAAGGGCTTTATTTACGGAGAACGTGGTGTTTGGCGGCCAGGTGATAGTTTATTTGTTTCTTTCGTTCTGGAAGATAAACTTAAAAAACTTCCGGCCAATTATCCGGTAACCATGGAATTCTATAATCCAAAAGGTCAGCTGTACAAAAGACTGATTAACGGCAAGCCTTTAAATGGATTCTATACCTTTAAAACCGCAACAGAAAGCACTGCGCCAACGGGAAACTGGATGGCTAAGGTGAAAGCGGGCGGTGCTACGTTTACCAAAACCTTAAAAATTGAAACGGTGATGCCAAACCGTTTGAAAATTGATTTCAACATTGGCAATAGAACCTATCTAAGTGCAGGAACTTCAGCCGCTACCCTATCGGCCAAATGGTTATTTGGTGCAGTGGCACAAAACTTAAAGGCAAAAGTTGATGTAAACTTAAATACCACCGAAACCAAGTTTAAAGGCTTTGAAGGCTTCAGTTTCGATAACCCTACGGTGAACTTCCAATCGCAGGTTAAAACCATTTTTGAAGGAACTTTAAACCAAAATGGTACCGCGCAGATCAACACCAACCTCAACGAGAACAATACCGCCCCTGGTGTATTGAGGGCTAACTTTACCACTAAGGTTTTCGAACCTGGAGGTAATTTCAGTATCGATAATTTTAGTATTCCTTATCATGTGTACAAGAGCTATTTGGGTATTCGTACCGAAAAAGGTGACCGCTTAAGCGGTATGTTGGTTACAGGAAAAGAACATAAAGTTGAAATTGTTAATGTAAATACTGATGGAAAATTATTGAGCGGCACCAAAACCGTTACTGTAGAATTATATAAAACCCAATGGCGCTGGTGGTGGGAACAGGATGACCAGTATACCTATGCCAACTTTACCCAAAATCAATACAATAAATTAGTTGAAAGCCATCAGGTAAACTTATTTAATGGAAAAGGAAGCTGGAATTTACGTGTTGATGAACCAGAATGGGGCCGTTATCTGGTTCTGGTACGTGATGTAAACGGCGGACATGTCACCGGAAAATCGGTTTATATTGATTGGCCGGGTTGGGCACAGCGCGAACAAGGCACCAACCCGACAGAAGCCTCTATGTTATCATTCACCGCTAATAAAGATAAATTCACTGTTGGAGAAGATATAACCTTAACTATACCCACAGGTAAAAACGGAAGAGCACTCATCTCGATTGAAAATGGAAGCCGCGTATTAAAAACCTTCTGGGTAGATACCAAAGCCGGTCAAACGCAATTTAAATTCAAAGCGGAGAAAGAGATGGCACCAAATGTTTTTGCCAACATTACTTTACTTCAACCGCACGCACAGACGATTAACGATTTGCCTATTAGAATGTACGGCGCTATTCCACTTTCTATTGAAGATCCGCAGACGATATTAAAACCGACCATTAAAATAGCGGACAAAATTAAACCTGAAACTGAAAACACCATCACCGTAGGTGAACATAACGGCAAAGCGATGACCTATACCATTGCGTTGGTGGATGAAGGTTTGCTTGATTTAACCCGCTTTAAAACACCAGATCCTCATGCTGCATTTTACGCCCGTGAAGGTCTAGGGGTTAAAACATGGGATTTATTTGACTATGTTCTTGGCGCCTGGGGTGGAAATTTAGAACGAATTTTAAGTATTGGTGGTGATGGTAGCATCAATAAAAATTTAAATCCGGCAAAAGCCAACCGTTTTAAAGCAGTAGTTAAATTTATGGGACCATTTACTATTGGTAAAGGTGAAAGTAAAACGCATAAGTTTAAGTTACCACAGTATATAGGCGCTGTAAGGGCCATGGTAGTTGCCGGACAAGATGCAGCATATGGTTTTGCTGAGAAATCAGTTCAGGTTAAAAAACCATTGATGGTTTTGGCTACCCTGCCAAGGGTTATTGGTCCTGGCGAAAGTTTCACCTTACCGGTAACCGTTTTCGCCACAGAAAAAAACCTTAAAAATGTGTCAGTACAACTGCAGGCAAATAATTTAATTGTTCAGGGTAATAACAAGCAACAGCTGTACTACAAACAAACAGGTGAGCAAATGGCCTATTTTGAGGTGAAAGCACCGAATGCCGTAGGTATCGCCAAAGTAAAAGTGATTGCACAAAGTGGAGCTGAAAAAACAGTTTACGATGTAGAAATGGATATCAGAAATCCAAATCCGTATGTAACCAATGTAGTGTCTGCTACTGTTCAGCCACACACCAAATGGGCTGTAAACTATTTACCGATCGGGATGACAGGTACCAATTCTGGTTCGCTGGAAGTATCTTCTATCCCCGCAATTAACCTGAGCAAAAGGTTGGGTTACCTGATCCAGTATCCACATGGCTGTATCGAGCAGACCACATCGGGCATATTTCCTCAATTATTTTTAGATCGCTTGAGTCCATTGAATGAACAGCAAAAAGCTAAAACAGAGAAAAATATCAAAGCCGGAATAAACAGGCTGAAAGGTTTTCAAACTACTGATGGTGGTTTATCTTACTGGCCTGGAGAAGGTACGTCTGATGAGTGGGGCAGTAATTACGCAGGCCATTTCTTAATAGAAGCTCAAAATGCTGGGTACACCTTGCCTGTTGGTCTTTTAGATGAGCTATTGCGCTTTCAAAAATCAAAAGCCACAAACTGGGCACCAAACAGTAATAATTTTTATGGTGGAGATTTATCACAAGCGTACCGTTTATATATGCTTGCGTTGGCAAAAAAACCAGAAATGGCTGCTATGAACCGTTTAAAAACTTTCCAATACTTATCTGTAGCCGCAAAATGGCGTTTGGCAGCAGCTTATAAACTGGCCGGACAAAATGAGGTGGCTCAAAACATGATCAGAGGTTTGGATACCTCCATCCAACCCTATAAACAATTAGGAGGAACTTATGGCTCAGAGGTACGAGACGAAGCGATGATTTTAGAAACCTTAACCTTACTCGGTCAGAAAGCAAAAGCCGCAAGTTTATTGCAGCCTTTAGCAGCTAAATTAGGAGAACATACCTGGTATAGTACACAAACAACCGCCTATAGTTTGCTGGCAATTGCTAAATTCTGCGGATCAAACCAATCGGCTAATAAGCTGCAATATCAATATGTATTGGATGGTAAGTCTGCTCCTGTTAATTCAAATCAGTATATCAATAGTACGCCGCTAACCTTTAAAGGAAACACAGCTTCGGTTACTAACAATGGAAACAATGTACTTTTTGTTCGTTTGGTTTTAGAAGGACAGCCAGTTGCTGGTCAGAATAACTTTTTGCCAAACCGCCCTGATGTTTTAGATATGAGCGTGACCTACAAACGTTTAAATGGAAAAGTTTTAGATCCTGCCACGCTAAAACAGGGAACAGATTTTTATGCAGAGGTAACGGTAAAAAATCCTGGCAGAATGGGATACTACGAACAGATGGCATTAACGCAGATTTTTCCCTCAGGATGGGAAATTATCAATACCCGGGTGAATGATAATCAAAGTATCTTGGCTTCATCTCCATTTACTTATCAAGACATCAGGGATGACCGTGTTTTTACCTATTTCAATATAAGAGAAGGCGAAAGTTTGGTATACAAGGTACTGCTTAATGCCTCTTACCTGGGTAAATACTATCTATCGGCCGTTCAATGTGAAGCGATGTATAATAATGATATTTCGGCTACAGAGCCTGGTAAATGGGTGCAGGTGGTGAAATAGCCGGTAAAGATTATTGCTAATGGTTCGTGGAGACACGAACCATGGCATTAGTTTTCATGCATCGGTTCGCGTCCAAGCATTCAGCCTCGGTTCGTGTCTCCACGAACCGAAGTTCCAGTTATTTTGTATCTGCATTTTCATAAATAGCAATCTAATACTAATGGATAAATTATTTGGAGCTAGAAGAAAGAATTTTATTGAAATCGGAAAAATTTATTTTTGGACGGCTACCATTAACAAATGGCAAAAACTTTTAGCGAAAGATATCTTTAAACAAATCATATTAAGTTCATTTGAACACTTGAGCAAATTGAATAAACTTGATATTTTTGGCTTTGTCATTATGCCAAATCATATGCATGCAATCTGGCGGACTAATGAACTAAACGGAAAAGAAACCGTTCAGGGATCATTCTTGAAATATACAGCACATGAATTTAAAAAGCTTTTGAATCAAAATGAATTGAATAATTATTTTTCAGGCTCAACAAATAAGAATTATGAATTTTGGCAAAGAGATCCTCTGGCGATACCTCTGTACACTCCGGAAGTTGCTTATCAAAAGCTAGATTATCTATACAATAATCCTTGCACAGCACATTGGCAATTAGCTACAGAACCTGAAGAATAATTATATTCCTCGGCTTCCTTTTATGAAAAGAACGAATTAAAGTATGCTTTTTTGAAAGACTTAAGATTAGAATTTTAAATAGCAAAATGGTTCTTGAAGACACGAACCATGGCAGATTGGCAATTAGCTACAGAACCTGAAGAATACTTATATTCATCAGCATCTTTTTATGAAAAGAATGAGTTAAGGTACGCTTTTTTGAAAGATTTAAGATTAGAATTTTAAAAATGGTTCGTGGAGACACGAACCACGGCCTAGGATTTTTTGTGGAGACACGAACAATAGCGTACAAATACTAATAAGAGCCTCGGTCCGTGTGGACACGGACCGAAATTTATATTAACAATTAAATGAACAAAACACCAAAAGCTTTCCTCATTTCTGATCTTATTTGCTTTGCATTGATTTTGGGTTTTCTATTTTCATTACCTTCAAAACTTTTCAAAACACCTACCTCCTATGTTATCGAGGCCAGCAATGGTCATTTACTAAGTGCCGCAATCGCCAGCGATGGACAATGGCGTTTCCCTGAAGCAGATAGTGTTCCCATAAAATTTAAGAATTGTATTATTGCCTTTGAAGATAAAAGATTTTATAAGCACTTTGGTGTAGACATATTGGCCATGAGCCGGGCCATACGACAGAACTGGAGCGCCAAAAGTGTGGTCAGTGGCGGTAGTACTTTGACCATGCAGGTCATCCGTTTATCGAGAAAGCAGGATCGAACCATTTGGCAAAAATTATTAGAAGTGATTTTAGCTTTCCGTTTGGAAATAAAATATTCAAAAGAAGAAATTTTAGGCCTGTATACAGCTAACGCTCCTTTTGGCAGTAATGTGGTAGGATTGGAAGCCGCAAGTTGGCGATATTATGGTCGCGATGCTAAAACGCTTTCCTGGGGTGAAATGGCTACCTTGGCCGTTCTTCCCAACAGTCCATCCTTGGTTCATCCCGGGAAAAACTCCACCAGACTGATTAAAAAAAGAAATGACCTGTTGGATAAGCTGGCTCAATTTAAATACATCGATCAGGCAACAGCCAATTTATCTAAGCTGGAGCCTGTTCCGGGCAAGCCTATGCCATTGCCTCAGCATGCACCACATTTATTGAACCGATTTAAGATAGAACGAGCTAATCTTAATATTCCTTCTACCAGAATTACCTCTACATTGGATGAAGATATACAACTAAAAATTAATGCCATCTTAAAACGATATCATAATCGCTATCGGGCAAACGACATCAATAATATTTCTGCATTGGTACTTGATGCCAGAACAGGTCAGGTGGTAAGTTATGTAGGCAATATCTATCAACCGGAAAACACCGAACTACAAAGCCATGTGGATATGATTAAGGCTCCACGAAGTCCGGGGAGTACTTTAAAACCATTGCTATATGCCAGTATGATGAATGATGGCTTTATATTACCACATACCATTATTCCCGATATCCCTACTCAAATAGCAGGCTATTCGCCACAAAATTATGACCTGGGTTATGATGGCGCCATTGCTGCTGATAAAGCGCTTAGCCGTTCATTAAATATTCCTGCTGTGAAAATGTTGCAGCAATATAAATATGAACGTTTTTATGACAAATTAAAAAAGCTGGGAATAGGCACATTAAACCAGCCGGCAGATCATTATGGATTATCGCTAATTTTGGGCGGTAGTGAAGTCACGATGTGGGATCTGGCCAATACTTATATGGGCATGGTGCGTACATTGAACCATTTTAATACCTATAAAGGTCTTTACAATCCGAAAGATTACGAACAGGCAACCTACTTTAATCTTCAAACTAAAGACGAACAAGACTATCAGCGCAATTCGTTTTTAGATCATGGCGCCATATGGGCTACCTTTAATGCCATGGAAGAAGTAATGCGCCCTGGGGATGAAGGTTTATGGGAACAATTTTCTTCTTCGCAACGGATAGCCTGGAAAACTGGTACCAGTTTCGGTTTTCGCGATGCCTGGGCCATAGGTTTAACACCAGATTATGTGGTATGCGTTTGGGTAGGTAATGCCGATGGTGAAGGTAGGCCAGGACTAGTGGGAATAGAAGCAGCTGCACCAGTGCTGTTCGATATTTTTAGGCTATTGCCAAATGATAAATGGTTTGAAACCCCTACTACCAAACTCAAAAAACTCAATGTATGCAAACAAAGCGGTTATAAAGCAGGTGAATATTGTACCGATGTAATACAAGAATTGGATCCTGTTGCTGGAGAAAAAACAGCTGTCTGTCCTTTTCACAAATTGGTTCATTTAGATAAAACCGGTACATTTAGGGTTACCGACCAGTGTGAAAGTATAACACAAATGCAACACAAAAGCTGGTTTATCTTACCTCCAGCCATGGAGTATTATTATAAGATAAAAAATAGCGACTATAAATCGCTCCCCCCCTTTTAAGGCCGGTTGTGATATTTCAGGAGGAAACAGTGTAATGGAAGTTATTTACCCTAAAAATAATGCGATAGTTTATATTCCTCTGGAACTGGATGGATCAAGAGGAAAAATCGTGATTAATGCAGCACATAGAAATCCAGCTGCTAAAATATACTGGCATATTGACAATGAATATGTAAGCACCACTACCAACTTTCATCAATTGGACATTAGTCCGCCGCCGGGTAAACATACTTTGACACTCGTTGATGAAAATGGCGAAAGGCTCGTGCAAGTTTTCACGGTTTTGGATAAAGAAAAAAAATAATTAAAAATTTTAGGCACAGTTTTGAACTGACAATTGATGCTTTAAACCAGCAGTTCTTTACTAAAACACTCAATATCAAACTAATATTAACCACAAAAAATATTCTAAACACAACTTAAAAGCCGCAATTATTTTTCTTACCTTTGTATCCCGTACAAAAACAATTAACAAGGTTTAAAAAACCTGGTTAATATCACAAATTATCAATCATGACAAAGTATATTTTTGTTACGGGCGGTGTAACTTCCTCATTAGGTAAGGGCATCATTTCCGCATCTTTAGCTAAACTTTTACAGGCACGTGGCTACCGTGTAACCATTCAAAAATTCGATCCGTACATTAATATTGATCCAGGAACATTAAACCCTTACGAACATGGCGAATGCTTTGTGACTGAAGATGGTGCCGAAACCGACCTGGATCTTGGTCATTACGAGCGTTTTCTTAACGTTCCCACTTCACAGGCAAATAATATCACTACAGGCCGCATCTACCAAAATGTAATTAGCAAAGAGCGCAAAGGTGAATATCTGGGCAAAACGGTACAGGTTGTTCCACATATTACCGATGAGATTAAACGCAACATGCGCATTTTAGGCGAAAGCGGCGAATACGATATTGTGATTACTGAATTAGGTGGTACAGTTGGTGATATTGAATCTTTACCGTTTATCGAAGCCGTTCGTCAGTTTAAATGGGAAGAAGCCAGTACCAATGCCATTGTCATCCACTTGACCCTGGTGCCATATCTAGCCGCTGCAGGTGAATTAAAAACCAAACCTACACAACATTCAGTTAAAGCATTATTGGAATACGGTATACAACCAGATATATTGGTTTGCCGTACCGAGCACCACTTAAGTGCTGACTTAAGAAAAAAAATCGCCTTGTTCTGTAACGTTAATATCAATGCAGTAGTCGAATCGATGGATGCATCTACTATTTATGATGTGCCATTGTTGATGTTAAAAGAACAACTGGACAAAACGGTTTTATCGAAATTAAAACTGCCTACCAAAAACGATCCGGATATGGAAAGCTGGAAAGATTTCCTGGGCCGTTTGAAAAATCCGACAGCTGAAGTAAAAATCGGCTTAATTGGCAAATATGTAGAGTTACCGGATGCTTACAAATCTATTATCGAATCTTTTGTACACGCAGGTTCGAAAAATGAATGTAAGGTTAGGGTAGAATATATCCACTCTGAAGGTATTTTCCCTGATAACGTAAAAGAGAAATTGGGTCATTTACAAGGTGTTTTGGTAGCACCAGGATTTGGTAGCCGTGGTATTGAGGGTAAAATTGATGCTATCAAATACGTTAGGGAAAACAATGTGCCTTTCTTTGGAATCTGTTTAGGTATGCAATGTGCCGTTATCGAGTTTGGACGTAATGTTTTAGGGTTAAAAGATGCGCACACGACAGAAATTGAAGAAAATTCGGCAAATCCTGTCATCAATATGATGGAAGAGCAGAAAAAAATAACCAATAAAGGTGGTACCATGCGTTTAGGTTCTTACCCTTGCGATATTAAAAAAGGTACAAAGGCTTTTTCTATTTATGGTAAATCTCATATTAATGAGCGCCATCGCCACCGTTACGAATTTAATAATGCTTATTTAAAGCAGTATGAAGATGCAGGTATGACGGCATCTGGCATTAATCCTCAAACCAATTTAGTTGAAATTGTAGAACTTAAAAATCATCCGTTTTTCGTTGGCGGACAGTTTCACCCAGAATTAAAGTCAACAGTTGCTAATCCTCACCCACTTTTTGTTAAATTTGTCGCCGCTGCAATGGAGTTTGCAAAAAAGAAAACGAATTAAAAGCAGTACATACATAAATAATGGATAGAAATACCTTTACAGGACTGTTCCTGATTATGATCATTTTGGCAGGATCATTCTACTTTTTGAAGCCTAATGAGGCCGAAATAAAAAAAGCCAAAGAAACAGAGCGTTTAGATTCTTTGAAAAAAGCCGGTATCACACCTGCACAAAAAGATACCACCAAAACAGCTGCAACAGCTAACCCTGCTGTAGATTCAGCAGCTTTAAAGGGTCCCTTTGGTACTGCCATAAATGGCACCGAAACCAGTACTGTTTTGGAAAACGAAAATTTGTTGATCACTTTAAGCAATAAAGGTGGTAAGATTACTTCAGTTGAAGTTAAAGGACAGAAAACCTTTACCGGTAAACCGGTTATTTTATTCGATGGGAATCAGAATAAATTTGGTTTAAATCTAAATGCTGGCGGTAAAGTAATTAACACCAACGGTTTATACTTTACGCCGACTAAAACCGGCAATACGGTTACCATGAAGGCCAATTATGGCTCTAACGCTTATGTAGAGTATATTTACGATTTAAAAGCTGCAAGTAACAAAGTTGGTTTTAACATTAATTTAGTTGGTTTACAGCAGGTAATTGCCGGCAATAGCATTGATTTAAACTGGCAAACCACTTTACTGCAACAAGAAAAATCAATCGAAAGCGAACACCGCTACTCTGCACCGTATTATAAATATTTAGATGGTGATGTAAACCATTTGAGTGTTTCAAAAGATGAAAAAGAAGAATTAACGAAAGGTAAAATCCAATGGTTTTCTTTTAAACAGCACTTTTTCTCAGCTTCGTTAATTGCTAAACAGGCTTTCGAAAAAGGAAGCTTAGAAGTTAAAATTCCAACCGCTCCAGGCCAGGTGAAATTTTACGATGCCAATATGCAATTGCCATATGCGCATAGCGCTAACCAGGTTTATGAAATGGAGTTTTATTTTGGCACCAACAAATTCTCTGCCTTAAAAGCACAGGGATACGATTTGGAACAGCAGGTCGACATGGGCTACTGGCCTCTAAAATACATTAACCGCTTTATTGTATTGCCGGTATTTAATTTCTTAAACAGCTTTGGCTGGAACTACGGTTTAATCATCCTGGTACTAACTATTTTGTTAAAAGTTGCCTTATCGCCGCTTACTTACAAATCATACCTATCAATGGCTAAAATGCGGGTATTGAAACCAGAAATGGACGAAATTAAAGCTAAAGTAGGTGAAGATAACCCAACACTGGTGCAGCAGGAATATTTAAAACTGTACAAAAAAGCAGGTGTAAATCCACTGGGCGGTTGTTTGCCGATGGTATTACAATTGCCTTTGGTAATGGCCTTCTTCTTTTTCTTCCCGAACTTGTTTGAGTTACGTGGCGAGAGTTTCCTTTGGATGAAAGATTTGTCAACCTACGATGAATTTATCAAATTTGGTGTTAAAATCCCTTTCATTGGCGATCACTTAAGTTTAATGTGTGTATTGATGACGGTGTCAACACTGATCATGACTTATTTTAATAACCAGGTTTCTGGTGCTACCGGACAGATGAAATACATCGGTTACATCATGCCGATTATTTTCTTAGGCGTATTAAATAGCTACCCTGCCGGCTTAAACTATTATTACTTCTTAGCCAACTTAATGACTTTCGGACAGCAGTTCCTGATCCGTAAAATGGTTGATGACGAAAAAATCCATGCTTTAATCCAACAGAACAAAGCAAGACCGGCTGATGAGAAAAAGAAAAAATCTAAATTCCAACAGCGTTTAGATGACTATATGCGTCAGCAACAACAACAACAAACTAAAAAGTAATTTTGCTTTTACACTATATGAGATCCCCGGTTACTTAACGTGAACGGGGATTTCTGTTTTGGGTATGGCGTTTAGCGCATAGCGTTCATGCTCGGCATTTAGTTTTGAGCGTTGATAGTTAAAGATCTGATTTCCTCACAAATTCATTTTCCATCCTACACTTTACAGATTCCTTCTTGATTGTAATATTTGGTATACAAGTTTCCTAATAAGCTAAAAATTTCCAATTTTAGAAGATTAAATCTCAACCAACAAATTAATTTAAAATGCAAAAGAGACTAACTGTTATTCTGTTTTTCGTTGTCAGCTTTGCCTACGCACAAAAGAAACCATTAGATCATTCCGTATACGATACCTGGGAGTCGATAGGGTCAAAGCAATTATCAAATAACGGCCAATGGGCAATGTATAGCATCTTACAACAAGAAGGCGATGCACAATTATACCTAACCAATATTAAAACCAATACCAGGATCAATGTTCCTAGAGGGATGAACGCACAATTTAGCAATGACTCTAAATTTGCGGCTTTTAACATCCGTCCACTCAACAAAGATTTGCGTCAGGCTAAAATCAAAAAGAAAAAGCCAGATGAGTCACCAAAAGATTCATTAGGCATAGCCAACCTGACGAGTAATTTGGTTACAAAAGTAGCAAGAGTAAAATCTTTCAAATTTCCGGAAGAGGGCGCTGGTGTATTGGCCTATTTAACTGAAAAGCCAGATACAGCACAAAAAGGTACAAAACCTGTAGAAAAAAAAGATGGCGAAACTGATTTTGCAGATGATGATCCTGCCGGAAAAGGTAAAACAGAAGAGGGAACAGATCTGGTTATTAAAAATCTGATCACGGGAACAGATAAGACCTATAAATTTGTCACTGATTATTATTTCAGTAAAGATGGTAAACAGTTGGTTTTTGCCTGCAGTGGATCTAAAAAAGACAAAATGGCTCCTCAGGGCGTGTTCTTGCTTAATACGGAGAAAGGCACCTTAAAAACATTGATTAAAGGCAAGGGAAATTTCAAAAATTTCACTTTTGATGAGGAAAGCGAACATTTGGCATTTGTGGGTGAACAAGGCCCGGAAAAGCAGGAAATAAAAAATTACAATATCTATTATAACTCTTTAACGATTGATACAGCGCAAATCCTGGTTGATTTTGATATGCCAGGGCTGCCTGAAAAATGGTCGGTTAATGGTGATGGCAAAATTACTTTTAGTAAAGATGGCAAAAAGATATTTTTTGGCATATCCCCTGTCAAAAAACTAAAAGATACCACGATTGTAGATTTTGAGGTGGCCAAGGTTGATGTATGGAATTATAAAGACGATTATTTGCAGCCCATGCAGCTTAAAAATATTGAAAGAGACAGCAAAAAAAGTTACTTATCCGTAATTGATGTTTACAGCAGTGATCCAAAAGTAATTCCACTAACAGACGTAAAATTGCCTGATGCCAGTATCATGGCCGAAGGTGATGCACCGCAGGTTCTAGCTTCTACTGATTACGGCAGACGGGTAGAATCGCAGTGGAGCGGTTCAACTTCAAAAGATTATTACCTGGTTGATATTAAGAATGGTCAGAAAAGAAAGATTATTGAAAACCTTAACGGTTATGCCATGCCTTCGCCAGCAGGAAATTATGTTCTTTATTTTGATCGGAAACTGGGCAGTTGGAATACTTACCAAATAGCCACAGGAAAGATCACCGTTTTAACCGCTGGTTTAAGCGAAAAATTTGTTGATGAAGAAAATGATGTACCGGATCTTCCCTCTGCTTATGGTTTAGCCACCTGGACCGAGGGTGACAAAGCTGTTCTAATTAACGACAAATACGACATCTGGTCGTTCTCGCCAGACGGAAAATCAGCACCTAAAAATATCACTGCGGGTTTTGGGAGAGCGAACAACATCACGTTCCGTTACGAAAACGTACAGCTAAACAGAACAGAAAGGAACGCTAATAAATTTATTAAAGCAAATGAATTAATCTGGTTATCTGCTTTTAATAATCTTACCAAAGAAAATGGTTTTTACCGTACCAATGTAGGTACTGCCAAAGCGCCCGAGCTAGCCATAATGGCCAAATTTAAATATGCCAACCTGGTAAAAGCTAAAGATGCTGATATTTATATCTATGATAAAGCCAATTATGTAGAATCGCCAAATGTTTACATTACTACCGATTTTAAAACGGAAACCAAATTAAGCAACACCAACCCGCAACAAAAAGACTACAACTGGGGTACAGCAGAACTGGTAAAATGGACTACACCTAAGGGTTATAAAGCTGAAGGTATTCTATATAAACCGGAAAATTTCGATCCAAGCAAGAAATATCCGATGATTGTTTATTTCTATGAAAAGCTAACTGATGGTTTGTATACCTATCAGGCGCCTGCTCCCACTCCATCACGCTTGAATATCTCCTACTTCGTGAGTAATGGCTATCTGGTATTTGCACCAGATATCAGTTATGAAACCGGGCATCCAGGAAAGTCGGCAGTTGAATATATCAACTCCGGTGTAGAAAACCTGAAGAAAAATAGCTGGGTAGATGGTAATAAAATTGGAATTCAAGGTCAAAGCTGGGGTGGTTACCAGGTGGCTTACCTTATTACCCAAAATAACATGTATGCTGCTGCATGGGCGGGTGCACCGGTAGTAAATATGACTTCTGCTTATGGGGGTATCCGTTGGGAAACCGGTATGAACCGTCAGTTTCAGTACGAAAAAACACAAAGTCGCATTGGTGCAACACTTTGGGAAAAGCCAGAATTATATATCGAAAACTCTCCTTTATTTATGCTTCCAAAAGTAAATACTCCTGTTGTAATTATGGCGAATGATGCAGACGGAGCTGTGCCCTGGTACCAGGGTATTGAAATGTTTACCGCATTACGACGTTTAGGTAAACCAGTTTGGATGTTAAACTATAATGGTGAAGCGCATAACCTGGTTCAACGCCAAAACCGTAAAGATATTCAAATTCGTGAACAACAATTTTTCGATTATTATTTAAAAGGAGCCAAAGCTCCGGCCTGGATGACCAATGGAATTCCAGCTACCGAAAAAGGGAAAACCTGGGGTTTTGAATTAACGGATGACAAGCCTTAGTTAGTCGGAGGTCCGAAGACCGATGTCAGAAGTCCATGGTTGCTAGTATACTCACTATTTGCCATGGATTTTCTGTTCAGGGATATAATAAATCTAATGTATACTTGTAATCGTCACCCTGATCTGATAAATTTCAGGGTCCATTCAGCAAGAAAGATGCTGGCCACGAAGTAGCTTAAAAATTTCATCGCTGCTTGTAAAATAAGTTCAGCATGACAATCGCAAATAGAAAAATGATTCTTATGAAATTCGGCTTAAAAAAACTATTTTCACGCATAAAATAAACTAAACAACCCTAATGGCATTAAGCAGAATCTGGTCGGCATTTATTATTGTGGCTATTGTTGTAGCAAGTATTAAATGTTTCTTTTTCGGACATAGCGATATCTTTAATTGGATGGTGATCGGGAAATCAACCGATCCTTTAAATCCTTTAAAATTAGATGGCATTATCGAAACCTGCTGGATTGCGGTTGACCTTTGTATTAAATTAGTGGGAACATTGGCTTTATTTATGGGTTTAATGAGCATCGCTGAAAAAGCAGGCGGTATCCGTTTATTATCCAGGATTATTGGTCCCTTCTTTTCAAAACTTTTTCCGGAAATTCCAAAAGGGCACCCTTCTATGGGACACATGATCATGAATTTTTCTGCCAATTTATTAGGTTTAGATAATGCGGCTACGCCATTTGGTATAAAAGCCATGGAAAGTTTGCAGGAGTTAAATCCCAATAAAGACGTGGCCAGTAACTCCCAGATCATGTTTTTATGCCTGCACGCGGCTGGTTTATGCTTAATTCCGGTAAGTGTAATTGCCATCAGGTCATCTCAAAATGCGCAAGACCCTACCGACATTTTTATCCCTTGTTTAATTGTAACCTTTGTGGGTACCATGGCGGCCATGCTCATCGTTTCTTTCAAACAAAAAATAAATTTACTTCAACCTGTTATTATTACCTGGGTACTTAGCATTTCTGCTGTAGTGGGTTTATTGGTTTGGTATGTAAGCAAACTAAATGCAGAAAGTATAAAATCATTTTCAGGCTTATTAAGTGGTGGGATCATCTTATTGATCTTTTTATTGATTGTATTAGGTGCACTCTATAAAAAAATAGATGTTTTTGATGCGTTTATTGATGGTGCTAAAGGTGGATTTGAAACGGCATTGAAGATTATCCCTTATCTGGTTGGTATTTTGGTTGCCGTAAGTATGCTGAGAACCAGCGGAACTTTTGACGTAATCATGAGCGGGATCAAAAACATATTTATATTTCTTGGAGCCGACACCAAATTTGTTGATGCCCTGCCTACGGCGTTAATTAGACCGCTAAGTGGTGGTGCTGCCCGTGGCATGATGGTGAGTACGATGATTTCGAGCGGACCAGATTCATTTGCGAGTAAACTTTCAGGAGTTTTCCAGGGCGCTTCAGATACTACATTTTATGTGGTAGCTGTTTACTTTGGTGCAGTTGGGATAAAAAATACACGTTATGCCATCGGTTCAATGTTGCTCGCCGATCTGGTTGGCGTTTGTACAGCAATAGCGCTCAGTTATATGTTTTTTAGTTAAGTTTGGTTTATAGGTCATTCGTGAATTAATCCTCCAATCATTATTAACAAACCAGTTTTTTTTAACTGATGAAGCCATCTAACATTCGCTTCGTTATGGAGATAATTAGGCTTCAGATTTAGCTTTTAATCAAGATCTTCATTTGCATTCAGAATGAAAAGAAAGGAAAACAGTGCAAGAAATCCCTACAGAAATCAATTCTGGCAGGGATGGTAACATACTTTGAGTTAATGATGGGATTTATGCTTTAACACTTGATAATGTGGCATTAGCAAGAAGTTTGAGGAGATATTCTATTGATGATTTCATCAATTGCGTCAGGATCAATCACAGCATTTTTAGAAGCACACCATTTTTCTGTCTTATTATCTAACCAGATACAGAAAGAATGGTAACCATCTAAAACTACAGCATAGGTTTCATGAAAATCATCTTGAATACGCATGCAAAATCCCTTAAAAATTTTGCCTCTCACATCAAATTGCAGGGTTGAATAATTTTCTAACATGGCTCATTATATTTTTGGTTAATTTACAACAATATATAAATGAGAATGTTTTGTTAATTTTAAGGAATTAACAATTTATTCTTAAGCGTTGTGCGTTAACTTAACCTATGTTTAACATATTAGAATAACCTTTAGCAATCAGGCGATTTTTCGATGGTAAAGATAGTTCACATTGCAGATTTAAAATCGTGCGTCCTCTTTTTACGATTGCAGTTTCGGCTATAACTTCGTCGCCTTCACCTGCGGTAGCGAAATAATCGATGTAATTATTTACGGTAGTATACCGCTCATTTAATCCCATCGTAAAAACCGTTGCACCAATCAAATCGTCAATAATACCTGCGGTTACGCCACCATGCAAAATCTGATATGGATTGGTCATTTCTTTTCGGATTGTATATTGGCAGACCAAAATCCCATATTCTGCTTTAATTAAAACAGGTGCCAGCCAGTTCATAAAGTTAGAAGGCGAACCGGTAATTACCTTACCAATCGATTGTCTTAAAAAATTCAGTCGCTGCTCGCTCAAAGAGGCTTCCATAAATGTAAACGTTTAATACTTGATGCTTTAGGTAAAGATAATGAAAATGAGCGATAGTCGCTAAACTGACTTTTTATATCACCGATTCCATTATTTTAAGTGGATTGATAACGGTTTTATCATTCGGTTTATAAATCTGATCTGATGATTAAACCATATGAGAAATATAAGAGTCATATAAGCTTATATTTACTGTCCTATCTATATGGTAAATCAGTTGAGTTTGGGCAAAAGCAGATCTTCATAGCAGCTCTTAAATCGGAACAATCACTTTAAAACTTACATTTCTACCCATATTGTAAATTCCCGACCGGCCATTGGGCGAGCTATTATAGTATTCAAAATACTTCAATCTGTTTAAATTAGATTGATAAGCAATATTAAAAATGTTATCGGCCTGAAGGAAAATATCACAGATGGTTTTTCCTTTTTTTGTTGTCAGCGTCGATCCTATTCCGCCGTTAATTAAAGTATAACCTGCGGTAAAACTTTCTGTATTATCGAGCACATAAAATCTGTTCTGATCGGCGAAAAAAGCCGCATCGATTTTGATATAAGGTTTATCAAAAATGCCTACAGGTTTTTGAGCTGTCGCTTTAATTTCCGTTCTGATTTGTAGAGGCGGAATAAAAGGCAGGTATTTGGCGTCATTACCATGCTGATCCAATAGTTCCCGATTTTGATTGAGTCCTACTGTATAGGCCAAACTATTATTGAAACTGATCCATTTTAAAGCTGTAGGATGCAAATTGATAGAAATTTCTGCACCATATAACCTGGCTTTTGACTGTTGGTACTGATAAGTGAGATTTCCCGGAACAATAACAACCGGATCTCCATTGACATCGGTTAAGCGCGATTGATAAATGTAGTTTTGAATCTGGTTGTTAAATAGCTCTATAGTGATATCCGCATCTTTTAAATACGCAATAATACCAATGTCTCGCTGCAGGTTAAATTCCGGTTTAAATGTTCTGTTACCTAAATACACGATGTGTGCACCTGGATCTAGTCCATTAGAGCCGATTTCTGTAATATTTGGAGCGCGGTATCCCCTAGCAATATTGGCTTTAATCAAAAACCTTTCTGAAATATTGTAGGTTAAGCCTAAACTACCAGATAAACCATAGTAGTTTTTAGAAAATGATGGAAACTGCAATTTGCCTGTAAGGTCGCCTGCACCAACCTGTTTATCAAAACCCGTTTGCGCATTAGTACCTACATAAAAATTATCCCAATTGATGTTACTTCTGTCGATCCTGATTCCTCCTGAAATGGCTACTTTACCCATCGATTTCTTTGCGAAGTAAAATGCACCGATATCAAAAAGGTCAAAGTCCGGGATAGGGAAATCGGTGGCATCTTTGCTCCTGTTTACCTGGTACATACCATTAAGCCCCACCGTACTTTCTATACCTGCGAAATCAGGCAGGTTGTATTTGAAATCGTAATTAAAGGTATTTAACACCACGTAAAGCCCGGCCTGATTGGGCCTTGTAGGGTGATTATATTCTCTCCTCACACTCTGCTGCCCGCCAATTAATACATTTAAATCGCTGGTTCCAAATTTCAACTGGCTGGTGTTGTAAAACCTGATGTGTTGAATGTGTTGATGCAAAGGATTAATGGCATAGGTTCGAAGATCACTTTCCGGAACAATCGGTCTGTTTTTAATATCGTCTCCATCATCCAAAACCTGCCTGGTAAATTTTCTGGATAAAGAATCTCTACTGCCATCAGGAATTTCCATAACATTATCATAATAGGTAACGGCTGTTTTAGAATAACCCCAGCTTTTATCTAATCTGGCACTGGCAGATAAATTATACTCCCTAAACGCAGTTCCATACACCCATCCATCAATTTTATTCCGGTAATGATGTGCCGTTTTTCCAGTAGCCCTAAAGCTATATTTCCAATCGTTTTTAATGTAAGCCAATCCAATCGACGAACCCATCATGCCATTATTACTTTGATAATTTGCGGTAAAATCGCCTTTCAATTTTCCGTTTTCAAAATTTGGTGTGTTAGGGATCATATTAATGACGCCCGCCAAAGCATCAGAGCCATAGGTTAAACTGGCCGGACCTTTTACTACCTCGGCCCTGGTAATCCCGTATTCATCCACCTCAATTCCATGTTCATCGCCCCATTGCTGCCCCTCCTGCCTTAACCCATCATACAAAGTTAATACACGGTTATATCCTAAACCCCTTATAAATGGCTTAGAAACATTTGGACCGGTTGTAACTGCTGTAATGCCAGGTATGCCTTTCACAATAGCCTCTATTAAATTGGTATTTACGTTTTGGTCCATCGTTTTTTTGGAAATTACAGCAATGGGCACCGGGCTTTTCCGTAATTGTGTAGCCCTGTTTACCCCAGTAATCACCACATCATTTAAGTCGGAAACTGAACTTACCAAATCTGCATTAACCAGAACTGTATCTGCTGTTAAAGTAATCCTCACTTTTTTAGATTGGTAACCAATGCCTGAAAAGACGAGATCGCAATTTCCGTGAGGAATACCGCTTAATTGATAATTTCCTGCACTGTTTGATTTTGTCGAACTTTTAGTACCTACAACCCTAATGGTGATCTGATCCAGCGCTTCACCATTTGATGTAATTATACCCTTAACTGTTGCTTTCTGGGCAATGGCGTTTAGCGATAGAAGAAAACAAAAAAAATAAAAGGATAGTGATCTCATGAACATAAATGATTTATCTAAATATAATGTTAGACAAATCTAAATTTTAATTTAAATATATCAAATAAAATATTTAGATAACAATTAAATCTCTTTAATTCTGTGTTTAAAGTCTTGACAAGGTAGCTTTGTAGCGCACGGACTATCTTGTGCCGATCCCACAAGGCCTTACTGGTGCTCTTAATTGAATCTCCTACAATAACCCTATCCTATCATAATTCTTACGTTATCGCCGTGCACAGCAGCCTAACTTGTGTTTTCATCTCCAAACCAGAACGAGTTTTAGTTCCTGATGCTAACCAAATGCATAACTAATGCTTAAATTATCTGATCACTATTTTAGTCATAGAAAAGTAAATGAAACTATATTCATGATGAGTTGTTGTGCCTAAGCATTTTAAAGCGAAACAAACTTTATAAAGAAAATATATGTTGGTGATCAATAATTTCGAAGAATACGAATCCTAGGCAAAGAACTAGGGATTTCGCAATGGCATACTATAGACCAGGAACAAATCAACAGATTTGCTGATGCAACTTTAGATCATCAATGGATACACACCGATCCTGAAAAAGCTAAAAATGAAGGGCCATTTAAGGCAACAATTGCACATGGCTACTTAACCTTATCGTTAATTCCCTATTTATGGAAGCAAATTGCAGATGTGCGCAATATTAAAATGGAAATCAATTATGGTATTGAACGTTTTAAATTTGGTCAGCCTGTTTTAGTGGATAGCCAGGTTCAGTTAAAAGCCAAATTGATGTGCATCAGCAACTTGCGGGGTATTACCAAAGTAACCATTCAGGCTACACTGGTAATTAAAGACCAGCCTAAACCAGCCTATGTAGGCGATGTACTATTCTTATATCATTTTATATAAATGCGGAGGTGGTATGAGGAATTCAAAACTTTTATTTTATTCTTTTTACTACTAATTTCACTTAATGCGGATTAATACCTTTTCCTGATTGTTACATTGGTCATGAAACAATTCAATTGGTTAGTCGTTAAATTATATAGATTAGATCATTAAAATTTTAACTATGGAAAACATTATCACCCCCAACCAACTAATCATCAACCATGCGAATAACGGTAATAAAGCTACTTTAAAAATTGGAAGTAAATTTCAATGGGATCCTAGATATGCGTCGAAAGATACACCTTCTTTTGATTCTTTTAAAAGCGAAATCGAAAATTTTTACGAATATAAGTTGGTGTTTGGTTATGAAGGTGCAGTTGGCCAGAGTGTTTATATGGTAACCGCCGTGAAATGAACTATATCAAACAGTTCTCAACTGTTATTAAAGGAATAGCCTGTGCTGATCAACTAGCTTAGTTAAATGAAATATTTGGTATAAAGCTTAAAAATATAAAAGCCCGGATATCCATCTGGGCTTTTTTATCAACTAACCTAAACTTATAAATACTAACCAAATATTTATAGCACAAAACTAAATATCGATTATTAATCCAGTGTTAAATATTTATCACCTGTTGAGATAGCTTGATTCTTTTTCATTAGCGATATTGAAGTCAGGGTTATTTTTTATCAAAAATTTGGAAAATATAAACGATTATTTTACAGCCCTCGTGGCCTTATCAAAAGATAGTACCAGGTTCTTTTGGTCAACCTGATTTAAAGGCACCTTATGTACATTTTTACCCAGGCCTGTCGTAAAATAAACTTCCGCTTTGGCCGTTTCTCCTTTGTCAATACCATCATCAAATAAAGCAATACCAAAGAGGGTACTGTCTACCTTCGACGATGCCGTAATACTTACTGTGCCTAAAGCATATTTACCGCTATTTTTCAGGGTAACAATGCCATCCTTGTAGGTATAACTCACTCCTTTCAACGTTTCGTTGTAGGTTTTATTTTTGCTGGTAATCGGTTGATAGGTTTGCCCGTAACCTGAAAATCCACAGGCTGCCAGTGCTAAAAGAAAAAAGATTTTTTTCATGATTTATAGAGATTAAACAACAAATAAATTTCATTAAAAAGCTGGTCATTATCGCAAAAATTTACTTGATATACATGTTTTTGACATTCAAAAGACAAGGTCACAATAACATTAAATGGCATTTGTGAAATTGAAGGTTTCTTAGACCTAAAATGAGTACTATATTGATAGCGTATCCAATTGATTAACTCCAATTGAGTAAAATCCACAACACTAAAAACACCGGGATTGCGGTTAATGTATTCAAAAAATTAACCATATTATTGCCGATGATGCCTTTGCGCTCCAATACAGCGCCTAGGATAGAATCAGTCAGGTTCCCCGCCGTACCTGCAATAACCACCAGGTAGAAGTTCACGTTCCATCCAAACCCCAGGGCATAAATAGCAGCAATGATTCCACTACCCACCACACCAATTAAGGTCCCCTCTAAACTGATTACCCCATCCAACCCACGTTTATCGGGCCTGAAAGAAATGATATTAAAGAAACGCTTTCCATAAACCATTCCCAGTTCAGAAGACAAGGTATCTGCTGTGGCTGAGGCAAAAGCTGCCGCCATTGCCGTAAGCATCAAATCAGTAAGCAGAGGATAAAGCAAAATTACTACAGCCGCCACACTGGCAACCCCGGCATTAGCTAAAACCTGCAGTGATGTACGTCCATTCCTGGTTTCCGTAATGGTAGCAGAAGCCTGCTTTTTATCTCGCTGCCATGAAGTAGCTGCAGAACCAAAAATAAAAAACGTAGTCATCATCGCCACGCCGGTGTAACCAGCCGCAAAATAAATCAAACAGGTCAATATGGCGCCTGTACAAGCTGCTGTAACTGTGAGTTTTTTAGCCAGGATACTGTAGGCCATACCGGCCATAACAATAGCAGGCAAATACATAGCGCTGTTGAACATTTGGCAAATATATTTGAATTATTGATAAATTTAATCCCGCCAAATTAGCAGATGAGCAATAACCTATACTCTCCTTCTTTTTCCAGCGGTGCCCGGTGGATGCAGGGCAAACAGGATTGATCAGGATGATCTACCGCCAGCCTCCACAAATGGCCCAAGCCCAATTTTATAGGTCTTGCGCCGGGTTTAGCCTCATAATGCAAGTCGAAATAATGCTCCGTCAAAAAGTGTTCAAATTCTTCCTCCCTTCCCTCATGCAGTTCTTTAAGTTTGAGTCTAATCGCTGGTACCAGCAGCTTTTGTTCAGCTTGATGGTTGGGTAAAATTTCACTCACAGCACCATAATAGGTACATAAAAAAGTATCAGTACCAATTGGCGATCGGTCTACATGAAAAGAATATACATCTGTTGGAATGAAATCGAATTCTTCATCCCGCTCGTAACTTTTAATTAAGTTCAGCGAAGGTGATGCGCCAGCATCGGTTAACAGCTGAAAATCGTTTTTGATGCGCGTTCTGGCTTCACAACCCTGTTCTGAAAGTTCGAGCGACCGGAGATCATCCATCGAAATTTCAGTCAGGTTTTCTTTTAGCTCTAGTTTAGATACAATTTCCTGAAAATCTCCACTAAGTGCTCTTTGCCAACAAGCTGCGTTTAGTTTCCCGCTAAAAACTGTATTTATCAGATGGGAAAAAGTAGAAACTACTGCAACCTGTGTTTGATCAGAAAATGTGCTATCCATTTAATTAAGCCATTTAGACATTATTCACTGCAAAAGTAAAAATTAGCGCAGAAGATGTGTCGCAAGAGCAATTATTTATTAAAAAAACGAGGGATTGGCTTTACCGGTTTCTTTCAGTTGCAATATTTACGCGAACGTAAATTGAGATTAATTATATTCGGCTATATAAAAATCAGTTGACCTATTTTTTTGTATCGTTAACATATTAACTGGTTGACAATAGCTTTACCAAGCCTGGCGGACAGCTCAACTAAAACATCATGCCAGATATTATTTTTAATAACTTAAAACATACTTTACGATAATGATTTCAAGCATGAAACCCAATTTTAAGATTTTACTCTTTCTGCTGTTTTTAACTACAGCCTGCAAAGATCGTGAACCCAAAAATCTTGAATTAAAACCCTTATCTCCTGTTACTTACGAGTTCACTTCTGGCGCTAGCACCAATAGAATCGACTATTTTTATATTTCCGACGGCTTTTCGTATCAAAAATCATACTATACCATACTGGAGAAAAAAGTACAACAAAAAATCAAAAAGGTAAACTTGAAAGCTTATAATTTATATTCCGCGTACATCTATCAGCAATCTGCTATTCTTAATGGCAAATACAATGGCGGCAGGGCTGGTTTGGAGGGACAGAGTAACAAGCTGTTTGCATATATAAGATATCAGCAAAATCATACGGATATTTTTTACCTCATCCGGGATGGAAATGTGGTTTACAATCTTTTATCACAAAAGGAGGAGCATTTTGAATTTGATAATTAGTTTTGAACATATTGTTAGCAAATCCTCCACTACTCTCGTAAAATTAGTTCATGTTCGAGAAAAGAGCTAAATCTTTTGTTTTTTCCAAAACCTGTAATTGCAATTAAAAGTAAGTGTAAATATTCTGATTCTATTTTTAAGTATCGATTAAATTCAGCAGCAAGTTATTGCAATTATATAACCTCTTAATTCACCACTGCGTTTACCCTGGCAACAAAATCATCAATATTAAATGGTTTAGGAATGAAATCATCTGGATGGCATTTTCTATTCACTTCGGTTGCTGAGCAATGTGCAGACATCATCAGTACTGGAACATCCAAAGTACGTTGGTCATTTTTGACTTCCCGGCATAGATCATGGCCATTCCCATCTGGCAGTCGAACATCCAAAATCATCAGATTCGGCGAAGTGAAAAGTAAATCTTTTCTGAAGCTTCTAATATCAGGATATAATTTAACTTCATAATTCTCTTCGTCCAATAACAAACCTATGATCTCTCTAATATCATGATCATCCTCTAAAACCATTATCTTCTTTTTCATCATCGTTCCAAGTGTATTAGTATAACCATTTGGATCCCATTTAGTTTTAGTAAAATAAAAACAGTTAATAATTTGCCTGAAAAGCGGTTTAAAATGAGTATCTCGCCATAACGAAATTGATTCAATCCAGTGGTTGCTTAATCCGAACCGGCCCTTTTATCTTTTCTACATCAACAGCCTTACCTTGCTGCGTAATTGAAATCTTTCCCTCTATATACAGACCAATTGCCACTTCCATCACATTACTCATGTGTTCTCGCCAATGATCGGGGAAAAGCATTCTGGCAATTTCAGACGGACAGGTACTCTTATCGGCTCCCCGCTGCGAGGCCATATGCAATATCTGCTCGGCTATTTTTTGCTTCTCTTGCATTATCAATAAACGCTAACTTTTAGCAATTGGTTTCAAACCAATCGAAATTGTATTAATTAAAAAACCATTGTGTTTCACCTCAATATTAATAAAGTTTAAATACGCGAAATAATACAATAAGGGCTGGGCATCAGAATTACTTAAAACTTTAACGGTTTTATCAAGTTGTTAGAGTAACATCTTTAAAAATCCTAATGAATATCGGAATAATAGCACATCTAAAACATCCCATCCGTAAGCCATACATGGGCGGACTGGAGGCTTTCACCTACGAAGTTACCAAAAGACTCATTGCCAGGGGACATACCGTTACCTTATATGCGAGCGAACTAAGCGATCCTGATCTCAATGTTAATGTGATACTCACAGACGTGGATTATGATAGGGAAACGCTAAGTAGGTTCAGGTCACATGAACTTAGCGAAGATTTTATATCTACACACCATGCTTATTTGGAGCTAATGCAGGATATTGATGGCCGTGAACATGATGTGATTTTCAATAACAGCCTTAATTATGTACCGTTAACCATGTCAACCATTACGGCAACGCCGATGGTTACGGTACTACATACGCCTCCTATCTTCGAAATGAAACGAGCGATGTTACAAGAGCGTAAAACTGGACGTATCCGCTATGTAAGCGTTTCAAAGCCCAATGCACTTGCCTGGCAGCCTTTTCTTAACCATTGTGAGGTGATCTGCAACGGTGTGGATATCTCATTATGGAAATTTTATGCCCAACCCACCGGAGATTACGTAATCTGGTTTGGAAGAATTCATCCAGATAAAGGTACGCACATAGCCATACAAGCTGCTAAACTTGCCGGCTATCCTATTAAACTAGCAGGCAGTATTGCAGATTCTCACTATTTTCAGACCTATGTTGAACCGTTGATTGGTGAGGGCGTGGAACTGCTTGGAAACTGCAGCCATGAAACACTTAATGAATTAATAGGCAATGCGAAATGTGCGCTCATTACCCCTTGCTGGGACGAGCCATTTGGTCTTGTTGTAGCTGAAAGCCTGGCCTGCGGTACACCTGTAGCAGGTATCTCTCGTGGAGCATTGCCTTATCTGGTAACTGCAGGAACTGGTTGTTTAACCAGCAGCAATGATCCTGAGGAATTAGCAAATTGTATAACTAAGGCCGTTAACATGGATCGCGCAACCTGCCGCCGCCAGGCCGAAGAAAATCTGGATATTGAACGGATGATAGATGCTTATGAATCGCTGTTAATGGAAACAGTAAGTCATGTAGCCTGATATGGAAATTGCATTTTACGTCCATCACCATGGATCAGGCCATTTAATGAGGTGCCTGGCCATTGCTTCTGCACTTAAAAATTGTCATGTTACCTTTTTGGGAAGTGCGCTGGGACAGTACAGATCACTGATTCCCAATGATATCAACCTTATTTTTTTACCGATGGATACTCCCGGTGATCAAGATCCTGACTTTCTGGATAAAAGCCTGGAGGGACTGCATTATGCACCGCTTAACATTAATGGACAACTGCAACGGGTAAATATGATAACCAGTTTTTTGACCAGCCGTCCCAAACTGCTATTTATTGTAGATGTTTCGGTTGAAATCGCCATGCTTTCCAGACTCTGCGGTGTACCCACTATCGTGGTTAAGCAACACGGTTTAAGAGGTGATTTACCTCATCAAATCTGTTACCGCAACGCAGTTGGATTGTTGGCCCCGTTTGATGAGCAAATGTCTGGCCAGGTGCCCAAATGGATAAACAAGAAAACCTTTTATACTGGCGGACTTAGCCGGTTTGCACCGAGTGAAGATCTATCTGATGCCAGCAAAAAGCATGTTGCGGTACTGATTGGCAGTGGTGGCACAAGCATCAATAGCGAATTTCTGGATTATTTATCTAATAAATGTCCTCAATGGACATTTCATGTCATGGGCAACATCCAAAATACGCAAAACATCAAAAACCTACATTTCCATGGAAAGTTGGAAGATCCACGGGATATTTTAGCAGACTGTTGTATAGTGATCGGTAATGCTGGCCATAATACGGTGATGGAATGTGCTTCACTTAATAAACGTTTTATTGCCATAGCCGAAGAGCGTCCGTTTAAGGAGCAGGAAGAAAAGGCCCGTATTATCGATGAATTGGCATTGGCAGTGCACATTCCCGCCTATAAGATATTCGATGTTGACTGGAAAGAAATGCTCGAAAATTTGCTAACGAGTCGCCCGAATTGGAATGGACTGATCAAAAGTAATGCAGCCGAACGGGCAGCAAATTATTTAACAGATACCCATCGCGATCTTTTTCAGCGTCATTAGGTAACTTTAAGTGCGATTTCGATTTCCGAGGTTGAAGGCATGCGCCTTAGCTCAAGCCGATCTTGTGACCATTCGACTAATCCTGCGCGTTCAAATTTACTTAGCCAACCTTCCATAGGCCAAATGCCCCATTTTTCCCTAAAAGCTTTTGCATTGCTGATGATATCCAAAAGATGGTTCATCGGCGGATCGTAACTTGGATGGTATTGATGGAAAGCCATTGCATTTATGGTCATCAAAGGTACCGACTTTGCTTTCGCGGCAAAAGCAAAGTCGGTGTCTTCTGCCCCATAACCGGTAAAAAGTTCATCAAATCCACCGATTTCTTTAAAAGTGTTTTTATTACAGCCAAAATTGAGCGACCAAAAAAGTTCGTATGAATACTGCTCAATATTTTCGCGTACGGGATCTGCTATGCTGTATTCCATCATATGCTCGAGTAGATCGTTTTTTTTCATCGCTTCGGCGGTAAGGTAACGGACGCGGCCGGAAATAAGTGCATCAGGGCGATTAAAGGCTTTATAATAAACAGAAAGAAAATCTGGTGCCGGAATACAGTCAGCATCAAGGAAAACGACCTGATCATAATCCGCTAATAACATCGCCGCATTTCTTGCTGCAGCCAATGGCAGATGATGCAAACTGTTCACTGTTTGCTGTCTGATTGGAAAAGTAGCCGCAGGTAATTGATAGGGTTCCTCATTCATGTGTATAATTACAAGTTCAGCAGGTTTTGAGCTGCAGCATTCTAAACCGCTGATCATATTGATAAGCGCAGCCCTACGGTTTTTGACGATCGTAACCAATGAAATATTCATATTATAATTAACCAATCCTAATATCAAAAAGTTTAATAGAAATCCTTCTGTAATCACTATTTAAGCAAAACCGTATACATCAGGAAGAACTCATCTCACAGCATAGGCATGTATTTATATCATCATATAATTGTCAGCATTTAGGTTATATTATTAAATCGCTCCCCAATGTTGTATATTTGTTACATAATCAAATCCGAACAGCCTATACTATAAAGCCCTACTTAAATCATTTCAATTAGTTATCTATGAGAAAATACATTCTGGGCATCTTCTGTATCATTTTATCTTTAAGCCTTTTCTTAGTGGCAATGAGCGATAAAAAAATTGAGCATCCAAAAACCGTTGTCGATGTTTCAATGCCAATTGAACCAAATTATGCAACGTATGCTAAATCGCTTTATAATCAGGTTGATTTAAAAGGTTCCGGCCTGACTTACTCAGTGTTTGAAAAAGCACTTACCGGCTATTATAACCTTAAAGAGGCTGGCAGGTTATCGAACCACGCGCTTTTGAGCATTGCAGACTTTGACCAAAAAAGCACCAGGAAAAGGCTTTATGTGCTTGACTTAAGTAAAAAGAAAATTATCCTAAATACCTGGGTAGCCCATGGCCAGCGTAGTGGCGATGATGAGACAGTAACTTTTTCCAATCAAAACGACTCTTACAGCAGCAGTATCGGTTTTTACGTTACAGGTGAAGAATACGTAGGTTCACATGGCAGATCACTCCGCTTAGACGGCATGGATGCAGGTTACAATGATAATGCACGAATGCGTTCCATTGTCATTCATGGCGCACCATATGTAAGTCAGGGTACTATTGAAGCTTTAGGGCGTTTAGGTCGCAGTCAAGGCTGTCCTGCGGTAAGTCCGGAATTATCTGATCAATTGATCAGCGCTATGGGTGAAGGCAGTGTGCTTTTTATCAATAAAAGTGCAGAGCGATATGCTTCACGTTACCTGGACGAGAAGCATGCCGCATTGGCTGTTCTTCCAGCCCTGAACAATGGCGTTGATCAGGGCCAGTTCCACGTGAACTAAGCTTTGTTCAAGTGCGTATAAAGCACCGCATCCTGACCATAAATATCATTGGCAAACATGAGCTTACCGCTGCTTGAATCTTTCCAACACGTGAAGTATACTAAGTAAACGGCAACCTGCTTAGGAAGAGAAAGGTTTTCCGCTTTTGGATCTTTGCTTTGCATGCCTGCACTGATCTTATCGAATTTTTCGCCCGGACCAAAAAGCACCCTGGCAAGTTCCAAAGGCTTTTCCAGCCTTACACAACCATGGCTTACGGCCCTCACCGCTAAATTGAAAGCCGCTTTTGCCGGTGTATCGTGCAGGTAAACACTGCTTTGATTATTAAAGAGGAATTTGATTTTACCCAGCGAGTTGTCTGCCCCAGGTTGCTGCTTAAAGGTATACATCTTACCCGCATCAGGTGCTGACCAGTCTATGGTTTCCGTATCTTCAACCTTTTTTCCTTTATAAAAAACATCAATATTTTTGTTGCTTAAATAATAGGGATCTTGTGAGGCATACTTTACAATTTCATTACTGGCTATACTTTCAGGGATATTCCAAACCGGGTTAACCTGTACGCTGTGTATCATGCTTTTCAGTTGAGGAGTTTCGCGGTTAAAGGCGCGGTCTTTTTTCAGGTCATTTTCATCATATTCCGTCAAGGAGGTTGCCTGCCCGGTATTGCGTCCTTCACCCACACAAACTTTCATACTTAAAACCGGCTTTTGTTTTTCAATTACCTGAAGTTCAAACGCCGGAATATTTACCCATACATATTTATCTTCCTGTTGTGCAGTGTGCCATCTCAGGCGTTCCAAATTCACTTCAATAATCCGTTTGGTTTCTTCAGCGGAGTGACCGGGGGCAGCAATATTTTGAATCAGGGCGGTCTGTAACATTTTATAGGTTTCAGCGCTCGGCTGAATACTATCTAAAAAGGCGGTGATATCCTTGGTTTGATATGGTTTTTTAAATGAAATAGAATCTGGTCTGAGCACCTTGGTATAAAACTGTGCAAATATTTTCCTGGGACTTACAATTCCGTACTGCATAGCCGAAGCATAATCGGTAATGGCACCACTAGCGATCAATTCAAGATCAATAACTGCATCATAAGCTTTATCAAGTGTATTTACCGCTGTTTTAGAATAAATTTTCTCCAATGCGGCGTTTAATCTTGCCGCCTGAAAGTTTTCAGGCGAAAGACCATGTTCTTTTGCTGCATTGATCTTTCTTGACGCATTTCTTAATCCACTGTCAGGAAGAAATTTTGCTACTAAAATAGGTTGATAATCTGCCTGTTCATAAATCTGCTGAGTAAATTTTGGGTTAGACATCGATTTCGACCTTTTGCTTAATGCAGTTTTCAATTTGTCGCTCAATACCTCCGCATCAAGGTCTTTATATAATTTAATGCCAGTAATTTTTGTTAGTTCAGCACCCGTTTTAGATTTAGGCTTGTTACAAGCCTCAAATAGAAAAAATAAGGGTAAAAGCATCAACAGGCTTCTCAGGAATTTAGGTGAAGTTTTTTTGTTCATGCTCATATAATTAGTTTTTAGCAAAATTGTTTTCAATAATCGACTAATTAACTGTAAATTAAGCTCTTAATTTTTTTAATACAAAAGAGAAGAGCGATTCCCTACCCCAATTCTCTTTGCTAATCTGGAGTGTGCTAATTGATAGTTGATTCGAAGTATGCTTTTAATGTTTTTGTTTTTCTACCTAACAAGCGCTCTAAATCACCTGATTGATATTCAAATTCACCTGCCTCCATTGCGGTTATCCAGCTCGTTATAAACTCGGCCACATGAAGCGGAGCTCCTTTTGCCACCATCCCATCGATATATTCTACTGTTGTAATCGTAGTAAAAGGAATGGATTGACCTTTTATTTCGGAAAGGATTTTCGCAATGTCAGCGAATGAAACAGCCTGGCTGCCTCCTAATGAATAGGTTTTGTTTTCATGTCCAGGTGTAGAAAGTATCGTTGCATGGGCTTCAGCCAGTTCATTCCTTGTAGCAGGAGCTATTTTTCCGTTATTGGCCGGAACTTTTATTCCGTTTTTGAAGGGATTAGGATCAAAATATAATGATAAAACATCAGTAAATGGTGGATGGTATACAATGGTGTAATCAAGTCCTGATGATTTAAGAACCTGTTCGGTAAACAGATCTGAGTCCGTAACCTCAGGTAGGATATATCCGGAATCCTCCTTACGCATAATTGCCATGTATACCAAATGCTTAACACCAGCCTGACGTGCGGCAGTAATTGCATTGTAATGTTGGGCAGAACGGTCTGTGAAAGCTACGGTACTGGTTAGCATCACCTTATCAATGCCTTCAAATGCGCTTAATAATGAATCATAATCAAAATAATCGCCAAGACGTACTTCTACGTCTTGCTTAGCCAGATCTTCTATTTGTTCTTTTTTTCGGGAGAGCCCGATAATCTGGCTTGCCGGAATTCCTTTTTTTAATAATTGCTCAACTGTAGCTTTTCCCATCGAACCAGTAACCCCTGTTACTAATATTTTTTCATCCCGTTGTATTGCTGAATAGTCTTTCATCTTTTCTTTATTAACTTAAAATCATTAAATTCGCTTTTTATTTGCAAGTTAAAAACCAGATTTAAACTTGCAAATTGCAAGTGCAAAATTATAAATTTACTTTCAAAATGCAAGTAAAATTTTAAAAATATGAAAACCAATGAAAAGCGTTCCGATTGCCCCATCAGTTCATCGCTCGATATTTTCGGAGACAAGTGGTCGCTACTGATCGTGCGCGACCTTATGCTTCATAAAACGCGAACTTATGGTGATTTTACAAAAGCGAAAGAAAAAATAGCGACTAATATATTGGCCAATAGGTTACAGGCATTGGAGGAACAGGGAATAATCATTAAATCACCTTATCCTGATAACAAAGTGAGGGGGCTTTATAAATTGAGTGAAAAAGGTGTTGATTTAATACCTGCTGTGATCGAAATAGCCCTTTGGGGTAACAATCACCTATCCGATACGGATGAATCTTCCCCATTTATCGAAGAAGTAAAAAAGAACAAAGTTAAATTTCTGAAAAAAATAATGGATAAACTAATGGCAAACGACGCGGCCTGATAAAAGCCCAGCAGCAAAACCATCACTACGATATGCTTAAGCCCGTTTCGACGAACTAAAATACGAGCATATCTACATCTCAACATGAAATTGCATGAATGGATCAACCGATATTTACCAGCGAAGGATTAATGAGGTAATTGACCACCTTAACCAAAACCTGGATAGATCCGTTTCTCTGGAAGAGCTGGCATCGGTCGCTTGTTTTTCGCCATTTCATTTCCACCGCATATTTACAGCTCTGATGGGCGAAACCGTTCATGCTTTTACCAGTAGGATGCGGATCGAAAAAGCTGCACGTCTTCTCAAATTTTCTAAGGAATCCATCACTGCAATCGCAACAGCATGCGGCTTCTCCTCCGCAGCAACTTTATCCCGTCAATTTAAACAATATTTCGCTACCTCCCCTGGCCGTTACCGTAAAGGTGGTAAAATAAAAAACAGCAAGATCTGCAAAGAATTACAGCCAGTAAATAAATATCATTGTGACCTGAAACAAGAAGAACTGGAACAACTTTTTCCTGTAGTGATAAAAAAAATGGAGGAAAGAAAAATTGCATACATCAGGGTAACTGATGCGTTTAGGCATTGAGTGGTAATTTTAGCGTTTTCAAAACTGATCAATTGGTCAAAGGAGGTGGGTATTTACAAAACGGAAACCATTTTTGGTATGTCTAAAGATGACCCGGAGGTGACTCCAAAAAAGAAGTATACTTATGAGTCTTGCATTACCCTGCCGGAAGGCTTTAAGTTAAGCCCGGAAAGCCCGGTACAAACGACAGTTTTGCCGGCATGCAAATATGCATTTACCAGTGTTTGCGGTGATATCAAACTGGTTGGAGCAGGCATCAATTTTCTTTTCGACAACTGGCTGATTAATAGCAATTATGAATGTGAAGCCCAGCCTGGGCTAGAGGTATTTTTAGATAAGGAAAATGTATGCAACTGGATCCATTTCGATCTGGAGATTGGCATACCCATTAAAGCAGTAATCAACTATAAGGCAGAATGACAATAAAAGTAAAGAAAACAGGATTAATCTTCCTCATGTTAGCAGCTTCCTTTCTTTCCGGCTTTACCGCCAGTACAATGATTAGCAACAATAAACAAAAAATGAAAAGAGTAACCGGTATAGGGGGCATATTTTTTAAATGCAAAAACCCAAAAGAAATTAACCAATGGTATAAAACACATCTGGGTTTCGACACTACACCTTACGGAACGAGTTTCGAATGGCGCGATTTGACAGACAGTACAAAAAAAGGACTTACGCAATGGAACTCTTTCCCTGAAGATACGAAATATTTCGAGCCCTCGGAAAAGGATTTTATGATCAATTACAGGGTTGAAAACCTGGAGCAACTAGTTGAAGTGCTTAGAAAAGAAAATGTGACCATTGTTGATCAGATGGAAACCTTCGACTACGGTAAATTTGTCCACATTTTGGACCCGGAAGGCAATAAAATTCAACTTTGGGAACCAAAAGATTAAGTTGGTACCATAGCTATTAGCGTTCTAAACGTTTTCCTGCTTGATAATAAATTTCCGCCATCGCCTTTTGCAGATTAGCCAAAAGCTCGGCTCGCTTTACCTGCATTTCGATAAGTTTGGATTCCCTGGCATTGATTAGAAAAAGATTGCTCTCCCCCAGCTCAAACTTCTGCTGTTCACCATTAACCAGCGTACGTTGGCTTTCTACATTTCTGGTTTGCAATGCAAGCTGCCCCTGGTAGCCTTTATATTGGTTAAATGCAGTCAAAACAGCGGTCTGGATCTCCCTGCCTGTTTGCTGTAGACCGTATTCCATATCAGCTTGTTTAATTTTCACTTCTCGGAGCTTACCTCGCTCCTCTCTTAAAAATAAAGGGATGGAAAAATCGATACCGACTTTATAATTTGCTAGACGAAAATCATAGCTATCTGCTACATAAGAAAAATCTCTGCGGCCAGCTAAAAAGGCTCCCTTTACGCTCAGCTTGGGCTTTAACATTTCCCTTCTATATTGTTCCTCTACGCTTAGTTGTGCCTGCTTGCTCCTGATCTTCAACAGCGTTGGATGAGCTTCTGTGGCATGACTTACCAGTGAATCGAGCTGCAAACTGTTCATTAAATGCTGCGCAGCTGCTACATTTTCTGGAACAGCAAGCGAGGGAAGTTCCTGTGGTACACCATCAGCAGACCATAAATTATTAGACAGCACAAGCCTTGCGTTATTTACTTTAACAATCGACTCCTGAAGCTGAACCCTGCGGTCTTGAAGTGTAATGGATGCTTCTACAGAATCAATTGGTGGCTTATCTCCAATAAGCACCTGTTCTTTTAAAGCGCGGAACCTTTTTTCGGCGAGATCAACCCCTTCAGCAGTAAAACGTTGCTGTTCGAAAGCGTAATACCAGTTCCAATAATCTTTAAGTGCATAAAGCCATACCGCATTGATCTGCGAAATTTTATCTGCTTCTGCATAATCAACCATAATTTTTGCCTGGCGCAGGGTATTTCTGCGCGAATCGATTAAAAACCCTTGCCCCAGCGGAATACTGAGACCTATCCCTGTAAGCCCCGTATTACTGGTCCTGGTTTCCGGATTATTATAAGTACCGACATTACGGTCGTACCCAATATTTAAATCAGCACCTGCGAGCCACAGCGGAACCTTTAACTGACTGTTCCAGTGGTTATAATATTCGGTGCCACCAAAGATTTTCCTACCAAATGAGGCCACCACCTCGGGATCAAAATTTCCAAGCGATTGTAATACCTTTGCTTGTGAGGCTTTAGGGAGCAAGGCTGCCTGTTTAACAACGGGATGTCCTGTCAATACAATTTCCTGAAGATCGCGGATCGAAAATACCTGAACACCTGCACCAGGCTTTGGCTGGGCCGATGCAGAGAATACCAAAATAGACAGGTATGCAATAAAAATATTGCGCTTAAATGATGCCGCCAACCATCCTGGCCCGGAAGCCTGTTTTGCGTTATAAGTTCTCATCTATTTGTTATTGATATTTTCAGCTGTAGGCGCTTTCTCCAAACTTGGTGGAAACCCATTAAGCTGTCGCCAGATCTCATACCATACCGGAACCGAACGTAGAATTACCCTACCATAAACCCCAGATCCCTGACGTAATTGAATCGGCCACGGCTCATCGCCTGCAGGCACTTTATTCAGCTGCCTAACCAAAATCCGATACTTGCCATTTGTACTTACCCTGTCAATAACCGATACTTTACCTCCAAAGGTACCTACTGCAACAGACGGCCAGCCAGAAAACTGGACAGACGGCCAGCCTTCAAACTGAAGCCGAACGTTAGCACTGTCCAAAATCAGCGGAACATCCATTGCATCAACATAAATTTCAGCAGCAACTTGTGGAGATAATGGCTGCAACGTTGCCACAGATTCCCCCTCTTTAATATTTTCTCCAATACCCGCCTTATATGTTTTTACGATATAACCATCTTGTGGCGCCCGCACGACGTAAAGTCCTCTTCTGATATCAATATTTTTCATCTCGTTGCGCAATTTTGATATCTCTTCCCTCACAGATGCTTTGCCGGAAATTGCTGAGCTTAGGTCAGCCTGAGCAGATGCTAATGACTGCGCATACTTTACCTTGATATTATCCAATTCGATAATAGCATTGGCCAATGATTGCCTTGAATTATTAAGTTTGTTCTGTTGCGCAACTTCTTTTGCTTTATCTTCAGCCAGTTTCAACCTTCTTGATTCGATATCAGTCAAAGAAAAAAGACCATTTCGGTAACCAACTTCATAGCGTTCTAATCTTACTTTACTCGTCTGATAAATATTTTTTACTGCCACTAATTCAGCACTATCAATAGTCACCTTATTTCTTGCCTGCTTCACGTCGTTGCGGGCAGCATCAAGCTGTACCCTGAGGCCGTTATTCAGGGCATTGATCTTAGCGTCGCTTGCTGAAATTTTCTGACTGGCTGCCTGCTCGCTCCCCCTTTTGGCGTTAAGCTGTTCATCTAACCGTTCAGGCAGTTCGGGATTGAAATAGGAATGACTGGTTTCAGAAAGCACTAAAATGGTGTCGCCTTTCTTCACTTGTTGTCCTTCGGTTACAGCCCAGCGCTCAATACGCCCCCCAATTTGGTTTTGTATGGTCTGCGGTCTGTCTTCCGGGCGTAATGCCGTAACGGTTCCCCTGCCAGATATGGTCTGTCTCCATGGGAGTAGTAATATAATCACAAAAAGTACGGTTATCCCAATCATTATTCTTCCCAACAATCTTGGTCCGTTAACCGAAATCAATTGCCCCTTAGATAATACTGCATGTTCATTCACCTTCCTTACCACCAGTTTTTTTGTCTGACTAATCATGCTCCAGTTCTCCTTCCTCCAATTCCATATCGGTTACTACAGCAAGTTTTTCACTTCCTGTTACCATATCGAAAACGGTATTTAAACTGGTCATCAACTTCTCAACGGCATAAGTAATTTGAACAATAATCACTTCAGCAGCAACAAATTGACCAAAAGTCATCTCCCTTTGAACAACAAAATAAGAACCGAGGAGCAAAAGAGCACCCATCAAAGTTGTTCTTAAAACTACAGCGCTGGCAAACAGTCTTTTTAAAATACTAAAATGATCATTTCTGGCTTCCACATACCTGGCAGTAATTTCATCTGTTACCTGTGCAATTTTATCCATCTCATGTTTTTTTCCACGGTAGGCGTCTAAGTCTTCAGCAACGTTTTCCAGATAAGCCACAACCTCGTATTTATACTCCGATTCTTCGATGCTGGTTTCTACTCCCCTGCGGTAATAAATGGCAATAATTACGACGATACAGGTGATGGTAAAAATTCCGAAACCAATAAATATCGGGTGGTAGAACGACAGCAGTATGGCACTGAAAAATATCAGAACTCCTGATGCTACAATATCGATCAATAGCTTGGTAAGGCCTTTCTGAATAGTGAGCACATCAAAAAACCTGTTCACCAGTTCTCTCGGATCCTCCCCTTCAAACTCCTTCTTTTTTATTCGGGGCAAACGATAAGCAAATCCAATAGCTGCCTTGATAAAGATCTTCTGCTCCAGGTATTCTACCAGTGAAAGCTGCCCCAGTAGAAGCATTCCGCCAACCACAATACCAATTAAAATCGCAGCAATTAAAATATAGGTTGAACTGTACATAGAACCATTGGCTAGCAAATTAAACACAGCTGCCGTTCCTAATGGAAGGGATAAGCCGATAACCCCAATGAAACCTGCGTACAGAAAGATGTAATTAATTGTAGAGCGCTCTACATGAAGCATTTCTACAAGCCGCTGCCAGGGCGTAGGACTGTGGTTTGTATGGTGTTTTTTCATAAATCGTACACCTAACACCTATCCAACACGTTATGTTTTTGGAAAACGATTTTTTTTCAGCCTTGCTCTTCCCGATTATAAAACTATAATATACATCGCCTTAACTCCAATTTGACAGTATTCTCAATTACTCATTGAAACAGTATCTGTTACCAAAGCTTTAAAAGGTTTTAGTAATTTACCCAGCTTCTTCTGTCTATCAATTTAATGGTCCACAGAAAACAAAACATTTCCCAACTACTTTATCTTTTATGGCAAAAAAATGACGCTGTTTATCTCGCTTTGATCAAGCATAATAAAAGCTAAGCATAAGTTTTTTAAGTAATCCGGCCTTGCAGATGACACATTATGTGTGAGATCAGGTATGATTTATTGCCAAGATTACCTATATTAAAGAAATATTCCCCGCTCACTTAATGCTACAACATTTACTTACATTAAGCGATTCCTGCCTATAGCTGTGCAAATTTCTAATATCTTTGATCATTCCAGCTATGTCAAAAAAATCACAATATATCCCAGTTAACATTTTACCAAAGGGTACCAACCGAGGCATCATGATGTTAAGGAAGTATTTCGACGGATATCCTGACAATGAAAACGTTAGTCGACCGCATCGTGATGATGGCTATACCTTTATTTTGCAAGAAAAAGGAATTACACATATTGAGATAGACTTCAAAATCTACAGTATTCAGGCACCGGCTATCATCTACCTTCATCCAAGCCAGGTCCACCGGCTGATTACCTTTGAAAAAGCCAAACTTAGTACCTGGATTATTAAAGAGGAAAACCTCCATCCAGCATACCTAACGATACTAAACGACCTTATGCCAACTAGTGCTTTGACACTGAGCGATAAAACACTTTCCATTTTTTTACAAATGGCTTCTCTATCTTTTATCCTTTATACGGAACCGGAAGAAAACTTATATCATGCCGCACTGACAGATAGCATCAATAGCCTGGCAGCACTCATCAGTTCGCTGTATCAGGCCCAATCCAGTCTTAATGAAAACCATAACAGGTTTCATTTGGTAGCCAGAGCTTTCAGCAAGGAATTAGAACGCAGTTACAAAACAGTGAAACGTCCGGCCATATATGCAGATCTCCTGAACATCTCAATTTCTTATCTCAATGAATGCGTAAAAACTGCTACAGGGCAATCGCTTTCAAAAAATATTCAACAACGCGTTATATTAGAGGCCAAAAGGCTCCTTTATCACTCAGACAAATCGGTAAAAGAAATTGCAAACGAACTGGGTTACGATGATTATTCTTATTTCGTACGGCTGTTTGTAAAAGTTACAGGATCAAAACCGCTATACTTCCGGAATAAAAACCGCGAATAGTCCTATACTTACATGGTTTAGCCATTTTTTAAACTGGTCAGACAACGTTCCTTTGTGCTGATTAAACATTGCATATGGAAACTTTGAAAAAAATAAATCTAATAAATGACCACCAAATCGCAATTGTTGGTGGAGGGCCCGGCGGGCTTGCTCTTGCTCGGTTGCTACAGCTCAAGGGTGCAAATGTAAAAGTATATGAGCGGGATCTTAATCAAAAAGCGCGTGTACAGGGTGCAATTGTGGATCTCCATTATCATTCAGGCTTAAAAGTGCTTGAAGCAGCCGGCCTAACGGATGCTTTTAAGGCCCGATACATGCAAGGGGCAGATAGCTTCAGGTTGGTTGATGAACATGCAAATATTTTATTGGATGATTATTTACAAAGTGGCACATATACATTCGGCGACGAACATTTTCGTCCCGAAATTGACAGAGGTGCGCTTCGGGATATCCTGATTGATTCACTACTGCCTGGCACGGTGATATGGGATAGTCAATTGCTCAACCTCTCCTTTAGCAACGGTAGATGGGAATTGCAATTCAAGAACGGCACATTAGCCAGTTCAGATCTGGTTATTGGCTGTGATGGATACCGATCCTGCGTTCGGCAATACCTAACTGATGTCAGTCCATTGTATTCGGGTGCCAGCATCATTCAGGGAGAAATTGATAATCCCGAAACAGCTTGTCCCGGGTTGTATCGTATGATCAACCAGGGAAGCCTTATGGCGGCAGGGCCGGGTAAAATGCTGGTGGTTCAGCCAAGGGGCGATGGCGGGCTAACCTTTTATGCGGCATCAATGTACCCGGAAAATTGGAAGCATGTTAATGGTATAGATTTCCATGTTCATGAAGAGGTATGTACTTATCTTACCCAATTTTATCATGACTGGCATGCGTCATTCCATTCCATGTTTAGCGCTTGTTCAAACTTCACCTATAGGCCACTCAATTACCATCCGTTAAAACTACGCTGGCAAACCAAACCCAACATTACGATTTTAGGTGATGCCGCCCATCTGATGCCGCCAAATGGCGAGGGCGTAAATTTGGCGATGCTGGATGCACTTGACCTAAGTGAGTGCCTGACGAACGAGACTTATCAAAATATAGAAGCTGCATTGAAGGCTTATGAAGATATAATGTTTGAGAGAGCTTCTCCTATCTGTGAGGAGACCGTACAGGGGATTGGGGATTTCGCTTCACCCAACAAAGAAGCCATTCAAAAACTCATACAGATTTTCGGAAATGACGAAAACGTTTGAAATAAAACGCGGTAGAATTGCAGCATTTTATTTAGGAATCAATTTTTTTCTTATACCGTTTGAAATGACATTTAAGTATGTAAATCACCCAGAAGTGAACCCGAAAGTTAAAAATTTCGGGTTCACATTATGCAGAAATTAAATTGGCGTAACTTCAGATAATTTATCTGTGGATGTCGTCTCATTCAACAGATCGATAAGCGCCTTAGCCGTCGGGCCAGCTGATAATGGATTTTGACCGGTGATGAGTAATCCATCCTTCTCCACATGTGATAAAAATGGCACGAGTGCTGTTTTTACCTCTGCACCGAACTCTTCCAGTTTGGTTTGAAGTAAATAGGGAACGTTTCCACTTCGGCCCACTAAAGTTTCCTCGGCATTGCTGAAAGCAGAGATGATTTTCCCCTTCAAAAACCCTGGCCGTTGCCTTTCTGCACTGATCAATGCTGCCGGTCCATGACATACAGCAGCAACCGGTTTTCCAGCATCAAGGAAATCGAGAATTAAAATTCCACTGTTATTATCCTGGGCAAGATCCCATATCGGGCCATGACCTCCAGGATAGAACACTGCATCATAGTCATCAGACCTGATCTGATCCAGAACCTGGGTATGCGAAAAGGCTGTGTTTGCTGCCTCATCGTCACTAAACCTACGGTTGGAACCCGTTACATGTTCCGTTAATTCACTCATTGGATCTACCGGTGGCCTCCCTCCTTTCGGGCTGGCTAACGTTATCTGATAACCGGCATCTATAAATTCATAGTAGGGATCTGTAAACTCACCCAGCCAAACACCTGTTTTACCATCGGTATTTTCCATCCCACTATGTGATGTTAATACCATCAATATCTTTTTCATAAGGTCTTATTTAATATCATCAGGTTCTAGTTCATTACCTTCCTCATCAACGCTTTGGTGTTCACTCCAGTTTGAATCCTGGCTAGTGTTATCATGCTGCTCCACATTTTCGTCTTGCGCTTCCGCTTCCTTTTCTTTTGGGTCTATCATAAAAATGATTTTAGTTTAAATGATAACAGCGTCGGACATCAAATAGTTCAGTAAAGTTGAATAATGTATTTTAATTTTCGATTGCCTACTACTGCTTGCAAATTACTGTTGATAAAAATTAATGTATATATTTATCTGGAGAGACTAATCATGATCATAACGGAAATCTTAACAGACAGGCTGATATTGAATGAACTGGAAATAAATGACCATGCGTTCATTTTTGAACTGGTCAATTCTGCAGGCTGGCTGGAATTTATTGGCGACAGAAATATCAGGACAATTGAAGATGCGTTAGCCTATGTCGAAAAAATAATCGCCAATCCCTTAATTCAATATTGGAAAGTTAAACTGAAGGCGGATGATCTTTCGATTGGAATTATCACACTTACTAAAAGAGATGAGCTGGAACATTACGATATCGGATTCGCTTTTTTACCTGGTCATACAAAAGCAGGATATGCCTATGAAGCGACAAGCGGCGTACTAAATGTACTCCCTGATGCGATCCTGGCCGATAAAATACTGGCCATTACGGCAAAAGAGAACATCCGTTCAGTAAAGCTGCTGGAAAAATTGAAATTTAAATATGAGAGCCAGGTAACCACAACAGGAAAAACGCTGCTGCAATATGCTTTAAAAACAGATGAAATAAAGATCGGTAAAGTTACCCGTTCGTTTTTTAATCTGTTTAACAATACTTTGAATGAACCTGATTTTGAACCGGTTTCTCAGCTATGCCTTGCGTCTGCAAGCATTATCAGAAAGTCCGCTGCGCATGCAGATGTTTATGGGCTGGAATCTTTTATTGAACCCAGAAAAAAGATATTGACGGACGGGACTTTACAGCAATTTAGTGAATTTGAAACATTTGAAGAAACCAGGATTATCGGGAATATCGCACAGCGTTATTCAAAGTACCGTAAACAAGGAATGCTAAACGACGTTTACTTTGAAGGCCACGGACATAAGTTTTTTCATTTTATGAAGGAGGCTGACGAATGGAAAATTGCACAGGTTATTTGGGAAGATGAAGTTTAAAGCGAATAAGAAAGCCATAAACATTTCCAGTTCCATATAAAGCCCCAGCTACTTTTAAGCCTCTCTAAAGGTTAGCGGCTTCTGCTGATTTTAAATCATTTGTTTTCCTGATCAGTAAATGATAAATGGCAAGGCATCCCGGAATCATCGGAAGAACCGCAGTCCACATGCCCGGAAAATAATACTGCCCGGTGGTTTCAACGTAAAAATTGGGCATATGTGGAATTCTGGTGCCTTTGATTGATGCGGTTAATGAATGTGGATCATGCGGAAGCAGCTCAGGAGCAATTAGCGGAAAAATAAAATGAGTAAATTCTGCCACACCCGGGCCAATAAAGATAAACCAGGCTACAAATCCGGCTATCGGCACCTTGTAATACAGCCCAAGTGAAGTAAGGGTGTAAATAACCGGACCAATTAGTGCAAAAACCATTAAAAAACTTTTCTCACTCCATGGAATACCAAACAGCCTGCTCATTGCAGGTGCAAAACCCATCAGGTATTCTTCAACAATATGAATTTGTAAACCGGCAACAGTAAGGATGAAAAGTGGGAGGATAATGTTCGGATCTGCAGGCTTTTTAAGATATGTAAAGTACCAGCAAAATAACCCGATTAATGCGGAGCCTCCTACGATAATAACAGGTGGAAGCCCGATAGAGAAATAGCCCATAACGGGCGCTACAAACGTAAAAGTACAGGCAACCAATAAACTTAATTTTTGGGATGATGATAGAGGGTTTTTCATAACAGATTAATTTTTACCCAAAATTACCTTCCATAACTAGCCCTACATTTATCAAATGATAAAAACTATTTCATGGCCCTGATCCGGCTTAAAGATACCTGTGTAATACCGAGATAGGAAGCCACATCGGCCAGGCTAAGTCGTTGCAAAAGCATTCCGTGTGCTTTTAGGAATCTATGGTAGGCAACATGGGCTTTTTCTTCCAGGTTGCTGCCAATCCTGTCCATCATATTTACCGCGGCCATTGAAAGGAGTTTTCGGTAAAAGGTTTCGATGACGTGATGCTGCTGGCAAAGCATTTCCAGGTCGTTATAATTTAGACAGGTAATCACGGTATCTTCAAGGGCCATAATACCGTATGCAGACGGGCGTTGAGATATAAAACTGTCGAAAACAGTAAACATATTCCCTTCAGCGAAAAAGCGCATAATAAATTCACGGGTATCAGTATAAAAGAAGGTTTTGACCAAGCCGCTGTCTATAAAACAGATCCGTTTACAAATTGTTCCACTTTCCAGGATCAGTTCTCCTTTACAATATCTTTTTTGATAAAGTTTGGATCGCAAAGTATCCTTTACTTCGTTTTCAAGAGGTGAAAGAGAAGAAGCAAAACCCAAAAAGTCAGTTGCATTTAAAAATCGATTGCTAATCATGACAGCAAGTTACAAAAGGATAGCCTTAATGCAGCTCTCTTTTTTACCATAAATTTACGCTGCGCATTGCCTTTAACGGTTCTTTAACGGTGCTTTAATGTGATCTGATCATCAGTTAACTATAGAATTCTATTCAGCACATGATCAATCATAAGCAATCCGAAATTCCATAGGTGAAAGACCCGTCCGAGCCCTAAACATCTTACTAAAAGATTGCGGATGTTCGAATCCCAATTCGTAGGCGATCTCTGCCACCGTGAGGTCAGTACCAGTTAGTCTCTCCTTTGCTTTTTCGATAAGCTTGCTGCGGATATATTGCTGTGCGTTCTGGCCGATTAATGTGCGTAACATGTCACTTAAATAACCAGAAGAGATATTGAGCTGCTCCGAAAGGTAATGTACCGTTGGAAGGCCCTGACGCAATGCTTCCTGATTGTTAAGATAGTTATCAAGAACGCTTTCGGTTCTTTGAAGAATATCATTATTGGCCATTTTCCTGGTAATAAACTGCCGTTTGTAAAATCTATTGACATAGCTCAGCAACAATTCGAGTTGGGCAATTATGACCTCCTGGCTGAACTCATCTACTCGGCTATTGAGTTCCTGCTCCATGATTTGATAAACTGATAGAATAATCTCTCGTTCAGCATGTGACAGATGCAGTGCTTCATTGGAGGCATAAGAAAAATAGCTGTACTGTTTTATTTTCCGGGCGATGAGGTGCCCCAGCAGGAAATCAGGATGGATCAGTAAAATGTAGCAATAGGTTTCGCTATTATAATCAGTGCTTCCAATCAGTTGATTTGGTGCCATGAACAGCATGCTTCCCTCATCAAAGTCATAATAATTCCGGCCATATTTTAATCTGCCGCTATTTCTGGTAATGAAAGTAATCTTATAAAAACTTAACACGTCATAGATTGGTGCCATTGCCGTATTGAACGGATTGTTCTGATTGAAATGAACGAGACTGATCAGCGGATGCTGCGGCGCTGGCAGCCCAAATGCCTGATGGCTTTCCGATATTGATATAAAACGGATCAATTTATCTTCCTTACCTTTCATGCTATAAATGTATAAAAAACCTATGATTGACAATCATAGGTTTTAAATGTTAAAAATTACCAGGGAATAATGTTGTTTTCGCCGCTGAAATTGGCCGGACCGGTAAAACTTCCGTTCGGAAGATCTTCGGCCAGGGCTACCCTGATCGGCTCTTTAGAGCCTTCTTCCACAGTGTCTGTTCCCTGAAAGTTATTAAGTGCCGTAGCAGTAAAGCCCGGACTTACCAGATGAACCGTGATGTTGGTGTGCTCCAGCTCGATCGCGAGGGAAAGGAAAATCCCATTCAGTGCTGTTTTTGAAGCACCGTACACGGCGTCGAAATTTAAACGGTACGGGTTTTCCGGATTGGCATTGATGGTTAGCGATCCCAGTGCACTGGAAATGGTTACAATTCTCGCATTTGTGGCTTTTTGCAATAAGGGCAAACCAGCCTGTGTTAAGGCCAGTGTTCCAAAAACATTCGTTTCCCAAACCGTCTTCAGCTCCTCAACTGGTACAATGCTGGCGCGCTGCGAAGCCAACACATTCTCCATGGTGCGGCCCGGCTTACCGGCGTGAGAAACCGCTGCATTGTTGACCAGAAGCGTCAGGTATCCGAATTCATCTTCAATAGCTTTAACTGCTGTTCTGATCGATTCATTATCCGTAATATCCAATTGAATCGCGATAGCTGATTCGCCAAGCTCTTCAGCCGCCGCTTTTCCCTTTTGCGGGTCGCGCGAACCAACATACACCGTATACCCGTTTTCCACAAGGGCCTTGGCAATCTGAAAGCCCACACCAGTATTCGCACCCGATACCAATGCCACTTTGTTTTCATTTATCTGCATAATTTTTCATTTAAAGTTGATACAGCAAAGATGAGGATCAAATTAACCATCAACGTAACCCAATCGAGATTATTTGAAGCCGAATCGAAGGTGATATATGATTTTAGACTTGGTATAGCGATGGGTTAAAGCCAATAATAGATGATGAACTACCTAAACATTCTTCCAACAGTTAGATATAGAAATCAAGCTGACCTTCCAATAAAAACAACAGTGTAACATATTAAATGGTATTGGATTAAAATTAACAATAATGCAATAAAAATTATCAATCAGATGCAACGCGCAGATAAATCTGGTGTCTTATTCTTAAATTTTATATTTATGAATAAAACTGGAATTATCGCTCTTCTATTGCTTAGCTACACTAACCTTTTTGCCCAGAAGGCCATCAGTGCCAAGTTAGATAGCGTGTTTACCTTCATGTACAACCAAAGACAATTTAACGGTTCAGTACTTATAGCCGAAAAAGGCAAAATATTGCTGGCAAAAGGTTATGGTTTCCGCGATACTTTATCCAGGTACCAAACAAATAAAAATACTATTTACGAGCTGGGTTCCTGCTCAAAGCAATTTACAGCCGCAGCCATTATACTGTTACACCGGCAAGGCTTGCTGCAATATGATGATGCGATAGACAAATACATCCCCGAACTGAAACGATGGCACGCTGTGACCATATATAATCTGCTTAGGCACACGAGCGGCCTTCCTGAATACATCGGAGATATGGCCAGAGGATGGGACCATCAAAAAATTGCCACTAATAACGATCTGATAAGATTTTATGCAGCCCGGAAAGATACGTTGAGTTTTGAACCTGGCAGCATGCACAGGTATAACAATACCAATTATGCACTTCTCGCCAGTATAATCGAGCACATTTCTGGTAAAACTTACGCAGATTACCTTAAAGAGAACATTTTTATCCCCTTAAAAATGAAATCTACCTCCGTTTATAACAGAAGATTAAATCCCAAAAGAATAAAGAATTATGCTACCGGCTATGTGTGGAAGCGCCAATCTTTCGATAAAATCACATCTGAAAATCCAAATTACGGAGACAGCGTAGTATACTACCTGGATGGCATTGTAGGAAGTGCAAAGGTCAATTCCACCATCGTCGATCTGTATAAATGGGAGAATGCACTAAAATCAAATACATTTTTCACTCCCGGCGAATTTGAACTGATGACAGAGGTGACCAAAACCCCAAAAGGGAGAAACATCCCTTACGGTTTCGGGCTTGAACTTTCCGGAGGAAAAAAGAATCTTTCATATGGCCATACAGGCAGCTGGGATGGTTATGCTTCTTTTATTTACCATACCGTAAATAAAGACCGTACGATTATTACCCTACAGAATTTCAAAATGGGTGCTTATCCCTTCAAAACGATTAACCAGATTCTAGACAATCGTAAAATTGAGATCGAATACCCTAAGAAGATCAAATTGCCTGATGCCCAGATCGCGAAGTTTGCAGGCAATTATAAGAGTAATGATGGAGAAGAACAGCTGATTACCTACCTGGAAGGTCACCTGGTTCATAACACCAAAAAGATTAACTGGGATATGCGTTTCTTCCCCATTGCTGAAAACGAATTTCAAGGCATCAGGCAGGGAGGTGCAGATGGTGTACTTCGATTTACCCAATTGCCCAACCAGGAGACAAAACTCGAAATGCTGGAATATGGAAAAGTGATAGGAACCGCTTTTAGGAAAAACAATAATTGATGTATACTTTGACAATGCTACATCGCTTAATTTCCAAGATTGATATTATTTATCGCAGCAGTGTAACCAAAATCCATCAATCCACATCTAATAGAGAAATCTGTATAGCATGCAAAGTACTTGCCTAAGAATAACCTATTTAATTTTGTTACTCAGTTTTGTTTTTTTTAGTCGTTCAATTGCACAGGATGCAACAATAAAGCCGAAGGAGAAACCTTTTTCACTGCCCCTGCAATTGGAAATGCGCATACCATATGGTCCCACCGCTTTCCCGAACGGATCAAATTTTTTCCTGATCTATGAACTTTACCTTACTAACTTCAGTACTTCACCGGTACGCTTACAACGCATGGAACTGCTTAAGGGAGGCCTAAAAAGCAACGTTCCAATCGTATCTTTTGATTCCCTGGAACTCAAAAGCATGGTGAAAATTTTGGGTAACGAAAATCCAGAAGACCGCCTAAGTATTGGAGCTGGGCAAAGTGCGGTGGTATATATTGAGGCCAAAACGAGTAAAGAGAAACCTTTTTCTAATAATTTGAGGCATCGGATCATTACCTCAGCTGATTCTTTAGAAGGAGCAATAGTCAATATACATACCACTAAACTTCAAACGTTTAAATCTCCTGTAGCAGGTCCAGATTGGATTGCTGCCGATGGTCCTGGAAACAGTATTGATAATCATCACCGTCGCGGAAATCTCATTCTCGGCGGACGTACAGTGAATTCAAGGCGATTTGCCATTGACTGGAAAAAAGTTAAAGATAGCCTATCATTTTCAGGCGATCCGGCAAATGTACAATCGTATTTCTGTTATGGCGAAAAAATATTTGCCGTGGCCGATGGGACAGTCGTCTCTGCTACGGACGGATTACCAGATAACGTTCCGGGACACGGAATGGCCTTTCATCCGGCAGTAACGCTAACATTAGAAAAACTGCCAGGTAACCATATCATTATTGATCTTGGTGGAGGGCATTACGCCCATTATATGCATATGAAGCCGGGTAGCGTATGGGTTAAAAAAGGAGATCATGTAAGTAAAGGACAATTATTGGGCAATATTGGTAACTCTGGCGATGCACGGGAACCGCATTTGCATTTTGAGGTGACCACTTCAGCCCAACTCCTTTTGGGAGAAGGTATTCCTTACGTAATTGACCGTTACCGATCGGGCTACCAAAAGGGTTTTGATGATTTACACCATAATGAGTTGCCTAAAGAGAAAGATATTGTCGATTTTGGAAAAGTAAAGAAGAAATAACCTTCAAAGGCATTTATTATCGACTATTCAACTTTGCTAAATGATTATAAGAGGTTTAGCAAACAGTTTTAACAGCGGCGTTATTTGCTGGCAGATATGTTTATTATTGCTTATGTTTATTTCAAATATCTATTCCTTTATTAAAAAATAACTCGCTTGAAACCATCTACCTTATTATTACTGCTATGGCTATGTTTTTTAAAAGCAAATTCCCAAAATATACATCAACAAATCATCACATCTGATATTAAAAACTTTTGGACGGCTTACGACTTGATTAAAGAGACCAGCGATAGTACTTTGCACATGGGTTACATCAACGATCTGTTTATTAAGAAAGGTACTGATGGCTTAAAGTCGATCATGAAAGCGAGAGGATATACCGCTAAATCTTATTTAGATGCCATTAATCATTATCCGCTTTTTTGGCGTTCGATAAGGGCCAATACCCTACGTGCAGATGAATTTGCAGATAGCATTTCCACAGAAATAGATAAATTGGCCAAGATTTACAGCAAGCTTAAACCTGCCCATATTTACTTTACCATCGGAGCCTTACGCACCAACGGAACCACATTGGATGGAAATGTGCTGATTGGCAGTGAACTCGCGCTGGCTGATGAAAATACCGTTTCTTCTGAATTCCCGAAAGCACTATCACACTTGAAAACTTTTTTTAGCAGCAACCCGATCAGCGGAACGGTATTTTTAAATGTGCATGAATATGTGCATACCCAACAGAAAAGCAGTATTGGCTATAACCTCCTCTCGCAGTGCATTATTGAAGGCGCGGCTGAATTTGTAGCAGTTACCGTTACCGGGAAGCCTTCACCAACACCAGCTTTTGAGTTTGGAACGCAGCATTTTGAAAAGATAAGAAGCGTATTTTCCAAACAAATGCTTTTTGAAGATAGTGGCTTCTGGTTATACAGCAATGCCGATAATGAATTTAAGATGCGCGATTTAGGCTATTACGTTGGCTATGAAATCTGTAAACAATATTATCAGCATGCCAAAGATAAAAACCTGGCCATTAATGAAATGATCAATCTGGATTATAATAACCCATCTGCTTTATATCGATTTGTTGATCGCTCAGGTTATTTTGATAAACCGTTATCCAAATTTCACCGGGAATACGATAAAGGTCGGCCGACAGTTGTGGGCATTAAAGAATTTAAAAACGGAAGCAAAAAAGTTGATCCGAATTTAATGCAGATTACCATCAAATTTTCTTCCAAAATGGATAAAAGATACCGGAATTTTGAATTTGGACCTTTAGGAGAAACACATGTATTGAGAATAAAGGAATTTAAAGGCTTTTCTGATGACGGATATTCTGCCTCATTTAATGTAGTTTTAAAACCCAACAACCAATACCAGCTTATTTTAGGGAGCGGTTTTCGTAATGAAAATGGAATACCACTTAAACCATATCTGATTGAATTTACAACTGCAAAATAGTATTTATAGGCGGCTTCTTGATTATCACACTTCGGTTTGACAACTTCCAGCAGCTTTTGATTTAAAGCAGTAGTTACCCTAAACACAGATCTGGTTTAATTACTTCATTCTGGCATCCGTTCAACCTAGACCAGGCAAACGCATAACTATTGAACCACGAATGCTCTATCTTAAGAAATTTTCATCATGTTAGCATGATAGCGCGTTACTAGCACAAAAAGCCTTTCTTTTGAAAGGCCTTTTGTTGCTTGGAAGCAAGTATTATATTTTGCTTAAACTTTTTTGACGTTTATAGCTTGTAAACCTTTTCTGCCTTCAGCTACTTCAAACTCTACTTTGTCGTTTTCTTTCAAACTTTCAATTCCGCCCAACACATCTTTGAAATGCACAAATAGGTCTTTATTGTCTTCTTGCACAATAAATCCAAAGCCTTTTTGCGTATTAAACCATTTAACTCTTCCGGTTGCCATAAAAAAAATTAAAAATTGTATAAATAAATAAACATTTTACGCCTTGATCAGCATTTAATTTAAACAATTGCGTATAATTTAAATAAAACAACCCGTTTAAAGCATTAATATTGAAACAAAACTACCAAATATAATAACTTACGCCTATAATGCAAGTCATTTACGCCTATTCAACAAGAATGTTGCGTTAAAATCTACATCATTTATTCGGTTGAGGTGTTGTGCGTAAATAAGGTTTAATCACCTGGTGTCCCTTAGGAAATTTAGCGGGGATGTCTTCAGTCTTAATGCTGTTCACCACAATTACGTCTTCACCATCTTTCCAATCGGCCGGAGTAGCTACGCTATAATTGGCAGTAAGCTGCAAAGAATCAATTACGCGCAACACCTCATTAAAATTACGTCCGGTTGATGCTGGATAGGTAATGATCAACTTTATCTTTTTATCAGGACTAATCACAAACAACGACCTCACCGTTAATGTTTCTGAAGCATTCGGATGGATCATATCATAAAGATTCGCTACGATTTTATCCGGATCTGCAATAATCGGAAACTCTACGGAAGTATTTTGAGTTTCGTTGATATCATTTATCCATCCCTTATGCGACTCGGCAGAATCTACGCTTATCGCTAAAACTTTAACATTCCTTTTTTCAAACTCATCTTTCAATGCAGCAGTTCTGCCTAGTTCAGTGGTACAAACGGGTGTATAATCAGCTGGGTGAGAGAACAGCACACCCCAGCTATCGCCTAAATAGTCGTAAAAATCTATTTCGCCAATGGATGTATCAGCCTTGAAGTTTGGTGCGGTATCGCCTAATCTTATACTCATGATCTTATTGATTTAATTTTTGATTATAACAAATTTAAACAATACCCCAGTAAATACATAGACTTAATGTTTATTTTAGACTTCCAAATTACAAATTCAGTAAAAAAGCCCTGAAGAAACGATCTTCAGAGCCTAAAAGTATTAATTTGTTTGGGGGTATATTTTAATATGCTTTAATCATAAACACGTAATCTTGTATTTTCTCAATCTGTTTGGTTCGCTTTAAACCAGAAAGCAAACTCTTTTTGTTGGCAGAAAGTTTATTTACGCCCAAAGAATCTTGAGGAATAGCCCTCATGGCTTCTAAAATATATTTTGATTTTATGGCAAAAGCTGCACCTTCAGTTTGATCTGGCTTGCCACTAATAATACCAACTAAATTTCCATTATTATCTAAAACCGGACCGCCGCTATTACCTGGGTTAACCGAAATGGCTACCTGATATTGTGTGGTATCTCCTATAAAACCATTTTTAGAGCTTACATAACCTTCTCCAAGTACCGCATCATCTTTCGGGTAACCTAAAGTGTATACAATTTCACCAATATTACTGGTATTTCTTTTAATGGTATAAGGAATAGAAGATAAATTGCTGAAATGTTTATCACTTATTTTAAGAATGGCGATATCATTTTGAGGATCTGTATAAACCGATTTTACCTTAAACGATTCTCCCTTGCTATTTTGTACGTATAAAGAATCAGCACCATTAATAATATGTAGATTGGTTAAGATGTAACCATTTGTAGAAATGGCAAAACCAGTACCGCCAAAACTATTCTGATTATTTGGCTTATCAGAAGTGGCGTTATTATGCTTGATGTTTCTGATTAAGCTGTTTTGTGTTTTAATGGCGTTATTTACCCGGTTACTTAACTGTCTATAACGCTCGGCCTGTTGAGTGCTGTGTTGAATAGAGTAAATTGAAACCAAAGAAAGTACAACAAAAGATGCTGCAACTGCAATGGCAGATTTATGTTTCCGCCATAGTTGGACCACTCGCGATGGATGCGGCCTAAGTGTAGCGGCCAAACCTTCCACATCAATTTCTGAATGGATATGATTTAACTGTTCTTTTAAGCGCAACTGCTCCGCAAACGTATCCATAGAAGCTAAGAAGAACTTATGCGAAACTACCTTATGATCTACTGTAGCATCATTGAGACGCAACTTTTCAAAAGCTTCCATTTCCTGTGCATTAAGTTTACCTAACAGATAATCTTCAATAATTGCGTCTAACTCCAAATCGTTTCTCATTTCAAATTATGGTTGAAAAAATATTTTCTTTAACCTCTGCAGGCATTTATACTTCTGCGTTTTTGCGTTATCGGTATTGGTATAGCCGAATTTTTCGCATATTTCCTGCATGGATAAATTGTGGATATAAAAATCCTGAATAATGGTTTTGCAAGGTTCGCCAAGATGATCAAGCGCTGATTGCATTTTTACAAATGATGCATCTTTTTCTTCGTGGTGCTCAATATCTTCCTCTACAGCGAAAACATCCTCATAATCAGTAATACTCCCCGTTTTTTTACTATTGAGACTTAGTTTTTTTAGCCAAATACGCCTGCAAACTGAATAAATATAAGTTTTCAACTTGCTGCTAAGCTCAAAGTTACCTGCCTTAATTTTGTTATATAAAATAATTATGCCTTCCTGATATACGTCTTTCGCATCGTCTTCGTCACCATTATTGTTCAGGATAAACTGCAAAACCATCGCATAATAAGCTTTGTATAACTTGTTAAGTGTATCTTCAGAGTTATTTAGAACGCCTAAAATAACTTCTCTATCTGTTGGAACTGAACCCTTTAAACTGTTATTCACTAGTTAATACATTTTTCTGTAAATAGTAACCCAATATTAGACAAAAAAATATTTATAGCTACTATATTGCTTAATACAAACATCGAGCAAACGGTAACCCAAATTCAACCGAAAAAATATTTTAACTTTTCTGCAAATTTTCGGGTTACCTTTTTACCTTTGCGGCATTAATAGAAAATAAATTACTAAAAAAATTCAAAAATGAAAAATGCATTCAAATTAGGCTTTTTAGCTTTAGCTTTATCTTTATCAGTTGTTGCTTGTAACTCAGAAAAAAAAGCTGAAGGTGCTGATACTACTTTAACTGATTCTTCTACTATCGTTACTGATACTACTGCAAAAGATACTTCAGTAAAAGATTCTACAGTAAAAGATACAACTGTAAAAACTACTACAGAGAAAACTGAAGTTAAACACTAGTCTAACTTTATTATATAAAAAGCGTCTTGAAGTCAACTTTAAGGCGCTTTTTTGATTTTATCCATTTTTTTTTTATTTTTTATGGGTTACCTTTTTAAATATGCGGTATTAACAGTAAATTAATTAATTACTTAAAAAATATTCAAAATGAAAAATGCATTCAAATTAGGCTTCTTAGCTTTAGCTTTATCTTTATCAGTTGTTGCTTGTAACTCAGAGAAAAAAGCAGAAGGTGCTGATACTACAGCTACTGATTCTTCAACTGTAATTACTGACACTACTGCAAAAGATACTACAGTTAAAGATTCTACAGTAAAAGATACTACTGTAAAAACTACTACAGAAAAAACTGAAGTTAAACACTAGTCTAACTTACTTATAAAAAAAGCCTTTGAAATTCATTTTCAAAGGCTTTTTTCTTTTAGCAGAAAAAAGGCGGTTACCTTTTGAAATTTTTGGTATTAAGAGTATATATTAACCCTAAAACATATATCAACATGAAAAATGTATTCAAATTAGGCTTTTTAGCCCTTGCTTTATCTCTAACAGTTGCTGCTTGTGGCGATTCAAGTAAAAAAGCGGATGGCGCTGATACAACAGTTACAGATTCTTCTACCATTATTACTGACACCACTAAAGTGGATACCGTAGTAAAAGATTCTACCGTAAAAGATACTTCTGTTAAAGCTACTACTGAAAAAACCGAAGTTAAACACTAGTTTAATACGTTAATCGAAATAAATAAGGTCTTGATTTTAATAATCAAGACCTTATTTATTTGAATCCGGGTTAATTACTTATTCTGGTATTAATTGATCATTTTTTTTAAGACCTAACCAGAAAAGAAATGAAAAATGTATTTAAAACTATTTTTTTTAGCAATCGCTTTATCTTTATCAGTTGTAGCTTGTTAATCAGAAAAGAAAGACGGTGGAACAGATTCATTTGAAGTTGACTCTACAGTTAAAAAGATACAAAATAAAAGTTACGACCGTTGAAGACAAGATAAAGCTGATATTACTAAAAAGTCGTTTTACCAAACCAGTTAACGAGCCGTTGTATAACTAACGCTTTTTTATTTTAGACATCAAGGCCTTAAAATCCATCAATTGTAGTACATTTGCGGCAAAATATAATCCGCATAATGAATTTAACATCACTACAAGCTATTTCACCTATTGATGGCCGTTACAGAAAAACTACAGAAGGATTAGCCGCTTACTTTTCTGAAGAAGCCTTAATTAAATACCGGGTATTTGTAGAAATCGAATATTTCATAGCGCTTTGCGAAATCAACTTGCCTGGCTTAGCAAATTTCGATCGAAATCGTTATGCTGAATTACGCAAAATTCATGAAAATTTTTCTGAAGCTGACGCTTTAGAAATCAAGGAAACTGAAAAAGTAACCAATCATGATGTTAAAGCAGTAGAATATTTTATCAAAAATAAATTCGATGCCTTATCTCTTCAAAATTATAAAGAGTTTATCCATTTTGGTTTAACCTCTCAAGATATCAATAATACGGCCATCCCATATTCCATTAAACTGGCTTTAAATAAAAGTTACTATCCGTTGATCAATGCTTTAATTGAAAAAATAACTGCGCTGGCCACAGAATGGAAAGATATTCCGATGCTGGCACATACCCATGGGCAGCCAGCCTCTCCCACCAAATTAGGTAAAGAGTTTTTGGTTTTCGCCGAGCGTTTAACCATCCAGGTAGAAAGTTTAAAAAGTATTCCTAATAGTGCAAAGTTCGGTGGAGCAACCGGTAATTTCAATGCACATCACATTGCTTATCCTCAAGTAAACTGGGTTGATTTTTCGAATCAATTCGTTAATGAAACATTAGGTTTATCACGTGCTCAGCATACTACACAGATTGAACATTATGATCAGTTTGCAGCACAGTGTGATTCCTTGAAACGAATCAATAATATCATTATCGATTTAGACAGGGATATCTGGACCTATATCTCCAAAAATTATTTCAAACAGAAGATCAAAGCCGGAGAAATCGGCTCATCGGCAATGCCACATAAGGTTAACCCTATCGATTTTGAAAATGCAGAAGGTAACGCCGGAATCGCAAATGCACTTTTCGAATTCTTCGCTGCCAAACTACCCATTTCACGTTTGCAAAGAGATTTAACAGACTCTACTGTTTTAAGAAATATTGGTGTTCCTTTCGGACATACATTAATTGCCATTCAATCGACTTTGCGTGGCTTAAATAAAATTTTGTTAAATGAAACTGCTTTGCATGCAGATTTAGATGAAAACTGGGCGGTCGTTGCAGAGGCTATTCAAACTGTTTTAAGAAGAGAAAACTATCCTAACCCTTACGAGGCACTGAAAGAATTAACCAGAACAAACACTAAAATTAACGCAGCAAGCATTGCTGAATTTATTGAAGGTTTGGCCGTTTCTGAAGAAATAAAGGTACAATTGAGAACCATTACACCTTTTAATTACACTGGCGTTTTTTAGTTAAATTAAATTGACGTTAAGCAGACAGCCAACAGCGGTTTTATTGATGACTAATTGTTAATTTTGTTTATTCAAATTGATTAAGACATGACGATTAACGTATATACAGAACAGACTCCAAATCCAGCTACCATGAAATTTATGGTAAATAAACTGTTAGTAAACGGCAGTGAGGATTTTGCGAATAAAGAGAGTGCTGAACATTCACCTTTTGCAAAAGAATTGTTTAAGTTCAACTTTGTTTCTGGCGTTTTTTTCGCCAGTAATTTTGTTACCATTACCAAAACAGATGATGCAGAATGGTCGGATATTGAAGCTATTTTAAAAGAATTTGTTAAGGGCGCAGTAGAATCTGAATTAAAAATTAAAGAAGCAGCTGCTGAAGAAGCACCTACGTTTGAAGGTACGGAGACTGAAATTAAAATACAGCAGATTTTACACGATTATGTACGCCCTGCTGTTGAACAGGATGGTGGCGCTATTACATACAAATCTTTTGATGAAGGTATAGTAACCGTAGAATTACGCGGCTCTTGCAGTGGCTGTCCGTCTTCTACTATTACGCTTAAATCAGGTATCCAAAACTTATTGCAACGAATGGTTCCAGAAGTAACTGAAGTGGTTTCTGAAGCACTTTAAAATTGAGCATTTTTTCATAGTATATATAGTGAAAAGGTCGCGATGAGAGTCGCGACCTTTTTTTATGCTTTCTCTATTATTTAATTTCTTAAATAAAAAAGGGCAAACATTCATCATGCTTGCCTCTCCCTTGTTTAAAGTCATCAAAAATTTAAACAATTCCCTAAAACATGCATGATAGATGGTAAACTCATGCTATCACAAAAATAATACTATCTGGTTAAACTATTTCAATTCATATTATTATGTACTTGATAATAATCAAAGCATATCCACAGCTCGCCAATTAAATACTAAAGCAATTAAATATGCATTATAATTACTTTTTGTATCAACTTGATGGTGGTTAGCTTTAGCGTTATAGTCTGCTCGTTAAAGTCTGCTATATGACTGTTCGCTGTCGCACATTAACTGTTCGTAAATGAACAGCTTTATGCTGGAAATAAGCTACAACATTACTTAGAAAGCAATTGAGGGCACATTTTTATTTTGGCACCCGCTTGGTTAAGCTTGCTGTAAATAATAACGGTGCAAACTGATTTCCATGAGTGAACACCTTAACCTAAGAAATTTAAAATTTAATTTAGTAAAGCAGACAATGAAAACATCAATTAAGACATTAATTACCCTACTATGCGCGGCAACAACATTAACGGTTATCCATCCAAACAATTTAAGGGCTGCAGAAAATAACAGCATGATATTTCAAAAAATACAAGATTTTAGAAAGATTGTGATAAGAGGCAATATAGAAGTGACGTTGGTTCAGCAACCAAAAATTGGTATATCCTATACAAATGATAATCAAGGAAAGGTGAAAGTTACCCAGCAAGGTGAGGTGCTAAACATTATCAACGCTGATACAGAAAAGTGCAAACTTATTGTTTATATAAGTGATATCTACCGTATTGAAGCGAACGAAAATGCAATAGTGAAAACTGAAGCAAGGCTCTCAACCAAATTCCTCCAGATTATCCTCAAGGACAATGCTATTGCAGATATCGAAACCAGTAGTGAGGGGTTATACACTGAAATCCTGGATAACAGCACATTAAAGTTAAAGGGTAATACCAATCACCATGCTTTGGTTATGGGTAAAGCACCTAGTTTAATCATTGATGGTTTTGCATCAGTCCAAACAGAAGTTAGGCGTGTAGAAATACCTAAAGAAGAAATTACAGCACTTGTTCCATAACTTAAGCACCATGAGGGGATTTATCGCATAAAATCAATATAAATGATAGCTTTCTTCTCCGAACTGTGAACTGCGGGAGATCGTTATTCACAAATGATCCGATAGCCATCTGATGGGAACCGTAATGCAAGCACTTTAAGGTTCCCGCAGGCGCGGGAATGACGACCACACCAGTTGATTCTGTAAATCGTAGCAAGTGCAACGAAGTCGGCGAAATCTTTGCTGATTATCGTCACCCTGAACTTCCGCCCGGCCTGGTCGGACGGGTGTTTCAGGGGCTTTCAGACTAGAGAGATCATTTGATTTTAATTCAACTTAAAAAAGCAGTTCTTTTCAGAACTGCTTTCAAATTTCGGTATTGGAAAACGCTGTTTAGCTTTGCTCAATTTCCTTCAAACTATTCATTTTTTTATAAGCTAAAAATCCTTTGATATCTTCGAAGTGCTCGCGAACACGCTTATTTCCAAATTCAAATACCTTTTGCACCAATCCATCGAGGAAATCACGATCGTGTGACACCAAAATCAACGTTCCATCAAAATCTTTCAATGCATCCTTAATAATATCTTTAGTTTTCATATCCAAGTGATTGGTAGGCTCATCGAGGATTAATACGTTTACAGGCTCTAACAACAGTTTAATCATGGCTAAACGGGTTTTCTCGCCGCCAGAAAGCACTTTAACTTTCTTAGTGGTATCATCCCCGCTAAACATAAAAGCACCTAAAAGGTCTTTGATTTTTATCGAGCCATCACTTAGTGGAATCTGATCAATGGTTTCGAATACCGTAAGGTTCTCATCTAGTAAAGCAGCCTGATTTTGAGCAAAGTACCCAATCTTAGCATTATGACCAACTTTTAAACTGCCTTCAAAATCGATCTCTCCCATAATGGCTTTAATCATCGTCGATTTACCTTCGCCGTTTTTACCTACAAAAGCCACTTTTTCTCCACGCTCAATGACCATTGATGCTTTTTCAAACACAACATGATCGCCATAAGTTTTGGTAAGTTCTTCTACCATTACCGGGTACTGACCTGAACGTGGTGAGGGTGGAAACTTCAACCTTAATGCTGATGTATCCACTTCATCAATTTCGATTACTTCCAGCTTCTCGAGCATCTTTACACGAGACTGCACTTGTAAAGTTTTAGAATAAGTTCCCCTAAAACGATCAATAAATTCCTGATTATCGGCAATAAAACGTTGTTGTTCTTCGTAAGCCTTTAATTGGTGGATCCGACGGTCAGCGCGCAGCTGAAGATAATGGGTGTATTTAGCTTTATAATCGTAAATCCTGCCCATGGTTACCTCAATGGTACGGTTGGTGATATTATCAACAAAAGTACGGTCGTGTGAGATGACCATCACCGCCTTTGCCGAATTGATCAGGAAATCTTCCAACCATTGAATACTTTCAATATCCATATGGTTAGTAGGCTCATCCAATAAAATCAAATCAGGTTTTTTTAGTAAAATCTTAGCTAACTCAATGCGCATCCGCCATCCACCCGAAAACTCTGAAGTTTGGCGGGTAAAGTCTTTGCGTTCGAATCCTAAACCTTTTAGCACTTTTTCTACTTCTGCATCATAATTGGTTTCTTCAATCGAATAAAATTTCTCACTTAGTTCCGATACACGCTCAATAAGCTTCATGTAGTCATCGCTTTCGTAATCGGTTCGGATAGTAAGCTGCTCGTTTAGCTCATCAAGCTCTTTTTGCATCTGGTTAACCTCTGCAAAGGCTTTCATGGTTTCTTCAAAAACAGTTACATGATCTTGAGTGAGTAAATGCTGTGGCAAATAGGCAATTACAGCTTCTTTCGGGCCTGTAACGCTACCCGAAGTAGGCTTGGCCACATCAGCAATTATTTTTAGTATGGTCGACTTGCCTGCGCCATTTTTACCCATGAGGGCGATTTTATCGTTCTCGTTTATGGAGAAGGTTACATCGCTAAAGAGGGTGGTTCCGCCAAATGAAACGGAGATATTATTTACATTGATCACGAAATGGGAATATTAAATTAAGGCAAAGATAAAGTAAAGCAGTTGAATTTCAGTTAGAATAAAATACTTAAAGAACAGCAGTCACCTTAAACCTCATTTTTGATTTGGCATATAAAACAAAATAAAAAATGACCTTCTCAACAAAGCAAATTGACACGCTAAACAAAACTTACCCATGGTTACCTGCCTAAATTTGTCCTATACATTTAATTTAAAATCAATAATGGAAAAGAACAATTATCAAGGCGCATTACAACACCCGTTGGGTTCGGGTTTTAACGCAAATTCAACATCAACAGAAGTCATCTTCGGTATTGACTTAACGGGAAAAATCGCCATTGTAACGGGTGGTAATGCTGGTATTGGTTTGGAGACCACAAAAACACTGGCTGCAGCGGGAGCCACCGTAATTGTACCAGCCAGGGATACTGATAAAGCCAGGAAAAATCTAGAAAGTATTCCAAACATAGAAATTGAAGCAATGGATCTTGTAAAGCCAGAAACCATTGATGCATTTGCTGAGAAATTCCTGGCGACAGGCAGACCGCTGCACATTTTAATCAATAATGCGGGAATCATGTGGGTCCCTTTGCAGCGGGATAGCCGCGGATTTGAATCTCAGCTTTCCATAAATTACTTTGGACAGTTCCGTCTGGTAGCCAAACTATGGCCAGCGCTTAAACATGCAAATGGTGCGCGTGTGGTCAATGTTTCTTCACTGGGGCATCATATGGCAGATTTTAATTTCGATGATCCCAATTTTGAACACAGGGAATATCAAACGCTTCTTGGATATGGGCAATCGAAAACAGCCAGTAACCTTTTCGCTATGGAATTGGATCAACGTGCAAAAGCACATCAGGTAAGGGCCTATTCGCTACATCCGGGATCAATTGCTGGAACAGAACTGGCCAGAGATGCTGACATTGAGCTTTTTAAACAGATGGGATTTTTTGATGAAAATGGAAACATTCATCCGGAAGTATTAGCCAGCCTCAAAACTATCCCACAGGGTGCTGCAACTTCGGTATGGGTAGCCATCAGCCCGTTGCTTAATCACATTGGTGGTGTATACTGTGAAGATGCAGATATCGCTGAACTTCTATCAGACAATCCGTCCATTCCAAACCATGCTAAATTGCATCAAAGTGGTGTAATGCCTTATTCGCTGGATGAAAGTAATGCTAAAAAACTATGGGCATTAACAGAAGAAATGACAGGTATTGAATTTAAATTATAGGCTTTCAACAACTTAGCTGGAATCCCTGATTTACAGTTGGCAATATTGTTATTGATTATATTGCTGCCAAACAACTACCAAAACGGCACCTATCACGAAAAGAAGAAATTTGAAAGGGAAAAGGCCGTATTTGAACTGGCATAACTGTTTTAATTGCAGATCAATTAAATTTAATAGCCATCCGATGATGACAGTGTATATAATGGAAATGACACAAAAACCATAACTTTATCGCAATGGAACATATATCTAAATATCTCACCAAGGAAATTAAGCTTTCCAGTTATGAAGATAGGCTGTTTAAATCTGACCTGATGTTTGATGACCATATGTTGGTATGGTTTATTTCGGGAGAAACCAAAATCATCCAGGCGGAATCTACTTTTAGTTTTAAAACAGGCGATATTTTCCTGATTCCGAGCAACGAACTGGCAACCATCATTAATTACCCGAAAAATGGCTTACCACATAAAACTGTGGTGATGCACCTATCGACCGAGCGATTGAAAAAGTTCTATGAAAAAACCGAGCATAAAAAGAATATACAGCCACAGCAGAAGATTTATCGCTTTAACAATCATCCATTATTGGAAAGCTGCCTGGCTTCGTTAATTCCCTATTTTGATATGAAAGGCGAATTCCCGGAAAGTTTAGCTAGCCTTAAAATTGAAGAGGCCATAAATATTCTGCGGTTGATCGACCCCAGTGTGGACAGCGTTCTGGCTAATTTTGATGTCCCAGGTAAGATCGACCTGGTTGATTTTATGCAGCGCAATTTCATGTTCAATATGCCGTTGGAAAAATTGGGCTACCTAACAGGCCGCAGTTTGTCTACATTCAAAAGGGATTTTAAAAAATTGTTTCATACCACACCTCAAAAATGGCTAACCGATAAAAGGCTGGAACTGGCATACTATCATTTAACCGAAAAGAAGAAAAAACCGACAGAGTTTTACCTCGAAATCGGTTTTGAAGACCTCTCCCATTTTTCCTTTATTTTCAAGAAAAAATACGGCGTCTCTCCAAATCAACTTTCATTCAACAGATAAAAAAGTTCAACTTCGAGCAACCAATCAGCTTTTTCCGGGCAATAGCAAACCTAGCTTATCAGCTATAACCTGAACTCAACCAACAATATGTTTTAAAAACTATTAAGAGGTATTTTCAATTCAATTGCTAAATATTGGTGCGAAAGGTGTAACAATTGAATTTCTGTTTTCCCTTTAGATCCAAGAGGAGGAAAATACACCTAGATCAATAAAATAAAAAAAAGCACTGGTAAAAAAAACACATTACATCATTTGCTGTTGTATATCCTAAATCCAACCCTATAACGAGCGCTATCAGGCAATGATTGAGGAAAAATCAAAAACAACGGACCTTGCGGCGCATATTCATGCCAAGCTTAACCACAGCAGACTGGCCTTAGCTACTCCCCCATTAACTGTTCTCGAAGATCTTTTCGAATGTCTTTTCTATACTTCAATGAGGACAGAAGAGGGCGAATTGACCAAGGTAGCCGTAACGCTGATTGATCCTGCTAACCCTGATCCTACTCCGCCGAGAAAAATCGTTTCTGAAAGATGGAGCTGTGTAGAATTTACCCAGCACATTCCGCTCGACATCAGATCTTTGGCTAAACTTTCTAAGGCAGCCGACCCATCTGGTACCTCCCTTGCCATTTATTATGATCAAAATGGAAAATTATTTATCTGGGGAATGATCGATCAGGCCATGCACTACCAGAGTTTTCTGAACTATGAATCCGAATCGGGATCGGAGCAACCTGGATTGTTTCAGGTATTTATAGACGATATTGCTACACTAAAGGTAATGTTTGACTATGAACTGCTGGCCACCTTAAAACAAAACGTACTGGTTACCCGCTACCTGGATGTATTTACCATCGGGCCAGTATCTAAAATCATCAGAAAAAACGCCGGTGTAATCAGGGAAGAAATTAAAGACTTTCTGGCCGCATCGCATCCAGGGGAAGATTTTGCAGACTGGGAAGAATTTGTAGACAGTATATGGACCCAAACATTATCCAGGCTTTTGCTAAAAATCCAAAATTATCATCATGGCGGCGCGTTGCTGATCTCAGGAGATAGCAGCGATGTTGATATCAAATATGCGGTAAACTATAAGAGATTGCAACTAGCCATCAGTGCTTATCTAAAGCAGACCATCAACAGCTATATAACAGAAAACAGGATCGACCAGCGGCTGGCTTCGGGCAAACAAACGGTAACTAAATTACTCTATGAGCAGGAAACTATCGCCCTGCATGCCAAAACTGAAGTAGCCAACGAAATTAAAGGTTCGGTGAGTTTCATCGCCTCGCAAAGCTGTGTAGATGGTGTGGTATTATTTGGACAGGATATGGTGGCACGGGGATTTGGAGGCGTAATACGCTCGAAAAAGATGCCTGGAAAAATCTATATTTCGTCCACCGCCACCGCAACACCAAAATCATTGGCACCTACAGATCCGAAACACTTTGGTACCAGGCACCGCTCCATGATTGCCTACTGCTGGGCACACCCTGGCAGCTTGGGTATTGTTATTTCTCAAGATGGAGATATCCGTGTATTTTCCAGAATCGAGGACAAACTGATTATGTGGGAGAACATTAAAACGCAGCAGTATCAAAAAAGTGGAAAGCTCAAAGCAACAAGAAGCTAAACACAAATTAAAAATTTAACGCTACAATTAAACATAATTTGGATAACATAGCAAAACTTCACGAAAATGAAAATCAGCGGCTACAGGCCCTAGAATCTTATCAGATTATGGATAGCCTGGCCGAAGAAGATTTCGATGAGCTGACTCAGATGGCTTCACAGATCTGTGGAACACCTATTGCACTGATTACTTTGGTAGACAGTTCGCGCCAATGGTTTAAGAGCAAACTCGGCATCGACGTTCAGCAAACACCGCGTGAGCACGCTTTTTGTGCACATACCATCATTGACCCAACTGGGCTTATGGTGGTGAGTAATGCAAAGGAAGATCAACGGTTTGCAGAAAACCCCTTGGTTACCGGCGATCCTAATATAGCATTTTATGCCGGAGTTTCGCTAATGACTCCGGAAGGGATGCCGCTCGGTTCGCTATGTGTGATCGATACGGTTCCAAGAACGCTTGACGAGCGGCAGTTATGGTCGCTCAAGGTACTGGGCAAACAGGTAATTGCACAGATGGAAATGAGAAAAAAACTGTTGCTGCTTTGTGAAACGAACAGACGCCTTGCAGAGACCAATCAATTTATGCAACAGTTCGCCACCACCGCTGCACATGATATCAAAAACCCGTTAACTACCATTTCAATGAGCACGGAACTATTAACCAAACATTTGTACAGTAGCGGTGATCAAAAAGGTTACAAACTGGCATTGGTTAGCTTTAATGGTATAAAAGCCCTTGGGAAACTCATTAACGACATGCTCGAGTATTCTATCAGGCCAGAAATCCTGACAGCCCAACACGAACTTATTGAACTTGGTAGCTTTCTGCGAAAAACGGTATCAATGCTTAGTATTCCTGAAAATGTACAGATCAATTATCCTAAAGCCGGAACCGAGATCAGCACTTCAGCCATTGCACTACAGCAGATCCTGATCAACCTATTAACCAACTCTGTACGGTACAATGACAAACAGACTTGCCTTATTCAGATAGATTGTATAATTGTCAACGGCCTAGCCAACATCACCGTTAGTGATAATGGGATGGGCATCAGACGAGAAGAGTTGGAGCGTATCTTTCAAAGGAATGTCACCCTGAACACATCTGACCGTTTCGCCCAAAGTGGAACAGGAATTGGCCTTGCTACTGTAAAACTTTTGGTAGAGAAACTAGGTGGTGAGATCAGTGTGCAGTCTACCCCTGGCGTAGGCAGCGCTTTTACCTTTACCATCGGATCAAATAAAACCAGTGTAAAAAAGAGTTAAAATAACCCAAGCTTTAAAAGATAATGTTTAAAATATTTGCTGCTATTGCTTTTTTTATGCCCCTTTTTACAACTGCACAAATGAAATTCAGATCTGTTGGTACAACGAAACCTATAGCATTTACATTTGGCTTTCAACACCCTAAAGGTGCTTTTGTATGGTACAAAGGGCAGAAAGAACCTATTCCATTAAAATTAAAAACAAGTGATGTTGATAGTTCTGAAAGAGAGAGCGGTCAGCCTGATTTTCACACTTACAGGTTTACCGAAATGTATAAGGGCAAAGCTACAGGTGAATATGGCATTACCGAGTGGCCTCGAAATGTCGATGACATTTATTATATCCGATTTAAAGACGGTAAGAAATTTAAATTCGATTTGATCAAAGATGATGAATTTTATGATGGAAAGGAAATGGTTCTTTTAAAAGATATAAAAGTATATTACAATGCCTTCTATGATGATAATCTAATCTTCGTATACCCTGATGGCAGCAAAGTAAAATTCCTTTTAAACCATTTGGATAAGAACCAAGCCAGAAGGATAGGAATTAAGGATTACAATTTTGACGGCATAGATGATATTTCTTTTGAAACATCCAATGGTAATATCCAAAACCTTTCGTACGATGTTTTCATCTATAATCCATCAATCAAAAAATTCACAAGGCTTAAAGAACCAAATAATACAGGTTGCGGCCTTTTGAATAATTTAAAAGTTGATCAGGCAAATAAATGGCTTATTACCAAATGTAAACGTGGAGCACGATTGAACAGCTTTATTTATAAATTTAACCCATCAGGTGAACTCATATTGGTGAAATAAAACTTTAAATGAGCATATTTTAACGCTTCTTTTTTCTGTTGGCGATGATGGATTTTGAAATTTTACTTTGCCTTTATCAGAAATAACTGCCTGTAGTTTGGCGCGTAGAATGAAAAACCATTCGGCGAGTGATAAAAGGCAGGATTATAAAGTTCAGCGGAAGATCCAGCTTCCCAAACCTGGTATAAATGTGGCGTATATCCATTGTGCTTCTCTTTCTCTACCACCAAATCAGGAACCATAAATTCAAAATTCCTACCTGCAATATGGGTTTCAAAAAATCCCTGACCACGCCAATTGTAAACACCGAAGCCACCGTCGCCACCACCGATAATGTGGTAATATTTCATCTTTTCTTTTGGATGAAAATGCAGGAGTTTAACATTTTTCGGTATTTCAAAACTTACTTCTCCACTGCGAAAAACATCTTTACGATACCTACTGCTACTTTCCTCATCCGGCACATTCATATAACCTTCCATTTTTTGCCATAACAATTGCCACTTTTCATCAGCGTAAAAATAGATTTGCCTGTACTTAACGTCGTTATTTACAACTGAGTTAAAAAACCAATATTTGGCGCTAGTTTTTATTTTATTAATCGTGGCTTCAACCTTTTCATTAGTCCAGCTCGAATCAGCATTTAGCTCAATCACTTTACGCTTGGTGGCATCACCATTAAGCGGCCAAGTATTATAATAGGCATGCTTGTCGCTGGTATAAACCATAAAATCATCTATGAATTGTGTCCAATAGCCATTACCAGCCACGTAAATAGAGTCAGTAATTGCTCCTGTTTTATCTATTTTATAATAACGGTTATCATACTTTGTTTCCTCATCAACCGTCGCGTCGCAATCTATAATCACTTGATTATTGACTGACGAAAAAATACGAATGGGATTAGGAGATGCCAAGCTTGAAACCACTACCTGGGCAACCAGACTTACCTCGAAAACATTTGATCTGTAATGCTTATTAATTTCCTGAAACGCAGCATATTTCCGATCCAAAGGTTTATCATTGCGTGCTATAATGAGTTTATCAATTGGATAAAAAATATAGATTCCAAGGGCAATTATTATAATTATACCGATCCATAACCACATTTTTTTCATCTTAACTACCTATTAATTTAGTGCATGTTCCGTGTTAGGAAGTGACCGAAAGACTGTATGCTTTAAAAAGCTTCGACTATCCCATTGATTCTACCTTTATAATTCGAACTCTTACCTACCTGACAACAGTTTAAAACAGACCTTATTAATTAGTCCCTAGTCTGCTAATTCTTGACCTAACGCTTAAAACTACGGGCAAGTTGGGTTTCAATATCCTATTTATATAGCTATCTTTATTCAACCGCTCAATTACAATATCAGTTAATTACTTTAATATGACTTTAAGACAGCACATCACCACTTTATGCAAGAAAAGAAGATTTCCCAGGCCGAACTTGGTAAGATTGTACAAACATCGGGCGACATCATTGGCCGATACGAAAGGGATGAGGTAAAGCCCTCTATCGAGGTCGTGATACGTATGGCCGATGCCCTTGAGGTTTCGCTCGACTACCTCGTGGGCAAAACAGATATGGAACTTGACAGCTCTACCCTCAACCGGATACAGGAAGTGGCAAAACTTCCTGAAGAAGATAAAACACAGGTGTTCCTTGTAATTAACGCAATTGTAAGAGATTTTAAAGCTAAAAAAGCCTATGCAGGATAACAACAGACATCTGGAGATTCTCCAGGCCCTGGCCGCTGGTACCGACCCCATAACCAGAGAAGTATTCCCTGCAGATAGCCCATACAACCACCCCGAAATCATCAGGGCATTATTCTTTGCACTTGATGAACTTAGGGCAGTAGCCGAAAAAGGAAACCAGGGAATGCCCTGGAGTGAAGAAGAAGATGAATTGCTGTCACAACGTTTCGATGAGGGCATCAAGCTTACCAGCTCGCTAACTGCACTCCATAAATTATGGAGCAATTAAAGCGAGGCTAATTAAACTTGGGTTAATAAAGAAATAAACAACAACTTCAGGTCAAACTAATTTAAACCAGGATGATTGAATTAATACAAGGTGATATTACAACAATGAAAGTAGATGCTATTGTAAATGCTGCAAATTCGTCATTACTTGGTGGCGGTGGTGTTGATGGCGCTATACATAGGGCCGGCGGGAAATCAATACTTGAAGAATGCCAAAGAATTAGGAATAAACAAGGTGGCTGTAAGGTGGGAGACGCTGTTATAACAACAGGCGGCCAACTTCCTGCGAAGTTTATTATTCATACCGTAGGACCTGCTTGGAATAATGGAAAAAGTAATGAAGAAAATTTGCTATCATCTTCTTATTATAATAGCCTTAAACTTGCATTAGAGAATCAAATACAAACGATAGCTTTTCCAAATATAAGTACAGGAATCTACCACTTTCCTAAAAATAAAGCAGCTCAAATTGCCATTAAAGTAGTTTCAAGCTTTTTACATGCTACGGACAAAATCAAGAAAGTAATTTTTGTTTGTTATGACGCAGAAAACTATAACATCTATAATAAACTTTTAAAGAAGTAGAACCCTTATTTTGAGGGTTCTACTCGCTAAACTATAATAAAAGATGTTGCAATTCTTCAAACACTTTCTCTTTTTCTTCTTCTTGATTTGGCTCAAGCAAGATATTCAATAATTGTTTTTCCTTTTGATAATCCCAAACAAAGAAACCAATCCAACCCAATTCCCAAAAATCAATATTACCACCTATCTGACTCGAGTTAAACTCGACTTGATTTAGTGAACCAAAATCACCATTCTTAAAGGATTTATACTCCAGCTTATATCTAACAAGTTTTGGCTCAATTTTATTTTTGAACCATTCAATATCCTTTATTACTTTCATTTTATTTAACTTTTAAAATTGGCGAAAGATTTTCAACCTTAGGTAACAACTGACCTCCTTGCTTTTGTAAAGCATTTTGCATTGCCTTACCAGCATTAGGCCTCATTGCTTTAAACCATCCACTTTTTACACCCTGCAAAAGACTGTTTGTCGGGACTTGGAATTCTGCATAAAAAGAACCCTTTGCTGCAGCATTGAATGCACTAGGGCCACCAGTAGCCACAAAGGTTTGCCCTCCGGCACCTTCAACCATTTGACCGCTTGCCGACATTGTCTCATATTCCGCTTTAGACATCCAACGAACTACGGTTGTCATTTCAGCTCCTGCAGTTTCTGCTGCCCCCACTCCGATTCTGCTTAGTAGTGCACCTAACCCTGAAAAAACAGGTTTGAATATTGCTCGGCTGTTTTGTGGCCAATCCTGGCATCCATATCTTTGGATATTGCATAATTCTCCCCGGTATCTTCAACTGTTTCCTTCAATAGGTTCAGTTTCTCCTTTACTACAGGGATTTCACTTAGTGCTTCATCAGACTCGATAAGTTTTTGTAGTTTATTGCAGTATTCTATTTCCTTTAGGATATCATTTGATTCATTCTTCTCGGCCATCCGGGTTTTGAAATCATCATCCATTGAATATACTGCTCTTCGCAGCAACTTTGAACGTTGCCTGAGTACCTCAACAGGTGAGTACAGGTTGGATCTTGAAAGTGAATGTGTAGCATCGACAATGATGGACCTGGATTTAATAATACCTTTTTCCAGGGCTAAAGAAACGGTTTTTCCAATCAGCAGGTTTAAAAGATCCATGTCCTTAAGACGAAGCTTGCGGAACTTGGTCAGCGAGCTTGGATTTATCACCTCCTCTTCAGGGGACATCTCCAGAAAATATTTAAAGGACATATCGTAGCGGGAACGCTCTACCACATCAACATCCGAAACGCTATAGATCGTCTTCAATAACAAATATTTGAACATGCGTACCGGACTCTCTGCCTTACGCCCGTTGTCAGGGCAGTACTTACTTATTAGTTCATCATAGATAAAGCTAAAATCTATAAGCTCATTAATCTTGCGCAGTAAATTCTCCTTGGGAATAATCAGCTCATAAAGCTTGGAAAACTCACTAACTGGATTTTTTGTTGGTGAAGAAGCATCTTAAAAGCAGTAATAATATACCTTTAAAATACAAAAAAAGGAGTACAAAAACTAGTTTTATACTCCATTTATCCCTTTTCGATATAGGACTTTTTCAGTGCCCTCCTTTTATATCAACAGGCTTTGCTACAATTATATTCATCTCTCACACGCGTGCGCCAGCTTAGGATATCACTCTTGAATATCTTGACTTTGAGAAAATTCCGGATCCCGTTTAAGTTCCAGTTCAAACCCTGTAGAAAAAAAACTAATGCTACCAACATTTGTTTTGACAACATATTCATTTTCTATCAGTAAGCCATTTGGGGTATTTCTTTTCTTACTTCTTGATATATCTTCAGCTATTAAATCAGACATATCGAGAAATGAGATTTTGATTTCTAAGTCCGAAACATTTTGAAAAGAAAGCTTTGCGGGAGCAACCCAATAACCTTTAAAGTTCTTCTCCCATTTGTAGATATAATCAAGAGAAAGACTGAAGACAAAATCCTTTTCAAAAAGCAGAGCACGAATTCTATTATCATGCCATCCCAGATCATTAAAGTCTCTTTCATTCCAAATGTATCTTTCTGGCTTCATACTTTTTTTCATAATTAATTTTGTTTTTCAAGAAATTTTCTAATTAACCTTATCTGTTCCTGTGTTATTGGTGTTGCTGGCCCTCTATCTTTGTTAAGAAAAGTCTGTCCAGTTCTTGTATTTACATTTTTATGACTATATTGAACATGTGGTGTCGGTGAACCTTTATGTGATGCTCCCTGTAAATCAAAATGAGTTGCTCCTTTCTCCGTTTTAATTGTTACAGAATTCTTTCCTCCATTTAATTCCGTAGATATTTTCTTTGCCTGGGCTTCTAATGATGTTGCTTCCTTAATTAATTTGTTTGCAACACTTGTCGTCATTCCTTCAGATTGCGCTTTTGCAACCATTACACCTGTTGTAACCTTACCCAACATACTAAGTGGTGCAGCAACTTCGATACCATTTACCAAGTGTCCTAGCATGTCCTTACCAATTCCTTCACTAGGTACTTGTCTCATTTCAGAAGAATAATTACCTTCTTTATCCTGTACTTCAATTGCCTCCCATTTCATTCCAGGGTCGGTCTTAGCAACAGCACTATAAGCGAGGGTCTTCAAAGCGCGATAGCCATTCACAAACAATGCTCCTATTTGAATACCAAAATTTGCTGCATCAGGGGTGTCACCGATAGTTGCTCTGTGTGGGCAATCTGGCTGGTCGCATTTACCATCGGGATCTATCCTATTCATCGGATTATTAGAACAATAGTGATAGGGATTTAGACTCTCCGAATGCTCTGACATCGGGTCAACCACGTTCCATCTCCCAATCACCGGATCATAGAACCTAGCGCCGTAATCGTACTGTCCTAACTCCTCTTGCAACTCCTTGTCATTGTAAAGATACTTATTTACATTGGAATTTGGAGAGCCTACTTTTCTTAAACCGAAAGCGTAATAACCGAGGCACAGCCGAGTTCATGAACTCCGTTAAAAATATAAACTAGCGGTGAATAATCGTCACGCTGTATTACCTCTAAAGCATATGGAGCTACAGGGCTCTTTTTAAAAGTTACCCGTACATTACCCAAATGGTCGCTCAAATTGTATTCATAACTATATACGCCACTACTATTTCTGGCAATGCCTTCTTCAGTGTGAATAATATCAATTGTTGTGCCGTCTGATTTCTATTCAATGCCATCAATATAGTTCCTCACCGTGCCACTGCTGTTCCTGGCCAGTTTGTTGCCAGCAGCATCGTAAGTATATGTCAGGTTAGATAATATTTTGGTCTTAGCGAGACGCTAAGACCAGATTGGAGATTTACATTTACGCCTTAGAAAGACGCTAAACCGCGCGGGTAAATACGTATTCGTTACGTTTCAATAGTTCTCTTATTTTCCTTAAGATGAATATCGAAACTTCCTATTGATTCAGAATTAATAATACTATCATAATTTATTGTCATCGAAAATTTAAAATTTTCATCAACTATGAAGCACGTATTACTATAACCATATTTTGCAACATTTAAACAAAATTTTTCAACAAAATTCGATTTAGCAAGATACATTCCACAAATATCATAGTCATCAGAAAACATGTAGCATTCTGCAAGATTATCACTACCACTAAATGCTATTGATAATAATTTAGAACTTACTGTATCTTCACTATCAATTAACATTTCAGTTTTCTCTTCGATTGGCGGAAAAATCTGTTTAATGTTAGCTATTATTTTATCTGAAGTTTCCAAGTCAACATATTTGATATCTTTCTCGACAAAGCCCGCATCCAGAAAGAGTTGTTTATATTTATTGTAAACCTTTTTCCCTTTATTTTTTCTTATTAAAAAATCTAGTTTAGAACTACCCATCATTTAAAATTTAGCCACTAATTACTAATTCAAAATAATCTAATATATTTATATATAATTTTAAAAGCTGACAAAGCGTTAAACACTTAATTTGGATTAACAACTTGTCAAACATTATTTTCAGAAATCCTTCAATCCTTAATTCACATTATCAATTTATGGCTTGTAATATACTTTACCTTTAGGTTGTTCCATTCTTGGCTTATTAGTTTATGATCTACCATTTCCACTTCGATTTAATCCATCGGGTTTTGTTGGATCTTTTTTGTTTTACCAGCTTCCCAATGTGGTTGACCTTTATGGCTTTCGTCATTTTTAGCATCTTGAACCGTATCGTTGCCATCTCTATCTAGAAGTACTGCATCTTCCGATTTTGTATCCTTATCTTTATGTAAAGGCTGACTTGTAGGAAAACCTGCTTTCCGCATCGCGCCACGTCGGGCTGCTCTACTGGTCGCCTCTGGATTTTCAGGAGTATCACCTTTCTTATCGGAAGATTTTGAAGAATTACTACTTTTAACAATAGCCTTGCTATAGTCAATACCACTTGAGGTATAATCATCTCTTTGAAGTGAATAACGGTTATTATTATTGATGTAATTTCTTCCATTATTGATGACAATAGCCGCAGTGATTACAGCTGCTGTCCCAACCGCTGCCTCATAAATAGAAACCCCTTCGGCGATAGCCCATATTATTGGACAGATCGGACAGTTACCATCAGGATCCTTAAGGTTTACCGGATTGTTCCACCCATAAGCATATGGAGATTTATCAATTTGATTAGGATGGTCAGAAAGTGCATCTACAACATTAAAACGCCCGATCACCGGATCATAGAACCTAGCGCCGTAATCATACTGTCCATCTAACTCCTCCTGCAATTCCTTGCCGTTGTAAAGGTACTTATTATCTGTTGAACTTAAAAACGCAGGCGTTTTACGTTTACCGAATGCATAGTAGTCATCTGACTGCATACTTGGTTCCATTCTGGTTAAAACTGTAGTGTACGTTACCTAAATGATCGGAAAGGTTATACTCATAAATATAATTATTCCCGCTTCTGCGTGCAATACCCTCTTCGGTATGGATAATATCGATCGTTGTACCATCAGGTTTGTATTCTATCCCATCAATATAGTTCCTCACCGTCCCACTGCTGTTCCTGGCCAGTTTGTTGCGTAGCATCGTAAGTATAATGTCGGGTTAGATAATATTTTGGTCTAGCGAGACGCTAAGACCAGATTGGAGATTACCCAACTCGCCAAACTACATTCCCGTACCTACGGAGTAATTAAAGCCAGGCTAATTAAACTTGAACTCCTGCAGAAATAACAAAGCCCGGCAATTTTTAAACTGCCAGGCTTAGAATATGTTTTTATGTTAAGGTCGTAATAAGATGCGAAGATCGAAAAGAGGCTTTCACCATTATACTTGTCTTTTGGACACTCCAAGTGAGTTCAAAATATCATTTGAGTGTTTCCTTGCTTCCTCCCAATAAATATCTTTCCTAAAAGCATCTTTATTCCACAAAGCTACAGGAATTTTACTAATAACATTTTTCAGTTCAGCTATATTATTCATTTGATCTTTAGTCAACATTCCAGCTTGTTGTAATGGCAGTAAATTAATCATATCAAAGAAAGTATAATAATCACCTTCTAGTTCACTTAAATAATCTTCTATCTCACTATCTGAAATTATATTAAAATCTGGGCAAACCATAATTAACACATCTACTAACAAGTCATATACTTTTAATAATTCAATCATTTTTTAATTCTCGACATTTATTATTTTTGATTTGTCATTTGTAGTTGGTTTATAATTTCCGCCAACAACTTTGTTTTTACCTTGTCCACTGTTAACCTTATAATATTCCGAATTACCATGTCTTGGATTACCTTCGGTATATGAAACAAACCCATCTTTACCATCCTGTAAAAATTTCCATCCTGACGACCCGTCATTTAGAGTACCCTGTGTCCAGCCTGGTCCTAGACCAGTAGCGACCTCCTCGGCAGACTTACCCCAGATCTTAACTGGATCATTTGCTAAATCCGCAAATGATTTTATTTCTAAGCCTGATAAATCTGCAGCTGCACTCCCAGTAGATATAGTTTTTAATGTACCGACAGCTTTACCGACTAATGAATTCGCTCCCTCTGTCACAACTGCTGTTGTTGTATTTGCTGCCTGACGCCCAACCGCATCACCAAATGATTTTCCATCGCCACTTGCGAGAGCCTTTACTCCTTGAACAACGTCTTTGGCATTATTAATTACAACATTTATCGGCAGTGCTTTTGCATAAGTCTTTACGTAAGTTTTGGCTAATTGCCCAGTAGACATATGTCCCAAACTCTTAACTTGAGATGGGATACTTTGGACAGCACGAATCGCAGACGAATAATATCCTTTAAAAGACTTTTGTGCTGAGCTCCATGCATCACTAAGAAACCCTTCCCCAGGCCACATACCATCAGGATCTAAAAAGTAAATGGGATTGTCAAAACCATAGTTGTATGGGGACCATCTTCTTCCAAGCTCTGCTTTAGGATCAATCACATTCCACCTACCAATTACCGGATCATAGAACCTAGCGCCGTAATCATATTGCCCAAGCTCTTCCTGCAACTCCTTCCCATTGTAAAGATACTTGTTAAGGCCAGCTTTTGCAACCGGTTCTTTCCTCAATCCAAAAGCATAATAGTTGTCTTGCTGTAAAATCTCCAACTGATTGGTTACATGATTTTTATAGAATGTAGCTCTTATATTACCTAAATGATCACTCAGGTTATACTCATAACTGTAACTGCCATTGTTATTGCGGGCTATCCCCTCTTCAGTATGGATAATATCAATAGTGGTACCATCTGGCTTGTATTCTATCCCATCAATATAATTCCTCACCGAGCCACTGCTGTTCCTGGCCAGTTTGTTGCCCGCAGCATCGTAAGTATATGCCAAATTAACTGCAGTGCCGGTTGCTCTTGTGGCGGTTGCCGGTAAGTTCAGGTAGTTGTAGGTAAAATCAATTTTGGTTAGACCATCCTTAACGGCATTCCCGTTGGCATCATACTCATAGTCCCTTAAGGTCAAACTACCAACATTCTTCAGCCTGTTGCCAAAATCATAGTTATACGTTTTGATGCCTGCATTGTCGCGGTTAAGGCTTTTAATATTGCCATTACATCATAGGTCAAAACTTCGTTCATCGAAACACCCGCCACTGTGGCCGCTGTTCCCAACCGGTTCAGTTTATCGTAACCATAGTTAAATATGTTTCCCGTTGGATTGACTGTATTTGTCCAGTCCCAGTATTGCTTGGTGATGTTACCGTTGTAACCCTGTGCATTACCGTCCTGGTAATCGAGTTTCATGCTGAACTGATCAGAGATACTGTTCTTCATCCAGCCACGCTCATTATAGGCAAAGGTAGTGGCCTGGCTATCGTTATGCAGGTTCTTTTTGGTCAGCTGGCCGATCTCGTTGTATTCGAGGTGATTCAGCGCAATATCTCCCTGGTTGTTGATGTTTTCAAAAGTGGCGATCTTGCGACCAACATGGTCATACTCATAGCGGTTGGCAAGGCGCTTATAAAAGATTTTAAAGCTAAAAAAGCCAATGCAGAACAACAATCGACACCTGGAGATCCTCCGGCTTCGGCAGCTATCGACCCCACAACCGGTGAGGTATTTCCTGCAGACAGCCCGTATAACCAGCCCGAAATCATAAGCGCACTTTCCTTCGCTATTAACCAACTCGAAACCTTGCCGAAAAAGGCAACCAGGGTTTAGCATGGAGCGAAGAAGAAGATAAACTGCTGGCAGAACGTTTTAATGAAGGCATCAAGATTACCCAGCTCGCCAAACTTCATTCACGGACTTTTGGAGCCATTAAAGCCAGGCTAATTAAACTTTGAACTCCTGCAAAAATAACAAAGCCCAACATTCTGATGGGCTTTGTTATCTAAGTTACATTTTCGTCTTGGCCAGACGCTAAGACCAATTAGGACCTAATATCTCCGATGGCTTTGGCTGTTAAACTCATGTTTCGGGAACAATGACAAATAATATTTGATTAGTGCTTAGCACATTATATTTTTCAATATAATCTCTTGCAACTTGAATACTTCTAACAATGAAGTCAGCATCCGATTCACCTAGATTTCTATCACAATACCAATTATCGTAATTATATTTAATCACACCATTCTCAGATTCGCACACATCTCCTCCAAGTACAGCTATATTATAATACAAGAATTGATCTAATGATTTTAGAGCTGCTTCCCTGGATAATCCCCAATTCTTTACTCCTATTGAATCCAATGAAATTCCTTTATTTAAAATTTCATCAGCCTTTTTTGACCAAACTACATTCATATTTATGGCTTTACATTAATTTGCATTAAATAATCTATGATTAATTGAACCGTTGGCCTCTTTAATAAATTCAAAAAAACCTTTCTTACCTCCGTATTCACCTGGAATTTTTAATATCTGTCTTGTAACACCATCGCCTCCTGTAATTGTACTAACAATGCCGCTAGATTCAAATGCTTTTACGCTTTCAGGAAATGCGTGGTAATCACCCTTTTTCATTTGTCCTAAAACTTTATTTGTATACGATGTTCCGTCAAAAAATGATTTACTCGCAGCATCTCCAGCCGCTTCAATCCCTTCTCCAACTATCTTCCTTAAAGCAGGGCCCAGTACTTTTTCTGTAACCTTACTTGCAATTTTACCTCCAAAAGCATCCATTAAAGCAGCTCCGGCACCGGCAGCGACAGTTGTATTGTCCTTTTCTGCTATTCCTTTGGACATTTTCATTGATGCCCCCAAACCAGGAATGTAGTCAAGGCTTTCAAGATTTTTCTCTACTTTTTTATTTTTGGCAGTTATCCTGCTAAGTCTTTCCTGTCCCTCTGCTTTCTCGATTACCTCTTCTTTTGATTTTGGCTGTGAGGTACCAATTCCCAAGAAATCCATCGCTTTTTTTAACCAACTAGGAGGATCATTCGCATACATTCCATTAACATCAATGAAGCGTATAGGATTATTTAAGGCATATCCGTAAGGGCTATTTCTCCTGGAAATTTCAGAAAGCGGGTCTATCGTATTAAAACGACCTATAACCGGATCATAGAACCTTGCGCCGTAGTCATACTGTCCATCTAACTCCTCCTGCAATTCCTTGCCGTTGTAAAGGTACTTATTATCTGTTGAACTTAAAAATGCAGGCGTTTTACGTTTACCGAATGCATAGTAGTCATCTGACTGCAACTTGGTTCCATTCTGGTTAAAACTGTAGCGTACGTTACCTAAATGATCGGAAAGGTTATACTCATAAATATAATTATTCCCGCTTCTGCGTGCAATACCTTCTTCTGTATGGATAATATCGATTGTACCATCAGGTTTGTATTCTATGCCGTTGAGGTAATTGCGCACACTACCATTAAAGGTCTTGGCCAGTTTCTGCCCCGCAGCGTTATAGGAGTAAGCCAGTGCAGCACCCGGTTTACCAGCTGTTGCAGGCAAATTCAGATAGTTGTAAGTCAAGCCCATGCCGTTTCTTCCATCCGTTGTCGCGTTTCCGTTTACATCATAAGCGTAAAGGCCTGTTAAATTGTTGACAGAAATTAACCGGTTTCCTTTATAACTATAGACGTTAGCGCCCGTATTATCGCGGTTCAAAGTTTGGATGTTGCCCATCACATCATAAGTAATCACCTCACTCATGCTGCTACTTATCCCACTTTTCAACCGGTTCAGCTTGTCGTAATCATAGGTATAAACATTGGGAAAACTGTTTACGCTGCCCCAGTGCTGGTTTGAAATATTGCCGTTCCATTGTGGGATGCTGCCATCCTGGTAATCGAGTTTCATGCTAAACTGATCAGAACTGCTGCTTTTCATCCAGCCACGCTCATTGTAGGTAAATGTAGTAGCCTGGGCATCATTATGCAGGTTCTTTTTGGTCAACTGGCCGATCTCGTTGTATTCGAGGTGATTTAGTGCAATATCTCCCTGGTTGTTGATGTTTTCAAAAGTGGCAATCTTACGGCCTGCGTGATCGTACTCGTAGCGGTTGGCGATGGTGGTCACCGTACCACTTACCGTATGGGTACGGATGCTGGCTTTCAGGCTGCCATCAAAGTTCCAGGTATTGTCTACCACATCGGTACCGTTCAGGTGGTTACTGCTTTTGCTCTGTATGATGCGTCCTTCCAGATCGTAATAGTTTACGGTGAGTAGCATCGTACCCGTGCCCAGGTTCTTTACCTTGGTGCCCGTAAGCAGGCTTTTAGTTCGCTCCTTTGGGGCCTGGCCAGTTCCCGGAGGGCCAAAGCTATTTTCGGTAAAATCATAATCGTCGTAGTAGTTTACCGTTAGCACATTACCACCAGTTTGTGGAAAGGACTTTCCGTCATAATCTGCAAGGTTACGCGTTTCCCATAAGGATTTTGAATTATCACCATTGGCAATCTGCTGTGCCTGGGTATCCAGTTCATCCTGCAGGGCATTTTTGCCGGTTCGCTGGGGAACTATTGCATTATCGGCAGTGGTACCCGCCTTTACATAAAGCCCAGTAATTACGGTACGGCCAAAAGCATCATATTTGGTATAGATCCACTCCTGCGGAGTTTTGTTCCGCTGGTTGGCATCCTGGCTCATCACCACCTGATCAAGTTTGTTGTAGAGCATAAAGTCCCAGCCCTTGCCCGGGATCTTTTTCTCTGTCAGTCTTTTGCGGCCATCGTAACGGTAACCGTAGATAAACTGATCAAAAACTGTCTGGCTTTCATTAAAACTGCTGATCGGCGCAGAAAGCCTGTCTGTATGCTCGTTTACCGCCGGTGGCAGCACGTAACGCAGGTTGCCCAGGTCGTCGTACACATAATAGGTATCCAATCGTTTGGCATCGGTTTCCCATACCCGTTTGAGTACCACACGCCCTTCAAAATCCTTAAACTCTTCGGTGGTACCGGCCTTTATATCTGCTTCTTTCCAGTTCTCATCCTTCATGATGGTTTTGTAGAGTTTGCCCGGGAGGTAAACACTGGCCGCTGCGCCGTTATCTGTACCATTAATCGTCCAAAGTTTTACCTCACCCTGCACATTGGTACCATAAACGGTTTTAAGCGTATGGCCGGCACTCACCTGCCAGTCGGCACCGGGGGCGCCCTGCTGCTGCACACGGTTTAACGGCGAAGCTTCGAAAACTGTTTCGGCAAAAGGATAGGCCGTTGCCTTTATTCCTGCTGTCGGGCTGTTATAAAAGGCAAGCTGATCGGCCAGCGCCCCTGTACGGTAACTGCCGGTTGTACCTGTCTGTGCTGCATAGGGCTGGTATTTAAATTGCTCCCGACCAAAGGCATCGTAGACCACAGGCTGTACAATATCCTTAAAACCAGGACTACCCTGTACCTGCACGGTCTGTAAAGGTCTGCCCAATCCATCAAAATACTGGATGGACTGGTTTTCTTCGCATACGTCGCGGCTGTTTGCAAGGGTGGCATCGTTAACCGGTTTTTTAAAGGTACGGGTAAGAATATAGTTCTGGTTAGTGCTGGGTGTTGAAGATAGCGGCTGGCAGTTGAGGTAGCTTAGCCCAGTGGTGAAAATCCGCACAGGCCCCATGGTATGGAAACCGTCGGTAAGCGTGACACTTGTGGGAGCGCTGATTTCGCTTTCTCCGTTATAAACCGATACCACTTTCTGAGCCATTGTACTCACAACTGAAAAGCAGAAACCTAAAACGAATAAAAAATATTTAATATACTTTATCATGAGATGATTAACTTGATATTAAGAGACTATAATTAATTTAGTACATGCCGATTGAATTTTCATATTGGCTACCTGTCCCATTACTGATATTCACATTGCTAAAATTAGCGTAGGTACCTTCAATAGCGCTTCTACTACCCACATACATTCTTCGTGAATTAGATGAATTAATAACGCTGATCGATACACTGTAAATCCCTCCGGGCAATGTTAATGAAGAATTCCCCGGTGGACAAACATAACTTTTATAATAGCCTGAGCTTGTTGAAAAGCTAATCCCAAAACTATCTGATGTTGAATTATGAAATGATACCTGAACAGCTGGAACGCATACACCGTTTGCGTTAGCGTAATTTTGTCCATTAGCAAGAATATCATTTTGCGCCAAATTATCTGCCTCCTCTTGAGAAATAGCGGAATAGTAAGTTGATGCAGGAACTTTGTAATATAATTGGCTCGGAATACTGTTTGCCGGACAGTTATTCTTTGTAAAATAGCCGCCTTTTTCCACATTATTAAAACCACAGCCGCCTTTTGCATTTGCATTTGCCTGTCCATTCAGTGCAATTTCATTCAACGCCTGGGCATCGGCATCTTCCTGCGAAATAATCGAAGTATATTTCCCAGCAATGACACTGTATAATACCGATGTTCCATTCACGCCTGCATTACAGTTGTTCTTTGTGAAGAGCTGTTCTTTAGCCTGGTTTTTGAAAAAACAAGTACCGTTTGCATTTACAAAATTTTGCCCGTTCGCATTCAAGTCAGCCTGCGCTTTCGCATCGGCGTCAGCCTGAGATATGTTTGAAGAATACTTCTTTGCCGGAACACGATAAGTTAAACTCGTTCCATAACCAGTAGTACAGTTGTTCTTCGTATATGAGCCACTTAAATATTGATTAAAAAATAAAGTGGTCGAGGCTACTCCATCAGTATAACTGTATTTGAAATTCTTTAAAATATGATCATTCTGATCCTTAACATTTATTAATCGCAGGTAACCATCATAATTATACGAGGTGGTCATCCCCTTACTATCTGTACTTGAAGTCAAACCAAAGAAGGGCTTATAAGTATAAGTGGTAACTAAACTATTTTTCATTTCAGTTGCTGTAAATAGCGGAGATAAAAAGGTATTTAATGCTGCGTTTGTAGGGTTAATCTTAGCAAATGCATTTACAACAGAACTACCTCCCAATAGTGCCACTATACTATTATAATCTGCATTCTCAATTTTCGCAATCGGATACTGATTATGATAACTCCAAATATAGTTCTCTTTGGCACCATACTCCCTTGACATGCTCAGGATATTACCTTTATCATCATAATTAAAAAAACGAACCCTAGTTTCGTAGGGGAGTGAGCCACTTTTAGCTTCAATAGCCTGAGGATAAATTCTTGGAAAATTACTTCCCCAATTAAAATATTTAGTTTTAGTTCCGTTTACTATCACGTTATTTTTCGATTGAATTTTTTCAACCGGAAAATTCAACATATTGAGTGAAGGGTCTGCCATCTGCGTTAAAACGGCGTCATTTTGATAATCGAAAGGATAAGTTAACTGCGTATTAATTTCTTTTTTATCAGAGGTTCTCACTGTACTTAGATTAATATATTGATGAGAATTGTATCCATAACCTGTTGAAGTGGTATCGCTAGCGCCATTTTTATGATAGTTTATTTCTGCTGACCCTGTTAAATTTTTATAACCAATAGGAATTCGATACTCACCAAAACCGTAGGGCACTTCCATACCTTCACTTCCTCTAATCACAGCCCAAGGCTCGGGATACAAGGCAGGTGGCGTTGGATCGCTAACGCGGCCAGCCTGCGGAAAATTATTGATACGCTCTACATGCAGACCAGAAACATATTCAGTAGTAGTTGTACTATAACTGTTGGCAATCATCTTTCTTAGCTGATAAGGCAGTCCTTGATTAGAAATAATTTTATATTCTTTTTGGGTTAATAGTGAAGGTTTATTCCAATAATTGTAATCATAAATGTGCTGTCGGTTAATCGTAAGTCCTCTGTTAACCTGAAGATTTGATGGTGCCCAGCCACTGTAATCGTAAGTATATACCGTTTTCCCAATGTTATCTAACGGAGTACCCAAATACTCAGTAACAGTAGTGTAATTTACCGGTCTGCTGGCCAAGTCTTTTAAACTGGGAATAAAATCAGAATAAAAAGTCCTTTCGCGGTAGGAGTTTATTCCAAATCCAAAAGGACTTTGCGGATCACTTGCAGGGAGATAATAATAATAGGATTCGGAAGCCATGTTGTTCATAATAGGTACCATATCTATCGAACCATAGCCACTCTCATCTTCGCCATAGGTATATGTTTTATAACTTAAAGTTCCATTATTATCATTATTTTTAATCTGATAAATACGTAAGCCGGGTCCATCTTTAATAGTATTATCAGAATAGTGTTTGTAGAGGTTTTTTTCGTAAATGAACTCAGAACTTCCTCCTGTAGGATAACTAATTTTCTTGAGCACGCCGGACGTTAGTCCAGAAAGATTTGGATTTCTGTTTGTCGCAACAGAACCAACACTGTAATTAAAATTGATACTTGAAGGGCCGACATACTCAAGGTTATTGTATTGCGGTATCATGTTTTGCTGACCTGAACCATTGTAATAGCCCCACCAATCGCTCGATCGTACGTTAAAAGTATTACTGGTATAATTGTATGTTGGATAATATTCGAAAGCATAATTTTCGATACTGTTCCCTACATTATCTTTAAAAACAATGTTATCTAACTTACTGGTATAATTTCCTATTTCAGAAGCGCCGTCCAGGTCAGAACGTTTTATTTCAATTGTTTTAATTAAGATATTCTCTTTATTAAAAACTTGTATATTTTCAATCTTATCGCTATTGCTTACCAGGTTAAAAACCACTTTACCATATCTAAAGATGATTTCGGTCAACCTATTTAATTGGTAATAATCAGTATTTGTATTTTCCCGCTCAACTTTTGTTTCAGGTGCAGTTGAAGGAGGTCCGGTGAATTTGTCTATAAGTGTTATGGTCTGATTGATCGTTTGTCGCTTTTGGTTAAATCCTTTACCATATACAAATGAAATCGTATCTGCTTTATCAGCCGAAATAATCCTCGACAAACTATATTCATTATTAACGGTAAAGCCAAGATTATCACTATAGCTACCTCTGGCATTAAACTCATAAAATATTCCCTTATCATCTAAAATATTAATCGCGGTTAGGGATGTAGAGTTATAGATTGGGGTTACAATATATGGCTTGTAAGGCATTAACGTAGGCGTTTTTACACCATTGTTATCCTTGAATAAGAAATTGCCACTGTTGTTCCCAAAATAGTAAGAGAAGATATCGTATTCACTATCCTTCCAATCACCCACGCCTACATCATCAGTATTGTTCTTAAAATGAGTGATTTTCTCAAAATGCAAATAATCGTTTCTATTACTCAATGTTGGGGTAACCAGTGGCGAAGGAAATGGATATCCACCAAAATCTACTGAGCCATAAACCGTTCTTGATATTGTACCGCCTGCATTTAAATTCCATCCTAATGCAATTGCTCCATCTTGATCATATACTCTTCTTCCCGAGGCGTGATAGCTTAACCCGATAGGAACACTCAGACTACCACTTTTGATTTCGTAAATGGGTACATTGATTTGTGGCAATCCGGTTGAATGATCTACTGGGTAATTTTGAAACCTGAAAAGAGCAGCCGTTTCCGGAGATGGAAGAATGACTTTAGGTACTTCTTGAGCAATGGAGTTAATAGCAGTACACCATATCAACCAAAATAGTAAGGCGAGTAGTCTGCCGATTGGTCTTTTGATGCGATCAAGAATGATGGTTAAATTAATTAACCTGGTAGACGGTTCATACAGATTGTTCGTAGCGTTAAATAAAAAGAGGCGCATAATTATATATTATATGTAAGTAAAAGATATCTCAATAAACTAAACTTAGAAGTTATCAATCTCTGTTTGCATTATCAATTTTATTTTAAATTCAATACTATCATTTATGAATATAGTTACCAAAGCTTTTTGACGAACGATGCTTTTCGAGTGATGAACGTGTGTTTTGGAGTGACGAACATGATTTCTTCATTTATAAAAATGCAAATCAGTTCAGCAGAAATTTTAGAAAAAAGACTCAATTCTCCTTTCCTACAAGTTGTAGTTCGAGGTTAAGTTTATCCGTCTTTTCTTCGTTGCCATTTGCTGTTTTCTTCAGCAGTTTAGTCTCAGCAATTTTGCCTATGCCGGGGCTTTTCGCTAGCGTATCGAGCAGTTTTACGATATTGAAATAACTGCCCTTAAAGATGAATTTCTGTGCGACTATACCCCGCGCAATTTCGCTGGTATCCTTTTCGGCAGTGATAATGTTGGGACTGAAGTTGATTTCTACATTTTTGGCAATCGCCATGGCCGATACGGACTGCCATAGGCGGTTTTCGCGGTCTTCGGTACGAACTTTATAACCTTTTAATACCGATTGATAAAAAGTATGTTTGCGCTCCAATTGAGGAAAAGCAGCATCGGGTTCCTGGCTTGGCTGTTGCGCCGCTTTTAACTGCCTGTTCAGCGCAAATGCCGAGATGGCCTTTTCAAAAGAGAATGAATAAGCCAGGTATAGTATGGCCAGCATGAGCAAAACCAATACGATTTTCTTATTTTTCAGGTTTAATTTGGCGAGCATATCAATATTGGATCAAGAGGTTAAACTGAAAATTTTCCGATTCTGTATCCTGCTGATAGCGCAAAAGTTTAACCTCTTTGGCCCATTTTTTTTCTTTAAGCAGAAAAATCCAGTTGTTTACGGCCGTTAGGTTAGCGGTTTCGCCAGCTATCTTGATTGAGGCGAGTAAATCTTTTGCATCCTTTGGATCCTCTTTTAGCTGATCGAATATCACCTCGTTTAAAGTAAGCGCCCTGGGTTTGCTACTACCAATATCGTTCAGTAAAAAAGCATAACTATACCCACCGTTCCAGCCCAGTTTGTTTAATAATATCTTTTGCTCCGTAATATCTTTCTTCAACAAGTCGCTTTGGTCAGCTGTTGCCGTCATTGCCCCTACCTGTTCATTTAATTTTGCATTTTCGGCATTATAATGGGTTAAGGCCAAAAAGCTGATGAGTAAAAGGCCAAGCAAAACAAAAATGAAAATTCCCGCAATTTTTTTAAGTTTCGATTGTTCAAGAAAATCTCTAAAACGCTTGTCTACCTGCGTATCATCTGCTTTAATCACCAATAACTTATCGTGTAAAAAAAGCTGAAAGGCCAGTGCATAAGGTAGCAGCAAAGCAGGCTTAAGTCTGGTCTCGCCTAGTTTTAAATTGCGATTATTTTCGGTGCCTTCGGCATAACGATAGCCAGATAATATGCCTGATTCATCAACCTCAAACTGATGCCCATTTGCCGAAAAGCCATTACCAGTTGCACTTAATAACTCCCAGATCGAAATTACCGGTAATGCCCCCAGGCTCAGCGCGTACACCTGTAAGCCAGCAGTTTGCAGTTTTCCCACCATATCATCAGCCAAAGTTTGCCTGATGATACTGATCCAAACCAGATCGTTTGAAAAAGCCTCCTGTACATAAAAATCTTTTCTTTCTACCGAAGGAAAGGCCGTTCTGAACAAATCCTTATTTTCTGTGCCATCACTTTTAATCTGCTTATGAATAATCCCCTTGCCGCTTAAAGCCAAAGCTACCGGAAATTTGCGTGGGAGGCGCTCCAGCACTTTTACCAGGGTACCTTCAACCGTGTGGTGTTCTGCAGCATCTATGTTGTCGCCCTTACGTGTAATTACCGCATACGTACCGCGATAGGTTTCGTTTTGCAACAAGGCAAGTTCAATAGCCAGTATCTGCTCAAACGGTTCGAACATGCCTAATATAAAATTGTAGGTTTAATAAAAACCAGTGTAACCACTTTGTTGTTCGATTTCTCCCTGCTGCTGAACAGCCATTTCAATATCGGGATCCGCGATAAAACAGGTACACCTGAACCGTTCTCGCTGCTTTCGGTGCGTTCTAAACCGCCAAGTACAATCATATCTTCATTTTTAGCCCTGATGATTGAACTGAATTTGCTGGTCGATTTAGGCGGCGGTGCATTTAGCGGTGGGTTGCCAATAAAATCAGAAATATTAACCTTAATGTTCAGCGTTACCTGGTCATCTCCTGAAACCACAGGTTTAATATCAATTTCGAGATTGGCATTAACTTCTGTAAACTGCTCGGTTACAACCGTTTGAGCATTTAATGAAGGAATAACATTCTGGGTTTTCTGACTGTAAAACCGTGAGCTACCGATACTTAAATTAGCCGAGTGGCCATTAAGGGTTGATAATTTAGGTACCGAGCGAATATCAACATTGTTATTGTTCTCCAAGGCACTGAGCTTAACATAAAAATTAGGGGTTACCCTACCGAGATTTACCGAACCGTTTCTGCCCAGCCTAGCCAGGAAATTATTAATAGAATTGGCGCCAAATGTGTAGTCAATGCCCGGCAATATGGTCCCACCGGTTTTTACACTATCAGAAACCCCGGCTGAAATACCTGTTTTAACCGTTTTACCTTTGCGTACATCTACCAGGGTAACTTCTATCAGTACCATAGGCACTACCCGGTCGATCTGTTTAATATAATTTTCAATTTCATTTACCTGTGGCGAAGCTCCGGAAAGCAGTAAAGTATTCTGCTCCCTGAACTCTTTAATCTCCACCCCTCTTTTCCATTCAGCAGGGATCATCATCTGTATGGTATCGAGCGAGCGATGCTGCAATTGTACAATCCTATTGGCGCGCAATCCCTCCAATTTTCGATCGCCGATCAAATAAACACCGCCGTCTTTTTTAAAGGTGTATTCGGTTCCCTGTAATAATGCTGTCAGAAAAGTATCGTAGCCAATCCCATTCAGTTTGGTGGTTACCGTACCTTTGATATCGGAATAGATAAAGTAATTGGCGCCTACTTCATTTGAGGCCGATTTAATCAGGTCTAATATGGGCGTATTCAGCGCGTCAACACTCACGGTGCGGTTGCCCTGGTTATCTTTCCGGCCGTTCAGCGTAAAGTTTGATGCCCCCTGACCTGCACTGGTTTTATTGCTTCGTTTTACCGCAGTAGCCTGATCGCCGTTTACATAAAGTTCTTCTCCCTCGCCCAGGGCCTGAAAAATAAATACCCCATCGTTGGTTTTATTCATTTTAAGCTCATTGGCATAAGCCAGTTTTTCCAGCGCGACTTCAAAGGGAGCCGCAGTAATAAAACCACTCACTTTTTTAACCATCAGGGCAACAGGTACTACCACATTTTTTTGTGAAAGCTGACTGACTTTCTTCGCTACCTGGCTTAAGGTATCGTTATTGAGCTCGAAACCCAGGTATTCGTTGGAAGCATTATAACTCACCCGAAAATCTTTCGGAACCACCACTGGTTTGGGCGATTGCACTTTGGTGACCGACATAATGGAACCAATGAGGTTGATATCCAGGTCGTATTCTTTGGCCATAAACAGGATCACGTTCATCGCGGTTTCATTACGAAAATTGGTATAAACCTTAAAGTTCAATTGCGGGTCGATATTGATGTTCAGGTTATTGGCCTGCGCCAGTGCCCTTAAAAATTCCTGCGCAGAAGCTCCCGACATGGACAGTTGAACGGGTTGGTTTAATCCGGGCACCGTTACCGAAAGGTTACGGAGGCGCTCTTCGATGGCTTTTAGCCGTTCCTGACTGTTGATTTGTGCGGAGGCAGTTAAAACGAATAGATTTAACACGATAAAGGTCAAACCCATCAACATTTTTAGTAGCGTTTTATTCTTCATTTAGATAGCGAGTAACAAGGGATAAATTTCTTCGATGGAGGTTAATCCATCGGCAAATAATGCAAAAGCGTTTTTAGATAGTGTACTGATTTGTTTCTCTTCGAGCACGGGCTCGATAGCCATATTCCCTTTCCTGATTTCCTGCGAAAGCTCTGCATCGATCGGGATCACCTCATAAACGGCTTTCCGGCCACTGTAACCGGTATAATAACAGTGTGCACAACCGGTAGCCACAAAATGACTAATCACTGTTTTAGGCGGATTAAACTGCCGGGGATATCGTCCGGCCTCAAGCGGTTCTTCATTTTTACATTTCGGGCAAAGCAACCTCACCAGGCGTTGCGCTACTGTCGTGTTCAGCGTATTGGCCACCAAAAAGCCGGGGATGCCCATATCCATCAAACGCGATACCGTGCCCCAGGCCGAGTTGGTGTGGATGGTAGACAGTACCAGGTGACCAGTGAGTGCAGCCCTGATGGCCATATTAGCCGTTTCCGGATCGCGAATCTCGCCCACCATAATCACATCAGGATCCTGCCTTAAAAAAGTACGCAAAGTAGCGGCAAAACCCAATCCGATATTTTCCCTCAACTGTACCTGGTTTACCCCTTCGAGGGTATACTCAATCGGATCTTCGATCGTAAGGATATTACGGGTACTTTTATTTAAAAGTTTTAAAGTTGCATATAAGGTGGTGGTTTTACCTGATCCGGTTGGCCCGCTGATCAGAATAATACCATTGGGCCTTTGCACACCCTCCATATAGTGCTGCATATCCTGTTCAGATAAACCCAGGGTATTCAGATCGATATCGGTGCTGCTGTTGTTTAATAGCCGGAGTACAATTTTTTCTCCGTAGAGGGTTGGCAATACCGATACCCTGATATCAAAAGCAGCAAACCGTGCAGAGGTAAACTGAATCCTGCCATCCTGCGGCAAACGCTTTTCGGCAATATCCAGGTTGGCCATGATCTTGATTTTATTGATCAACGCGGGATAATCTTTCTTTTCGATCTGATACCGCTCAATCATCATCCCATCAATCCTTACCCGTACACGGGCCCGTTTTTCGAAAGTTTCGATATGGATATCACTGCTTTTTAAACGTCTGGCTTCTTCAATCAATACATTCAAAAAGTCGTCATTTGCAGAAATTACTGAAATTTCCTGATCATTACTTTCTGCCGATACATCCCCCAGGTAATGTTTGGATAACAAGCGGCTGATTTCCTGTTGATCAAGCGGTAATAAGGAGATATTACAGCCCAGCATCACCTGCAGTTCGTCTTTTAGCTGATTTTCATCGCCCAAGCCATCCCAGCACAACACCAAACTCCCGTTTGCGCCGCGTTCTTTCGGAAATACACGGTACTCCATCGCAAATTCTTTGGAGATCAGTCCCAGTATTTCGGGTTTAATTTCCATAACCAAGCAAGTTGATAAGGTGATCATCTGCAAGCAGGTTGATGGCAGGTGTAAACCGACTAAGCACCATCAATATCATAAATAGCAAGGCCTGATAGCCTGCCAAGGGTATTTTTTTCCCATGCGCGGTAGACTGATAGCCCAAAATAGCGGTAAACAGGATAATGAGCATGAGGCTCAAGAGATAAAAAAGCACATAATTTAGAAAGGAAAAACCAAAACACAATACCAGCAGGAATAACAGATCGCCCAATCCAAAAAAGCCATCGAATAAATTGGTCAGTTTTTTTTGTTTGATGGAAATATATCCGGTTAATACCGCAAATTGTAAAGCTAAAAACAGTCCACTTTTACCTGCCTGTGCAATGGTGCCGGTAAAACCCAATACCTGTACTGTAGCTGTTGCCATCAGCACAAAAAGTACCGGAAACATCCACCAGTAAATTCCACGGTATTTAAAATCCTGATAAACCATACCCGCTAAAACCATAAAAATCGCCCCCTGCAACAAAAACATTAATCGGCAACAATTTCCTTTAAGTTTTTATCCTGGTCGATCTGCCATACGTTATAGGTACCATCACCATCAAAATCGGCCACAGCCGTGGCTTTGGCAGTAAAGGTATTGTTGGTAGCAGCTGTAATTTCTATTTTGTAATTGGCTTTACCATCCTTAGCGTCAGAAGTTAACTTTTCCTGAATAAAGCCGATTTCTGATAAATCTGCGGAATATTTTGAGTGTTCGTAAAAGTAACTCTGTTCCAGCTTAGCCACATGCTCCAACTGCATTTTAGCCTCGGTTGTTTTGGCCTTGGTAATGAGTGGCATCAGGTTAGGCAAGGCCAGCAGGATCAATATACCAATAATAGCCAGTACAATCAGGATTTCGGTTAGGGTATAAGCATTAAGCTTTTTTGAAGTATTAATTTTCATTGCACACGTTAATTTGTTTGGCACATTTCCTGAAAGAAATGTGATGAGGCTGTAAAATGCAAAGAAATAAATAAATTTCCCAATATTTTTGACGAACAATGTAAATTGGGTGATATTATTGTGTTTTGGAGTAAAAAAATTAATCCGTAGTTCCATTATTAATGTTCGTGTTATATTGATGCATCAATGGTAGATCTTAGAATTCTTGAATACAAAGGTGGGTTGACAGATTTGGAGGGGTCGTCATTTCGACCGCAGTGCCTGCCGGTACAGGCGGGGAGAAATTTTTGAACTATTTTAAAAAGATTTCTCTCCCGAAATTTCGGGACTGCGCTTCAGTCGAAATGATGGTGATTCCTAACTCTGTCATTGATAGAGGTTAGAATTTTTCAAATACATCGGAGGGCTGATGACAAATTCGCAATTTGAAAGAACATATCTAGCTTTACCAACTACATACAATGCCTGTCATTGGAAGCTTGTCGAAAGGCCATGTTTTAAATGCGTTTCGACAGGCTATAATAGTTATTTTGATTATCAGCCCTTACTCACGTTCAACATTAATTAATCCGTAGTCTCTTTACACTCAGCCTAGCGCCCAAGGACTATGGAAAGATAGGGTTTGTCTCCTGCAAATGATCTAAATCACGCTGATTTGCACTTTTTTTGCAATCAAACGCCTTAATTTAATCATCAAGATTTATTTGTGATTTGAAATTTTATTTCTAAATTGCTGATGCGAATTACTAATTAATATCATCATTCACTTAAACACAGAGCTAAAATCAATTAAATTTCTTTAACAATATTCCTGGTCGAGTGGTAGCCCCACATTTCAATTTCTCTGTGAAGAGTTATTTGGTAGTTCGCAGCGACCAGGATATTTTATTTTACGGTTATGCGAACTACCAAAAGTAAAAACCTACACACACAGCTCCCTGTTCAGGTTGCAGCTGAAGCCAATTACATGAATGTATTGCCTGCCATTTGCGCGGTAAAGGCTACCTTACATCACATTGACGGACATGTTTCAGAAATCACGATGACTTTGCCATGCTACAGCGGTTGGGCAGAATTTTTAGAGGATGGGCAAAACGCGATCAGGGAATACGTGTACCAGCTCACGCGGCACTGGATCCAGATTAGCCATTTCTTTATTGAAACCGGAACCATCACACCCAATGGTACAATAGCTTCATGTTTTTTGCCCCGCCGGTTTGATATCCCTTTAGGCAAATTTTATAAACCGATGGTGCGTGGCGCCTGGGTAACCGCCAATCAGCACCCACACCATCCAAAATATCACCAAAAAGGATCGGGCAAAGTTTATCCGAATTAATGGCTATTGCAAGCAACAGAAATGATGTTGTTTATCATTATGTAAAACCCAGTATTATTCTTTGTGGCATTCCTAAGGAAAGCAAAACGGCTTATTTTGAAAAAGGTGATATTCCTATTGGGCATTTCGAAAAGAATGGCATCGAATACATACTGATTTACAGTTATAGTGTTGATGGGAAAGGAATTTTTGAGTGATAAATGGGTAAACTGAGTTAAAGCCCTTGCAAATAATAAGGGCTAACCTTTCCAATACCTTTAATAAGAATTAAGAACTAATAGAAATAGCAAAGCGCAGCAATTTCAACTGCGGCGCTTTGCTTTGTAAGTTAAATTTTGGTTTTAGTGAGACGCTAAGACGGTTAGGAGTTATACTAATAACTGTAATTGCTATTGCGTGCTATACCCTCTCAGTTCGGATAATATCGATCGTTGTACCATCGGGTTTGTATTCGATACCATTGATATCATTTCTCAACGTGCCACTGCTGTTCGTGGCCAGCTTGTTGCCACTTTCATCATAAGTACATGCTAGGTTACATAAAATTTTGGTATTAGCAAGACGCTAAGACTAGTTAGAGCCCAGCAATTCTCACTTCGCTGGGCTTATAATCCTGTTCTAAGGTACGAGCGACACGCTCGCACCAGAAAAGGGATCGACCTAATACAACAAAGCACAAAGCCCGGCATTTCTCACATCGCCGGGCTCATAATTTTATTCTAAAGCACGAGCGACACGCTCGCACCAGCTCAGGGACATACAAAATATCAAAACTTAATCTCTTAGTAGTTTGTATTATTTTCATAAACATAACTCTTATCCCATAGTTGATATAGTTTTATTGCCTTATCTAATACTAAGTCAATATTTTGTTCATAGAAAAATAGGCTTTCATTTTCCGAGATAAACTGTTTTACAAAATATCTACTCTCTAATTCGTCATAACTCTTGGTAACATAGAAAGAGAATACAGCTCCATCAGGATTGTCTATACAAACAAGTCCAATATTCCCCATAAACAATCCATCATCAGCGGTAAAATCAACAATTAAAGCATCATTCCCTTCTACTGAATGTGTTAACTTAAAACCATAAGAACTAAGCTTATCGATCATTATTATTTCAATAGAAGCCAATCTTTTTTCTATTTCCAGAAATTCTTCGTCATCAATATGGTTATATATATTATAGTTTAGCATATATTATTTTTTTAGTTTGAAGCCTCCAATTACAGGAAAGGGCTGGGAAATGATCGCCTCTCTTCCTCCTCCAGGCTGTCCATACTTAGGGCGTGCTCTTGAGTAATTACCAGGTCCGGAAGGAGATTTTGTTTGAAGTATCAATGACTCAAAGGTAAAAACCCCTAGCTGTGGCGCATTGGGAAGAGCCAATTTAGATTGGGCTCCTTTACTGGACAAATATGCATCAGGGCTAATGTACTTATTAGAAAATGTCCCGTTTCGATCAAATGGCAACACATAACTTTGTCCATCCCCCGTGGTATATATATTGTCATATTCCCCTTGGGAAACATACCTAAATACAATTTTATTTTGCTGGTTCCTTGATTGCGTGTTCCAATTGGTGACCGCTTCCAAAAAAGATTTTGTATCCCCTTCATTCAGATAATCAACTAGCTGTTGGCTAAATTTCTGCTGTCTGACCACAGCAGACTCATTATCTCCTGACAAAAACAGCATACCTAATAAGCCGTAGATTAATCTAGAAGCCCCCGCCCTTACACCTGTTGAAACCGCCGTTTCAGCTACAGCACTTTCTGTCATTGCTCCCGCCAGAATAAAAGCATTATTGTTTTTTTTCTTTTTAGGATCATCCTGGCTTGAAGACATTTGGCTCTGGAGCTGTGAGAATAGAGCCTGGGCATCCTCGCCAGTATATCTAGTTCCGCCGTTAATCTCTTCAACGGCCATTCCATCCGGATCAATGAACCTGATTGGATTGTTTGCTGCATAATTGTATGGAGACATTCTTCTATCCATCTCCGCTAACGGATCCACCACATTCCACCTACCAATTACCGGATCATAGAACCTTGCGCCGTAATCGTACTGTCCTAGTTCTTCCTGCAACTCCTTGCCATTGTAAAGATACTTATTTACATTGGAATTTGGCGAACCTATTTTTCTTAAACCGAAAGCGTAATAATCGTCACGCTGTATTACCTCTAATGCATATGGAGCTACAGGGCTCTTTTTAAAAGTTACCCGTACATTACCCAAATGGTCACTCAAATTGTATTCATAACTATATACGCCACTACTATTTCTGGCAATGCCTTCCTCTGTATGGATAATATCAATAGTGGTACCATCTGGCTTGTATTCTATACCGTCAACATAGTTCCTAACCGTACCATTGCTGTTTTTAGCTAGTTTGTTACCGGTAGCATCGTAAGCATATGACAAGTTAACAGCTGTACCTGTTGTCCGCACTGCCGTTGCCGGGAGATTAAGATAATTGTAAGTTAAACTGATTCCGCTCAATCCATCTTTGGTTGCATTACCGTTCGCATCGTACTCATAGTTTTGCGTAGTCAGCCCGCTTACGCTCTGCAACCTGTTGCTGCTCCCTAAATTGTAATAGTTATATACTTTGGCACCGGCACCATCACGGTTAAGGCTTTTGATATTGCCCATTACATCATAGGTCAAAACTTCGCTCATCGAAACACCCGCCACTGTGGCCGCTGTTCCCAACCGGTTCAGTTTATCGTAACTATAATTAAATGTATTGGCCGTTGGGTTCGCCGTATTGCTCCCGTCCCAGTATTGTTTGGTGATGTTACCGTTATAGCCCTGTGCAGCACCGTCCTGGTAATCCAGCTTCATGCTAAACTGATCAGAAGTACTGTTCTTCATCCAGCCACGTTCGTTGTAGGCAAAAGTAGTGGCTTGGCTATCGTTGTGCAGGTTCTTTTTGCGTAACTGGCCGATCTCGTTGTATTCGAGGTGGTTCAGCGCGATTTCACCTTTTCCATTGATGTTTTCAAAGGTAGCGATCTTGCGGCCTACGTGATCGTATTCGTAGCGGTTGGCAATGGTAGTCACCGTACCGCCTAACGTGTGGGTACGCTTACTGGCTTTCAGGCTGCCATCAAAGTTCCAGGTATTGTCTACCACGTCGGTACCGTTCAGGTGGTTACTACTTTTGCTTCGTATGATACGCCCTTCCAGGTCGTAATAGTTTACCGTAAGCAACATGGTACCCGTTCCCAGGTTCTTTACCTTGGTACCCGTAAGCAGGCTTTTAGTACGTGCCGCAGGGGCCTCGCCTGTTCCAGGCTGGCCGAAAGTATTACCTGTAAAATCATAATCGTCGTAGTAGTTTACCGTTAGCAAATTACCGCCACCCTGTGGAAAGGACTTCCCGTCATAATCTGCTCCGCTACGCATTTCCCATAAGGATTTTGAATTATCACCATTGGCAATCTGCTGTGCCTGGGTATCCAGTTCAACCTGCAGAGCATTTTTCGATGTACGCTGTGGAACCATTGCAGTATCGGCAGCAGTTCCGGCCCTTACGTAAAGCCCAGTAATCACGGTACGGCCAAAGGCATCATATTTGGTATAGATCCACTCCTGTGGGCTTTTGTTCCGCTGGTTCGCATCCTGGCTCATCACCACCTGGTCGAGCTTGTTGTATACCATAAACTGCCAGCCCTTGCCAGGGATCTTTTTTTCCGTCAGCCTTTTCCGCCCATCGTAACGGTAACCATAGATAAACTGATCAAAAACCGTCTGGCTTTCATCAAAACTGCTGATCGGTGCAGGCAGCCTGTCTGTATGCTCGTTTACCCCAGGTGGCAGTACATAACGCAGGTTGCCCAGGTCGTCGTACACATAATAGGTATCCAGTCTTTTGCCATCCGTTTCCCATATCCGTTTCAGTACCACACGCCCTTCAAAATCCTTAAATTCTTCGGTGGTTCCGGCCTTTAGGTCTGCTTCTTTCCAGTTCTCATCCTTCATGATGGTTTTGTAGAGTTTGCCAGGGAGGTAAAAACTGGCCAATGAACCGTTATCGGTACCATTGATCGTCCAAAGTTTTACCTCACCCTGCACATTGGTGCCATATATGGTTTTGAGCGTATGGCCGGCACTAATCTGCCAGTCGGCGCCCGGAGCGCCTTGCTGCTGCACACGGTTTAACGGCGAAGCTTCGAAAACTGTTTCGGCAAAGGGATAGGAAGTTGCCTTTACTCCTGCTGTCGGGCTGTTATAAAAGGAAAGCTGATCGGCCAGCGCACCTGAACGATAACTGCCGGTGGTCCCTGTCTGCGCTGCATAGGACTGGTATTTAAATTGCTCACGGCCAAAAGCATCATAGGCCACAGGCTGTACAATATCCTTAAAACCAGGGCTGCCCTGTACCTGCACGGTCTGCGAGGGTCTGCCGAGGCCGTCAAAATACTGGATGGACTGGTTTTCTTCGCATACGTCGCGGCTGTTGCCCAGCGTGCCATCGGTAACCGGTTTTTTAAAGATGCGGGTAAGGATATAGTTTTGGTTGCTGCTCGGTGTTGAAGTCAGTGGCTGGCAGTTAAGGTAGGTCAGCCCGGTGGTAAAGATCCGCACAGGTCCCGTGGTATGGAAACCGTTGGTCAGTGTTACGCTCAAAGGCGCACTGATTTCGCTTTCTCCGTTGTAGACCGATACCACTTTTTGGGCTGAAGTTTGGCCACCAAGCAGCAATAGTACTGCCGCGGCACAAAAATATTTTAGATGTTGTTTCATGGAGCGCCTTAGTTTTTATAGTGGTAGTCGGTTTGTTTTAAAATGTTTCCATTCTGATCTTTAATCGTTTTTAAACGCTGAAAGGCATCATATTCGTAATAGGTGGTCATGCCTTTGGCATCGGTCATACTCGTCATACCCACAAGAGGCTTATAAGTGTAAGAGGTGATGTATGCGTCCGGAAGATTAACCCGTAGGGGTGCAAGAAAATTTATAATTTGCGCATCACTAGGCTTTAAGATTTTCTCAAACACAGAAATTCCTGATTCTGTAAGAATATCTAACACAGCTGAATAATCTACATTTTTAATCTCAGCAATAATATACTCTCTATTGTAACTATATATGTATATGGTTTTTTGCTTGGTATTCTTTTTCTGAAAAACGGGTTTTCCTAACCCATTGATTTCCTGATTTGACAATCTTTTTATATAAGAAGTCGGAATATTTAAAAAGTCATAATGATCGGAGACTAATGTTGTCTCAATGTCTGCCTCATATAAGCCTTTTAAATAGAACGGCTTAAACGATTGGCCAGAGATATTACCGAAATCATATTCATAAACAATGCCAGATCTAATATGTTCAACTCCGTTTCTAATGATCGAACTTGTTTCCTGAATTGGTAAATTTACCAGATTCTTTTCTAACATTCCGCTAAGAAGTAGGGAGCTTGCATTATTTAAGTAATAATCTTGCGCATAATAGTATTTTTGCCTATTCTCCAATCCATTACTTCCAAAACTCCTTTGCTCTTTCAATTTATAATTTAATGGGGAATAAATATAGGCATTTGAAGCTATGGTGTTACCTTGATTTGAGTACGTTATTAAAGTATCACAAGACAATAGAAACGCATCTGAATCAATAGGGTATGCTACAGCGGTTAACCCGTTTACGATGATATTAGTCCCAGTGGGAAAATTGTATACTGTATTTGCCCCGATCTTTATACCGAAGGCCCTTGTCAAAGAGCCAGAAAATATATTATAACTATATCTTTTCTTCAATTGGAGTTCGAAACTGCCATTTGCGTACTTAAATATAGACTCTTCAATAGGTAGGCCACGCTTCCAATCCTGAGGCGAATTAGGAGGAAAAGGAGCATAACTTTCATTATTTATATCATCTGCATAACTGTAACGATAAGTAGTCTTTCCTTGTACTCCATCTAAACCATTCATAACTGTTACATCTGTATATCCGACATAAGATCCCTTAGTATTTATTAATGTATAGTTTGATCCAGAACTATAAACCACGTTATCGCAATAATAATGCTCATTCTCAACCCTTATATCTCTAGTATAATTTGGGAGTCCACTTACCTTGCCACTACTCTCACTAGTTTTAGGATCATTATAGTCATAACTTGTCCAAAGTATATCTGTCGGGGAAAATTCTCTTTTTATTTTTTTTATCCTGAGGCCTGGTCCGTTATAGGTATTTAATCCTGCCACAACAGCAATTTTACCAATGAGGCTTGTTGCAAAATAAACACGTTGGAGCATATGAAATTCCACTGTTATATCTCCATATATTGTATATGTGCCAGGTTCTGTTATAAGGAATGATTCTTCAGTATTAACGCGTATTGGCATCAAAGAATTATCTGGCTTCCTTAAACTTACGTTAATGGAACAACTGCACTGAGAATCATATCCATCTACATCGGTTTTTGATCTTACTTTCATTGGTCCACCTACCAGTTGCTCAGGAGTAACTACGAATGATTTAGAATACGAATAGTTTAGACCATCTACAGTAGCACCAGGTTCACTGTTTGTACCAGAAAGCCCCCCAAGATAGATTTCCTCTTCATCGCCATCAATGTTCCGAAGTGAACGGTACGTATTACCTTCATAATTATAAGACACTTTTCCCCCGCTTGGATATATTATATCTGTAAGTATTGTTTCTTTAGTATATTGAGGATTAACCTTCTTCTTAGCTCCAGCAGAACGTCCAAATTCAATATACGACACAGAGGTACCGTAATTATCTGATCCATTAAAAAAACCCCAATGATCTTGAGCATGTGAGTTTCTAGATGGAAGTCCGTTACCATAGTAATAAATGAACTTATAAGCAGGAAGGATGATTCCATTAGATTCTTCTTTTAATGAATCTAATCGTAGCCTATAATGATCCATTGGCCTAAAGATCATAGGAGTATTTACACCAGTTCCATTATTCTCAAAATAACTTGTAAAAAGTTTAAATCTTTTCAACATATGATGAGAATTATATATTTCGATAGAACTAAGACTGCTGTCACCTGGCAAATCCGTTCGTTGTTCTCCAGCTGTTCGAAAATGAATTTCCCCATCCGAAAACCGTATCTCACTTAATCTTTTAGCCATTACAGTATTCTCTGAATAACTGAATATCGTACTTTTGTTGCAATCGATATTGAGTGTTTTAGGAACTGATATAGTTTCTCCACCTTTAGTGACAAAGTTTTGAATATGATTTTGATAAAAGAACTTGACATTGTTCCCCCTTGAATCTTCGATTTCTGTTAATAACCATGAACTGATTTCCGAACTGTAACCTGAAGTATTGGCTGGATGAGTAGAGAAAATAGTTGTCACACTGCTTTCAGTAAGCTCCCTATCCTTGAACTTATACTTAACTCCACTGCCATCAGTTATTATCCAATCGAACCCTTCGATGGCTTCTTGCACTTTAATGTTTTCACTCTTCGGCATAGTAACCCAGGCTCCATCTAATCCTTTAAACATCTTACAATTTATATCTCTCAAGCTCAAATAATAAATATCTGGTTCGGCATCTTTTATTCCCTGATGTACATTATACAGATAATCCATTCGCTCCTGATATGCCATTTGATTATTTATATATCTATTAACATCTACCAAAGTTAAGATATCATCTGGACGGCCACGAGCAGACCGAGTTATTGTCCCAGAGGCATTTAATGCCCACCCAAGACCTACTCTTGATGCAATATCGTCTACTTTATTGCCACCTGCATGATAGCTCATGGCAATATCAACTACGATATCTCCCTTCTGTACAGTATAAATGGGTATTGATATTTGTGGAATTCCAGTATAATTAGAGACAGGAATCTCCGAAAATTTCTGTAAAGAAGCTGCTTCTGGAGATACGGGAAGAATAGATACAGTTGATTCGCGACTAAAACCTGTCGAGTTTTGAGCGAATAAATATTGAAAAAGTAATACCTGTAGAAATAGTACAATACAAAATGACTTCATAGATTTTGTAGTTTGATTTAAAAGTATATTGATAACGATAAAAAATAAAACCTCTTTGACGAACGATCCTTTGGAAGTGATGAAGTTAATTAGGTCATGATAAATCGGGCAATTAAATACCATTTTTTGCGATCTGCAATTTGTACTTTTCATTTGAGGAAAATTGTTGTTGTAATGCATTAATATTAGATTATTTAAAGATTTAAAAACTACTGCTCATCTGGAACATCGGCAGGTACATCGCAATCAGGATTACCCCTACCACCAGCCCTAAAAAGATGATGATTAAGGGTTCCAGCAAGCCACTAATGGCGTTCGTTTTGTATTCTACCTCTTCGGTATATTGCTCGGCCAATTGTTCAAAAAAGTATTCGAGGCGGTTTACCTCTTCGGCAATTTTGATCATCTGGATAAATTTGCCGGGGTAAAAATCATATTTGGACAGTGCTGCCGAGAGGCTGCTTCCTAAAAGGATGTCTTTTTCGGCCAGACGCAGCGAATTTTCTACCGGGTAAAAAGTAATCATCTGCCTGACCAGTTCCAGGGCCTGTAGCAAAGGGGTATTGGTTTCGGTGAGTAAGCGCATGGTATTTGCAAAACGGGCCAGGTAAACCTTACGTGTAATTTCGCCCACAATTGGAATGCGCAGTAAAAGCAAGGAAGCTCCTTTTTTAAACCAGAATTTATTGCGGTTAATAAAATACAGCGCAACTATTGCCACGATTACAAAGAGCATGAGGTAGATGTAGCGGTCGAACCAATCGGAAAAACTGACAATAAGGGAAGTGATATAGGGTAACTTGCCACCAAAACGTTTAAATACGTCGGCAAACATAGGTACCACAAACTTGATCATAAAAAACACCGCCGCAAAAGAAGTGAACAATACCAACAAAGGATAGGTAATGGCACCAATAATTTTGCGTTGCTGGCTAATTTTAGATTTGTAATATTTGGCCAGCTCGCCCAATACCTCGCCCAGTTTACCTGTTTCCTCGCCTATTTTTACACTGTAATACTCGTATGGACTGAATTTCGATTCAAACTGCATGGTTTCAGAAAGTGATTTACCCGCTATTACTTGCTTTTGCACTGCAGAAAAAAGTTCCATATCTTTTTTTTGGGTATAAGAACCTGCGGTAATTTCGAGAGCGGAGCGGATATCAATTCCCGACCGTATGAGCGTGCCCAGTTCATTGTAAAATCCTTCCTTTTTCTTGTCGGACAATTTACCCTTGCCAAAAGAAATGTCTTTACTCAAAAAATCAGCAAGACTTGCTGTTTCCTTTTCTTTGGATGCACTTGTTTTTTTCTGGATTTTTGAGATATCTATTGATGGCATGCTATTTTAGTAAATCGTGAGCACTGTAAAATTTCCCTAAGGTGACCGGGATCGTCTGTTGTTTTTCCATTTTAAGCACCAGACTAATGTGGTCAACGGTATCCATTTCCAGCGCTTCTCTTTCTTCAAAGCGGAAGCGGGTTTCGACCGGTGTGAAATGAAAGCTATCGGTACGCAAATTTTCTAACTTTCGGAGGATGGCCGTGTCTGCAAATTGGTAGGTGATATTCAAACTATCTCCAGTAATGTTGAAACCTTCGGCTGTTCTGATCAGGTAGCGGCCTTTAGCCACATCTTTTTCCATTGTTCTGCGTAAAGTAAGTACCTCTTCTGCAACAGCATTTTTTTTCTGAAAGGCCCGAAAATAGTCTCCAACCATTTTGTATGCGGTGTAACAGATGTTCATGCATATTGCAGCAAGCAGCATGGCAATTGCTATTTCCATCAATGTATAGGCCTCAATTTTCTTTGTTTTCATCCTTCATTTTTAAAAGAAACCTGATATGACCTGCCGGAGCTCCATGGTCATTTGCCTTGATCTCTACTGTTTGCACGGTTGAAGCGGCCTGTTTAACCTCAGTTATTTCGTAATTGACACTATCCATCTGAAGTTTTTTCTGTTGAATACTTCCGCGTTCCATAACCTGCATCCTAAGGACCTCCATCTGCTGACCAATCTGTACCTTCCGCATGGATACACCACCGCTCAGCACATTAGAAAAAAGCCCCATCGCAATAGAAAACACCACCATAATAATCACCATGGCAATGAGTACCTCTATCAGTGTAGAAGCTTCCAGCTTTTTGCTTTTCAATTTTGCCATCTCAGTATTTTTTGCGTTTCAGCCGCCCCTGTAAATATGGCCGAACTGAGGTACACCCGGCTCCTGGCCTTTCTGTTTAGTATTACATCAATGAGGAAATTCTCATAGAGCGTGGCAGGCGTTTGCATGATAAAGCGGTTACAGGAAACCTTTCCGGCTACCTTTACCTGCTTGCCGAGTTTAATCAATCCGGTGGCATACACTTCACCTTGGACGATGGTTTGCTCGCCCAGACCTATTAAGGTTTGCAGCGCCGATCGTTTGGGTTCGTAACTAAAAATGATGCCTTCAAAGCGGTTGTTTTTCCCCAGCGTAATCTTGGCCTGATCGACCATTTTTTCCTTACTAACCAGCCCCAGCACCGATGGGTAACTCAGGTTAACATCATTTCCGATCACAATCGAATCCCTGGCGAAAAGCTGGCAATTACCTTTAAAACCATCAGCCACTACAATGCTTCTGGCATAAATGATGGTATTATCCAGCTTTGACGCTGCTGATACCTCCACCGTTGTATCTGAATATAGAATAACCTGACCTGAAAACTGGTTGGTAATCTGTCCCAGGGTTGATATGTTAAACTTTTTGGCTTTGGCGAAAAAAGAAACCTGCTCATCGCCTCCACTTAAAATGGGAAGCTTTGTATGATCAAAATCAAGCTCCGTTTCTATTTCCTTGATCCAAGTATTCTCTAATCCGGCCAGGGTTCGTTTACTATCGGCAATTTTACCGTACACCAGCTGATCGCCCGAATAGGGCCGGCTATCTACATACGATTTACGCATGCCCGCTTTGGGCACTTCCACATTGCCGGTAATGCGGGTATCGCCGCTTACCGATAGCGGCCTGTCTTCATCACTCAGGTAAAGTACCACCGCATCGTTGGTGGTTTCCTGTCCCATCAGAAAACTCCGTTTTAGGGTATCAGTCAGCACAAAACTTTTAACGGTAGCCAGGGTAAAAATGCCCCAGTGTTTGGTTTCAATGAATACACTATCGGTCTGGTCGCCAAAAAGATCTAATGCAATATTATTGTCTTTGGCATTCGCATTTTGAGTCAGTACATACGCTATTCCCGAATCCATATTTCTGCTGAGCCGGGCCATCCGGATCTCTTTCAGGTAACTTCCGCGATAATGCGCGGCCAGCATGATCAGCGATGCACAGATCAAAGCGATAATGAAAGCGACAATAATGGAGAAATATAAAGCGCCGGCTTTTAGCATAATTGAGGTTCATTGGTTTATTAGTCATTGCTACACGGGTCATTAGTCAATGGTTCATTAGTCATTAGTTTATTAGTTCATGGTCGATGGTCAAATTGCCTATTGCGATTGTTAATAATTGCTCATTAAAAAACTGCGAACTGAAAACTGCCAACTGGAAACTGATACCTGTTTACTATTTTACTTTCTTCTTCAGTTCATTGATTTCTTTCTGCTGGCTGATCATGTGAAGCGTTAGTTCTTCTATTTTTTTAAGTAAAAGTTTATTCATTTCGCCCAGTTCGATTCCATTTTCTTTTACATCTTTAGCAGACGGGATATCGGGCAGGTGTTTGTTTGCCTTGATGTAACCTTCCAATGCTTCCAACGTTCCAACCTTATAACCCTTATCAAAAACATAATCGGGCCAGTTAGTGGCTTCTACTTTGAGTTCCTGTGCCCTGATTTTACCGTTTACAGCGAGTTTAAATCCTTTTGTGTCAGTTGTACCTAAACCCAAATTGCCATTCAAATAATTTAATCCACTGCTACGACTGTAAATTGTCCCCTCATCACTTTTTCCTGAAGAATTGACGTAGGAATCTATCGATGTTTTAAAGCTATGGGCAGGTCCGTTAATCTCCTGGTAAGGCAACGCGTTTTGTACACCATCAAAAATGCGCGGATTCTGAACAGCATCAGATTTAACATAATAAGTGGTTCCACCACCTTTAAGCCATATTATAAAATCATAGGACGTATTACTGCCGGTTGCATCCCTGTATCCAGATATGAATGCCACATCCGGATTCATACCGCTATTACCAGCCTGATTTATATACACATCGGTAAACCTGGCACCATTTCCCCATCTTGTATTATGAAAAATAAATTTTGACATTAATGAACCTCTCCAGTTCCCATTCTGGTGTACATCTGATCTGCCGATTTCTAGTTGAGTTGGCCGGCTGCTATCAAAGTTAACATCAGAAAATACTACCGGATAAAATTTATCCAGATCACCACCAACAGTAAAGGATGTTTGAGCGAGTACTGTTATGAAGAATGACATAAACAGGACGGAAAGCATCAACTTTTTCATTTCTTAATTTTATTTTTTTTTGTTTTTTGATTTTGTTGCTGAAGTGTTACTACTTTTTTATTGATGGCAATCAACTGTAAAGTAAGTTCTTCTACTTTTTTTAACAGGAGCTTATTCATTTCGCCCAGTGCTATTCCACTTTCTTCCACATCTTTAACACTCGGCATTTCTGGCAAATGCTTATTTATTTTAATATAACTTTCCAAGGCTTCCAACGTCTCAACTTTGTAATCTTCAGCAAAAACATAATCGGGCCAATCGGTTGCTTGTACTTTAATTTCTCTGGCGCGGATGTTGCCATTTACGGAGAGTTTTTCGGGTGCATTAATTACTCCGATACCAAGGTTCCCGGTGTTGCTTAGATTCATCATTACGTGTTCTGTATCCGTGCCAGCGTCTCTTTTTAGCCACTGAAAAAGTGGAAATGTAGGCCTGCTATCAATCCTAAATGCAGCACCCAAAAAAGCATTGTTCTTGTTGACTTCTCTGAAGTTTACGCTCATATTGAAAAGCGGTGCAGTTCCGCCAACTTCTGTATTTAATCCAAGCGGTATATCGGCGTTTGAAATCAGGATGTTTCCTTTAATATCTAGTTTTTCTTGCGGCGTTGATGTGCCGATGCCCACGTTCCCTTGAGCAGGAAATGTATTTACTTGTGCAAAAACGAATTTTACAGCTGAAGTAAATATCAATGTCAATATTGTCTTTTTCATTTTAATTGTTTTATAAATTCCAGTTTTTTTAATCTTTCCTCCACCTTTGATAGCTTTTTAGCCTGTATTCCTAATTGCTTCTCTTTTTCGATAAGATGCAAAGTGAGTTCTTCCACTTTTTGTAAGAGTTTAATATTTAGTTCGCCCAGGTTTACACCTTTTTCTACCATCTCCTTCGCTGTTGGGATTTCGGGCAGGTGTTTATTGGTTTTTACAAATTTTTCAAGTTCTGCCAGTTCTGGTAGTTTATAATCATGCTCAAACACAAAATCGGCGCCTGCATTAGTAGAAACCCTTATTTCGCGGGCTCCGATTTTACCTGCAACGGTGAGCATATCAGTTGGGCTGGTTGTGCCGATGCCTACATTTCCATTTGCCAGTGCTTTTATCGCAATTGATGCTCCTTTTTGAGTATCCGTTAAATTTCCGACATAAAGTTCCCATTCGTTTGTCATGGGTAAAAATTTGTTGACCGTTAAATCATTGCCCGTAGCGCTTAATGGCGTAAATGAACTGTTAAAGTTTATGGATCTTATTTTGATATCAACCTTAAGTGGTGCATCTGTTGATCCATAGTTATTTATTGCCCGAATCCTAAACCTGGGGTAGCCATATTGGGGATTACAATCAACCGTAAAATTTTGATACCAGTCTAGATATTTGTTCCTGTTTATACAGCCGGTTTCCCGCCAGGAATTCGGGTTGACATGAGAAATTGCTGCAATGTGCGTAGCGGCTGCAGCGATATTCCCCCGAGTATAATTAATTGAAATTTCATAATAGCCCGAGGCACCTGCCGAAATGGGCTGGACACCCACAAATTCTATATAATCGCCAATGGCAAAGTTAGCTGGGAAGGTGACACTGGTTTCGTAATTATCAACACTTGAGTTTACAACCGTATTTTCTGGTGTTTGTTCAGCTGCATTTATTTGACCTTTTACGAAGATCAATAAGAGCATTAAGATGGCATAGCGTTTCATTTTTGTTTAGTTTTAAATGTAGTTTTTTGTTTTTCTATCAATTGTCTTTCGAGTATTCTAATTTTCTTTTCTTGCGCCACGATATGCAGGGTAAGTTCTTCCTGGCTCTTTAACAGTTTTTTCACCAAATCGCCCAGGTCTATACCATTGCTTTCTACTTCTTTTGCACTCGGCATTTCAGGCAGATGTTTATTCAGCTTGATATAACTTTCCAATTCTTCCAACGTTCCAACCTGATAACCCTCCTCAAAAACATAATTGGGCCAGTTAGTGGTTTCTACTTTGATTTCTCTTGCACGGATATTGCCATTTACGGCCAATTTTTCGCGAGGCATGCCAGTGCCTATGCCTACATCGCCATTAGCTTTAATTGTCATTGAAATACCCCATTTAAAGATCTGACATTCAATTACTTAACTTGGTGTATTGGTATAAAATAAAATACCTCCCTGATGATTCTGCCCATTTCCTGGAATTACGATGGAAGCTCCAGACATTGAGGGATGTGTATTGGCAATCTTCTGATCATCATTGTCAGAAAAAAACAGGTTAGAAGACATAAGCACAGTCCCATGATTATTAGAGCTAAAATTGGCATAGTTCTTTGTGCTCGTGTTAGCGTTTATTTGACCAAAAGCAGCATTAAAGTTTTTAATATTACCAAGTACATCCAGTCTTGCTGTTGGATTGACAATCCCTATACCCACATTTCCTGAACTTACCCTCAGTCCTCCTCGCTGGATATCTATATAGCTATTTTGATATGAAATTCCCGGATCGAGTATGATGCCTGTGTCCCAGCTAAGTTTTAATTGTTGACATGCTGGCGCAAGCCAAGACCCAGGTGTACGGTAGATCCCATAATTCAAAGGTCCTCCATATACCAGGTAATCCCATCGGGTGTATCGCTCCATCATTAAGATTATTAAAACTAATTTTTCCGCAGGGTTTAAGGTACCAATGCCAACATTTCCACCGTTGGTAGGAAATACACTTTGTGCTGAAACCGGCCCAAAGCTTGAACTAAAGAATACAAGAGCGAGAATTTTCTTCATATTTTAACCTTTGATATTTTTCCTGATGATTAACAATTCTTTCATCACGCGATCAATCTGTTGCTGTTGTTTTTTATTGATTGCTTTTTCATCATAAAGCTGTTTTTCTTTTTCAATAAGGTGAAGGGTAAGCTCCTCAACCTTTTGCAACAGCTTAATATTTAATTCTCCCAGGTTTACTCCGTTTTCTATCATCTGTTTGGCCGTCGGGATTTCAGGAAGATGCTTATTCGTTTTTACGAATTTTTCCAGTTCGGCTAATTCAGGAAGTTTATAATGAGGTTCGAATACGAAATCGGCACCGGCATTGGTAGAAACTTTAATTTCACGGGCACCGATTTTACCAGCTACAGTAAGCATATCGGTTGGGTTGGTTGTGCCGATTCCTACATTTCCATTGCCCATCATCCTTAATAGCTGTTTCTCCTGACTAGCATTATTATAACTATAAAAAGCAAACCCACCCTGAGATCCGGCACCTTCGTTAGCAACAAAATCAGTCTCTCCATCTCCGGCAGTCCTATTCCAGCCCATCAGCATTTTACCTGTACCTGCCAGGCTTTGATACGCAACAGGGTTTCCGGACATATCAAGGTTTGCATACTGTCCTCCAAACTTTACCGTACCCATCACATCTAATGTCGCACTAGGATCTGATGTACCAATGCCTACATATCCATTGTATTGCCAGGTCATAGCGTGCTGATCTGGCACATTGTTTTGATTGGCTGCTCCGTTTACAAAAAGGTCTAACCTCGAACCCCACACATTCGGGCCACCATGAGCAATCCTAAATTCTGCCGATTCAGGATAACTGTAATTGGGTGTCCCTGACCGCGAAAACTTCAACAACGATTGTGCAGCCGAAACTACACCAGCTGGTTTGCTATCTGGATTAACTAATATATGTAATGGCGCATTGGGATTAAGCGTACCAATTCCTGCCGGGCCATTATTAGGAAAGGTATTCTGTGCATAAGTCAGGCTGCTTCCAAACATTATGGAGCAGAGCGTTAAAAATTTAAATTTCATATTTAATGTTTTTGTTTATCAATTTTTGATTTGTCCGCTTCTAACAGATCCATCCTTTTAATCAGCGCATCGATTTTCTTATCTTTTTCAATCAGATGCAAAGTAAGTTCTTCTACCTTTTGTAACAGCTTAATATTTAGTTCACCTAAATTTACTCCGTTTTCTATCATCTGTTTGGCAGTAGGGATTTCAGGAAGGTGTTTATTGGTTTTTACAAATTTTTCAAGGTTAGTTAAAGTAGGAAGTTTATAATGAGGTTCGAATACGAAATCGGCACCGGCATTAGTAGAAACTTTAATCTCGCGGGCACCAATTTTACCGGCTACAGTAAGGGCATCCGTCAGATTTGCGGTACCAATGCCCACATTTCCGTTCACACCAGATATAACCAATGAATTATTAGTAACCAGACTGCCATCGCCATTATACACCTGAATATGCAGATTTTGATCGTTGCCACCATTATTGATCTGAAATGCTTTACCCGAAGGATCGAATATGGCTCCTGTGCCTGACTCTCTGTTAAAAGCCAAAGTGCCAAAATATGGATTGGCACCGGGGTTGATACTTACACCAGTACTTTCAGAGCGAATGGTAAGTGTAGAGTTAGGGGTTTTGGTACCAATACCGACATTACCATTAGTCTCAAGCAGAACTTTTGACCATAATTGCCCTGCATTATTGCTAGTCTTTCTAAAATACAGTTCTTGATCCCAAAAACTACCCGCAAATTGCATGGCAAAATTATTAGCGGAATTGCTGTGGCGAACATCTAACAAATGCCACCAACTATTAGCGCCTGCCGGGTAGTTTACCGGATTAACGGTTTCAAAGAAGCCTGATACTGCACCAGCATCGCCTTGCAAACCTGCATTGTCTCTTGTACCGGTTTGTGCATTAACTATTAACGAGGTAAAGCAGAATAAGGTGAGGGCTATTAATTTGATGTTTTTTTTCATTACTTTATTTTATTTAAAATTTCATTAAGCATTTTCTCTTGCTTGGCCAACTTTGTTTCCACATCTGAAACTTTAACACGTTGAATATTTAACTGCTTATCTTTTTCGATGAGGTGTAAAGTCAATTCTTCAATTTTCTTTAATAATAACTTATTCATCTCACCCAATTCTAGTCCATTAGCAGCAACTTCTTTTGCAGATGGTATATTAGGCAAGTGTTTATTCGCCTTAATGTATCTTTCCAACTCTTGCAACTTTCCAATGTTATAACCTTCTTCAAAAACATAATCTGGCCAGTTAGTAGCTTCTACTTTAATTTCCCTTGATCTTATGATTCCATTAACAGCTAGCCTCTCAGTTGGGTTAGTGATTCCGATTCCTACGTTTCAGAGAGGTGTCCCATCTGTTTTCGTTGCTAGAACAGTATTTCCATCTAAAGATTTAATCACATCCAGATCTCCTCCATCAGCATTCACGCCCACTCCGTTTCCATGTTGGTATACTCCTCTAAGGGACCAGTTTTTCGCCCCTGTAATGCCTGAATATCCTAATGAGACAACGCCCATGACATTTTTTTCCGGTAAGTTGGCCTGATCCAAAATAATCTTGAGATTACCATTTACTACCAATCGTTCACTGGGTGCTGAAGTGCCGATCCCAACATTACCGGTTCCCATTAAAGTCAAAATTGTTTTCGGGCCATTTTTATAGGCTCCTAACATGATGTATGGGTTAGCGGGGTCACTCACATAATTTAAATGAAATTCATCTTCAGAACCATTTGTACTTTCTGAAAAAGCACCTTTAAATAAGATAGTACCAACATCGCCACTCAAACTTGGGGCGAGCCTAAGTACCGCCCGGCGACCTTCGATCTGAGCTACTGTTCCACCGAACCAGGAAGTTGGATTTAATGTACCAATACCCACATTTCCCGGGTTTGGGAAAGTATTTTGGGCAAACAATAATTTGCCTGTAAATAAAGAGAGGCCAATTAAGATGATTTTTTTCATTGCTTTGTTTTTTTATCTTTTTTAAAAATAGATTTCAACCAACGCGTAATTTTCACTGCCCTGCTGGGTTGGTAAGCCATAACCTTACCTTTTTTATAGCTAATTACCTGAATGCTATCTGCACTCATCCGCTTTTCCAGTTTTCCATTTAATAAACCATCACAGTATTTTCCTCTTTCCAACAGAATACCATCCTGATCGTATTTTTCAAACCTGCCGTTGGCTTTACCTGAAGAATAATTTACAATTGAATCCAGTTTTCCGTCCTCACCCCAGTTTTTCCATTTACCTGTTTTCAGGCCCATTTCGTATAACCCTTGGGTTTTAAGTCCTTTGGTATCGTAAAATTCATTATATATACCATCCAGCAGTTTACCACTATAACCACCTTGGGTATAACGGATCTGGTTGCCGCTAAACCAGGCATAGCTACGGTCAGATTTCATATTACCTAACCCTGTTTCTGGTTTTTGCACATAAAAAACGGCTTTGTAATGATCGTAATTAACGGTATGGGTATAATGATCTACGTTAAAATAGGAGGTTATACGTTGCGCATCGGCTTTAAAAAACAGCATGCACAATAAGAGCATGGTGATATAAACTAACTTCATTGTTTTATTGATAAAAATTTTGTTGCATTCTGGTACTCGACTTTTATCGAATCGCCAATCCTTTTTATAAATTTTAAGCCATTTGCACGTTCACCCTCACTAAGCATTACTTCTTTCCCATTCACGCTGATAATGGCTACATGCGTTTTTTCTGCACGGTTATAAATCTGTCCACTGTAAATAATCCCCGACCAATTTACCTGAGGTTTGAACGGAGCAGGCGCGGAAGGTATTGCTGGTGTGGATGGTTTAACCAACGGTTCGGGTTCTGGACTGGTTAAGGCAAAAGGGTCTGCATAGTTCATTGCCAATGTAACCTCATCTTTTGCATGATCAACCATATTAAAATAAGGTTCTTTGATTGTCCTCGAATTAACAGGTACATCATCTTCGGCATTCAGTCCGGCAAAAACCCGATAAAAAATGATACCCCATACAGCTGCCACACAACAGATGAGTAAGTAAGTAGTTCTTTTACTCTTCATCATTGTTGTATGGTAAACGTCCTGATCTCACTATAGGCTCCGGCATTCCCAGCCTTATCAAAAGCCCTTACTCTCCAGGCAATGGTTTCACCCACGTTGCCTGCATCAAAAACGTGTTCGGTAGAAGTTACCATCTGCGGATAACTTTTACTGTAGGGTGTCTGCTCATCGCTTTGGTATACCGATATTTCATAGCGTTCAGCATCAGCGAGTTTATTCCAGGTTAGCCTTACCGGCCGGGATACGGCTTGCTTGTTAGAGGGGGGTACTGAGCAATACACGTTCAGGCCCTGTAGCATCGTAGGTAAAGCTTCTTACATTACTCCATTTCGAATTCTCTGCACTGTTTTCTGCCCGTACACGGAATTGATAGGTTCCTTCTTTGCTCAAGGTTTGTAAAAAGCCCAGGTTATCGGTTGTAATGTTAAGCGTCATGTTATTTTCATCCAGAAAATTATTATTATCTACCTGCAAGCGATATACTTTGGCACCAAAAAGCTTAAGCCATTCGTATCTTACATCAGGTTTTGAAAAATAAAGTCCACTTGATGGAACGGTAAGCTGTACACTCTGCTCTTTAAGACTGGAGGGAAATATTTCGAGCGAACGGGTACTATAGCTACTCGCACTACTCCCGTTTTCGCCCCTCACCCGCCATTCATATTTTCCCGGGTCCATGGTATATACAAATTTTTCAGTTTTGATCAAGGTATCCAACACCATTTTACTTACACTGTCAAATTTTGGCTCAACGATCTGTAACCTGTAAAAGAGGGCATCAGCCATTGGATCCCACCAAAAAGTTTGCTGATAGCTATTGGTTTCCAGTTTATTGGCCGGAGCCAGAATGGCTATCTCCCTGTTTTCTATAGAAGGCTCTATAAATTCACTGCAGCCCGTCAGCAATAGCAAAACACTTCCCACTAAAAGATTTATATTTTTTTTCATCGTTTAAAACTGTATATTAATTTCGCCCATGGCCTGCAAATTTATCAGAATTCCGCCAAGAGTAATTAGAGCTGCTGCCAATCTGGAGTAAGAAAAGATTTGAACACCAGCCTTTTTTTTAATCATTTTTTGTGCTTTTTTTTCAAAAAAAGCCTTCCGGTATGTGCTACCTATCAGAAGTTTATCCGTTTCATTGCCATTGAGCATGACGGTATTCCCTTCTATAGCGGTAATTTTTTCATCATTAATGATGTAAGATTTATGTATCCGGCTGAAACAGCTAGCAGGTAAACTATCTTCCATTTCTTTCATAGAATTGTGGCAGGAAAAACGCTGGTCGTTTTCCATATGGAGGACAACATAGTTCTGCATGGCCTGTATGTAGATCAGTTGATCGCATTTGATTAGGAATTCTTTCAGGCCTTTGGAATCTGCTTTGATAAAAAAAGAATCTACCACCTGCTGCTTCCTGGTGCCATGTACCGAATGGGCCAGTTGCGTAAGATGGTCAAATTTATTGATACATTTTACAAAACGGTTAAATGTAACCGGTCTGAGCAGGTAATCAAATGCGGAATGCTCAAAAGCTTCGAAAGCCATCTCCGTATTTCCGGATATTAAAACAATAGAGGAAAACTGTTTGATACGCTCCAGCCAGCCATTGTTACTGTTTAAAAATGCAACATCAACAAAAACGACATCTGGTCTGATGGAATATACCGGATCAAAATTTTCTGGCCGCTGTACCGCATATCCCTTTAATTGAGAAAGCGGATAGTCATTTATGTACACACATAAAGATTCTATGGTATGTAGTTCACCAATTACGTAACAGCTGATCTTCATGCTTTATTCTAAAATATACCATTGCCATGCCACTTACAAGACATTAAAATTTATTATTGATTAAAGCAGAAACCGACTGGTTTGTTTATGAATCCTGGGATGGAATAATACCTGTAAAGCAGGATATTTTGAGAGAAGCATTAACAATAGACGAGTACATTTTTTTGCCGTTTAACCTTGGTCTAATATCTTTAAAAAAATAGAAATAGCAAAAGAACAGCAAACAAAAAAATAATTAATTGCATTAACGAGCAGTAATCAGGTAAATACAATTGAAATTTTAGTTGACGCGAAAAAATAACGCCACATAAGCACTTAAAATCGTAAGCATTTCGTTACAAAAAGAATCTAATAAATTACATCTGTCTTCTTAAAATGCGCTAGGTGCATACACTCATTATTTAGCTTGTGATTTTCTATTTAAGATAGTTTCATTACCAATAATTCATTACTTAAAAAATTATCATTTTTGGATCAATGTCAATTATACACATCTTGTTTCATGGCAAAAACGTTTCAGTGAATTAAAGTAGATGATACCAAAAATCAAACACAAGGATGTGGTAAAGGAACTGAAAATATGGAAGTAAATGGAATTGTTACCAGAACCTTTTTTGCAACCGTGCCGCCAACAGTAGAATATACTTTAACCGATCAAAGGGGAAAAATTAGAGCCTTCTATCAGCGAACTTTATAAATGGGGACTGAAGGACGTAATTGAGGTTGATGTTAAAATGGTATTAAGCTAAGGATTTGTAAAACCTGAATAAGCGCGTGAATTTTCCTTTATCAAATTTGCTGCCAGCGCGTGTTTGCCAGAATTTAAAGAATTTTCTGAGACACCAAAGCTAGTTGCATACATTAATGAATCAACAGGTAAACTTATAAAAGCAAAATCAGTAAAATAATTTATGAACTGAAATAATCATCTGCCAGATAAAAGCTCATTTAAAAAAAAGAAACTATATTAAATTCGCTTACTTTAAATTTTCACCATCTTTAAAATGTAACCGTCTAAATACAAGGCCTGATAGTATCGTAAGCACACCCACTACAAGAAAGGTATACCTGAATGCGTTGTGTATATCATCATGGATAAGTTTAACATCTCCCCGAAATATTTTTAAAATAATCAATCCGAAGGCAACCCCAAAGCCGATTGCCAGTTGCTGATTAACAGAGATTAAAGAATTGCCACTACTGGTATGATACTCGCGCAGATCAGCAATAGAAATGGTGTTCATAGCCGTAAATTGAATGGAGTTAAAAAAGCCCATCACCACAATGATTGGTACATAATAATAAATGGACGAACTAATGGCAGGTATCGCCATCGTGCAGATCAAACACCCGATGATAAAAGTATTGGCCATTAAGGTGGTTCTGTAACCAAACCTGTTCAAAATTTTTATGACCTGCGATTTTGCAAGAATAGCGGTAAGTGCCATTGGAGCAATAATCCAGCCCGAAACTACTGCAGATTGGCCATAAGCAATCTGGATCATCATGGGTAACAACAGCGGTATTGCACTGATGCCGAACCGGGTGGCAAGGTTACCAAGTATACCTACCCTAAATGTCCTCACCTGAAATAAATTAAGTGGAAAAATAGGATTATTGTCTGTTACGGCATGTCGATAATAGAAATAAAGCATCAATACACCAAGTGATAAAATAGCCAGGGCGGGTGTAGTGTAAACCTCATCTCCCAGAAGTTCAAGCGAAATGGAGAGCAACAAGGATGCAGCAGCAAATATCAGAAAACCGCGTAAGTCAAAATCAATTACATCAGATCGATAATCAGGCATGTAACGCAAGCTGAGCACAATACCCAAAACGCCCATCGGGATATTAATCAAAAATATCCAGTGCCACGATAGGTAGTCTACCATATACCCTCCAACAAGCGGACCTAGAACCGGCCCAATGAGCGCAGGTATAATGGCAAAATTCATCGCTTTCAATAAATCTTTCTTTGAAAAACTCTTTACCAGCGCTAATTTACCAACCGGTGTCATCAGACTTCCTCCTACCCCCTGTATTATTCTTGAAATGACCAGTTGAGTCAGATTTCCGGAGAGCGAACAGAAAAGAGATCCCGCACTGAAAAGTATTAATGACAAAATAAAAACCCTCTTGGTTCCAAATTTATCAGACAGGAAACCACTTACCGGCATAAACACTGCGAGTGTTAATACATAACCGATAATGGCGTTTTGCATATTCAATGGAGATTGATGGAGATCTTTTGCAATAGCGGGCAGCGATGTGTTGAGTATCGTCGAATCCAGCATCTGCATAAAAATAGCAGTAGCCAAGATCATCGGCAGCACACGTTTTGTAGCTTCTATATTTTTTGATGGTAAATGTTGTGGCATAGCTAAATTGGTCTGTTTTGATCCTATAATTTCAGGTATTTTAAAGTTCAAATATCTTGTCCGGGCACTATGTTAAGGCTCTGGATATAAGCAATAACATCGAACATACAAATTTGGTTGTTTAAATCTCCAAACTTCAATACCTATATAATCATATCAAACAGTTGGATTGATAATCCGCCTAAAGGTTAGGTTTACCCTTGGCCCAATATGTTGAGTAGTCTTGGCAATCCGGTGTTCCCATTTGGCCTGCAAATCACCTTTCATGATTAAAAGAGATCCATGTTCCAGCCTGACAGCATATTTCTCGCGGTGATTTTCTTTCTTTCTGATATCAAAACTCCTCACTGCGCCAAAGGACACTGAGGCAATAACCGGGTGCGATCCCATTACCGTTTCCTTATCACTATGCCAGGCCACCGAATCATTGCCATCACGATAGTAATTGAGCAATACACTATTAAAGATTATTCCAGAAATGGATTCTACCGATTTTTTAAGTTCCAATAGTAATGTTGTCCATTCTATTGGCGTGGATTTGCCAAGGGCGCCATAGTCAATACCGGCAACATCCCCATACCAGGCCGTAAGCCTCGGTGTAAGTATTTCCCGATCGTACATTTTTACAAGCCTTTGCTGCCAGGGGGTGTTTTCAACAAGTGATGTCAGCAACAGATCGCTTTGTTCCTGATTAATAAAACCTGCACGATATTCGAGCACATCTGCGGGTAGTCCTGCAGATTGTCCGCCAGGTGCAAAAAGAGTCAATTGTTCCATTACCTGTTCACCTCTTCCCATCCAAATGATTCTTTTTTATAAACCAGTGGCCTGGCACACAATGAAAAATCATCCGAAAAATCATAGTTGAATACCTGGAAGTTTACCGGCCACTCATCCTTGAGCAGGTCTGGCACAAACTTTGAAAATATGCGTTGAAAGCTTTTAAAACTAATCCCCTCTTTGCAGATGATCATATAAGCAGTATCAGATCTTAACACCACCTTTTCAACCAGATTTGGCCAACGCGAACAGATCTCCTGTGGAAGGCAGTTAAAATACTGTGCATCAATATGTCTCGCCAAACTAATCAGAAGATCTTCGTTCAGCTCATCACCGCTCTGTTGCCTCCAGGTTCCTTGCCATTTTTCCATACTGCCAATTAATTCACCATCCAGCACAATCTTCCAGGGCTCCCCTGCTCCAAAGCGGATCAGCTGATAAACTTCTGATATTCCATCTTTACCCTCAAAAAAATATTCCAACTCCGTCATAAAAACGATCCTTTTTTATTTTTCAAAGATCAAATATAATTAAATTTACTAATTAAATTAGTATTTATTAACATTTTTATATTGCAAAGGCCTGCTATCGTTATCTAAAATCAACTTTGAATAAATTTGTCCACAATTTAAGTATACTAATATTTTTAGTATTATTTTTGCGTGGGTGGTATCGGGATCTTCTCTATATGATTAGCAAAAGGATATGGCGAGTGTTAAAAAGGATATTATTGGCAAACTTCAGGAACAGATCCTGCAACTTCAGGGTTTTAAGCCTGAAGGGAATGCTCATGCAATAGACTTCGGACTGGGCATAATTTCTAACGCTTTCCCGGGTAATGTATTTCCATTGGCTGCCCTGCACGAATTTTTAGCAACAAACCTGGAAGATGCAGCGGCAAGTGGTGGCTTTATCTCCATCCTGCTTGCTGCCCTGATGAAAAAGGGAGGCCTTTGCCTGTGGATCAGTACGCAACGCAAAATCTTCCCACCTTCGCTCATTACTTATGGCCTATCGCCAGATCGTATCATTTTTATTGACCTGCAAAGCGAAAGGGATGTATTATGGGCCAGCGAGGAAGCCCTAAAGTGTGAAAGCCTGGCCGCTGTGGTAACCGAACTGGATGAGATCAGTTTTGCGCAAAGCAGAAGGCTCCAGCTGGTGATCGAAAAAAGCAGGGTTACCGCTTTTGTAATCCGAAAAAATGCTGAAAAGCTTACTTCTACCCTGGCGGCAGCCAGGTGGCGCATATCGGCTATCCCAAGTGGGGCCATTGATGAATTACCCGGACTAGGCTTTGCCAGGTGGCAAGTTGAACTGCTTAAGGTTAAAAACGGAATACCAGGCAACTGGATGATCGAATATGCAGCCGGAGTTTTTAAACCAATAAAACAAGTATCATTTAACGATCTGAAAATCAGGAGGGCGGTGTGATGCAAAAAAGATATATGTCTATATGGTTTTCTACGATGCTTACCGACTGGATCCGCATTAAGCGGCCAGCACTAAAGGATTTGCCGCTTGTTTTTTCAGATAAGACTGGTAACCGAATGGTGATTACTGCTGCCAGTAAAGAAGCTACTTTGCTCGGTATCCATTTAGGAATGCCGCTGGCTGATGCCAAGGCGATTGCTCCTGATTTGGAAGTCATTGAAAACCAATGCCACAAATCCAAAAAACTATTGGCCGCACTTGGCAGGTGGTGCATCCGTTATACACCATTGGTGGCTGTGGAAGAAGACCAGGGCCTGATTTTGGATATCAGCGGCTGTGCTCATCTGTGGGGAGGTGAAAAAGCATATCTGCGCGAAATCGTCAACCGCTTACGTGGGCTGGGTTATGCCGTAAGGGCTGCCATTTCAGATACCATGGGTACATCCTGGGCAGTATCCCGTTATGGAAGGGTTTCGCCCATCATCAAAAGTGGTGAAGAGTTGAATGCACTTCTGCCTCTGCCGCCAATGGCGCTCCGCATTTCGCCAATGGCCAGTCAAAAGCTGATTAAGCTTGGATTAAAGACGATCGGCAGCTTTATTTCCATGCCCCGATCGGTACTGCGCCGAAGGATTGGAGAAGAAAGTATGGAAAGAATCGAGCAGGTATTAGGGCAAAAAGAAGAATTTTTTTCACCAATTACGGTACCCGAAGTTTATAGCGAAAGATTGGCCAGTATGGAGCCGATCAGAACGAGAAAAGGCATTGAAATTGCCATAGAAAAACTGCTATCGCAACTCTGCGCCAGTATGCAAAGAGATGGAGTGGGACTTCGTTCGGCACTATTGCAAAGCTATCGGATAGATGGCCATATTATCAAAACCCGAATTGGCACCAATAGCCCAAGTATCAATACGGGCCACCTTTTCAAGTTGTTTTCACTCCAGATCGATAACATCGAACCCAAAATGGGTATTGATCTTTTCACCATGGATGCGGATAGGTTTGATCAGCTGGATCCAGGTCAGGAAACTTTATGGATAACAGAAAAAAGTATGGGCAACCAAAAAGTCATTGAACTTTTGGATAGGTTGGCAGGAAAACTGGGTACCCAGGTCATTCAACGTTATCTGCCACAGCCACATCACTGGCCGGAACGATCCATCAAAAAAGTAGATTCACTTATTGAGCCGCTTTCTTTACCCTGGCGTACTGATCGTTTGCGCCCGGTACAGCTCCTTAAGGTACCAGAGCCTGTACAGGTTACTGCCCCTATTCCTGATTATCCACCCATGCTGTTTCGTTATCAGGGCGTTACCCATCAGGTAAAAAAGGCAGACGGGCCAGAGCGCATTGAACGTGAATGGTGGCTGGAGGAAGGTGAACACCGGGACTATTACCAGTTGGAAGATGCAGAGGGAAAACGTTACTGGCTCTTTAGGTCCGGACATTATAGTGCAGAGAAAGCCTCTGAATGGTTTATACACGGTTTTTTTGCTTAGTGAAATGGAATATATAGAACTTCAGGTAACCAGTAATTTTAGTTTTCTTAGGGGAGCTTCACACCCGGAAGAACTGATTGATCAGGCGGCAGCCATGGGTTACCGCAAGCTGGCCATTACCGACCGCAATACCCTGGCAGGAATTGTACGTGCACATGTAGCGGCCAGAAACCATACTATCAAATTGATCCCAGCCTGCAGGTTAGATATACTGGATGGCCCGTCGTTATTGGCTTATCCAACAGATAGAGCAGCCTATTGCCGCCTTTCTGCTCTGCTTAGCCTGGGCAATAGCCGGACAGAAAAAGGTAGCTGCCATCTTTATCAGGCTGATGTGTTTGAATACAGTAAGGGAATAAAGTTTATTGTAATTCCCCCAGGTGAAATAAATTCCATTTTTGATTATCACGAGAATTTTAAAGCGCAACTCGCAGGTTTTAAATACAAACTAGGCGAAAATCTGTTTTTAGCTGCAACAATGGGTTATACCGGAGATGACCACAAAAGACTGTTCAGGCTAAACCAGTTATCAGAAATGTTGGATATCCCGCTCATTGCCACTAACGATGTACATTACCATCATCCCGACCGCCGTGAATTGCAGGATATCCTAACCTGTACGCGTGAAAAATGCACGGTCCAGAATGCCGGATTTTTGCTCCATCAAAATGCAGAGCGGCATTTAAAGGATCAGGCAGAAATGATGAGGCTTTTCAGGCAGTATCCTCAGGCCATAAATAACAGTATTTTATTGGCTGAGTCCTGCCAGTTTTCACTTGACAGTTTAGAATATGTGTATCCGGAAGAAGTTACTACGGATGGAAGATCGCCGCAGGAGGAACTTAGCTATTATTCCTGGAAAGGTGCTAAAGAGATGTTTGGCGAAAAAATCCCCGAAAAAATTGCAAGCAACATTCGGTATGAACTTAAATTTATGGAAGAAATGAACTATGCTTCCTATTTTCTTACGGTATATGATATTGTCAGGTTTGCGCGTTCAAAGGGTATTCTATGTCAGGGCCGCGGATCTGCAGCCAATTCTACGGTGTGCTATTGCCTGGGCATTACTTCGGTTAATCCCACCAAGTTCGACCTTCTATTTGAGCGCTTTATCTCTTCGGCCAGAAATGAACCGCCGGATATAGATGTGGATTTTGAACATGAACGCAGGGAAGAAGTGATCCAGTATATTTATCAGAAATACGGCCGCGACCGGGCAGCCATAGTGGCTACCGTAACCCAGCAGCATCAAAAAGGTGCGATACGTGATGTGGGTAAGGCCATGGGACTTTCGGTAGATACCCTGGCTAAATTATCCGGGGCAATCTGGGAATTTACCGACGAATGGTTTGAAGAAGCGCGGATATTGGAAGCGGGACTCAATCCAAAGGATCCGCTTTTAAAAAAGGTATTGCAGCTCACCGGGCAAATGATGGGTTTTCCCCGCCAGCTGGGCCAGCATACCGGTGGATTTGTGATTACACAAGGAAAACTGACTGACCTCTGCCCGATCATAAATGCACGTATGGCAGACCGCACCAATATAGAATGGAACAAAGACGATATTGATGCATTGGGCTTTCTGAAAATTGATGTGCTGGGATTGGGCATGCTCACCTGTATCCGGAAAGGATTTGAGCTGGCTAAAAAGCATTACAACCTTGATTTAACCCTGGCCAATATCAACGAATACGAAGATCCTAAGGTATATGAGATGATCAGCAATGCAGATACCATAGGCGTGTTTCAGATCGAAAGCCGTGCACAGCAGTCGATGTTACCACGTTTACGCCCTAAGTGTTTTTATGACCTGGTGATCGAGGTGGCGATTGTACGCCCAGGACCTATTCAGGGAGACATGGTACACCCCTATCTAAGAAGAAGAAATGATGAGGAGACCGTTGATTACCCTTCGCCAGAATTGGAAGAAATATTAAAAAGAACGAAAGGTGTTCCTTTGTTCCAGGAGCAGGCGATGAAAATTGCCATAGTCGCGGCAGGTTTTTCACCGGCAGAGGCAGATGCTTTAAGGCGCAGCATGGCCACTTTCAAATTTAAAGGTCTCGTAAACCAGTTTGAAAAAAAACTCATCAACGGGATGTTGGAACGCGGCTATAATGAGGATTTTGCCAAACGCATCTTCAAACAGCTGGAGGGTTTTGGAAGTTATGGTTTCCCGGAGAGCCATGCCGCGAGCTTTGCGCTATTGGTTTATGTGTCTTGCTGGCTGAAATATTATTATCCGGATGTTTTTGCAGCGGCACTGCTCAACAGTATGCCAATGGGCTTTTACCAGCCAGCACAGATTGTAATCGATGCCAGAAACCATGGCGTGGAGGTACGTGAGATAGATATTAACTATTCGGATTGGGACAATATCTTGGAGGAAAAAACCGGAAAATATCATGCCATTCGCCTGGGCTTTCGCCAGATCAAGGGCATTGCCACAGAAGAAGTGGAATTACTTGTTAAAGGAAGAACGAATTCTTATAAAATGATACATGAGCTTATGGATGCCGGAGTATCACAACACACGCTGGAAATTTTGGCTGATGCCGATGCCTTCCGTTCGTTGGGAATGGACAGAAGAAAGGCCCTTTGGGAGGTTTCGGCACTGGCAGACCGACCTGTTGCCTTATTTGAAAAACAAGCTTCTGAAAGTGAAAAAGAGCCACAGTTATCACTTCCATTGATGCGTAAATCTGAACATGTAGTACATGATTATGCCACTACCGCACTATCGCTCAAAGCACATCCTGTGAGTTTTGTACGAGAAAAGCTGAGTTTGCTTAATATCCTTTCTACAAAAGAAGCCGCAGCATCATGGGATGGTAGATTGGTAAAAGTTGCAGGGCTGGTGCTGGTACGCCAGCGGCCCGGGACTGCCGGCGGAGTCTGCTTTATCACGGTCGAAGATGAAACAGGAGTAGCAAACCTGGTTGTTTTCCAACATCTTTTTGAAAAGTACCGAAAGGAAATACTGGGCGCAAGACTGCTGATGGTAGAAGGAAAACTACAACGCGAGGGTGAGGTGGTGCATGTGATTGTTAAGCGCTGTTTTGACCTGACCAAGCTATTTAAAGGGCTCACCGATACAGGGCAGGAAGAACTCCCTTTATTAACGCTTTCAAGGTCAGACGAACGTATGCCTTACCCCGCAGAGAACAAACGTACACAGAAAAGAGAGCAGGCAGATGGAACGGTATTCCCTCCAGCCAGGAACTTTAAATAGTAACAGTTAATTGCCCAACCTGCAAATCTGAACGGCATGCCATATTATAAATTCATCTTACTGATTTGAAGGTGGAGGAGCTGGAAATGATGATGGGAAGAATGGGATAAATCATGCATTAAGACAATAGCGCTGGCCCCCATTTATTTAATTTCGACAGATTAAAATGCGCTAAAATAATAATGATAACCTGGAGACCATGCTCCAGGATTATCGAAATGTGTGCCAACCAGCCCTATGAGAGGAGGCTGCGTAGTACCAAATACAGCACACAAAACTTTACTTTTCCAATAGGGCAAACGTACACCACAAGTATGGCGACTGCCCGTGCGAATCGCCCACGTTTCTCGGGCGGTCATAATAATATTGTTTATCATTTTTCTTGTTTGTACCTACACATACTTCCGCAACATCCCCCTTATCATTGATGTAAGGTACCAATGCCAACCAGGCTTTACGGGCCACCGGTGCATATTCCTGCTTATCCAGCCACCCCTGTTTCACTCCGCTAATCAGCGCATAGGTAAACATGGCTGATCCAGATGTTTCGGCCCAACAATCGGGCTCATCAATTAACTGGTTCCACATACCGCTTGGCCTTTGGTAATCTTTCAAACTTTTCATCATCGTTTCATAACCTTTCAAAATCCGCGGGCGGTCTTTATTGTCCTTTGGCAGCAAACGCAATAGTTCAGTCATGCCTGCAGCCATCCAGCCATTGCCACGCCCCCAGTAAAAAGGCACATCGGGTGCATGGTAAAAAAGGCCGTTCGGGCGCTGTAGTTCATCCAGATAAAGTACCATTTCACGGGCGGCACGATCAATGTATTTCCGGTCGCCGGTGGCTTTATAGGCCTGAGCCTGCACAATGGTAATCATATACATATCATCGATCCATAGGCGCGTTTGCCAGGAAAAGCCTTTATCTGCCCATTCTTTCTGCTTTTGATCAGCATTAGGCGGAAGCGTCCATTGCGTATCTGCATAAGGCATACCCAGGTCGAAATAACGTTTGTCTTTAGTAATCTGATAGAGTTCCAATGGCAGACTACCAAACATATTTAAATCAACATGGTTCATAATCGGTAACAGCTGTCTTTCCTGCGAAGTAAGTTTCTCAAACCTTTCTTCCAAAAGTGATAGGAGCTTTTTATCTTTTGTTAGTTTGGCATATCTAAGCGCCCCTGTCCAATTAAAGGTTTCAGGATAGCTGATCCATTTGCCCGCATGGAGCATATGTTTTCGGTCAGGAAAGCGGTACGCTAAGCGTTTCCCTACTTCCTTTGGTCCAAAACCTTCCGGAAAATCTTTTAACAGGTTGTTCTGGGCAAATAAGAATTTACTGGTAATTAGGAGTAAAAATAAGGCAATTGATTTTCTACACATATACATTTATAATTTGGTCATCGTTCTTTAGTGGAAAATTTTTTCTTTCAAAAAAATATAGTCAGCTACCACGTTCAGCATGGTCTGATAATAAATATTCTTTTTTGATCTTTCACCGGCAAAGCAGACTGCATGGCCTTTACCTCCTTCAATTTCAGAAAAAACAAATTTAAAATCAGGTGAATAAAGCCAGGAATGCAGAGTAGCATCAAAATGAACAATGTGGCATTCGATACTATAGGCCCTGGTTGGTAAACTGAAAAATTCAAGCCAATAGGTTATTTTCAATTCAACAATGCCATAACCAAATAAATCAACCAGGACTTGTGTTTTTTCAACTGCTTTTTTCATTTTTTCAGCTTCACGTTTTGCATGTAAACCGGCTATTAGTAGCCAGGGTTCTGTTCGAGTCTTGCCCCATTATTACGCTCAATTTCTGAAGCAGGAATAGGCCATAGGTTATAAGTTGTAAGCACATCGTTATAATAAGGATTACATTTCTTTACACGATCGTAAACCAGACCAAGCCTCATCAAGGTGATCCTTCTTTTTTCTTCCGAACCCAGCTCACGCATCCGTTCGTCTAAAATATAATCAATGTTCACGTTCGCTGGCAATACCGGAGATGCATTTGATCTGGCGCGCACCACGTTTATATCGGCTGCAGCTTTATCCAGCTGGCTCAAACCTATATAGGCTTCGGCCCTGAGCAAATAAGTTTCTGCCAACCTGAACATGTACTGATCGGCATAGGTTCCACCTGCACTCGCCTTAAGCAGCAACTGTGATTTATCCTGAAACATCCCGTCAGGATGGTCGCCGGGTGTGGTTACTTTTGATTGAAAAGCGTAAAAATCTCTCCGCGGCACCGTAATGCCCGCAGGCGGGTTGATGGTGGATATGGTTTGCCCAAAGCGCGGATGTGCCGGATTGGTTACCTTAAACTCGCGAACAAAGTTGAATGGTGCGTTCCGAAGGTCTTTGTTAAAATCACTCTGCCAGATTACATCCGAAAAATATTTGGTAGGTATTGCCCAACCGATTCCCCTACCACCGCTATAATCGCTGATGGGGTATAAAAATGGCTGGATACTGCTTCCGGCAAGCCTGAAAGTGAGAAACTGTGGTGAAAAATGCCGCTCCATCTGGTAAGAGCCACCAATTCCTGTGGAAACTGCCCCACCGCCAGGTACATCGGTTTCAAACTGGATTACCCAAAGGCTCTCCCGGTTGGTTCCATTTTTCCGGTTTTGGTTACCACGCTGAAAAAGATCCCAATATACATTTTTTGTAGCATCTGACGCTTTCACCCCAAACCTGGCCGTCATCAGGCCAACATTGGGGTTAGTGATTACAGTAGAAGCTGCGTCCACCGCATTTTGAAACTGCCCGGCCGCCAGGTAAACTTCTGACAAGAGATGATAGGCAGCAAGATTATTAATTTCTCCATCCTGCACCACGTTGATGGCAGGCAGGTTGCCTGAAGCAAATTTAAGGTCGCTTATTGCTTGCTCCAACACCGCAGCTTTCGGTGCCCTTACATAATCTGTTTTAGGCGATACCACCTCAGTGGTGTTTAATGGCACGCCGCCATACAAATAAGTAAGGGTACGGAAAGCTAGGCCCCTGAAAAATTTGGCTTTAGCTTCCATTAGGGTTTTATCTGCAGGAGACAAGGCCGAAGCCGGAATCCGATCGATAATGGTGTTTGATTCCGCAATAATTTTATAAAGAGATGTCCAATGAATTAAAGGAATTTCGGTGCTTAGCGGAGAATAAGCTGCAACCATATTGGTATGCCTGGTAGTAGCCGGTTGACCATCAAAAACAAGGTCGCAACCAAACACATAATCGAAAGGCCGTTGCTCGCCGCTGTTATAAAACTCGCTTCTTACCCTGCTATATAAATTGTTTACGGCAGCATCAAAATCCTTAACATTATTGTAGGCATTTGAGGTGCTAAGAAAATCCAGTGGTTTTTCGTCCAAAAAAGATTTTTTGCAGGCAAAAAACGTCATGATGAGGGCAGCAGCTATAATCGTAAAGGTTATCTTTTTCATCGCTTTTTATTTAAAATGTAACATTGAGACCTAAAGAATAGCCTTTAAATACAGGCCTCCCGTCATTGGTCAATCCCTGGTTGGTTTCCGGATCCCAACCGTCCCACTTGGTCCAGGTAGCCAGGTTTCTTCCACTTATAAATACATTCAGGTTCTGCAGTTTCATGCGTTCAATCAGTTTACCGCTGAATTTATAAGAAAGAGAAACATCCTGTAGCCTTACAAAACTGCGGTTCTGAAAAAGTGGCGGGTTTAAGGTTGCAGAAACAATAGAACGGGGATACTTGCCATCGGGGTTATCTGGTGACCAGAAATCGATACCACTGAGGTAATTGTTCCTGATGGAATTGTCATCTCTGATCAGCCGCGCGGTATTGCCGGAAAGGTATGATTTATCTCCGCCCTGAACTGAATTTAAGAATATGCTCAAGGTAAAGTTCTTGTACTGAAAATTGTTCAGCAAACTGATTCTGTAGGCTGGCGCTGATGATCCGAGTATCGCCCTATCGCTCGCATTAATTACGCCGTCACCGTTTTGATCTACTATCCGATAGGTACCTGGTGAATAACCTGTTGGAATTTTTTCGCCTATTTGCCAGATTCCGTTCACCTGATAATCGTAAATTACAGCGGTAGGCTGGCCGATAAAAAGGCCACTCTGTGGAAGGTCATCTTCAACCCCGTCGCCATTAAGATCACCCAATAGCTTAACCACTTTATTTACATTCCTGGCAAAATTTAACGAAGATGTCCATTTAAATTCACCACTATTGATGTTTTTGGAGTTCAGGGAAAGCTCAATACCTTTATTATTCAATTGCCCGATATTGGTGAGGATGTTTCCGAAACCGGTAACGACAGGAATATTTACAGAATAAAGGAGATCAGTTGTTTTGGTATCATAATATTCGATTACACCTGACAACCTACTTTTAAGCAAGGTAAACTCCAGTCCTAAGTTGGCACCTGTGGTGCGCTCCCACTTTAAATCTGGATTAGATAAAGAATTAACCTGCTGGCCAAATTGTGTGGAACCGCCATCACCAAAAACATATGAAGCACTTACGCCTACATTGGCGAGCGATGAATATCTTGTAGTTTGATTTCCTGCAACGCCATATCCTACCCTTAGTTTCAGGTTATCTACCCAGTTAACTTTAAAAAATGGTTCTTTCGAAATATACCAACCAGCAGATACTGACGGAAAAATACCGTATTTGTTGTTTTCTGCAAAACCTGAAAATCCATCTCTCCTAATGGTACCCGTAAACAGGTATTTGCTATCGTAATTATAATTAAGGCGGAACATCTGGTAGTTCAGGGTTTCCTTCCATGCATTGGATATAGCAAAACGATTGGTGCCCTGCTGCAGGTTATCATAACCCAGGGTTAACCTTGAAAAACCTGTTGAATAAGCCCTGGTATAGCTGTTATCGCGCGCGATTGCACCGTAAAGCAACGTCCCTGTAAAACTGTGTTTACCAATTGCTTTATTATACGTTAAAAGATTATCAAAGGTATAATCATAATAGGTGGTATTCTCTTTCGAGGCCTGCCCGGTAAGGTTGGCATCGTACATGTTCGATATGTTTTTAAAATCGAGACGGTAATTGTTTCCAAAGCTAATTTTATAACTAAGACCTCTAACGGGCAGCTGCACATTACCATAAACATTGGCAAAGAAATAATTGTGGCGATCGTAATCTTTAGCCTGATAGTTAAGCAAGGGATTAGTTACGTTGGTATTGAAGGGATTGATTTTCAGGTTACCATTATTATCCCAGGGCAGAATTAGGGGAGACATCAAATTAATATCGACAAAATTTGGCTCTACCCCGTCTTCATTTACAAAAGTACCAAACGATTGCAGGCCAATGGTAAGCCAGTCTGTTGCTTTAGTTTCGATATTTGCCCTGATGGTTTTCCTTTTGAAAACATCGTTTTTGATAAAACCTGAATTCCGGGTTAAACTTCCTGATAACAGGTAGTTAATTTTATCTGTTCCGCCTGATACACTCAGTTGATTATCCACTATTGAACCCGTTTTAGTCGCTTCGTCATACCAGCTGAAATCATTTGGTAACAGATTGCCCTGCGCATCCTTCATGGAAGCATCTACCTTACTTACCAGATTAAATGCAGGATTAGGTTTGGTAAAATCGGGTGCAAGAAAAGCCTCATCATAGTACAGATATTTAATATGGTCTAAATATTCATCCCTTGCCATTGATCTGAGGTTTATATTCGGCTTTTGGGTTGCGTACTGGGAAGAAAAAGAAATTCTGGTCCGGCCGATGGCACCTTTTCTACTGGTGATGAGGATTACCCCATTTGCGGCCTGTGCACCATAAACCGCCGTAGCACTTGCATCTTTTAAAATATCAATCGAAGCAATATCATCCGGATTAATAGAAGTTAATGAACCATTATATTGTACTCCATCTAAGATAATCAATACATTCTGGTTACCTCCCAATGTATTTTGCCCCCTAATGCTGATGCCTGGTGTGGCACCCGCACGGTTTACCTGCCCCACATTTAACCCCGGCACCGTTCCCTGCAAAAGATTTGCCACGTTAGTGGTAGGTGAATTCCTAAAATCATCGAGATTTGCCCTCACCACCGATCCGGTCACATCTGCTTTTTTCTGTGTGCCATAACCTACTACCACCACTTCATCCAGATTGGCCTGTGAAGATTTTAGCACTACATTGATGTTCTTCAGGTTACCTACTGTTATTTCCTGTACATCGTAACCGATATAAGAAAATAAAAGCACCGTTTGGGCATCGGGTACACTGATTTTATATATCCCGTTCTCATCTGTAACAGCAGTAGCGGTGCCATTTTTTACCTTAACTGAAACCCCTGGAATCGGTGATTTTGTTTTTTCGTCTGTCACCTTACCGGTGATGCTGATATCGGCTTGCCCGAGAGTGGCAATTGCAGCTTTTTTATCCGGCACCATCCCTGCCTTTACATTATTGCTGGCGCTTAGTGTTGTGGAAATGGCCAACATCGCGAGCAGCAAAAAAGTTGTGGCTATAATTCTTTTTGGTAGAATGCTATACTTCATATTTGGTTAAATGATTGAATACGCTAAACCAGGTAAATGGGCATTACTGGCTTAGCGGATTGAACAAAGCGGTGATGCAGGTTGTTATATCTGGTTTTCAGGTATCAAAGTAAAAAAATGCTGTTTACAAAAAATGTTCATTCCTTTGTCGTTTTATCTCAAAATGGTATGAATGGTTGAGCACATTAAACACCTGTAAATAGCCGGGATCGCATTATTCGCCCACTGGTACAGGAATATTCACGCCAGTGGCCGTAGCCGTTCCGAAATTTGGTGAGCCATCTGCATTCCAGGTCAGTTTTTGCATCCTTGGTGTTCTTGATCCATTGCTGGTATTGGCTATGCTACGGGCATGGTAAATAAACCAGTTTTCGCTATGCAACACGCCATTCGGATCGGTATAACTACTGGTAAAAAAACCATTGTGGCCAGGACCATAAACCCCATTTGCATCGCTTTTAACAAATACCTGTTTTTTATTGATCCAATCGGCTGCTACCATCGGGTCGCCCCCATCTTTCAGCTGAATCTGCGCCAAACAATAATTATCGCTGCTGTAGCGGCTGGCAGAATATATAATAAATACCGGACTGCTGGCATCTTTTCTGAGCATAATAGGGCCTTCGTTAACACCCGCCCCTAAAGAGCCGCTGGGTTCATATTTTTCCCAGTTATTGGTGGGCGAGGATATTTTTACCCTGTCGCTACTTATTGTCCATGGGTTAGACATCTGAGCAATATAAATGTATTGTTTGTATTTGGTGGCTACATTCTCCCATCCCGACCAAATGAAATAGTTTGCAGATCCAACGGTTAAAACCGATCCGTCAATCGCCCATTGATCGCTGGGATCACTGATTTTACCTTTAAATGTCCAGGTACCTGTAGTAGGATCGGTATTGGAATTTTCGAGCACATACATCCGGTGGGTAACGTCGCCTTCATCATTCGCGGCAAAGTAGAGGTACCATTTACCGGAAAGGAAATGCAATTCTGGCGCCCAGATATTGGAAGAATAAGCTGCACCTGCAGGAGGAGTCCACACCACTGTTTCAGCTGCCGTAGAAAGTAAAGACATTGTTTTTGTTTTCCTCAAGCCGATATTACTCCCACGGGTGTACATAAAGTAATAATAACCATCCTTTTGAGCAACATATGGATCGGCCCGGCTTGCATTAATCAGTGGATTCTGGAAATTAGTATCATGAAAATTAAACATTCCCTGTGTACCGGTTAAGGTCGTTTTCTGCCTGATTTTAGCACCTGGCGTACTACCTTCGGGGTCAACGGCCATTTTCATACCGGTAGCCTTATTGGTAAGGGTATATATATTATTACTGCCGGTATAATTAATAGCCCATTGTTGTGCATCGCTGCCATCATCGGTACCTTGTTGCAAAATATCGCCTGATGTAGCCGATGGCGATTTGAGGCATTTATTGCTGGTCATATTAACCAGTTTGTAATAAGTGGCATCCGTTTTCACCAGCTTCCATTTTTGGCCATTGTTCGGAAACCACGACCATTGCTGTATAGCAGCATTTTCTGCCGTTGAATTACCGGTAACTTCTACCACCGGGCCATCAGGTAATGACGAATTTCCACGGATGCGGTATATTGCCCCATCAATCAAAGTACCCAATGGTGGCGCAGCGGCGATTACATTTAAGGCAGATAGTTTTCCGATTTTGCTTCCATCAGCACCTTCGGTTGCTGGACCTTTCTGGCAGGAAGCTATTAAAACAACAAGGGCGGTTGCCAGATGAATGAATAAGTTATTTCTCATAAGATAAATGTTAAAACTGCAAAGGATTGGTTAGCAGGCAGAATGATTTGCAGTAAGGTGATTAATTTGGTTAAAGCAGTTCAAAGTAAAGAAATGATGGCTTTAAAATTTGTTCATCTTTTTGTCGAAATGTCTCAAATCATATTCACTAAAACACACAAATAACTGATAATCAATAACTAATAAACAGCTTATTCAAAAACCTTTAAAAAGGCACCTAAACATAGATTACACCACAATCGGATTTATATATATTTGAGATTAACTTGAATATGCGTTTTGTATTATTTTTCTCGTTATTGAATTTGTTTTTTGCAGTTGCTACCTGCGAGGGGCAATCCCATTATTTCAGGCAATACCAGGCCGACGATGGTTTGGCACATAATTCGGTTAATACGGTTATACAGGATAAAAAGGGCATGATTTGGGTAGGCACCCGAGGTGGTTTAAACCGCTTTGATGGCTATACTTTCAAGACCTTTAAAAATGACAAAAGCCGCTTCGGAAATATTGGCAACAACATTATTGTAAGTCTTGCTGAAGATAAAAACGGCATATTATGGATAGGCACAGGCCGTGGCATTTTTAAATACGACCCTGTAAAAGAACTTTTTACACCACTAAAAACCGACTTTAAAAAGTACATCAACACTATTCTGGTGGATCATGAAAACAACCTTTATTTTTTAGCGAACAGGGTACTTTTTAAATATGTACAGCAAGATCACAAGATCATAGACTTAAAACTAAGTGCAGCCTGCCTTGCCATTGATGAACATCGGAACATTTTGGTTGGCAATGATAATGGCGAACTGGTTACTTACAACCCAAAGGATGGATCAAAAAAAAAGGTAAGAATTATAAGTGAATACATACCTGCAAACCTCCGGTCGATCAGCAAAATATATCCAACAGACAACCATAATATCCTGGTAGGATGTTTTAAACAGGGACTGAAAAGTTACAATACCAAAACCGGCTTGATCAGATCGCTAATCCTCAAAAACAGCGACAATACGGATCTTTACGTACGCGATATCACCCCCGGTGAAAAAAACGAATATTGGATTGCCACAGAATCCGGTATTTACCTTTATAACCTGGCCACGAATACGAATATTAACCTGCGTAAACAGCCCGGAGATCCGTATTCCTTACCCGACAATGCGGTATACACGGTTTGTAAGGACAATGAAGGTGGCATGTGGGCCGGTACTTATTTCGGGGGATTGGGTTATTTCTCCAGAAACAATGCACGGTTCGAAAAATATTATCCGCTGTTGGGTACCAATTCTATTTCCGGCAATGCAGTAAGGGAAATCTGTCCTGACGATAAAGGCAATTTGTGGATCGGCACTGAGGATACGGGTGTTAACAAATTCGACCCAAAAACCGGCCTTTTTACCAATTACAGAGCCAATGGCAAAGCAGGCAATTTATCGTACCCCAATATCCACGGCCTGCTCGCTTTGGGAAATCAGTTGCTGGTGGGGCCTTTTTTACACGGCCTGGAAATTATGGATATGGACAAGGGAAAAGTAATTGAACGTTTTAAGACCATCGGTGAAGAAAACGAGGAAACGAGCGATTTTGTACTTTCGATCCGCCGCACAAAAGATAACACTATTTATGTGGGTACAGGCTATAATATGGGTTCGGGGCTATTTATCTTTAATCAAAAGAAAAGAACATTTAAACGGGTTAAAGAAATCCCCGTAAATTCATATGTCTACGATATCTGGGAGGATCGGTTTGGCTATATCTGGACTGGCAGCGTATCGCGTGGGGCATTTTATTTTAACCCAAAAACGGGTAAACATGGCAACATTTCTTTTGGCGAAGAGGTGAATAATAAGGTTATCCATAATTTTCCGGTATGTGGCATTATGGAAGACAGCAATAATGCCATGTGGTTTACAACCGAAGGCGGTGGCCTGATCAGGTTGAGTGCAGACCGGAAAGTACTGAAAAAATTTACAACCGAAAACGGACTGCCTACCAACATCTTGTTCCGGGCTTTAGAAGATGACTCAAAACATTTATGGATCAGCTCGGTTAAAGGGTTGATCTGTTTCGACCTGCGGACCGAAAAATTCAAAATCTACACCAAATCAAATGGACTGATTACCAATCAGTTTAACTTCAGTTCAGCCTATAAGGCACCAAATGGCAGAATGTATTTCGGATCGGTAAGGGGAATGATTTCTTTTGACCCTAAAGATTTTGAACACAAAGACACTGCCCCTCCTACTTTTATAACCGGTTTTCAGCTTAACAATAAGGAAGTTCTCCCTAATGTTGAAAATAGTCCGCTGAGCAAATCCATTTCTTATACCGATACCATTGTATTGGCCCATAATCAAAATAATTTTAGCATCGAATTTGCTGCGCTCAATTATTCTTCACCTGAAGTAACCAGGTACGAATATATGATGAAAGGTATAGATCAGGCTACCACTTACCTCAACAATAATCGAAAAGCTTATTTCACAGATTTATCTCCTGGTAATTATACTTTTTTGGTCAGGGCAAAAAGCAATGTAGACAGCTGGACGGGCAAAGAGCGTCGCCTTTTTATTCAAATCCTTCCGCCATTTTGGAAAAGCACTACGGCTTATATTTGTTATCTGCTGATGATTGCCACAGGCCTTTTTCTGGCCATCCGCTATTATCATCGCTATATTGAACGGAAAAACTTCAATAAATTACAGCTGTTCGAACACGAAAAGGAAAAAGAGATTTATCAGGCCAAGATCGAATTTTTCACCAATATTGCCCATGAAATACAAACGCCGCTTACACTGATTTTAGGTCCGGTGGAAATGATGCTGGAAGATGCACAGGAACAGCCTTTGAAAAGCAGTTTGCTGATGGTTGAAAAAAATGCGAACCGCCTGGCCAAACTAACCAACCAACTGCTGGATTTCCGCAAAACCGAGATGCACCAGTTCGGCTTAAACTTTGTAAATACCGATATTAACCACCTCTTAAAAGAACAGGTGAATGCTTTTCAACAGGAAGCCCTGAAAAGTAATATTTCACTTGATCTCGAACTGCCCAAAACCCATATTATTGCATTTGCCGATCGTGAAGCACTGATCAAAATCTGCAACAATTTAATCTCCAATGCCATCAAATATGGAACAAGCCAGGTCATGGTGCGCCTGGGCATATCTGGCGAAACCGATGAGCACTTTAGCATTACCTTCGCCAATGATGGCAAGGGAATTCCCCTGCAATACCGTTCGCAAATTTTCGAACCGTTTTTCAGGTTATACGGTAAAGATAAACCGGGTACAGGTATCGGGCTCTCATTGGCAAAGTCGTTGGCAGAACTGCACAACGGTTCCCTACGGCTTTTGGAAAGTGATATGGATAAAGTGGTTTTTGAATTAATTTTACCTATACACCAAAAATTTGAATTTAAATTGAGTAGTTGGAAAAAGATAAAATAGATATGACGGAAAGTATTTTAATTATTGACGACAACGAAGAGATCCTTGAGTTTTTAACACAGGTATTTGGCAACAGTTATAAACTGCATTTGGCCCTTAACGGAGAGCTTGCACAGAAAATTCTGGATAATGAAATCGTTGACCTGATTATTTCGGATATTATGATGCCCGGTATTGACGGATTCGAACTTTGCAGGCTCATCAAATCCAATGTAGCATATTGCCATATCCCCATTATCCTGTTAACCTCCAAAAATACGTATAAAGCTCATATTGAAGGACTGGAAGTGGGTGCAGACCTGTACATTAAAAAGCCATTTTCGCCACAGCTATTAAGGGTACAGGTAGCTAACCTGCTTCAAAACCGTTTAAAAATAAAGGCCCATTTTGCCAGTTCACCTTTCGAGGATGTACGTGTGATAGCAAACTCTAAAATTGAAGAGGCCTTTTTAAAAAGGCTGGATGAATATGTGCGCAAGAACATTCAGGATCCTTATCTGGATATCGACCAGTTAGCCGAACACATGCACATGAGCCGACCAACCCTTTATCGCAAAATAAAAGCCATTTCGTCCCTATCGCCAAAGGAGCTTATTGATGTGAGCCGTCTTAAAAAAGCAACTAAACTGATTGCCCAAAATGAATTTACTTTTTTTGAAATTGCAAAAATGGTCGGTTACAGTTCTCAAAGTTTATTTAACAAAAATTTCCTGAAGTATTTCAAAGTAACCCCACAAGACTATATGAATTCGCTGAGTAAAGATACAAACCAACAAAATACCGTAAATGAGTAGCTTAAAAATACAAAGCTTTGTATGAAAGGTCTGAGGACACAGACCCTGGCTGCTTAGTGAGCATAGGTGCTAAAGGTGGTGATAACATAAAAAGCCTTTTTAACAATAGCGTTGAGGAAAGATCTCTGTATGCAATTGCACCAGGTAATAAATATAAAAATATACAAGCTGATGTGTCCCTTAAATGTCTGGCATGGTAAAACCAAAGACAAATGGTTTAATAAGGTCTGTGAAGACACAGACCTTGGAACTTTGTTGTTTGAGGCTGTTAATATTTAAAAACTTTTCCTTCTACCATTACTTCCTGGCGGGTGGCATCAAAAGTGGCCTTTCCGCCGGTACGTACCGCGGCATTTGTCATGATATTTGCAATAGAATGCTGATAACCTGCTTCTACCGGGGCGTTAGGTTCTTTCCTGTCGCGGATACATTCCAGCCAGTTGCGCATGTGATTGGAGCTTAATATATCGGCACCTGTGTTGGCCGACGCAGCAGCAGCAGATGGGGCGGCAAGTTTAATTTCAGGCAGCAGGTTAGCTTTCATTTTCATGGCCGCTGCCGCCCTTTCAGTTAAACCACCACGCGGTGAGATGGTATTGGTAATCAAGTTAAGTTCCCCTCCATTCGAATAATAAATCTCTGCAGGTTTTTCCTCCCCATTGTGCATCCTGGAACTAAATACCACCTGGAAACCTTTTGTTAGGTCATCAAATGGCCCGTAATCGAAAACGGCTGTGGTGGTGTCCCAATTGCGTCGGCCGTCTTTCCATTGATAGATGCCTCCATTGGCGGTTACGCTGCGTGGATGTGACAAACCCGTAAACCAATGTACGGTATCAATCTGATGGCTCATCCATTGGCCTGGCATACCAGATGAATAAGGCCAGAAAAGACGATACTCCAGGTAAATCCTCGGATCAAAGGCCTCATATGGGCGGTTCAATAAAAAGCGTTTCCAATCCGTATCTTCCTCTTTTAATTTCGCCACCAGATCAGGACGGCGCCACCGGCCCGGCTGGTTCACATTCCAGCTGAGTTCCACCATGGTAATATCACCAAACTTACCAGCATTAATAAAATCGGCAGCTGCTTTGTAATTTTGTCCGCTACGACGCTGTGAGCCGATCTGCAAAATCTGTTTAGAAGACCTTACTGCTTTTAAAGCAGCACGGGCATCTTCCATGGTTTCGGCAAAAGGTTTTTCGCAATACACATCCTTTTTATTTTTAACCGCCTCAATGGCATGCAATGCATGTGCAAAATCGGGCGTACTGATAATTACTGCATCAAGATCTTTTAGGGCATAAAGTTCATCATTGTTTCTACAGGTGGTGATGCCATGGCCGATTTTGTTTTTGATATGTTCAGCACCTAAAGTACGACGGTAATTCCAAAGATCGGAAAGCGCAACAATATCAAAGTTCAGTTCTTTATGGTGGTTTAAAAAGCAGGGAAAGAGTGTATCCTTGAAACGGTCAGAAAACCCCACTACGCCAACCCTAACCCGATCGTTGGCACCGATAATATTCGCATAACTCTTTGCAGACATTCCGATGGTACCTACATAGGTACCGGCCGCAGCAATTGTGGCCTTTTTTATAAAGTCTCTTCTCGACTCTTCCATCATTTCTGGTCGTTAAAGTGTTTTAATTTTGATGTTCCGGTAAGAAACCGTGTTGCCATGATCCTGTATCAGGATATGGCCTTTTTTTGCCTCACCAAAGTTTTTCCATGTTTTGTATTTACTTCCGGCTACCAGTTTTTTAAAATCTTCTGAACCACGCTCATACTCCACCACTTTTAAGCCGTTTAACCAATGCTCTACATGGTTGTTCGGATAAACCCGCACTTCGCCACTGTTCCACTCGCCAATTGGTTTAATTACCGAAGCAGCTTTGTTTGACGGGATCAGATCGTACAGAGAAGCAAGTTTACGGTTACCGTTTTTGCCGAGTTTTGCATCCGGATGTTTTTCATCATCCAATACCTGAAATTCGAGGCCAATACCTGATAGATTGGTTTTTTCCTCTTCGGTTACAAAATATTTAATTCCACTATTTGCACCTGGGCTAAGTTTGAAATCGAACTTTAAGATAAAGGCTGAAAATTCATCACGGCTAACAATATCGCCTCCCGAACCCTGCTCTTGTCCGTTTGATGCCAGTACGGTTAAAATCCCGTTTTTCATCTCCCAGCCTTTGGCTGGAAATTGCGCTTTGAATATGGCACGCCATCCTGTTGCATCCTTACCATTCCACAACAGTTTAAAGCCTTCTTTTTTTTCGCTTTTGCTCAATGTATTTTGAGCATACGTTACGTTTAAGGTAAAAATGCCTAGCAACAGCTTGTAAATTGGCCTGTAGTTTTTCATTGAATTTTATTATTATAAATTATTGAGGTGTTTTAAGTTTTGGTCTTGATGGCGGATCAGATGCCTCTCCTGAATAAAACCAGACAGACCAGTGCGTTCTATAACTATTAAGATAATGGCCATCATATTTGCATGAATATGCTTAACGGATTTATAATTGGTTCTTCTGCCAAAGTAAGCCAATGGGCTTCGCAAAATATGTTCAATTTATTGTTGATTTGTCTCATTTTACCTGATTAAAAAACAAAGACGTACAAAAATATCCAGTTTAAAAACGGTTTGCTCTAAGTAAATCCAACATGCAGAAAAATAAAATCAATAACCTAAAAATCAATAATTTAAGGCAATAAAAAGACAGCAAAAAAGATACTAAAAAAGAACAAATGATGTGGCTTTTACTAGTGATAAATGATGCATTTAAGCATACTCGCTCCATTAAAGCTGCCTTTCTCCCTCCATATAATTGTTTATTTTCGGACCAATAAGCAATAACAAAAAGACAATTTATCCCCTTATATACATGCTCAATTTTCGGTTATCTACATTCTTTAACCCATCTTTAAATGGTATTAAAAGCATATCAAATCAAGAAAATTCGGTCTCAAAAGAGCCTTATAATTTTAGGGTTCGACCTTTTGTCACTTGTTTGATTGTTTTGCTGATCAGCTTTTGCCTCTTTTCCTGCGGATTAAAAAAAACGCAATCTGGTCACTTCAATACGGAGCATACCGCCTCTTTATTGTTAAATCCTGCTTTACCTGGCGATAATCCGGACCCTTCTATCATCAGGGTCGGAAAAGTATATTATGCCACTTCAACCACCAATGAATGGGCGCCTTATTTTACCATTTATAAATCAACCGATCTTAAAAACTGGAAACTGATCAATCACGTTTTCCCCGATGGATTTAAGGATATGAAAAACCAGTGGGGCGAAAATAATTTTTGGGCTTCAGAGTTAGTGTATGATCAAAAACAGAACCGGATTTATGCCTATTACACGGCACATAACCGCGAAACAAAAGGCAACCCGGGTTTACAATGTGGAACGGCATGGATAGATGCAGAAAAAATTGAAACGGGTAAATTTACTGACAACGGTCCTGTGATTATTGAAGATGAATGTGGTGCGATAGATGCCTTTGAATTACAGCAAAACGGCAAAATTTATGCTTTCTGGAAAAATGATGGCAATGGTTGTGGAAAGGAAAGCTGGATCTGGAAACAGGAAATTAATGATAGCCGCACCAAACTGCTAGGGCAGAAAAGTAAGGTATTTACCAATAGCCAGCCATGGGAAACGGGATTGGTGGAAGGGGCCTGTTTTTTTACTTTGGGGGAATATGTGTACAGCCTGTATTCGGTTGGTGGCTGCTGCGATGCAAAATGCAATTACAAAACGGGAATTGCCAGGACAAAAGACCTGAACAGTGGCATATGGGAGAAATATAGCAATAACCCGATTATGATGAGCAATGATAAGTGGAATTGCCCTGGTCATGGTACAGTGGTAAAAACTGCAGATAACAGGCTATTTATGCTTTACCATGCTTTTAATAAAAATTATGATGTTTTTGTAGGTCGCGAAGGTATTATAGAAGAGCTGATAGTTGGGGCAGATGGCTGGCCTGTACTGCACAATGCTACCCTACCTAACCGTCCAAAAGCTGATCTTGATTTTATTGACAATTTTGAAAAGGATCAAAAACTCGATCTCGCCTGGCAATGGCCTTCCAAATCGCAAAGGCCCTTAATGCATTTTAACAATGGTTTAAAATTAGCTGCATCTGATGAAAATCATTCGCTTGGCACTTTTTTAGGCCAGTACATTAAAACCATCCATTTTAACATCACCGCAGAAATACAGCCGGGGGATGCAAAAACCGGCATTTGCCTTGGAGGAGCCATATTTAAAAGCAAGTGGCCTGGTGAGCTTGGCGGCATAGGCATTACGGCTTCAAAAGATGGATTTGTTGTTTTTGATAATTTTGAAGGCAATTACACCATTCTTAAATCATCGTCTGAAAATTTAAATAAACCTGTGCAGTTAAAAATGCAAATCAGTAATAATGGCAAACAGATCGAGTTTTTCTATAAAAAACAAGGAGCAGAATGGCTTAGCTTTTATCGTACGGATTTTTTAGCCGACAAATATGTACCCTGGGGAATGGGCTATCGGGCAGGCATTGTGGTAAAGGGAGCGTCTTCTCAAACAGGGGCTTTTAGCAGTTTCAAGCTGATCAATAATTAAGCCTATCATCCTATGATGGCCATCATCATTTCTATTGCTCTATTGGTCGGTGTCTCACCGACCAATTAACTATAATTCCATGGCTATCCTATCATTCTAAGATGGTCGGTGATACACCGACCAATAATGTACCTGATTAAACTGTTACCACTGAATTTGCTGATCTTCATCCGGTATCAGCGTATTCAGGTCGCGCTGCATCGATAAAGTTCCCTCTACTTTATATTTCAGCCTTTGACCGGGTACAGTGGTATAATCTTCAAACTCGTAAGACAGGTAAAGGGTGGTGTAAATATGTTTTAAGTAAGGAAGTTTCGGATCCATTGCCTCATCCCTGGTATAGTAAGATGGTGTTGTACCTATCTTAAATTTGTTATTACTCGTATTGTCGCTCCAGATTTCCAGCTTTTTCTTCTGCACATCTATTTTCTCATCGGTAAATTTGATAAACACCTTATAATTCTTGCGGTCGAGGTAATCAATATCCCTGATCCCTGCATATAGAAAAATGGTCTTATCATCTACCACAAAAGTTCTATGGGTGTTTAAGGTTAGCGGTTCTGTATCCCCTTCCAGGAATATTTTATATAAGGTTCCGCCGTATTCGCCGGAGTAATCGTTAAAAGGCGTAATGCGAAGCATGGTTCTGCGGTAATATTTGTTTGGATTTGCCTGGTAATCATATGAAGGATCGCTTAAAATCTGTAGGGGCAACACCCATTTATCGGCCTGATCAAGGTTGCCCAGGGTAAAATCAACCGGTATGGTTACCGTACTTGCACCTGCAGGTACCGCTATACTTGTTGGCATGCTATAATAATTTTTATCCAGTTGCCTGAAATACAGTTCCTGCCGGTGGCCATATTGTTCCTGGTTCAGTTTTACCAGGGTATCAGGATCTAAACCGATATGGATTGTACGGTCTTTAACATTTGGGGTAGAACCGCTGATAATAACCGGTAAATTAAACCTTAATTTCCCCTGGGCATTATAACGGATGTAACACCAGGTTACACCCTGGGCAGTTGGATTGGATTTAAATGATGCCATCTGGACGAATTGCTCTTCTTTCCACTCATCACGGCATGATGCGCAGCATATCACTGTTGCTACCATGAAAATTAATTGATATATATGTTTCATTATTGTAAATGCTAATCGTTTATTCAGGATTTGTCCAGCCCGGGTTTTGGGTCAGGTATTTATTACGTTTTAATTCATCATAGTGAATTGGCCAGAACCACATTTTCAGGGTAAAGATGGAAGGTAATGAAGGTGTTTCTACCACCGTATGAAAAAGGTCTGCCTGTGCTTTGGTGGCGTAGGCATTGTATCCATAAACCGGCGCAGATTCTTCTGAGGGGGCGTCCGTCCAACGGCGGAGATCAAAATAACGTTGCCCTTCTGCAAAAAATTCGATCTGCCGTTCTCTTTTTAACTTCATACGGAACTGGTTCGGATCAGTATATACCTGGTTCGTATAATCCGACAATCCTGCACGGATACGGATAGGCTGGATTCCTCTTTTCATTTCTGAAACATTCCGTGATAATACATGTGTATGGCTACCATCCCACGAAGCGATATTATAAGAACCATTTAGCTCATTTAAGGCTTCTGCATAGATTAGCAATACTTCTGCATAACGAATGGCAGGGTCAACTTTTTGCTTCATCCTGCTTTGATCGTAAGCTGTTACTGCTACATTACTAATATCGTCGGGATGGATGTATTTTTTAATTCCTACGCCTGTACGGGGCCAGTAAGAAGTATTTTTGTAGCCATTAGGATCACCCCTGTAATAAAATATCTGCATGTTATTCTTTTCATCTTTTACGGTTTCGGCATTCAATAAATTCCAGGTTGAGCCGTTATACGAAACCGACGCATAAAACCGGGGCTCGCGCTTGGCGAACTGTTTGTTTACACCTACACCCAGCGGGCCCAATTCGGGATAACTGGCCAACTCTTCTTGTTTAACATAACCTGTTGCACGAGGTGCCGAATTGTAACGCCCTTCGTAACCTGGCCTACCGGCATACATGCTGTTCATACCGGGTATATCGCTACCATTGTTCATGTAATACGCATCCACTTGCTTCTGCGTCATGCCATGCGAGTTGTAGCCTTTTCCTTCCAGGCGCGGCAGCTGGTGCAATACCAATACATTAATGCCTTCACCACCCTGATTTTGACCATGGGTAAAAATTAGTTCGGGATTTTGGTAAGCTGGAACCGTTCCATTAAACAAAGAGCGATAAGATTCGAAAGGGTCGATATCGCTCCAGCCAGATGGCCAGGCACTGTTAGAAAAATTACTATCAAAAGGAGGTGTTACCGTTGCCGGGTAGGCAGCATCGCCTGTTGCCCTTTTATAGGCCACATACAGGCGGTACTGCCCTAAATCCATTACATCCTTTGCAGCAGCGGCGGCTCTCGCCCATTTCGATTCATCGTAAGTGCGGGAAAGTAAAGGCTTGCCATCTTTGGTTACCATGGCCGCCGCTACTTCTGCAGGTGCTTTTCCATTCGCCAGCGGACTTGCAGCATATAACAATATCCTGGCCCGGAGTGCCAGCGCCGCCCCCCGCGTTGGCCTGGCCACCTGTTGTATACCTTGCTGGGTTGATAGCCCTTTGGCAGCTTCTGCCAGCTCGTTAGCGAGGTAAACCGCACATTCTTCGTAAGAATTTCGCGGTTGGGCAATATCATCATATTCTTTAGTGTAGTCGATACCTTCGCTGGCTATAATGGGTACAGGACCATAGGTACGCAGCAATACCCAATAAAAGTAAGCCCTTAAAAAGCGGGCCTGCCCTTTTAAATCAGCAATTTCTTTTGCTGAAAATTTGGTATTGATATCAATGTTATTAATGAAAATAGAAGCTTGCCTAATTCCTTTATACGCTGTATTCCATATTTCTTTACTTTCACCGTTCAGCCCGTTCTCAGTATACTGCCCGTTTTTCCATCTTTTATAGCCATCATTTTCGTCGCCATAATACATGTCATCAGCAAAATTAAAGGGTACGGTTTTCTTGCTGCTCACATCCTGCATGTAATTACTGCCTAAAAAAGAGTATGCCTGTGCAAGCCATCTGTTTGCATAGTCGGGGTTGGTAAAAACCTCTTCCGTGGTTAACCTTTCATCAAAAAGATAATCGGAGTCGAGAAATTTCTTACAACCGTTCATAGTGACAACAGCGATCAACAGGCTCGATAACACGATTGTTTTTTTCAAATTCTTCATTGCTTATAAATTAACTGATACGCCTAATGATAATGTTTTGCTCAAGGGATAAACTTTTCCGGTTGAGCTCCCTAACTCCGGATCCCAAAGTTTAAACTTGCTGAAAGTAAGCAGGTTGGTACCGATCAAAAAGAAACGGACATTGTTTAAATGCGCCCTGTTAACCAGGGTTTTGGGCAATGAATAACCGATATCTAATGTTTTTAAACGCAGGTAGGAACCATCTCTGAGCCAGAATGTTGATGCCCTGTAATTATTGGCATTTGGGCCATACGTTAAACGCGGATAATCAGCATTGGGATCTTCATTATCGCCTAAGGTCCAACGGTTACTATCGGCAATATCGCTCAATATATTTCCCCAGTTCTGGCCTAAGCTGAACATATAAACTGAGGAGCCATTGATAAAATAGGTCGACTTGCCTACGCCCTGAAAATGCACATTGATATCCAAGCCTTTCCAGCTGGCAGACATCCCGAAGCCATAAGTAAAATTAGGACGGGTTGTTGCACCAATGGCCACAATATCATTATCGTCAATCATACCATCCCCGTTAATATCCTTATATTTGATATCGCCTGGCATTACTTCGCCAAAGCTTTGCCGCGGACTATTGCGGATATCATTATAATCGGTGAACAGGCCTAAATCGATCAGTCCCCTTGCCTGGTCTACCCGGTGCCCTTCCTGAAGTTTGTAACTGTAAATGGTGTTTTCTTCATCCCTTTCAATGATTTCGTTTTTACTATAAGTGGCGTTGCCGCGAAGCGTAAAATCAACGTTATTGAGCTTTTGTTTAAAGGTAAAACTCCCGTCAAATCCATGGGCTTTTACCTTACCTACATTGGCTGATGGATTATTTTCCAGACCGACAAATCCCGGCAGAAAATTCCTGCTCATGTAAATACCGTCGCGCCTTTCCCTGAAATAATCTACCGTTCCGCTAACTTTATCGTGAAATAAAGCATAATCAATTCCGAGATCCTGTTTTGTTGCCACTTCCCAGGTCACATTTGGGGAGGCAACTGATGAGTAACGGATGCCTGTCCAGGGATTTGAAGAATCGAAATCTCCAAAATTATAACCACCTGCCGCCATCTGTTCCAGGCTATAGAGATAAGGAAAGCGGATATTACCTAAATTATCATTCCCTGTTTTTCCGTATGAATAGCGGATTTTAAACATATCTACCCAGCCCATTTTTTTTACCAGTGGCTCCTCGCCCACATTCCATGCACCGGAAATTGCCGGAAAAAATCCGAACCGGTAATCTTTATGAAAATTTTCGGAACCGGTGTAGCCGAAATTGAAGTCTACATAGTAGCGTGAATTCCAGTTATAGTTCACCCGCCCTGCAAGGCCCTGGTTGCGTCGGGCAATTCCATTTTTGAGATCGGTACCAATATTTTGGGTAAATACCCTGGAGGCCTGGCTATATTTGATTACAGCGCCAAAATTATGGGAGGCAATGCTCCGGTTATAATGGGTTTCCCATTCAAAAAATTCATTTTTGTTACCGTCTGAACCAGCCGTTTGTGTCATTTTCTGTTCTTCTTTAATGCGCTTGAATACCAGTTCGCCAGCAGTATTGCGGTAACGGTTAGCGCTCCATAACTCAGGAAATTTATAACGTTTGATGTAATTGTTGTTGTAGGTATCATAGCCGAAACGGCCTACAAAACGAAGTCCCCTGGTAATAAAATCGAGGCCCTGATTGAGGTTTAGCGTGGTTTGAATGTTATTGCTCCAGCTTTCGTTATAACCGGTCATGGTACCCTGCACCCAGGGATTAAAACGATCCATATCGTTATCCGGATTGGTGTCGCCATCATCACTGGCGGGGATTTTCCCATCCGAGTACCTGAGTGGTGAGGTGATGGCATTATAGCCCATAAGCGCTGTCCAGATGGCATCACTGCCCACACCAGGATCATTTTGTTTACGTAACGAGCCCGATACGCCTACAGTTAGCAGGGTAGATTTGGTAATGTCCATATCTACGCTTAAACGGTAAGTATATTTATTGAAACTGGCATTGGTATTGTAATCTTTCAGGGCATCATCAACCTTATACATCCCTTGTTGGTTTTGATAACTTCCCGACAAGTAATAGCGGGCCGTTTTTCCGCCTCCGCTCAGGTTAAGCATACTGCGTTGGCTTTTGGCTGCGTCCCGGAGCACCACATCCATCCAGTTTACATTAGGAAAGAGGTCCGGATCGAGCCCCAGGCGCAGGATTTCAAGCTCCGAACGCGAGAAAAGTGGTTCCTGATTACGTACAATTTTGGCTTCATTGGCCATTGAGGCGTATGTATAACCATCAACAAACTGCGGAAGTTTAGTAAGTGTGTTATAAAAGCCTTCTACTTTTGCATTGATATTCACCTTACCCTCTTTTCCCCTTTTGGTTTTAATCAATATTACTCCATTTGCTCCTCTGCTACCATACATCGCAGTTGCTGAAGCATCTTTTAATACCGAAAAAGATTCTACATCTTCGACATTGATTTCGTTCATATCACGTTCAAAACCATCAATCAATACCAAAGCCGCATTACTGGCACCAAAGGTAGATATGCTCCGTACCCAAAATTCGGAAATGCTGCCCGGCCGCCCTGAAGTTTGCATGGCCTGTATACCTGGTACCACGCCGGCAAGCGCATCGGCCATTGATGTGGAAGGATTGGATTTTAACTGATCTACATTTACCGTGGTAATGGCGCCGGTAATGGCAATCTTTTTTTCGGCACCGGTAGCCGTTACCACCACTTCGTTGAGTACACTCGCATCCGATTCCTTCAAGGTAACGTTTACCACACGTTGCTCTTTTACCAGTACTTCTTTCTTTTCGTATCCCACGTAAGAAAATACAAGGGTTTGATAGGCGGGCATTTTGATACTGAATCTACCCTCACTATCGGTAATGGCACCCAGTCCGGGCAAGTTGCTTACCGAGATACTTACTCCCGGAATGGGCAGTTTTTTCTCGTCGGTTACCGTACCCTTTACAATTACCTCCTGCGCCAGTATGTTTAGGGAAATCCCAAGCGACAGAAGGCAGGTTAATAAAATAAATCTCATCATTATAGGTGGTGTGTTTTAAAATTATTCTTCTTTAGCTATTTTGCGGATCAGCCAGTTCCCGGTATCGCCGATATAAAAGCATTTCCTGGTTTCATCATAGGTAATGGCCTGGGGATTATTGAAACGGGCCTCCGTGCGTAAATCGCCGTCGGCGTAACCACTTGTTCCGTTATTGCCACGCCCGGCAAAGGTGCTTACCCTTCCCTGTGGAGTTAAGGTGCGGATGGCGTGGTTGGCTTTGTCGCAAAAATAGAAATCGTATTGATCCCCTCCGGCAGCTTCATAATCAGGGTTTTTCACAAATACGCCTTGCACCGGGTTATTTAACCGGGCATTTGTGCCTATTCCATCGGTATAACCGGCGGTACCTGCAGCTCCACAAATGGTATAAGGGGTTTTAAAAGTCTTGGTAACCCGATCATAGTCGGTACGCATGATGAAATGTTTATCGTATTCAACCAGATAGGCGTAATCTCCAGATGGGTGCATCACCATGTACACGGCTACGGCGCTGTAAGGATTGGAGAATACCAGTTTATCCTCTTTAGTATTAAAATCATACCTGCGGATATCGCCAGCCCTAAACCTTGAATAGTAAAGTTCACCATTCTGAGGGTGTACCATCGTTCCGTTTACCCCGCGTGCATAAACTTCGATTGCTTTCTTTTGCAGAAAATTAGATTCGCGGCTAAAGATATAATTGCCATTTTTCGTGTCGCTGGAGTGATTATGAGAAACAATCATGTCCTGGTTCCCATCAATTCGCCAATTGATAATGGATACCCTGTCGAGATCTGTCCTGAAGTAACTTACATATCTCTTCTCAAAATCGATGAGGCGGCAACTGTTCACATCTGCTGAAAAGTATAAGCGGTTTGGATTTTTAGGATCAAGTGTGAGCCAGGTGATTCCTTTAAATGCACCGCAATCATTAAATGGTCCCTCTTTTTCTTCAAAATTAGAAGCCACCTGGTAGTATTTACCTAAAAAGGTAGAGACCAGCAATTTTCGGGCATAAGCAAACACCTCTTTAGATATTGCCTGGGCAAGTGCCTGGTTATTGCCATCAAGTATGGTTATTTTGATATCGCCATCATAGGCCTCTTCGGGGATGACACAATAAATACTATTGTTTTTTACCCCAATCACTTTAGCCACTTTTCCACCAATGGTCACTTTTATTTTCGAAATGTCATTACCGAAATTATTGCCATAAATAACCAGGTTATTCCCCACTCCTCCTTGTTTCGGATAAAAATCAGTAATCAGTACTTCTTTAGATGGATCATAAGCATCCTCCTGCTGCAATTTTTCTTGTTTACACTGCGTTAAAGAAAGTACAATCAGCCCGAGCAACATCCATTGGATCTGCCAGCGCATAGTTTTAACATTTTTTTTTGTTTTCATATACACCTATCGCTTTTCCGGCTCAAACCGGCTTGCATAAATTTAGATCGTTAACCACTTGTGGTTAGGTTGATTACCTACATCGAGGTATGCTAATGATATATTCTTTACCAGGGAATTTCAAGAAAATGTTGTTTGATATTAATGGAGTCGTTTACGAAGCAGTTAAACATATGTGCCTAAAATTGCAGGCATAGAAATCCCTTTCGACTTTAAATACAGTGTCGATATTAAGTTTAAAAGCCCCAACAGATCTGGCCTAAATATGATTGCTGCATGCCATAATACAATTGCGTTGCTGCAGCCGCAAACATCAAAAAAGCACTAAAACGTTTTTACAAAAACAGGCGCTTTGCGTTTACCAACCACGAATTGCCGTTTGATAATGATTAAACGTTAATTTGCGCCAGGCAGTAATTTTTAGCATGATTCGTTTAGTGCGTAAACCAGCATCGTTGATGGTTAGCCCCTGCAATATCGTAAAAGGCCAGTTGACTGCATTTTACTAGACAATAAATGTGTTTAGAATAGATAGGTAGTTGTTGAGCATCATATCAATTTAGTTTTCGTTTCCCTGGTTATCAATATATTAAGTTAAGGCGTTGATGATCAGCCATCTGAAATGAATATTTGTTTTCTCATAATACATGTTGAAACTGCAAAAAGCATCGTGTTGCTTATTGAAAACTTGCAGTAAGGTTTGTTATTTGGTTAATTGAAATCAAAGTAAAGGAATACTGATTTTATTATCTGTTCAATATTTTGTCGATTTGTCTCAACTTAGCAAAGTAGCCTCATTCAATTATCATTATCTGTCAATTTCGCTGCAAATTCAATTGGTGTGCAAAAATTTGAAAGCAGATTATTTAAAGCAAACAGCTATTTTCAAAGAAATTATTTAACATTCAGCCGAATATCGTTCAGGTAAAATCAAATATGATATCTGGAGTAACAAGTGAAACAGATGAAGCAAATAAATTGGATGTTAAACAACCATTAATCAAAGAGGCTTAGCATTTAAGCGTATGAAATTAAAAAAAACATGAAATAATCGTAGTGGTTCATTTTTCATCTTTTGGAGACGGATCATCGTGTCACGTTAACAGCTGATTAAAATCAACAGGCTTTTTAGCCTTAGTACTAAAGGGATTTACACTGATCTCGATCATTAAATTTTCATAATAAAAATAAAAACCAAAGGTGTTCCGGATCTTTCTGGGTTCACCATCCATCATAACATAAGATTCATTTTTAATGTTGTTAAATACCTGGTGCACCGCGGCCTCATCTTCCTTATAAAATCCGATATGAAAGTTAGCGGGATAATCTGGTAGTTTATCCTCGTTGTTCAACACCTGCCCCCAGATAACCAGCGCAAAATTTCCGTTGTTCTGCATCACGGCCATTTTACTGTTGCGGTTGGTGACCAATTCAAAGTCTAAATATTTTTGAAAAAGTTCAATAGCATGATTTACATTTTTTACAACCAGGTTAATGTGATTTAATTCCATATTGTTTTGCGTTTTAACTGACAAAACAAAATTAACAACAGTCCATAACGGTCAATTGTATAAATCGGTCATTTTTATTCCAGGCCAATACAGTTGGTTTTGATCCTGAAAATTTCTTTACTGCTTTGATAAAATGAGATTGGTCTGCATAGTCTAATTCTGGGTATAAACTGCCTAATTTTAATTGTTTGAGAGCATTTGAAAATTTTATAATATCAATATAGTTTTTTAGCGTTATCCCAAGCCATTTTCTAAAATACCGATTAATTGATCTGGCCGTCCATCCGATAGCCTTTGCCAGGGCCTCTACCTTAATCTCGCCATTATATTGGTTTATCAGTTCAAATAGGCGTAACCGGCGTTGGTCGATGTTTCTGTTCATCAGGTGAGTAACAGTTGTACAGGTTTTATCATAGAAAGCTGAAAAGTCATCCATATCCGCTTTGCAAAAGCCTATAAAATGGTCTTCAAATACATGTCTTTTATTATGGAGGTCAGCGAAAGACTCTTTAAACAGGTATTCTGCAGCTGTAGGGTAAAAACTGACAGCAAACATCCGTGATTTGGGAAAGGCAGGTTTTCGGATTGGCTCATCACAAATACCACTAATAAAAATTTCAAAATGATCTTGCTGATTTAAAAAAAGGAACAGATCTATTTTCCCATCTGGAAGAATAATCCCCTCTATACTTTCCTCCGCAGCATTTGTCAGCATCCATATGCTTTCAATAAGATGGTTTAAACTTGCAGGAGGCCGCTTTGAAAGGTATGAAATTTGATGTTTCGACATACAAACTTAAACTGGAACAGGCATATATTGCAAAACTATGATTTTTTATTTTCCTATTGTTACGCATCATATGCCAATCATCGCTAATAGCGATTAGCGCTTTACTAAACCAATAGCAAAAAAGAGTGTTGTTTAAGGATGGAAATACATGAAAAGTTTATGGCAAAAGCCATTGCATTATCCGAACAAAATCTTCGGTCGTTAAAAGGAGGGCCGTTTGGGGCTTTAATTGTACGTGATGGTAAAATCCTGAGTGCTGAAGCCAATTCAGTGACGCAGGACTGCGATCCAACTGCCCATGCAGAAATAAATGCAATCAGGCAAGCAGCAAAAAAAATCGGAAAAGCCGACCTGTCTGGTTGCACAATCTACACCAGCGCCGAGCCTTGTCCGATGTGCTTAAGTGCCATATACTGGTCAAATATCAAACAGGTATACTATGGAAATACCAGAACTGATGCCGAATGGGCAGGCTTTGGTGATCAATTTATTTTGGATGCCTTACAGGAACCGATAGATAAACAACCAATAGCCTTTGAAAGGATTATGCCCGGAGAAGCCATAAGAGCATTTGAACAATGGCGCGCGGGAGGAAAAATGATGGAAGATAAAGTTAAAGATGGATCATTATAATTACTTCGCAATTTGCAAATTAAGATGGCAAAGATTATACCTCTGAAGATGATCAGTTATTATAAAAACAGAATATAACATTAATTAACAACCCGCCCTATGGGCACCCCTCCTTAATAAGGAGGGGAGTAAACCACTGCATGCTGTAACCTATTTACATCTTAAATCAATAAGAGATTTCAGATCTGAACATTTATTAATCTGCTTTCAGGGTATAAACTGACACCGAGCCTGCTTCACAATAAAATTCTGCCCATCCATCCTGGTCTATGGTGATTTCTTTGTCGCAATGTCCCAGATAATCAATGAAAATCCTGCCTGCAAACCCGGCGCCCATTTCCATACGTTTATTCCCAGCTTCACCGTTTGATAGAACCACCGCATGGCCCGAACCCTGGTGGTCCTCATCTCCCGAGCGTGTCCAGCCAATACAACTTGGATGATCAAAATAATCGCGTTGAAAACCATAGGCGAATGTTTTCCTTAACTGTAGCAATGCCTCCAGCTGAGGAAGTGCCGCCATGGTTACCTCATGGTCTTTTCCATCATCTCCTTTGTCGCTATAGGCCGATCCGTATACATCTGCATAAAAAATGCAAGGATATCCTGCTTCACGAAGTAAAATGATTGCATAAGCATGCGCCCTGAACCATGGCTCTACTGTCTGTTCCAGGGATTGGAGTGGTTGGGTATCGTGGTTTTCAACCAACGTTACGGCAAGCTCTGGTCTCATTGAAACAAGTGATCCATTCAATATGGTGCTTAGGTCGTATTGTTCGCCTTCCTTACTGGCACGAGAGAAATTTGCCTGAAGACTCGCATCAAATAACGACATACGGCCCTGGGTAGCATCGATATAATCAAGCATGGCCTGCGGATCGTATGGTGACCAATATTCGCCCACCGTAAACAGTTCTTTTCCTGTTTCAGCCCGAAGATAGTCCAGCCATTCATTGTAAAAATCAGCAGGCATGTGTTTAATCGCATCCAAACGCAGCCCATCAAAACCTGTGGTTTGATAAAACCACAGCCCCCAGCGTTTAAGTTCTTCTCTTACGGCAGGATTCCGAAAATCGATATCCGTAAGCATCAGGTAATCATAATTTCCATTTTCTGTATCGAGCACATCTTCCCATCCCGATCCATATTGATTTTGAATACTGTATACCGCCGATTCCTGGGTACGGGCATCGTAATCTACACCGGTAAAACATTGAAAATCCCATTGAAATTCAGAATATTTCCCTCCACGCCCTGGATAGGTAAATTTGGTATAGGCATCAATCTCAAAAGGTTCGGATATGAATTCATTTCTGTTTTCGGGATTTACCTTGCGTACCATCACCGGCTCATGGTCATCTGCCCCACCAATATGGTTCAGCACAATGTCTACATAAACATTTATACCGGCCTGCTGCGCTGATTTAATCGCCTCCAGATATTCCGCTTTTGTGCCATATTTAGTGGCAATGCTTCCTTTTTGGTCAAACTCGCCAAGATCATATAAGTCATAAGAATCATAACCAGTTGAATCTTTGCCATCCATGCCTTTATGCGCTGGAGGTAGCCAAATGGAGTCTATCCCCATTTCTTTTAATTTAGCAGCATCTTGTTGTACCTTTTTCCAAAGGCTGCCGTCGTTGGGATAGTACCATTCAAAGTACTGCAACATCGTATGATTTTCCATCTTTAAATAAATTTAGTAGAGCATATACCTTGCAAATGGTGTTATTGTTTTGAAATTCACCAATACTTGATTAATTTGTTTAGTAATAGGCAGTTTTGAGATACAGATGACTAACAGCCATGCCGTTCCAGCGTGGAAATAGAATAGTGGAATACCAAAATGGCCACAACGTTTGTTTAGTGTTTTGTATAATCCTAAACAGATCGCCCAGGCTGAAATAAAAGTACAATGAGCTACTTAACTAGTGACACTAAATTAAACAAAGTTGATTATTTATATAGGCTGCTAGGTAATTATTGCTCGTTTCATAAAGTTTTTCGATTTTTTGGATAACTTAGCATCAAGTTACTAGTTGATTTTGGGAAATGGCCAATAATGGGTAAAATAATTCAGAAATTACATAACGAGACCGAGCTTTTTGCAAAACTTGCTATTGGCGATGAGCAATCTTTCGACATTATTTATCGCCATTATGTAAAACGGTTATTTCCATATGTTGAAAAACTGGTAAAAGTTCCGGAACTGGCCGAAGAATTGGTTCAAGAGATTTTTGTTCAGATATGGATCAACAGACTTGCATTTTCAAACGTACAGCACCCCACAGCCTATCTTTTTAGCATTGCGAACAGACAGGCACTGAAATACCTAAAAAAGATTGCAAATGATGAGCGGATTTTACGGCGCATTACGAGCCATATTGAGCCATCCAGAAACGAAACCGAAGAACAAATAGTATTACGCGAAAGCATTGAAGTGATTAAAGAAGCCGTTGCACAACTTCCTGATCAACGCCGTTTGATATGGGAGCTGAGCAGAAATGAGGGGCTTAGTCATGACCAGATTGCAGCAAAACTTAATATCTCTAAAAATACGGTCAAAAATCAAATGGTCCATTCCCTTAGGTATGTACGTGAATTTCTCAGCAAACGGGACATCTCTCTACCCATGTTAATAATTATTTCACTGATTAACAGGAAAATATAAATCTTTTCTATTTTAGAATAGTCCCTTATAAGCAATTATCGTACTTATCAATTGAACAGCGAAAAATAAATCACTGGCTATATTGATATCAAATGCAAAAAGAATCCTCTGCTATTGAATTACTCTTTAAAAAATACACCCGGGGCGAGGCTACAACCGAAGAAACCCATCGGCTTTTTAAACTCATTGGTTCAGACAGGCATGATCTTGAAATTAGTGAGCTTTTAGCCTCCGAGTTAGACCATACCGCTCCTGCCGGTAAATACGAAACTAACTGGGAAAAATCGTTAATTCGTATTAAAGAGCAAGCTTTCCAGCCCAAGCGAGGTGTGTTCAAAAGAAAGTACATCAGGCTGTGGCCCCGGATTTTAACGGCTGGTGCAGCAATCTTAATCCTTAACCTTGGAATCAATCATTTCATGTCAAGGCAAACCGTCCATAGTTACGAACATTTAACGCAAAATGATATCGCGCCAGGCAGAATTGGTGCAACCTTAACACTGGCCAATGGCAAAACCATAAATTTAGGAGATATAGGCGATGGAGAATCGATCGAGGAAAATGGCATCATGATTTCTAAAACTGCGGATGGACAATTGCTATATCAAAGCCGTCCAAACAAAAATGATGCACAAGATCTGCACACCTTATCTACTGCCCTGGGCCAAACCTTTACCCTTACTCTTCCGGATCAAACAAAAGTGTGGTTAAATGCCGCCTCGAGTTTAACCTACCATAGCACGCTCAAAGGTAAGGGCGCACGGCGGGTTCAACTTAAAGGGGAGGCCTATTTTGAGGTAGCCAAAGATAAAACCCGCCCTTTTTTAGTGGAAAGTGGAACGCAGACGGTTGAAGTATTAGGTACGCATTTTAACGTTAATGCCTATGCTGATGAAAGAACGTATCGAACAACTTTGCTGGAAGGTCGCGTCAAAATTACAGATCATGCTCAAAGCAGAATATTGCTTCCCGGATACCAGGCTGCTACTTTAAACGGGGAGATCAGATTAAGCCAGGTGGATACGGACTTTGCCGTAGCCTGGAAAAGCAACAATTTTACATTCGATCGCCTCGACATTAAGGAAATTATGCGAATGATAGCCCGGTGGTACGATGTGGAGGTCATCTACAAAGAAGAGATTCCTTCTGGCAAGTTTTGGGGATCCGTATCACGGTTCGACCATATCTCTCAAGTATTGATTCCGCTCGAAGCCACAGGAAATGTGCATTTTAAAATCGAAGGAAGAAAGGTGTATGTCTATCGATAATCGCAATTGGGTAAATCAGCCGCTGCATATCACGGAAAATTAATTACTAATAATCAATTAACCACCAAACAAACTTAAACTAATGAAAGGAATGATACGAAAGCTATACTAAACAACATTTAACTGGAGGTAACCATACCCTGATTGCAGTCAGGATATGGTAAATACTGGCCTCGAAAAAATTATCCACGATTTGCAGATGCTAAAGTTAAACTGACAATTGCATCATGCATTAACCAGACAATCAAACTTAGACAATAATGCGCACTAAAGCAATATTGATGGTATTTCATTGTACCGTTAAGTCCCTGTCGCAACCTAAATAATGTGTTAAAAAAACTAAAAATTAAACCGGATATGCCCAGGTATATCCATAAAATTTGGCTGATGATGCGATTAACCACCGTAATTTTAATAGCCGTGCTGGTGCAGGTAAGTGCCGCCGGCTTTGCCCAGAAAATCAGCTTAGACAAGTCAAAGGCCTCGCTGGAAGAGGTAATTAAAAGCCTTCGTATACAGAGCGGGTACAATTTTGTAGTGCCTGGCGATTTACTGGACGATGCAAAAGCGGTTACCATCAAGGTGCAAAATGCAGACTTCAAAAAGGTATTGGAACAGATTTTCGAGAGCCAACCCATTGCATACGAAATCAACAACAACACGGTAACATTGAAGTCCAAGCCGAAAACTATTTTTGAAAATATCTTTGAGCGATTACTGTCCATCACCGTAACCGGAAAAGTAGTGGACGAACTTACAGGAAGTCCGCTGGCTGGTGCCAACATCATAGTGAAGGGTCAAAAGCAATTTACGCGTACTGGAGCTGATGGTACTTTTTTGCTTCAAAATGTTAATGAAGATGCCATTCTGCTTATCAGTTATATTGGGTACACAACCAAAGATGTTAAAGCTGTAAAAGATCTTGGTGTGATCAGACTGGGCGTTGATGTTGGCAAATTAGAAGATGTAGCGGTTACCGTGAACACTGGTTACCAGCGGATAAAACCAGAACAGAGTACCGGTTCGGTTGCTCAACTCGGCACAAAAGAATATGAATCGAGGGTAAGTTCCAATTTCCTGGACGGATTGGTAAACAGATTGCCTGGATTACTCGTTAATAATGACGTTCAGTTTACGAGCACGGTACCAGGCAGCGGACAATCAACACGGCCGCTGTTTAATATCCGTGGTATTTCCACCATGTCGGCCAACCAAAGTCCTTTAATTGTTGTAGACGGCTATCCAACGGAACTGACACTGGAAATGATCGACCCCAATGAGATCAAATCTGTTACCATCCTTAAAGATGCGGCTTCAGCAACCATATACGGTGTAAGGGCATCCAATGGTGTAATCATTATCGAAAGAAAACAGGCCAATCCCGGAGCAGCACAGTTCAATTTCAGAACGACACTAGGTTTAAGACCCAAGGAAAATTATGGCCGTTACCGATGGGATCCCCAGGCATCAGCTATTAATGCCAGCTACCTACGGGAAAGACAAGCACTGATTATCACACCAACCAGCTGGCCTTCCTTATATGGAACAGCATCGGGTGTAGGTGGAAATGTTAGGCGCTCTACTCCTTACTACATCCAGGCACAGCTTGCTGCTGGTATTATTACCTCTGAACAGGCCGAAAGCTCATTTGCCGAACTGGCAAATTATGACAACCTGGATGATTATAGCCGATTATTCCTAAGAACTGCAGCAACGCAAACCAATACGTTAAATGTTTCTGGTGGTACGCCTAATGCACTGTATTATATTACGGCCAATTACACCAATAATCGGGACAATAGAATTTTAAACGACAATAACCGATTTTTATTAACCGGCCGTACCACACTAAAGTTAAGTAGAAAATTGAGCCTGGAACTCACCACCGAATACCAGGAACAACGCACGAATGGCGCACCAGTGCCTGGTCCGGCCGATTTTGCAGGTTACGAACGTTATGAAGATGTGAACGGTAACCCTGCTCCCATCATTTCCAGAAGTTATGCGCCTGTATTCAATACCGTACTTTTATCCCAGGGTTTGTTAGACCAGAACTATTATCCGCTGATTGATGCGCAGTTAGTGAATGATAAAACGCAAACATTGAACAGTAAAACCATTGCTAACTTTAACTACAACCTTGGAAAGGGCTTTAATTTTCTGTTTGGAGGAGTATATGAAACCTCCAGGTCAGAAATCAGGCATTTAGCCGGGCGTGGTTCTTCAGAAGTGAATGCCTGGGTGAATAACTATACGGTTACGCCTACAACCGCCAATCCCTCGCTGGCTTTCAAAAGAAACCTGCCTGATGGAGATTTCCTTCGGCAGCAAAACGCCAGCAATACCGGATATACTGCCCGTACCCAATTGAACTTCAATAAAATAATCGGGAATCATTCATTAAATGCCATAGCAGGGGGCGAATTGCGAAATATCATCAGCAAAGGTAATTTGGCTTCTTACTTTGGTTACAACGACCAAAGCTTGTTGCAACAACCTGTAGATTATGCTTCCATTTTTGGCGGCCTGGCTGCCGTACGCGGCACACTGGTTACGAGCAATATGCTTGGACAGCTGACTGACTTCTTTAATCAATCCTATAACGAGGATCGGTTTTTATCTGCTTTCTCAAATGTGGTTTATTCCTTTAAAAATAAATATTCATTATCGGGAAGTATTCGTATCGATCAATCCAACCTGTTTGGTAGCGACCCTAAATATAAATACAAGCCATTATGGTCGGTCGGTGCAGCCTGGAACATCCACCAGGAGAGCCTCTTGAGCAGGCTGAACTGGCTTCACCAATTGAAGTTGCGGAGTGCTTTTGGCTTTAATGGAAATGTGGCGAAGCTTTCGCTTCCACAGGTTATTGCGCAGGCTCAAAATAATACACAAAATACCCCAACACTAAGCTCCCTGATATTGGTATCGAACGCCAACACCGGGCTACGTTGGGAACAAACTGCAAACTTTAACCTCGGTCTTGATTTCAGTATTTTTAAAAATATTAGCGGCAACATAGATTATTATACCAAGAAAACAACTGATGTGATGGGCAACTCGTCCATTGATCCAACTTTGGGTGCTCCATCAGCTTTGGTCAATTATGCCAGCATCAGAAATAATGGATTGGAATTCAGTTTAAAAGCAGACTGGATAGCCAATAAAAACTTTAACTGGAATACGGGTGTGGTGATTGCCAAAAACAGCAGCAAAGTACTTGATGTTTATCGAACCGGACGCTACGATCCACAAATAATAGATGTGTTGGGTTTTGTAAGTGGTTATCCTGTAGGTGCAATGTTCTCCTATAACACCAAAGGCCTAAATAACGAAGGACATCCGATTATTTTAGATCCAAATGGCACTGAATACGTGGTAAATACCAGTAGCTCAACCAGCGCGCTGGCGATCGCCATGTCAAATAAAGATTCCGGACTGGTACAATATTCTGGCACTACGGTTCCTAGCATTAATGCCGGATTGAGTAACCGTATAGATGTAGGTAATTTCTATTTCTTCGCCATGATAAATTACTATGGAGGATTTAAAGTACGGGTACCCAGACCTACTCCGGCAGACATACGGCCTTTAGAAGGTTCCAACAACTTTTGGCGGGTTGCGGGCGACGAGTTGAAAACAGACATTCCCAATCTGGTTGACTTAAACAGTGCAAACCCTTCATGGGCTTACCGGTACAATAGTAATTACGTGGTACATGGCGATTATCTGACCATCGGAGATATTACAGCTTCCTATCGGCTAAATGACCTCAATTTTATTAAAAAGGCTGGCTTCAAGAATTTCGAAATCAAGGCGCAGGTCTCGAATCTCTACACGGTTGGATTTAACCGTTACAATTATAGTCCGGGTACCGGAAGTTACGCTAAATCATACGTAACCCCTACCTATACACTGGGCTTATTCACTAATTTCTAAAATTATACGGATGAATATCATTAAATATATGGGCGTGTTATCGCTCATTTCAGGACTGCTTCTAAGCGGTTGCGATAAATACCTGGATGTTGAGCCGAAAGGAAAGCAATTACTGAAAACGACAAACGACTATGACCTTTGGTTAAATAGTTTGGTTTTCACCACTGAAACTGAAACCAATATTCTGAATTACATGACAGATAACATCGATTTGCCAAATGTAGGTAATCCACCTACTTCTCTGGGAGATTTGATTTATACCTGGGCACCACAGTTTACCACAGATATCACAGCAGTCACCTATCTTTGGGGCGACCACTACCGTAGAATTAGCCTATACAATACGGTACTGATAGGTATAGATGCTGCCCAGGGCGGTACCGAATCACAAAAGAATAGCCTGAAAGCGGAAGCTTTATTAGGCCGCGCACATTCTTACTTTTACCTCGTAAACGAATATGCCAAACCTTACAATGCTGAAACTGCGGCCACCGATTTGGCTGTACCTTATGTAATCTCTGATAATGTTAGCCAAAAGGCACCGCCAAGAAGTACCTCTGCTGAAATTTATCAACATATCATCAACGACATCAATGAGGCAATTCCCAATCTGCCGGCTGATAACAGCAACGCCAGGTTTAGAGGTTCAAAGGCCGCGGCATACAGTGTGCTGGCCAGGGTTTACCTTTATAGGAGAGAATATGCTGAAGCGCTACGTTATGCAGAGCTGGCTTTGGCAAACACCCGCGCAACCATGATTGATTTAACGACCCCATCAGGTTTTCCAACTACCGTAAATGTGGTATCACATCCTGATGTGATCTACGGTAAGGGCACAAATGCCGCTGGATTGCCCCTGGCTCAGGAATTAAAGAGTACGTTCGCAGCGAACGATGCGAGAAAGACTGTGCTATACTTGAATTGGGCAAGTAATGTAAGAGGATCAACTCAGTTTTACGCTGCCGCAGTTACCCCGGCTTTTCAACTCACCAATACCGGTACTACCGTACAGGAAATGCATTTGATTGCTGCCGAATGTGCAGCAAGAGCCAACAATTTGACGGTTGCGCTTGGCCACCTGAATGAAGTTCGTAGAAATCGACTTACTGGTACACCGGTCTCAAGCAGAGATTTCAACTCAGAAAGCCAAACGGCAATATTGGATGAGGTACTGGCAGAACGCAGAAGGGAATTACCTTTTCACGGCCTCCGCTGGTTCGATATGCGCAGATTAGACATGGAAAACAGAATGCCTTCCATAACCAGAATTAATGCGCAAAACGTTGCCATTGCCACGCTTGAACCACACAGCAGTAAATATACACTTCAAATACCGGTGCAAGTATTGGCCTATAACCCAGATATGGTACAAAATCCATAACCACTAAAACTCAGAAAATGAAGATATCTAAATTTAATATACTGGCAATCTGCACAATTTTAATGCTTTACCTATCATGTAAAAAAGAGAAAGTGACAAGAGAACTCCTCCCAGATGGAAGTATTGCCTTTGATTTACCAGCAGCGTCAGACGTTGTGACGAGACCGCTGGACATCAAAAATACAGCTGTAGTTAGCGTAGAGATAAAAGCCATTTTACAAGGCAGCAGCTCTGCTGATGTACACTATGTTACCTTTGCACCTGATACGAGTAAAATCAACGACTATAGAGCAAAGTATGGAAGTAATGCACTATTGCTCCCTACAACAAGTTATCTTTTTTACAAACCAACTGTGGCTATCCCAGCTGGAACAAATGTCTCAGAGGCTGCAGTATTAAATCTTGGTTTCCAAACTACCCTCAAAAAGTTTAGTACCTATGTGTTACCGCTTACCATTGCATCAATAGATGGACAAAATCAGGATCCAAAGACACGCAAAGTCATTTATTATATATTTAACACCGGCGATGCACTTTACGTAGACCATACCGGTTTTACGCTTACCGCAACAGCTTCCTCAACGGGGGGCGTAAATGTTGCAGGGAGAGCCATCGATGCCAATACCACCGGAACTTATTGGTTAAGTGCTACTACAGCGTCGCTGCCGCAATTTGTAACCGCAGACTTTGCCAGGGAAGTTACTTTCTCGGGATTAGATTACTTTATCCCAACCGTTGTAACACCAACAACCGGAGGCTATACTACCTCTGCCAAGATAGAAACGAGCAGCAATGGCACTACCTGGATTGATAAAGGCACCTATGAGGTTAATGTAACCAACGCGGCCAGAAAACAGACCATTAATTTACCCTCGTCAACCACCGCAAGATATTTGCGTTTTACGATTTTAACTGCAACTCCATTTATTCAATCAGGCACCAGCTATAGCGTAGGTTTTGTGGGTGGAATTGTTTTGAGGAACTAACCGAAAATCTTATTTAAAATAATTAACATGAAAAAATTACTGATTCCAATCTTGATGCTGTTACCTTTCGTGGTAACCGCCCAAAAAAATTATACCATTAAGGGAAATATGCCCGCACTAAAAGAACCGGCAAAGGCTTACTTGGTAACACTCCAGGCAGATAAATGGAAAGAAACCGATTCTGTTGAAATTAAAAACGGGAAATTTGAGTTTACCGGGCGTGTTAATGAACCGCAAGAGGCGCTGATCGCCATTAAGCCGCTCCGCTTGCAACAAGGCGCAACACCCGGCGACACTAAACGTTTTTTCCTGGAAAATGCTGCGATTACTTTTGATGGGACAGACTCCGTTAAAAATGCAAAAGTGAGCGGTTCGGTAGCTGACCGCGAAAATAGCGAGCGGGAGGCGATGGTCAGTAAGGTAACAGCAAAAATAATGATGTTGCAAAAGGAATATGGCAAAAAAGCTACTGATGGAACATACCTGAAACCTGTTGCAGAGCGCAAAATGGCAGCTGATAGCATACAAAAACTGGTTGCTCAAAACAGGGCAATAAATATGAAGTTTGCCGAAGACCATCTGAATTCATTTGCAGGCTTATATGCGTACAATATGTATGTGCTTGACAGTAAATTCGAAGCAGCACAAGTAGAACCTTTGTTTCATAAATTCTCTCCCGAACTAAAATCATCACCATTAGGAAAAAAAACGGCAGAAAAAATTGAAGTTGGGAAAAGACGTCAAACGGGGTCCAAGGTAACCGATTTTACCCAAACTGACATTAATGGAAAACCATTCAAACTTTCTTCGTTAAAAGGAAAATATGTATTGGTAGATTTTTGGGCAAGCTGGTGCCTTCCCTGCCGTGCAGAAAATCCCAATGTGGTAAAAGCCTATAACGCCCTCAAAGATAAAAACTTCGAGATCGTTAGCGTATCACTAGACTATCCCGGAGGACAAAAAGTATGGGAAGAGGCGGTAAAAAACGATGGCATGCCATGGATCCATGTCAGCGATTTAAAAGGCTGGAAAAACGAAGTTGCCCTGATGTATGGAATCAATGCTGTACCACAAAATGTTTTGGTTGATCCTCAAGGGGTGATTGTGGCAAAAAATCTTCGTGGCGAAAACCTGTTGGATCAGCTTAAGAAATTCATCAATTAATAAAAAAACAGATTTCAAAAAACGATGAAAACCAATCTAATAAACATTCTTGTGCTATTTACCTGTCTGATTACCGGCAAAACGATGGCACAAGATAAATTTACCATTAATGGTACATTGCCTAAAGCAGGAACTGAGAAAATGGTACTGTTGACCTTTATTAACGCTAATGGAAAAAGCATTATAGACAGTACCATTTTAACCAACGGAAAATTTGTATTTAAGGGGAATACCGCTTTCGGGAATAAAGCTTATCTGGAATTAAAAGCGATTAAAAAAGATGCTTCAAAAAGAACGAATCCTGATTTTATAGATTTCTATCTGGAAAAGGGAACAACAACATTAAAGGGTGTTGACAGCATGGCCAAGGCTAGCATTACAGGCACAAAAGTACAAAACGAATACAATCAGTACAATGCACAAACAGCCAGGTTAATTGCTCAATTTAAAGAAATCAGTGCCCGATTTGCAAAGGTTTATTACGCAAAAGTTAAAGATTCAGTAGAAATAAAAAGGATACAGGCAGAAGCAAAGCCTATACATGCCAAAATTGAAGCTGCGCTGGATTCATTTATTTTTAATCATCCGGATTCTTACGTGACTGCAGATCTGATTCATCAAAATAAAATGGCGGTCATTGATGTGGTTAAATTTGATCCTTATTATCAAATCTTAACGCCCCGGGTACGTGCCAGCTTTACCGGGAAAAAAATTACCGACAAGTATGACAAAGCAAAGCAATTTGCAGTAGGCAAATCGATTGATTTTACGTTGCCAGATAAAGATGGAAAAGAATTCAAATTATCATCACTCAAAGGAAAGTATGTACTTGTTGACTTTTGGGCCAGCTGGTGTGTGCCCTGCCGTGCGGAAAATCCATTTTTACTGAAAGCATACCATGAACTGAAAGATAAAAATTTTGAAATTGTGGGCGTTTCACTTGATGACACAAAGGCGGCCTGGATGAGAGCCGTTGAGCAGGACAAATTACCATGGACTCAAGTGAGCGATGTGAAGGGTTTCAAAACAGAGGTAGCGGTGCGCTTCGGTATTACTGCTATCCCCCAAAACGTACTGATTGATCCGGCCGGAAAAGTAATTGCAAAAGATTTAAGGGGTGAAGATGTAAATAAAAAGATAGCGAGCTTTATCAAATAGCGATAAAACACCTGCTCATAGGACTGTAAACCAGGTCAGAGTCCAATACCTGTTCTCAACCCGATTAAGTGCGCAGACCTGGTCAAACTGGATTATTTAATAAGCAGAGATGACCAGGTCTACACCAATCAGATCATATGGTACCCAAAGCTGTGAATGCCTTATGTGAAAAAATTCACTGAAGCATTTGCTACAGCAGACCACAGTACATGGAAAGCGACAGAGAACTTACCCTCATACTAACCATTACCTGCTAACCTAGTATTTGTTGACCCAAAGAGGATAATAACCAAAAACTTCGAACCAAAAATGAGGTTTCCGCAAACATTCACCTTTTAAAGGCGGTTTTGGTAGATATGAAACAGGATCAAAACATAGAAATAACCGCTAGAACCATCGTTATCACCGGTGCATCAAGTGGTGCCGGCCGGGCTATTGCCCTGGCCTTTGCGGCAAACGGAGACAGCGTAGTGATTTCTGCGAGAAATATTGATGCGTTGAAAGACCTCGCCGCCGAATGCGAAAGTCTTGGCGGAACGGCAGAATGCGTTGCTTGCGATACTTCCGATTATCATCAGGTGCTCAACCTGGCGGCAACAGCTGCAAGTATCGGTACTAGTATTGATGTATGGGTCAATAATGCAGGTGTACTTGCTATTGGCGGTTTCGACCAGACACCCATGGAGGTCAGTGAGCAGGTGATCAAAACCAACCTTTTGGGTTATATGTATGGAACCCACGCGGTTATGCCCTATTTTAAACAACAGGGCTTCGGAATCCTGATCAACAATATCTCCATTGGCGGGTTTCTGCCTGTACCCTTTGGTGCGGGTTACTCTGCTGCTAAGTTTGGACTCCGCGGCTTTTCTGCCTCATTGAAATCTGAGCTTCAGCAATACCCAAATATTCATGTATGCGATGCCTTTCCAGGCTTTCTTGATACACCAGGCATGCAACATGCGGCCAATTATACGGGCAAAATGCTCAAACCGGGACCTGTAGTTTACGACCCTAACCGCCTGGCTCATGAAATCGTCAAACTCTCGCGCAACCCGAAACCAGAAAAAATGGTGGGTAGTTTTTCGGTATTGATGCGTTTATCCCGAGCCTTGTTCCCAAGCCTGACCACTGCAATCGCAGGAAGCGTGATCCGTACCTACTTGAAACATGCCAAAGCGATATCGCCTACAAATGGCAATATTTTTAGTCCGGTAGCCTATGGCAATTCCGTACATGGTGGATGGGGTATTCCCGGAAGGCCAAAAGCGCACCGTAAATATGTGGCACTGGGTGCAGGGCTACTGCTCAGTGCATTACTCATTAAAAGGAAATGGTAAATGGAGAACAAAATTATCTTTTTTGGCGATAGCCTGGTTGCGGGATACGGACTCAAAGACCCTTCGTCAGAATCCATCCCGGCCCTCATCAATGAAAAATTAAAAAAGCTCGGACTAAAATACAACGTAATTAATGCAGGCGTAAGTGGCGATACCACCGCTTCTGCCCTATCGAGGCTTGACCATGCCCTAAATGAAAAACCCGCAATTTTCGTCCTTGAACTTGGCGGCAACGACTTTCTGCGTGGTATTAGTCCGGTGCTGATCCTATCCAACTTACAGCTCATCATCAACAAAGTTAAATCTACCTGTCCATTAGCATCCATACTGCTATTGGGTATTGAACTACCAGACTGGGCTACGGGCTGGCACCATGGTAATTATTCGGATATATTTTTGGCATTGGCTGAAAAAAACAGCATTTCATTGGTACCATCATTCTTAAAAAATGTGGCAGGCATACGCGCACTTAATATGTATGATGGTGTCCATCCGCTTAAAGAAGGATACGAGATCGCAGCGAAAAACATCTGGCCGGAATTGTATAGGATTATACTGGATCGTAAAGGTCTTTAAAAAGATTTCACAGCGCATGTCTGCCATAAAAGCAAGGATCGGAAATCCGACCTGTTTTGCTTTTTATGTTATCTTAATTTAAATCACTTTGACTTTTCTAAAACGCTTTTTAAATTAGCCATAAATTTCTTACCGTCTTCTTCTGTGCGAATAGCTTTTGAAAGACTATCTTCATTAAAATTATTGCTTGTACGTCTTTCTTCTCCAGACGCCTTTTTATAGCTAATCACTTTCTTAAAATGCTCAAGCTGTTGTTGCATGCGTGGATTCATATTACAAATATAATAATAAAATTTTACAACAATTAAAATTTACTTTAATGAAAACATATAATATCCATATAACTGTTTTCTATTCCTCGAGTAGTCAAATGGCTCAATAATAGGTTTAAACAGCGGATTTCCTTGATTATCTCTTTCTACATCTATTTTGTTTCTTAATAGTTTTACATACCAATCTACCCCGACACAAACAAAAAAATCAGACATTAGTTCCCTATTTAGTATAAACATGCTATGATATAGATTTGAACGGATATCATCCGAACCATCTAAACCAATAACGCTATCTTTTCTATCGTTCAAGAAATAATACGCAACGAAAATAACGGTAGATAAAACTTTACCAACATCTTGATGCTTGAGCCTTATCTCATCATCTATAGATCCATTTTCATCGACCGGACCTAAACAGAGATTATAAACATTTGATAAGAAAGGATCAGGATGCAAAGAAAGTTTAACGTGTATATGAATAAGGCCTCCATTTGTTTGCGGCGCATCGAACTCTGCAATTAATTCATTACCGCTATCATTCACAGCAGTTATAATATAAATATTTTGCAGATCCAATCTTACCATTTTCGAATATACAAATTCTGAAAAAATTTATATATTCTACCTGACTAAAAAGGCTCAGTTAATGAATTTTTGTTTAATTGTGATAAAAAATATCGAAAAAACCAAGCTTCAGTTGTTCAAGTCGAAGATTTACACATTGAAACGCCCAATTTTCAAACTCCCAACAAAATCTGATAAGGGTTGCCCCTGCAAGGGCAACCCTTATCTTCAAACTTTCATCTGCCTAAGAGCATTACCTCAGTAACTATTCCAGTGAAAAAGTTTCCCAGCCAGAAATAGTCGCCCTATTGCATTTCATGGCCGATTGCCCATTTTCCGAAGAAATGTATTTACCATTATTTCCTTTAAGAGAAATTTTACCGCTAGCGTTTACCACCCAATCAAACTTCTCCCAATCGCTGATGCTTGTGCGGTTACAGGTGATCCCGGTTGCAGCGCCATTTTCTGAAGATACATATTTGTTCATGCTTTTCAGCGCGATTTTCCCTCCACCAGCATCAACAATGGTAAAGCTTTCCCAGTCAGAGGCACTCGTACGGTTACATCTCATGGTTACTTCACCGTTTTCGCCAGAAACAAACAAGTTATTAGAACCTTTAAGTTTAATCGTCTGGCCAATTGGTGGCTCAGCCTGTATTTGTAGATCACCCAATTCCAGCCAGCCGTTTTTAAAGGTTCCAGTTACGGAAAGTGCAATACCAGGTTTGTTGGCATTTGTTTTATCGATGATGGCCACGCCCCATTTATAATTCCCAACCGGCAGGTTAATTGCCGTTGTGGTAAAATTGTAACTCATAGGGTTATCCTTTATCCACTTAGAGGGTTCACCATTTTCATCAATAAAAAGTTTTTTAACCACACCGGCTGTATCCAGAATGGCAAAGGCTACTTTATACTTATAGTTCCATTGCGGAATGTTATTAGGGCAGTAACCCCAGCCCATATTCCTCCAGCGATGGCTGAGTGTAGCGGTAGCCCCATTGGCAATCTCATTTGGTAATGATACCTGATCCGGGTAAAGTCGGTAACCTCCTTCTGCATTGAAGCGCTGTACCAAAGGAAAACTGGTTTGAAACCAGGAAGCCACTTCGCCAACCCTAAAATCCATCATATTTACAGCCGCTTCTGCTGATCTTTCGAATTCAGCTTTTCTTACATCTTCAGGATGTCCTTCCCGATATTGGCCGCTTGAATCAATCCAATAACGGTGTGTACCCGTTACAATCCATCCCCCCTCCATAATAATCGGGCGTTTATGTTTCCAGGTTGCCGCAAAGTTTTTCTCCCAGCTTTGGTAATAATCGGTCATTGCAAAAGCATCATGCCTCAGGCTATACCCTTGGTTTATCGCTTTCACCAACAACTGATTGCTGTTTGGGTTTGCAGCGCCCCAACTCGTCGGATGTCCGATTAACCGGTGGTAATTGATCACCAACGGTACTTTAGTGAAAGTCCTGTTGTAGAGCGCCATGATCCAGTCCAATACCTCTTCCTTAACAGTTTCTGTTTGTGCAGCCGTTAATACACCTGGCGCAGCATACACGGTATTATGGGCTTCACCCCATTTGCCTAAACCATAGGCATCAATAAAAGAGGTGCGGACCGGATCATTGAAGTCTTTGGCAAGTTCTTCAATGAAGGTGGTATAATATTGCCTAAAGATTGGGTCTTGAGGAAAAGGAGTTTTCTGTGCTGGCACTGCAGGGTTTGATAACCAATATTGAGCACCTGCCGTGAATACAAAAGAAGGGGTATTCTCACCCTGGTCGCGCCCATCTACCACAATCCGGAATGCAATAGGCAAGCCCCTGGTTTTAACCCCATTGATGAGTTTACCGATCTGGGAATTAGGGTCTCTCCAGGCATAAACGCCAGGGCTTGGATTAAGCGATCTCCAGCTGGTTCGGATGTAACAGGCCGAGGCATAATCTATCGCCTTTACATTAGCACCCAGTTCGGGTACAAAAAACTGTGTGTCCCAATAAGTTTCAGTAGCATCACGTTTGCCATACATTACCCAACCGTTGAGCGGATTGCGTAACAACGCCGTACTGTTATACACCGGGTTGATAATCACATTACTGGCAATAACAGCCATTTTTTGGGGTCCCTTGTTAAAGGTTTCTGAAAGATCTTCTTCCACCACTTTGGAGCAGGATAGCGAATGCAGACCGAGGAGAGCAAGCAGCGTAACCTTTCCGGTCCAACCGAAAATGAGTTTTTTCATAGTAATAAATATTAAATTTGAGATTAGAGGTTTTACTATTAATTCGTTACCTATTTTGAGCCTGAGACTAAATTTTCTCTACACTAAAGCTTTCTTTACCTAATAGGAATTGGAGAAAAATGCCTATCAGTATTAAAAGAACATAAGTGCAAATCTTAAAGATTAAAATGGTGATTGGCAAAGCGGATAAAATTTGTCCAGTCATAAACATTGAGGTCATGTTTTCCTTCCCGGAAATGATAACCTATAGCCGAATGAATGATCGGCATGTTTACACCAGGCATATTTTTAGGAAGCGCAACTTTCTCACCATAAAGATCATAAACCGCTTTGGCGTTTCGCAATGACAAAAAAGAACCATAGGGATCTGCCCATCGATCTTCAGTAGCGTTGGTGGTATAAACCGGCCTCGGCGCAATCAAGCCGATAAGCATATGCTGATCAACAGGCAAGCTGTTTACATCATTGCTATACTTCTTGTAATTATTGTTAAACCAATAACCAAATTGTTTATTAATCAGGCTTATGGTTTCCCCGTATTTACGCCTGGCCAGCGATGCACCTGTACTGCCTGAGCAACTGCTGAACACCATTGCAAAACGTTGGTCCTGGGCTGCCGACCATAAGGATGTTTTACCACCCCTTGAATGGCCTACCAGCGCAACCTTGTTAAAATCGATATCTTTATCCGTTTTGAAGTAATCCATTACCCTGCTTGCCGCCCAGGCCCACACGCCAATGGCTTTCATGCCATTGTCTTTTTCCAACACCTCGGGAAACAACTGTTTTAATACTCCGTTCTGGTAGCTATCCTTACGATCAGGTGCTACATCCGAGTGGTGAAAGGCAGCAATGGCATAGCCGTTGTCGATTACCATTTCGGCCGGCCAGAAAGTACTTTTTTCCACTCTCGCCGGATCTGTATTTCTGCTATTGCGGTTATTAATCAGTAAAAATGCCGGAGCAGGTTTTGTTCGCTTGTTGGGAATAAAGAGCACTACTGGAAAAGATACTGAATGACCATGGTTCCACGCTGTAATTGTTACTTCTTTCAAATGCGCTTTTCCAGCCATGGCCACCGCATTTTCATTGGTCACCATAAACTTTACACTATCAAAACTGTCTGGTGTTTTTCCGTAAACGTGTTCTTCAAACAGGGCTAAAAGCTCCGGTCTGCGCTGCTTTTTCCAGGCGGAAACAGTTTTAATCTTTTTGCCCTTTGTTGTTAACAGTATATCGGGTAAAGTATAAGCTGGTACAGCACCTTCATCGTAATTAACGATTTCGCCCATAAACCGATCTGTTTTCTGCGCGCATACTCCCGCCGATAAAGAAACCAGACCAATTAAGCAGACCAATGCTTTTTTCATCTGATTGTTGAAGCGTAAAGTGCCTTGATGAGCGAAGGATTTTAGTCTGTTTATCATACTCAATACCCTGGGTTTTGAATGAGTTTACTGGCCTTATTGATTTCTGATTGCTGAAAAGGATACCAATAGTTTTTACTGGTAAAGGTTCTGTTTTCAACTACAAAAGGGCTATAGGTTAATGCAGTACCCACTTTGGTAATCTTCATTCCCCTAATCGCTCCGTTAAAATTACTTTCGCCATCCCTCCAGCGGCGGACGTCAAAAAACCGTTGTTCTTCAAAACACAATTCCACCCTCCGTTCATTTTTAATCCTGTCGCGCATCTGCAATTGTGTTAACCCGGCCAGTGCAGGCATTCCGGCGCGGTTGCGTACCGCATTTATTGCGTTGTAAACTTCTGCATTCGGACCTCCAGATTCATTCAGGGCTTCTGCATAGATCAATAAAATTTCTGCATAACGAAACAATACCCAGGGCCTTCTTACGCTCGTAGTACCCGTAATGTTGTAAGTAGCATTACCACTTAAAAACTTCCGCAGGTAATAACCTGATTTGGTACTGTTTACATTGGATGGAACATTATCACGTCCACCTTCATAAGTCTCTACAGCCCTGCTGAGGCTTCCTGTTTTAAAATTTGCGCCGTTAACTACAATAAACTGGTTTAAACGTGGGTCTCTGTTTGCATACGGATTTTGTGGATCGTAGCCTGATGTAGGATCCGTTATGGGCCTGCCGTTGTTCATTTCAAAAGCATCTACCAGATTCTGTGTCGGGTTTGTTCTGCCCAATCCCCCGGTGAAGCTAATGGGCGCATTATTGGCTTCTATAGCATTGGTATTGCTTGCCGGCGTAGCAAAGATCACCTCATTATTATAAGAGGTTGCGGCGTTGGTATAATCCCACAAGCTCGGAAATAAAGCCGTACTCAACAAGCTGTGTTTATTTAAGTCGATTAAATCCTTTGCTGCATTAGCGGCATTTTGCCAGCGTTGCAGATCGTTGCCCGTGTTGTATAAAGGACTTGCGTAAACCAGTAGGGTTTTTGCTTTTAGTGCCATTCCCGCGGCTTTTGTGGCGCGTCCGTAGTTTGCAGCATCCCAATCTTTGGTGGAGGCTGCAGGAATCTGACTGATCGCCGAGTCGCAATCCTTAACAATTTGTTTTACTACCTCATCAACAGAATTGCGGGGAATGTTCAGGTCTTCTACCGGCGAAAAGGAGCGTGTGGCAAGAACAATGCCTCCGTATCTTTTGAACAACTCATAATGTAATAAACCTCTTAGGAAAAACGCCTCTCCCCTTAGTCCGCGAAGATCGCTTGCCGGAAAAATCACCGCTGTTGGCGATCGTTCCAGAAATGTGTTGACTACCCACAAACCAGTATAGAGATTGGTATACTGCTCATCAAAAGTCCTTAAACTGCTCCAGTTGCCATTATTAAAAATGTTCACATTGCTGTTTAGGTTTGAATTTACGGCTTCATCACTTCCACTGGCCATTAATGCACCCGAGCCATCAACATTATACCTGGCCAGCATATAATTATAACCGTTGTTTAAATATTCGCGCACGCGCCTGTCGGTATTCCAGATTGCTTCTTCATTAACCGGGCCTTCACTGTACGAAGGTTCAAAAAATTCATCCTTACAAGCGCTAATGCTTATGAGCAAAACTGCCAGAACGATATATATACCATATAAATTCTTTTTCATCTTCATTTTGAATTAAAATTTAACATTTAAGCCTATTGCAAAGGTTTTTACGTAAGGGTAAGACGAAAAACGACCTGCATTGGGGGTTTCGGGATCAATGCCCAGCTCATTGAGTTTGGAAATTGCGAAGATATTATTTCCACTTACAAAAATTCGTGCACCTTTAAAACGTAAGCGTTGGTTAAAGCTTTGTGGCGTACTATAGCCGATCTCAGCAGATCTAAGTTTTAAAAAATCTCCTGAATACAACCAGAAAGTGGAGTTGGCCGTATTGTTCCCATTGTCTGATATTCCGATGCGGGGATACTTTGCGGTAGCCGCCGTGGCGGGCGTCCAGGTAGCTAAACTGAGCTGGTTTAACCCGTTCGGACCTGCGTAAAAAATATCAGAAATATCTACAGTTCTACCAGCAAGGCCCTGGAATTGTGCGCCTAAATCAAACTGTTTATACCGGATATTAAAACCGAAACCATAATATATTTTTGGGATATCGGTATAGTCGCTGGAAATGGCGTCGTTTGCATCGATGATGTTATCATTGTTAACATCCCTGTATTTAAGATCGCCGGGTACCACAAGGCTCGAAAGGGTTTGTTTCGGGCTGGCATTAATCTCTGCCTGGCTCTGAAAAATACCTTCTGCCAGGTAGTAATTTCCGCCATTCACGTACCGGCCTATGGTAGACTGATTGGGCAATACATTTTCCGTTCTTTCCAAAATGATATTTTTAGCATAGGTAAAATTGGCGTTGGTGCTGATCAGCACTTCGCCAATTTTCTTATTGAAAGTTCCGCTGGCATCAAATCCTTTACTGCTTACCTTGCCTGAATTTACCTGCGCAATCGCTATCCCGACGATACCGGGTAAGTTTGCAGGTCCTAGGATATCCGTTCGTTTTTCATCAAAATAATCAACAGAGAAAGAAAGTGCATTCTTAAAAAAGTCTACATCTGTACCTATGTTCAGGCGGTCAATTTTTTCCCAGGTGGTTAATGGATTACCTGCGGGACTCACCAGCCTCGCTGTGGTCGACGTAGAAAAAGTAGACCCTAAAAATGGTCCGGCATCTCTGGTAAACAGCGTACGGTATGGCAGCCTGACCACGTTACCATTGGCATCATAAGTTGGACCAATATTACCTGATCGACCATAAGATCCGCGCAGTTTCAGATAACTGATCACTGAAGCATCTTTCAAAAAATCTTCTTTGGATATTAACCAACCTGCGGATACTGCCGGAAAAAAACCAAAACGTCGTCCAGGCGCATAGTTCTCAGATCCGGAGTAACTCCCCGTAAAGCCCAACTGGTAACGTTGCTTAAAACTGTAATCTGCCCGCCCTACAATCATCCGGGAACGATAATCCAGACGATCTACCGCAGCACTTACATATTGCTGCGCACGTACGTTTGCCTTTACTTGGTGATCTGTGGCAAAAATTCTGTTGTAGTCCAAACCAAACCAGAGTTCATTGTTTTTGGTATTGGTTTGGAAAGCTGCAGTGCGGTAAGCAATAACTGCCGGCGTGCGATAAGTTTGAACGGGCGTTACGGTTTGATTGAAAACAGCATAATTTTGCGATAATCCGTCGCCATAATTACCATAACCATCATAAGAGAAAAATAGGTTAGCCGAAAGGCCTTTGGTGATAAAATCCATTTTCTGATCGGCCATGATACTGGCAAGTAAAATATTGGTAGTGGTCCGGGAAAACCCTGTAGCCTGTAACTGACCGAGGGGATTACTTTGAAAGAGTGAGGTTCCGCCGTAAGATCCATCTGCATTTAAAATCGGAAAGGCATTTGGCGGTAAGTTATAGAGGTTACTCAAAACCGTGCTGGTTCCATCACCAACATCATTACGCACTTCACTCCTCACTCCTGCCAACAGCGTCAGCGTAAGTGTTTTAGTCACATCATAATCCAAATTGATGCGGAAATTATAACGTTTATAACCATAATTGGAATCGTAATTTGGGGTTTCTGTTTCCTTAAGAAGCCCTTGCTGATTAAAATAACTCACGGAGCTGAAATAACGAACACGGTTACTCCCACCACTAAAGGTAAGCGCATATCTTTGCGTAGCTGCCCTTTTGCTTAAAAAGCGGTCTAGGTAGTTATTGTCTGGATAGAGATAGGGATTAGTATGGTTTTTATAACCTTCCAGCGCTACATCATTATAAGCTGGTGCCTGGCCCACATTGGTTAAGCCCTGATTATATAAAGTAGCAAAATCAAATGAATTTAAGGGCTTAATCAGGTTGCTGGCAGATTGGAAACCGCCCTGTGCATCAAAAGAAATTAGGTTCTGTCCTATCTTACCCCTTTTTGTGGTGACCAGAATTGCGCCATTACCGCCATTTAGACCATACCAGTTTAATGCAGCAGCATCTTTTAATACCGTTACACTTTCAATTTCACTGATATCCATATCTTCGAAATCACGTTCAATTCCATCTACCAGAAAAGCCGGCGTAGCGCCTTGTGCATAAGATGATTTTCCTCTGATTTGATAGGATACGTTTCCACCGCCTGGCTGATTTCCTGTCCACCTGAATAAAAAGCCGCTTAATCTTCCGGCCAATAAACCTGAAAGGTTACTGATCGGTACTTGTGTAAGCTGATGGTAACGAAGCGAGCTCTGGGCATAATTTAGTTCTTCTCTGCTGCGTGTCGCAAAAGGAATTTCTATTAATTTATCCGTCGAGTCTGTGTGGTTAGCTTTCACAATCCTAACGGTATCCTGCTTACCACTAGTTTGTGCGAAAGCCGTGCAGGTTAACAGATAGCTGATGATGCACGCCATAACGCCCGAACATTTAATATATCTTGTCATTTCTTATCTTTTAAATTGATGTATAACCCAAAAACTACCAACCCGGATTCTGTTTCAATGCTCCACTGGTCTTGTTCATTTCTGCCCGGGGAATAGGGTACAAATACATGTTGTTATTGAATACTTTTTTAAATGCGGGCAATTCGACTACATTATAACTGAAAGAGCCGTTGGCATTTTTAATCACTTTCATACCCCTCATTGGCTGGGCCACAATTTCAGGCCCTTTTTTCCAGCGAAGGATATCCCACCAGCGCATGTCTTCGAAAGCGAACTCGACGGCCCTTTCATTTCTGATACGCTCGCGCATTTCAGCTTGACTAAAACCAGCTGGTAAAACCGGCATTTTAGCCCGCAGGCGAATGGCATTTACCGCATTATATACTTCAGCAGTTGGCCCTGTTTCTTCATTTAAAGCTTCGGCATAATTGATCAGTACTTCTGCATATCTGTAAAAAACGTAATTCAGCAGGGCTGATGCGGTTGATCCCGAACGCGAAGCCTCTGGCCAGAGCCTTTTCAGGTAATAGCTGGTTTTGGTTATTGAAGTAGCTGTACTGATATCGGTTCCATAAGTGATAATACCCTGGGCATTAGGTTCAGATTGCCAGGTTTGCACCGCCCGCCCCTGCCAGGTGGCATTGTTATAAAGGATGTTCACATAAAACCGCGGATCTCTGTTGAGATAAGGATTTTGCGGATTGTACCCTGATGTGGCATCGGTGATGGCTTTACCATTGGCCATTTCATATAGATCGACATGATTCTGAACAGGTGAAAGATTAGATTGTGCCCCTCCATAGCTGGTAGGAATCAAAAAATCGCTTAGGTAAGTACCAATAAATCCACGGCCGCCACGTGGCCAGATCCTGATGTATTCATTGGAGTTTGCTACAGTAAGTACGTTGGCATAGTTGGGCTCCAGTGAAAATTTATTCAGATCAATAATTGCCTTTGATGCATCTGCTGCCTTTTTCCATTTTGCCAGATCATTGCCTGGATTATTTAACGGGCTTGCATCGAAGAGTAAGGCTCTGGCTTTAAGCGCCATCACTGCAGCCCCGGTAGCCCGGTTAGATTGCGCTGCCGGGTTAGGCCAATCGGCATTGGTTAGTGGCAACAGTGTGAGGGCCTGTTCGAGATCGCTTAAAATCAAAGTAAATGTTTCTGAGTAACTGCTGCGTGGAAGATCTGTTGAAGCTTCCGTAAAGTCTTGCGGCTGGGTTAATATTACAACCCCTCCAAAGCGCCTCAACAATTCGAAATAGAAATAAGCACGAAGATAAAGTTGCTCACCTTTAATATAACTAGGATTGTAAAGATCGGTCCAGGGCACCTTATCCATATTGGCCAGCATCAGATTTGCATTTCTGATGCCTCTGTACATTTGGCTGTAAATGCCCGCTACGTCAGCAGCCCCCGGATCTAAAAACTGGCCGCTGTTCATGGACGCCACCTCGATTTGACCATTGTTGGCAATAGACTCATCAGTAAATTGCGAGGTCATGCCCTTGTATCCGCTCAGGCGGCCGTAATCGGAGATGGAAAAAGTATAGGTAAAGTCGCCAAAACGGGAAGCCGTTAATGGGTCTTTAAAAACTTCTTCAAGGTCGCTCTGGATGCCCACATCACGCTGTAAAAAATCCTTTTTGCAGGAATAGCCAACACTGAGAACAAATAAAAATAGGATGTATATGAATTTTTTCATAATAGTAACCTGATTAGAGTGATAAATTGAGGCCAAAATTGAAAACTTTAGTAGTAGGAATAGTAGCGATTGAAGATGCATAAGCGTTCCCCGACAAGCTGTTTTCAGGATCAATGCCGTAAAAATTTGTCCAGGTGATTAAGTTTTGGCCGCTAACAAATACAGTAAGGCCATTTAACCGAAGCCTGTTTACCCATTTTTTAGGCAAACTGTAACTAAATTGCACGTTCCTTAATTTGATATAAGAAGCATCTTGCAATGTGAAGTCGTTGAGGCTTTCGTTAGGATTGGCATTCAGGCCCGGATGAATTACCGGCCAGCTTGCATCGGTATTGCCTGGTGTCCATCTATTTAACATGGGCGCATAATACTGGTTGAGGCCACCGCTTTGAAACACCACGTTTGAACTCACATTCGTTACCCCATTAAAAAGTGCCGATAATTGAAATCCCTTATATCCGAATTGCATGTTAAGGCTTGCATTGTATTCGGGAATATTAGGATGCCCAATGGCGATTACATCCTGGTTATTGATGATTCCATCGCCGTTAACATCCTGATATTTAAAATCGCCCGGTATAGAAGGATAAGCCGTAATTTTATTCAGCGGACTGCTATCGATATCTTTTTGATCAGCATAAAAGCCGAGCACATGATATCCGAAATAGGTACCGATTGGTTTACCGGTTACCCGCAGATTTTCAGCAAGGCCAGGCGCTTCGTCCAGTACCCTGCGCTCATTTCTGGCATAACTCAGGTTGCCCGTAAAGGAATAGCTAAAATCTTTGATCTTATCGCGGTAAGTTACTGAAAGCTCATATCCGTGATTATAATTAACACCATAATTGGTACTGGGCACCGTGGCACCGTAAGTGGCAAAACTGGTTGCCGAACGGGTTGTTAAAATATCCGAGCGCTCGTCATCAAAAAGGTCAGCAGTGATATTCAACTTATCTTTGAATAAAGAAAGATCAAGCCCGATATTCCGTTTTAAAGATACCTCAAAAGTGATAAATGGATTGCCATATTGTAACTGGGTATAAGTTGGCGCACTAAAGTTGCTGTTCGGGTTTCCAAACACTACGTTTGATCCGGCGCCGAACCTGTTCTGGTAATAGAAACGGCTAGTACCAGGACTGGGAATCCCTACCCTTCCAATGGAACCACGGATTTTTAACATGTTGATCCAGGTAAATTTTTTCATCCATTCCTCGTTCGCCAGATTGTAACCCAACGTTGCTGCCGGAAAAAAACCATAACGATAACCTTTGGCATAATTTTCTGAACCATTGTAGGTTGCGCTGGCTGTTAAAAAGTATTTATTTCCGTAGTTATAGGTAGCTTCCGAAATGATGCCCTGGTTGGCATAAGGAGCGGCAGCCGCAGCTGAACCCTGAAGTTCGCGCTGACCGATTAGATTGGCACTGATGTTATGCTTGCCAAATGACCTGCCATAAGTTAAAAACAACTGCAGATTTGTTTTGGTAAAACCACTTCTGGAATAGGCAGGTGCCCCAAAAAAATCGTTGTAGGTTCCTCCAACAGGCGTTAGTGCAAGACTGGCCCTATCTAGTTCAAGATAGCCGATACTTCCACGCTGCAACTTTCCGGATAGTTGCGTGGCATCGTAACCAAACTGCGCCTTGAAGCTTAACCCCTGAGTTACGAAATCAAGTTTTTGCTTTACGGTAAATATCGATTCCGCAATATTGTTATCAGTAAAGGCATATCCACCATATGTAAGCAAGGCGTAAGGATTGAAGGCATTTACTCCGCCCAACCCATAATTTACGATATGGTTATAGTTTCCATCCAGAGCAATAATCCTGGGATCATCTGAATTGATGTATTCTTTAAAAAACGGCGCTGCCCATGAAGGCATTTTCAACGCCCGGCCCACAAGCCCCTCGATACCATTACTGACCACCCCCGCAGGATCATTATATTCGCTCATACCTGCCGGACTGTAACGGTGTTCGTTTCTGCCTGCCAGGTTAACCTCAAAGTTGGTGGTTTTGGTCAGGTCAATGCCTACCCTGGCCCTGAAATTGTAACGACTGTAGCTTGGAGAAGTAGAATAATCCAATGGTGTTTTAAACTCCTTGAAATTTCCCTCCTCGCGCATATGGCTGAATGACGTAAAGTATTTAACTTTTTCATTACCGCCCGATATGGTTAGGTTTTGCTGGTTCTGCATCCAATGATCTTTAACCAGTTCATCGTACCACATCACATCCGGATAAAGTAATGGATTGCCGTTTCCGGCCTTAAAAATCGCCAGATCCTCATCGGTAAAGGTTCGGGGTTCACCTACGTTTCGCTGCCCTTCGCTTAAGAGCATAGCACTTTCGTAAGCGCCCAGAATTTCCGGTCGGGAGGTGGCACTGATGATGCCCAAATTACCAGAAAATGTTACTCTTGCCGGCCCCTCCACTCCTTTTTTGGTCGTAATTACAAATACGCCGTTTGCACCTTTCAAACCATATAGCGCGGTAGATGAGGCGTCTTTCAGTATGTTTATACTTTCAATTTCATTAGGATCAATATCACCGAAAGAGGTCCGTTCCACACCATCCACAATAATAAGCGCTGTAGCCGAGGGCGAAACCTGTCCGCGGATATACAACGCAGCACCATTAATCCCCGGGCGTCCGGAAGTTTGCTGAACCACCAGACCAGGCACGCGACCAGCCAATGCATTGTTTACATTGGTTACGGGTGCTTTTAATAAATCCTGACCAGAAACGGTACTGATGGCAGCAGTAACAGCTGATCTTCTTTGTGTAGAATAACCATTTACCACGACTTCACTTAAGGAGCTACTTGCGGAGACCAGCGTGATGTTAATTACGCCTGCAGACCCGATCGTTACCTCTTTGGTTTCAAAACCAATGGTCGAAAAAACAAGCACCTGACCGGGGTTGACATTGATTTTATATTTTCCATCCAGATCGGTCTGGACGCCGGTAGTGGTCCCTTTTATTCTGATGGTTGCCCCGGGAATGGGTTGATTTTTTTCGTCTTTAACGGTTCCGGTTATTTCCTGAAACCGCAATGTGGGGCGTTTGGCCACGAAGCTGTTGGCCATTTTTATGGGACTGGCTGGTAATGCCTGTGCCTTAAACCAAAATGCAGCAACCACAAGAAGCCAGCCTTTGGACCTTAGGTTTATATTTTTTATCATCTATCTGTGATATGGTTAGAATTATATATTTTTTTTTAGAAATTTCCGCTTTTTGTGCGTAACAGATCTCAGGGCACCGCGCAGGCGTCCTTATCAATTCCACAAAAGGGTGAAGGTTTTTATATGTTAAATTAATAACAGAGATTAGAAAGCATTAAAAAAAGCCTCTGGATTCAGGCTTTAAACTTGATGCCGGGAAATGCCAATTAAATGGAAAGGCATTCCCGATGTTATCGCTCGTAATCCAGTTTTCGTGTTTCCCTCACTTGCAATAAGGGGAATGGTTAAGAAATAGGTTGTCATCATATTTTGGTTTATTATTTGGTTAACACAAATCTATATGCTTATCTATTTCAGAGGGTTCACTTTTGTACGGAAATGGTTTGTTTTTGTACGAATGGATAATATTTGCGGTTTATTTTAAGAAAGTTTGTGTTTACAAATCAAAATAGCCCCAATGGACTAAAGTTTAGCATCTGCAATTATTTTATCAATTCGTTTTTGATATGGTTTTAGCCGCCACTTTACGAAGGTATTGAGCAAACGCTTCAGAGACATTGTCAGGCTTGAACCTAATATTCTTGACTGAATCATTAAACAGCATACCATACCAGATGAGCCCGCCCAGGTATTTACCCGCATCATTAGCATGGTTTGGATCGAATACAAGTTCTTTTTTATTCCAGTAGTAACCGATATTGATGGAGTGGGTCTGATCAGGCAGATTTGGGGCTGTGGGATGTTCGTAATTAAACGAAAGGTCAGGCTTAAAACCATATTTCCTATCGTTGGTTACAACCTGGAAAGCATCGCCTACAGGTAAAATCCGGACATCGATCCGCTTAGCGAGGAGATGATATGCCGCACGTGATTTCTGCCACATTTCTTTCTGGCTTTTTGCCATTTTACCTTCAGCTATGCGTCCAAACTTTTTTGCATCGGTACGGTAAGCCCAGGTTTGATGAACCACCAAGCGTGCCTGGGGTTGCAACGCTTTAACATAGGCAACTAGTTTGTTGGCATAGGGATAGTAGCTGGAGGAATCTGCTGAAAGGTAAGAATACTGTTGAATGGTAATAATATCCCATTTTTCCTGCCCTAATAACATTTTTAATGATTTACCTTGGTAAGGCTTCCCGCCCGGATCATCAGCATTTGCTTCTGCTTTTTCGACATAGTTCCAATGTTGCTCGAGAGAATGCCCGCCGAGTTCAGCACGCCCGATAATGAGTGTTTTCCCTCTTTCTTTTGCCAGCTGTGGCAAAAAGGCTGACGCATTTTGCGAAAAACTGTTCCCTATAATAAATAAACGTAAGGTATCCTGCCCTGTTTGAGCAAAAACATTTGCAGTGAGGCAAACCAGCAGAAAAAAATAAATGCTCAATTTCATTAAAGCTTTGAGCTCTAGTTTTATATTAATCTTCATGTTTATTAATTCGTCTATTTTAGCTTCTTAAGGTATTCATACAATTGTGTTCCTGCCAGCAGAAATGCACCCACGCCATATACCTCGGTACTGCTGGCATTTACAGCATCCGGACTTGCGCCAATGGGCTGCACATAACCCAGCATACCATCTTCATGGACTGCAGAAACCATGGCTTTCCACGATTTTTCTACTACTGGAAGGTATTGCTGTTTATCCAAAACACCATGATTTAGGCCCCAGGCCATCGCGTAGCAAAAAAAAGCCGGTTCCGCTCATTTCCTTAACCGGAAAACTTGCAGGATCCAATAATGACGCATGCCAGCTGCCATCTGGCTGCTGTAATCCGGCAACCCTGGCTACCATATCCTGATAAAGCGCAATCAGTTTCTTTCTGTCGGGATGCTTTTTAGGCATATTTTCCAATACCCTTACCAGACCCGCCAATACCCATCCATTACCTCTTGACCAGAATATTTTTTGCCCGTTTTTCTCCCGCTTGGCAAAGAAACTCTCATCTCTGAAAAATAATTTTTCCTGGGGATCATACAGAAATCCGGTTGTTTTCCACCACAATTTAATAGCCGTATTCAGGTACCTTTCATCTTTAGTAGCCGTGCTCAGATAAGCCAAAGACGGCGGTCCCATAAAAAGGGCATCGCACCAGGCCCACTCTCTTTTCTGAATATTATTTTTCCAGTTTAGGGGTTCGTCATGCGGCTGACTGATGATACTATCAGCCTGCAGGATAAAAGGCATTATCATCTTTTTCTGCTTAAATTTGCTGTAAAGCTGTGCATAAGTCTGTCCTACACAATAGTCATCTGCATAAAAGCGCAAATGTCCGGTATTCCAGTCCAACTCATCTCCGATATCTACCAGTGTTTTCAGGTAGCGTTCGTTGCCCCGCAGGTTACCAAAAGCAAAAATACCGGTGTAACAGGCACCATTGGTCCAATCCGCTTTCCGATGATTAAAGCCTTTGTTCTTCCAGGTATTTAATTGCCAGTCTGCAACCCGCTGCATCGTTCTAAAAATATTTGCGGTTGCCAAAGCAGAATCTCTTTTCACAGGTGTTTGAGCTGAAACGGCACTTAATTGACCAAAGCAACTCAATAGTAAAACCAAAAGCAGTTGTTTTAAATTCATATCTTTCATTTCTTAATTGATTATTTTTGATAAACCCTTACGTAATCTACTTCGAACCTGGACGGGAAGGTAGTTTTGGAGGGATCTCCACCCTGTTTACCTCCAATCGCCAGGTTGAGCAACATATAATGTGGTTGTTTAAAAGGATTAATATTGGTCCCGTTCTGGTTGACCAGCTGGTTTAATGGCACCTGATTTAAAAGTTTGTCGTCTACGTAAAGCGCAATGCTGTTTTCGTCCCAATCCATTCGCCAGATATGAAACTGCGCTGCCCAGTCTTCACCGCCCAAAGAATCGATATTTTTCTCCGTACTAAACCAGGCGTCTTTTCGATCTGCCCCCATAAAAGCGATATTGGCAAGCAGTTTCTTCCGGTAGTATTCCATGATATCGATTTCGCCTGTTGCCGGCCAGGAGCCTTTGGTTCCCAATGTCCACCAGGCAGGCCAAATGCCATCTCGGATATCAATTTTACCTCGCATCACAAACCTGCCATACATCCAGCTATGCAATCCTTGTGTTTTAATGCTTGCAGAAGTATAAGCTGCTTCCCGCCTATTCTTTTTCCAGTCGTGGCTTCCTTCCTTAAAATTCGGATTTGATTTTTTCTCTTTTTTGGCTTCAAGAATCAGCTTTCCGTTTTCGCATCTTGCATTTTCCGGCTGGTACCATTGATGTTCTTCATTGCGCTCAAATCCAAGTTCATAATTCCAGTTAGCTGGATCAGGTGCACCGTTTTTATTAAATTCTTCTGCCCATACCAGTTTGTAACCATCTGATTTAAGCGCTGGTGGCTTAGCATATTTTGTTTGTTGAGCTGATCCGGATAAGCTGATGCAGAAAGCACAGGCAGGCAATAATAATTTGACTATATAATTTTTCATGGTTAATAATTTATTGATATTCATTTAATCGTAAGGGCATCAGGGTTGGAAATGTCCAGGCATAATCATGTGTGGGATACATAATGGGGCGATATGGCGCAAGATACTCATCAAATTGCAGCGAAGGATAAATGCCATTCATTGCCTCCAATAAATTCGCCGGCCAGAAACCTGTTGCGGTATGTACATTGCCCGTATCCGGATTTTTGAAAAATTTCCACTCTTCGGGATGTTGATTGTAGTAAAATAAATAATCGAGCGCCTTTTTGAATGATGCCCCATCCCGCGATGCTTGAAAAAGATTCTCACCTGTCTGATTGTAAATGATCCAGCTGGACGCGGTAAGTGGTGCCAAAGAAAAATAGGTATACCAAATGCCTTTACCCTGCCGCTTTACTTCTTCAACCAGGTGGCCATCTGTTGCAATTTTATCAAAAAGATCTTTTTTGATCAGGCTAATGTTTTCCTGCATATCTTCTTTGTCTTCCAGGTAGACATCGGCCAAGATAGAGGCCAAACGTGACCAATCGCCAGAATTATTGTTCCGGTACCTGATGCTGTTCGCTGCCGCACGAAATACATTTTTAGTCCACCATTTGAACTGCGTTACTTCTTCGGGCTGCCACCTTTTATAACCTTTGAGCAAATCTGCGCTGATCATTAAGGCGGTACCAGAATACGACATCACCAGTGAGCCATCCAGTTGTGAATATTTTTTATTAACCGATGCCCAGGCATTCAGAAAATAAATGGCTTTGTCTGCGTATTTTGTTTTACCACTCAACTGATAAGCCAGGGCACAACTGTAAGCCGAAAAACCATCAACCTGGAGCGCCCGCGAAGTGCGGCGATGGGTTTCTTTGTCAACGTAAAACCCCGGAATACTAAAATCTTCTACCGCATGCTGCGAGATCAACAATGCCGAATCTGCTTTAAACAGCAAGGCTTTATAGGCTGAAACATAAGGCTCTTTTCTGGCTTTGAGCTGTTTTTTAACAAAATCAATCTGCTGTTGCGGATGCATTCCCTTCAGCTGATGCTGTGCAAAAATTTGCTGCCCCGGCAGCATGTACAAAAGGGTGCTTGTGAAAATGACGAGAAAAAACTTAAAGTGGTTCATAGGTTTTATTTGGTTAACGGTGAATGCTTAATGTTGCAACAGGTTTCTTACAGCTCAATCATGTGCCGAACTGTAACGCTTTTTATATTCAGACGGACTGGTTTCAAATTGTTTCTTAAAGCAGACGCTAAAATACTTGGCATTGTTAAATCCGGTTTGATAAGCCACCTCTGCCACTGTTAAATCTGCATGTTCCAATAAATAAGCACTTCTTTTTAGCCGGATGTTTAAAATAAATTCCTTGATAGACATGCCCACAATATCATTGATCTTTTGATAAAGAATGGTTCTTCCGGTATTCATATCAGATACAAAATCGTCTACCGAATAATTCGGGTTTGCCATATGTTGTTCAATAAATTTCATGGCCCTGATCAGCAATTCCTCATCCATCGATGTAATGGTAACCTTAGCGGGATCTACTACCAACCGTTTGCTGTACATTTCCCTCATTTCCTGCTGGTTTTTCAAAATGGTATCCATCTGCTGAATCAGGTATTCCACTTCAAAAGGTTTATCAATAAAAACTGTTGCGCCATGCTCAAGCGCCTTGGTTTTATTCTGGTTTACATCGCCCATACCCGAAATCATGATGATGGGAATGTGGCTGGTTTTAAAGTTCTGCCGCAAGTGGTTGCATAGCTCAAACCCATTGGTATTGGGCATCATCAGGTCGGTAATAATGAGTTGAGGGTATATTTTTTCAGCTTTGAGGATGCCCTCCTGACCATCGCTGGCCAAATAAACATTGTACTTTTCAGATAAGCGACGCTCCAGATAGTTCCGCAGGTTTGGATCATCATCAATTAATAAAATGCTGGTCGATTTCCGTGCATTCTTTGGCAAAAGACCGGGTTCTTCGGCTTCTAGGAGGATTTCATCAATTTCTGAAATGGTGTAATCGTACATGTTAGATTGCATATCGCCCGATCCTGCTTCCTTTTTAAGCGGCAGCATCACCGTAAAAGAAACCTTATTGGTTTTATTGACCATCCAGATTTTTCCTTCGATGGCTTCTACCAATTCCTTTACAATGGCGAGGCCAAGACCTGAACTTTCTTCAAAAGTAGGCCGATAAGACGATAAGCGGTTAAAGGAGGTAAATAATGTGGCAATCTGCTCTTCCGAAAAGCCTGTACTGGTATTTAACACCTCTATAGAAATGTATTCCCTTTCCAGGTGATCCGGCTCAACAGCTAACCTCGATTGTTCCTCGCCCGTAGACTCGTAAATCCTTACCCCTACATAACCTTTGTTAGAGGTATACTTTAAGGCATTGGAGAAAAGATTAGTCAGGATTTTCTCAATAATATCATAATCGAAGGCCACAAACAAATGGTCCGCATGCGCATTAAAATTGGTCTCTATTTCTTTTTTGTTCGCATACAGTTCAAAAAGTCCAAAAACATCATGCACAAAACTGATAAAATCGCCTACCTGTGGATTGAGGGTTACCTTCTGGCTTTCAATCTCCCTAAAACGGAGTAATTGACTAATTGAACGCTGAATGCGGGCAACATTTTTTTCAATTAACTGCATATAGCCCGCTGCATGGTCATTTTTCTGAACGGTTTCTTTTAACTGCTTCAGTGGCTCAAGTACGAGGGTAAGCGGAGTTTTAAGGTCGTGTGAAATATTGGTAAAAAAATCAGTTCTCGCCTGGTTCAAATCCCTCATGTTCTGTTCCTTTAGGGCTTCTAAGGCCAATCGTTCTTTAAATACCTTTTTATTGGTATAATACCGCATGATGAAAAACAAAAGTCCCAGTACAATCAAAGTATAAATGGAATAGGCCCACCAGGAAAGGAAAAATGGGGGATTAACATGAAAATAAAGCCTTGAAATTTCGTCGCCCCAAAGCCCGTCATTGTTGGAGGCCTTGATTTCAAAAACATAATCGCCACCTGGTAAATTAAAAAACTGAACAGCGCGTTGATTAGGATTCAACCTCATCCATTTATCATTTAAGCCAAGCATGCGATAAGAAAACTGATTCTTATCTGCCGACAAATAGCTGTTTGACGAAAAACGGATTTCTATATTCGACTGGTTACTGGAAAGTTTGATCTTTTCCTCATCATGATTGCTTAAGGTAGAAATATCTTTGGTTAAAGGTGAATCCTCAGTTGTATTGCTTACCGGTTGGTTGTTAATTAACAAGCTGGTAAAAAACACCTTAGGTTTCTGAATGTTTTTATTGAGGTATTGCGGATCAAAAAGTACAAATCCGTTTGTACCTCCAAATAATAGCTCTCCTTTTTTAGTTTTATAGGCCGACCTTAAATAAAATGAACCGCAACTATTTGCTTTATAAAACCTGGCTTTTTCAAACTTTTGCGCTTTCCGATCGAAAAAGTATAGACCGTCGTTTGTACTAAACCAAATATTTCCTGAAACATCATCTTCAAGAATACCGAAAACAATTTTAGGCGCGAAACCATTGGTGCTATTGAAATTAAGGTAACGCCCATCTTTCTTTAAAAGATTAACACCTCTTCCGGAAGTACCCAGCCAGAGGTCTCCATTTGATGCTTCATAATAACAGCCCAGGTGGTTTACTGCATAAGGACCATCTTTGATGACATAGTGATGCAGCACTTTAAGCGTTTGGGGATCTGCGATATACAGCCCCTGATGAGTAACCAGACGAAGGTGCTGCTGTTGATCGAGCGAAATCGCCTCAATCTCTACATCCAGCGCCTGTCCGTTTGCAGCGATCAGTTTAACCATTTCCATTGCTGCTGCCTGGTTTTTCTTGCGGTGAAAAAAGTTTTTATCAGGATCGGTCATCCACCAGGTCCCCCCGGCATCGCGTACAAAATCATACACGGTTAAAGGTTGTTTGCTTCCGGGTAAAAGCATGTTAAGGTTACTGAAACGCTTTGTAGCCATTTCGTAAGCAGAAATGCCTCCGTTGAAAGAAGAAATAAAGAGGTTTTTTCGATCTGAATCGAATTTTAGGCGCTTAACCATATTAGAATTGATGGAATTGGCCTCGGCCTTGGTAAAATGACGAAAGCTGTCATCTTTCCGATTCCAATAGTTGAGCCCGCCGCCCTCTGTAGCAATCCAAACATTGCCCATATCATCTTCCTGGAAGCCACTTACTATCGGGTGGTTCAGTCCGCCGGGACTGGTTGTAAAATAGCGGACATATGCATCATCAAGTGAACAATAAGCGATTTTTCCACCATAAGTACCAATCCAGGCACCTTGGTCAGGGTCGCCGTAAATGGTCCATATGGAGTTGTTGGGCAATGAGAACGCATCGTTAGGATTCATTTTGAGCAGCTTGCTCACCTGGGTTTTAGGATCGTAAAGCAAAAGTCCGGCTTGTGTGGCTACCCACATGATGCCTACCTGATCAATAAAGATTTTTTTGGCTAACGTAGTCTGGAAACCCTGGCCAGTGATTGGGATATTTTTTTTTATTACACCTTTGGCATCGGTCACAAAAATACCACCCCCGCTGGGTAAGGAAATAATAATCACCCTGATAAGCCACAGCATCATTCACCACAAAAGAGGTTTGCCCCATATTGGCAAAAACTACGAAGCGCGCGGCTCTAGCATCGAACTTATAAAGTAAATTCTCCTGCGACAGATAGATATTTCCCTTCAGGCTGATCACACTATCAAAATACCTGTTGCCAGGGAGCTTGATTTTCTTAAAAACCTTTTTCTCCCGACCAGATATATACAGGCTGTCGCCAGAGAGCATGTATAGATAACCGTCGTTATGGAGACAGATGGAACGGATTTTTCCAGGGAGAATCAATTCAAAATTAAATTGCCCATAGTTAAACTTCAGTAAACCATGATTAGTGCCCAGAAATAATCCACCTTTTTTATCGGTCACCAAAGAACCATAACCCCATTTTACCTTGGGGTTGCTCTTTGAGGCCAATTCATTTAACTGGTAAAAACCATTCCCATCATACATAAAAACAGCATCCGGACCAGTATACCACATCCGTCCCAAACTGTCTTTGGTGATACTCTGAATACCACTGTAATACGATGTTTCGGGCATAACATGGAACCGATACCTGGAAATATCAATTGCAGCGGCACTTTTCAGCAAAAATGCACAACAAAATAACAGCAAATACGCGGTTTTCCGGATATCCATAAGGTTAAAATGCATAAGCAGGTTTTCTAAACATCATTTAAATTTTCCATCTATCAATTTATTTTCATTTTGAATGATATCAATAGCTGGAAGACAGCTAAAATAAGTGTTATGATCGCCACGGTTAAGCGCATGTATCATAAATTGTAATTCATTTCGGATTTGTTACGTTGAGTTTAATTTGTAAATACCATTGACGTTATTTTATAATTAATTATTTGATTGGGTTGTAGGTCATGCTAATCCACCTAGCGGGGCCATGGCACAGTATCTCCGTTCCGCTTAAGTCCGGCCTAACAAATTTTTCGGACTCCACTGACCAAGCCAGACCACGGGCTTTGAAAGAAAAATTTTCAGCCGGCATTTTTTGCTTCTTTTTGATGCCAAAAAGAAGGAGCCCTTCGGCGGCGGCGAGCCGAGGAGAGACTTTTGCCAAGGCAAAAAACGTCATTCATATTGATTTTTATAAAATAATCACCTCTCAGGACGCCCATTCAATAATTTATAATATCCTTACAATCTTTTCTTCAAACGACTCAGCGCCTCCAGATAATAATAATCTGCATAGGTTAATGGCACATCTACCTCTGATTTAAAGGGAAATGCTCCGGTGCTGTGCATCAGGATAAAATTTCCGTTCTCGCCCAACTTTGCGGTGTATTCGTCAGAAGCGAGCGTCCGGATTTGCTCTTCTACAACCTCCATATATTTCTTTTTAATGTTGGCATTTACGAAATCACTTAATTCAGTCAGTGCAGAAGCCATAATGCAGGCAGCTGAAGCATCTCTTGGGGTATCAGCCTGTACTGGCGCATCGTAGTCCCAATAAGGAATATAATTTTTTGGCATTTTAGGATGATTGATCAGAAAGTTGGCGATATGCATAGCCTGCTCCAGGTAACGTTTCTCCCTGGTTTCACGATAGAGATAAGTGTAACCATAAAGTCCCCATGCTTGTCCCCGGCTCCATGCAGAACCATCAGCATAACCCTGATGGGTTTGTTTTTTATGTGGAAGGCCAGTTTGTCGGTGATATGAAACCACGTGATAAGAGCTGAAATCAGGTCTGAAATGATGTTCCATGGTTTTATCGGCGTGCGAAAGTGCCATTTTTTTTAGCTGCTCATTTGCTGATTGCTCGCTGGCCCATAATAATAATTCGAGATTCATGATATTATCGATAATGACCGGATACTGCCAAATGGCTTTGTTATGGTCCCATGACCTGATCAAACCCACTTTAGGATCAAATCGGGTAGCCAGCGATTGCGCGCCCTTGAGCAAAACAGCCTTATAAGCGGTATCACCGGTTAAACGCAAGCCATTGCCAAAACTGCAATAGAGCATAAAACCGACGTCGTGGTTATCCGTGGTAAATTTTTCGCGTTCTACCCTTGCCGTGTATAATTTGGCGAAGGCTAACAGTTCTGAATTTTTGCTATGCTCATAAACATACCAAAGCGAACCCGGAAAAAATCCGCTACACCACCAACGTGAATCAGATATGGTGTTTTTTCCCGCTTCGAATGACCTTGGTAATACACCAGCCTGATGCTCATATTTCCGGGCCATCAACAAACTTTGCTGTTCGGCAAAAGCCAGGGCTTGATCAACAACGGTTTTCAGGTGCTGCGCATTTGCAAGGCTGCTCCATAATACCACTGTTAACAACAGCGCTAAAAAATATCTCCTCATAAATTTTATTTGATGTTTTTATAATAATCGGCAATCACATACCAGGCTTTTTTACGAAATCCCTGATCGGAAACCAGCCCCTTTCTGTTCCAGCCATCCTGATAGGTGGGATGGAAGCGAAATGGCGACCGAAAATCAAACAATACCCAGGGCGAAATGCCAATAAGATTGGGAATATTTTTAAACATTTCCAGGTTATCCCTATAGAGCTGGGCCTGGTAGTCTTCGCTCCATGAACTTGCTACATCCGCTTCACCGGTTTTACCGTACAAAGCTTCAGCACCGAATTCTGAAATAATTAAAGGTTTATTGATGGCTACATCCCAGATAGCGTTCTTTGGTGCAACCGGCCAGGGATGGTACCAACCCATATATTTATTAATGGCTACTACATCTATTTCATTTACAAAAGGTTCGTCCATCACAAAACGTTGTTTATCTGCGTTAAAACGAACCAGATCAAATGCAGCGGTGATTAACCTAGTGCTATCAATATCTTTCGTGCATTTGATCAGGTATCTGAGAAATTCGTTACGGGCCGCAGATGGTTGCGTTTCATTGGCCATGCCCCAAAAAGAAATGGCGCATCGGTTTTTATCCCGCATTACCATCTCCCTGATCATATTGCCGGCCTTCTTTTTAGTTTCCTGGTTTTCAAAATCGATGCCCTGCCATATTGGTGTTTCCTCCCACAACAAAAAGCCCATTTTTTCGGCTGCACGCACGGTATATTCATTTTGCGGATAATGTGCCAAACGGATCATATTGCAGCCCAATGCTTTGGCTTCAGATAAAAGCATCATGGCATCTGCCAATGAAAAAGCCCTACCCTTGCGCTGTGGAATCTCCTCGTGAAAACTAATTGATTTTAAAAAAATCGGCTTCTCATTCAGGTAAATCTGTGTTCCTTTTACCGCAAGGTTTCTAAAGCCAATTAATTCTTCTACCCGATCATCTTGCGTAGAAACCACCACCTGATAAAGCTTTGGAGAAACCGGCGACCAGCGCTGTAACTTTTTTACGTTCGTGATTGACATGACCGCAATCCCCTGCTGATTGGTAACCACCTTCTGCTTAATATTCAATTCCGGAATTTCAAGGGTTACCGGGACATTATACTGATGATCAACAAGTTTAACCCGAACATTAATTTGATCAGGGTGATGTTTATCCAGCTGAACGAAATAATCCTGGATAAATATTTTCGGCGTTGATACCAGCATCACATCACGTGTAATGCCGCCATAATTCCACCAATCAAATGATTTTGCCGGAATGGCATCAGCAGTCCGGGTATTGTTTACCTCCAGAACTAAAAAATTGTCTGTTTGCTGTACCAGATCGGTTACTTCAACCTGAAAAGGTGTAAATCCACCTTCATGCTCGGCAATTTCTTTTCCATTAAGGTAAACCTTACAGCGATAACTTACCGCGGCAAAGTAAATAAACAAACGTCCACGATTTGCTTTCGACACATCAAAACGTCTGGCATACCAAACCGTACCTTCATAATATTTGAGTTCGGGTAATTGACTGTTCCAGTCTGAAGGTACATTCAGTTTTAAGCCACCATCAAAGGCATATTCATAAAAATCTGTCTTTCCGCTTGGTTTTTTGTTGAGGTAAATTTTGTTTTTCCGTCCCTGATCGTACTGGTCTACAATCGCTTCCCATTTCCCGTTAAGCGATTGTGTTTCCCTTCCGTATACATTAATCAAGGTCTCCTGTGCTGAAAGCTTAGACAGGAAGCAACAAAACAGTAAAAGCAAATTAAAAATGGTTCTGGTTGGTCTCATAAAATGACGGCATTTATTTTTTAAAAATCTTCATCGCGAAACCACCGCCCTGAGCCATTTGAATGGATAATTTGCGGTCTGCTGGAATTTCAATCCGCAGCTTTTTATAGTCGGTAGCGATTTTATTGGCGTTAACTCCATCCTGATAAATTTCTGCGGCGTAATCTCCGCTGCCAAGAAAGCTGAGGTCGAGATCAAGTTTGCGCGCTTCCCAATTGGTTAAAGCACCCAAATACCAGGTATTATCCTTTTGGCGGGCAGTGGTAATGTATTGCCCAACTTCACCATTAAGTACAAGGGTACGGTCCCAAACCGTGGGGATCGCGCTGATGAAATCGGTACATTCCTGCTCCTTCGCATAATTGTCGGGGCTATCGCAAAGCATATTTAAAGGCGATTCAAAAACCACATATTCAGCCAGTTGTCTGCAGCGCGTTCCCTGACTCATGGGCTCATCATTTATTCCCCTGTGACTGCTCCTGGTGGCATTACGCATGGCGCCCTGGGTATAATCTACCGGCCCGGCAATCATCCTGATAAACGGCATGGTCACATCATAAGTAACCATATCCATCTCCGGCCCGGTCCATTTCATCTGCTCCAGACCATTTACCGCTTCATAATTAATTACGTTTGGAAATGTCCGGTTTAAACCTGTTGGTTTATAAGTTCCATGAAAATCAACCATCAATTTATATTTAGCTGCTATTTCTGCCGCCCGGTAATGAAATTCAACCATTTCCTGGTCATCGCGGTCCATAAAATCGATTTTAAAGCCTTTTATCCCCAACTGTGAATAATGCCTGCACACCTTTTCCAGATCGCGCGCAAAGGCATAATAGCCCGCCCATAAAATAAGGTCTACATTTTTGGATTTGCCATAAGCAACGAGTTCTTTCAGATTAATTTCTGGTACAACCTCAAACAAACTTGCCTTAAGGTTTACCCGCCCAGCCTTCGTCCAGGATCACATATTCAATTTTATTTTTGGCGGCAAAGTCTATGTAAGCTTTATAGGTTTCCGTATTAACGCCTGAAACAAAATCTACCTTGCTCAATCCCCAATTATTCCACCATTCCCAGGCCACTTTTCCTGGTTTTATCCACGAAATATCTTGTAACCGGTTGGGTTCGGCCAATTTGTAAACCATATCATTATCCGCCAGGGCTTTATCACTTGTAGTGACGATGGCTATACGACATGGAAATTTAGTTTTTGCACTGCTTTTAGCCAGGTAAGGCTGACGCGAGGTTACAATTTGTTGCAGTTGGTTATGGCCGCCTTGCAAGGTAGCTTTTGGATAGGTAGCAAAGTTGGCTTCCAAACTAGTTCCGCCAGCAGGATTATAAAGAAACATACCGGGATAGCCTTGCAGATCAGCTTCGGCCAAACACACTTTTTTACCTTGATCCAACTCAACCACCAAAGGAGAAAAAGCAAGCTTCTGCTGATCCATTTTAGTTAAAGGCCCGTAGGTATAGGTATTTTCAAACGAATTGAAATATTGGCCCTCAATTGTTTTCTCTTTGGTTTTTACATAGGGAATGTAGGCTTTGTAATCTTTTTGGAAATGGAAAGCAGCCAGCTCTTCATTCACGGTAAAATCCTGCTTGGCCACAGATACAAAACGGTAAGCCATGCCTTCATTATACATTCGAAAAATGAGCTTAAAATCTTCCCTGAATTCCAATGTCAGTTCTGTATACTCATCATTTATAAGGTTTCTTTTATAAAAATGAGCGGGAATTTCACGTTTAACGCTAAGGGTTTTGCTTTGCTTTAAATGTGAGTGAATCCCAAAGGTTTTTCCATTAGCTAGTTTCATCGCTATGGCGCCAGAATTCAGTATGCTTTCTCCATCGTGTGCCAGCTGAAAATGGATACTATCGCCAATGTTTACATCCACCTGCAACCTCCCGTTGGGAGACTTAACAATAGGCCTCTTTTGGGCGGTTGCGGCGATGCTGAAGATCGCTAATAGAGATAGGGTTAATATATGTTGTTTCATAGGTTCATTTTAAAATGGTATAGCTGTACATCACAAAATCATTTATAGCAGGCAAAGCTACTTTCAAGGCGCCTTTTCTACCTGTTGTCTGAATCATCGGCTTCCCCTTGCCCAGCAATGGCTTTAGTTTTATTTTGACTTTTTCAGGTAACCAGGTTTCCAGTGTAGCCGTTCCGTCAGGCCTATTTTCCCGGAATATGATAAAATAGCCGCTATCTTGTTGAACCGATTGAAAACCTGTCCATGATTTGCCCGACGGTTCCTCACCAATCGGTAAAATGGTTCCCTGATGAAAATCATGCTGCACCTTTTTATACTTCGTAATCAATGCGCCCAGCTGCAAGGCTTCTTTAGGCAAGCCAGTGCCTTCAAACCAGGCCAGTGGCTGGGCCGCCATGGTAATGGCAAACAAATATTCAAAAGTATACCTTGAAGGAGCGAAAGGATCGCTGCCATACTTTTCGGTATTCCTCCACTTGTTTAAAAATTCGACCTGCAATTTCTCCGGTGGTACATATTTAGCAAGTTGCCATAAGTTGCGGAGTGTCCAGTAAGGATAATAGTTTTGCCAGTCGGTATAACGGTTCTCCAAAAAGATATTGCCGTATTCGGTAAATAGGTGGTACCCACCCCTGCGGCCCGCGGTGGCATCGAGATTAAAAACAGCCTGGTTTCCTGTTTCGCTCAATACCTTATTAAACATTTTGGTTAGGTTAATTTCTGATTGTTTGTTGGGAATAGAAAGCCCATCAATTTTAAATGTCCTGATCCCGTGCATCCGGTATAGTTTGGCCATTGCTGAAGCATCTTTCTCCCAGTCTGCATAGTCATGCTGAATACTGGGATTAAACCACAAGCAAATTTCAATGCCCAGCGCTTTGCCTCTTTTTACGATTGGGTCGAGCCCGTTCGGATATTTTACGGTGTCGGGTTTCCAATAATTGGGATTATTCCAAATGTCTGTAAACGATCCTTTGGCCAGGGCTGAATTTGGACTTTTTCCCTGTTGCCATCCGTCATCGATCTGAAAATGGGTGATGCCCAGTTTGGCTGCAGCTTCCAATTCCAACAGGCTAAACTTTTCGTTAACTTTAGCATCCTGGCTCCTATCGCCCCAGGTATTCATCATCACCATTTCGTCTCGCCCAGGCTCATTTTTACGGATGGTTTTCTGGT
>NZ_JAQIIV010000001.1:0-593691 GCF_036946585.1 Pedobacter terrae | reverse complement strand
AATCAGATAATGTCTGATCACAACTGTTAAAAAATTTAAAACAATAACAAAAACTAACCAAATAACGATGAAAGAAATTTTACGAATCTTTTTGTGCGTCTGTATTTTTAGTCTTGGACTTTTTTATAAGGCGAGCGCAGTGAAAACCAAATTCGCGTTTCAGCAGGATACGACCAAATTTACCGCTACACTTTTTGACGAAAATCAGGTGCCTTTGAGGGGGGTGACCGTTAAAGTCAAACGTACCGGATCAACTTCAGTTTCTAATAGAGATGGCATTTTTTCCATTTCAGCCCAAAAAGACGATTTATTATTGCTTAGCTTAAATGCCAAAAAATTTTTCGAGTATAAAGTTTTAAGCCTAACCGAAAATACGATTGTTGTCAATTCTAAAATGTAGTTTGAAACAGGAGAGGGGAAACCAGGCTGCTTTTTGGCGTTGTTACCAATCCTCTTCATACCGCAACATCAACAGATGCGGTGTATACATCTGATCTCAATAAGATGCCAGTTACCTCGCTCAGCACTGCGTTAACAGGCCGGTTATCCCGGTTTATATGCCTTGCAAAGTTCAGGTCAACCCGGTGCAGACGGGTCATCACTGTCTTTAAGAGGGAGAGGACCTTTATTGATTATTGATGGAATTCCAAGAGGTTTCTCAATCATCAATTTAGATGAAATAGAATCTGTAACCGTTTTAAAAGATGCCCTTTCTACTGCCATGCTGGGCGTTAAGGGATTTAACGGTGCTTTACTGATTACCACCAAGAGAGGTTCTAAGGCTAAGCAGACCATTTCTTTTAAAGCACAAACTGCATTTCAAAATCCCTTAAAACAGCCTGTTGCATTGAATTCCTTTAATTACGCCACACTTTACAACGAAGCAGCCCAAAATGACGGCCTTACCCAGCCTTACACACCAAGTGATTTAAATGCCTACGCTACAGGATCTGATCCTTTTGGTCATCCTGATGTAGATTGGAGAAGCCAGATACTGAAAAAAAATACGCGTTTTGACCAGTATTCACTGGATATTTCAGGAGGCAATAATTGGGGCAGATATTTTGTTGCTTTGGAACACATCAACCAGAGTGGATTTTTCCAAACCTCAGCCGATAGCAAATATGATACGAATAATAAATTTTTAAGTTATGTTATCCGTTCCAATATTGACCTGCAGATCAATTCAAAATTGTCAGCCGGCGTAAATCTATTAGGGCGGATACTAAACGGAAATGGTCCGGGTTTTAGTATATCCAACCTTGGTAGCAGTACACAGGCCATTATAAATAGCCTGTTGCTTACTCCGAATAATGCTTATCCGGTTTACAATCCTAATGGTAGTTATGGTACGTCGGCCAATTTCCAGACCAACATTTACGGACAAACCGTAAATTCTGGTTATACTGCAAACTATAAGCGCGATGTTCTTGCTGATTTTTTTATTAAAAGAACACTGGATGAGATCACCAAAGGTTTGTGGATCAGGGCTTCGGTTTCCTTATATTCAACATTGTCCGAAGATATTCTTCGTGGCAAATCATTTGCTTCATTTGCATACAATCCAACCACCAATGTTTACACCCAATACGGAAACAATGGAACACAGGCTAACGGTAACGCCCTTAATTACCAGGCCCGAGCAGATTACCTGGAGTTTAAGATGGGATATGACCGCACATTCGGGAAAAATGAGGATCAGTGCAGTAGCCTTTGCCAATCGTGATAATTCTGTAACTGATTCTGATCTGCCTTATACCATAAAAGGAATTGCAGGTAGGGCAGCTTATACTTATGACAACAGGTATACCTTTGAAATGGCCTTTGCTTACAACGGTTCTAATTATTATCCTCCGGCAGGTGATTTTAAATATGGTTTCTTTCCGGCCGTAGGGCTGTCATGGAATATTACCAGTGAAAAATTTCTTGCTAATAAAAAATGGCTGAATGGTTTGAAATTATATGCATCTTATGGTAAGAACGGTAATGATAACCCAGGTTATTTCAGCTATATACAACGTTATTTTGACGGCCCTGCAGCTTATTTCGGATCCAGCCCTGGTTCACAAACCAGTATTTTCGAACAGCCTCTGGCTAATCCTTTCATCACATTTGAACAGGCAAAAAAATTAAATCTCGGTATTCAAGGTACCCTGTTAAGTAATAAACTTGGTTTCAAAGCCGAATATTATGATAACAGGTATTCCGATATGTTGATGCAGCGGGGAAAGAATTCAGCCATTTTAGGACAAACATTTCCTAATGAGAATATTGGCAGGTACCAATACAATGGCTGGGACTTTAACCTGAACTGGCAACAGCAGGTAGGTAAAGATTTTAGCTATTTTCTAGCCGGTAACTTTAATATTCAAGACTCGAAAGTAGTGGATATAGATGAAGTAAATCAACCTTTTCCATGGATGAGAAGAACAGGGCAAATGGTTGGTCAGAATTTCGGTTATATTGCTGATGGTCTATTTCAATCTCAGGCAGAAATTAACGCAAGTGCAAAATTGGAAGGGTATAATGCGCAGCCCGGCGACATCAAGTACAGGGATCTCAACGGAGACGGGCTAATCAATCAGTTTGATCAAACCCCGATTGGCCAGTTAAAACCCCTTATGTTTTTTTGGTACCACCCTTGGCTTTCAGTTTAAATCATTTGACTTCAGTGCTTTGGTTCAGGGCGCATTTAACAGAACAATTTACGTGGCAGGGAACAGTGAATGGGCATTCCAGAATAATGGGCTGGGGCAGGCTGGGATAATAATCTTGACAGGTGGACGCCTTCTAATCCAAATGCAACCTATCCACGCTTAAGTATTGGAGCCAATATCAATAACCAGGCATTTTCAAAGCTATTGGATGCGATCAGGAAATTATATTCGGTTGAAAAATATTGAGTTAGGATACACTTTACCCAATAAGTTGATTCAAAGAATTGGTTTGCAATCCACAAGGATATTTGCAAGTGCCAACAATTTATTAACCTTATCTGCTTATGATCGTGTTGATCCGGAAGTGTATAACGGCGCCTATCCAATTCAGCGATTAATAAACCTAGGTATTAACATTAAGCTTTAAAAACATGAAAATAACTTATTATAACAGATTTATCCTTTTGTTTTCTTTATTTGGGCTACTTGTTCTGGGTGCCTGCAAGAAAGTTGAAACTGAGCCCCGTGATTGGATCAGAGAAGACCTGGTATGGGATGATCAGGATAAAAATGCTACAGTAGCTGGTTTTTTCCTCAATAGCGTTTATACTTACATTCCTACAGGATTTAACCGCATCGACGGTGATTATCTTGATGCTGCTTCAGGCGATGCAATCCCTTCAAGAAACAATACCCAGGTAGAATTTTATACAAATGGAAGAATCAGTGTGATCAATAATCCTGATCCATACTGGGGGAAACAGTTACGCAGGAATCAGAGCGGCCAATATCTTTCTCAGCAATATTGATAAAGTACCGATGGCAGCGATCACCAAACAATACTGGAAAGCTGAAGCCAGATTTATCAGGGGCACTGATGTATTTCGAACTGGTGAAAAGGTACGGAGGGGTACCACTCGTTGGAAATAAAATTTTTACGGTAGAAGATGACCTTGAAATTTCCAGGAATAACTATGCTGACTGTGTGAATTATATTGTTTCTGAATGTGATGCCATAAAAGATAGCTTAAGATTTGAAAAGGGGGCGAATTACGGTACATCCGATTGGGGAAGAATATCGAAGGGCGCAGCTATTGCCTTAAAATGCCGTACTTATCTTTATGCAGCAAGTCCGCTTTTTAATGGCGGCGGTTTTGAATCTAATTCGAATACAAAGGCGTTAACAGGTTATCCGAGCTATGATGCATCCCGCTGGCAAAAAGTAATTGATGCCTCAGAAGAATTGATTGGTATCGGTTATTATGCACTTCAGTCGTCTTTTAATAATGTGTTTGTGGTAAACAGAAATACAGAAGTGATATTGAGTAAACAGGGTACAACCAATGCTAACATAGAATCCATCAATGCACCATCCGGATATGCAACACCCGCCTTAAGTTTAGGAAGAACAAGTGCCACTTCAGAACTGGTCAATGCGTTTCCTATGAATAATGGCCTGGCCATAAACAGTACTTCGCCCGCGTCAGGATATAATCCGGCTAATCCTTATCTTAATAGAGATCCCAGGTTTTACTTAACCATATTTTATAATGGTGCAACCTGGCTAAGAAGAGGGGTGCAGACTTTCGAAGGTGGATTAGATAAACCTGGTGGTACCACCATTCAGACAAAAACTGGTTTTTATGTCCGTAAGTTTATGGCTGATTTTTCCAATAATACAACCTACACCAATCAATCGCATAATTTTATACTTTTCAGGTATGCTGAAATCCTTCTCAATTATGCTGAGGCCTTAAATGAAATGGGAAGGACTGAAGATGCAGTTGCCCAATTAAAATTAATCAGGGCCAGAGCAGGTATAACTGCAGGCACGAACGCCAGATACGGTATTCCTTCAGGCGTTTCTCAAAGTGATTTGCGCACGCTGATATTTAATGAACGGCGAATTGAACTTGCATTTGAAGAACATCGTTTTTGGGATGTGAGAAGATGGAAAATTGCCCCTGCTGTTTTGAACACAAATGTTAACGGCGTTAAAATTACTAAAAATGCCGATAACACTTTCACCTATCAGACACAACCGGCGGCTAACCTGCTGTTTACCAATAAACTTTATCATATGCCGCTACCGTATTCAGAGATTGTGAAAAATAGTAAAATGATTCAAAATGAAGGCTGGTAAAACACAACAAAATATGAAGATTTACATACATAAAATATTGCTGTTTTTGTTTTTAACAGCAATCATAAATTTCGCTAAAGCACAAACAATAACCGTAGAAGGTACGGTAAGAGATAATGTGGGCGTTTTAGTCGGTGTATCTGTTAAAGAGAAAGATGTTGCCAATGCTGTTCTCACTAATAGTGATGGAAAATATAGAATAACACTTAAAGGAAAAAGTGGTGTTTTACAGTTCAGCTATATTGGTTTCGTTACACAAACGGTTAATGTTGATCGGCGCAGTACTTTAAATGTACGGTTGGAGATTGATAATAATAATCTTGAAGACGTAGTTGTACTCGGATATGGAAAGCAAAAAAAAATTACCACTACAGGGTCTATCAGTACAATTTCTGGTGAAACAATCAGGCAAAACCCATCAGCAAGTTTACAGAATACGCTGGTTGGCCGTTTGCCGGGATATTTCTCTCAGCAACGTTCGGGCAGACCGGGTGCTGACGGAGCAGAATTTTTTATCAGGGGGGTCAGTTCTTATAATTCGGGCTCAAACCAGGCATTGATCATGGTAGATGATATTGAATATTCAGCTGCCCAGTTTTCATTGCTTGATCCAAATGAGATCGAAGATGTAAGTATTTTAAAAGATGCGGCTACAACAGCGATATATGGGGTGAAAGGGGCCAATGGGGTTGTGGTGGTTACCACAAGAAGAGGAAAAATCGGTAAGCCAAAAATTTCATTGAGAAATGAGTTCAGCGTCATGCAGCCAACCATAATGCCTGATTTTTTAGGTTCTTATGAAACTGCCCTATTGTATAACCAGGCCAGGGCAAACGACGGTTTGGCACCCAGATGGACAGCAGATGACCTTCAAAAATTTAAGGATGGGTCTGACCCCTATGGCCATCCGGATAACGACTGGAAAAAGATACTTTTTAAAGACTTCAGCACGCAAGCAAAAGGGAACTTTGATATTAACGGCGGAACAGAAAAAGTAAAATACTTTGTTTCAGGTGGCTACCTGGTTCAGGATGGTTTGTTGAAGAATTACAGTGCTGATAATGGCGTAAATTCAAATTTTTATTACAACCGGTATAATTATAGGTCAAACCTGGATATTAAAGCAACCAAAACGCTCGATCTCAGGTTGGATCTTTATGGCAACATTTCCATCACCAATAACAACAACATTGCCAGTGCGTTTGGTTATAACGATTTATTTTATGATTATGTAAGTTTCGCCTCACTGGCACCCTGGGCCTATCCGATATACAATCCGGATGACAGTTATGGCTACAGCACCTGGCAAAGAGATGAAAATCCAAATTATAACCAGAACAATATTGTAGGCCGCATTGCACATTATGGCTATAGCAGGAGTTTTGAAAATAATATGAACCTGGTAGCCAATGCAGTTCAAAAGCTGGATTTTATCACCAAAGGCTTATCCATTAAGGGTGTGCTTTCTTATGCGAGTACACATAATTATACCCGCAGTATGACCAGGGATCAGTTTCCTTCCTTTATTTACGACCCGGTAAATAATACTTATGCACCAAGAGATCCTAATATTTACAGAGTTAGAAGGTACTTTATTGGTTACAGTCCGGGGAGTACGGTTAGAAATTTAACTACTCAGATCCATCTGAATTATGACCGCAGTTTTGGCAAGCACCATGTTTATGCATTGGCATTAATGAACACCAACTCGGTTATCAAATATAATCCAAATCCGGTTTATAACTTTGTTCCCAACAATTTTAAAGGCTATTCAGGCCGGGTGGGTTATGATTATGATGATAAATATTTGTTCCAGTTCAACAATGCGTATAATGGATCTGACCTTTTTGTGGGATCTAAAAAATATGGTTTTTTCCCGGCAGCATCAGTAGGATGGAATATCTCGTCAGAAAATTTCTTTAAAGACAATATTAAATTTATCAACTTCTTAAAACTTAAAGGTTCATATGGTCTGGTTGGTAACGACCGGATAGGCGACAATTTTGCTTATTACTATCAACAAAATTATTATCGCGGTGGTGATGCAAACTTCGGAACGGGAAGCAACAACTATGCTGGCTTTTATGAAGGTAGCCTTGGCAACGATAATGTGACCTGGGAAAAAGAAAAGAAACTCAACCTGGCTTTGGAGTTCTCTTTATTCAAAAGCAAGTTAGCAGGCTCTGTAGAGTTTTTCAAAAACGAGCGTTATGATATTTTAACCAGCAGGGGAACCGTTTCCTCCGTTTTTGGTGTGGGGCTGCCACCAGTAAACTTAGGCAGGGTTCAGAACCAGGGCGGTGAGATTGAATTATCTTACCGTGATAATATCGGAGAATTTGGTTACTCTGTAAGAGCAAACTATTCTTATGCTAAAAACAAAATTTTATTCAGAGATGAGCCTAAACAGGCATTTGCTTACCAGCAGGCTACCGGAAATAGTATTGGCGCGGGTTTCCTTTATCAGTGGATAGGATTTTATACTTCTGCAGCAGATATTGCTGCCAGCCCGGTACCAATTGTTACACCAAGGGTAGGCGATTTAAAATATGCAGATTTGAATGGTGATGGCAAGATAGATTCTTATGACCAGGCTTATATTGGCCAGCCAAATCTTCCTAATACCAATTATGGATTAGATCTTGGTTTTAATTATAAAAACTTTGGACTAACCCTGCTTTTCCAGGCGGCGACAAATTTCCAGGTAAGGGGTGTTGCCGAGGCCATACAGGCTTTCTCTTCTAAGCTAACATCTGTACACCAAAACAGCTGGACTCCCGAACTCGGTGATAATGCACAATATCCGTTGCTAAGTTTAAATCCCGGGATCAGCAGCCCTTCTACCTTTCCTTCTACTTTCTGGGCGGTATCAGGTAATTACCTCCGTTTAAAAAATGCAGAATTTAGTTACACCTTGCCGCAAAGTTTTCTGGATAAAGTCAAGGTTCAATCGATACGCACATACGTAAATGGTTATAACCTGTTAACTTTTTCCAACCTGGGAAAAAGATATCAGTTTGACCCCGAATCAAATTCCGGTCAGGACAGGATTAAATATCCGCCTCAGCGTATGCTAAATTTTGGTTTAAGTGTTACATTTTAGTGAAAACAGATATGAAAAAGATTTTTATAATACTGGCATTTGTAATCGTATACACATCCTGTAAAAAATCAACTGATTTTTTAGATGGTCAGGCCAGTACAGGCGAAACTGAAGAATCAATTTTTACCGATAGCGTAAAAACAATAGGCTTTTTAACGAACATCTATAGTGGAATAGGATACAGTTTTAACAAAGGCAGGTTCAGCTCGCACGGAAATACGGAAATGGCTACCGATGATGCAGAATATGCCTATTCAGGAGTTGGCCAATCGGCAGTAATTATGTATAATGGTACCATTTCACCTAACAATTTTTTTAGCCAGGGCGCTGTTCCCGATTTCTGGTCTACGCCGTATGCCAATATCCGGAAAGTTAACCTGTTTTTAGCTAAACTTCCGGGTACGCCCTTAAGTGCTCCTTTAAAAACAAGGATGGCTGCTGAAGCCCGCTACCTAAGGGCATGGTACTACCATTTTCTGCTCATTAATTTTGGTGGTGTGCCATTGATTGGAAACAACGTTTATGGCATTAATGATGTGATCGATCTCCCGAGATCAAGTTTTCAGGCATCTGTAGATTATGTTGTAGGGGAACTGGATGCTGTAGCAGCCGTACTTCCTGCACCAACTGAATATGCAGAACAGGATTTTGGCAGAGCAACCCGCGGGGCCTGCCTGGCTTTAAAATCAAGAGTATTGTTATACGCCGCAAGCCCGTTATTTAATGGAGGATCTATCGCTACGGGAGCCCTGGCTGCCACAGTAAGTTACCCGTCCTATAATGTTTCCTACTGGCAAAAAGCTGCTGCGGCAGCAGAAGCTGTAATTAATACCAATTATTATTCCCTGATGGAAGATAACGTAACGGCACCCGGATATGGATTCTACAATACATTTTTGAAAAGGTACCCCAATACCGAACAGATTTTCGCCATGCAAAGGCCAACCAACAGAGATTTTGAAGGGTACTATAATCCGCCATCAAGAGGAGGTGCCAAAAATTCTCAGCCGACAGAGCAACTGGCCAGGTCGTTTCCAATGAAAAATGGAAAATCAACTTACGATCCGACATCAGGCTTTGTTGCCAGTAATCCTTATGTTAACCGTGATCCGCGTTTTGGATATTCCATTATATATAACGGCTCACCGTATTATAGCACAACTACAGGTACAAAGATCGCTGTAAATACCTTCGATGGTGCCGCTTCTGATGGATACGTTTCATCTACCAAGACCGGTCCTACCACGACAGGATATTACAGCCGTAAAATGTGCGATGAAAATATTTCAGCCAACAGTTCATTCGTAACCGAAAGGGCCTGGCCATTAATCAGATATGCTGAAATTTTACTCAACTATGCAGAGGCCATCAATGAAACCGGCCAAACTGCTCTTGCTTATCCTAAACTCATTGCAATTAGAAAAAGAGCCGGTATTGATGCCGGGGCCGATGGTATGTATGGTATCAAAGCCAATATGAGCGTTGAGGAGATGAGGGCGTTTATCCAAAATGAAAGAAGGATAGAACTGATGAACGAAGATCATCGCTGGAATGACATCAGGAGATGGAAAATAGCTGAGGCTGTAAACAATGGTTACAATAGCGCGATGATTATTACCAAAACAGGCAATAATTTCGCTTATAAAGTTGATAACACGATTCGCTTACATGTATTTAGGCCACAAAATTATTTGATGCCTATTCCTCAGGTAGAGATATCGAAAATGCCTTCAATGGTACAGAACCCAGGATATTAAATAAATCGTACCGGATTGATCAGGAGTTTTCCCGGCACTTGCTTGTAGAAGCAGGTGCCAATATTTTTCATATAATGTCCGTGCTAAATATTTTTACAAATTGTCATATTAAAAACATCATAACATGACTTGTCACATTTAGTTAGAGCCATTAGCAGTTGTATTAAATTGCAAGCCTTGAGATATTATTCTTCATAAGAAGGCTTGATTTTGAATTTTTCACCAATATGGCAAATATATTTAAATGATAATACCTCTAAACTTTTCACATCAATCTAATTTCAAAAAAGTTTAACTGTGACGGAACGGCTATCCCCTAAAATCTCCTATTTATGTATGTATGAATCAGGGCGGGAGTTTCTCGGCAGAGTTATTTGCAGGCCAATATAAACTTACATGACGCACTGACGCCCCATGGCTTCAGCAAGCCACTAATGCCATCAGGATAAGCCTAACAGAAAACGAAAATATTGATGTTCTGGTAACAGCAAATTTCTCCATCACCAACGAAACCTTTACAAAATCTGGCAATACCATTAACACCAGTTTTGTAGTGAATAAGGTCGTGCAAACAGCTAATGTAGAATTGGTACGCCTGTACTTGGGCAAATCAGTATTAACCGACCATTTATTCCGCGATGTACGGGTAGATGGAAATGTATCCTCATTGATATTTTGTGCACCAACCAGCCTGTCTGCGGATATACCTGAAAACCCTCGATTTTGTATATGCAAAAGTGGGTGTCAAAGCTACGGTTGACAGCGAATATGTTTATTCCCAAGTGCAAAAAAATCGCATTGAAATGAGCAATTCAAATATGGATTAGCATGTACGTAACCAATATTTCCAAAATATTATCAATACTACCATAAAATGTAATAGAGATAGGATCTCATATTTTAAGTTGAGGGCAAGCCATCCGGCATTGCCCCAACTTTTCATTAACTAAACTAAAACAACATTGGATTTTGTTATAAGGTAATGTTATTTTGGGAAATATTCTTCTAATGTTTTAGCAATACTCTCCGCTTTTAAATTTCGGGCTATAATCTTACCTGACGGGTCAATGAGAAAATTTTGAGGGATGGCATTGATATGGTAGAGATTTGCAACACTGCTCTCAAATCCTTTCAAATCTGACACATTAGTCCAGGTTAAACCATCATCTTTAATCGCTTTAAGCCATGCACCCTTAGAACTTGCTGCATCAAGAGAAACACCTAAAACCTCAAGACCATCATTTTTATATCTTTCATATTGGGACAAAATGTTGGGATTTTCCGCCCTGCATGGTGCACACCAGCTGGCCCAGAAATCAAGCAACACATACTTACCCCTAAAATCGCTCAGGCTAACTGTTTTTCCTGATTCATCATTTGATTTAAAATCAGGCGCCATTTGCCCTATTGAAATGGTGTTCAGTAGTTCAATTGTCTGGCCAAGTTCTTTTCCGGAAAAGCTTTGTCTTACATTTGCAGATAGCCCATTGAACAGCGGCTTAATTTCCTTTACATCGATTACCGGACCGGCGTAGGATTTCAGCACGTTCAGACTGGCCATAAGATCAGGGTTTTTCATAATGAAAGCCTTCTCGATATTTCTCTGTCCTAATACTAAACCCTCATTTTTTTGCCTAATGCCTCTCATAAACATTACATTAGCTCGATTTTCGGGCGTAAGCTGATATAAAATGGCCCTTTGGGCCGTTTTTAACAGTCTTAGTTCACGGTTCAATTGGCAATATGCTAAATTTTCGTCATCACCAGAAACACTTGCAGTAGCAATCGAATCTGTCCCTGTAATGTTCAGTTTATGATTACCGATGAGAATATTCGTTTGATCTGAATTCTTTTTTACAACGTAGGAACCCGTATGGCTGAGCAGCAAGCTTGCCATTCTGGTTTCTCGGACTGTCCCTTCAAAATGAAAGTTGCCATCAGTTAGCTTAACCGAATCCCGGATGGCTTGATCATCTTTTCCCTGATAGCTTAAAAAAAGTACGCTGCCAGCCTCAACTTCCGTAAGTTTTCCGTTGATGGTAAAATTATCACTCCCTTTCGCATTGTTCAACAATTTATTCAATAGTATGATATTATCTTTCGAGGAAGGAGCAGGTGCTTGAAAATTCGCAATTTTAAAATGCTGGTTGATAATTATCGTACGCGGGATATTGATTACATGATAATCTTTTAGACCGGTTCTGTTGATATGCCATTGAAGCCCTCCGGCCTTCCTAAATGCTACATTCTTTTTCCAGTCGTCCACATTTTCATCAATTGAAAGTGAAACAAATAACACATCTTTATTCCCGGAATACTGTTGTTTCAACTTTTCGAAACCAGGCATTTGCTGGAGACAAGGGCCACACCAGGTTGCCCATAGATCTATAAAAATTACCTTACCCTTCCAATCAGATAGTTTAACAGCATTACCATCCTGGTCGGTAGCGTAAAAATCAACAGCTAAATCGCCATCTCCATATTTCAACAGACTACTCCTGGTCCTGAAGGCCGCTTGGCGGTAATCAAGGAATTTTATGGATTGCAACTGACTGGAAAAGGCAGCTATCTTTGCCTTATCTTCCATCCCCGTCATCAGCGCGGTCAAAGAATCGGCTATTATCCAATCTCTAACCCTTGCTAAGAAGGCGATATCACTTTTTTGATACTTGGCACTATTGGTTGAAATCAAACGGGCAATATCCCTGACCACGGGTAGTTGGAGGTATTCCGGTCTCTTCAATTCGCGCAGGCAAATATTTAGCTTAGACTTCGCAAGCTGATGAAAAGTATCTAAATACCTTACCGCTGTATCATTAGACAGTTTTAATTTCATTGGGGCGTAATAGCGCACGGAATTAATGCTATTTACCACATCAGCCTTAATACGTGCGGCTTCAAGGTTTTTGAATCCCAAATTTACACCTTTTAACCTGTTCAGTTCCAGGCTACGTTCCCTTTCTTTGTTAAGAATGTTTTCCAACTGAACCTTAGGGTACGGACTAATGTTTTTACCAGACTCAAGGTAAGACCCACCTTTAGGAAACGGGGTGTTTTTTAGATAGTTATTTGCCTCATGTCCTGTTCCTGCAAAGGTAGAAAGATTTGGATTGAGGTGATTAATCGCTACTTTGAGGTTATCTCCCGGGCTTAAAAACAGGATGTTACGGCCGATTCGATAATATCCGGGCTTCTTTAGATCAAAGTGTATACTGAAATTTCCCTCTGTATCTGTCTTAACCGTTAAGTTCTCATTTTGTGGCTGTAAATACTGAAATTCTGAAATATCTTCCACTTTGACCTCTTTCTGCGTGGAGTTGAAATTGCCGGAAATAAACGTCTGTTGCGCAGCAGCTCTAATCGAGAAGAGCAGCAGGGAAGAGAATATAATCTTACTTAATTTCATCATTATGGATTGTTAGTCATACCTGGGTTGGCATCTAAAACCTTTTGGGTAAAACGCAGGGTCAAACGATCTGTAGTTAAGGAGTATTCTGTCATTTTTCCATTTGTATCATAATAACGGTGCTTATAAACATCGGCAGAGAATATCGGGTCGGTTGACAGTCTCCGCATATCAAACCAACGAAATCCATTAATTGCAAATTCTCTTGTACGTTCCTCCATGATGAAACGGATCAGTGCTGTTTTATCCGACATGTTCACTGAAGCGTCTGCAGCTGGCATCCTTGTCGCTCTGAAAGTTTCCAAAATCGTTACCGCGTCCGCGCTTCTGTTTGATCTGGCTAGACATTCAGCCCTTAGTAATTGAACATCTGCCAATCTAACCCCAATTTGAACAACTGTGCCACTATTTCTGCGCAGTGCGCCTTTAACAGGTAAATCTGCACCTCCTGATGCCTTTGAGCTGAAAAAACGAAGCCTCATATCGGATGATTTGAATAGCGCGGCGGCTTCCGGAGTTAGTAGGATATCAGAATTGAAGGCATTAAACCCACCTGCATTGACCTGTTTGCAGAAGATATTTTCGGTATTCAGCCATGCTGTTGGATAAAGGCTTTGATAGCTTGCCGGATTAGTAGATGGATTGTAGCCCCAGGCACCCGCCGTACCGGAATTTGCCATTGTTACATTTAAATTGTACAATGCTACACTATAATTGGTTGGTAAATCGGCAATACAACTGTTCAGGTATGGAAGCGCATCGCTATACCTACCCATGAAAACCAAAACTTTACCCAACAAGCCTTCAGCAGCGGCTTTGCTCAACCGTGCCCGTATTGAAGTATTAACCGGTAACATTGGAATGGCATCTCTAAGATCCTTTATCATAAAATCGTAAACTGCCTGGACTGTAGCCCGCGTAAATTTTGTTTCGGCCACATCTGCTGCTGTGATAATAGGAAAGGCAAGATCGGTAGCTGCTGTAGCAGCATTATAGGGTTTTCCATAAAAATTAACCAGCATAAAGTAACACCAGGCTCTGTTGGCTAAAGCCTCTGCATAAAGTGCATTTTTTTGATCATCAGTACCACCGGTCGATTCCAGCACTTCATTTGCAATCTTGTTATAGGTATAAAGTTGTGTCATAATCCCTTTCATTTCGGCATTATCATCTTCCGGATTATAAGTATCTTGATCATACCTGAAAAATCGTTGCGTCCTCAATGCACCACCAGAAAAATAAGGCTCGGCACTCAATACTTCATCTCCCAGAATCAACTGTCCATTTGGAAATTCAGTTACGCTCGCACCGGTATTAATGAGGGCTGTGTTATTAAATAGTAAATTATAATCTGATGTACTTTGTGCAATTAGCTTTCCTTTAGGTTTAAGGTCCAGATATTCCTTATTACATGCAGACAATCCAATTGTTAAAGTTATTGCCATTATGGCTAAATATTCAAGTTTATTTAATGCTTTCATTTTCTTAGAAGTTAACATGAGCTCCAATTGATATCGTATTTTGATTTACCGGCATTGTCCTGTAACCGCCGGAAGTATTGCCAATGTTTGATGCCTGACCGCTGGCATCCTGAAACTCCGGATCTATACCATAATGATTCGCTTTCCATAGCATAACATTCGATAACTGTGCCCTCAGACTGATTCCCTTTAGGTGAATTTTTGACATCCACTCTTTTGGAAGATCATAAGACAAGGTGACGTCCCTTAATTTTACGAAACTAGCATCAAGAACATTGATATCAGCCATTTTGTAGTAATTCACATTGCGCTGGCTACTGCTGGTTCCATTAGCTGCAATATAGGCTGGAATGTTTGTTATTGATTCATCGCCCGGATTTTTCCAGCGGCCCATAAATTCTTCATGCTCATTATTGGTCAACCTACCGCCAGAAAAAAGCGTAGTTACATCCCTGCGCATGACATACCCCAGGTTAAAGATAACGTTCGCACTCAACCTGAAGTTTTCATAACTGAAAACATTGGTCAGACCCCCGCTCCAAACGGGTTGATAGGTTCCTTTATATAAAATGTCAGATACTTTCGTAGCATTAATAGCTTTCGTTACAGAGCCATCTTCCAGGTACACCTGTGGATCACCCACCTGATCCAACCCGGCATACCGGTAGGCAAAAACAGAAAATGCGGAATAGCCTTCCAGGTAGCTTTGAGAAATCAACCCGTTACCTGTACTTACTGGCACAGCAGTACTTAGCGATTTAATTTTATTTTGATTGTAGGCCACGTTTAAAAGCGTACTCCAGCTAAATTTTGCAGTATTGATATTTTGAATGCTGATGTTTGCCTCTACACCATTATTAGCAATTTCACCCATGTTACCGGTAATGCTGGTATACCCTGTAAAAGGATTAACTGGCAAATATCCTATCAGGTGGTCCGTGTTTTTACGGTATACATCGATACTGGCATTAATCCGGTTAAAGACAGTGAAATCAATCCCTAAGTTTAAGGTTTTCGTAGATTCCCAGCTTAACCTCCTGTTTGCAGGCGTACCAATCCTAACCCCTTTTCCATCAGGGAAGATAAAGTTTTGTTCAGCAATTACGATATCGTAGGAGGCTGCCGTACCAATGATCGGAGATAGACCTGTAACACCATAGGTTCCCCTTAAAATCAACCTATCCAACCAGTTGATATTTTGAAGGAAATTTTCATGGCTGGCATACCAGCTTAAGCCTCCGCTACCTACAGGCCTGTCCTGGGCAGATTTATCTTTACCAAAAAGACTCGATTGGTCCAGTCGCCAGTTTCCATTAACCGTGTATTTATTATTGAAAGTATATCCGGCATTTGCATAATAAGACACCACCCTATTCTCCTGTTCACCGGCACTGAATGAATTGTCAAATAACACACTTCTGCTGCCACTATTTGGAAGAACAGTATTAAGAATACCATTGCCCAACGTTTTGTAATCAATAGTTCCATAGGTTAATAGATCAGGATTATAACCTCTGACATAAGAACTGTTTGATATGGCAAGCTGATTCTGTATTTCCTGACCGGCAAGAATGGTGAGCTGGTGTTTCTGGTCATTCCAGTTCTTATCGTAGCTAACCTGGTTTCTGATGTTCCAGTTGCGCTGGCTTTGATTTAAAGTGGATAAACCGCCACCTGTTGTGGGTAAATAATAGGTTGGGGTACCGCCCGTAGCAGTTGGTGCTACCGTAAATGTGGCAAGCTCTGATCGCACGGCATAGCTGTTCTGATCGCTAAAAGTGGTATTTTTGGTTGTGGCCTTATAATAACCATAAATGCCCTCAAACTTTAAGCCTTTGGCTGGCTTTAATGTAATCCCGGCAACTATTCTATTGATTAAATCTTCGCTTTTACTACTCCGCAAATCAAATTCGTCTACAGGGTTATAGTTTAAGCTTACCTGGCTCTGGGTTTCAAAATTCTTTCTAACGGCATCCGACATGTTTAGCCACGATAAAGGAATGCTGTTACCTGCCTGGTCTCTAAAAAGCACGTAAGGCAAAAGACGGCTGTCGGGTGCAAAATTATTTTTTGATGCCCTGATGTTATTTGTCAGATCGGTGATTAAATAACCACTTAACACCTTGTTAAAATCCATATCCTGACGAACATTGATTTTGTAAGCATTATTTTTTTCGCCCTGATAGACGCTCTGGTTATCGGTATAAGCCATAGAGCTGTAAATCTTATAGCGATCGCCACCACCCTTTAGTGATAGGGTATGATTGCTTAACATGGCATTTCGGTACCAGACTTCACGCATCTGACTTAGGTTATTGGTATTTGCCAGTGCACTAAGCTGCGCATCAGCCGTGGCACTACTGATTGCCCCGCTGTTCAGGTTATATAAAATTTGCTCATGCGGCGGTAACATTGGATTAAGTGCACCGTTAGGGATTATTGCCGATAAAGGGTTCAATGTTGGATTAAATATCTCTCTTGCAGCCTGTATAAACTGGGTACTGCTCAGGGTATTTGCATAAGCTAAATCAGGCATGCCACGGAAGTTGGTAAAGCCATCGTATTCAATATCCAAACCTCCTGCTCGTCCTTTTCGGGTGGTAATGACAATTACACCATTAGATGCCCTGGCCCCCCAAACGGAGGCAGCAGTAGCATCTTTTAACACTGTTATATCTTCCACATCGTTTGGATTGATGGTTGAAACATCCGCAATCGGAAAACCGTCAACTACATATAGTGGTCCTCTTGCCGCGTTGATAGTCGACAATCCCCTGACCAAAACCTGTGTGGCACCAGGGGCATTATTGATAGTTAAGCCAGGTATAAGTCCATCCAATCGCTGGATGATATTCATTGATCCGGTTCGTGCAGCAAATATCTTCATGTCCGGCTTGGCAAAACTTCCTGCACTTCTTTCTTTGGACAGGGTTTGAATTCCTGTTGACACTACCGAAACTGTTTTCAATGCCTCACTCTGCTGTTTAAGTACAACTTGAAGCAAACTGTTTCCGGTTCCAATTGTAACCGACTGGTCGATATAGCCAATATAGCTAATGATAAGCGATGTACTGTTACCCGGATCATTAATAAGAAAAAGTCCATCGATATCGGTCTGGGCCAATATCTTTCCATCTAAATTTTTAATAGAGGCACCAGCCAATGGAAGCCCATGTTCATCCGTGACTTTACCTTTAACAGGCACTAAAGAGGATCTTTCAGTTTTCGTAAAAGTAATCAGGTTTTCATTGATTAGCCGATAAGAGAACCCGGTTCCTTTAAGTATGATATCCAAAATACCCGATACTGGCATATCTACAGCGTTTATGTCAAGTTGTTTGTCTGAAGGAAAGTTATTGTTACTGTATAAAAAAGAGTAACCTGTTTTGGCTTCAATATTTTTAATCACCGTTTCCAGCGTTGTTTTCTGCAGGTTTAGTGAAATTTTCTTGCCTTGGGGATATACTGCTGCTGATACATGCAACAATCCGGACAGCAGTAATAAACAGGTTAGTTTCATCATCTTTATGATCTTACTGAATAAAGGATTGGGCAGGTAAGCCCACATCAATAGTTTGGTTTTCATGTTTGGTTAATTGCCTTAATAGCATAATACTTGCCTCACCGATTTAAAATCTGGATAATTAAGGTATTCTTATTACTTTTAAGAAGATTTTGGTTAATTGAGGCAGCCTCATCGCAAATTTGTCTGCCCGGTTAATTGCTTATCGACAGGGATCTACCATAGGTATTTCCCTGTTATTTCAGTAAATATTTATCCGTTCACCCTCCTTTCTATATTTGAAATCCTGGGAGGCCTTGAGTGCATCCAGGATATCGATTAGTCCGGTATCATTAAAGGTACCGGTAAATCTGTATTTCAGCAGTTCTGGATTATCTATCGTAATGGTTACATCATACCAGCGTTCCAGCAAGGCTGCCACCTCTTTAAAACTCTGATCATCAAAACTCAGGCGGTTATGCACCCATTCAATCTCTTTCGTCCTGGAGCTGGTTATCAACTCTTTAGGTACTGTAACAATAAAATCTTTACCCCTGGCTACCAATTGTTTTGATGGCACCAGGACAGCATCCTGCCCAAGGGTAAATTTTTGATCAGGCTTGAGTGTGATCAGTGCTTTTTTTACGGCAGGAAGGAAGATCTGAACTGCCCCCTTTACTAATGATGCTTCTGCAGGTTCCCCTTTATAAACCTTTACATTAAACAAGGTACCGACGACTTTGACATCCATTTTTTCACTGTGCACTATAAAAGGTTTTTTTGAATCGTGTACCACATCAAAATAAGCCTCACCCTGCAAATCAATCTTTCTAACCGTATCCTTAAAATGACTTGCATAGTGCAACTGACTGCCTGAATTTAGGATGACTACGGAACCATCAGGCAATACAACTTTTTTCTTTTCTCCCTTATTAGTCTTTACCTCAACCATGCTAGGTTGGGTATAAAGATCAGTATCCAGCTTAAAAATGTATAACGATGCTATGGAAAGTAAGACAATTGCTGCAGCTGCCCAATAGTACGGCATGTGACTACGGCGGTTGTTTTTATTTGCTGAAATCTGAGCATGGATACGGTCTAGAATATGTTGCGCTCTATTACTATCACTTATATCGTCGGCTTCTTGATTTTGTTTGTGTTCAAAATAACTTTCAATAAGTACTTTCTCCTTATCAGAAATGGTCCCATCAACATATTTATCCGCCAATCTTTTAATAAAGTTCTTTTTCATCTACCAAGGTATATCCGGGTTTTTAGGAAAATATATGTAACCCATATAACTTATGTACCTTAAAGCGGGCTCATCACCCAGATGATTCTACCTTAATTTCCAAAAGCTAAGTAGTCAATGCTTATCATATAATGAAATAAGGATCTCAATTAGTACAAATGAAGAAGAAAAAGATGCCCTGATCTTTTTTAAAGCAATGTTGATCTGATTGTCAACAGTCTTCGGAGAAATATTGAGATACCTCGCAATTTCTTTGCTGGTCATATGTTTGTGCCTGCTCAGAGTAAATATTTCTCGACACTTGGTGGGCAGTGAAGCTACAGTTTCATCAAGAATTTGCTTAATATCATTTAAAGCAAGATTATGGATTCCATCATTAGTTGCAAAATTCATGATAAAATCTCTCTCTACAGATGCAGCGATAACTTTGTTATGTCTAATGATTTTAAATACCTGAAAACGTGTTGACTGGAAAATATATGATTTGAAGTTATAAATAAAGGCATTATTCCGCTTTAACCATAGATCTGCAAAGACTTCTTGCACTACGTCTTCTGAAACAGAAGCATTATGGAGTATTTTATTGGCGATCTGAAAAGACTGTTTCCAGTAACGAAAATAAAGCTTATCAAAGGCATCAATACTATCCTTTTTCAAGCCATCAAGCAGTTGCTTGTCAGAATAAGACGACGCTTCCATTTTAATTACCTGTAGTTAAAATCCCTAATATATAAATTCGTATTAAATAATAACATTTGTCTGCAGAATAAATAGTTTTAAAAAAGTCGAAAGAAAATTGATTGCTTTAACTGAGGTAATCAAGCTCACAGATGTAGTTTCTCATATGCTATTATTTTTTGAGAATTCAACGAGGTCACTACCCACTGTAGATGCAGCGTGTGCTCCGCTCGAAGTACCTTGCTTTAATCTTATACGGATATGTTTTTTGCATTTATAGAGCACTATTTTCCATTCGGTCTGAGTAAATGATGAAAATCTTTTGTAATTATTTGTGTAATAAGGTCCGAGGATCATAAAGTTTATAACCGGAAAATTTAAAAACATGATAATTTAAATATAAATAATAAGAGAGTAAATATGCATCTGAAAGCTATAATAAGTCTTATAATAGGGTTGCTGGTTCTACAACCTGCATATTTCTACCGCCAGGCGATTCCAAAAAGCTATCAAACTCTTTATCATATTACTATGCTATATGACTTAAGAAAAGTAACTTATTTATCTTAAGTATCGTCAAAAGAACAAAGCATATTGTCCCAATGCGATCAGGCTCTCGTTTATTTCCATTAAAGCGGTTAATACTTTTGAACCTGTGCCACCTGCTCCGATAAGGTTTACCGAAATGGGGTTGGTAGGACTTATTAACACATTGTCCGTAAAATGGACTGCTGTTTTTGCTGTATTCATCACAATAGATTTTTAAGTGTCTTATTATTGCTTTTCAATATTTCTTTAGGAAAGGGTTTGCCTGTTCCGATAAGGTCTTTCCATGTATTCACACAATTCCCTTTTATGGGGCTATGGTTTCCCAATAAGTGGCTGAAATAACTATTAAAAAAGTAGCTTTCCCAAGCCTGTACAAATTCCTCAACCGAAGCCAATTTTTAATGTCAATTGTTACCGTACCCATACACACCCTGCCATCTTCATAGATGTTAAAAAAGGGTGCGTAATGCAAAGGCGTTTTTTCTGTTGGTCTTCTATCTGTTGCAAGGGCAAAAACGGAAAGGCTGTTTTTATTGGCAAACCATAGCATTGGCGGTACTTGTGCCACTTCGTTGGGTATGCCTAAATCATTTACAAAGTACAGTTGTCGTTGGTGTGCTTTGGTGTACCATAGCACCCGTACCTTTCTCGCTCGGATTGATGTGCAGAATGTTTGTCGGCAAAATACCTTTTGGCTTTAAAAAGGCTTTGCTCTTTTCTTCATCAGTTTGTAAAGCCTTTGCCAATACATTGGCTTCTTTTACGTTCAATGGGTGGGCATTTACAGGCATTCCGTTACTGTCCATGTCAAAATGCTCCACGTACATATCGGTTTCCGTTCCTGCGGTTTCATAAAAAACCAATGCCGATTTTGGGTGGTACAATGTGCCGAAATTTTCGGTGACGTTATTTGCGTTGTTCATTTTTCTGTTCTTTTATAGTCATATAATACGTTGCAGAGGTCATCCAGTAGGGTAAACAGACGGTTCTCAAAATCAAGATTAACCTTAGTTAATTTGCTACCGTCAAATGATTTGCTAATGGTCGGCTCTTCCATTTCTCCATATTCATTAAACTCGTTATTGATACTGTCCGTAAGGCTTTCATATAGCCAACCTTTGGTATCTGCAACAAATGAGATATATTTTTGCATCCCTATCACTTCATTCTCATAATCATCATTATAGGGGTCTTTTTCGGGCATTGGTGCATTTCTAAAAATGCTTGCTGTCGGATATTCCGTATATAGGACAAAGGCATTACAAGCCACCTGCCAACATTGCGTGTCAAAGGTCTCAAGGCATTTAAATCGGTTCAAACGCTGTTCAAAGAACTTCAGATTGGCACGGTTAAATAATTTCTGTTCTATCTTGTTGCCAAGATATTCGGCATTTCTCAACTCGCTTAAATACATTGCGGTTTCGTCCGTTTCATCGTCATGTTCTACCCAATCTTTGTGCATTTGATACATCCAATACAGGTAGCTGTCCTGTTGCCTGTAATATGGAATATCTGCGATATGGTACAGGTAACTGCAAACCGAAATAAGTAGTTGTGCCGTCTTTTTGCGGTTTGGGTCTTTGAGCATCTTAAAGAGTGGCACAATAGGAATGTAATATAAGGTTGTACCCACGTTATACTTTTCCTCAGTTGTAAAAAACGTTTTGTTACTGCCCTGTACCAATTTGAAACCATCCCAATTTGTAGTGGTGCGTTTTACTTTGGTTTCCATATCCCACATTGCCAAAACCATATTGTAGGGAAAGCTATAATTCTGTTGGGTCTGCATAGGCTCAATGCTGTAATGCCCGGCAAGTTTGGAAAGGGACTGATAAAAATCCTTCTCCGTTTTCTGACAAGCCTGTACGGGTTGTGCCGTTTTCAGTTTAGGCAGAAATGTACACTTTAGAATACCATTGGTAGCATGGCTATTGGTACGGACTTCTGTTTGTCTTTCTGCACCTGGCTTGCATCCTTTGGTTTTTGTAGCCATTTTGCGAACTTGCCCAACTGTCGGTGCAACTGCTGTTGCCGTTTCTGTTCGGGTAGGCTGATAATGCCCGATATGATGCCCTTTTGCATAATTCATCGTTTTTGATTTTTGATTTAACCTTTCGTACCCATTACGCTCTCAAATTTGTACTCTACCGCATCATCTTTTATCTGCGGTGCAGATACTTTTGCAGTCGTTAGAATAGGGTACAGATTGGTGTAAAAATTCATGACCGCTTCCACGCTCCAACGTGGTTCGGGGTCAGTCAGTCTGATGTCCTGCCCTTTATCTTTGAGTATGAACACTCGTTCTAATTGCGTTGCTAATAACATAACTTTTCGATTTTCGGATTAACACTTTTATACTTCTTCACCTATTTCACGGGTAGGATAATCGGCAGTAACTTCTTCTTCTTGTTGTGGCTCTTGCGGTAGGGGCGCCAGTCCCTCCATTTCCCCAAAAAGGCTTGGTGCTGCAAATTTGTCAGATAACGATGTTTTGCGCTTGCATATCTCGTCCGCTTTTTCAGGAAATTCGGTAAGTCGGGAACTTTCATCCAAGCTTCACGGAACTTTCCTGCTGCCTCCAGTTCATCCGCCTTCGCCATGCCATCTTTAAACTTTTTGTCTTTGGCTTCTTTTTCTTTTTTCGCTTTGTCGGCTTTGTCTTTCTCGATTGCAGATTGCTTTTTAGCTTCTTCCAACTGCTTTAAGAATTTTTCCATATCCACCATTAAACCCGATACCTTTTGTATCGGTGTGGTGATCTGCTCAAAAAATCCCTCATCGAATTCCTGTGGTGTGGCGTTGAATGTCAAAGGCGGAATACCGTTTTTGGCAATATCTCCGCATTTCTCATTATTAAGCAATACCGTTACAATGAGATTGCTTTCTATCCCCTTTGAAATGTTCAGTTGCAATACGCCTGTGAAGTCCAGTTGATGTATTTGTTTAAAAAAATTAGTCGGTGCCATAATTTAATCTGATTTTGTATTCTACCATTATTTTGATTGTTGTTTCGTCATGCCCAATGGCACGTAAACGTTTTTCGTATGCTTCCATCCTAACTTTGTAATCCTCCTCCGTTTTTTCTCCTCTTAGTATCAATAGGTGGGTATTCCAACCTGCCATCGCTTCTGCTATGATGATGTCAAGCTTGAATGCATACAGCCGTTCCTCCAGCTATGCCTTACTACATAATCCTATTTCTGCATATTGAGTTAAGGCGTTCCAGAAAATTAGCGACCAGTCCTGTTTGTCCCTGCGTTCTGCATCTACAAATTGGTTAAAAAGCCAGTCTGCATATGCAAACTTACTTTTACAGTCTTTCTTAGCTATATCCTGATGTCTCTGCATTCGTTCTTTTTTTACGATTTTGATATGTTCAAGGTCTAGAAACGGATGTTTTTTACTTTTTTCATTTGCCATAACCGTATGAATTTTTTGTTTGTTAAAGTGATTTTTCAGCGGTGTAAACGCCATTTCCATAATAGCCTATCAGCCGTTCCCAAAGCCGTATCAGGCTGTTGGCATCGACATAAAAAGATTCCGATCTGTTACAGTAGATGATGTATATCGCTTCATCTCTGTATAGCGTTTCTAGGCTCATTTCCTTAGCTATACTTTTTGCTTCTTCTCTTGTTGCTATCATATAGATTGTTTTAGGTAGGCTACCACCGATTAAGGCGGTAGCCTGTGGTTGTTTAATTAAGGCTGAAGATTTCAGCACCGTCCAAAGCAAATGCGGTACACAATTCAAATGCTTTCTGTGATTTGAGTTGGGCAGTACCACCCATTACAATACTCTGCAACTTGGTTTCGTCATTCTTGTAATTTCTTACATTCTGATAGTAACCTGTAACAGCATTGTACGCTCCGAACAATGTACCTTTGGTTGTTTCCATTTGCTGCGTGTCACTGAGCATCGCATAGGCGAAGGCATCCTCGACGGTATTTTTAAATACAGTGGAAATTTCTTCTTCCGCTCCTTTTTTAATAAGGTCAAGCGTTTCCTTGTTCGGGCAAAGTGCCAGTTGGATGAGTTTTCTTACTTCTTTGTCGTTTACCTTAACTTTCGTCCACTCGTTGAAAATGCCCTCTAACTGTCCACTTAACGTATTGGCAAGTCCCATAATCTTGTGTGCATTCTCAATCCGCTGTTTGGCTCCTGAAGTGTGTTTGATACGCACAACATTGGTCATACTCTTTAGCGAAGCGTTAAGGGTGTTCTGGCATACGATCCTAATGGGGGTAAATGCTGCGGTAATGCTTCCGCTCCCATCGTGTGAAGTGGTTAGGAAGATGTATTTTTCCGTTACATCATCGCCATTGCCCACACGGATATACCCGGGCAGTTTCGCGGTGATAAATATTCGTTCTCCGTTACCTAATGCCCCTGCGGTCTCGTACAGGATGCCCTGGCCACCGCCTACAATACTGTCAAAGAAATTAAAGGACTCGCGGTTCTGTACGATGTGGTAATCTTTACCGACTACGCCCAATATGGCATTGTTATCGGTACGGATGTTGGCGAAATAGTCAGGAACATCTAATTCGCTACTGCCTATCTCTATCCCCTCCGAAGTTTCGATAATGCTCGAACCTTTGGTAAATAGCGGTGATTTAACTACTTCATAATCCAGTCCTGCATATTTGATAGCTTCTTCACTTGTTGGGTATTGTTCCACGATTTGCCCCAAACCGTGCCACGCTTTTTGTTTCACGCTGAAAAATGAATACCGTCCTGTTCTCTCGTTGCAATTAATATTATGTGCCATGATGCTTTAGATTTTGATGTTAAAAAAAGATTGAATTTTCGCTGTTAAAATGGGAGATCATCCTCTGATTTATTCTTTTTTGTTCCTGTAGTAGCCTGTGCGGTCTCGGCTTTTTTGCTACCTCCATGCAATTTAATCTGTGAGGTATTGAAGTTCAGCCCCGCATGTGCTTCTCCGTCTTTTCCTATCCACGCCCTTGTACTTACCCTGCCTGTGAGTTCTACCAGGGTGCCCTTTGTGAGTAGTTTTGCCACATTCGCAGATAGCCAGTAGGCACAATCAAAAAAGGTTGTTTGCTCTACACGCTCGCCCTGTCCGTTGCGGTAGCTGTCGCCCACCGCAACTGAAAAGTTCACTACTTGTTTTTCATTTGACAATGTGCGCACTTCCGCATCTCTTGTCAGTCTTCCGATAATGTTCATAATCGTCCTGTTTTAAAGTTTTTAAATTTTGTTACGTTCGCTTTTCTTGTTCCCGGCTTCCTGTGATCGGCTCGCTTGATTGGCTTTGCCTTGCTTCGCCTGATATTTTCCAAAAGAAAAACCGGAAAAAAGAAAGCAGATAATTCAAGCGGGCTGCGCGGAAAACCAAAAGGAAACGGAATAAGTCCCGAAGGGTGGTAAGGCAACACACTAGCTTCGGCGGAGCCTTCATTTTGTCTTGCCATTATGCCGTAGTCTTTTGGTTGGGTTAGGGTGTTGGGAGCCAGCTATACCTTAGCTGCCTTTTTACCGGTTGATGATGGAAACTATATTATAATTCTTTGTAATAAATAATCAGCCTATCAAGCCTGCAAAGGAGATTTGAAAATCGACGGATTAGGAACCGAATAGGACAAGATTTTCAATTTGCCTTTTTTTAAGTAGCCATAAGCTTATTTACTGGGTGCTGAGAACATGGCGCAAATGGGCTTAGGCTATAAAGTTTTAGGAAAATTCCGGCAGGACTTATTAATGAAATTGGTTGTAATTAAAAAAATCACTATTGAAAAAGCCATCGGTTTGGATAAAAGTCTTAGCACCAATGGCCAGCCATTGGCTAGCTCAAATTAGGTTTTGTGTATGCGATATTTTATATGGTTTTTATAGTTTTGCCTCTCGCCGGTCTCAGATAGTCTCTAAGGAGGGTACTAAATTTTTCATTTAATTTATGTAGTTTATCACTATAAATCAGAATAATAATTAATTAACTGTACACGAGCTTAAATAGCTTTACTGTAAATAAATAAACCATAATCATATATGAGCGAGTTGGAAATAAATCATCAGCAATTTGATAGTCAATTTGCATTTTTGACCACCTGTTTAGGAAGAGTTAAGAACTTATATGCCCTTTTCGAAGAAGAAATAAAGGGTGACAAGTTCGATTATACTTTAAAGTTTGAAGATGCATCAGGAAAGATCAATACATTTTATGAGGAATGCCTAAATAGCATTTTCGATTCGCAATATAATTTTAAATCAGATGTGAATTCATTTTATAAGTTGGCACCCTCTTACGAAGAGTACACTACTTTTTACGCAAGCGTTGCCACACAAATTGCCTTGATGTGTACTTCTATAGGTGAATTTTATCAGAGCCGAAACGTGGACCTGATAGGCGAAGTTTTAATGAATGTAGACGAGGTGATCAATATCATGAAATCTATAGAATATAATCGGCAAAATTTAGGTGATGATCCTTGGGATTACGTATCAGAATTTTTAGAAATAGAACATGCTAACCGAACAGACATACTTGAAGAAATTGTTGATCATAGTTTATCCAAAGAACAATTTTTGGAATTGGTGAGTAAGTATGTCATTAGGGGCTGATATTGTACGAGATCCACCAATAGCTTTTTTAGTCAATTACTAAGAATTATTAAATACCTGAAAGAATTTATCCATAAAAACTGAAATCCAAATTAGCATCCTCAACATGTGAGAGATAAGATCACCGACAAACCCTTTAGCTATCGTAAATTTTCATTATTGGCTCATGTACAGTATGTTCCGGCTGAAATGATTACATTTAAAAGGAATTTAAAAATATCCGTTATGATGACACATATCGCAGGCGAGTTAGTAGCTATGGCCCAGCATGACCTGAAAATCAGGGATGAACTATCCAAATCAGGTAAACTTTCTCCTGGATATAATCCTGACATGGAGAAAGTCCATCGGTACAATGCTTCAAGATTAGAAGAAATTATAGATGCGATCGGTTATCCTTCGATAGAAAAAGTAGGAAGAGAAGCGAGCGACGCAGCATGGTTGATCGTTCAGCACGCCATTAGCGAACCAAACTTTATGAAAAAATGCTATAACCTGCTTTCTGATGATCCAAACGCCAGTCCCAAACAACTGGCTTATCTTTATGACAGGCTTTGTTATTTTGAAGGTAGGCCGCAGAGATATGGTACCCAGTTTGATAAAAACTGTGTATATCCTATAGAGAATTTAGAAGAGATGAAGCTCTTGCGAAAAGAATTGCAATTGGAACCTCGTGATGAAGCTCTTATCATCGAAGTGAAAGATAAAACCGCTCAGTCAGACTTACACCGGGACAATCAGGAGTTTAACCGATGGCGAAAAAAGGTTGGATGGATTTGAGCAGAAAATTTGGAAATTTTTCATCGAGATTCTGTACCCTCTGGTGTATCAAATATAAAAATCCTTTTCACTAATGAAAAGGATTCAAAACACGAGTTAAATATAAAAATTATGTAAACATAAGTTTGGTTAAAAGTACATATTTATCCTCCTCATATTTATGCCATAAATCTCCCGTTGTATTATCAGTTATGGTAATTTTATAATTTCATTGTTCGTAAGAATTATTTATGCTGATCCTAAACTTGCTGGACTTCATGTTCAAGAAAAAATTATAATTTTTTTCGAAATCGTTGCAGTCAATAGGATTTAAGCTTAAAATTTATATTCGTTAAAACCCAAATAAGTCAAAAGAATAAAATCCAAAGCACGTTATCTAGTTTGTTAAACAGATATTACGTATCTCTGTTAAGACAAATGAAAACAAGCTGACAGTATAAACTCAACTAGCAAGTCATCGCTTTTATTTCTGAAGAAAATTTGAATCGCTGAAAAGTAACCCTTTAGCATTGCAGCGTGCGTCTAGTGATGCCCAGCAACTGGCAAACGTGAAGGTCTAAAACTGTTAATTCCATGTCCTGATCTTTTTATCGATTTAAATTACATCTTGGTAAACCATTCTAGCCATCGGTTGCACTGAGTGGTAGTTTTTGTCCGTAAATGTCTTTATTAGTCCTTACAAGGATGTCATCACTCATATATATTAGATCAGGATATTCATAATATAAAATTGTTAAATTAGCAATTACCAAATTCCAATTTATGCTTCTATCATTATACCCTAACATTGCCGCGAAGATTTTGACACAGGAAACTAATTCATTCAATATTGCAAAGATCCGGATTCTAAGCACCTTACTGTTATTATATGGCATCCTTTTTACAGTTCTGACTCTCTTTTTCTCTTTTACTGAAAGAAACTATCTCTTATGGCGGACTGCCATCCTGGATATTGTAATTCTGCTGAATCTTTATTTTCTGATGAAAGGATTTTCCTGGAAAAAGATTGGTCATTCATTTTTGTGCTGTCTATCGATTCTGGTTTTAACAAATGTTATATTCATTCGGGAAGGTATAAATCTAGTCACAGGGCAGTTTATCGTTCTTATAGTTACCTGTGGTTTTTACATTTTTGAAGAAAGGTGGGGAATCACTTATGCAGCTATCAATATTGTACCCCTGCTAATTTTCGGATGGTTCAGCAAATTTATCAAGATCAATTTTGATTTGCAGTTTCAAAGTCTAAACTATCTGGCTTACCAGGTAATACTTGTATATAATTTTGTGTCGATTCTTTACATTCATTACTTTTTTTTTAGAGCACTTAAATTAACTTTCAAAAAAAATCAAGTGCAGCGTGAACGGCTGACAGAAGCTTTACGGGCAGCCAAGTATACTGCTGAAGAGAAAACTAATTTTCTTTCGACAATGTCCCATGAGCTACGTACGCCGCTAAATGCAGTAATAGGCATGACAAATGTGCTGATAACTAAACCGCATTTGAAAGAGCAGGTAGAGAATTTAAACGTACTTCAATTTTCTTCAGAAAATTTGATGAACATCATAAATGATATTCTTGATTTCAATAAGATTGATGCGGGAAAACTAGAAACAAAATCTATTGAGTTCCGTTTGGACAATCTTCTTTCGAATCTTTGCAGTACCTTCAAAGTAGCTGCGGAGAATAAGGGTATCGATTTTAAATGTACGCATTCCGAATCCCTGCTCGGTAGAATCTTAAAAGGCGATCAGCCCCGGCTAGTCCAAATTTTATTTAACCTTGTGGGAAATGCTGTCAAATTTACAAATGCCGGATATGTAAACGTGAAAGTAGAAACATCACAGATAGATGAAGTACATCTAGCTGTCAACTTTTCAATTGAAGATAGTGGCATCGGCATACCAAAAGAGGAGATCGCCTTCATCTATGAGCCTTATGCGCAGGCGAATTCTGGCATAAACCGGCAATATCATGGTACAGGTCTTGGCTTGACCATTGCCAAAAGATTGATTGATTTTCTTGGTGGCAATTTAAATTTGGACACCCAGGAAGGAATAGGTTCATCATTTAGTTTTTCTCTTGAATTTAAGAATGTTGGACAGGAATTTGTTCACGAAAAAAGATCCAGGCCAGAGCTCAGAGATTTGAGTGACCTGAAAATCCTTGTAGCCGAGGATAATCCTATAAATGTGCTTGTGATGACTGAGATTTTATGGGGCTGGTCGATATTACCCATTGTTGTCGAGAATGGAAAGCTTGCCGTTGAAGCAGTATTGGAAAATGATTATGATGTGGTACTAATGGATATCAATATGCCGGTGATGGATGGGTTTGAAGCGTCCAGGTTGATTAGAGAATTGCCGGATCAGAAAAAAGCAGCAACTGTAATTATTGCTGTAACCGCATCCATAGGTGCAGCGATTGAAAAAACCAAGGGATATGAATATCTGGACAATTGTCTGCTTAAACCGTTCAAACCCGAGGATCTCCACGATATGCTGAAGCAAATCCTTTGACTTCCACTGTGAATTCAAAACCGCAATTTATTAACGGCTTTTGGAAGCATAGGAAAGTTGGTGGCTAGGTAAAAGAGATGTATTTCAATCGTAACAACGATGATTTACCAAAGTAATTTTTTCCATAAATTCAGAAGAGGCGCTGGATGTACTTTTTTCTAAAACAGATAACCCCGGAATTAATCCAGGGGATATCGTCGGGGTTGCGGTTCCCTTTTAAATTCTAATAAGGATTTATCTATGCTTTCTATCAGTCCAAAAATAAAACATTATCTAAACTTTTCAAACTAAAACTCTACCTAAGATTATGAAAGCATTAATCTAACCAAAAGGAGCAGTTAGAAGTTATTTCTTCTCCATCTTTTCATACTTATCTAACCAAACGCCAACTTTTTTTGAGCCCTCTATCAGTAGTAGGAAAAATACCAAAATGTCTTTAGTCCAATCCTGAAACAAACTTCAAGGATGAAACTTTAGCCCTGAATAAAACTTGGGGGCATATCTACGGCTTGCGGTTCCCTCTTAAAATTTTTTTTAGCTGTGTTACTAATGATTTTGTGATTTTACCTTCTCTACCATTTTTAGGACACTTTTTGGCAATTCTAAACGATGCTCTAAAATTTCAATGTAAATCTGCCTCCTAGGAGCTATAACTTGTCCAAGAGCATCTTTCTTATCACTGAACATCATCACGGCCTTTATAGCTGTTTTGCCAGTTAATTCTTGTAATTTGGTGCTATGGAATAGATACTTTCGTTAGGGGTCTTCTTTAAATAGATATATGTTGAGTCACAATAGCTATCATCGAGCTTTCTTTTTGGCACATACCGGAAAATCTCAACATTGTCCGCCTCTACTTGTTCAGTAGATATCTTAAGAAAATTATTGCCATGGAACATTGCTCCACGGTTTCCAATATAATTACCTAACAGCTTTGAACCTTGATCTTTCTGCATTTGTTCGATATTACCCAATTGAAAATAATAGGCATTCTTATCGCCCATCTTTTGTATAAAGTATGAATAGCTGGTGACGCTATCGGTTATTTCGACTTCGGTTACGGTTTCTTTTTCAGTGTGCTTTGTATTCGGTTTACCCATGTAGATGGGAACTTGATAAATCATAAAATTTTCCATTTTAAAGATGTTCAATTGCGTATCATTCTTCGTAACCGTTCTGTCAGGCGATAACATTTCAATATGCGTGTTATATCTTACAGCGTTCACTATCGGGCTATCTAGAGGCTTATCTAAAGTTATGGACTTAATTAACGTTGTCATCAGAATTAGTAAAAGTTCCATTAAATAATTATATATTATTGTCCGATAAATGGCGCATCAACATGCCATACTTGCTTTGATTGAATAAATTTATAGGCACTTATGTATGGATGTTCGAGTTCCGTCTATTCCCAACTAGATATTCAAAAATGTTAAAAGCCCCAAAAGAAATATGGGGCTTTTAACATTTGCTGTGAAAGTTAAATTACGTGGTTTAGATATGACTGAACTGCTGTTTAAGCTTGCTCATATCCCGACTTACTTTAATGTCAAGGACTTTAGCATAGTGCTGAGTAGTTTTTAAGGCAGTGTGTCCTAAGATTTTGCTTACCGTCTCGATTGGAACCCCATTAGAAAGCGTGATTGTAGTTGCAAATGTGTGCCTTGCCAAGTGAAATGTCAAATGTTTAGCTATACCACAAACATCCGCTATTTCTTTTAAGTAAGCGTTCATCTTCTGATTGCTTAACACTGGCAATAACAGGCCTTTGTTTTCGCATTCAGGGTTGTCTTTATAGCGGTTCAATATTTCAATGGCACTTGGTAAAATTGGTATATGGGATGATGTATCAGTTTTTTGCCTCTTTGTAAATATCCACTTTTCGCCATCTATCCCTTTAACGATTTCTGTCCGTTTTAGTTTTTTGACATCAGCATAGGATAGTCCTGTAAAGCAACAAAAAATGAAAATATCCCTAACTTGCTGCAACCTCCCTATAACAAACTCTTTGACTATAATCTTATCTATTTCCTCTTGGGTTAGGTAGCTGCGTTCTTTGGCTTTTGCTGTTGATTTATAACCGATAAAGGGAGCGTGTTTTAGCCAGCCATTGGTCATACAGTGGTTGACGATCTTTTTAAGGTGTTTAATATATTTTGCGGCAGAAACATCGCTACACTTGCAATCGGCCCGTAGATAATATTCAAAATTGGTAATGAAGGCATAGTTTAGTTCACTTATTTGGATATCATCCTTGGCGTACTGTTTTCGAAGGAAACCTGTTAAATGTTTTTCAGATGTAATGTAGCCTTTTAGTGTATTGGCTTCAAAGCCATTGCCAATTAATTCCTTTACCCTAGCATTGTGTTCTGCAAATAACTTCATCAGATAGATGCTTTTTTTGGATTTGCCGGTAAACTGTCCTTGTAGGCTCACTGCTGTAACCTGTTGCCCTGTGTCGAGTAAAGCTTGGTGAGCTATCCTCATCTTGCTTTGCAGACTATCTAGATAGGTGTTGAGTGTTCGGATATCTTCCTTAGTGCCAACAGCACGCCCGGCTGAACTATTCCATTTTCCGGGTTCACATTCACGTCCTATAGACATTTCCGCCCGTTTACCGCCTACAGTAATGCGCATATAAATGGCTCTTGGGCCTCCTTTGTAGATTTTTTGCTTTCTTAGATAAAAAAGCAGATAGAAATTACCTTTCATAATTACTTACTTAGAGTGAAACAAAAGTAAGACAACAGCTTTCCGGTATCAAGATGTTTAATGACTGAACATGTTGGTGTTCAGGTGATTGAAATAAATTCGGTGCGTAGTATTTTTATTTTGGATACGCACCGAATTACACACTTTTTTATTGTGATTTGATGCAAGTTTTAGGTTTTTGATACCAATAAAAAAACCTGCAAATGTTTGATTTGCAGGTTTTTGACATCATTTGACATTGATTTTTGTAGCCCGTAGGGGAATCGAACCCCTGTTTCCAGAATGAAAATCTGGCGTCCTCACCCCTAGACGAACGGGCCATTTTAATCAGAGTGTCTTTCAACTCTTTTGGTAGCGGGGACACGACTCGAACGTGCGACCTTCGGGTTATGAGCCCGACGAGCTACCAACTGCTCCACCCCGCACTCTATTTTTCGCCCCAAATATCCGTTTGAGGGAGTGCAAAGGTATAAATTGTTTTCATATCTGCAAAGCTATTTCTGAAATTTTTTAAAATATTGTGGATAGCGCTGTTAACTTAACAAAGTCAGTATGTTTGTATGGATTGATAATGAGTAGGTTGTGTTGTTATAAGGGGAATTATTTGGGGATTGCAATTCCTTATATCCCGGGAAAGACAAAAAGTGGTGCAGGTGGTAAGTGTTGCTTCGTTTCATCAGCACATCGCTATAATTATGTAAAGCAGATTTTTTCAACCACTGATAAAGTTGAATTCAATGCTGCTGACGGCGGCCCTCAAGGAACGCTTTTAGGGAAAAATTAAAAAACATAAAAGGTTTGTATATTATGCAACCGAACTGCCCATCAAAATTCGAAGCCATGGGGCATGCGACTTTGTGGACAGGGGGCATGGCTATTGGTGGTCACGATTATTTTAATGCGAAGCGGAACGGCAAAAGTTACAGTTTGGAAGTTACCATGAAAAAAACATTTTTGATAATGCCATTTATGTGCATTTTACTTTACATAGGAGGCTGCAAGGTGAGTAAAAAACAAGCCAATGTGTCGGTCTTAAACGAAAAACGACAATGGGCAAAGGAGTATGCATTGTGCAGTTGTTTGTCTTTAATAAACAAGCAAGATACAGCACTTCAAAACGACATTAGTAAAACAGTATATGTAGAGATAACTGATTATAATCGTTCTGGCACCCGAAACATTTACAAGGCTATTGACAGCCTGGCATACAAAACTTTTCTTTCTATTGAGCCTTCCCAGATCGCAGATTATGAAGGGAGGAAACCTTATATGAAGTCTTGCATTGAATTTTCACAAAGTAAGCAATTGGATTCATTAATTCGCAGTTATGATTTTCAGATACAGGCCGATCCTCATTAAGCTAATTCAAGGTATTTCGAAGTTATATAAAGCTATTGATAGTGAAGTGAAGATTCCAACGGAATTCGTGCTTCACTATTATTACTATCAAATCTAGACCGAAGTTACTATTTTAAAGCGACCTGGGGAATATACACAACATTTAAATTATCCAACATATCTTAATAATGGCGGTAAGAATACATCAGGTCATCCAGTACCCTATCAAATACAACAAATAATCATTTTTTCAGGCAAAAATAAGTAGCCTCGTAGGGGGATATACTATATTTTAACCTACTAGTCTTCGATGTCTAGATTGTTGTTGATGCTCTACGCACCTAATTACTCACGGCTATCCAGGTGTAGAGTGTGTTATTTGTAATTCGGTGCGTAATGTTGTCCATTCTAGATACGCAGCAGATTACCCAGGTTTTTATTGTGATTTGATGCATACTATGGTTTTTAATATGCAATAAAAAACCCTGCAAATGTTTGATTTGCAGGGTTTGATGTCATTTGCATCGATTTTGTAGCCCGTAGGGGAATCGAACCCCTGTTTCCAGAATGAAAATCTGGCGTCCTCACCCCTAGACGAACGGGCCATTTTTCAGTTTTTAAATTCCCAGTTCCCAGCTTTCAGTTAAATTGATCGCTGTAAACTGCCCACTGAATTAGTAGCGGGGACACGACTCGAACGTGCGACCTTCGGGTTATGAGCCCGACGAGCTACCAACTGCTCCACCCCGCACTCTACATACAACTCGTTTTTCTATGAATTAAATCCTTAACTCTGTTTCCGAATTGGAATGCAAAGATATAATTCGTTTCTTTGTACTGCAAATTTTTTTTAAAAAATATTTAATGGCGCATAAAGCAGGTTTTGTTAGTATAATAGGTAAACCAAATGTAGGTAAATCTACCCTTATGAATGTGCTTGTAGGCGAGCGGCTTAGCATTATTACCCCGAAGGCGCAAACTACAAGGCACCGTATTTTAGGTATCGTAAATGAAGAGGATTATCAGATCGTTTTCTCTGATACGCCCGGCATAATCAAGCCAAAATACAGTTTGCAGGAAAGTATGATGAGCTTTGTTAACGGATCTTTAACCGATGCTGATGTACTTTTATTTGTAACCGACATTAATGAGGTGTATGATGAAGACGACGTTTTGGATAAAATCCTGAATAAAGATATTTCAACAATCGTGTTAATCAATAAGATAGATCAGGCCACACAGGAACAGGTAGAAGAAAAAATTGCCTACTGGCAGGAAAAGTTAAATCCGGTTGCAGTTTATGCGATATCGGCTTTACATCAACACAATGTAGACGGATTGTTGGATCGCGTACTTAATATGTTGCCAGAACATCCGCCATATTACGACAAGGAAGATTTAACCGACCGCTCCGAACGTTTCTTCGTTTCGGAGATGATCCGCGAAAAAATCTTCCTGAATTACCAGAAAGAAATTCCTTATAGCACAGAAGTGATCGTAAAGAGTTTTAAGGAAGAAGAAATGAAAAATGGTAAAGGTTCCATGATCAGGATTACTGCAGAAATTGTAGTCGAACGCGATTCACAAAAAAACATTTTAATTGGTACCGGTGGAAGCATGTTGAAAAAGGTAGGAACCGAAGCGCGTTTAGAGATCGAGAAATTTTTAGACAGCAAGGTTTTCCTGGAAATGTTTGTAAAGGTAATTCCCGACTGGAGAACTAAAAAGAATTATTTAAAAAGCTTTGGTTACGATAATTAATTTCGATTTTAGAAAAGCAGAAAAGTTAATATTAATAGCTGTTACGGAAAAATAACCGTACCTTTGCAGCCCGAAATAAATCGGTTAGTAGTTGATAGTCAATGGCTGAAAGCCAGATCGTTTGAGCAGCTTGCTTAAAACACCAGGACTTTTAACTACAGCCATTAACTATCAAAAGTAGACCCATGAGTAACATTATAGCCATCGTAGGCAGGCCAAACGTAGGCAAGAGCACCCTTTTTAACAGATTAACCGAAAGCCGTAAAGCCATTGTAGACGATATGAGCGGGGTGACCCGAGATAGGCACTATGGTGTGGGCGAGTGGATAGATAAACAATTTACCGTGATCGATACGGGCGGTTATGTAGCCAACTCTGAAGACGTTTACGAAGCGGCTATTCGTGAGCAGGTGATGATTGCCATTGAAGAAGCAACGGTGTTAATTTTTATGGTAGATGTAACCACCGGTATCACTGATTTGGATGATGATATTGCCCAGGTATTGCGCAGAAGTAATAAACCCGTTTTTGTTTGCGCCAATAAAGTAGATAATACCGCACTGTATAACGAAATCCATACTTTCTATGGTTTTGGATTAGGTGAAGTATATCCATTATCATCAATGACTGGTTCTGGAACCGGAGATTTGTTGGATGAAATTGTTAAAAATTTCGAAGACATTCCCGAAGAAGAAAACCAATTGCCTAAGGTGACCATTGCTGGTCGTCCGAATGTGGGTAAATCCTCTCTAGTTAATGCATTAATAGGCAAAGAACGGAATATTGTTACCGCAAATGCAGGTACAACCCGCGATTCAATTAAAATTCACTATAATCAATTCGGTCATGAATTTATGTTGATCGATACTGCCGGATTACGTAAAAAGACAAAGGTCAAAGAAAATCTGGAGTTCTATTCAGTGATGCGTACTATTAAAGCATTAGAAGAAGCTGATGTGGTGGTTTTGATGATTGATGCGGTTGAGGGGATTGAAAGTCAGGATATCAATATTTTCCACTTGGCCGAGAAGAACAAAAAAGGTATTGTAATTCTGGTAAACAAATGGGACCTGATTGAGAAAAATACGCAGACTATGAAAGCTTTCGAAGAGCAGATTCACGAACGTATCCGCCCATTTACCGATGTGCCAATTATTTTTACCTCTGTATTAAACAAGCAGCGGATCTTTAAAGCAATAGAGGCAGCGTTGGAGGTTTATAAAAACCGCAGTAAGAAAATTCCTACATCAAAATTAAATGATGTCATGTTGCCGCTCATCGAGAAATTCCCGCCACCGGCATTAAAGGGAAAACACATTAAGATCAAATACATCACTCAGATTAATGGAAATTCGCCAATGTTTGCCTTTTTCTGCAATTTGCCTCAATATATCAAAGATCCATATAAACGTTTCATTGAGAATAAATTGAGGGAGAATTTCGATTTTTCCGGCGCACCAATTCAGATTTATTTCAGACAGAAATAGGTATTTGGGGTTGAAGGTTTAAAGGTGGATGGCATGAGGTCGATACGCCTAAAACAATATTATTATTTAAACAGGGTTGTTTCTAAAGAAGCAGCCCTGTTTTGTTTATTTTCATTCCGAACGCAGTGAAGAATCTTTTAATTAGGAGCAAAACACAATTTGCTCGTCGAGATTTGTAATTTCGTCGCACCGTTTTGTGGATTTTAAATCCACGAAAATCTAAACTCCAAAGAAGGGTAGAGTCCGTTCTGCTGAACTTGTTTCAGCATCTCGTAAGAGTTTAATTTTATAGACGGATCCCGAAATAAATTCAGGATGATGTTAACCATATAAATTTATATTCAAATACGCTTATGGTTTGAGCTCTAAAACTTACTTCAATTCAATCTTCCAGCTCAACATGTCATCAACCTCTCCAATATGGATAAAATTGTTTTTTTCTAAAATGGAATAGGAGGCCACATTATCTTTGGTCGTAGCTGCAAAAATTGATTTTACTTTGGGCTGTACCTTGGCCCAATCTATTAATCGGCCTACTGCTTCAGTCATAAAGCCTTTGCCTCTAAATTCTTCATAAGTGCCATAACCAATTTCAATTTCGCCATTTTGGTCAGGCTCACCCACAAAACAAATATCGCCTACCATGCTATTGTCCGGTTTTGATATAATTGCCCATAGGGTATGGTACAGGTAATCTTTATCCTTATCAAAAACGTTAGGTAGAATAGTTTGTTCCAATGCCTCTTGAAGCGAAGGAGAAATGTTTTTCTTAGTTGGTAGAAGGCCGAATTCCTGCTCCAAAGAATGGTCATCTTTAGTATATTTTAAAAGCTGATCGTGCGTTAGGGGCTTTAGAATAAGACGTTCTGTTTCTATCATATTTGTTTTGTAGTAAAGGCTAATATATATCTTGGACTTTTGAATAAGTGAAGTTTTATGGTAAACTTTAATTAAGTAATCACATCCTAAACTTGTTCAAAATGCTTAAGGTCGTTAATAAACTTTAATCACCTGACCCGTTACTATACCCAATACACTTTTCTCATAAGCTTTAATTACCTTTTCCATGGTAACCGGGATCTCTCCAGGGAAAGAGTCGAAATAAGCAGGAGAATCTTCAACCACGTTGGGACTGATGGCATTGATGCGAATGCCGTTTCCGAGTTCCGGGGCGGCCGCTATAATAAATGCATTTAAGCCTCCATTTACGGTGCTCAATACCGAACCTGCAGCAACGGGATTTTCGGCTAATATCCCCGAAGTCAGTGTGAATGATCCGCCTTTGTTGATATAATGCTGGCCAATGAGTACCAAATTAATCTGTCCTAATAGTTTATCCAGCAAACCACTTTTGAATATTTCGCCTGTTAGTTGATTTACAGCCGCAAAGGGGCCTTTTCCGCTCGTACTGATCAGGGCATCAAAATCACCGATCTGTTCGAACATGTTTTTGATCGATGTCTCATTGGTAATGTCTACCTGAATGTCGCCTTTTGTATTTCCTACACGTATGATCTCGTGTTTTGATGCAAAAGCTTCGGCTACTTTTTTACCCAGTGTTCCAGTTGCGCCTATAATGATGATTTTCATTTAAATCTGTTTAACTTCTATAATCATCATTAAACAGCCGGTGTATGGAAATGTTTGTAGTACTAATCCTGTAACACCAATTCGGTTTTGAAATCGGCAATCAGGAGATCAATATGTGCTTCTGTTACATTTGGCATACAGATGATATGTGAGTTCCCCTGTTCAGCAGCAAGTTGCCATTTTTTACAGATCTTTGCAGATGGGGTAGGGAAGTTTACGGTAATGGCATTTGCATTTCGCCAGGCGGCGATACCTAATGCTTGAAGCTTTTGTTCGGTATAAGCGGCAGTTGCCAAACTTCGCATGGCCCTGCTTTTTAAACCGGCTATACCCAAACGTTTGATGGTGTACCATAAAAATAATGGACTATGGCCATTTCTCGATCCTGTGATCGTCGTATCGACGCTTCCAATATAAGCTACCGAGCGGGCAATCCGGTCACGGTTGGATTTTTTAGCCACTACCACCCCACAAGGCATGGGCGAACCTAAAAATTTGTGACCGCTAATGGCGATGCTGTCAGCACCATCTTCAAAATCGAATGCTGGTCTTGGTTCAATCAGCGCGCTGTAAGTACCAGAAAGTGCCGCATCAGCGTGTATATAATAATGCTGGATAGCCAGTTTTTTCGAAATGGCTTTAATTTTAGACACATCATCACGTGCTTCTGTCATGGTAGTGCCAATGTTAGCCATAATAATAACAGGCATGTGGCGGTTCATTCTAATGGTGTACTCAAGGTCTTCATAATCAATTTCGCCATTTTCCTGAGTACGGATAACGATATTTGGCATATTAAGTAAATGCAGGTTTTTCTGCACACTATAATGCGTAGCTTCTGAATAATAAACCATCCCCTTTGGATGTAACTCGCGGGCAAGGTACAATCCGTAGAGATTGCCTTCTGAACCGCCATTGGTTACATACCCCCACCAATTATCAGCGGGTGCTCGGAAAAGTTCAGCAAAAAATTGCACTACTTCTTTTTCCAGTTCGCGTGAACCTACGCCATAAGTAGAAGTAACAAAAGGATCGCCCAGATTATTCATCGGGTATTTTAAAAAGTCTGATAGTGTCTGGTAATCAAAATCTTTAGCTACCGGATAGCCTAAAAATAAATCGGTTTGTTCTTTTACCTTCGCTAAAAGCTCTTTTAATACGCCCCGGTCTTTTGCTTCTAATCTGCTCGCTTCCATAAATGTTGTGTTTGCCAGCAAAATTAATTAAAGCAAAACTTAATACCTATATTGTATCTTAAATCGAAATACTATATTGATTAATTGTTTTTTAACGAAATTTAAATCTGATTTTGGTAATCAATTCTACTTTCGAAGCATATTTAATATGGCTACTGGAGGTTGAGGAGTGCCTGCCTTACCGCATTATCGGTTTGGTTTGCAGCTTTATAGTAGCCTACATCACCCAGATAATAGCGGCAAAGTAAAGCTTTAAGGTCATTTAAGATCACGTTTTTTGAATTGTACAATTGAAACCGATCTATCGTGATGTTTTTGCGTTGCAGAAACCCGATAAAATCCTTGAAGTCATTATCGTTTATGGTAAAGATATTGATATTCTGCTCTACAAAACTGGCATTGTACTTATTGGTCAGTACATTGAATACATAATCAGAAAGCACTTTTTTGTTAACTAAATTAGTGTAAAACTTATTATAGCCGGTGGTGTCTAATTTCACAAATACATCTGGTTGGATACCACCAATCGGTTTAATTTTTCGATGATGCTGGATTACCCCTTCAGTTTTCTCGATAGAATCCTGGAAAGAAGTGTGGTCTCCCGTAAGCTCCCCGTCCATCATCCTTTCGTCCAACTCATGTTTATAAGCATCGTAACCTTTTTTATACGATTTTTGAATACTTCTGCCGGATGGGGTATAATATCTTGCAATAGTTAAGTTCAATGCAGAGCCATCACCAAAAGCAAACTGTTCTTGTACCAAACCTTTGCCAAAAGAGCGGCGGCCAACAATAATTCCACGGCCCAGATCCTGGATGGCTCCAGCTACAATCTCACTGGCAGAGGCCGTGTTTTCATTGATCAAAACGGCCAGTTTGCCATTTTGAAAGGCCCCTGTACCGGTAGAAAAATAATCGGTACGCGGCTCATGTTTGCCCTGGGTGTATACAATGAGTTTGTTCTCGCCCAAAAACTGATCTGCAAGACCTGTGGCTGCGGTAAAATAACCACCTCCATTATCGCGCAAATCGAGAATCAGTTTTTTCATCCCCTTAGCTTTCAGGTTATTGGCTGCAGCAGCGAAATCATTATCCGTACTGGCACCAAATTTACTGATCCTTACATAACCGGTTTCGTTGTTAATCATGTAGGCGGCATCAATACTGCTGATGTTTACTTTGCCACGGGTAACCATGATGCGGTTGCTCTGTGATGCGCCCGGGTGCAATAGTACTACACTTACGCCGGTTCCAGATTTGCCTTTAAAGCGTCCGGTAAGTTGATCTTTGGGCAGGTTTCGTCCGCTTACTACAGCAGTATCAATACTTAGAATCTTATCGCCCAGTTTAATTCCTGCCTGGTATGCTGGGCCATCCTTAACTACGCCGGTAACCATCATGGTATCGTTAAGCATATAATATTCTATGCCTACGCCTTCAAAATTCCCTTCTAGATTATCGGTCATATCCTGAACATCAGTTGGAGGCAGGTAAACACTATGCGGATCTAGCTGGTGCAGAACACTATCTATAGGTAAATTCTGAAGTGAATCGGTATTGATATCATCAACATAATTGCCATTGATGATGTGTAAGATTTCGTTTAGTTTTTCGTCGCTATTTTGAGCAAGCTGAGGGCTTTTTTTAACGCCAAATCCCTGATCTTTAATAAATTTTATGCCCAAAAACATACCCACTATCAAGATGACAGAATAGCTTAAAGCGATTAGTATATTGTTTTTGGTATTTTTTTTCATTGGCGGTGCTGCAAATTTATGAAAATTAGCGGGTTGATATATTTTTTAACCGCATTTTCATGTCTTTTGTTTATAATATTTAACATAAAATAACACCTGGTGCAATTGGTTAAAATTGATAGCGGATATTTTTTAGATCTTTAGCCCAGTTTTTAGAAAGAATTTACCGAATTTTATCAAAATTAAATTTATGAACAGAGTTACCGAGCAAGAATCTAATTATAACCACATTGACCAGATGTCTGTACTAGAAGTCTTGCAGGGCATTAATAACGAAGATAAAACTGTAGCATTTGCAGTTGAAAAATCTTTGCCGCAAATTGAAAAGTTAACATCGGCCGTGGCCAATCGGATGAAAAAAGGTGGTCGTCTCTTTTACATAGGTGCAGGTACCAGTGGTCGCTTAGGCGTAGTGGATGCTTCAGAATGTCCGCCTACTTATGGTGTGCCGTTTGATTGGGTTGTTGGTATTATCGCCGGCGGAGATACCGCCATTAGAAAAGCGGTAGAATTCGCTGAAGATGACGCAGAACAGGCTTGGAAAGATCTCCAGACATTTGAGATTAATGAAAAAGATTGTCTGGTAGGTCTTGCAGCATCCGGTACGACGCCGTATGTAGTTGGTGGATTAAAAATGGCACGTGAGCGTGGAATTTTAACGGGTTGCATTGTTTGTAATACTGGCGGACCAATAGCTGCAGCTTCGGATTTTCCGGTTGAAGTGGTAGTTGGCCCTGAATTTATTACCGGCTCTACCCGCATGAAATCTGGTACGGCGCAAAAAATGGTATTAAATATGCTGAGTACCACGGTGATGGTTCAGCTGGGGCGTGTAGTTGGCAATAAAATGGTCGATATGCAGTTAACTAATCATAAACTGGTCGATCGCGGAACACAAATGGTAGCCAACGAACTTAACATCGGTTACGATGAAGCCGCTGAATTGTTAACCCGTTACGGAAGTGTACGCAAAGCTGTAGAAGCAGGACACTAGAAATGAGAAAGGATAGAATGAGTGAATGAAAAATGATGTGATGTAGAAATGATCTTGACATTCACTCATTCGAAACTCACGCATTCAATAATTAAAAAAATATGCACGAAATTGAGCCTTATTACCAGTGGAGAGATGATTATATTTCGGCAGAAGATGAGCGTTCGCCATTTTATAATACCGAATATTCAGAACTTTACTTCGATAAGCAGATCTATAACTTTTTGCTTCACCCTCAGTGGGATGAATTTGGCTCGAATACTTTGTATATGAAAGTATTGTATGCTGATTACGACCGCGGTTATGCTATTATAGAGTTTATTGGCGAGTGGAACGATGCCATTAACAACGACATTATGTTACTTAAACGCGATATTTTAGAGACGATGATGGATGAAGGGCTTAATAAATTTATTCTGATCGGTGAAAATGTGCTGAATTTTCATGCCTCTGATGATAGTTATTACGAAGAATGGTTTCAGGAAGTAGAAGATGGCTGGATTGTTGGGGTGAATTTTCAGGAGCACGTGATCAGCGAATTTCGGGATAACAGCATTGATTATTACATTAACTTTGGAGGCGCGTTTGACAATCTGCCATGGCGTACATTAAAGCCGTTACAGTTCTTTAAAAAAGTTGAAGAACTGCTGACAAAAAGATTGAACTAAATGTTTATTTTTATATAATTTATCATACAAAAATTAAAATGGAACAACAAAATTATCAATATCAAGACAACAGTGTTTTCGTTCAGGAACGATCTGTTTCTAAAAAATTCTTTGCCAACGTTTTCTTATGGATGTTTGTGGCGTTAAGTTTATCGACAGTAGCCGCCTATTTATTTGGAACTAATGAGCAATTGATGCAATACCTGTTAAATATTAATCCAGCAACTGGAAAAGTGAGTATGTCAATTTTTGGCTACATAGCAATGTTTGCACCACTTGGATTAGTTCTTTTAATGGGATTTGGTTTAAGTAGATTATCATTGCCCGCATTAATTGGCGTCTTCGTATTGTATTCAGTACTAACCGGAGTGAGTTTAAGTTTTATCTTGTTAACTTATACCTCAGGTTCAATCGTGAGCTGTTTTGCAGGAGCTGCCGGAATATTTGGGATTATGGCATTTATGGGTTACACCACTAATATCGATCTAAGTAAATTTGGGCCAATTTTAATGGTTGGGGTTATCGGTTTAGTAATTGCCAGTGTAATTAATATGTTTATTCAAAGCGAACAGTTCAGTTTGTTTATGGCATTCATTGGTATTGCAATATTTACTGCATTAACAGCCTATGATGTGCAGAAAATCAAAAGAATTGGCGAGGGAATTGAGGCGAGTGGCGAACAGGTTCTTCAGGTTGAAAGTAAAAAAATGGCTATTGTAGCTGCACTGTCTTTATACTTAGATTTCTTAAATATATTCCTTTTCTTACTTCGTATTTTCGGAAGCAGGAAGTAAACGAACAACCGAATAATATTTTAAAGGCTGCGCAGTTTTGCGTGGCCTTTGTAATTTTATTTGGTAGCAAAGCGATAATTTTTGGAATTGATGTTGCTTTGTTGCATTTTTGTATGCTTATTAAGAAAGACGGAGGGATTAGACCCAACGAAGTCTTAGCAACCTGTAACCTACAAGGTGCTAAATTCTATTCTGCAAATAGCGGAAACAGATAAGTTTAGGATTACGATTCACGTACCAACTTTTTCAATAAGCCATATAAGTATTAGGTATTAAGTATGAAGACAATAATGTCTATACTTTGCTTTTATCTAAAGTTAGTTCCATCTATCATTAATCTTGATACTTGATACTGACTGCTTGTTACTAATAACAACAAATGAGCATAAGAGAAGAATTAGAGAAACGTATTTTGGTGATTGATGGTGCAATGGGTACCATGATTCAGCGATATAACTTAACCGAAGAGGATTTTAGGGGAGAGCGATTTAAAAACCATCCCTGTGATGTAAAAGGCAATAATGATTTGCTCAACATCACGCGTCCGGATATTATCAAAACAATACACCTGGAGTATCTGGCAGCTGGAGCCGATATTATTGAAACCAATACGTTCAGTACACAGCGCATTTCCATGGCTGATTATCAGATGGAAGACCTTTCTTACGAAATGAGTTTTGAAGGCGCACGGGTGGCAAAAGAAGCTGTAAACGAATTTATGGCTGCAAACCCAGATCGTAAATGTTTTGTTGCCGGTGCTATCGGTCCTACAAACCGTACCCTTTCCATGTCGCCAAATGTAAACGATCCTGGTTTTAGGGCGGTTTATTTCGATGAGTTAGAAGAAGCTTACTACGAGCAGGTGCGTGGTTTGGTGGACGGCGGTTCGGATATATTGCTGATTGAAACCATTTTCGATACCTTAAATGCCAAAGTGGCTATTGTGGCCATTAAAAAATATGAAGAGGTAATTGGCCGTAAACTGGAAATCATGATTTCTGGTACCATTACCGATGCTTCAGGGCGTACACTTTCCGGGCAAACTGCCGAAGCTTTCTTAAACTCTGTAATGCATGCAAAACCCTTAAGTATTGGTTTTAACTGTGCTTTGGGTGCAAAAGAAATGCGTCCGCATATTGAGGAGCTGGCCACAAAAGCGGGCTGTTATGTTTCAGCTTATCCAAATGCAGGTTTACCAAACGAGTTTGGTGCTTACGATGAACAGCCGCACGAAACCGCCCACCTGGTTGATGATTTTATTGCCTCGGGTTTTGTGAATATTGTTGGGGGCTGCTGTGGTACTACACCAGAACATATTGGCTGTATTGCTAAAAATGCACGAAAAGCCGAACCCCGAAAATTACCAAAGCTTCCTCCATACATGCGTTTGAGTGGGTTGGAACCGGTAACCATTACACCGGAAAGTATTTTTGTAAACATTGGTGAACGGACCAATATTACCGGATCTCCAAAATTCTCCAAACTGATTTTGGGTGGTGATTATGAAGCTGCATTGGCCGTTGCCTTGCAACAGGTTGAAGGCGGTGCACAGGTAATCGATGTGAACATGGATGAAGGAATGCTCGATTCAGAAGCCGCCATGACTAAATTCTTAAACCTCATTGCCTCCGAGCCAGATATCGCCAAACTACCGATCATGGTCGACTCATCAAAATGGTCGGTGATTGAAAACGGTTTAAAATGCCTGCAGGGAAAAGGAATTGTAAACTCTATTTCCTTAAAAGAGGGTGAAGATAAATTCCGCGAGAGTGCCCGTAAAATTATGCAGTATGGTGCTGCCGTAGTGGTAATGGCTTTTGATGAGCATGGCCAAGCCGATAACTATGAACGCCGGATCGAAATCTGTAAACGCAGTTACGATATCCTGGTAAACGAAATCGGTTTTCCGCCAGAAGATATTATTTTCGACCCGAATATTTTAACGGTGGCCACCGGACTAGAGGAACACAACAATTACGCGGTCGATTTTATTAATGCCACCCGTTGGATTAAAGAAAACCTACCTCACGCTAAAGTGAGTGGAGGGGTTTCTAATATTTCGTTCTCTTTCAGAGGAAATAACGTGGTGCGTGAAGCCATGCACTCTGCCTTTCTTTATCATGCCATTCAGGCTGGGTTAGATATGGGGATTGTAAATGCGGGAATGTTAGAGGTTTATCAGGAAATTCCACCAGAATTATTAGAAAGAGTTGAAGATGTACTTTTAAACCGAAGAGAAGATGCCACAGAGCGGTTGGTAGAGTATGCAGATACCGTAAAATCAAAAGGTAAAGAGGTTGTTAAAGATGAAGAGTGGAGGAAAGGCTCTGTTGAAGAAAGGCTATCTCATTCTTTAGTGAAGGGAATTGTAGAATACCTGGATGATGATGTGGAAGAAGCCCGGCAGAAATATGCACGGCCAATTCAGGTGATTGAAGGACCATTAATGGACGGGATGAACATTGTTGGGGACCTTTTTGGTGCCGGAAAGATGTTCCTGCCTCAGGTGGTAAAATCAGCCAGGGTAATGAAAAAAGCCGTGGCCTATCTATTACCTTTTATTGAGCAGGAAAAACTGAACAATCCCGATCAGAACCAGAATTCTTCGGCAGGAAAAGTATTGATGGCTACCGTAAAAGGCGATGTACATGATATTGGTAAAAATATTGTGGGCGTGGTACTGGCCTGTAACAACTTCGAAATTATAGATATGGGCGTGATGGTTCCAGCACAGGATATCATCAAAAAAGCCAAAGAAATAAATGCGGATATTATTGGTTTAAGTGGATTGATCACACCATCATTGGACGAAATGGTTCACTTTGCCAAAGAAATGGAACGAGAAGGATTTACCATTCCATTAATTATTGGTGGAGCCACTACTTCACGTATCCATGCAGCGGTAAAAGTAGCTCCAAATTATTCAGGGCCGGCTATTCATGTATTAGATGCTTCAAGAAGTGTTACCGTTTGCAGTACTTTGATGAACCCTGAAACAAGAGATGAATATATAGCTGGTATCAAAGCTGAATATGATAAAGCACGCGAAGCGCATTTGAATAAACGTTCAGATAAACGCTTTAAGACTTTAGAAGAAGCACGTGCCAACAAATTTAAGATTGATTTTCAGCCGAACCTGCCTGTTCCGGAATTTACAGGTACCAGGGTTTTCGATAATTATCCCTTAGAAGAACTGGTTCCATATATCGATTGGACGCCATTTTTTCATACCTGGGAGCTCCGTGGCAGTTATCCGAAAATCTTCGACGATAAGAACGTAGGCGATGAAGCAAGGAAACTGTTTGATGATGCACAGGTTTTGTTAAAACGCATTCTCGACGAAAAATTACTAACCGCAAGGGCCGTAATTGGTTTTTGGCCGGCGAATGCTGTAGGAGACGATATTGTTTTGGATGTAAGAGGTAAAATGGAAAATGGAAGTGAAGACCCTTCATCCATCTTACATCAACCATCTTCCGTTACGATCCACACCCTCCGCCAACAGGCAGAAAAAGTAGATGGACAGCCTTATTATGCTTTATCTGATTTTATTGCACCAAAAGAAAGTGGTATTCAGGATTATTTTGGTGGTTTTGCTGTGACTGCGGGGATCGGGATTGATGAACTGGTGAATGAGTTCGAGTCCAATTACGATGATTACAACAGCATTATGGCCAAAGCACTGGCCGATCGTTTGGCGGAAGCCTTTGCCGAGCGCATGCATGAACGTGTACGGAAGGAATTTTGGGGCTATGCGCAGGATGAAAACCTAAGCAATCAGGAGTTGATTAAAGAAGAATATGCAGGTATCCGCCCTGCACCAGGTTATCCCGCATGTCCTGAACACACAGAAAAAGGAACATTGTTCGAATTGCTTGATGCTGAAAATAAAATAGGATTACGCTTAACTGAAAGTTATGCCATGTACCCAACAGCTGCAGTAAGTGGGTTTTATTTTGCACATCCTGATTCAAGATATTTTGGATTGGGAAAAATTACCAAAGATCAGATTGAAGATTACGCCACCAGAAAAAACATGCCGGTTAAAGAGGTAGAGCGGTGGTTGAGTCCAAATTTAGCTTATTAAACCCCAAGCCCCTATAGGGGAGGGAATTGTATATATTAAAATTTAAAGTCTCAATTATTCGGGATTAGGGGTATGAAGATTACAGACCATATAAAAAACGCAAAGGGTAAAACCCTGTTCTCTTTTGAATTATTACCGCCTATTAAAGGGCAAAGCATACAATGGATTTATGATGCGATAGAGCCATTGCTAGAGTTTAATCCGCCTTTTATTGATGTGACTTCACTTCGTGAGGATTATATTTATAAAGAACAGGCCAATGGTTTGTTACAAAAGGTATCTTACCGTAAACGTCCCGGTACCATTGCCATTTGTGCGGCTATTATTCATAAATATAAGGTTGATGCTGTTCCACACCTCATTTGTGGTGGATTTACCAAAGAAGAAACAGAAAATGCACTGATCGACCTACAGTTTTTGGGGATCGATAATGTTTTGGCTTTGCGTGGCGATGCGCGTAAAGCAGATGGGAATTTCGTGCCAACCCCCGGCGGACACTGTTATGCTACAGATTTAATCGAACACATCAAGAACCATAACGAAGGCAAATTTCTGCACGAAGATGTAGACACGTTTAAAAGTGATTTCTGTATTGGTGTGGCAGGTTATCCTGAAAAACACTTCGAAGCACCCAATATGAATACCGATTTTAAATATTTGAAAAAGAAGGTTGAAGCAGGAGCGGAGTTTATTGTTACGCAGATGTTCTTCGATAACCAGAAATATTTCGACTTCGTAAAAAAATGTAGGGAAAATGATATCAATATTCCAATTATACCAGGCTTGAAACCCATCAGTACCCTATCACAGTTAAATGTATTGCCCAAAATATTTCATATTGATTTACCAGATGAGTTAACAGATGCACTATCACATGCTAAAAACAATAACGAGGCAAAGGAAATTGGTACGGAAGCGATGATTAAACAATGCAAAGAACTGATTGATTTTGGCGCGCCGGTATTGCACTTTTACACCATGGGCCGCCCTGAACAAACCAAACAAATTGCGAAGGCTATTTTTTAGCAAAAAGACCTCGCAGGTTAAAAAAAATCCGCGAGGTCTGATTCAAGCCATCATTGAAAAAATCACCTTGCTTTTGTAAACTCGCGCATAGCATCTGCCCGATATTTCAAATTCTTACAGAACTTTAACCTTAATTTTGTTGTTTTAATATAATAGCATTTATATTTGTAACAATGAAATCAGGTAGTTTTAAATATATATTGATTTTCTGCATCTCGCTTGCTTTTTTCTTAAAAGTAAGTCATGTAGTTTCGTATTTGAGCTATACTGACCACAATGTTGAGCTTTTGTCTACAAATGACGACGCAACAGAAAAGGAAGAAAAGAAAACGGAAAGCGAACTTGCGGTGCAGGAGATATCATTTAACGGGACCTTATATTTCCCATTTCAGACTTCAAAAAAGGTGATCATACCTAATCATACTTTCCAACTGGCATACTTTCCAGAGGTTTTAACACCGCCTCCATCCATTTAATACATCTATTTAGATTTAATTTCCTGTTTTCAACCAAACAGAACCAATTTTCTATTTCAAAAATTCAAATAATTAATAGATATGAAACGAGCAATTTCATTCGCAGTGCTTTTGATCGCTGCCTCTTTTAAACTCAGTGCGCAGGAAGTGGTGCAAAATAATGTTAAACCTGTAGAAAATGCTTTAAGCCAGGTTACTAAATTAGAGCCCGTAAGTTTTAATTATGATAAAGCCTGGGCCGAAAAATTAAAGTTATCAGCCAGGCCGCAATATGGTTTTGTAGGTGCTGATGCAAAGGCAGCAGTTCCAAATATTGTTTCGGTACAATCCAAAGATTATAGTGCTGGGAAAAATGCTTTTAGAAGTGCTACCATAACCAAGGTAGATTATGAAAGTTTAGTTCCGCTTTTGGTAGCCAGCATAAAAGAGCAACAACAACAGATCGAAGCACTAAAGCATGAGCTTAAAATGCTAAAAACGCAAGGCGCTAAGTAATAACAGATCCCTTAAGTTGGTCCGGATTTGTAATCCGGGCCAATATTTCTTCAGATTCAAAATCTTGTTATGAGTAGCTAATCATAAATGAACAATTTTAGGTTGGTCTGGATTTGCAATCCAGACCTATAATGCTCCAGATTTACAATCTGGTTATAGGCCCTCAATCATAAATAAACAACCTCCAACAGGCCTAAACCACCAGCGTAGTTTATAGCAGAGCTATAATTATAATGTTCTGCTTCAGAAACAATTTCTGATTCAATAGGATTATTATGGATATAATCTAATTTTGATCTTTAAATTCGTTTGAATATAAAGCAATGGGATGGAAGCCATCTTGCCAAAATTTATATTCCTTGTTTTTCATATTGATCCGCGCCGCAAACGAAAACTTATCTAAGAGCCATTCTCTACTTTCATTGATTTCTCCAATCGTTATGATCTTTTTAAAAGTGAATTTTTTAAAGTCCCTGATAATGTCCGAAAGTTTGTAATTTTCTTTTGCACTAACAATCATATGTAAATGGCTTGGCATTAAACACCATGCATAAATAACTAATCCTTTTTCCGATTGGCAATATCGAAGACTCTCGATGATAACTTCGGCCAGTTCTTTTCTTGTAAACGCATCAATCCATCCCACTACCGTTGTAGTAATGAAATAAATATCATTTTGATCGGTAACAGCATATTTGAAAGCCATGTTTTATAAGTTTCGCTAATAATTAGGATTATAAATCCTAAGTCCAAAAGTCGGGATTGCAAATCCCGACTAAATTCAGCTATTCCATGTGTTGGTCCGGATTTGTAATCCGGATCTATAGTTCTCTAGATTTGTAATCTGGTTAAGGTAAATTACTAAAAAAAATAATCCAGCTGGTATTGTACTAACAAACTTAATATCCTGACTATTTTATTTTACAAATATGATCTTAAATAGTGCTTAAGTTTTTATCTTTATATAATTAACCAATATGAAATCTACATCAAAAAACAATTGTTATGAAAAAGCTTATTCAATTATTCCTGTTTTGTACAGTGCTGGCTGTATTACCTTTGCAAAATACCAAGGCTGAAGTTAATGCCAGGAAATTTTTTAGCATCGGTTTAAATTTAAATAATGGAACTGGCGATAACGGATCCATCTACTTATACGGACCTACGCCTGTTAGTGCCTATTTTGGTCCAGGTGCAAGTTCATATGGCCCGTTGACAGCTGGCACCTATACGGTTATTATTTACACTGCAGCGCCAGGTTCACGCACTTTTAGATTTAATGGGCAAGCCATCACCACCAGCTCGGGGAGCGCGACATTTAATAACGTTACCATTACTTCTACAGCTTTCGCTTCTGTTAATTAAATAAATATATTTCCAAACAGAGGCTGTATCATATTTGTATTTTACCTCTAATTTGTCACATTGAGCCTGTCGAAACGTCCTTAAAATATTTAAAAGGTCCGACGACAAGCTCAAGATGACGATATTCTAACATTATCTAATTACAAACTATCCCCTAAGCAAATACTTTTTAAACCCATCGAAATCTACACCTAACTGATCAGCATGTTTAGGTTTGCTTTCTAAAGTTTTAACCTGTGCGGGAATCTCTATTTTTGCAGCAATTTCTGTAGGAAAGATATCAGGGAATTTACAGGCATGTGCTGTTGATAAGAAAACAGCTGCACTATTATCTGTGGGATTTTCATTTCGGTATTTTTCGATGGCCAGATAAGCAATTGCGGTGTGTGGACAAGCCACGTAATTTAATTTTTTATCTATTTCTTTGATTCCCTCAAGCGTTTCATCATCAGTAAAACGGTAAGAAGTAACCACTTTTTTAACCTCTTCCACATCCTGATCAAAAAGATCCATAATGCGGACCCAGTTGCTTGGCGCACCAACATCCATAGCGTTTGAATAGGTTTGGGTTGAAGGCCTGGTTTCATAAATGCCACTTTCTAAAAAACGTGGCACCGTATCATTAACATTGGTAGCCGCAATAAATTGTTTAACAGGCAAGCCAAGCTTATATGCCAATAAGCCAGCGCCAATATTTCCAAAGTTTCCGCTCGGAACAGAAAATACCACATCTTTAAATCCGTGCTTCTTAAGCTGGGCATAAGTGTTGAAATAGTAAAATGTTTGTGGAATCAATCGGGAGATATTAATCGAATTTGCAGAAGTTAGCCTGAATTTCGCATTCAGTTCATCATCAGCAAAAGCCTGTTTTACTAAAGCCTGGCAATCATCAAATGTCCCCTTTACTTCAACGGCCCTGATATTTTTACCATTGGTAGTCAATTGTAACTCCTGAATTGGGCTTACTTTTCCTTCCGGATAAAGGATGGTCACCCTGGTATTAGGTACGCCTAAGAATCCCAAAGCTACCGCGCCGCCGGTATCACCTGAAGTGGCGACCAAAACATCCAAGAGCTGTTCGCCATCTTTCAAGAAATAAGCCATTACACGGCTCATAAAACGGGCACCAAAATCTTTAAATGCTAAAGATGGGCCATGGAAGAGCTCCAAAACAAAGGTTTTATCATCTAATTGAACAGCCGGTGCATCAAAATTGATGGCATCATCAATTAAAGCCTTTAAATCTTCAGCAGGAATCTCCTCTTTTAATAACGTTGAAGCTACTTGGTAAGCAATTTCAGGTAAAGAGTATTGTTCAATATTTTGAATGAATCCCGCATCAAGCTTTGGCACTTCAACAGGCATATATAAGCCTTTATCCTGTGGCATGCTATTAAAAACGGCTTCTTTAAAAGAAACACGTAAGTCTTTATTATTGGTTGAGTATAGTTCCATTTTAGGGTGTAGGGTTTAGGGTGTAAGGTTTAGGGTTAAAACGCTGAATTTGTATTCCATACGCCTTAAACCTTTTACCTTACACCTTATTCACATTACTCTAGGTCCTTCGGCATTAACCGGAGAAACAAAAGCTTTGCTGTTAATATTTATTTTATGTAAATGTTGTTGCTGCGATTTGGTGATTATTCTGGCTGTTTCTTCGTTTTGGGTTAAAGCAAAAACAGATGGGCCTGAACCTGAAATCCCGAAACCAATGGCGCCGTTTTCTGTCGCTAGTTTTCTCATTTCTTCAAAACCAGGAATCAGGATCGAGCGTGTTGGTTCTACCAGAACATCTTGCATGCTTCTCCCAATCAGGTCGAAATCGTTCATAAATAGTCCACTTACCAAACCTGCAACATTTCCCCACTGCGTAACCGCATCTTTTAATGCCACCTTACTGCGGATCATTTGGCGGGCATCTTTAGTCGGCACATCAACTTCCGGGTAAACAATTGCAGCGTACATGCCTGCAGGAGTAGGTAATGAGATTACATCCAATGGTTCGTAACTTCTTACCAGTACAAAACCGCCTAACAAAGCTGGCGCAACGTTATCGGCATGACCATAACCGCAGGCCAGTTCCTCACCTTTCATGGCAAAAGGAACGAGTTCCTTAGCCGTCAATAAATCGCCCATTAATTTGTTAATGGCAAATAAACCGGCTACGGTACTGGCAGAGCTTGAACCTAAGCCACTGCCGATAGGCATTTTTTTGTGCAGTTCAATTTCTACGCCTACATCTAAACGGTTGATGTGTTTTAAATAATGCTGAACACTGGCACTTACGGTGTTTTTTGCTGCATCTAAAGGCAAACGGCCATCATCGCCGGTAATTTTTTTGATCACCACACCGGGCGTATCGGTGAATCGCATTTCAACTTCGTCACCAGGTTCGTTTACGGCGAAACCAAGAACATCGAAACCGCAAACTACATTTGCAACGGTTGCCGGAGCGAAAACTTTTATACTATTTTTCATTATTTCTGTATCAAGTGCCTTTGTAATATCAAGAATAAAACCTGTATTTAAGGGCTTTCTTTTTTATTTGCTTTAGTTTATCTGCTCAGAGTACCTACGTTAATGATGTCAGCAAAAACACCAGCTGCCGTTACTTCGGCGCCAGCACCAGGGCCTTTTACCACCAATGGACGTGTTTTGTAACGATCTGTGGTAAAAGAGATAATATTATCACTTCCCGAGAGCATATAAAAAGGATGACTATCATCCACCATCTGCAGGCTGATTTCTACGTTTCCATCTTCCAGCTTACCGATATAACGTAAAACCTTTCCTTCGCTCGCGGCGGTATTTTTTAAATTTTCGAAGTAAGCAGCATTGGCTTGTAATTCTGAATAAAAATCTTCAACAGATGCTGCATTTAAGCAGGCATCAGGCAAAATATTGTCGATTTTCACATCACTGGCTTCTAGTGGATAACCTGCATCGCGGGCAAGGATCAACATTTTACGCATAAAGTCTTTTCCATTTAAGTCGTCGCGGGGATCTGGTTCAGTATAACCCAGTTCCTGTGCTTCCTTTACCGTTTCGTAAAATCCAGCCTCATCTTTAAAGTTATTAAAGATGTAAGAAATCGTTCCTGATAAAATAGCTTCAATTCGGGCGACTTTATCGCCACTCATCATCAGCTCGCGGAGTGTACGGATAATCGGTAAACCCGCACCAACATTAGTTTCGTAATAAAAATCAACGCCAAATTTACGGGCAGTCTCTTTGAATGATTTATACTGTGCATAATCTGCTGAGTTTCCTTTTTTGTTACAGGTTACCACTGAAATGCTGCTTTCGAATATGCCCTGATAAAATTCAATAGGCTGTTCAGCAGCAGTGTTATCTACAAAAACACAGTTGGGTAGGTTTAAGGCTTTCATTTTGGTAACAAAACCTGCTAAATCTGCTTGTTCGCCAGCTGTATTCAATTCTGTTTCCCAATTTTCCAAAGAAAGTCCATCAGCATTGAATATCATTTTGCGTGTATTGCTAATACCTGTTACCTTCACTTGCAGATCGTTATTGGCTGCAAGAAAAGGCATCTGCTCTTTTAACTGGTTAAACAAGGTTTGGCCTATATTTCCAGTGCCTAAACAAAAAACATTTAATGTCCTTTTCAGGTCCGTAAAAAAGGCATCATGCACTGCATTTACAGCTTTTGATAGGTCAGCTGCACTGATAATTACAGAGATGTTATATTCCGAAGAACCCTGGGCGATTGCCCTTACGTTGATCCCATTACGGCCTAGAGCGCTGAACAGGCGTCCGCTCATTCCTGGGGTGCGTTTCATGTTTTCGCCAACAATGGCCAAAACAGCCAGGTTATTTTCAACTTCCGGTAACTCCAGTTTTTTAGCATCCAGTTCCAGCTCAAATTCTTTTTTGATCAGGGAAATGGCCTGCGAAGCATCTGTTGGTTTAACAGCAAAAGTAATACTATGTTCTGATGAAGATTGCGTAATCAGTACCACATTAATCTGTTCGCGTGAAAGCAGTGAAAATAGTCTCCCGCTAAAGCCTGCTTTACCTACCATACCGCTTCCGGTAAGGTTGATGATGCTAATATGATCAATGGAAGAAATTCCTTTGATAGGTAAATTTGATGTTTTTACATCGCTTTTGATGTAGGTTCCCGCGAAATCAGGCTGGAAAGTGTTTTTGATCACAATCGGAATCTTTTTCATAAAAGCCGGGATCATGGTTGGTGGATAAATTACTTTCGCACCAAAGTAGCTCAGTTCCATGGCTTCGGTATAGCTCAATTCTGGTAAGGAGAAAGCCTTTTTAACGATGCGCGGATCAGCAGTCATCATGCCATTTACATCAGTCCATATTTCTATTTCTGCTGCATTCAATGCTGCACCCCAAACCGCTGCAGTATAATCAGAGCCGCCACGGCCCAGCGTAGTAACCCTACCAGCGGCGTTGCTGGCGATAAAACCAGTTACAAAAAGTACTTTGTTTTTATTTTCCTGATAAAAGTTGTTGATCAGCAGTTCTGTTAGTTCAGTATCAACCTTTGCCTGCCCAAAGTTACTGTCTGTTTTAATCAGTTCAGCACCATTTACATAAAGTGAATCGCCAATATTTTGCGAAGCAATATGGCTGATCATAAAGGTAGAACAGCGTTCACCATAACTCAAAATCTGATCTTTGGTTTGTAAACTTAGTTCTCGCAGATTGGTCACGGCTTGTAGCAGATCTTCTAGCTCGTTAAAAAAGATTTTCAAACGGGTAAACACTGGGTTTTGTGCTGCCGCAGGCAAAAGCGCGCGGATTACAGCAAAGTGTTTAGACTCAATCTCTTTTAAATGCGAGTCATAATCTTCACCCCTTTCAGCCATTTCGGCCATGTCGGTAAGCAAATTGGTTACACCACTCATTGCCGATAATACAACTACCGGACTATTCTTCAGTTTTTCTTCGCCAACCAGGCGTAAAAGCGTTTTAATGTTCTCGGCCGAACCTACGGATGTGCCGCCGAATTTGAGTACTTTCATTGTTTATATATGGTTTAACTGTTTGTTGCTGCATTCAACTTTGTTTAAAATGCTCGTTTGTGCAGTTTCATTCAGCATGGGTTTAAAAAAAAAGCGTCCCGATTTTCATCGGGACGCTCTCTGTGTTTTATATTTTTTCAATTTACAACAAATTAGCCCCGCTGGTTTATACCGGTGGTAATAATAATCGTTGTAATAATTGAAGTATTAAAATTCATCTTGTCTTTGTGTACTTTGTACACCGTAAAGTAGAAGATTATTTTTTTAAAATGCAAATGTTTTTTGATTTTTATTTCCAAATTCCTATTAAAACGTTTAAGCAAATGAAATAGCTGCATTTTTTGAACCCGAAACCAAATCATTCCGCTCTTGAACAGTACCAGCAGGGCAAGGAGGTTGATCTGTATTTTTTTGAAAAGATGTTCCAGCGGCTTTTTGGATAGGACAGCCCTGCTAACCGCTATAATCCCGATGGTAATGCTGTTTTATCGTTTGTACAATCGGGAGCTACCGCTTTTATCAGGTTTATTTCACGCAGGCTTGTGCTGCTATTTAAGTTTCTTGCCTTTCCAGCGTCTAATTATCCCCTCCTTTTTGCAAGGGGGTGCCCATAGGGCGGGGTGGTTTGATCATTAAATTTTAATCATTAGAAAATATGCTGCAGTAATGCTTCTATCCGTGCAGCCCTGCTAACCGCTATATTCCCGATGGTAGTGCTGTTTTATTGTTTTTGCGATCGGGAGCTGCCGCTTTTATCAGGTTCAATCCATGCGGGCTGATGTTGCTATTTAAGCGGCTTGCCTTTCCAGTGTCTAATTATTCCTCCTCGCAGAGTCTGCTCCAATTCTTTTCAGAGGTGCTAGTAGTGTAAGTAATGAATTGATGTTTAATCGAAAAAGAATAACTTCTTCAATCCATTATAGGTGTGTATCTTCATAAGAATTTAAACGTACTAAAACCATTTATTAAATTTTACTTAGTGTATATTTTTAAATTTTTTTATATTTAAAATTGTGATTTAATTGCCTTTATATCAATTAATTAAATAATAGTGTATTTACTACAATATGTAAAAAATTACGTTTTAAAACTCGTTTTTGTGCACAATAAGTTTTTACCTTTGCCTCACTAACTAACTTATTGTTATGAGCAAAAAGAAACTGCAAACGCCAGATTTAAGCTATGTAAATCTAGGCGATAACATTGCTGTAAAGTACCAATTATCTCCAGAGGAATTAATTGATGAAGCCTTATTAAATGAAGAAGGTATGTTGGCCGCTTCAGGGGCACTTGCGGTTGATACCGGAAAGTTTACCGGACGTTCTCCAAAAGATCGTTTTATTGTATGCGACGACATCACCGAAGATCAGGTTTGGTGGGGAGATGTGAACATTAAAATTTCTCCTGAAAAATTCGATCAGCTATTTTATAAGCTAGCCAGTTACCTTGAGAATAAGAAGATCTATGTCCGCGATTCTTCCGCGTGTGCACATCCAGATTATTCAATATCCATCAGGGTCATTACCGAAACAGCCTATCAGAATCTTTTTGCCCATCATTTGTTTATTCGACCGGATGAAGATCATTTAGGGAGAGTACCAGAATGGACCATCCTTGCGGCACCAGGCTTCTTTGCCGATCCGGAATTAGATGGAACCCGACAGCAAAACTTTTCTATCATCAATTTCACCAAAAAAATGATTTTGATTGGCGGAACTGGTTATACAGGTGAGATAAAAAAAGGAATTTTTTCTGTCCTAAATTTTATTTTACCCGTATATCATAACACTTTATCCATGCATTGCTCGGCAAATAGAGGTAGAGATGGCGATACGGCTATATTTTTCGGCCTGTCGGGAACAGGAAAAACTACGCTTTCAGCTGATCCGGAAAGAGGATTGATTGGCGATGACGAACATGGCTGGGGCGAAGATTCGGTATTTAATTTTGAAGGCGGTTGTTATGCAAAATGTGTAGATTTAAGCGAAGAGAAGGAACCTCAGATTTTTAAAGCAGTTAAATCAGGAGCACTATTGGAGAATGTTAATTTTTTTCCCGGTACACAGCAGGTTGATTATAGTGATATCAGTAAAACGGAGAACACCCGCGTAGCCTATCCAATAGATTATATCGATAATGCCATCTTACCTTCAATAGGAGCTGTTCCAAAAAATATCTTTTTCTTAACAGCAGATGCATTTGGTGTATTACCTCCCATTTCAAAGTTAAATGTAGAACAGGCCATGTTCCACTTTATGAGCGGTTATACTGCAAAGGTAGCTGGAACAGAAACCGGAGTAACAGCGCCGCAATTAACTTTTTCGGCTTGCTTTGGTAAGGCTTTTCTACCATTGCACCCCTCAAAATATGCTGCATTATTGGGCGAGAAGATGGAAAAACACCAGGTAAACGTATGGTTAGTGAATACCGGTTGGAGCGGAGGCCCTTATGGCGTTGGCGAAAGGATGAAATTAACGTATACCAGGGCAATGGTTTCTGCAGCTTTAGATGGTAGATTAGGTCATAATAGATATAAACAACACCATGTGTTTAAACTGATGATGCCATTAAGTTGTCCTGGGGTGCCAAATGAAATTTTAGATCCAGCTAAAACATGGGACAATCAGGAAGAATACTTTTTAAAAGCCTATGAACTACTAAATGCTTTTACAGAGAATTTTAAGCAGTTCGACCTGACAAAAGTGCCAAAAAGCGGTCACATGACGTTAAAATTATGTTAAATGTGCTTTAAAATGCATTTTTTGAACGAAAAATTTGCAATTCGATTTTTTTTTAGTTTTTATTGTGAAAGAATTGCCTCGGCTGGGGCAATTTTTTTGTTATACACCGTGTTGATTTAGCGGAACAAAATTCTAGGTAACGATTTAATTGCTTATTGATTTATTAATTTGTAATTTAAAATCAATTTATAAATTTGTTTTTCGCAACAATTTCGGATATGAAACGTTGAGTGTAGTACAAAAAGAACAAACAGCTAAAATTAAAAACAAGAACTAAAACTAAAAATTCAAAAAAAAATGGCAAACGCACCAAAACCAGCAACTGTTAAAAAAGAGAGCTCTTCTAGTGCTTCAAATGTTTTCGCAACATTAGTTATTCCTATTTGTATCATTATCGGATTCGTGATTTGGAAATATGTATTAGGAGATCCGTCAAACTTTATCGATAACAACAACGAAAACTTACCATTACCAAACAACTATCCAGGTACAGCTTACAAAGGTGGTCCTATTGTTGCCGTTTTGATCGGTTTATTATTAACAACAATCGTTTTCTCTATCGAGCGTTTAATTGTTATTGGTAAAGCTAGTGGTAAATCAAGCTTAGATTCTTTCATCATTAAAGTAAAAGGTTTATTAAATGCAGGTAATATAGAAGCAGCTAAAGCTGAATGCGATAAACAACAAGGTTCAGTTGCTAATGTAATTAAATCTGGTTTAAAAAAATACAGTGAAGTTGAAGCTGATACCAATATGGATGTTGAGCAATCTATCGTTGCTATCCAAAAAGAAGTTGAAGAAGCTACCGCTTTAGAAATGCCAATGTTAGAGCAAAACTTAACTATCATTGCTACGTTGGTATCAATCGGTACTTTGATCGGTTTATTGGGTACAGTAACAGGTATGATTCGTGCATTCGCCGGTTTAGCTAACTCTGGTGCTCCAGATCAGGCAGCATTAGCGGTAGGTATCTCTGAGGCCTTGATCAATACCATGACAGGTATCTCGGTATCAACTTTGGCGATCATCATGTACAACATCTTAACATCTAAAATTGATAAGTTAACTTACGCAATCGATGAGGCTGGTTTCAGCATCGTTCAAACATACGCTAGTTCGCATAAATAAGAATTTTGAAAAAATTTTTACCGGCTTTATGGAAAACCGGAAAAAAGATCATCATTATTAAAACTAGTAAAAAAAATTATGCCTAGAATTAAAGTAAAAAGGACAAGTACAGTAACAGACATGACCGCAATGTGCGATGTGGCGGCATTGTTACTTACGTTCTTCATTTTAACTGCTACGGCAAGACAACCAGAACCCCTAGCTGTTTCTACACCTTCATCTACATATGAATTTAAGGTGCCAGTAGAAAACAATGCAATATTAACCATTGGCCAGGGAAAAGTTTTCTTTGAAGTAGCAGGACCAAAAGTGAGAGAAAAAACATTGCAGCTAATGGGCGAACAATATGGTGTAAAATTTACACCTGAAGAAACGGTTAGATTCTCAGGAATCGGAAGTTTTGGTGTTCCTATTCAAAGCTTAAAGCAGTTAATTGCGATGAATGCGGGCGACCGTATGAAACCAGGTATTCAGCCGGGTATCCCTACTGATTCAACCGACAACCAGTTAAACGCTTGGGTGCTGAACGCACGTAAGGCTACAAAAGAGATCAACAATCAGGATATGCGTATCAGTATCAAAGGCGATGCTAAAGAAGAGTATCCGGTTGTGAAAAAGGTTATTGATGTACTTCAGAAACAAAGTGTAAACAAATTTTTGTTGGTAACTAATTCTGAAGCTAAAAAGAAGAAATAAGAAATGGCAGAATTAAACACGGGCGGGAAGAAAGCCACGCCAAGGGTTGATATGACCCCAATGGTGGATCTAATGTTTCTTTTGGTAACTTTCTTTATCTTAACAACAGTAATCTCTACGCCACAAGCGATGGATATTGCAAAGCCGGATAAAAACGAGAAGTTGCCTGAAAATAGATTAGAGCTGAAAGCGAGTAAAACGATGACCATTTTATTGGGTAAAAACAATAAGTTAGCTTGGTACATGGGAGTAGCTGGTGAAAGCGCGCCAACAATCGAATCAGCTTCGCAAATTGAAGATGCTATTGTTAAAAACAGGAAAGTAGCTGATGCTTCTGGCGTTGCAGGCGACTTTGTTGTTCTAGTAAAACCAACATCAGGTTCTACCTTTCAGAACTTTGTTGATATTATGGATGAGTTGGAAATTCTCAAGGTAAAAGTTCGTCAGATCGATGATGATAATATCATGCCTATCGAGAAACAGTTCATGAAAGAACAAGGAATTTTATAATCAAATAAAACCAATTTTATGTCGAAGTTAGATATATTCAGAAAAGAATGGCTCGAAGTGGTTTTTGAAGATAAAAACAAAAGCTATGGTGCTTACCAATTGCGTAAAACCAATGGTGCTAACACTACAAGAGCCTTAATTATTGGATCTATTATCTTCCTTATTTTATTTTTCTCTCCAAAGATCTATAGCCTTATCAAAGGCTCAATGGATCAGCAGGAAGAGCAGGTAAAAGCACAGGAAGTGATTTTAGCTCCACCACCTCCGGTAAACCCGGAAACACCTCCACCGCCACCGGTAGAGCCACCGCCACCAAAGGTTGACCAGGTAAAAATGCCACCTCCAATTGTAAAACCTGATATCGAGGTTCGTGATGAACCACCTACGGTTGAAAAATTGAAGGAAGCTGATCCAGGTCAGAGAGATATCAAAGGTGATCCAACGGCAGAGATTAATATCGCTGAACCGGTAGGAGAAGGACCAAAAAGAGAAGCTGCTGTTGCGGTTGATGACAACAAAGTTTACGACTTTGTGAGTATCGAGAAGCAACCAGAATTTCCGGGAGGTATCTCTAAATTTTATGCCTACTTAGGTAAAGCAATAAAATACCCGCCAATGGCACAAGAAAACAACGTTCAGGGTAAAGTATTTTTATCTTTCGTTGTTGAAAAAGATGGTAAATTAACTGATATCACAGTTACCCGTGGTTTGGGTAGCGGAACTGATGAAGAAGCCATCCGTGTATTGAAAGCGAGTCCACGTTGGAACCCAGGTATCCAAAATGGTAAGCCGGTAAGGGTAAAATATAACATCAACGTTAACTTTACATTGAACTAATCGTAAATGTTAAATTTCGATATCTTTAAGCAAAAATCGCCTAAACAGCGGTTTTTGCTCATTTTAGGCCTTATCATGTTCATCTTTTACGTGATACTGGGTGTTGCATTTATATTTTATAAACCTATTGCACTCCGTTTAAGTGCTATTCCGGAATGGGGACGCATCACGATTGGGATATTCCTCATTATTTATGCTTTTGTAAGACTTTTAAGCCTTGGTAGGCGCGATTAATCATTTAATGAAAAAAATCCTTTTAATATTTTGTGTACTGACTTTGTTGTTATCCTGCAAACGTAAGAATAAGGCGGTTGTTGTTAAAGAAACCAGAACAAGTGGTACGTTAAAAATATTGGTTGATGAAAGTGTCGGGCCGATTGTTCAGGATCAGATCAATATTTTTAGCTTGGATTATCCTGACGCCAAATTTCAGGCTACAGTTAAACCTGAAGAAAGGTTGTTACCTGCGTTTTTGAATGATAGCATAAGGGTAATTGTTTTGCCAAGATTATTAACCAAGGCAGAGGAAAAATATTACAATCAACGTCAAATTAAAATCAACACTTCGCGTTTCGCCATTGATGGCATTGCTTTAATTACCAATAGGGGCAATATAGACAGTACAATCAACGTTAAAGAAGTAATTGACATCTTACAGGGTAAAAAATCAGATAAAAAATTGGTCTTTGATAACGCTTATTCAAGTACCTTTCAGTATTTTAAAACGTTGGCCAATATCAGTCAATTTCCTGCTTCAGGTGTTTACTCAAAAAATTCTAGCAGAGAAGTAATTAAACTTATTGCAGAAGATAAAAATTTTATTGGTATTTTGGGCGTGAATTGGATCACGGGCAAAAACGCAGAGATGAACGAATATCTTTCCAAGATAAGAGTATTGGGAGTGAAGAATGTAAAAGGCAAGGTGGGAGATGACCAGTTCTATAAACCAACTCAAGATAACTTGATTAATGGTGTCTATCCTTTCTTAAGAAATATAAACATTATTGATTGCGAGGGAAGAGATGGTTTAGGCACAGGATTTGCAACATGGTTAAGAAGTCAGAGGGGACAATTGATTGTACTTAAATCTGGACTTGGCCCACATAAACTAATGCCAAGACAGATTAACCTGACCAAAGGAAATTAAAATAAAAGTTATAAATTGAACCACGAAGTAATCCAAGGAGACACTTCATTTGTATTAAATAAATAGAACAGAATATCAGATGGAACTTGTATGATAAGCAAGTTTCATGACCATTAAAAAAACAAGAAAGAACTATGAAAATTTTAAAGAAAGCAATAACCTTAAATGTAGGTTTGGTGTTGATGGGTTCTGCAGTTTTTGCTCAAAATTTAAATGACGCGAAAAAAGCCATCGACGCGGAGCAATATCAAAAAGCGTCATCAATGCTTAAATCATTGGTGAGTTCAAAAGCTTCAGATGGTGAAAATTATTACAATCTTGGTTTGGTTTACTTGAAAACCGGTTATATAGATTCAGCTAGGGCCGTATTTAATAAAGGTATTACTGCTGATCCAAAAAACAACTTAAACTTAATTGGTTTGGGTGAAGCAGATCTATTATCCAATGATCCAACATCTGCAAAGACTAATTTTGATAAAGCTGTAGCATTAGCTCCTAAAGATTACAAAACTTATTTGTATATCGGTAAAGCTTATTTAGCCCAGGATAAACCAAGTGATGATGTGTCAAAACCTGACTTTACCAATGCGTTAGCTAATATTACGAAGGCCGATGAGTTGGACGCTAAAGATAAAGATGCTGAAGTTTTCTTGGCTCAAGGTGATGCTTATGCCTTACAAAAGAAAAACTCTGAAGCACTAGGCCCATACATGCGTGTGAATGATGTTGATCCGAACAACAGAAGAGCTAAAACGCAGATTGGTAAAATGTATAAAGAATCAAGGGCTTTTCCTGAAGGAGAGAAAGAATTGCAAGATGTAATTGCAGCTGATCCAAATTATGGTCCTGCTTACCGTGAGTTAGGTGAGTTATACTTACAGTGGAGTAGCTTTGGTGTGGATAAAGAAAAAGCAGCAAAAGCGATAGAGAATTATAAGAAATACATGGATTTAACTGACAAATCTTTGGAATCTCAATTGCGTTATGCCCAGTTCTTATTTTATGCAAAAGATTATAAAGCATTAGAGCAAGTGGCTTCCTCATTACAGGTTCCTGCAAATGACCCTAAAGGTAATGTTGTTGCCAGGATGAAAGGTTGGGCAGCTTATGAAAATGGTAACTACCCTCAGGCATTAACCAGTTTGACTGAATTTTTTGCCAAAGAAAAAGATAAATCAAAAATTTTAGGTAATGATTACCTTTATTTAGGTAAAGCTCAGTTAAAAGCTGGACAGGATAGTTTAGGTGTAAATAACATTATTGAAGCAGCTAAAATCGATTCAACTAATGCCGATGCCTTAGCTGAAGCAGGTTTAGCGCTATATAAAGCTAAAAAATATGGTAAAGCTGCCGAAATTTATACTTTAGCAACTAAATATAATCCAAATGGAAAAGGTTCGTTAACCAATTACTACTATATTGGTCAAACTAGGTTCTTGGAAGGTTATTTTGCACAAAGAGATAAAAAACCTTTAAATACTGCTGCATTAGTTGAAGCTGATTCAGCGTTGAGTCACTTAAATAAAGTTTCTCCTGAATTCGCATTGGGTTATTTTACCAGGGCTAGGATTGCCAATCTTTTAGATGATAAGGCAAATCCAAAATATGCTTCAATTCCATTGTTTGAAAAGTATATTAGCTTAGTTAAACCAGAAGAACAGGCTGCCAATAAAACAAACCTTGTAGAGGCTTATGATTATCTTGGTGCGTACTATGCTGATAAAGACAAAGCTAAAGCGATCGACTTTTTAAATAAAAGTATAGCGCTAGATCCTCAAGGCCCTTTTGCGTCAGCAAAACTTAAAGAATTGCAATCACCTGCTGCGGCTTCAAAAGCCAAAGGTAAAGGCAAATAATTTTAAAGTTAAATAATTTAGAAAAGGCAGAGTTTGGTTACTCTGCCTTTTTCTTTTACTTTTGCATCACAAAATAAAAATTATGCAAGCGCAAAGTTCAGCTATAGATTTTTTACCAATTATATTTCAAGTAATTGTTGCTTTAGGTTTTGTGGTAACTACGTTGGTTGCTACCCACTTTTTAGGGCCAAAACGCAAAACCAGTGATAAGTTAGAAACTTTTGAAGCAGGTGTAAAATCGATTGGTAATGCCCGTCAGCCTTTTTCTATCAAATATTTTGTTGTGGCAATCCTATTTGTACTGTTTGATGTGGAAGTTATATTTATGTATCCATGGGCAGTTAATTTCCGTGCCTTAAGAATGGATGGAATGATTGAGATGTTCATTTTTATGGGAACATTATTGCTTGGGTTTATCTATGTAATTAAAAAGAAAGTTTTAGACTGGAACTAGTCATTTGGAGGTTGTCAGTTCACAATTAGTAAGTAATGGTTCTTGGTTTAGTAACTGTAAACCGAAATGTGCCAACTGAAAACTGAATGTGTATTGCTTACACTAACCAATGGCAGTTTCTTTTATTTAGAAAGGTTCTAAATCAAGTAAAGCTCGCTTTTTTGCCTTTAAAATATTGTAAATTTGTTGCTCATTCTTTAAAGGGATGAGCATTTTTTGTTTATAAACATGAGTGAAATTAATATAGTTGATGCGCCTCCAGGAACCGAAGGGCCTGGCTATTTTGCCACCTCTTTAGATAAGGTAATTGGTTTGGCCCGTTCGAATTCATTATGGCCTCTACCTTTCGCAACTTCTTGTTGTGGAATCGAATTTATGGCAACCATGGGTTCTCACTATGATTTAGGTCGTTTTGGTGCCGAACGCTTAAGCTTCTCTCCTCGCCAGGCCGATGTTTTAATGGTTATGGGTACCATTGCTAAAAAAATGGCTCCGGTATTAAAACAGGTTTATATCCAAATGGCAGAGCCACGTTGGGTAATGGCAGTTGGTGCCTGCGCAAGCAGTGGCGGTATCTTCGATACTTATTCTGTATTGCAAGGCATTGATGAAGTAATTCCGGTGGATGTTTACGTGCCAGGATGCCCGCCAAGACCAGAAGCTATTTTAGATGGTTTCCAACGTATTCAGGATTTAGTGAAGAACGAATCGGGAAGAAGAAGAAATTCTGATTATTACAAAGAACTTTTAGGTCAATACGGCATTAAATAATGGAAGAAACGACGCTAAATAACAATATACACGTTAAGCTGACCGAAAAGTTTGGCGAAAAAGTTACGGCAGTTTCTGAACCTTATGGTTTATTAACTTTTGTAACTTATAAAGATGTTATCGTAAATGTGCTTTCACATCTTAAAGAAGAATTAAAATTCAATTTCCTTACTGATATCACAGCGGTTCATTATCCTGGTAAAGATCACGGTATTGCGGTAGTTTACCATTTGCATAATATGGTTGAAAAAGTAAGGATTAGGATAAAAGTATTTATTTCAGAGCAGAACCCTACCATCCCAACAGCAACGACGATATGGAAAGGTGCCAACTGGATGGAGCGTGAAACTTACGATCTGTTCGGGGTTAAATTTGAAGGTCACCCAGATTTACGCCGTATTTTAAATATGGATGATTTAGGTGTTCACCCGATGCTGAAACAATATCCTTTGGAAGATCCGAACAGGGTAGATAAAAAAGATGAATTTTTTGGAAGGTAAATTATGAATCATAACCATCCGGTATTTACAGATAACGACCCGCAAAGTGAGCTGGTAACCCTAAATTTAGGTCCAACACACCCTGCAACCCACGGCGTTTTTCAAAATGTTTTGCAGTTAGACGGCGAACGTATTGTAAGCGGTGTTTCTACTATTGGGTACATACACCGTGCTTTCGAAAAGATTGCCGAGCATCGCCCGTTTTATCAGATCACACCACTTACCGATCGTTTAAATTATTGCTCTTCGCCTATTAACAATATGGGTTGGCACATGACGGTGGAGAAGTTGTTAAATATTCAGATGCCGAAACGTGTAGATTATCTTCGGGTAATCATCATGGAGCTTTCGCGCATTGCCGATCACATTATCTGTAACACGATTATTGGTCAGGATACAGGAGCTACCACCACGTTCTTATACCTTTTCCAGTTCCGTGAGCATATCTACGAAATCTTTGAAGAAGTATGTGGTGCGCGTTTAACAACGAACATTGGACGCATAGGTGGCTTTGAAAGAGATTTCAATGATATCGCCTTTGCCAAAATCGATAAGTTTTTAAAAGAATTCCCTAAAGCATTAAAAGAATTTGAAAATCTGTTGACACGTAACCGTATTTTTATTGATAGAACGGCTGGCGTTGCAGAAGTAAGTAAAGAAACTGCTTTAGAATATAGCTGGACGGGTCCATTATTACGTGCAACTGGCGTAGATTATGATGTTCGTGTAAGCGATCCGTATTCTTCCTATCAGGATTTCGATTTTGAAGTACCGGTTGGTACCAGTGGAGATATTTATGATAGGTATTTGGTACGCAATGAAGAGATGTGGCAAAGTGTCCGCATTATCGAACAGGCAATTGTGAAGCTAAAAACAGAACCAAAAGGTATTTTCCACGCCGATGTTCCTGAATTTTACCTTCCTCCGAAGCAAGAAGTTTACAACAATATGGAAGCATTAATCTACCACTTTAAAATTGTGATGGGTGAAATTGATGCACCAAAAGCAGAGGTTTATCACGCTGTAGAGGGCGGAAATGGTGAATTGGGATTTTATCTGATTAACGATGGAGGTCGCACACCATACCGTTTACACTTCCGCAGACCAAGTTTTATAAACTACCAGATGTTTGCACCAATGAGTGAAGGCATGTTATTGTCTGACGCTATTATCAACATGAGTAGTATGAATATTATTGCAGGAGAATTAGATGCTTAAAGTAGAAGAACAAACACCTGTAGTGTTTTCATCAGAATTGCTGGCCAAATTTGATGAAGTAAAAAGCCGTTATCCAGAAGGAAAACAAAAATCAGCCTTATTGCCATTATTACATTTGGTACAAGCTGAGTTTCTGTGGGTGCCTACTTCAGCCATGGATCAGGTTGCTGAGTATTTAAACATTCAGCCGATTGAAGTTTACGAGGTAGCTACATTTTATACCATGTACTTTTTAAAACCACAAGGTAAATATGCCTTAGAGGTTTGCCGTACTGGCCCTTGTTGCCTGGTTGGTGCCGAAAAAATATTAAGTCACCTGGAAAACAAGTTGGGTGTTAAAGAAGGTGAAGTTACTTCCGATGGTTTATTCAGCTTTAGAGGAGTTGAATGTTTAGCCGCCTGTGGCTACGGACCGGTATTGCAAATTAGCCCGGAATATACTTTCTACGAAAACTTAACTACCGAGAGTGTAGATAAATTGATTGAAGATTTGAAAAATAAGTCCTAAGTCGAGAGTCTTAAGTCATGAGTCGATTTGATTCAGGACTATGGACTACAGACTACAGACTATAGACTAATAAAAATGTCTCGAAAACTGTTACTTGAGCATATAAACGTACCAGGCATCAATACACTTGAGGTCTATCGCCAGAAAGGCGGGTACCGTGCTGTGGAAAAAGCCCTGAAAACCTTAACACCGGAGGAAATTGTTGAAGAGGTTAAAAAATCGGGTTTGCGCGGTCGCGGAGGTGCAGGTTTCCCAACCGGGATGAAGTGGAGCTTTTTGGCTAAACCAGAAGGTGTTGCACGTTATTTGGTGTGTAATGCAGATGAATCTGAACCAGGAACTTTTAAAGACCGTTATTTGATGACTTACATTCCTCACGCTTTAATTGAGGGAATGATTGTGTCAAGTTTCGCATTGGGTGCAAAGGTTTCTTATATCTATGTGCGCGGCGAGATGATGCCGCAGATCCGCATTTTAGAAAAAGCAATTGCTGAAGCTAAAGCTGCCGGATGGTTGGGGAAAAACATTTTAGGAACGGGTTACGATTTAGAATTATATGTTCAACCTGGCGGTGGTGCTTACATTTGCGGCGAAGAAACTGCTTTGTTAGAATCACTGGAAGGAAAAAGAGGTAATCCACGTATCAAACCACCGTTTCCAGCCATTGCAGGTTTGTATGGTTGCCCTACTGTGGTAAATAATGTTGAATCTATTGCTGCAGTAGCGCCAATTATCAATGATGGTGGCGATGAATATGCCAAAATCGGTATCGGTAGAAGTACAGGTACAAAATTAATATCAGCGTCTGGTAATTTGGTAAAACCAGGTGTTTATGAAATAGAATTAGGTTTGCCCGTAGAAGAATTTATTTACTCTGATGAATATTGTGGCGGTATTGCCAATGGCAAACGCCTTAAAGCAACAGTTGCAGGTGGTTCTTCTGTACCAGTTTTACCAGCTAACCTCACTTTAAAATTAGCTAACGGCGAACCTCGTTTAATGAGCTACGAATCATTATCAGAAGGAGGATTTGCAACTGGAACCATGTTAGGTTCAGGTGGTTTTATCGCTTTTGATGAAGATCAGTGTATTGTTCGTAACACCTGGAATTTCTCCCGTTTTTATCACCATGAAAGTTGTGGACAATGTTCTCCTTGCCGGGAAGGTACAGGATGGATGGAGAAAGTATTGCACAAGATTGAACATGGCCATGGAACCATGGAAGATGTGGATCTATTATGGGATATCCAACGCAAAATTGAGGGAAATACCATTTGTCCGTTGGGTGATGCAGCAGCCTGGCCGGTTGCCAGTGCAATCCGTCATTTCAGGGATGAATTTGAATGGCACATTAAAGAACCGGTAAAAAGCCAGAGCCTGAATTACGGTATCGCAAATTATGCAACACCGATTGAAAAAGCTCCGGTAGCGGAAGAGAAATAAAGACGTGTCACAGAATGTGATACCTTGGATAACAACCGGCCGCAATTTGCGACCAGTTTAATATTTGATTTAACGATAAGATCACAGTTTGTTATTTTAGAAAATAAACTTGTAAATGCCGAAAGAAGAGATATCAATAATTCCTAATGAGATAATTGTAAACAAAATTTATCTTTTTAGAGGAGTTAAGGTGATGCTAGATTCTGATTTAGCAGAACTCTTTGGTGTTGAAACTAAGCGATTAAAAGAACAGGTTCGAAGAAACATAGAAAGATTTCCTGAACATTTTATGTTCGAATTAACAAAAGAAGAAAATGAAGTCTTAAGGTCGCAAATTGCGACCTTAGAACAAGGTAAGTATTCAAAGTATCTTCCTTTTGCATTTAGCGAACATGGTATTTTGCAACTATCAAATGTTTTAAAAAGTAAACAGGCAGTAGAAGTAAGTATTAAAATTATTGATGTGTTTGTACAACTTAGGACAATGGTTTTAAGTAATGCTGAGATAAGATTAGAAGTAGAAAAGATAAAAAAGAAGATAGATAATCAGGATAAGAATATTGAAGTGATCTTTAGATATTTTGATGAATTACTAGCGCAACAACAACAGCCAAGGAAAGAAATTGGTTATAAAATCTCGAAAGAGAAATAATATAATAGAATTGGTTCGTGGGGACACGAACCAGGGTGAGATAAAGAAATAAAAAGAATATCATTAACCATGAGTGAAAAAGTTAAGGTTACGATAGATGGGATAATAGTAGAGGTTGATAATGGAACAACCATTCTGAATGCTGCAAGGCAAATCGGAGGGGATATTGTTCCGCCGGCCATGTGCTATTATTCTAAATTACAAGGCAGTGGCGGTAAATGCCGTACCTGCATTGTAAAGGTGACTAAAGGTTCGGAGAAAGATCCACGCCCTATGCCTAAATTGGTGGCTTCCTGCCGTACCACAGTAATGGATGGGATGGAGGTGCTTAACATCACTTCACCAGAAGTTTTGGAAGCACGTGCGGGTGTGGTAGAGATTTTGTTGATTAATCACCCTTTAGATTGCCCTGTTTGTGATCAGGCAGGCGAATGTGACCTCCAGAATTTGGGCTACGAACACGGTTTGCAAAAAACACGTTATGAGTTTGAGCGCCGTACTTTCGAGCGTATTGATATTGGCGACAAGATCCAATTGCACATGAACCGTTGCATTTTATGCTACCGTTGTGTTTTTACTGCAGATCAGATTACCAATAAACGTGTTCATGGTATCTTAAACCGCGGCGACCATTCAGAAATTTCTACTTATATCCAGCAGGCTGTTGACAACGATTTCTCAGGAAACGTAATTGATGTTTGCCCTGTTGGTGCTTTAACCGATAAAACTTTCCGTTTCAAAAACCGTGTTTGGTTTACCAAGCCTGTTGATGCACACCGTGATTGCGATCATGAAAAATGTAGTGGCAAAGTAACGCTTTGGTATAAAGGAGCAGATGTGTTACGTGTTACTGCCCGTAAAGATCAGTTTGGGGAAGTAGAGGACTTTATTTGCAATACTTGCCGCTTTGATAAAAAAGCAACTGCTGATTGGGTAATTGAACGTCCAACCCACATTGATGATACTTCGGTAATTGCATCTAACCACTACGAAACATTAAAACCTTTGCATGTAATTCAGCCAAATGAGGCTTTACAGGCTGCAAATGAAATTGAATTACATAAAACAGTTAAATACTAATGGATAGCGCTTTTGTTATAGAAAAATTTATCCTGGTAGCTGTAATTTTCGGCATCAGTTTAGTTATTGCCATGTATTCTACGTATGCAGAACGTAAAGTTGCTGCATATTTACAAGATCGGTTAGGTCCGGACAGAGCTGGGCCCTTTGGTATTTTACAACCACTGGCAGATGGTGTTAAAATGTTTATGAAGGAGGAGATTATTCCAACCACATCAAACAGATTTTTATTTATCGCCGGACCAGGCTTGGCGCTGCTTTGTGCTTGTATCGGTACGGCCGTTATCCCGTGGGGAAGCCCTGTTTTAATTGCAGGTAAAACTGTTTCCTTGCAGGTTTCGGACATCAACGTTGGTGTGCTGTACATTTTTGGAGTAGTATCATTAGGTGTTTATGGTGTAATGATTGGGGGATGGGCCTCAAACAACAAATATTCTTTGCTGAGTGCGATCCGTGCAGCTTCTCAGAATATCAGTTATGAAATTGCAATGGGATTATCGATCATCGCTTTGCTTTTAATGACCAATACATTAAGCTTAAAAGAGATTGTTGCTCAGCAGCATGGATTAAACTGGAACGTTTGGTACCAGCCACTTGGATTTTTAATCTTTATGGTTTGCTCTTTTGCAGAAACCAACCGTGCACCTTTCGATTTACCAGAATGTGAAACGGAGTTAATTGGTGGTTACCATACAGAGTATTCATCAATGAAATTAGGTTTTTACCTTTTTGCAGAATATATCAACATGTTCGTATCATCGGCAGTAATGGCAGCCTTATATTGGGGTGGTTATAACTATCCTGGTATGGATTACGTTGCGGCACATTTAGGCCCAACCTGGGCACCGCTTGTTGGTACAGCTGTTTTCTTTGGAAAAATAGTCATGTTCATCTTTTTCTTTATGTGGGTACGTTGGACAATCCCTCGTTTCCGTTATGACCAATTGATGAATTTAGGTTGGAAAGGTTTAATACCTTTGGCAATCGCCAATATTATAATAACAGGTGTTGTGATTGCGATTATTGAGAAGTTTTAATTATGGAATCATTAAGTAATAAGAAAAAAGTACTGGAGCAAAAGCCTTTGAGCTTTATGGAACGCATGTACCTGCCGGCAATTGCAAAGGGCATGGGCATCACCATCAGTCACTTATTTAAAAAAGAGGCTACAGTAAGATATCCTGAAGTAGAACGCGAATTCTCGACTAACTTTAGGGGAATGCATTCGCTAAAACGCGATGAGAATGGTAAAGAACGCTGTACTGCTTGTGGCCTGTGTGCTTTATCTTGTCCGGCTGAAGCCATTACCATGATTGCCGCTGAACGTAAGCCCGAAGAAAAACATTTATACCGCGAAGAAAAATATGCAGCTACTTACGAAATTAATATGTTGCGTTGCATTTTCTGTGGATTATGTGAAGAAGCTTGCCCTAAAGAGGCCATTTATTTAGATGGCCCGATTGTACCTGCTGATTATTTACGTAAGGATTTCATTTACGGAAAAGATAAGCTGGTGGAGGCGCCATTGGAAATGAAAAAATAAAGTATGCTTCGTGAGTACACGAACAATATAACTAAGATAATCGTCATGCTGAATTTATTTCAGCATCTCCTTTAAAGACCCTGAAATAAATTCAGGGTGACGAAAACAAATAAAATAAATAACAATTAATGAGTACACAAGTATTCTATTTCGTAGCCACGTTAAGTATTGTCTTTTCGCTGCTGGTGATTTTTGCAAAAAATCCGATCCACAGTGTACTGTACTTAATCCTTACCTTTTTTACTTTCACCGTTCACTATGTACTTCTAAATGCACAGTTTTTAGCAGTAGTAAACTTTATTGTTTACATGGGGGCAATTATGGTACTTTTCTTATTTGTACTGATGTTGCTTAACCTGAATAAGGAAACGGAGCCAAGTAAATCACCGCTGATTAAAATCGTTGGCGTTATTGCCGGTGGTTGTTTGGTGGTTACCTTAATCGGTTCTTTAAAATCAGCCAGTATTGCAAGTCCGCTAATTTTAAAAGATCCTGGATTAGGATTGGTAGAAAATTTAGGCAAGGAGCTTTTTGGTCCGTTCTTATTGCCATTTGAATTATCATCTCTATTACTATTGGCAGCAATGGTTGGAGCTGTTTTATTATCTAAAAGAGATGAGGTAGAAGCATAATGGAAAATTTAACATCACAACTTCAGGGCGTTCCGCTAAATCACTACATCTATTTAAGCGCCATTATTTTTTCTATTGGCGTAATCGGTGTACTTACCCGTAGAAATGCAATCGTAATCTTTATGTCGGTTGAGCTGATGCTTAATGCTGTTAACTTGCTGTTAACCGCTTTTTCTGTGCATAGCAACGATCCATCCGGACAGGTTTTCGTATTTTTTATTATGGCCCTGGCCGCTGCAGAAGTTGCAGTAGGTTTAGCCATTATCGTAATGGTTTACAGAAATACGAAATCGATAGATATTAATGTTTTAAATCGCCTTAAGTGGTAAATATATAATAAGAATGACAATAGAACAATTGATTTGGTTGGTTCCGTTACTTCCTTTCTTAGGGTTTGTAATTAATGGACTGGGCAGAAACTCTTTATCTAAAGGACTTGTTGGTATTATCGGTAGCGGGGTAATTCTAGCCTCCTTTGTTATCAGTTTAGTTATTTTCTTTAGTTTACAAGGCGACACACAAAAATCTCACGAAGTATTTTTATTTGATTGGATCAGCGCAGGTGCATTACACATTCCACTATCTTTCCTGGTCGACCCTTTAAGCTCGATCATGCTTTTGATCATCACCGGAATCGGTTTTCTGATCCACTTATATTCCACCAGCTATATGCACGATGATGCAGGCTTCGGTAAGTTTTTTGCTTATTTAAACCTGTTTGTATTTTTCATGCTCTTGTTGGTATTGGGCTCCAACTACATTGTCATGTTTATAGGTTGGGAAGGAGTTGGGTTATGTTCTTACCTGCTAATCGGGTTCTGGTACACCAATAGTGCATATGCATCAGCTGCTAAAAAAGCTTTTGTAATGAACCGTATTGGCGATTTAGGTTTTCTTTTAGGCGTGTTTTTAGTATTCACTACTTTTGGAAGTGTAGAATTTGCCAAGGTTTTCACTCAGGCAGCTAATATGTTGCCTGGTAACGATACTTTAGTTTTAATTACGATTTTGTTATTTATCGGCGCCTGCGGTAAATCGGCTCAATTGCCGTTGTTTACCTGGTTACCTGATGCAATGGCCGGACCTACGCCGGTTTCAGCTTTAATCCACGCTGCAACGATGGTAACGGCAGGTATTTATATGATTGCACGCTCTAGTGTATTGTTTGATTTAGCACCGCTTACTCAACATATTATTGCTATTGTAGGCGCAGCAACGGCGTTAGTGGCTGCCATTATTGCTTTAACGCAGACTGATATTAAAAAGGTATTGGCTTACTCTACCGTATCGCAATTGGGATATATGTTTTTAGGTTTGGGCGTTGGTGCTTATACGGGTTCATTCTTCCACGTACTAACACACGCATTCTTCAAAGCATTGTTATTTTTGGGTGCCGGTTCTGTAATTCATGCCATGCACCACGAACAAGATATGCGCCATATGGGGGGCTTGAGAAAGAGACTTCCGGTTACTTTTTTAACCATGATGATCGGTACTATTGCCATTGCAGGTTTACCACCATTCTCTGGTTTCTTTTCAAAAGATGAAATTTTGGCGCATGCTTTCCAGACTAGTCCGATACTTTGGGGAGTTGGTGTTTTAACAGCATTCTTAACGGCATTTTATATGTTCAGGATGATGTTTTTGACCTTCTCCGGAAAATACCGCGGAACGCATCATGAAGAAAGTCATGTACACGAATCGCCGACAGCGATGACCTTGCCTCTAATTATTTTAGCTGTTCTTGCTGCAATTGGTGGATTAATTAATCTTCCTCATGTTTTTGGTGGAAATGAATGGTTGGCTCTTTGGTTATCGGGCGCTGGTGTTGCGCAGCATGAGCTGGAATTAAGCCATTCAACTGAATATTCTTTAATGGCCGTTTCGGTAGCGGTGGCTGTAGTGGCTTTATTGTATGCTTACACCAGGTACGTTAAAGGTGCACGGGTTCCTGTTGCTGATGAAGCACCGCGTTCACCATTGGCAAAACTATCGTACAACAAATTCTATTTAGATGAAATCTATGATTTCATCATTACAAAACCTTTAGATGCATTATCGAAATTCTTTTACAGGATTATCGATAACAAATTTATTGATGGAATTGTAAATGGGTTAGGATGGAGCACTAATGAGGCCAGTAAAGATATCCGTTTGTTACAAAGTGGAAACGTGGGTTTCTATATATTTATGATGGTATTCGGTATCGTCGCATTGCTATTGTATACATTTTTCTACATATAAAAAGGGTTCAAAATAAATAATGGAACAACTTTTACTACTTATATTTTTACCGCTTGTAGGTGCAATTATTACAGCATTTACTGGTAAGTCGGCTAAAATCGTTTCTACCGTTTTTTCGGTGGCTTCTTTGTTGTTGGCTTTGGTTGTCGCCGGTAATTTCATTCCAGATGCAAGTACCCAGTTTGAGGTTAACCTGCCATGGATTGCTGATTTGGGTATTAATTTTAACGCAGGTATTGATGGCATTAGCCTTTTGGTGGTATTGCTTACTAATTTACTGGTACCAATTATCATTTTATCAAGCTACAATCATGAGTATAAAAATCCGGCTGCATTTTATGCGCTGATCTTATTCATGCAAACAGGCTTATTATTGGTGTTTACCGCATTGGATGCTTTCTTGTTCTATATCGGATGGGAGGCAGCATTAATTCCAATCTACTTTATCTGTGCTATTTGGGGTGGAAAAGACCGCATCCGGATCAACATGAAGTTTTTTGTGTATACCATTGCAGGTTCGTTGTTTATGTTGATGGGGATTATTTACCTATATCTTCAAAACCCAGCGCACAATTTTAACATTCAGGCTTTTTATGCTTTAAACTTAGATAGTGCCCAGCAAGGATGGATTTTCTGGGCGTTTTTTATTGCTTTTGCTATTAAGATGCCGATTTTTCCTTTCCATACCTGGCAGCCTGATACCTATACTGCAGCACCTGCACAAGGAACCATGTTATTATCGGGTATTATGCTAAAAATGGGTATCTATGGAGTAATTAGGTGGTTATTGCCAATCGTTCCTAATGGAGTTCATGATTGGGGTCAGTTGGCTATAGTTTTATCAATTATTGGTATTGTTTATGCTTCGCTGATTGCTTTTACCCAGAAGGATGCTAAACGTTTGGTTGCCTATTCGTCTATCGCTCACGTTGGATTAATATCAGCAGGTATCTTCGCTTTTAACCAGCAAGGTATGCAAGGCGCAATGGTACAGATGTTGAGCCATGGTATTAATGTAGTGGGTTTGTTCTTTGCTTTGGATATTATCTTCTCTCGCGTTAAAACCAATAAAATTGAAGAATTAGGTGGCATTGCAAAAGTAGCACCACAGTTGGCGCTTACTTTTCTGATCATTGTTTTGGGCACCGTGGCTTTACCAGGAACGAACGGATTTATTGGTGAGTTTTTATTACTAATGGGCGTTTATAACTACGGAATCTGGGCTGCAGCCATTGCCGGTTTAACCATTATCTTCGGAGCGGTTTACATGTTGCGCATGTACCAGAACGTCATGTTGGGCGAAACCAATAGCTTGACCATCACTTTCACGGATATAAATGGAACCGAAAAATTGGTTCTTTATACCATATGTGCATTAATTATTGTTTTGGGTGTATATCCGAAACCAGTTTTGCATTTAACAGAGGCATCTGTACAACATTTATTAGAACAGGTAAATCAAAAACTAAACACAGTAAATTAAGCAATGAATATTATTATAACCATTAGTATAACAGCTTTTATAGTGCTTTATGCAGGTTTGTTTAAAGCAACTAAAGCATTACTACCACTTACCGTTGTTGGCTTACTTACTGCATTGGGATTTACTTTTTCTGTATGGAATGGCAATGCTGTTCATTTCGGAATGATGCAGACAGATAATTTCGCACTGGCATTTTCAGGGATCTGTATTATTGGTACGCTTTTAATCTTTTTATTAACACAGAACTACTTCCACGCCAAAAGCGATAACATAGCGGAGTATTATACTTTGGTTCTTTTCGCGCTGGCGGGCATGATCATGATGGTGTCGTATAAAAATATGGCTATGTTATTTGTAGGCCTGGAAATCATGTCGGTGAGTTTGTATATTTTGGCGGGTATCCGTAAAAAGGATTTTGCCTCTAACGAAGCTTCATTAAAGTATTTCTTGATGGGGGCTTTCTCAACCGGTTTCCTGTTATTTGGAATCACCTTAATTTATGGAGCTACAGGTTCATTCGATTTAGATAAAATACAAGCTTATCTAGTAAATAATCAGGCAATTTCACCAATATTTTATCCTGGTGTTATCCTAATGATGATCGGTTTGAGCTTCAAGGTTGGAGCTGCTCCATTCCACTTTTGGACGCCAGATGTTTATGAAGGTGCTCCATCCTTAATCACCACTTTTATGAGTACGGTGGTTAAAACTGCAGGTTTTGCTGCATTCTTAAGGTTATTTGCTGATGCATTTGCGCCACTCCACGATTTTTGGGTTGCGCCATTAATGGTGATCGTTTGTTTAACCTTATTTATAGGTAATGTAACTGCACTGTTCCAAAAGAACTTCAAGCGTATGTTGGCATATTCAAGTATTTCCCATGCTGGTTATCTGTTGTTCTCGTTAATTGTACTCACCAAAAACTCTGGAAATAACGTACTGGTGTATGCAGCGGCCTATACTTTCGCATCAATTATTGCATTTGCGGTATTAATATTAGTAAAACAAAAAACAGGAAGCGATAACTTCGAAAGCTTTAATGGTCTGGCTAAACGTAATCCATTCGTTGCATTATGCTTAACCGTAGCGATGCTTTCGTTGGCTGGTATTCCACTTACAGCTGGCTTTATTGGGAAGTACCTGATGTTCCTGAATGTTATGACCGAATATAGAGCCCTGCTTGTTGCATTTGCAATTTTAAATGCACTGGTTGGTTTCTATTATTATTTTAGGGTAATTGTAGCCATATGGTTTAAAGATGGTGCAGAAACAGAACTTTCAACCCCCTCACAATATAAGGTGGTTTTGTTGGTTTCTGTTGTCATAACATTGGTATTGGGTATTTATCCTGCAATTATTTTAAACCTGATATAGGTATGCTGTTGTTTAATAATTATTTGTAGTTTTACGAATAATTGAATATGCACGATTTTTGGAGTAACCTGCATCAGCTACTTGATCCCGAGAAATTATTGAGGGAGGGAGGGTTCTATTTAGTCGTATTTGTTATCTATGCAGAAACTGGCCTGTTTTTTGGCTTTTTTCTTCCTGGTGATTATTTATTGTTTTTAGCAGGAATGTTTGTGGCAACAGGCAAGCTGGATGTAAACATTGCAGTACTCCTGGCTGGTTTATGTGTAGCAGCCATTTCCGGCAATTTTACAGGTTATTGGTTCGGACGTAAAACTGGTCCGGTATTGTATACCAGAAAAGACAGTTTCTTTTTTAAAAAGAGATATTTAAAAGCTGCAAAGGAGTATTATCAGAAACAAGGGGCATTTGCCTTAATAATGGGCAGATTTGTACCCATTGTTAGAACTTTTGCACCGATTTTTGCAGGGGTTGTAAAACTAGACTTTAAAAAATTTGCCTTATATAATGTCTTAGGTGGAGTACTTTGGATCTGTTCCTTAACTTTGCTTGGTTACTTTTTGGGCAGACGATTTGAAAAAGAAATAAACGATTATTTATTATATATTATTATTGGCTTTATCCTTATTACAACTATTCCATTATTAATTACCTTTGTAAAAAGTAAAGTAGTGAGTGGTACTGAAGAGGATAAAACAGATTTAAATTAAAAATGGCAAAAGACGATCATCACGCATGGCATAGCGTATCTCCTGGAGATAATGTTCCAGAAATTGTAAACGCAATTATTGAAATCCCTAAAGGCTCAAAAGCAAAATACGAAATAGATAAAGAATCTGGCTTAATTAAGTTAGACAGGGTCCTTTTTTCATCCGTAATGTATCCTGCAAACTATGGTTTTATTCCGCAAACTTATTGCGATGATAAAGATCCTTTAGATATTTTAGTACTTTGTTCAGTAGATGTTTATCCAATGACATTGATTGAAGCTAAAGTAGTTGGCGTAATGCACATGGTAGATAATGGTGAACAGGATGATAAAATCATCGCTGTAGCTGCTCACGATATGTCAGTAAACTATATCAATGATTTAGATGAGTTGCCTCCACATCAAATGAAAGAGATTGTTCGTTTCTTTCAGGATTATAAAGCATTAGAAGGTAAGAATGTAACTATCGAACATTTACTTGGTGTTCGCTATGCGCATAAAGTAATAAAAGAAAGCATAGAACTTTATAACACAACATTTAGAGAATTAGCATAATGGATTTACCCACGGTCTGTTTGTTTTTAAATTTAGAGCTTAGTGCAATCCTGCCTGCAAACGGAGTTTTGGCTGCAGTACAGGAAACTGATACCACAGCTGTTGGCTGGAGATTATTCCTTGCATTATTTTTGGTGTTACTTAATGGATTTTTTGTTGCAGCAGAGTTTGCGATTGTAAAAGTTAGGGCATCACAGATTGAAATTAAAGCAAAGACAGGCAGTCGGGTTGGCAAAATGGCCAAAGGGATTATTCATAATCTCGACGGATATTTAGCAGCCACACAGCTAGGCATAACGCTTGCATCACTTGGCTTAGGTTGGGTAGGTGAAGGCGTTATGCATACCATTTTCAAAAACCTCTTCGATAGTTTAGAATGGGGTTTAAGTGATGCTTCTATCCATACTGCATCAACAATTGTTGCCTTTTCGCTCATCACGATTATGCATATCGTATTTGGTGAATTGGCCCCAAAATCTTTCGCTATCCAAAGGCCTGTAGCTACAACACTTTTCGTTTCTATACCGCTTCAGTTATTTTATGTAGTATTTAAACCATTTATTTGGACACTTAATAGCCTTGCTGCCATCATCCTTAAACCATTTGGTATTGATACATCTGCCGGGCATGAGTCCATTCACAGTACCGAAGAATTACAGTATTTACTCGATCAGGGTAAAGAAAGTGGTGCATTGGATAATAATGAACATGAGCTGATTAAAAATGTATTTGATTTTAATGAGCGTGTGGTGAAGAATATCATGGTGCCTAGAACGAAAATATCGGGTATTGAACTCACTTCACCAAAAGAAGAAGTGATTGATACCATTATCAAGGAAGGATATTCGCGATTGCCGGTTTACGATGATATTATGGATAAAATTGTAGGAATTATCCATGCAAAAGATATTTTACCATTAGTTGCAGCAGGTAACCAGCACTGGACATTAAAAGATATTATCAGAAAACCATATTTTGTCACAGAAACTAAAAAAATTAACGATCTGATGAGCGAGCTGCAAAGTAATCGAATACAGATTGCTATTGTATTGGATGAGTTTGGTGGTACAGCTGGTATGGTTACCCTGGAAGATATTGTAGAAGAGCTTGTAGGTGAAATACAAGATGAATATGATGAAGAAAAACCGTTGGTTGAAAAGGTTTCTGATAATGAATTTATAGTAAATGCATTCGCTACCGTATATGATGTGAACGAATATCTGCCTCACGATTTACCGGAGGATGAAGACTTCGATACCGTTGGTGGATTGGTCTCACACGTTTTTGAACGTATTCCGGAGGTGGGTGAAAGCAATGAATCATATGGGTACCTGTTTACCATCTTAAAAAAGACAGAGCAAAATATCGAAACCATCAAATTAGAACTGGTAATCAATAAAGAAGATATGGTTGATAATCATTAATTTCAACGATGCACATTTTTTATACACCAGATATCACCCAAGATACTTACACACTTAACGAAGAAGAAAGTAAACACTGTGTTAGGGTGCTTAGGCTAACTATTGGGGCTGTTGTTAATTTAGTTGATGGTAGGGGAGGCTTCTACACTGCTGAAATTACCTCCGATAATCCGAAGAAAGTTTCTTTATCCGTTTTAAAAGTAGAAAAGGAATTTCATAAAAGAAACCATTATTTGCATATAGCTGTTGCGCCAACCAAAAATATCGACCGCATCGAGTGGTTCTTAGAAAAAGCTACAGAACTAGGTATTGATGAAATTACACCAATTATTACTGACAGATCGGAGCGGAGGGTGGTTAAAGAAGATCGCCTCAATAAGGTAATTACCTCTGCCGTAAAACAATCTATTAAAGCTTATCACCCCAAATTAAATGATGCCATTGCCTTTGAGGCTTTCTTAAAAGAACCCTTTGATGGCAATAAATTAATTGCGCATTGCATCGATAACGGAGAAAAACAATTTATATCCGAATTGGTCGTTCCACAACAAAAATATTTAATTCTTATTGGTCCTGAAGGTGATTTCACGCCAGATGAAGTTAATTTAGCTTTGAACAAAGGCTTTAAAGCATTAACTTTAGGTGATAACAGGTTACGCACAGAAACTGCGGCATTATCTGTTTGTTTTGAAATCAATTACCTTAACCGATAATCAGTTTGAAGTTTTCAATTTCCAGTTTTCAGTTTCCCAAATTCATGAGATTGGCTTTTAGCTTTGGTCTTTTAGCTTTTAGCGTTAATCTCACTGCTTTTATTCCACCAACCTATCGTATGGCTAAATTAAAGTATAATGGAGGTGGAGACTGGTACGCAGACAGAACGGCTCTACCCAATTTAATTGCTTACTGTAACGCCAATCTGAAAACCAACTTTTATCCTGAAGAAAGCATAGTTGAAGTAGGCTCAAAAGAAATTTTTAATTATCCGTTTATTTATATGACAGGACATGGAAATGTTGTTTTTGGCGACCAGGAAATTAAAAATTTACGGCAATACCTTACAGGTGGTGGCTTTCTTCATATAGATGATAACTACGGCTTAGATAAATTTATCAGGCCTCAAATGAAGAAGGTATTTCCTGAACTAAATTTTGTAGAATTGCCAGCCAACCACGCTATTTATAATCAAAAATTCAAATTTCCCGCAGGCTTGCCAAAAATCCATGAGCACGATAATAAACGTCCGCAGGGATTCGCTTTGATTTACAAGGGTAGGGTAGTTTGTTATTATACCTATGAGTGCGATCTTGGGAATGGCTGGGAAGACTTTGGTACTTACCCTGAAGATACACAGGAAACGAGAACAAAAGCGTTAAAAATGGGCGCAAATTTGGTGCAGTATGCTTTAACACAATAAGCCATGTATAAGGTAAAAGTAAACAATCAGTTTTTATTCGAAATTGACAATAAAGATTCAGCTTTTTTGGTAAATGGAGAGCAAGTTCATTTCAATCTAAGTAAGATTGGACATGACAATACACATGTGCTCTATAAAAACAGGTCTTTCAATACGGAACTTGTTGATATAAATAAGGTTGAAAAAACATGTAAAATAAAGGTAAATGGAAATATTTATCAGATCAGTATTGAAGATCAGTTTGATGTTTTATTAAAGCAACTCGGTCTGGATAATTTGACTACCAATAAAGTCTCTGAAATTAAAGCGCCTATGCCTGGTTTAGTGCTAAAAATTTTGGTTGAAGAAAATGCCGAGGTGAAAAAAGGCGATAATCTTTTGATACTGGAGGCGATGAAAATGGAAAATATCTTAAAATCATCAACAGATGGCGTGGTTAAAAAGATCTTGATTAAACAGGGAGATAAAGTAGAGAAAAATCAGATCTTAGTTCAGTTTAAGTAGACAACTGGCAACTTTTCTCAAACTGGATTCATGATTGCCTTACAACATACGTTTTTATCACGTACCTATTAATTCCTGTCGTCACCCTGAATTTATTTCAGGATCTTTTAAAATATGTTATTTAGTTAGATTTTTCCACGCATGCACAGGCGGGCATTACGCAACGTAAGAAAAATCGGTAAGCTCCAGTCGAGATGACAATTCCCGACGAAACATAACGCATAAAAAAAGTCCCGGTTTTACCTCGGGACTTTTCTTTATTATCTACCTCTACTTACCCTGTAAGGTTTTTGTGGAGGATTTTTAAAACTTCTTTTACCCGCAGTACTAATTTCAGGAGCACCAAGCATAGTCATGGCACAACGGAAACCGACTTCAGCCGATGATTCATCCTGTTGCATAAAGCGGCGGGTTGCTGGGTTTAACCAGTAAGCCATATCATTCCATGAACCACCCTTATACACTCTTGATTTATCGTTTACGAGTGTTACACCTTCTTCATTTAATAAAGTGTTTTGTCTATCACGATAACCTCTTTGATCGGCTTGATAAGTGGTAGATGCGGCAGGCGATTGTGGATCAGTTGATTTTGAAATCGAATCAGCACGTTTCGCTTGTGCCTGTTTTTCTGCCCAGGTTTGTTTTCTTCCAGCATAGGCGTTTTCTTTAATCGGATTACCATATTTATCCAATGCAATTTTTCCACTTTGCGGATCTGCTAATTTTTTATTGGTAAAATAGTTACCACGATAAGGGTTAAAGGCGTCCGCATCTGTAAATGTACCCGTTCTGTAAACATCATTTACCCATTCATTTACGTTTCCTGCCATATTATATAAACCGAAATCGTTTGGAGCGTATTGAATAACCGGAACAGTTAAATCTCCTTTATCGTTCAATGAACCACCAACACCCATATAATCTCCAGGAGCCCTTTTAAAGTTGGCCTGAATCATACCTCTGGTTTTCTTTTTGGCTGAACTAACACCTAAGCCATTCCAAGGATAAATTTTATTCTGGTTGATGTTCTCATATTCTGTGTTGCCAATCAAGCCCAAAGCAGCGTATTCCCACTCGGCTTCAGTTGGTAAGCGATATGGTTGCATAATTACACCATCTTCTAAGGTAGCTGTTCTTCTCGGCTGATTATTTCTACCGGTGCCTCCTGCCGTTCCTCCCGCTGTGGTTGTTGCGGCACCTGATTTAGTATTGTAATCAATAAATGCATTTTTACCTTTATCGTCATACTGGCCATTTAAATAGGCATCTGTATTAAAAGGTTTATCTGGTTTAGGCGTAACGGCAGCAGTGGTTGCAGTAGTTTTACCTTTTCCATTCCCTGCAAGCGTTTTGTAATCAGTCAAAATTCCTTTTTCACGTAAAATAAACTCATTTGCTCTTGAAGTTCTCCACTCACAATAACGAGAAGCCTGTTCCCAGGAAACACCTACTACAGGGTAATCACGGTAAGCCGGATGTCTTAAATAGTTGTCTACATAAGGTTCATTATAAGATAATGCCTGGCGCCAAACCAAAGTATCTGGAAGCTCATTGTAATAATATTCCTGATCTTCAGGATAATTGTATCTGATCCAGTGTAAGTATTCTAACCAATCGGTATTTGATACCTCGGTCTCATCCATGTAAAAAGAGGGTACAGTTACCTGTCTTTTGTAATTATAAATGTTGGGTTCAACGCCTGGTATTTCGATGGCACTGCCACCAACAACTAAAACCCCACCCTCAATTGGAATTAAACCTGGCCCTGGTGCCCTTTTATACTGAGTAGCTACCGAAAAAGCACCAGATTGGTTGTTTTTGCTTTTTCTATTTGCATAAGGAATGCCTGTTTTGCTCGAACTCGCACTTTTTGAGCTACAACTCGAAAGGATGGCAGCTAATGACAAACAAGTAAAAGAATATAGTATTAGTTTTTTCATATGAAGCGACTGGATATAGCCTGGTGGCCTTTCAACTGATAAAATTAAACAAATTTTAAATGAATATATAAATAATACGGCAATAAATATTTAGTATATTTTTGAATGATAACTCATTATTTTTTTGATATGGCTTCTTTTTCCTTTTAAACGAAACTATTGCTAAATAATTATAAATAAGCGATATAAAGTTATTTATTTGAAAATTTTATTGGCTTTCTTACTCGATTGTAGTTTAGTTTTGTAATGTTTATCATATTATATTTTAATTAATAATCAAATCTCAATTATGATACACGATTGAAATGCATTATAATAAACATCTTAAATATACTTATGTTTAAATATATATTAAGATTAGTCACATTTGATTTTTAACTTTCTAAAGATGAATCTGGTTTGCCACAAGATTTATCGATAATAAATGAATTCATTATTTTTGCTAAACGCCTATTAGTTTTATACTTAGAATTTATGCACGACCAGCCCTATGTAAAAATCGTATGTTTAATTAGTAAATAATCTGAGAATTCGTATTTTGGTGAAATATAAGCTTTGGTTTTACGTTACTGATGTATTCTCCAGTGATTAGTAAATACCAAATCTAAAATTACGTACCTTTAAAAGGATGAATTTCAAGTACATCAGTAAACTTGCTTTTTCTGCACTCTCAATGGCATTGGTGTTTGGTGAAACAAATGCCCAGGTAACCATAGGTAATACCCAAACAAACGGTAGCGAAGCAAACAACATTGTAACAGCAGTTCCATTTCTGCTCATTACACCCGATGCCCGTGCTGGTGCAATGGGTAATGCCGGTGTGGCCGTGGCAGGTGATGTAAATTCATCCAGTATTAACGCTTCTAAACTTGCTTTTTTAGATAAACCTTACGGATTTTCCGTGTCTTATAGCCCATGGTTAAAGAGTTTGGTGCCAGATATTAATCTCGCTTATTTAAGCGGATTTTATAAGCTTGACGACCGCAACACTATTGGTGCAGCTTTAAGGTATTTTTCTTTGGGCTCCATCCAGCTTACCGATATTAACCAACAGGATCTTGGAATTGCCAATCCTAATGAACTTGCTTTTGACGTTTCTTTTGCGCGTAATTTTGGTAAAGAGTTTTCATTAGGTGCTTCATTAAGGTATATTTATTCGAATTTGGCTTCTGGTCAATTTTCTTCATCAGGGCAGGTCCGCGGCGGAAATGCTGTAGCCGTTGATGTTTCTGGTTTGTATAAAACAGCCACTACACTATTTGGCAGGGAGGCTGTGCTTTCTGCCGGTGCCAATATATCCAACATCGGAACAAAAATGAGCTATTCTGATGGTGGGGAGAATTTCTTCTTACCTACTAATTTTAAAATCGGGGGCGCATCCACATTTACTGTTGATGATTTTAGCACTTTCACTTTTGCGCTTGATTTTAACAAATTATTGGTGCCAACACAGCCTATATATGATTCCAACAACAACATTGTAAGCGGAAAAAATCCAAACCGTTCGGTACCTGCCGGAATTTTTGGTTCATTTAGCGATGCGCCCGGAGGTTTTAGCGAAGAGTTGAAAGAGGTAGGAATTTCAACAGGTTTAGAATATTGGTACAATCAACAGTTTGCGGTTCGGGCAGGTTATAACTATCAAAGCCCGATGAAAGGTGATAGCCGGTATTTTACCTTAGGGCTTGGTTTAAAATACAATGTTTTTAACATCGATTTCTCTTATTTAATTGCAAATGCACAGACTAGTCCGCTTGCAAATACCTTACGTTTTGGTCTATTGTTTAACTTTGGCGAAAATAAAGCAAAAGTTAAATAAGATTAAAGCAAATAAACATGAAAATTAGAGTAGGTTTCGGATTTGATGTACATCAGTTAAAAGATCAACATCCTTTTGTTGTTGGCGGTGTTACCTTAGATCATTATAGAGGGGCTTTTGGGCATTCAGACGCTGATGTTTTACTTCATGCCATTTGTGATGCACTTTTAGGTGCAGCTAACCTTCGTGATATCGGTTTCCATTTTAAGAATACAGATAATAGGTGGAAAGGCATCAGTAGTTTGATTCTGTTGAAAGAAACAGTGAAATTACTGGCTGAAAAAGGCTGGCGAATCGGAAATATTGATGCCATGCTTTGTTTAGAAGCACCTAAAATTAATCCCCATATTCCCGCCATGCAACAAAACATAGCTGATGCAACTGGAATTTCTACCGAAGATATTTCTATTAAGGCAACAACCAATGAACAGATGGGTTTTATTGGTAGAGAAGAAGGCGTTGTCTCTTATGCCGTTTGCTTAATCGAAAAATAAAAGATTTTTTCTAACTGAATCAAAGAAGTCAAGTTTTTTATAGCACACTGGCTATTAACTTGACTTCTTTTGAAATTCTATTACGCTACCTGTTCCTTCACATTCCCCGTTCTTTTTATCGTTCCCCAGGTTTCCAGTTCACCTTTAATCGCTTTCCTGAACGAACGGAATAAGACTATATACATTAATTGTCTCCAGAAAAAGCGCTGAGGGAAAATGTAAAGTAAATTGGTATACTTTTCTTTCTCCATCCTAAAAGCAATTGCCGCAAAAATCATATCTACGAAGATGAAAATGATGTAATAGAAGAGTACCTGCCCAAAACCATTATGTAAGCTTAAAATTCCTGAAAATCCGGTTAGTGTTAAATTATTAATAGCGCTTAATGAAAAGAGGCCGCTAATTAATGAAATAAGCATAAAAAGATCGGCAAGAGGCGAAAATAATGGTAAAATAATCTGGTAGATCAAGATATTGGGCATTCCAACCATCCCAAAATAACCATATTTCTTGTTTAGCAATGTTTTCCGGTTTTTCCAGAAACTTTGCATCACGCCAAAACTCCAGCGGAAACGTTGTTTGAGCAGCATATTTACGGTTTCTGGTGCTTCGGTATAGGCAATCGCGCTATCACAGTTTTTTACCTGATAACCAGCCCTTAAAATGCGCATGGTTAAATCACAATCTTCGGCAAGGGTATCTATAGTAAAACCTCCAATTTCAAGAATCACCTTTTTTCTAAAGGCACCTATTGCTCCTGGTACCACAGTAATCGTATTTAATAAATCGAAAGCCCTTCTATCCATATTTTGAGCGGTGATATATTCTATCGATTGCCATCTGGTGATGATGTTGTTGGTGTTTCCAACTTTCACGGTTCCCGCTATCGCTGCTATCTTATCGCTATAGAAATAGCGCATCAGTTCGGTTACCGCATTGTTTTTTAATTGGGTATCAGCATCTATACAAACAACAAATTCGGCAGTTGCTTTTGAAATACCATAATTTAATGCAGATGCTTTGCCACCATTTTCTTTACGGAAAACTTTTACCTGAGGATGATTTCCAAAATGTTCGTTAACGATTTGAAAGGTTTTATCTTTTGAGCCGTCATCAACAAAAATCAATTCAAAATCAGGATAAGTGGTTTTTAAAAGACTATTGATGGTTTGAACTGCAGTAATTTCTTCATTGTAAGCCGGAATGATAATACTCACTTTTTCTGAAGGATGCTGTACTAATTTATTCACGTTGCGTTTTGCTCTTTTACGCTGTCTGATGGCCAAATAGGCAATAAATATGGTCCTTAAGATCGCAAGTACGATGGCAACAGAAAATATGATGTTTAAAATGATGTTGCCGTAGTAAAAGAAATTGATAAAAAAGTAATCGCCAGAACCTGAAAAGCCACTATTTGCTGTTGATTTTACAGCGGGCATGAGCTCTGATCTTTTTTTGCCCATCAAATCGCCCACAGTGGTAAAGGTATAACCTTTGTCTTTAAAGAATTTTATAATCCGGGGTAGGGCTGCAACGGTAGCTTCACGGTTTCCGCCAGCATCGTGCAGTAAAAGGATATTGCCATTATCTTGTTGTTTTACCACCTCATTAAAAATCTGATCGGCAGTTTTGCCCGGCTCCCAATCTTCGGGATCGATATATTCTCCAATGTTGATGTAATTCTCTTTACGGCTTTGTGCAACAGGTAAAATTTCGGAAATGTTTTGTGGCTCTGCATCGGCATTAAATGGCGCACGGAACAAAATGGTACTGTGTCCTGTAACGGCTTCGATTAACCTTCTGGTTGCATTCAGCTCAAATTTTACCCTTTTAGAACCAATTGCCGACATATCAGGATGGAAAAAGGTATGGTTTCCAATTTCGTAGCCATCATTATATTCCTGTCTTAACAACTCCATATTTTTCTCGGCCATAACGCCAACCACAAAGAAACAGCCAGGTACTTTTTCCCGTTTCAAAATGTCCAGGACCTGTGGTGTATAAACAGGATCGGGGCCATCATCAAAAGTTAAAGCAATTTTTTTATCGGCTTCTCCAAACCTCTTAATCACATATTGCTCCGGAAGCCTGGTATACTTTTGATCGGCAATGGAAAAATCTTCTTTATTTAAGGTGAATTTTACGCTGCCTGGTTTGGGAGTAGAAATGAGGTCTAGTATTTCGCCATCACCTAAATAAGAGATGCCTCCCATATTTAATGAGGCAATTTTGCGTAAATCGAATGGTTTTTTCTTTAATGTATCCAAACTGAGGTCATTAGAAATAAATGACCACAAACGTTTGTCTTCAGACCCTAAACGCCACAAGGCTACTCCTGCGACATCCCAATCATCAGCTTTGCGAATTAAATTAAAATAGGTAGCTGCATCAGTAAAATAGACTTTGTGTTCAATTCCGCTGCCATCATTGTAAATATAATTTAAATTGGCAGAAGCGGGATCGTAGTTTATCTTGCTTTTATAAGTAACAGCTCTTGTCATCGCCTGCTCGTATGTAACAGGTTCTCCAACACTATTTTTTGGCCAATCGTAACCATAACAAGCCAAAGCCAGGATTACTTTGTCGGCATCAACTTTGTTGCAGATATCATCAAGCTTTTCCTCAACCCATTCCTGGTGTGAAATATCGCCGGCATTACTTAGTTCAGTATGCTGATCGTAAGCCATTAGTATTAGATAATCGTTGTACTTTTGAAGAATTTCTGGCTGATAATCGTCATTTTCAGGCGAAATATCTTGTGATACGATTAGTTTTTCGGCATGGAACTGTGTATACAGATTTTTCATGAAAGCGTTAAAACTATCGCTATTTTTAAGGTTGAGTTCTTCAAAATCTATGTTGATTCCACGATAGCCATATTTTTTTGTTATCGCTATGAGGTCATAGATCAGTTTTTGCTGAGCAGGCTGATCAGTTAACAATCTTCTTACTGCTGTACCATCCCAATGATCTTGATTATAATTTGAAACTACCGCAAGAGCTGATTTTTTACCGGCATGTATCACCTTTAAGGCTGCAGTATCAACTTTGTTTACAATAGAATCACCATTTATGAAAAACGATTCTGTCGCCACCATATCCAAGTGGCTGATGTTACGTTTTAAATCCGATATTGACGATTCTTTGCTTGCAGCCCAGCTCACATAGAAAGCCATGTTAATGCGCTTATTGTTGCCATGACGGGTTAAAATACGGCGTTCACGGTCTTTTTTGATCTTTTGTAACTTTGACTTTTCGATTGTAAAATCTTTATACCGCTGCGATTTTTTTAACTTCTCTAACTGTTTTTGTGTTAAAGGTGTATTGGTATTGATAAAAGGCAAATTAGGTGACTGTACCGAAGACAGTGTATAAACTACACAAATGATCGCGATAATGAAGACCACAAAAAACGTACGGCTTACCCAGGTAAATGCATGCCATCGTGTTTTAGTCTCAGTTTGAAATATTTGTTTTCCGGACATTTTCTTTTCTGATTGATGACTCAAATGTCACTAACGAATATGAAGATTGGATGAATGATTTTAAGGGAAGCGCCGTAATTTTAGATCGTTAGTTCTGCTCTACGATACTAATTTAATAGTCTATTGAAATTTTAAAAAAGAACCTACCACCCTGACTTATAGCGCAGCGAAAGCTCCAGAGTAAACCGAGCCTTAAGCGAGCTAAACGAAGGTAGCTCATCGCTCGTGCTAAGTATAAGAGGCCAGTGTTTATCAAAAAAGTAATTATGTCAAGTTTCCGGGTTTTGGAAATGAAAGGACAGTGTTCCATCGGGGTATGTACTCCTGCTGTTCGTTGTAGCCCTCATTCCTGCAGGGCGGAGGAACGATGCCCGAAGCGTACAAGCGGAACACAGGAACTGCGTTATTTTCTTGCAGAGTCATTGCGCTCCCAAAGAAGATAAACTAACCATCATCGGGACACGCGACCCACGCTATTCGTTCCAGGCAATGGAAAAATCGGCTCTATAAAAGGTATAGTGTCTTATAATCTGCTTTTAAAATCGCCTCTATGGTGCAATACAAACGCAAAAAAGCCGGTAATTTTATGGGAAATTGCCGGCTTTAAATTCATTTTAAAAAGGTATGAGGTACCAATGATCTATCTACTCATCTAAATACCCAAATCTACCTTGATTGTAATCTTCAATGGCCTGATGAATCTCGGCCTCGGTATTCATTAAAAATGGACCATATTGTACAATGGGTTCATCTATTGGTTCTCCACTCAATACTAAAATGACACTGTTTTCCAGGGCTTCGATTTTAATCGATGTGCCTTTGTTGCTAAAGTGTACAAAATGATCTGCCGCAGCAGTTTCCGATCCATTTATTTTAATCGAGCCCTCAATCATCATCAATCCGGTGTTAAAATATTCAGGAAAGTTAAAAGTCGCCTGTCCACCTTTATTAAGCCGGGCATTGTAGAGTTCTATTGGGCTAAAAGTCTTTGCATTGCCTTTTATGCCTTCATAATTGCCTGCTATAATTTCAATTTTTCCTCCATTTTCTGGGATATCAAAACGGGGCATATCAGCTTGTTCGATAGCTTGATAACCTGGTTTACCCATTTTATATTTGGCAGGTAAATTAACCCATAACTGTACCATCTGGAACGGTCCGCCAGCTAAACTGTAGTTCGCTTCATGATATTCTTTATGCAGTATCCCACTTGCTGCTGTCATCCATTGTACATCACCCGGGTAAATCACTCCACTGTTTCCAGCGCTATCGTGATGTGCAACCGCGCCATGATAAGCAATTGTTACCGTTTCAAAACCACGATGTGGATGGATGCCAACACCCCGTGGTTCTTTCCTTGCAGAAAATTCGATCTTTGAGCCATAATCCATCAGGAAAAAAGGACTCATATTGATTGGATAACTGCTTGGAAAAAAATTATGTACCCTAAATCCATCGCCAACAATATGTGGCGCCGGAGCTTTAAGTACTTTTTCTATTTGTTTTGTTTCCATGATTGGAACCTTTCTGTTATGCGTTTGGCATGCATTACGCTCATCGCCAAACGCCTATCGCTTATACGCTTTTCACAAACTGTAATTCGCCTAAAATTCGAACTTCCTCACTTACCATAACACCACCGGTTTCTAATGCCGCATTCCAGGTTAAACCGAAATCAGAGCGGTTAATTTTTCCACTTAAAGTAAAACCTGCTTTGGTGTTTCCCCATGGATCGGTAGCAATGCCACCAAATTCTGCAGTTAATTTTACCGGTTTAGTTTCGCCCTTAATGGTTAAATCGCCTTTAACAATATAATCACTGCCATCTTTTTCTACTGAATTGGATTTAAATTCGATGTGGGCAAATTTTTCAGCATCGAAAAAATCGCCACTTTTTAAATGGTTGTCGCGATCAGTATTCCCGGTATCAAGCGAAGCGATATCTCCTTTGAAAGAAATCTCTGCATTTTCGAACTCATCACCTTCAGACAATAATTCTGCTGAAAAAGATTTTAAACTACCGGTTACAGTAGTAATCATTAAGTGTTTTACTTTAAATTGTAATTCGCTGTGGGTTGGATCTAATGTCCATTTCTGTTGTGCCATATCTTTTGTTTTTTGAGCTTTTTAATATTAACAACACAAAAGTACAGCGCAGGTTTTTATCACCTATTGATGTATGGTAAGTAATTGGAAATGATTGAATGGTAGATTGATTAACTGAGAGAATATTGAAATATAAGCGGTTGAAAGGTTAGATTTAATTAAGCATTCACCAATTCAAAAGTTCACTTATTCAATTAAGGTCTGAAATGTTTGTTCGCCAGTTCTTTCCTTACGCGGCTTAACGATTCTGGCGTGATGCCCAAATAAGATGCAATCATCCACTGTGGCACGCGAAGGGTGAGGTTAGGATAAAGTTTAATAAAATCGAGGTATCGTTCTTCCGCCGTTGCACTTAATAACATATTAATTCTTTTCTGCATAAAGCGAATCGAATTGTTGAGCAGTCTGATTTGCATGGGCTGTAAACATGGTACTTGCCTGGCTGCTTCTTCCATAAAATTGTTGGGTATTAATACTGCTTCGGTTGCTTCTATGGCATCAATAAAAAATATCGAGGGCTCATTATTCATGTTGTTGCGATCAGAAACCAGCCAGTTTTCTGGTGCGAACTGAAGGATGTGTTCTTTGCCTTTTGCATCAATTGAATAGGCCCGTAATAAACCTTTGCCTACAAAATACCCATGTTTAAAATTATCGCCCGTGTATTGAACGATTTCGTTTTTCTCGAATTTTTTAATCTTTAAAACAGGCGAGATGCTTTCGAATTGTTCATCAGTGATCTCTATTTTTCCCTGTAAGTATTTTTGAAACTGATGAATCATAAAAGGTGGAATATTATTTTTTTACGGGCTTAATATCGGAAAAATCTACTCCACATTTGCAATTTCCACCACATCCATCTTTTTTTACCTGTAGAGATTTAAAAACCAAACGGCCAACATATACCAATGCTACAGCAAAAAGTAAAAAGACCAAAATTGTTTGAATATCCATAATACAAATATAAGGTCTTTTAGTAGCGTGGTCTTCAAATGAATGTAAATTATTGTGATGCAACTATTATTAACCGTAAAGTACACCAAGGTTTTCGAGAAGAACGCTAAGTGGTGTGTATGTTTACCACAGAGAAAACGGCGTTTTACACCGAGGGCAGAGAGGCGTTTTTATGCTTATGTATGCGTTTATTATTAACCGCAAAGTACACGAAGGTTTTCGCGATGAGCGCTAAGTTTTTTTACCACAGAGAGAGCGGAGTTTTACACGGAGTATAAAAGGCGTTTTTATGTGTATGGATGGTCTATCATTAACTGCAAAGTACACGAAGGTTTTCGCGAAGAGCGCTAAGTTTGTTTTTGCCAAAGAGAAAAATGAGTTTTCCACAGCGGACAAAGAGAGCTTGTGATGCGTATGCATCGTTCATCATATTAACACTAGATTATCTTTGTGATCCTTTGTGCCTTTCTTTGCGCACTTTGCGGTTAAAACGCAGAATTATTCCATAAAACCTACTGTACCTCCAACCCAATCAAAATCGGCATTGTAGCGTACGCCGATCATTTTACCACGACTAAGACGGGCAAGATTAATGCATAGTTGGGGTTCGCCGCCATCAGGCCATAAATACATCATCCTGATCTCGGCTTTTACACCGCCATCGGGCGAATGTACTGCAGGCTCATAATTTACTTTCCGCTGTAAAATCCAGTTTTCAGGATCCTTTATATGGGTAATATCTTCTTCACTCACATCAATAATAACGCCCATGCCGGCGAAAGAAAATAAAGGTTTAAGCACATAGTTTTCTAAATCCGCAGGAATTTTTTCTATCTCGTTTAAAAAACGTGTATCAGGTACAAATTCACTTTTCAGGAAAGGCATGGTAAACTTACTGATCCGATAAAACCAGTTGGGATGCGTTACCCATTCCACGTCCAGTTCTTCACGCGGATCGAAACTATGTTTAAAGATTTCGGTGTTATTGGCCACTTCGTCAAAGATCAGGCGGTTATAAATTCTTTTGAGTTGAACCTGCCGGCCGTTTTCTTCATAAAACAATTGTTTGCCTACTTGTTTAATCTCTTCCAGTGCCAAAATTTTAATACCAAGCATTTTCTGGGTTACAAAAAAATCAATGGCTGTTTTCTGGTTTCGGGCATCCACATCCATTAACGCCACTTCTTCGGCTTTGTGCTGACCAATAATAACTTCTTTGAGTAAGGCAATATATTTTTCTTTGTTAAAGCCATTTAAGAAATAATCTACGGAATCATCTATGCCGAAACTGCTTTGAAAAGTTTTACCCAGATGATATTGAAAGCCGTATAAGGAAGGAAATCCCTGCATTTCGATCAGCATGGGCGTAAGTTCTCCTGCTTGATTTTTACATATGCCAAAATCGAAAGTTAAAAAGTGTGGCTGCTCATTTTCACCAGGCACGTTCCAATCAGAAGGAATTGCTTTTTGGGTAAGTGCCTTAAAATTAGGTTGCTTAATCAGTTTTATAATTTCCTCTCCCGCTGCGATTAACTTTTCTTTCAAAGCTTTTGGAACAAAAATAGGCGTTTCTGCAACCCTAAAAGGGATTTCAGGATAACCACTTTGCAATTCAGTGAGGAAGTTTTGGTACTTCTCGTCCGTAAATTGTTGATTGTATTTTTGGCGTTGCGCAGGTATCATAGGTTTTTGTGTCTTATTTCTGTTGCCGAATCCTTCATTACAAAAGCGTAATCATCATTTCGATCGTAGTGCCCGCCCGTACAGCCGCGGAGAATCTATAGGCGTTTATCATATACTTTTTTAATAGATTTCTCTCCCGAATGTTTGGGACTGCGCTCCTGTCGAAATGACGGATATATGCGAAAGATCGCTTCACGCGTTCGCTCAATCCGCTTCTTCAATCCGCTTCAGTTCGCAATGACTACTGTTTTTTGCAAATTCCCAATCGCTTTCTGTAAGAAATTAGGTAAAATAACACTTTGTGTTAATACAATCCTTGCCGGATCGTCTAAACTGTTTAACATATCCAGGTACTTTTGTTCGCCATGCAGATCTACAATTGCTTTTTTTCGCTGTTCTTGGAGCAGATACATTTTCATGCCTACCGGATCTGCCTCTGGATGGAATTGCGTACCGATGATTTCTTCAGAAAAGCGGATCGACATCATGCAGCGTTCTAAATCTACATGTTTACGTTCTTTTTCAATGGCCAATAATTTTGCACCTTTTTTCTCAAAAGCAACAAAATCTGGCTCTATAACCTGCCAGTCTCTACTATCGACCGAAAAGAAGGGGTTCGTAATGCCATTAAAAATTTCGTCTTTTTCTCCATCTTCAGTTAAGGTTATCGGGAAAATACCAAAAGCGTTTGAGCGTCTTTCGGTAACGTTGCCCAAATCATATTTTCTACATGCCAATTGAAAGGAATGGCAGATCAAAAAAGCATACTTTTTTCTTTCGTTGTTTTGATGGTTAAAATCTTCTATCTGATCTAAAAGATTAAAGAAATCATTTTCCCATTGTTCACCTTTACTTTCAATTGGACTGCCCGGACCACCACTTGAAATATAAGCATCATAATCTATGCCTGGTATTTCTCCTTTTTGCCTTAAATCAAAAATATCAAAACTTAAATCGATATTGTTTTCACTTTTAAAACGGGATAAAATTTCCTGAATTCCCCGCATGCCCTGGTTAGGTGCACCATTATTCATGTCGATAACAGCTACCTTTAAACTTCTTTTATCCATTTTTAAAATTACTTTGCGCCTATAAGTGTTTGATTAGTAATGTAATCTACCACCGCCTCAAAGTTGCCGGTTTGTTGGTAAACGGCCAATTGCCGGTCTGCACCGGTACCGTGTTCTAATATTTTATGCACGTAATTGATATCATTGCGACAGCCCAGATCATCCACTACATCATCAACAAAATCCAATAATTCTAAAACCAGGTTACGGCAGTTTACTTCCATTTCTTTCCCAAAATCAATTAGATTCCCATCAATTCCATAACGTGCGGCGCGCCATTTGTTCTCATTAATCAATGCTCTTGAATAACTGATAAACTCCATGTTCTGTAAACGCAATTTGTACAGTTTGGCACACAAAGATTGAAATAAGGCTGTCAGTGCCATGGTTTCATCAATCAGCATCGGGCAATCACAAATACGGAATTCTACGGTATCAAAAAATGGATGCACACGGATATCCCACCAGATTTTTTTGGCGTTATCCATGCAATTGGTTTTGATAAGCAGTTTTACATAATTGTCATAATCTTCGATGCTGTTAAAAATATCAGGAATTCCAGTACGCGGAAATTTGTCGAAAATTTTAGTGCGGAAAGATTTGTAACCGGTATTGCGCGATTCCCAGAATGGAGAATTGGTTGATAAGGCAAAAACGTGTGGTAAAAAATACCGCACCTGATTGGCGATGTGAATAGCCAGTTCGCGCGATTGGAAACCTACATGTACGTGAAGGCCAAAAATAAGATTAGAACGTGCGGCCTCCTGTAGCTCGTTTACAATTTCATTATAACGCGGATGTTCGGTAATCAGCTGTTTTTCCCAGTGAGAAAAAGGGTGCGTACCTGCAGCACCAATTCTTAGACCTTGCTCTCCGGCCAGCTGAGAAACCGTATAACGCAATTGAGCAATTTCCTGACGGGCTTCGGTAGTGGTGCGGCAAATACCTGTACCCACCTCCACCACGGCCTGGTGCATTTCTGCCTTAACCTGGTCTTTGTGTATTTTTTGCGCGGCCTCAACAATTTTTTGTTCGTGAGAAGTAAGTTCTCTGGTAACGGGATCAATTACCATGTATTCTTCTTCTATGCCCAGCGTAAACTCGTTCATCCTTCTATTGATTAAAAATTAAATCCCCACTATTTTTTTGCTGCAGCTTTTTTAGGTTTTGCAGTTGTTTTTCCTGTTGTTGCCGCTTTAGGTTTTTCAGTAGCATTAACTTTCTTAGGCGCGGCTGTTTTAGCAGCTGTAGATCCAGCCTGAGCTATTAAAGGTTTGCCTCCAACTGACGATTTAATGTATTCGCCCCAGGTTAAATTATCTTGTCCGTCTTTTTGCGCTTTCGCTCTTTCTATCGCATAATTTGCAGTGGTTTCCACAACCCAGTCAAAATTTTCCTGACCAACACTTTTGATGTCAGCATCGGGGGCAGGGTTACAGAAATCGATAGCAATGGGTACGCCACTGCGCACAGCGAATTCAACCGTATTAAAATCGTATCCTAAATAATTACATAGTTTTAGGGTATACTCTTCTACTGTTTTAAGCAATTTTGGATCTGGCGATTTACCTTCGGTTGCATAGCGTAAATGATGTGGATTGCGCGGATCGTACTGCATAATACGAACATGTTTGCCACCTATACAATAACACCTAAAATATTCTTCAAAAATAATTTCTTCCTGCAAAAGCATGACTAGTTGTTGGGTACCGCTGTGTTTATCAAAAAAATCTTCTTTGTCATGAAGTTTATACACATCCCTCCAACCACCTCCATCATAAGGTTTCATATAAGCCGGAAAACCAACATACTCAAAAATCTCATCCCAATTTAAGGGCATTTCGAGATTAGAAAATGATTCTGAAGTTGTTCCCGTTGGATGTTCTCTGGAAGGGATCAAGGCTGTTTTGGGTACAGGGACACCGATCTGTTCGGCCAGTGCATTATTAAAAAATTTCTCGTCGGCACTCCACCAAAATGGATTGTTGATTACGGCAGTTCCGGTAATGGCTGCATTTTTTAAGGAGGCGCGGTAGAATGGTACATCTTGCGAAATCCGGTCGATGATTACGGAATAACCTAATGGCGCATTCTGAAATATCTTATCGATTTTGACAGCTTCGGCAGTAATGCCCTTTTCTGCTTTTTGATTAATTCTTTCGATTACAGCTTCAGGAAAAGAGCGTTCCTGTCCAAATAAAATCCCTATTTTCTTCATTGGTATATTTTAAGTTTAATTGCTTAACTGGTTAATCGGTTAATTGTTTGATAATTATATCTTAAATCGACTGAGGACTTAAGACTGCCGACTTTGGACTAAACTAAAGCTGTGCAATGTAATCCGGGAACATTTCTCTCCAGATTGGCCAATCATGATCTGCATTTTGCCTGATATCCAGCCCATGGTTGATGCCTTTTTTAATTAAAATATTAGATAAACGCTCGTTGTCTGGCCTGCACATATCGCGGTCTGTTGTACCCAATACAATTTTCATGTAATGCAGTTCAGGGTTGCTGTTGTTCAATATGAAATCAACCGGGTTGTTAAAATAAACATCATCATTGTAAAAACCATCCAGCTGGCCTGTTATATCGAAAGCACCACTCATACTGAACATATGACTAACTAACCAGGGATGCCTGAAAGCAAAATTTGCAGCGTGATAACCACCAAAACTGCAGCCAGCAGTAATCATTTTACTGTGTCCGGTTTCATGCCTGGCGAGTGGGGCCACTTCCTCTAATAAATATTTATCGTACCAGATGTGGTTTTTGACCCTGTCGGCAGGATGAATACTTTTGTTGTACCAGCTTAGTTTGTCAACGCCATCAGGACAATAAATTTTAATTTTTCCTTCATTGATAAAGCCCTCAACAGAATCAATCAATTTAAAATCCTTGTTTTCAAAATATCGGCCCATGCTTGTTGGGAACAGTAGGATAGGGATGCCTCCATGACCAAAGATGAGCATGTCGATTTCACCACTTAAATTCGGGCTGTACCATTTCTTATGTTCTTCTTTAACCATAATACAAATTGAATGTTTAAGGTAGAAATTTAAATTTACAATAGGAATAGTATAAGTGGTAAAAATGAATTGAATTAGATCGATTTTGTAAAAATTAACCTATGATAATTAATAGTTTATGGAGATTTGTACCTTTGCACCCTAATGCCGAGGCAACAGCCATGTGATAGGGATCCTGATTATGAAGTACACTACAATTTTATCGGTAAAAGTTAATACCAGCAACTTTAAAATATCTTCAAATTATTTAAAACGTGAAGTAGAAATAGATATTTATACACCTGAAGGTATTTTAGGTAATGAGAAAATAGAGCTTCTTTTATTAAATGATGGGCAAGATGTAGCCAAGATGGATTTTAGCTCGATTTTGGAAAATGCCCACCATGCTAAAAGAAACCACAGGTTAATTGTTGTAGCCATTAAGGCATCCGAAGACCGTTTAATGGAATATGGTATTGCGAATGTGCCTGATTTTAAAGGACGCGGTGCAAAAGCTAATCTATACACCGATTTTGTGATCAAAGAACTTTTGCCATTTGTAAAAAAGAAAATTGCAATGCCAATTACCGGTAAAGTGGGTTTTGCAGGATTTTCTCTGGGAGGCTTATCTGCTTTTGATATTGCATGGAATAATCCTGCTGCGTTTGATGTAGTTGGTGTTTTTTCAGGTGCATTTTGGTGGAGAAAAAAAGATCTAAATGAAGGTTATACCGATGCTGACCGCATTATGCATCAGCAACTGGAAAACACGTACAGCAAACCGGATATGAAATTCTGGTTGATGACCGGAACAGAAGACGAAAAGGCTGATCGGAATAAAAACTTAATTATAGATTCCATAGATGATACCATTGATGTGGTTAGAATTCTGTTGAATAAAGGCTACAAACGTCCTGATCAGGTTTTTTACTATGAAAAAGTTGGTGGTAAACATAATGTTCCTACCTGGGAAAGTGTAATGCCTGCTTTTTTAAATTGGGCATTTGAGGTTTAGTTAGGATAATTCGTCCTCGACTGAAACGCAGTGCAATGCCCGCCTGTGCGGACAGGCCTGCCCGTACAGGCGGGGAGAAATCTATTGCATATATCTGCCAACTGAGGTGTGAAGTTACTCATACTTTAAAAAAATACCAGTATCAAATATCGTCCACAAGCAACTGCGTTGTCCACAGCTTTTTAACGAGGCATTAGCCCAGGTATTGCAGGTTTTGAAAATACTATAACTGCCCTTTGCTTCGTAAAAGGCATCGCCAATATCATAATGGATGTTTGATTTAACAGGGATTAAATGTCCTGAATCATCTTTTTGGAAACTGTTTAAAATATAATGGATCAGTTGCTGGTATTGTGCCTTGCTGATCATGATTTTTATACAGCTTGCATCTTCCCTTATATTTTTATAATAAGTAGTGTGCATGGCAGATGTGCTCAGGCCAGAGATTGCCCGCAATCCATTACTCAGTTTAAGATCTGAAAATTCCGGGGTTTCCAGATAGAATTTTTTATCTCCCCAGCCCATGGCCAGGTATTGATAACTGCTGTCTGCTTCTAAAGTGTGCTGATAACGGATTTCTTTTGTCCAGTTTATTTCTGCGCTAATAGCCGGAACCACAATATCAGTGTGCACACCATTCGTCATAATATAGATGGTAACTTCTTTTGCATTGGTTGGGTTGGCATTTATGGTTATACGCGAGCAGCAAAATGCAGTAACGAAGTAAATGCCAATCAATGCCATAAAAACAATTAAAAATCTGCCTGTATACTTTAGAGTCTTTTTGTTCATCCCAACTTTATAGTTTCAGTTAATACATCAACTGCATTTTTGGTAGTCCAATTTATAAAATAATTATGTTAATTGATTTTATTGATGTTATATCGAAAAACATGATTTTTTGCTTGTATAAGTTATCCCTACCTTGACAGCATGATAAAAGGATTGTTTGAAACGCATATTGATGTGGAAGATCTGGAAAGATCAGTTGATTTTTACAGCAATGTTTTAGGTTTAACGCAATGCCATTATGAAGCGGAACGCAGAATCGCGTTTTTCTGGATTGGTAAACCGCAGGAAGCCATGCTGGGGATTTGGGAAAAGCCAAAAGCAGAAATTGATGTAAGACATTTTGCATTTCGCTGTGAGGTGGATGATGTATTAAATAAATCAGTTCAGTTTCTAGAATCTAAAAACCTTCGGCCTTATAATTTCCTTAAGAGTGACAATCCCGAACCCATGGTTTTTGCCTGGATGCCTGCTGTGGCGATTTATTTTAATGATCCTGATGGGCATGCGCTGGAGTTTATTGCCATTTTGGAAGGGGAAGCAAGACCAGAATTAGGCGTGATTTCTTATCCGGATTGGCTAAGGGTAAACTTATAAATTGGAATTTATGAATGTTATTCTAATGCCTCAATAGTTTTAATTAACAGGCATTATTATTGTAAAGTTCAAATAATTAATCTGTTAATTAACTTCTTTGTCTTCAACCATAATGGCGCCGCCTTCGCAATGAATCAACACAGTGCATTCATCCCGTTTATCTTTTACCAGAACTTTGGTGTTGATTTTACAAAGTTTTTCAGCCAATTCATCCTGGATTTCAGACCACTCCTGGCTGAGGGTTTCCAGTTCCTTTTCTTTGCGTTCCCTTTCTATACAGGCAATAAGATGTTCGTCGGCCTGTGGGGCAGTAATGTACTCTTCCTTTGATAAATCTGGTACTTCAGCCGCGTCCATGGCCCTTTTTGCTGCTTCTACTTGAAGCGACTTTTCTTCATACTGATCAAATAATTCTTGTATCGATTTTTCCATTTACATAATACCCTCAAATTGTTCATTTGTTTTGTTCATTCGAACTTGAACGATTTTTTAAAACAAGCTTTGGTTTCTAAACCTGAAGGAAACGGCTGCCCAGAATTTTTTATGAGGGCTAAAGTATAGAGTGGGACAGATTAGACCGAAGTGCTACTGCTATTGCTTTTCTAATTAAAAATGAGACTATTGCAACGTTATTAAAGCATTAAATAGTAAGCGTTATAGTGAAAAATCCATTTCTAAACACTATCTTTGCGCCAAATTTGAGGCGCATTTTATGCAAAAGATTAGAAATATAGCTATTATAGCACACGTTGACCACGGTAAAACCACGTTGGTTGATAAGATTTTACACTCTTGTTCTATTTTTCGTGACAACGAACAGACAGGTGAGTTGATATTGGATAACAACGATTTAGAGCGTGAGCGTGGTATCACAATCGTATCTAAAAACGTTTCTGTTAAATATAAAGACGTAAAAATTAACATTATCGATACACCTGGTCACGCGGATTTTGGCGGTGAAGTAGAGCGTGTTTTGAAAATGGCAGATGGTGTACTTTTACTTTGTGATGCTTTTGAAGGTGCAATGCCTCAAACTCGTTTCGTAACACAAAAGGCTTTGGCATTGGGTTTAAAACCGATTGTGGTGGTAAACAAAGTAGATAAAGAAAACTGTCGCCCTGAAGAGGTTTACGAACAGATTTTTGAATTGTTTTTTAACCTTGAAGCTACTGAAGAGCAATTGGATTTCCCGGTTATTTACGGTTCATCTAAACAAGGATGGATGAGTACTGACTGGCAAAAACCAACAACAGATATTTTTGCTTTGCTAGATGCTGTGGTAGAAAACATTCCTGCTGCACCAATTAACGAAGGTACCTTACAAATGCAGATTACTTCATTAGATTATTCTTCTTTCGTAGGCCGTATTGCAATTGGCCGTGTTCATCGTGGTACCATTAAAGAAAACCAGCCGGTTACTTTAATTAAACGCGATGGCAAAATCGTAAAATCCAGAGTAAAAGAACTTTATACATTCGAAGGTTTAGGTAAGGTAAAAGCTACAGAAGTAAGCTCTGGCGATATTTGTGCGGTAGTAGGTATTGATGGTTTTGAAATTGGCGATACCATTGCTGATTTTGAAGTACCGGAACAATTACCGGTAATCAGTATTGATGAGCCAACAATGAACATGTTGTTTACCATTAATAACTCGCCATTTTTCGGTAAAGAAGGTAAACTGGTAACTTCTCAGCGGATTAAAGACCGTTTAATTAAAGAGATGGAGAAAAACCTGGCATTGAAAGTTGTTGAAACTCAAGGTGCAGATTCATGGTTGGTATATGGCCGTGGTATTCTTCACTTATCGGTATTAATTGAAACGATGCGTCGTGAAGGTTATGAGTTGCAAGTTGGTCAGCCACAGGTTATTGTAAAAGAAATCGACGGCAAAAAACATGAGCCGATTGAAACGCTAATTGTTGATGTACCTGCTGAAGTTTCTGGTAAAGTAATCGAATTGGTTACCCAACGTAAAGGTGAGTTATTGATTATGGAGCCAAAAGGCGATTTACAACACCTAGAGTTCGAAATCCCTTCTCGTGGTATCATCGGTTTGCGTAACAACGTTTTAACAGCTACAGCTGGTGAGGCAATTATGGCACACCGTTTTAAAGCTTACGAACCTTGGAAAGGCACAATTCCTGGCCGTTTAAATGGTGTATTAATTTCAATGGATAAAGGTACCACTACTGCTTATTCAATTGATAAATTACAGGATAGAGGTCGTTTCTTCGTTGATCCGGGAGTTGATATTTACGAAGGACAAATTTTGGGAGAGCACATCCGTGATAATGATTTGGTAATCAATATCGTTAAAGGTAAAGCTTTGACCAACATGCGTGCATCAGGTACGGATGACAATACCCGTATTGCACCAGCAATTAAATTCTCATTGGAAGAAGCAATGGAATATATTCAGGCTGATGAGTACATCGAAGTTACTCCGGTAAGCATGCGTTTACGCAAAATCTTCCTAACGGAGCAAGAACGTAAGGTTAAAGGAAAGCAATTCGCTTAATCCAAATATCTCTGAGAAAGAGATCAAGTATATTTTGCTAAAGCCCTGATTTTAAATCGGGGCTTTTTTTGGTTTTAAGGGTTGATTTATATTTCTATTTAATCACATTAACCATTTTGTGTCAGCCATTTTTCATAAAACTTGCGGGAATAGAAAGTTAACAATTTGGTGGCAATCAGATTTCCAGGCGCTTTTAATTTTGTGTCTTATCAAACAAATTAATTGTATTTATCTTGATTAATAAAGGACTATCCAAGGCGGGTATATTTTTATTAAATGTGCTCTCTCTATTGCCGCTATTTGTATTGTACAGGCTGGCAGATACTTTTTATGTAATAATCTTTTATGTTTTCGGTTACCGCAGAAAAGTGGTTAAAGAGAATCTGCTTAATGCTTTTCCTGAAAAAACCGTTACTGAAATTTATGCAATAGAAAAGCAGTTCTATAAATTTTTGGCTTCACTTTTTATCGAAGTGATCAAAATGAAAAGCATCTCCAAAAGAGAATTAAACAAGCGGGTAAAATTTAAAAATGCCGATCTGGTTGAAGCTTATCTAAAAAATAAAGAAAGCGTACTTTTCTGCTCATCACATTATGGTAATTATGAATGGGTTTGTATGGCTATTGGTTTAAACTTTTCGGGTGCACATTTTCCGATTTATAAACCGCTAAGCAGCGAAGCTTTCGATAACTGGTTTCTGAAGATGAGAAGCAAATTTGGCAACCAAATGGTATCGATGCGACAAACTTTAAGGGCTATCCAAGCCAATAAGCATCAACCAACCGTGTTTACCTTTGGTAGCGATCAGGCACCCTCAAAAGATGAATCAAATTATTGGACAACTTTTTTGAATCAGCAATCTTCTATACAGTTGGGGGTGGAGAAAATTGCGAGGAAAACCAACCGTCCGGTTTTTTATCTTAAAATCAATTATTTGAAAAGAGGATATTACGAAGTTGACTGTGTGCCAATCTGTTTAAAGCCATCCGAAACAGCCGAGTTTGAAATTACCAATATGCATACTCTTTTTTTAGAAGATATCATTAGAGAAGCACCTGCGTACTGGTTATGGAGTCATCGGAGATGGAAATATAAGCCTGAACCGAAGATTTCATCTATTTTTGAAAAAGATTACAATTTGATAAATGAACTGGCTTAATCAGGGTCATTGTATAATTATGAAATCTAACATTTTTGTGGCAAAATTTCTCCAGGTGCTTCATAAATTAGCGTTTCAACTACCCTGATGATTAAAACGTGGATTTCCCATTTGGGGATATTTCTATTAAGCGTATTATCCCTGCTTCCATTATCTGTATTGTACATTTTGGCTGATGGAGCCTATCTATTGCTGTATTTTGTGTTTCGCTACCGTAGGGAAGTGGTGAGGGAAAATCTGTTAAATGCACTTCCGGCTAGAACGTTACAAGAGATTGTAATTATAGAAAAGCGATTTTACCGTTATCTGGCCTCGCTGATCTTCGAAATTGTCAAAATGAGTAGTATTTCCAAAAAGGAAATCGAAAGGCGTTTTATATTTAAAAACAAAGAGCGTGTTCAAGAATACTTAGACCACGGCCAAAGTATATTATTCTGTTCAGCACATTATGGCAATTGGGAGTGGGGAACTTTGGGTTTAGGACTTAATTTTTCTGCAGATCATTATCCAATTTACAAGCCCTTAAGTAATCCAACGTTTGATCATTGGTTTAAAAAAGTGCGAAGTAAATTTGGTAATAAATTAGTTGCCATGCGACAAACCATGCGTGCGTTGCAGGCTAGTAAGGGTAAGCCAAGTATGTTTAGTTTTGGAAATGACCAGGCGCCAGCTAAAGATGAATCGCATTATTGGACTAATTTTATGCACCAGCCCAGTTCTATACAATTAGGGATTGAAAAAATAGCAGTGCGTACTAATCAGCCTATATTTTATCTCAAAGTGAAAGTGTTAAAGCGCGGTTTTTATGAGGTTGATTGTGTACCGCTTTGTTTAAATCCGGATGAAACTGCTATGTTTGAAATTACCGAAATGCATACCCGCTTTCTGGAAAAAATAATTGATGCAGAACCCGAATATTGGCTGTGGAGTCATAAACGGTGGAAGTATAAACCTCAACATTAATTACTTTTTTGAAAGGGATAAGCGAAAGCAGGTATAATTTTTTAAATATTTTATATTTGCTATTACAACACCTACCCATGAGAATATTCAAAAAAATACTATTAATTCTGATTTATTCGTTTTTTTTATCATTGCTGGCCTTATTCCTTTGGAAACCATATTTGTTGAATGTATTAAAATACAGAACCCCAAATGCTGAAACGTATAAGATTTTTCCACAGGATGTTTCGCGTAAGAGTGATTCGGTTTTTCATTTTATACGATCAGTAAAACAAAGGAATGACTTAGATACCTTACATGTTTTGAATGGGAATAATCAATCTATTCCTTTGAGAGAATATTTAAAAAATGGACAGATCAATGCTTTTATCGTGATCAGAAATGATAGCATGTTGTATGAAAGATATGACAAAGGTTATAGCGACAGTACCTTGACCAGTATATTTTCTGGAGCTAAAAGTATGATTTCTATTGCAATTGGTCAGGCCCTGGCAGATCGCAGCATTAAAAGCTTAGATGATAAAGTCACGCAGTATATTCCCGAACTAAAATCTAACCCTGCTTTTGCACAGATTACCTTGAAAAATCTGTTGGATATGAAATCTGGACTTGAGTTTCATGATGCATTAGGTGGCATAGTAAAAGCATTTTTTTCTGATGAGGCCAAGTACTATTATACCGATGATATGACAGCTCAACTGCTGAAAGTTAAGTTGGTAAATAAGCCAGGCACAGTCTGGAAATATAAAAGTGTCGATCCGATTTTGTTGGGCTGGGTTTTAAAAAAGGCAACAGGGAAATCTGTAGCAAAATATTTTGAGGCTCGTGTGTGGAAAAAGATAGGTGCCGCATATAACGCAACCTGGGGTTTAGATCAGGTTAACGGCCTTGCCAATACCGCAAGCCGTTTTCAGGTTACGCCCATTGATTTTGCAAAGATAGGGCGGTTATACCTAAACAAAGGTAAATATAATGGAAAGCAGATGGTTCCAGAAAGTTGGGTAGAGCAATCAACACACATTGGCACAGAAACGCCTTCATCGGCTAAAGGATGGCAAAAATCGGCACATCATTATCTCTGGTGGATTCCGCAAGAAGGGGATCATGGCGATTATGCGGCAGAAGGGATGCTGGGGCAGAGGCTGTATGTTGATCCGAAAACAAATACTATCATTGTGCAGTTTGCAGATCACGGCGCAGGAAATTATCCTTACCGGAAAATCAGCAGGTATCTGGCTGGATTGCCGTTTAGTTACCCGAAAGATTAATAACCACAGAGCACACCGAGTTTTTACAAAGAAAAAAGAGTGCTCAAGTACTGTATATTATTTCACTTTTCCGCTATTCTCTGTTTCCTCTGTGTTATTTCTTTGCGAACTTTGTGGTAAAAGATCTTCCATAAAATAGTACATTGCCTTTAAATGGAAAACAACGACGTAAAAATTTCAAAAAAGAAGCCGATTTTTCCGGTAACACCTGCTTTGCAGAAATATTTACGTCTCTACCAGCGTGAAGCGAAATTGCCTATCGGCTATAATGATCTGATGCAGTTTAACGAAGCTTTCCCTTTAATGGATAAGTTTGGGAAAGATTCGCTTTGGGAAGGCCCTATATATGCGCAGGATTTAATCGAAAGATTACATGATGGTTTAAAAGAAATCTACGCAAACCTTAAAGCGTCGGGTAACTTGCGCATTGTTGAGCATAAATATATCGATAAAATAGAGTATTGTACTTTTGGTAATACCCATCCTTTCCGTATCCGCATTGTGAACCGTTTGAATGATGTATATGATTACTTCTATATTAAAAAGGCTGATGCTTCGCGTATTTATGGCCTCGAAATGGAAGAAATACTGTCTCCTAACCAGGTAAATTATCTGGTAGATGGGAATACCCTGGTAGAAGAACACATTGCCGGGATTCCGGGTGATGTTTTTACAAAGGGCCAGTTGTATACACCAGAGTTTAACCCTACCCGTATCGCAAAAGAATTTGTAAAGTTCAATGAACGCTGCTTGATTATGCTTTTGGGTGATATGCGTGCCTATAATTTTGTGGTCCAGATTACACCCGATTTTGACGATATTCAGTTCCGTATCCGTGCTATAGATTTTGATCAACAGTTTTACGAAGGCAATTTAAAGGTTTACCTACCACAGTTTTTTAAGGAAAACCTACCTTATGTAAAAATGAGTATGGAGCAACTGACAGAGAAAACCGTATTGCAGTACCAACAGGAAGAACGTTCATCAATTGTACACCGTGTAAGGAGTGAACGGCACCGTTTAACCGATCTTAGGGATGTGTCGAATAAAGAAGAGCTTACCACACCAGAAAACATTGCCTTACTTAAAAAGGGTATGAGCGATTATTTTAAGGATACCAATTACCTGCGGTGTAAAACTATGACCGATATTATTGAATTGAATATTAAAAATATTATCAGGCAGGTTAAGCTATAAATGTTATATTTGATTAAAAATCAAAATCTTATGAACAGATTTATTTTTACAATGGGTATTTGTGTGCTGCTATTAATCTCAGCCTTTAAAAATGATACACCTCCAACTGCCGATCAAGTCTTAAAAACAGCGCTGATAAAAGCCAAAAAAGAGAAGAAGCATGTTTTTATTATATTTCATGCCTCTTGGTGCGGTTGGTGCCATAAAATGGATGAATCTATCAATGACCCGGAAATCAAGCCTTTATTTGACAAAAGTTATGTTATAGAACACTTAACTGTATTGGAACATGATCCGGCAAAGAAACCTGATCAAAATCCCGGATCAGAAGATCTAATGAAAAAGTACAATAGTGAAGGATTTGGAATTCCGTTGTGGTTCATTTTTGATGCAAATGGAAAATTAATATCTGATTCTCACATCCGTCCGCCAAGTACAGGTTTTGAAGTGAAAGGAGATAACATTATTGGTTGCCCAGCGTCTGAAGATGAAGTGAAAGCTTTCCTGATAGAACTTAAAAAGACATCCAAATTAAAAGATACAGAGTTGGAAAAAATTGCAGCGCGGTTCAGAAAAAATGATCCAAAATATAAAGGTTAAATAAAACGGTCAGCTAACTGCCAACCGTTTTTGAGTGAATCTAGAAAGAGCGTCCAAAGTTTTTAGGCGTGTTGCCCTTCATGAACTCCTTCGGCAAATTCCTCTACGATTTTATCGTTAAACGCTGGTAAATCTTCTGGTGTACGGCTAGTTACCAGGCCTTGGTCTACTACTACTTCTTCATCTGACCATATGGCTCCAGCATTAATTAAATCTTTTGAAATATTTTTTACTGAAGTTAATTTTCTGCCCTGTACTACATCTGCATTAATCAGAGTTTGTGGGCCATGGCAAATGGCAGCAACTGGTTTTCCATCAGCAAAGAAAGATTTTACAAAAGCCAATGCATCCTCATTAACACGTAACTCATCTGGATTAATTACACCGCCCGGTAAAAGTAATCCGTTGTAATCATCAGCATTCGCTTCTGAAATGGTTTTATCTACATCAACTTCTATCGACCAGTGATCTTGGTCCCAGGCTTTTATTTTTCCACTTTTTGAGGAGATGATGTGAACGGTTGCGCCCTCTTCTTTTAACCTTTTAACTGGTTCGGTTAATTCCACTTCTTCAAATCCGCTTTCTGAAAGTACAGCAATTGTGCGGTTACTTAATTGTCCCATAATCTTTTAATTTTAATAGGTGATATATTAAAAGACAGTTGGGGAATATTATTGTTTTTAGAAATTTAAGATTCCATCATGGTATTGGCGCCAATAGTATAGGCGTACGATGATGCTGGAATAAAGTTTAATTCTATATTGTCATATATAATAACTTTTTGTAAGGATATTGTGGTGATCAGAGCCTTTGAAAGGCTGTTTTCTTTGCAAAATTTTATTAAACTTTTTAGTTCTTGTGGCTTAGATACATATCTGTCTGTCCATTTAATTTCTAAGCTCCAAAGTGCCTGAAGATTTTTAGCACTTATCCCGACCATATCGACTTCCCCATTATTCCATCGGGCATACCAGGGGGTAAAGTTTAACCGATGCAGCCATTGTGCATAAATTGCTGTTTCAGTCATCTGTCCCATATCATCATCTGTTGCTTCAATTGGTGAAAAAAGAGCAGCTCTGAGAGATGGATTTGTTAAGTAGATTTTGAAAAAATTGTCTCTTAAAAACCTTTTTCCAGAGTGATCTACTCTTTTTATTGTTTTAATTAGGAAGGCTGCTTCCAAATATTCGAGGTATTTTTTTATTGTATTTTTGGGAATAGCCGATTGTTTACTAAGCGTATCCAGTGAAAATTCGTTTGCGGTATTGTACGCTATAGTAGTGAATAATGAATTGAGTTGTTGCACATCACTAATACCATATAAACTAGGTAAATCTCTTAATAAAACTTTATCTACTACGTCGCTTCGGATAAATCGTTGAGGATTATTCCTGATTATTTCTGAAAATATTGCTTCTGGGTAACCACCGTGATTAATATAATCTAAAAACAGCTTATTAAGATATTTGATGTCGGCCGCTGTGTAGAAATTTACCTGGTTTTCTCCCCAAGGTAATTGCGTTGGCTGTACAATATGATTTAGACCCTGCATTTCAATAAATTCGTAAAAAGTGATCGGTGGGAGCATAAAGTCCGTAAAACGCCCTGCTCCACTTTCTTTACTTTTATATTGTAATGCTGCTGCAGCCGAGCCTGAAACAATAAATTTAATGTTTCTATAACTCTCTACTAGAGATTTTAAATGAATTTCCCAATCTTTAAGGTACTGAATTTCGTCAAATATGATATACCACCTATCGTCTGGATTATTAGCCGATCCTGTTGCAACCTTGCCGTTCTTTACCAGTTCTTCAAGGGAAATTTTAATATAAATTGGATTTTCGACAGTTATAAATAGTATACGTTTTGGATTAAAACCTGAATCGATTATGTTTTGAACAAAATGATATAAAAGTACAGTTTTACCAACCCTTCGTGGCCCCATTAAAACAATTGCTCGATTTATACTTGTTTCTGATGCAAGTTTACAAAAGGATTTGTAATAAGCTCTCCTAGGCATTTCGTTAAAATAGCTATCTATACTACTTGAAGTCCACCATGGATTTTCAAATCTAAGTCTATCTAATACCTGTGAAATAGCGATATTTTTTAACATAAAAATTGTTATTTTAATATGATTCGTAAAATAAGATCAAAGTTTTGATTCTATTTTAACTTAAATTCAAATATAACAAATTATGCTAAAATAATGTTTCTTATTTAATCATTTGTTTTTCTATACCTAATAAAGTACCATGCTAAATTACCAGCAATAACAATATGATTAAAGATATTGGGGATCAAACCATAATATTTGGTAAAAATTTTAAACCGTTCTTTTAAGCTTTCGCGGTGTTTTTTCTTACTCATTCCGCCAACGAGGTATTTGGCTACATAACGGTGTACGTTTACGATATTTGAGGCTTTTTTTGCGGCTTTGATAATCCAATCGATATCAGCACTGTATTTATAGGTTAAATCGTAAGGGGTAATAATGCTGCGGCGGATATAAATAGCCTGATGGCTAATGTTCATGCCATATTTAAAGCTTGTCCAGTCGAACTCATCTGGCGCTTCGTGCCTTCTGCGGCCTAAATTTTCCCAGTTATCATTATACATTTCGGTTTCGCCGTAATAAATATCGGCACCTGGAGCAGTTGCAAATACATCTGCTACCGTATGGTTGTCATAAATCTCATCCCCTGAATTCATAAATAAAACATAATCGCCTGTTGCCAATGCTAAACCTTTATTCATGGCATGATAAATACCTTTGTCGGGTTCTGATACGATTTTCGAAATCTGATTTTTATATTGTTCCACTACCTGCAGCGTCCCATCTGATGACGCACCATCAATTACGATATATTCTATGTTTGGATGAGTCTGATTTAAAACAGATTTTATCGTACGTTCAATATCGCGAACGTTATTGTACACAATGGTGATAACGGTTAATTTGGGCATGGGTTAGTCCATTAATTTTTTAAAGGTTTCGGCATCGGGGATTAAACCTTTAAATGCTTTTGGTAGTGTTGTTGTGGTCTTGTAGGTAGAAACACCCATTGCTTTGTTAAAATCACGGAATGAAAACTCTACAATTTTATTTTTCTTTTCTTTGCAAAGTATGATTCCTATTGAAGGTTGTTCATGTGGCTGTTTAACATATTCATCGAGAGCGGATAGATAGAAATTCATTTTGCCCAGATACTCGGGTTTGAATTTTCCTGTTTTTAGTTCGAAAACCACCAAGCATTGTAAACGGCGGTTAAAAAACAAAAGATCTATAAAGTATTCCTCATCTTCAACAATCAATCGGTACTGGTTACTAATAAAGGCGAAATCAGTTCCTAATGACATTAAAAACTTCTTGATGTTGTTTACGATTCCACTTTCTAAAACCCGTTCATCTTGCTCATCAGAGTCTTCTAGATTAATAAAATCCAGAAGGTATTCATCTTTAAAAGACTGCAACGCTTTGTCCCTTAATTCTTCATTAGAAATTGTTTTCGAAAAATTATTTTGTAAACTGCCAGAGTTGCTATACAACTTATTTTTGAGGTGATGTTTTAAAGTTGTTAAACTCCAGAATTCTGTAGCTGTTTTCTGAATATAATATATCTTTTCAGCTAGCGTTTCCGTAGCAAGAATGAGTTCAATATGATGCGAAAAACTTAACTTAAAAAAATAACGTCCTATTTGGTCCAACACTGTTGGACTAAATTCAATATCCTCTACGTCAATAAGTTGTATTTGGTCCAACACTGTTGGACTAATTATAATTTCGTCAGTATAGATGACAGATAGCTGCTCTGTTACTGACGGTTTAATATAAATATGTTCTTCCCAGGATTCAAAAAAAAACCTCATCCTTTTAATTCCTGTTGCTGAAAAGCCTCTTAAACCAGGTAATTCTGCCTGTAAATCCGCAGAAAGGTTATCAATAACTTTTGCACCCCATTTTTCCTTTTTTATCTTTTCGGAAATGAATTTACCTACCGTAAAATATAGCAACAAAAGCTCTTTGTTTACAAAAGTAGCTGCTTTATACCGGCTCGATAAAATAGCCGATTTTAATGCTTTAATACTTTCGGAATAGTTCGCAATGTTTTCCATTTAACAGTTTCAGTCGGTATAAATTTAATAAAGATTGACCAAATTTTAATTAAAATATAGCATTATTTCGGCTGTAAATCAATTAAGGTTTCGTAAAGATGGATGTGTTCCGCGGCAATAACTTCCTCCGAAAAATCGGTTAAAATACTTAATCTTGCTGCTTTTTGGATTTCTTCTTTATTAGGGCGGTGATATAGCCATTCAATACCGTTTGCTAAATCTTTCGCATTTTGATATTCGGCCAGGTAGCCGTTTTGCATGTGTTTAACCATATCCGGGATCCCGCCAGTGGTAAAAGCAATAACGGGTGTAGCGCATGATAAGCTTTCCATTACCGTATTGGGCAGGTTGTCCTCTAACGAAGGTGTAATGAATGCATCAGCGGCAGAATAACACTTTGCTAAATGATCATCTTTATTAATGGTGCCCAGGAATGTGGTTTTGAAAGGAAATTCTGGCATTTCTGCATTCTCTTTATTGCCAAAAATAACCAATTCAATGTTTTCATTTTGAATTCCACTCCTGCGCGAGAGGATTTCCAAAGCTTCAATTAAATAGGGCGTTCCTTTATGTTTATCATTTTTTGAAGGCATAAATCCGCTCATCAATACAAATTTATCTGGATTAATCTTCAAAAGTTTCTTCGCTTCCGATTTAACATAAGGCTTAAAAATCTTTGTTTCAATCGTATTCGGAATAACGGTAGTTTTTCTGGTACCCAACAAACTGCTAAATTTTATCGAAGCAGCCATCCATTTGCTTGGCGCTACAATATGGAAATTCAATTCCGAATAAGCTTTTTGTTTGTGCACCCAGGTTTTGTGCGAAATATCGTTTTTACCACTAATTTTCAAAATGGGACAATTACCACATTGCTGGTGAAAATGCTCACAGCCATAGCGCACATGACAGCCACCGGTAAAAGCGTTACTATCGTGAAAAGTCCATACAATCGGTTTTTCCAGTTCATCTAGCTGCGCCAGGAACTTAGGATTGAGAAAACCATGATTTACCCAATGTAAATGAATAATATCTGCGTTTTTAATGTCAGGATGGTTGATTACCGAACGGCCGAACCATTGCAAACTAAAAGGTGTTTTTACCGATTTGCTTAACCACTTGGCAAAATATCGCTCTGATAAAATGTTATAAATGGCTTTGGCTTTCTGTAAAGGTGACTTGCTAAAGGTATCTACTTCAGGGTTTTGGCCAAATTTATAATAAACCAATACTTTTGAATCGATTCCACTGGCCTTTAAAGCATCGCTTAAGCGTAAACAGGCTCTCCCTGCTCCGCCATTCCCGTCATAGGTATTTAGGTGTACTACTTTCAAATCAATCAAAAATACATTTTATTGTTTACGAATATAAAATCTGTTGCGTAATTTCATCCATAAATTTTATCGTTCTTAAGGTTAAGTTGTTTTTGCAAAAACAACTGCCTTTCCGGAGCCAAACTAACTTAATTATGATCAAATCCTTTGTAAAATCACTTGCAGTACTGGCTTTTTTATGGCCTATACATTCATTTGCTCAAAATCAAACTTATTTCGCGGCATATCCAGCTTTAACGCCCGATGCGCAGACCATAGTATTCAGCTACGATGGCGATATTTGGAAAGTTCCTGTAAAAGGTGGCGTAGCATCGCGCATTACGGCCATGCAGGGTGAAGAAATTAATCCTAAAATATCTCCCGATGGAAAGTGGCTGGCTTTCTCCTCTAATCAGTTTGGTAACTATGATATTTATGTAATGCCATTAGCTGGTGGTGATATTAAACAGTTAACCTTTAACGATGCCAGCGATGAAGTAGATAACTGGAGCTGGGATTCGAAAACCATTTATTTTACCTCTGGCCGTTATAATTCTTTTTCAAGTTATAAAGTAAATGTAAACGGTGGAACAGCGGTACGTTTATTCAATAATTATTTCAATACCACACACCACATCGCCGAATCGCCAACCGGAGAGTTGTTTTTTAACGATACCTGGGAAAGTATGCGCTTCGCCAACCGCAAACATTATAAAGGAGCCTATAATCCCGACATTCAATCATACAACCCAAAAACAAAAAGTTATAAGCGTTATACCGATTATATCGGGAAAGATTTCTGGACGAGTGTTGATCAAAAAGGCAATATCTTTTTTGTATCGGATGAAAGCAATGATGAATATAACCTCTATACTTTTATCAATGGCAAAAAAACCGGTTTAACAAATTTCGATACCTCCATTAAACGTCCGTTCGTTTCGGCCAATGGAACTACGGTCGTGTTCGAGAAAGATTATCAGTTATACACCTATGATGTGGCTTCGAAGAAAACGGCGAAAATCAATATGAGTACTTCGCGCAATCAGGTGTTAAGCAAGGAGCAGGAGTATGATGTCCGCGGAAATATTTCTGCATTTGATGTTGCAACAGATGGAAAAAAAATGGCATTCATTTCGCGTGGTGAAGTATTTGTGAGCGATGCCGATGGAAAGTTTATCCGGCAAATTACCAATAGTGGCGAACGTGCCCTGGAATGTAAATGGCTGGCCGATAATAAAACAATTCTGTTCAGTCAAACCATTAATGGTTACCAAAACTGGTTTATCATTACAGGTGATGGAAAAGGTACGGTAAAACAGCTTACAAAAGATAAAGCGAACGTCCGCGATATCACTTTAAACAAAAGCAAAACCATGGCCGTTTATTTAAGCGGCAGGAATGAGCTCAAACTGATGGACCTAAAAACTTTTGATGCCAAAACTTTGGTAACCGATGAGTTTTGGGCCATACAGAACGCAACACCAAGTTTTTCTCCAAATGACGAATATGTGCTTTTCACGGTATATCGGAATTTTGAACAGGATATCATGGTGCATCACATCAAAAATAATAAAACCATTAACTTAACGAACACTGGTGTTACCGAAACCAGTCCGGCATGGTCTCCAGATGGCAAATATATTTTTTTTACCAGTGCCCGTACCAAGCCGTCTTATCCAACGGGGATGCAAAATGCACATATTTACCGCATGGCTTTAAACAACTACGATGAGCCTTATCGTTCTGATAAATTCGATGATCTGTTTAAAGAAAGTAAGCCAGCGCCAATGGATGTTAAGCCTGCAGCGCCTGAAAATAAAAATGACAAAAAGGCCAAAACCGATACGGCCAAAAAGAAAACCGAAGTTAAACCTACACCTAAGCCAGCCAATGTCATTACTATTAATACTGAAGATCTACTAGATAGAATAGAATTGATTGGCCCTTCTTTTGGTGGCCAGTACGGAACAGATGTTTATGCAAAGGGCGATAAAACTTATGTTTTTTATTCATCTAATCACGAAGGTGGTACGCCAGGCCTATATCGTACCACGATCGAGCCATTTGAAGCTAATAAAACTGAAAAAGTTGCTGATGGTGGTGATTACTCCATTATTTCTGCAGGGGATAAATTTTTCGTTTTATCAAGAGGTGCAATTAACAGATATACCCTGGAAGGAAATAAGCTCGATCGGGTAGATCATGGCTATAAATTTACCAGAAACCTAAATGCCGAGTTTAACCAGATGTTTTATGAAACCTGGGTAGGTTTAGACGAAAATTTTTACGACGAAAAATTTCATGGTGTAGATTGGGATAAAATGAGAGCACGTTACGCCGCATATCTGCCTTATGTGAATAACAGAAGTGATTTAAGGATTTTATTAAACGATATGCTCGGCGAACTCAACTCTTCCCACATGGGTTTTAACAGTGCAGGTGCAGAGGAGCGCAAAAACCTCACTTATATTACCAATGAAACCGGCATTATCTTCGACAATGAAAATCCTTTAAAGGTAGAACGTATCGCAGCTAAAAGTAATGCTGCCCGCGCTGGAAACAATATTTTAGCCGGCGATATTTTAACGGAAGTAAACGGGGTTAAAGTAGATGAAAAAATAGATCGCGATTATTATTTCAGCAAACCATCATTAGATCGGGAAATGACATTAACATTTAAACGCAATGGAAAGGATGTTTATGTTAATATACATCCTGAAAGTGCGGGTACACTACGGGGAAATCTTTATGATGAATGGATTAGCCAAAACCATAAAAATGTAGATAAATGGAGCAATAACCGCATCGCTTATTCTTATATGAAAAATATGGGTAGTGGTGAACTAGAAAATTTCCTTTTGGATATGGTGGCCCAGGAAGAAAATAAGGAAGCCATTATTCTCGATCTGCGATACAATACCGGTGGAAATGTGCATGATGACGTGTTAAAGTTCCTTTCACAGCGTCCTTACCTGAAATGGAAATACCGTGGTGGTAAAATGGCTCCGCAAAGTAATTTTGGTCCGGCTGCGAAGCCTATCGTATTGCTCATTAACGAACAAGCTTTAAGTGATGCAGAAATGACGGCTGCAGGTTTTAAGCAATTGAAACTGGGTAAGATTATTGGTACAGAAACTTACAGGTGGATTATTTTTACTTCGGCTAAGGGTTTGGTTGATGGTTCTTCTTACCGTTTACCATCTTGGGGCTGTTATACCATGGATGGTAAAAATATTGAAAAGGAGGGCGTTAAGCCCGATATTTTTGTTAAAAATACTTTTGAAGATCGCCTCGCAGATAGAGACCCTCAACTGGAAAAAGCAGTGGCGGAGATTTTAAAAGATTTAAAATAACAGGCAATTGTTTTATTGTTGGATTGCTTTACTGTGCCTGATCCAACAATAAAACAATTTGATAATTCAGCGATAGAACCTTTCGGGTTTGAAACACTTCATCATTAAACAATTAACCATTTTAGGCACTTAACCAAATTTTTCCGTTTCTTTGAACCTGGAATTGTTTAAAACATGGCAAATTTATTAACCGACAGGGCTTTTTGGGTAAATTATTGGGAAAGTAAAAAAGGACTAGCGGTTCAATTACCTGCTAACTATCTATTTCACAAGCAACTGGCTGATGTTATCCGGAAAGATCAGGTGAAGACGGCCATTGAGTTAGGTGGTTTTCCTGGTTATTACGCTGTGTTCCTGAAAAAATATTTTAAACTTGACGTTACCCTTCTTGATTATTTTGTTCATCCGCCAGTGGTAAAAGAACTTTTGGAAAAGAATGATCTGATAGAAAAGGATATTCATATTATCGAAACCGATCTTTTTAATTACACACCCGAAAAGCAATACGATCTTGTACTAAGCTGCGGTTTAATTGAACATTTTAACGATACAGCCGATATCATTAACAGGCACATAGCTTTTGTGAAGCCTGGTGGAACGTTGTTTATTACGCTACCAAATTTTAAGGCGGTTAATGGCTGGTTTCAAAAGAATTTCGATAGAGAAAATTACAACAAACACAATATTGATAGTATGGATCCATCCCTGTTAAAATCAATTTGTGAACAGGCTGGTCTTAAAGAAGTAAAATCGGGTTACTTTGGACGCTTCAGCGTTTGGTTGGAAAACGAAGATCAAAAATCAGCAGGTGTTCGTCTATTTAAAAAAACGGTTTGGCTGGCTGGTAAAGTATTTACAAAGATTATCCCATTCGAAAGCAAAAATCTATCTCCTTATATTATCTTAGTAGCGAAAAAAATCTAATGCGCTATGTTGTTCAGTTGGGGTTACTCACCTAAGATTGAGAAGCATATTCCTTTGGCCGATTTTCGTATTTAATTGTCGAAAACAAGCTATCAAAAATCCTGGTTGGAGTTTAAATCATTTTTTAGTGAAAGGTATTCGAAATCATTTATAAAGTAGAAGAATAAGGGCTTTACTGAGCTTTTCTATACAGCCCAATTTCACTAAGTGTAATACAAACAGGCGATTTCGTAATGTTTATTTTTACTTTATTGGTTGTAACAGGTTTATCCAATTTAACCAGGCGTTTCGCTCCAATACTTGTGCCATCATAAACCTTTTTCCAGGCGCTGTTTTGGAATATTTCAATGGTATAGGCTTCTATCCGCTGACCTAAGGAAATGTACTCTTGCAGGCTAATAATATCAAAGGTTTTAGCCGTTTTCAGATCCAGTTCTAAACTTGCATGGTGCATAGCATCTTGAGTGGCCCAGTAAGTCTCTCTATTGCCATCCAGAAGCATAGCAACATCATACTTTTTCCCTCTGCTATTGCTTGCTTTAATCGATGCATTTTTGGCCAGGTTATGCCCGAAAGTATGTTTAACCATGTCGCCAAAAGTTTTCAGTGCAGTAACATCATCATCATGAAGTTGACCACGGTTATCGGGTGCTAAACCCAGGTCTAAACCTGCCCCACGACCAACGCTTTTTAAATACAGATCAAATAACTCTTCTGGGCTTTTTGGCTTTTCATTAGGGTGATAGAACCATCCTTTTCTAAGCGGAACATCACATTCTGCCGGCATCCAAAATTTTCCATTTCTGATTCCTTCAGGGCTTTGGGGGTAATTTGCCTGTCCGGGTACTGCTACACTTTTGCCGTCCGGAGCCATAGGGGTGAAAGTTGCCCAGGAGGTTGGTGCAGCATGTCCGTCTTCATTGCCTACCCAGCGGATATCTAAACCGATATCGCTAAATATATTTGCCATTGGTTGCATTTTGCGTGTAATGGCCCAGGTATTTTTCCAATCGTAATAGGTGGTATTGTCTATGGAACGTTTTTCTTTGGCGCCACCATAATAGCCGTCTCCACCGTTAGCACCATCATGCCAGCTCATAAAAAGTTCTCCAAAATTGCTGTAAAGTTCTTTTAATTGTGCCTGATAAACAGCCAGATATTTATCTGTACCGTATAGGGGGTTATTTCTATCCCATGGCGAACAGTAAACCCCAAACTTTAAACCGTTTTTACGTACGGCCAGTTCTACTTCTTTAACTAAATTTCCTTTTCCTCCTCTGAACGGACTTTTGCTGATATTATATGTTGTAGTATTAGTTGGCCACAAAGCAAAACCATCATGGTGTTTGGCCACCAAAACAATGCCCTTCAAACCACCTGCTTTAGCCGCTTTAATAATTTGGTCGGCATTAAAATCTGTAGGGTTAAATATTTTTGGATCAGCGTCACCAAAGCCCCATTCTTTATTTTCAAAAGTAGTTGGTGTAAAGTGCATGATGCCATAAACTTGCACATCATGCCAGGCCAATTGCCTTTTTGATGGTAGCGAACCATAGGGTTGAGGTGGTGTTTGGGCATAAATTGCTGAGGAAAGAAGTAAAAAAAGGATCAATAAGGGTTTCATATGCTTATAGCTTAGATTCAACTAAAGTACAAATAATTAATATTGCTGATGGTAAGTGTTAACCAATATTTAACCTGTTGAAAATGTGAATATGAAATTATTTTTACATCTTGAGTGTTACACTGATCTGTCAAACATTTATTTTCATCATACGTTAACTAAACATGAGTGCTTTCAATCAAAATCCTCCTGATGGAGGTACAGTATATGCAGAGACCAATCTGAGCCAATTGTTTCCAGAGCCTTTAAACACCCTAACAAGTTGCTTTTTCCTGGCTATAGCGATATATTGGACAATTAAACTGTGGGGTAATTTTAAACAGCATACCTTCTTAAGTATTGCATTGGTGCTGCTTTATATTGGTGGTATTGGAGGCACTACTTACCATGGGTTGAGGCGCTGGCCGATCTTTATTATGATGGATTGGATGCCGATTATGCTTTTGTGCCTTTCGGCCGGTGTCTACTTTCTGTCCAAGCTGACCAAATGGTATTTTGCGGTTTTAATTGTAGTGGCATACGCCATTTTTCAGTTTTACGTACGGAGGCTTTTTAATAATGGCGATTTTCAGATTTTTATCAATATCAATTATGCTTTTATGGCCGCGCTGGTTTTATTTCCGGTAGTTGGTTATTTGATCAAAACAGGTTGGAAAAATGGCAAATGGGTTGGCTTTGCCTTAATTACATTCATCTTTGCCTTGACTTTCCGCATTGCAGATAAATGGGATGTGTTGAGTATCGGCACACACTTCTTATGGCATACCTTTGGAGCGGTAGCTTCTTTTTGTATGCTGAATTATATTTATTTGGTTACCAAGAAAACAAATAAGGCTTAAAATATTGTTATATTCAGAGAAGGGATAAGTTGAGCTTGCCAGTTAACTATTGGCAAGCTCAACTTAAATTAAAATTTTGAATGGGCTTTACTGTAGTCCAATTTCTTTTGTCCGCCTATGGCGTATTCAATGCCTCCCCATAAATGTTTTTGGAATTTATCGTCAGTCCAGCCTTCTTTAGTATGGCCCATACAAGTATAAAAAGCTCTTCCGCCATCAAAATTGTGGTACCAGGCAAATGGATGGAAATCACCATTTTTACCGCCAGTGTACGATTTTTCGTCTAAGTTAATCAGCACTTTAATGTCTGGGTTGATATTCTTAAAATTATACAGTTCATCTTTTCTCATCCACACGGAATCGGTAAGGAATTTTGTCGAAGGGTGTTTTTTATCTTTAACCACAAATCTGGCTTCCTGAACAGCTGGATGGCTGATAAAATAAGCACCAGCCAATTTGCCATACCAAGGCCAATCGTACTCCGTATCTGTTGCTGCATGAATGCCCACGTAACCTCCGCCTGCCTGGATGTATCGTTCGAAAGCGACCTGTTGTTTGTCGTCCAATACATCGCCTGTGGTATTCAGGAAAATAATGGTAGCATATTTTTTTAGGTTATCTTCGGTGAAAACGGCAGCATTTTCTGTTGTATCAACTTCAAAATGATGTTCATTACCTAATTTTTGAATCACCTCTTTTCCTGTTTCGATGGAGTTGTGTCTAAAGCCTTTTGTTTTGGAGAAAACTAAAACTTTTGCCGATTTCTTCGCTGTGGTATAGCTTTGAAATAAAATTACTGTTGCAACTAATAAGCATATGGACAGGTATTTTTTCATTTTTTCTTTTACTTGGTTAGTATGATAGATTATAAGCTTTAAATTTAAGAAAGTTGTTTGATAATCTCCATACATCTTTCTTCAACTTGCTTACAAACTGGGCTAAATAGGCTATTATCCCAGTATGGGTCTGTAACTTCGCCGTTATCTAGAAAAAGTTTAACCTTTTTCCGCTCTCCATCTGTTTTGGCCAGGTTTTTAACGTCTGCCAAATTTTTCTTATCCATAACCAAAATCAGGTCATAATAGTCGAACATCGAAGGGTTAAACTGCTGCGCCCGTTGTTTGCTGATATCATAACCCAACGCTTTGGCTGCGGATACACTTCTGTGGTCTGGTGCCTGACCAATATGCCAGTTGCCCGTTCCTGACGAAGCGATTTCCCAGTTTAAGTTTTGTTCATCTGCCAGATGGCGCATAATGCCTTCAGCTAAAGGCGAACGGCAGATGTTACCAAGGCAAACCATTAAAATTTTCATTGTTATTGTGCTTTAAAAGTAAACAATAGTCCTTCAAAGGTTATCTGTGATGGATTACTATAAATAATAGTCATTGCGAGGAGGAACGACGAAGCAATCTTTCGAAGCAGGGCTTTTTGTTTTACAGATTGCTTCGCCGGCTGAAAAAGCCTTCTCGCAATGACGATAAGTCTTAGGGACTTATCGTCATTGAAATTGTCCTGTAACTTATTCTTTATGCGTAAATATCATTCAGCATTTTAGCTAAACGTACACCACCTTTTAATAACTGCTCGTTAAGGGTTTCCACCCAGTCGAAATTATAGCGGTAGCTCAATTTAGCATCTGGTTTAGTAGTTTCGTAAATCTTATTGCAGATGCCATAAGATTCATAAACACAATCTCTGAGACTTGTATTTTGCCAGTTATATAACTGCATGGCCGAAGGGTGATTAATGGCCTTTGCAAATTCTGTATAACTTAACTGTTGGTATTCGATCAACTGTTCATCCCAAACCCTGTGGATATTTGATTTCTCATTGAACCATAATACCGAAACGCGGTTACCACCCAAGTCTTCTTTACGGGCAACGTGCATGGGCTGGCATAAATCTCCGGCAAGATGAACCAACATGCGCAAGGCCAGTTTCTTTTCGGAAGCCGTACTGCCTGTTTTCTTTAAAATGGCAATTAGATCAGGGATTTTGTTGTAAAGATTTGGCTTTTTATCAGTTTCTAAAAATTGATATACCCCATTTTTATCTAATCCTGCCGGAAGATTAACAAAATGCCAGTTGTACATATAGTTATAAGTAGAATCTGATTTGATAAAATCGCCCCAATTGGCCGACATGGCCAAAGTTTCGTAGCCTAAAATACTTTGAATGGCCTTGCGTGTTTTCGCTTTTAAATAACCATCAGCAATTTCGCCAACTACACGATGGCCGATGGTGCCCCATGCATTTGCCTGGATAGGAAAATAGGCTAAAAAACCTAGGGTTAAAGTAATGGTTAATTTCTTTTTGATTGATGTTAAAATCATTTTTATAATTCTTTTGGTACGCAGGTAATTTTTTCTTTAAGTGTTAGTTTAATTTCGCGCTGATCGTTTAAACTTTCCAATAATAATGTATCTGCAGATTTTTTATTGATCAGGAAATTTTTTTCGTATCGGCCGATGCGGTAGCAACCTGATATTTTTTGTTTATAATTAGCATGTGTAAAGGTTGCACCTATAAATAACGTATCACCTTTTATTACATATACACCTTTTGCATATTCTTTCCAAATACCATTATTGTAACAGGAATCCTCATAAAAATTTACTTTACTATGGGTAACCATATCGATATAAACTGAATCGCAGGTAAACTTAAAATGGTGTTGTGTATAATTGCTCAATTTATGACTAAAAGCAACAGCATCTTCATTCCAAACGCCTTGCATAAAATCCTCACCCTTGCCCTGAATATTCGGACGTGGGCTACAGGCCAAATATAAAATGGATAATGTAAAAAGAAAGATGTAACAGTGCCCTAATCCTAATTGCGGTTTACTCATGGTTATAATCTGTGCTTTTTGCGAACTGATCGGAGATGGCCTTATTCTTTTTAACGGTATTAATAACCAAGATTAAAAATCCTGCAGCGAAACAGATTCCGTCCATAAAACCGATAATACCACCAATAGAATAGTATTTTGTAATTTCTGTAAGTTTCAAATTTTGCGCTGCCAGGAGCGATGGCACAAAGGTATACAGTATATTAATTATCAGGCTAATGCCAGATCCCATAGCCATCAACATGGCTTCGGCAGAAGATTTTTTTATTAGAAGAAAGCAACAGGCTCCAAATACAATAAAAGGTGGAATGATGGATATCAAGCTTAAAAGGTTAGCAAGTATTGAACTCATATTACCTGTGTTTATTTAACCGTATTGATTTGGAAAATAATTTTAAAAGTGACGTCGTTCCCGCGCAGGCGGGAATCTTAAAACGTATCGCATTAAGATTCCCAATCGGGTTGCGAATGACGACCCGTCTAATTTATTTCAAGCTGCCAACCATATCTTCCGGGCGTACCCACTCATCAAACTGCTCATTGTTTAATAATCCCAACTCTACAGCTGCTGCTTTTAACGTTTTATTTTCTTTATGGGCTTTCTTCGCAATTTTAGCTGCATTTTCATAACCCACATGTGGATTCAAAGCCGTAACCAACATTAAAGAATTTTGAAGGTGTTTTTCAATTTCAGGTAAATTAGCGGTAATTCCTTCCGCACATTTATCTGTAAAAGAAACACAGGCGTCACCAATTAAACGTGCCGATTGTAACACATTAGCGGCGATTAAAGGTTTAAATACATTCAGTTCAAAGTGACCATTTAAACCACCTACTGAAACTGCAACATCATTACCGATTACCTGGGCACAAACCATGGTTAAAGCCTCTGGTTGCGTAGGATTCACTTTTCCTGGCATGATAGACGATCCCGGTTCATTATCTGGAATTACAATTTCGCCAATACCGCAACGTGGACCAGAACTTAACATTCTCACATCATTGGCTATTTTCATCAAGGCAACCGCTGTGCGTTTTAATGCGCCAGAAAGTTCTACCATAGCATCATGTGCTGCTAAAGCCTCAAATTTATTAGGAGCGGTAACAAAAGGCAACCCCGTTAAATCTGCAATTTTTTTAGCCACCAAAACATCGTATCCTTTTGGGGTATTTAAGCCTGTACCAACAGCAGTTCCGCCTAAAGCCAGTTCGGCAACCATAACCAAAGCATTTTTTATTGCCCTGATGCTGTTATCAATCTGTTGTACATAACCCGAAAATTCCTGACCTAAAGTTAACGGAGTTGCATCCATAAAGTGCGTACGGCCTGTTTTAACAATCGTACTAAACTCTTCTACTTTTTGGGCTAAGGTATTTCTTAGTTTTTCTAAACCCGGAATGGTATTTTCTACCGTAAGTTTATAGGCTGCAATGTGCATTGCAGTTGGATACGTATCGTTTGATGATTGTGATTTATTTACATCATCATTTGGGTGAAGTATTTTTTTGTCGTCAGCTAGTGAACCACCGTTAATCACATGGGCACGGTTTGCAATTACCTCATTACCATTCATGTTACTTTGTGTACCCGAACCTGTTTGCCAGATTACCAAAGGAAACTGATCATCTAACTGTCCGGCAATAATTTCATCACATGCTTTGGCAATTAAATCTGCTTTTTCTGCCGATAATACGCCAAGTTCGGTATTAGCAAGTGCTGCTGCTTTTTTCAGGTATCCAAAAGCGTGTATAATTTCTTTTGGCATCGAACCTTCCGGACCGATTTTAAAGTTATTGCGTGAGCGTTCGGTTTGTGCACCCCAGTATTTGTCTGCAGGTACCTGTACCTCGCCCATGGTATCGTGTTCTATTCTGAAACTCATTATATTTTTGATTTTGTTGTCGCAAATTTAGGTTTTTTGCCTTTTAAAGCGTTGGATTTATGTAAGATATTTAATGGATAAGAAAATATATAGCGGAAATGTTTGTATTCCTTTTTATTCTCCATCATTAATATACAAACTTTATCAAGGCCAGCTACTTCTACCAATGAAATCATATTCATACCTTTACTGCAAATATGCAGGGATTAGTTATTAAATCTACAGGGAGCTGGTATAGTGTTCTGGCCGATAATGGTGAGCGCTATGATTGTAGGATTGTAGGCAAATTCAGGATTAAAGGACTTAAAACCACCAACCCGATTGCGGTTGGTGACCGTGTGAAATTTGACCTGGAAAAGGATAGCAACCAGGGTTTGATCAACGAGATGTTGCCCCGTAAAAACTACATCATCCGCAAATCGATAAACCTGAGTAAGCAGGCGCAAATATTGGCTGCTAACTTAGATATGGCCATGCTGGTGGTTACACTTGCTTCACCCCGTACCTCTTTAGGCTTTATAGATCGTTTTTTGGTTACCGCAGAAGCCTATGATGTACCGGCGGTATTGGTATTTAATAAACTTGATCTGTTTAGTAAAGAAGGTTTGGAAATTCTGCAGGAATTTAAAGATATCTATGAAAATATCGGCTACGCCTGTTACGAAGTTTCCGCGCTAAAGGGTATTAATATTTCGGTCATCCAGGAATTGATTACTGATAAAATTACTTTAATATCGGGGCATTCAGGTGTCGGGAAGTCAAGCTTAATCAATGCATTAATGCCTGACCGGGATTTGAGGACAGGAGAGGTTTCTGACTGGAGCGATAAGGGGCAGCATACCACTACTTTTGCCGAAATGTTCGAACTGCCACAAGGTGGTTTCATTGTAGATTCTCCGGGAATCAGGGAATTGGGTGTAATCGATATCGAAAAAGAAGAATTGGGGCATTTTTTTAGAGAAATTTTCAAAACTTCGCACAATTGCCGCTTTAACAATTGCAGGCACATTAACGAGCCAGGCTGTGCTGTTATTGAAGCCGTAAATGAAGGTGAAATTGCGGTTTCGAGATATGAAAGTTACCTGAGCATTTACCACGGGAACGATACGCGACATTAGTTGAGTCAGAAGTCAGAAGTCAGAAGTCAGAAGTCGGAAGTCAGGAGTCCGAATGATTGAATCAATGAATTAGATTGAAAACCCTTGCCAAAAAGCTATATGATCAAAGTAGTAAGTAGGTTCATGCAAGACATTTTAATACAAACTGCTTATAATCTTTGTGTACTTTGTGCCTTTGCGGTTAAAAAATAATAGAAATGAAATTTAAACTGGGAGATTTTGTGCGTTTTGTTGATGAAAAACGTGAAGGTTATGTAACCAAAATTATTGATGCACAAACTTTGGGAGTTACCGATGAAGATGGTTTCGAAATACCTGTTGCAGTAAGTAATTTAACTTCTGTGCATGGTCATGGTGTGGTTGCTGAAGAATTAGATTCTCCTAAACCCATCCAGGTGAATATCCCGAGCACTAACGAAATCGAAAATGGCATTTATGTGGCCGTTGCTACCGATGATAAAGCAGGTAATGTGGTACACTTTCATCTCCAGAATCATTCGCCAAACATTTTATTGGTAGGCTTAAGCACTGATCGTAAAGGGAAATATGCCGGTGCTTTTCATGGGATAATTGAATCTTACAGTTCCACTTTGGTTTATTCTGCATCCTTAGCAGATCTTGACCTTTGGCCAGAATTCAACTTTCAGGTTTTAGTATTTAGTAAAGCTGATGTGAAACCTATCGATCCATTGGTGATCCGTAAAAAGTTCAGGGCAAAAGATTTTAGTACCGAGCAAAAGGAATTGCCTCAGTTGAGGAATAAAGGTTGGCTGATCCGCTTGGATGATCTAGTTCCGGTATTCATTGATCCGCAGAAGTTAAAGGAAAGTTTCTTTAAATCATCGGAGGAGAAAAGAACAGTTGAAGCGCCACAAAAAGAAATTGATCTGCACATCGAAAAGCTAAGAGATGATCATCATTTTTTAGAAGCTGATGAAATGCTGCAAATCCAGATCAATCATTTTCAAACGGCGATGGATGCTGCTGTGGTACATCATTTTGATAAGATCGTTTTTATCCATGGTTCGGGTAACGGTACCTTAAGAGATAAAATCCATAAACTGATCAGTAAAAACCCGCATGTAAAAACTTACATGGACGCCAGAAAAGAAAAGTTTGGTTATGGTGCCACTGAGGTGGTTTTTAAATGATGGAAGAGGGAATATTGAGGATGAGTGATGGAGGAGTTCTTTTACATGCAATCCGCCATTCTGAACTTGTTTTCAGAATCTATTTAGTAAGTTAAAGATTCTTGACTGTGTTCAGAATGGCCGTATAAAAACTAAAATCCAAGTTCCAGCACAAACACAATCGCATTATTACTTAATGCTTCCAGTTCTACCTGCTCAATATTCCAGAGTGCCAGGCCGTCTCTTGCATGCATTAACCGACCTTCAATTTCAAAGGCACCGTCAATAATAAAAGTATAAAGCTGGTGGTTTGGACTTTGCAATTTATAAATCACCTCTTCTCTGCCAGCGAAGATCCCTGCACTTAACTTAAAGGGTAGTTTTGTGTTGGCAATAATCTCGATCAAATGGTTTTGCTCAAAATCGAAGTCGAAAAGCATCTCACTAGCCCGCATTAAAAACATATCCGTTTTAATCCCAAACTGAATGTAGTTGATCATGTCATTCTGATAGGGATTGCTGATTCCCAGCACCTCGCCTTTTCCCATGTTCAATACCTGTATCTGTCCGGTGTCTACAGCAAATTCTTTTCCATTCGCAACAAGATCTATTCCGCCTGTAATTGGTATAAATACCTGAAGTGAATTCTCTTTGCAAAGAAAGAAAGTAATTTTTCCACCTATAATCGACTCGTCATTACATAAAAATAAATTTCCAAAAGGTTCTTTATGCTCGTTGTAGTAATTTTCGAAATTAAAGGTGCTGTATCTTCTTAATACCTGCGTTTCAGTCAACCCGCGCTGATCTGCTAAATATATTTTGCCGGGAATTAATTCCATAAATCACTCAATTGTCTGAATAGCGTAAATGCTTACAAATTTTTGGATGGGAAAAAGATTAGTCAAAATTTCTTTTTCTTCATTTTCTTTAAACCGGGATACGAGCAACTGATCGCCAATTGTATCATGCCACACCATCGGTGTAGAAAAAAAGTTAACGCCAACTTTGTGTTTTCTAATATCATTGATATCAGAATTAATAATTTCAAACTTAAAATTTTCAAATGTTAAAAAACGTTTTCCTAAATTATCGAGTACATCGGGAATAATGTTTTTTAATTGTTGTAAGTAACCTGTAATGGATGCGCTAACCAGAAAATCAAGTTTTTCAGCAGCAGGAACATTTAAAACTAGCTCGGCAAACGTATTGTATTGCCCTTTCCGGTTATAAAGCTGAGCCTGCATTTTAAATTCTGTATAACTGTCTTGGTGTACATACTTATCCCACAAATTTGTGTTTTCAGCATCAATTATTTTGCGGTAACACAAGGTGATTATTTTTTTTGCCATTTTGAGAGATAGAAAAAGACGTTAAGCATAATACTCAACGTCCGAATAAAAACAAACAGTGAAATTTATTATGCTTTGACGTTTAATTTAAAGGTCAGTTCAAAACCAGCAGCTATTGTTCCGGTGACATTTGCAATTTGTACTCCTGTTTTGTCGTCACTAAAAACATTATCTGCATTATTGTAAGTATATCCGTTCATGCCCTTAGCGTAACCGTTTACCAGTGCCAGTGCAGTACCGCTACCTTCAGGAAAAGCAATTTGTGTTACATTTAAGGAAGTTCCCGAGGCATTGTAAACATGTACATGTATGTGCGTTGCCCGACCGGTATACCAGCCTGGAAAAATCGAAGTAAAGGTTACTAATCCATTTGAATCGGTAATTTGGCGGCCTCTTAAAAAATGAACCGACTGGTAATTAGTGTTTTGCATGCCTGATCCGCCATATTCAGAATAATTTCCCTCTGCATCACAATGCCAGATATCTACTATCGCACCAGCCAAACCAGCGCAACTGTTATTCAAGTTGCCAATCGTAATTTTAGCTGTCATTTTGTAACCTGTACGTCCATCGGTAATATCACTGCGAACGTATGATGCAGGTACTTTTGTGGGAAAAGGCCCTTCCGTTTCAGTTGGTGCTACAGTACAGGTTCCGTTTGTACTTGTAGTTGTTCCCGCTGTTCCCGAACCTGCTGAAGTTTCATCTGTAACACTGTTTTTTTTACAGGCGTCAATTATTACAGGAGTAGAGATTGCTCCAATCATTAAACTCCGAATAAAATTTTTTCTTTCCATTGCTGTTATCTTCTTGTTAGTTACAGATTCTAAATTCGAAAGATTCTATAAAACAGACAAGGGTGTGCCGACGTAGAGAACTTTTGTATCGATAAACTGAGTTTTAGTTAAAAAGTGTTAAGAAATAGCCTAACTGTTTTTCCATTCGTTTATCACTTCTACATAACTGTCGCTAACAGGTAATACTTCCCCGGTAATTAGCTCTATTTTACGATTGTGTATGGCTTTGATTTTTTGTAGCGATACTACAAAACTTCGGTGTATGCGTTTGAAGCGATCAGCAGGTAATTTCTCCGTTATTTTTTTTAATGGCATTAAAGTTAAAACCATTTTGCTTCCCTGCAGATGTATTTTGATATAATCTTCCAGGCTTTCAATGAATAAAATATCAGGTAGATTTATTTTAATAAGCCTGTATTCCGAATGAACAAATATGCTTTCTATAAAGTCTTCATGCTGCTTTTCATTTTGATAATGATAAAATTCTTTTGCCTTATTTACCGCTTTTTTAAACCTTGGGTAATCGATCGGTTTAAGCAAATAATCAATGGCTTCGAGTTCAAAACCTTCAAAGGCAAAGTTTTTATAAGCTGTTGTAAAAATTAACATAGGTTTATTCTTTAACGATTTAAATAAATCTATCCCCGTAATGTCAGGCATGTTTATGTCCAAAAAGAGCAGGTCTGTTTTATGCTTGTTTAAATATTCAGCCGCCGCAATGGCGTCTTCAAACACACCTCCGATTTGAAGATTATCAGAAGCCTCTATATAACTTCTGATCAGCGCAGCTGCCAATGGCTCGTCGTCAACAACCACACATTTTAAGATTTTGGTCATTATAATTGAATTGTTAAATTAACAGTAAACAGGTTCTGGCTGGTATCAATAGTTAAAATGTGCATGTTTTTATAGATATGATTTAAACGTCGCCTTGTATTTTCTAAACCTATCCCGCTTCTTTCGGTATTGATCTTCTCAGGATATAAATTGTTTTGGCAGAATAAGATTAACGAATTTTGCCGGCTGAAAATTTTAATAATTAATTTGTTGCTATGATGGTTGCTGATGCCATATTTAAAAACATTTTCAGTAAAAGCCATCAATATGAGGGGGGCAATTTTTTTATTTTCAAAATCACCCTCCAGTTCAAATAATAGTGTTGTTTTTTTAGTTAGCCTTAATTTTTGTAAATCAATAAAATTTGTAATACAATCCAGTTCCTGTTGTAACCTTACAAAATCGTTTCCTGTCTCATCAGTGATGTAACGCATAATACTGGATAGTTTCATGATGGAAGGTGCTGTATTTTCATCTTTGATTATGGCAAGTGTGTAAATGTTATTTAATGTATTAAACAAAAAGTGTGGATTGACCTGTGCTTTTAGAAAAGATAGTTCAGCCTGTGCTTTTTCTGCTTCTGCAATAAGTGCTCTTTGGGTTGTCAGGCTTAATTGTTTATTTGTTTCTTTTGTAAAACTGATAATAATCGTCAGGAAAAAAAGAAAAACACTTGCTACATCAACGCTTGGTCCTGTATTGGTGCCTCTTTCATGACCAGGAGGAAATCGCTGACCTTCAAATGGCGGAACCTGTTTATGATCTGGAGGCGACGGAGGCCGATCGAAACCCGTAGTATGTTCAGTAAAATTTCGGTTTTGGAAAATGAATTTATCAAAGGGCCTTAACCATATGATGCCGGCTAGGATGATGAGTAATCCTAACACGTATAAAATGTGCCGAGATTTGCCGTACAATTTTGGAAACAGATATAGGCTATGTAGAAAGTAAATCGAAATAAAAATCAGGCAAAAAAGGATATATTGAACTAAGCCGGGCCCCGTAACGATGTATTTGATGTCGTGATCTGCAATGATAAAAAGTGGCAGACTTAACAAAAATACAGCAGCAACGATCTGAATAATTATTCTGAAATTTATTTTCTTAAGCATAAACAAATTAACATATATCTCCAAAATTTATGAGTAGGGTATCGGTAATTTACGCTTTTGTATGGATGATTCCATTATTCAAGATTGTGATGTAATTGTTTTGTGAGGGAAGGCTAAAAATTGAGGTATGCTTTTTGCAACGCAGTAATTTCTTTTTATAAAAGATTAAAACTAGCTTTGCCGCAATTAATGAAACACTTTGTTACCATATCGCTTGTATTTTTTAGCTTAACACATTTAGCAAAAGCCGAACGTGTTGAAGGGCTAAGGATATTAAATGAATATTGTAATGAGCATAATATTTGCGTTAACGCAAGTGGTAAAGCCTCGGTTCAGCTCAATGAAGACCGTAATCCTTATTTGTTATCGTACACTAAGTTAGCTTTAATCGGAACGCAAGCTCCATTAAAAGTGGCTAAATATGTAAGTGCAGATCAGGTAATTGCTGATTTAACCATCAGAAAAAAACCAAAAAACAATAGTCCATAGTTCTCTTTCTTTCTAAAAAATCTTTTGAGATTTAAACCCCATTAAACCAATAACTGCCAAACTGACTTAATAAAGGCAATGGCTTAGTTGTTGTAACACACCCATTTTTTAATAATAAAATACGATTTAAAACATAATGTTAGGATTTTTAGCGAAGATTTTCGGAAGTAAATCAGAAAGAGATATAAAGGCTATACAGCCATTAGTGGTTAAAATTAACGAACACTACAGTAAATTATCTGCCTTAAGCAACGATGAGTTACGTGGCAAAACCATTGAATTTAAAGAAAGAATATCAGCTTTTTTAGCTGATATTGATGAGAAAATTTCGGCACTAAAAGCTGAGGCAGAAAGCGAAGAATTAGATCTTCACCAAAAAACGGCAATTTATGATCAGGTTGATGCCTTAGGTAAAGACCGTGATACTGAACTGGAAAAGGTACTTCTGGAAATCCTTCCTGAAGCTTTTGCTGTAATTAAAGAAACTTCACGCCGTTTAAGTGAAAACGATTATTTAGAGGTTACCGCAACCCAGTTTGATAGGGATTATGCTGCAAGAAAAAACAATGTAAAAATTGTTGGCGATAAAGCACAGTGGGCCAATAAATGGGATGCTGCCGGAACAGAAGTAGCCTGGAACATGGTACATTACGATGTACAGTTAATTGGTGGTATTGTATTGCACAGTGGTAAAATCGCCGAAATGGCTACCGGTGAAGGTAAAACCCTGGTAAGTACATTACCAGCTTACTTAAATGCATTGGCTGGTCAAGGAGTACATATTGTAACGGTGAATGATTACCTGGCCCGTCGGGATAGTGAATGGAATGGTCCATTGTTTGAATTCCACGGTTTAAGTGTTGATTGTATCGATAAACATGAGCCAAACTCAGAAGCCAGAAGAAAGGCTTATGCCGCAGATATTACTTATGGAACTAATAATGAGTTTGGTTTCGATTACCTGCGTGACAATATGTCGCAAACACCAGATCAACTGGTACAGCGCAAACTGCATTTTGCAATGGTGGATGAGGTCGATTCGGTTTTAATTGACGATGCCCGTACCCCTTTAATTATTTCTGGTCCGATTCCACGCGGAGATGAACATGAGTTTTATGAGTTGAAACCACGCATTGAACGCTTGGTTAATGCACAAAAAGCTTATGTAACACAAGCGTTGAACGAGGCTAAAAAATTAATCAATGCAGGTAACAGCGGAACCGAAGAAGGCGAAGGTGGTTTAGCTTTATTGCGTGCGTACCGTGGTTTGCCGAAAAACAAGGCTTTAATTAAATTTTTAAGTGAAACGGGTATTCGTGGTTTATTGTTAAAAACTGAAAACCACTACATGGCAGATCAATCTAAGAATATGCCAAAGGTAGATTCTGAATTGTACTTCTATATCGATGAAAAGAACAACCAGGTTGAATTGACTGAAAAAGGTATTGAATTGATTACCCAATCAGGTGAAGATCCTCATTTCTTTGTATTGCCAGATGTAGGTACCGAAATTGCAGATCTTGAAAAATCTGACCTTCCTTTAGAAGAAAAGGTGATGCAGAAAGACGCTTTAATGCGTGATTATTCTGTAAAAGCAGAACGTATCCATTCGGTTAATCAGTTATTAAAAGCATATACTTTGTTCGAAATCGATGTGGAGTATATCATCGACGAAGGAAAAATCAAAATTGTTGATGAGCAAACCGGGCGTATTATGGATGGCCGCCGTTACTCTGATGGTTTACACCAGGCAATTGAGGCTAAAGAAAATGTTAAGGTTGAAGATGCTACCCAAACTTATGCAACTGTAACTTTACAAAACTATTTCCGTATGTACCACAAGCTTTGTGGTATGACGGGTACTGCAACTACAGAGGCTGGCGAGTTTTGGTCAATCTATAAATTGGATGTGGTAGAGATTCCTACCAACAGAAATATTTCGAGGATTGATGAGCAGGATTACGTTTATCGTACCGTTCGCGAAAAATATAATGCCGTTGCGGCAGAGATACAATACCTGGTTTTCCCATATTCTCATTACGAAACTGAATATGAAACCGATAAAGAAGGTAACGTAAAACAGAAAGATGGCAAACCAGTTGTTAAATATGACCAAACAGGTAGGGCTGTACCTAAATTGGATGCTAAAGGGGCTTTAATTCCTGCGGTTAATCCAGAAACAGGTCAATTGGAGCCAAAAGCTGGTCGTCCGGTATTGGTGGGTACAACATCTGTAGAGATTTCTGAGTTATTAAGCCGTATGCTTAAACTCCGCGGTATCAAACACAACGTATTGAACGCTAAAATGCACCAGAAAGAGGCCGATATCGTGGCTGAAGCTGGTCAAGCCGGAACGGTAACCATTGCAACCAACATGGCTGGTCGTGGTACCGATATCAAATTAGGGCCTGGTGTGAAAGAAGCTGGTGGTTTAGCTATCGTAGGTACCGAGCGTCACGAATCACGCCGTGTAGACAGGCAGTTACGTGGTCGTGCAGGTCGTCAGGGCGATCCGGGCTCTTCACAGTTCTTTGTTTCATTGGAAGATAACTTAATGCGTTTATTTGGTTCAGAGCGTATTTCTAGTATCATGGTGCGTATGGGTATCGAAGATGGAGAAGTAATCCAGCACTCTATGATTACCAAATCTATCGAGCGTGCACAGAAAAAGGTAGAAGAAAACAACTTTGGTATCCGTAAACGTTTGTTGGAGTACGATGATGTAATGAACTCGCAACGTACCGTAATTTATGCTAAACGTAAAAATGCTTTATTTGGTGAGCGTTTAGATGTGGATATGAACAATATGGTTTTCGATGTTGCTGAAGATATCGTGAGCGAATATAAACAAGAGGCAAATTACGACGGATTTAAACTGGAAGTAATCAAAAACTTCTCTTTAGATACGGAGATTACCGAAAAAGAATTCTCTTCAACCAGTATTCCTCAGTTAACAGAAAAGTTATTTGAAGAAGCAGAGGCATTTTATGCACGTAAATCAGAGGCTATTATTCAGCAGTCGCTACCGGTATTAACCCAGGTATATGAAGAGCGCGGTGAGCATATCGAACAGATTGTAGTGCCGTTTACTGATGGTATCCGTGGCATTCAGGTAGCTGTTGATTTAAAGAAAGCTATTGATAATAAAGGAAAAGAGGTGGTTCGTTCATTCGAAAAAACCATTGTTTTAGCCTTAATTGATGATAGCTGGAAAGAACATTTACGTGAAATGGACGATTTGAAGCAATCGGTACAAAATGCGGTTTACGAGCAGAAAGATCCGTTGGTCATTTATAAAATGGAAGCTTTCAACTTATTTAAAAACATGCTTAATGCTGTGAATAAAGAGGTGGTAAGTTTCTTATATAAAGGCGGTATTCCGGTACAACAAGAACCAGATCAGGTAAGAGAAGCACCGGCTCCGGTTAAACAGCCGAAGCTGCAAACTACTAAACAAGAGTTTGGCAGAGAAGAGCCAGGAATCGAATTTGGCGATACACGTGAAGCTGCTCCACAGCAGCCAATCCGAAAGGAAGCAACCGTTGGTAGAAATGAACCTTGCCCATGCGGTAGCGGTAAAAAGTATAAAAACTGCCATGGTGCCAATTTATAATTAACCTATCAAAGCATACTAAGCCCCGACAAAAAAATGTCGGGGCTTTTTTTTAACCAAATTTCTAATTCTCAAATATTCCTGGTTTTATTATTGATACTGCTACAGGTGTGATGATGAAATACGACCCAAAAGTTTACGAATTGACGTTAGAACCCAATAAAGCGAATTAATTTAATCCGCTTAATGGGAATAATTCCTAAAGCCAGGTCCGTAAGGAATTTGGCTTTTTTATTACTGTCATCACATAAAATTGGTCGTCATTTCGACTGAAGCTGCCGATCTTTCTTCGGTAGCGAAATGGAGAAATCTTTGAATTAAACTTAGCTGATTACCTACTCTAAAAGATTTCTCGACTTCACTATGTTTCGCTCGAAATGACGAACCGAAAAAAATTATCCAAATAATAACGATTTGCTTAACCCATAAAGAATGCCGATTTTTGCAACGATTTCGGCATTCTTGTTGTTAAGAAGATTGAGGTAATACATCCGCTCACCAAAATGCCAGTTATTTTGCCCATGAAAACAACATTAACTTTTATATCCTGCTTGCTTCTTACCATAAATGCTTTCGCACAGAAAGGCGAAGTGACTGTTATAAAAGACCCTTTAATTGATAGTTTAATTGCCAAGCGGCTGGAGGTTTACAAATCCTCGGGTGAGGTAAAGCCAGGCAAGCCGATTGTTTCGTCCTACGGCTACCGCGTACAGATTTTTTATGGCTCAGACCGGCGCGAGGTTTTTAACCAGCAGGCACGTTTTAAAGGGCTATATCCCCAGTTAAATACTTACCTTACTTATAAAGAACCCAATTATTATGTTCGGGTCGGCGATTTCAGAAGCCGCTTAGAAGCACAGCGCCTGATCAACGAACTCAGACCAGCTTTCCCTACACTTTTTATTTTTAGGGAGAAAATAAATGCACCAACTTTAGATACCACAACAACCAATGATCAAAAATAAAGTACAGGAACTGGCCGCTCACATTTTTAATGATGTAGTGGGTTATCGTCAACATATTCATGCCAATCCCGAATTGTCTTTTAAAGAATTCGAAACTTCATTATTCATTAAGGATAAATTAAAAAAATGGGGAATTGAATATACCGACTGTGCCAATACGGGTGTAGTGGGTTTAATTAAAGGCAACCAACCATCTGATAAAGTTATTGCCTTACGTGCCGATATGGATGCATTACCCATCCATGAAGCTAATGACAAACCTTATCGTTCCAAAAATCAAGGTGTAATGCATGCCTGCGGACATGATGTACACACCTCTTCGCTTTTAGGAACAGCTTATATTCTAAATCAGATTAAAGATGATTTCGGTGGGACCATTAAGCTGATTTTTCAGCCTGCTGAAGAACTTTTGCCTGGTGGAGCAAGTATTATGATTAAAGAAGGTGTACTCGAAAATCCAAAACCACATCATATTGTTGGCCAGCATGTAATGCCATTGATTGATGCCGGTAAAGTAGGTTTCCGTTCGGGTATTTATATGGCTTCGACCGATGAACTTTATGTTACTGTAACCGGAAAAGGTGGTCATGGTGCACAGCCACATCAAAACATCGATCCGGTTGTAATCGCTTCACATATCATCATTGCCTTACAGCAGATCGTGAGTCGCAATGCCGATCCCCGTATTCCATCTGTGCTGTCTTTTGGTAAAGTAACGGCTAATGGCGCAACCAATATTATTCCGAACGAAGTAAAAATTGAAGGTACTTTCAGGACCCTCGATGAAGAATGGAGAGATGAAGCGCACAAACGCATGAAAAAAATGGCCGAAGGGATTGCCGATAGCATGGGTGGAAGCTGCGATTTCGATATCCATAGAGGTTATCCCTTTTTAATCAACGAAGAAAAACTAACCGCAAATGCAAGAGCCTTTGCTGAAGATTTTTTGGGTAAAGAAAATGTGGTTGATCTGGATATCTGGATGGCTGCTGAAGATTTTTCTTTCTACTCACAGGTAACAGATGCCTGTTTTTATCGTTTAGGAACTGGGAACGCAGCTAAAGACACGCAATATTCGGTACATACACCAAGATTTGATGTGGATGAAGACGCCTTGAAAATATCGACCGGATTAATGGCTTATATTGCTTTAAAACAACTAGGAAATTAGGGCGGAAGATGTAAATAGGTAGGAGGGATGATGGAGGCGTAAAGTTTCATGATCTATCTTCCATCATCCGTTTTACGTTCTCCAGCTTAAACATCCATTACACATATCCATCTTAGATGAAAAAAATATTTCTGCTTTTGTTATTTATCCCATTCTTTCAGCAAGCTTTTGCTCAGGAAATCAACCGCTTTAATCCGGATACCATTAAAACCATTGTACTCGATTCGGCTGTAAATATCAAGGCCGAAAAATTGAATGTAGAAACATTTATCAGAAAGGTGATGTACGATACTTCCTTTTATCAGTCGTTCAGGGATATGAAACGTTATACTTTCATTGCCGAAAACCGGATTTACAGTTACGATAAAAAGAATAAGGTTGATGGAAAAATTTACCGTAAAATCCGCCATAACAATAGTGGTCCTTATAAAATGGAATATCTGGTAAAACAGGATACAGGGAAAATTTATAAAAGAAATGGAAAATACCAGTTATATACCGTAGAAATGTTCGATTACATTTTTATGAATGCTTATAATACCGATTTTGTACCCAATGCACCCAAACCTGATGGGAAAGGAGGGACGAACGAAAGTTACAAAGATAAACTGAAAACATTAATCTTTAATCCTGGTCGTCCAATAAAAGTACCTTTCATCGGGAGTAAAACTGAAATATTTTCGGCCAATATGCGCCAGTATTATGATTATGGTTTTACAAGTGGTACCTATCTGGATTCTATCCCTGTCTATCGCTTCAAAGTTTCTGTTAAACCTGATTTAAGTAAGTGGACGAAAGACGGTATTATGATCAAAGAACTGGTTACCATTTTTGATAAACGGAATTTCAATATTCTTGGCCGTTATGTCGACATGAAATACAGCAATATGTTGTTTGATTTTGATGTGCAGATGAATATCGAAATGGGTTATTTCGGAGAGGATAAATTACCCACCAAAATTACTTATCAGGGTAACTGGGACTATCCTTTCAAAAAAGAGGAGAGAGCGAGCTTTTTAATCGTACATAAAGATTATAAACTCGAAAAAGCTAAGTAATAACTTAAAATAAGCTATTTACAAGATACCTAAATCAGGATTGTCAACTATAAAATTTATCAAAATAGTTTACTGAGTCAGCTGCTTAAAATTGGGCGTCATGTCGACTGGAGCACAGCGAAATGGAGAAATCTTTAAACGATGTTTATAAAAAGCTGGAGATTTATTTCTTTGATCACCTTTCCTCAATTTATTATCGCATAAAAAGATTTAGTATCTTTAAAAGATTATTTAAAGCCATATTCATGCAATTCTTTTCTTCCTTTAAATTTAAAATATCAATTGCTTTATCGGTGTTTTTTAGTATCGGTGCGCATGCACAAATACTCACTTCAAAACAGATCGATAGTGTGGTCGAAAAAACCCTTAGCACGTTCAATGTTCCCGGTATTGCCGTTTCTGTCATTAAGGATGGCAAAATTATCCATTTGAAGGGGTATGGGGTGAGCTCCATCAAAACCAATAAAAAGGTGGATGAAAATACGCTTTTTGGCGTGGCATCAAACACAAAAGCTTTTACTGCGGCAGCTTTAGGTATGCTGGTTGATGAAAAGAAAATCACCTGGGATACGAAAGTAACGGATATAATTCCTGAATTTAAAATGTACGATGCCTACGTAACCAGTGAGTTTACTATCCGCGATTTGCTTACACACCGCAGTGGTTTAGGTTTAGGTGCAGGCGATTTAATGATCTGGCCTGATTCATCAACCGTGGATAAAAAGCAGCTTATTCACAATTTACGGTACTTAAAACCAGTTTCTTCTTTTCGTACCAAATACGATTACGATAACCTGATGTACATTGTAGCCGGAGAAGTGGTCGCAAGGGTTTCTGGAAATACTTATGAAGATTTTATCGAAAGCAGAATCATTAAACCTCTAGGCATGACCAAAACTGCAGCTTCATGGTACCGTTTAAAAGATAAATCGAATGTAATTGATGGTCATGCACCTTATGAAGGTAAACTGCTTCCTGTAGGGTTAAGCTTCGGCGAAATTGCGAATGCGGCAGGAGGAATTTACTCAAATGTTACCGATATGAGCAAGTGGGTAATGGCCATGATCAATGGTGGTAAATATGGCGAAACCCTGGATAAAAAACTGTTCAGTCCTGCTGTGGCAAGAGAGCTTTGGACTCCGCAAACCATTATTGCAGGTGGCAATCCGGCAGCTTTTAGCAGTTATGGTTTAGGCTGGTTTTTGAGTAATGTAAATGGAAATTTTCAGGCAACACATACCGGTGGTCTATCTGGAATTGTAACACAGGTTACCATACTGCCAGAACTGAAACTGGGTATCATTGTATTAACCAACCAGCAATCCGGAGCTGCTTTCAATGCCATTACCAATTCGATCAAAGATGGTTATTTAGGTATTAAAGGTCAGGATAGGATTAAAACTTACAACGATAATAGATTAAGAAACGAAAAACAAGCAGATGAGATGGTCGCCAAAGTTTGGAGCGATATTGCTGCACAACAAAAATTATCAGCTTCGAAACCTGATGTTAAAAACTACTATGGTACTTTCCACGATGCCTGGTTTGGCGCAGTAAGCATTAGTGACGTAAATGGTAAAATGCATTTTCAAGCGAAAAATGCACCAAAACTAAAAGGCGATATGACTTATTATAAGGGAAATACCTTTATTGTGAAATGGTACGACAGAAGTTTGGATGCTGATGCCTTTGTTAATTTCACTTTAGATAACAATGCCTTGGCTGACGGTTTTAAAATCGAGGCCATTTCCCCATTAACCGATTTTAGTTTCGACTTCCAGGATCTGGATTTTAAAAAGACTGATAAAAAATAACCTAACTAATTATACCAGATGAAAACAATAATGAAAACGAGTATTTTACTAAGCTTTTGCTTAATTGCATTCACCTCAATGACATTTAAACCAAAACGAATTATCTTTTTCGGCGATTCCATTACCCAACAGGGCGTTTCAAAAAACGGATATGTAACCCTGATTAAAAAATCGCTCGATTCTTTCAAATACGATGTAATAGGTGCCGGTATTGGCGGTAATAAGGTTTATGATCTTTACCTGCGTTTAGAAGATGATGTATTAAATAAAAAACCTGATCTGGTGGTGATTTATGTGGGCATTAATGATGTGTGGCATAAACAATCATCTCATACCGGAACCGATTATGATAAATATTTAAAATTTTATCAGGCTTTAATTAATAAAATTCAGGGCGTGGGCAGTAAAGTGGTGTTGGTTACCCCGTCAGTTGTTGGCGAAAAAAAAGACGGTACCAATGAGTTAGATGCCGATCTGAATAAATATGCAGAAGGAATCAGAGCATTGGCTGCAAAAAATAATCTTCCTGTATGCGATTTAAGAAAAGTTTTTGCTGAGTATGAAGCAAAAAATAATCCAGAGGATAAAGAAAAAGGTATTTTAACTGTTGATAGGGTACACTTAAACGAAACAGGAAATAAATTGGTGGCCGATCAACTATTGCCTTTGGTGAAGTAATAGGTTGTTAAATCGCAAAACTCGTTAATCAATCGCAAAGCACACATATCGTCATTGCGAACTGAAGAAATGGAATGTGCGATGGAGTGAAGCAATCTTTCCTGTAATGTGATTAGTGACTAAAAGGTATGATAGCAAATAAGATTGCTTCGTCGGCTGAAAAGCCTCCTCGCAATGACGCATTAGAGATCGTCATTGCGAACCGAAGAAGAGGAATGGGGGGATGGAGTGAAGCAATCTTTCTTGCAAGGTGATTAGTGACTAAAAGGTATGATAGCAAATAAGATTGCTTCGTCGGCTGAAAAGCCTCCTCGCAATGACGCATGAGAGATCGTCATTGAGAACCGAAGAAGAGGAATGGGGGGATGGAGTGAAGCAATCTTTCCTGCAAGGTGATTAGTGACTAAAAGGTATGATAGCAAATAAGATTGCTTCGTCGGCTGAAAAGCCTACTCGCAATGACGCATGAGAGATCGTCATTGCGAACTGAAGAAATGGAATGGGGGATGGAGTGATGCAATCTTTCCTGCAAGGTGGATTAGTGACTAAAGGGTATGATAGCAAATAAGATTGCTTCGTCGGCTGAAAAGCCTCCTCGCAATGACGCATGAGAGATCGTCATTGAGGACGGAAGAAGAGGAATAGGTGATGGAATGAAGCAATCTTTCCTGTAATGTGATTAGTGACTAAAAGGTATGATAGCAAAAAAGATTGCTTCGTCGGCTGAAAAGGCCTCCTCGCAATGACGCTGAGAGATCGTCATTGCGAACCGAAGAAGAGGAATAGGTGATGGAGTGAAGCAATCTTTCCTGCGTAATGGCTGATTTAAAACATAATAATGGAGCGCGGAGGAACAGTTTACATTATTACTAATTTTACCCATACCACGTTATATACCAGGGTTACTTCAGATATAGTGTTCAGAATGAAAGAACATAAGGAAAAGGAATATCCGAAATCTTTTTCAGCTAAATATAACATGGATAAACTTGTTTATTTTTGTTCTTATATTCGATAGAGGAAGCAATTGCAGAAGAAAAGAGAATTAAAGGCGGAAGCCGAAAAAAGAAAATAAAGTTAATAGAATCTATAAATCCCGGTTGAAAGGATTTATGGGAGATAGTAAAAGAATGAGGTAAGATGTAATCGTCATTGCGAACCGAAGAAGGGGAATGGGTGATGGAGTGAAGCAATCTTTCTTGGAAGGTGATTAGTGACTAAAAGGTATGATAGCAAAAAATATTGCTTCGTCGGCTGAAAAGCCTCCTCGCAATGACGCATTAGAGATCGTCATTGCGAACTGAAGAAATGGAATGTGCGATGGAGTGAAGCAATCTTTCCTGCAAGATGATTAGTGACTAAAAGGTATGATAGCAAATAAGATTGCTTCGTCGGCTGAAAAGGCCTTCTCGCAATGACGATCAAGAATAAATATGATAAACCGCGAAACGATAGATAAGATAATGGATACCGCCCGTATTGAGGAGGTAGTTGGGGATTTTGTGCACTTAAAAAAACGCGGAACTAGTTTAATTGGTAACTGTCCTTTCCATGGCGAAAAAACACCTTCCTTTCACGTATCTGTAACCAAAGGTATTTACAAATGTTTTGGCTGCGGTAAAGGGGGCGATTCGGTGCGCTTTATTATGGATCATGAAAAATATTCATATCCCGAAGCACTTAAGTTTTTAGCCAATAAATACAACATCGAGGTAGAGGAGACCGAACTTTCTCCGGAGGCTGCTGAAGCCCAGAGCGCCAAAGAAAGCCTATACATTGTATCGCAGTATGCTGCTACATTTTTCGTAAAACAGCTTTGGGAGACAGACGAGGGTAGAGGCATAGGCTTAAGCTATTTTAAAGAGCGTGGTTTTAGGGAAGATATCCTCAAAAAATTCGAGGTTGGTTATTCTCCCGACGTTTGGGATGCAATGACGCAAAGCGCAACCCATGCAGGTCATAAACTAGAGTTTTTAGAAGCCACCGGCTTATCAATCAAAAATGATAATGGAAAAATTTACGACCGTTTCCGCGGACGTGTGATGTTTCCCATCCACAACTTTACAGGTCGGATTATTGGTTTTGGAGGCAGAATGCTAAAAACAGATAAAAATGTACCTAAATACGTCAATTCCCCTGAGAGCGAAATTTACCATAAGTCGAATGTGCTTTATGGTTTATTCCATGCCAAAAAGGCCATCCGCGATTTAGATAACTGCTACCTGGCCGAAGGTTATGCCGATGTGCTTTCGGTACATCAGGCCGGTATAGAAAATGTGGTAGCTTCTTCGGGTACCTCTTTAACGGTAGAGCAAATTAAACTGATCGGGCGTTTTACCCAAAATATCACTATTCTTTTTGATGGTGATGCTGCCGGAATTAAAGCTTCGCTACGTGGTTTAGATATGATTTTGGAAGAAGGTCTGAACGTGAAGATTGTTTCCTTTCCTGATGGGCATGATCCTGATTCTTATATGCATCACGTGGGTGCAGGTGCATTTAAAACCTACCTGGAGCAAAATAGAAAAGACTTTATTCTGTACAAAGCAAATGTGCTGCTTAATGATGCCGGTAACGATCCGATCAAGCGTGCAGGTGTTATCCGGGATATTGTAGAAAGTATCGCTAAAATTCCAGATCCGATTAAGGCTTCGGTTTTTATCCGGGAAAGTAGCAGTCTGCTCGAAATCGAAGAACATATTTTGTTAAGTGAACTTAATAAAATGCGTTCGGCAAAACTTAAAAAGAGCTTTGAGGGTAATCAGCGGGCAACTCCTTCAGCAAATCCGAAATCTTATACATCAGGTCCACCAGAACTGCTTGGTCCACCTGATGATTTATGGGATGATAGCGTAGGACCATCAGAACAAACGGCTGTTGATGAAGATGAACCTCAGGAACAAGAAATTCTACGTCTTCTGTTAGCTTTCGGACACTTACAAGTCAATTGGGATCAAAATGAAGATTTATATATCGGTTCTTTTATATTGCAAAATCTCACAGATATTGTATTTAAATTAAGTTTACACGATAAAATTATCAAGCATTATTGGGAAAAAGCTGAAAAGGGCTATTTGCCAACCGAAAGAGATTTTATTCAAAATAGTGACAGAGATATCGCTGATTTAACAATAACATTATCTACAAGCAAATATCAGTTAAGTGAAAACTGGCTTAATAAGCATCTTATTTATGTAAAGGATGAAACTATGGACCTGAAAAAAACCATTTTGGGAGGGATATATCATCTTAAAAGGAATAAAATACAAGCAATCAAAAAAGGCATTCTTCTGGAATTAAAAGTAGAAAAGGATGTTTCTAATCAAGAGGATATTATGGTCAGGTATTCAAATGTGAAAAGGGTAGAAAAGATTATTGCAGATCATATTGGTGCAATAATTATTGAATAAATATTTAATTAAAGTATCTAATATCCGTTCGTCACCCTGAATTTATTTCAGGGTCTTTAGCAGGGAAAGATGCTGAAATGAATTCAGCATGACGATCGACTTAAATAATTAAACAAAAAAATGGTTATTATCGCGAAGATATTAGCAAAAATCCAGTCTGATCACATATGGCACTCCACAATGATTTAGGTAAAGAAGGCGAAAAAATTGCGAAGCAATATCTGGAAGATAAAGGATATGAGGTTTTAGATGAAAACTGGACACATGGTAAGGCCGAAGTTGATTTAATAGTGTATAAAAACGGCATCATGGTTTTTGTTGAAGTTAAGTCCCGAAGCTCCATTGCTTTTGGCGAACCAGAGGAATTTGTGCAAAAATCCAAACAAATTCAGATGGAATTGGCGGCTAATGCCTATATTGAAATCATGAATCATCAAAATGATATCCGTTTTGATATTATTGCAATTACCTTTACAAAAAATAAGAGTTATAATTTAAACCATATAGAAGATGCGTTTTGGCCTGAAGATTAAGCATATTAAAAATTTCATATTTGTTGGAACTGCACTTGCATTTATAACTGCATGCAAAGAAGGTGCGACTACAACCTACCGCAACTTTGTTTCTCCATTAACTGGTCTTAATGTTCCATCGGGTAATGAATTTGATGTTAAAGTGCAGTTTGGGGCTGATCAGAAAGTAGATTCAGTAGTGTATTTGATCGACACGATCAAGGTTGTTTCAAAGACCGATACTTTGGGACTTAAACTTAAAACAGACGGTCTGAAACTGGGTAATCACCTATTGACTGCTAAAATATTTGGTGAAGGAAAATCAGAAGATATCACTTCAAATATAAATATATTAGCCGCACAGGCGCCTGCTGAATATACTTATAAGGTGATCAAAAGCCTTCCTCATGATACTGCTTCATATGTAGAGGGTTTAGAATACCATGACGGCTTCTTTTACGAAAGTGCTGGCGATTATGGTCACTCAAGCTTACGTAAGGTAGATCCTGCTACAGGAAAAATTCTTCAGCAAACAGATTTAGATAAACAGTATTTTGGCGAGGGTATGACTGTAATTGGAAATAAGATTATCCAGCTAACGTATCGTGAAAAAGTAGGTTTTGTTTATGATAAAGCTACTTTCAAAAAATTATCGGAATTTTCTTATACCACAGGAAGAGAAGGCTGGGGTTTGGCTTTTGATGGAGAGAAGGTGTTGAATACCGATGGTTCAAACACAATCTTTTTTTTGAATAAGGATACTTATCAAAAAATTGGTTCGATCGATGTGTTTGATAACAAGGGCCCGATCCAAAATCTGAATGAACTTGAAGTTATTGATGGTAAAATTTATGCAAATGTATACACCACAAATGAAATCATGATCATTAACCCTGAAACAGGAGCCGTTGAAAGCAAGGTTGATTTATCAGGACTGTTGCCAGCCGATTATTTCAAGACAGAAGATGAAAAAGCCAATAATGTATTAAACGGAATTGCTTATGATAAGGCGGGCAAAAGGCTTTTTGTAACGGGTAAAAAATGGCCACACATCTTTCAGATTGAATTGATGAAGAAATAAATGCGATCGTCCTTGCGAGGAGGCTGAGAGCCTCCTCGCAAGGACGATATTTGGCACTTAATTGTAATTGTTAATCCTTTTTCTTTGGCTCGTCTAAATAGCCATTAAAAATAATGGGTTGTTTATTCATGCTACTGGCCGTTAACGAAGCATAACCATTGGTTGAAATATTGATCGTGAACCGATAATTTTCTCTTGTCACATCCTTTGTTTCAATTTGAATGGTGTACATTCCTTTTTTATTCTTTGATTCCTTGTATGTGAAATTTTTCGAAGTAAATTTAATTCCACCTTGTGTAGGATCCATTGGAGCAGAAAAAGATCTTCCAAAATAAGGTAGATAGGCAACAATACTGTCTTGGGTAACTTTTACATCATATTGGGATCCGGTTAGGTTTATCGAAGAACCGGCCATGCTTCCAGGCATCCTTGCCATTATCCTGTTGATATCGTTGTTAGCCATTGGTGTGGCTGTGTTGGCCACGAAAGTATAATTTTTGTTTGCTACAATTTTTAAAGTGGTTTCTTTATCGGTTTGGGCAAAAGATTGAAACCCGAGCGAAAGAAATGCAAGGCTTAATATTAAATTTAAACGTTTCATAATGTGTGTTTTAAATGTGTAACAATTTAAAGATGCACAGATTTGGAAGATTCCATAATAGTGCCAAAAAACGGAACGTAACGTACGTTAAATGGTTTTTGTTTTTTTACTAGGGATTTACTTTTCCGAATAACTGGATTTGTATGCTGAATTATTTTTTTCCGCTTCAGAAGCACCCATGGCAGTGAATTTATAGGTGCCTGCAGACAGGTTATTTAGTTCTATTTCTCCATTTTCGTTTGTGATTAAAGTGATTAACTTTCCTCCCGGATTTTTACCGCCTTTAATAACTATTCCGCCTATTGCTGATCCTGCTACCCGCGATTTGGGATTTGTGAAAGGAACCAAAATGATAAATTTATAATTCCCGGCGTTGTCATTATTAAATTCTATTTCTCCATTTCGATTTGTCACCAAATTAATAGCATTGCCTCCAGGGGTAGTTTCTGCTTTTACCACTATACCGCCAATAGGTTGCCCGGCCATAAAACTTACCTCTCCTGTAATTACATCCAGCTTGCCTTTAATGGATTTCATGATGCAGGGGAAATGGGATTCCGGGTAATTGAGTTTACAATAATCACAATAATGCGCGTCAGATACCTGCGTCTTTAGTTGTTTCGTATTTGTTTCTCTGGTTACTGTTGATGTAGAAGTTCTTTTAACTTGAGCCAAAATAGTTAATGAGATAAATAGCAGAACGATGGCTAAAGCAGCTCCTTTTTTCATAAAATTTGATTAGACAAAGTAAAATTAATCAAAAAATATGGCTCTTTCTAGCGTTAGCTTGTTTTGGAGTTGCTGCTAATTATTTCTTTTTTGATGCTTTGGCGAGCGGGTTAAAATCAAGGGCTAGTTTAACCCAAAAATCGATCTCATCATTTCTGACTAAAACATCTTCTGATACCGAAACATACCCCCGCATAGGCCTGTCACCCATTACCATTTGATGCCAACCATCTTTATGCGATAAGTTTTCTAAAACATTTGGATCGAGTCTTACCATCATGCTGTTCTTAGAAATCCCAAGGCACATTTTGCCATTCACCATAAATACCAATCCTGAAAACATCAGTTTCTCTTCTACATCAGGTATATGCATGAGCCTTTCGGCCACGCGGAGGGCAAGGGTTTCATTGTATTTCATGGCTTAATTATTGAGTATGTTTAGCTGTACCATATTTAATACCAGTATTGCGAAAGTATTTTCTGATCATATCATATTTTTCTGTGCAAAATTCTCCTGTTTTCATTTGCTCCGAGCTTTCTTCCCTTCGATGACATTCAAAGCAAATTTCTATATATTCTGCTATTAATCCGTCCTCCTTTAAAAATACAATCGCATTTCTGGGGTTGTAGCATCTGTAACCTTCATCTGCTGGTAAAAGCAGATTTTTATACGGCTTGGTAGAAGTATACCCAAAATTATATAATACATTGGTGAGTTGATCCACTTCCAAGGCTGATAAGATCTTTTTCTCTTTCAATCTCATTGAGTCTAATTTTTTATTCCTTTTCAATAATGCCTTATAAATTTCTTTTTTATCCGGGGAGTTGATTGGTGCTTTAGAAGTGTTGGTATAAATGATGTCTGCACTTGGCTCTGGTAATTCAAACGAGATTAACATAATCTTTTTATACTGGTTAAAAGGAAAGAACTTTAATCGTTCTATAGGAGAATATTTATTCCGGTACAAACAGGCCATACGTTTTTCTAAAACTGCATAGTCTGCCGCAGATGGTGGCATTATTGGAGGTGATATTTCAAACTTTTTTTCTTTTGGGCGAAAGCTGTAACACATAACAAACAAAATATAAGGGTTAATTTGAGTTTTTGCATAATTATGGTTTATGCTTAAAATTAATGTTTAAAAGATGTTGAACAAAATAATTTTCTTACTATCTCTATTTCAGTAAATTTGCAACATGTTGTTAAACTGCTATCAGGAAGAATTATTAGAGGCTGGGTGTGATGAAGCGGGAAGAGGCTGCCTTGCCGGGCCTGTTTTTGCAGCGGCAGTAATATTGCCCAAAGGTTTCGTACTTGAGGGACTAAACGATTCCAAACAGCTGTCTCACGAGCAAAGGGCGTTGTTAAGGCCAGTTATTGAACAGGAGGCTCTGGCTTGGGCAGTGGCCTCTTGCGACCATGAAGAAATTGATCGCATTAATATTTTAAATGCATCATTTTTAGCTATGCATAGGGCCATTGAGAAATTGCAAACACCGCCACAATACCTGGTGATTGATGGGAACCGTTTTAAAACCTACCCTCAGATTCCACATAGCTGTATTATTAAAGGTGATGGTAAATACCTCAACATTGCTGCGGCTTCCATACTGGCCAAAACACACCGCGATGAATATATGACCAATCTGCATGTGGGTTATCCTCATTACAATTGGCAGCAAAATAAAGGTTATCCAACAATTGCGCACCGTAAAGCCGTACTCGAAATCGGCTTATCACCTTTTCACCGCAAAACATTTAATGTGAGCGCACCTCAGTTAGAACTGTTTTCAAAAAACATCTAAAATTTCGTATTTTCACCACATCGTGAAAATTCTGTTGATTACTAAGCGGGTTCCCTTTCCGCCAAATAGTGGTTATCCGATTGTGGTATATAACACCATAAAAGGTTTGCTGCAACTTGGTGCAGATATTACATTGTTTAGCCTGAACCCAATAAGAGGTCGTGTAGATATTGAAGATATTTATGACCCTATTTTTGAACAGATTAAATATTATACCTACGATTTAGATACAGATGTAAATATATGGTCGGCATTTTTCAATATTTTCACCAACGAATCGTATAATGTTTCCCGGTATTATAGTGAGGATGCAGCGCGTCAACTGGAAAACCTCTTACGCGAAAATGCGTTTGATATCATCCAGTTCGAAGGTCTATTTGTGGTACCCTATCTGGATGTGGTTAAAGCAAATAGTAATGCTAAGTTGATTTACCGGGCGCATAACATCGAGTTTACGTTATGGGAACGTCTTTCGCATTTAGAGAAGTTTTTGATTAGGCGCAAATACCTAGCTTTCCTGGCCCAACGGCTTAAAGCTTATGAAACGGATCAGATTAACCGCTTTCACCACATTTTTGCCATTTCCGAACCCGATCGCCAAAGTATATTAAGGTTTGGTTGCGAAATTCCGATGTCGGTTTTTCCAGTGGCCATTGATTTAGAAAAATATAAGGTAGATAAAGCTAAAACCAGTTTTCCCACGCTATTTCATTTGGGGGCAATGGATTGGCGGCCTAATCAGGAAGGATTGGAGTGGTTTTTAGACGATATTTGGCCAGATATTGAAAAGTTAAATAAAGATCTCCGGTTTTATATCGCAGGGAAAAACATGCAGAAACATTTTTTCGAATACGATTCTGAGAACCTGATCGTGGAAGGTGAAGTATTCGATGCCGTGGAGTTTATGAATTCCAAAGCCATTATGATTGTACCATTGATTTCTGGTACTGGAATGCGGGTGAAGATTATTGAAGGCATGGCGATGAAAAAATGCATCATTGCTACAACCACTGCAGCTGAGGGAATTAATTATAAGCATGGACATGATATTTTAATTGCTGATTCTGCAGATGAGTTTTACCGTTCGATCTTGCAATGTGTGATCAATCCTAAACGCTGGGTAGAAATTGGAGAGAATGCACGTAAAACAGTCGAAAATGATCATGCTGTTCAGTTAATCTCCAGTAAAATGTTAAAGATTTATGAGGAATTGGTGAGTGCTTAAATTCCTTTTAGTAGATGCTGAAACAAGTTCAACATGACGCATGAATAGAAAATCAGTTAAAAAAGCCACTTAAAATTAACCGCAAAATTTTGTCTTTTTCTTAGTAGTTTTGCCCCGCGAAGAAAAAGAATAAAATCGCCATAACTGGGATTTAAACTGTATCGCTTCATTATTCATAAAAAATAAAATTTACGGATGAAAAATACCGCATTAACAGAAAAACACATCGCTTTAGGCGCTAAAATGGTTCCATTTGCAGGTTACAATATGCCTGTTACTTACGAAGGTATTAATGCCGAACATGCAACTGTTCGTAATGGAGTAGGTGTTTTTGATGTGAGTCACATGGGTGAATTTATTCTTAAAGGCGAAAAGGCGTTAGACTTGATTCAAAGCGTGACCAGTAACGATGCTGCTAAGTTATATAATGGAAAAGTGCAGTACTCTTGTTTGCCAAATCAAGATGGTGGTATTGTTGATGACCTTTTGGTTTATAAAATAGATGATAAAACCTATATGTTGGTGGTAAATGCCTCAAACATTGAGAAAGATTGGAACTGGATACAACAATTTAATACAGAAGGGGTAGAAATGCACAATATTTCTGATCAAACATCTCTTTTAGCCATTCAGGGACCAAAGGCAGCTGATGCTTTACAAAGCTTAACGGAGGTTGATCTGGCTTCAATGGAGTATTATACTTTCGTAAAAGGCTCTTTTGCTGGTGTTGATAATGTGGTGATTTCTGCAACAGGTTATACCGGTGCAGGCGGTTTTGAGATTTATTTCGAAAACCAATATGCTGATCAGATCTGGGATGCCATTTTTGAAGCTGGTGAGCCATATAATATTAAGCCAATTGGTTTAGGGGCACGAGATACTTTACGTTTAGAAATGGGCTTCTGTTTATACGGAAATGATATTGATGATACAACTTCGCCTATTGAAGCCGGTTTAGGTTGGATTACTAAATTTTCTAAATCGTTTACCAATTCAGAAGCGCTGTTAGCGCAAAAAGAAGCGGGTATTCAAAAGAAATTAGTAGGTTTTGAAATGATCGATCGTGGTATTCCACGCCATGATTATGAAATTGCTGATGCCGACGGAGATATTATTGGTAAGGTAACTTCTGGTACCCAGGCACCTTCTTTGCAAAAAGCAATCGGGATGGGCTATGTTGCAAAAGACTTTTCTAAAGAAGGAACTGAAGTTTTTATTTTAATCCGCAATACGCCAATCAAAGCTAAAGTGGTTAAGTTTCCTTTTTATAAATAATTAAAGAGTATCGAGTATTTGGTAGCAAGTATTAGGATGAATTTGTCTTGCTACTGAATACTCACTACTTGATACTTTAATACTCCTGAAATGTCGAAAAAAATAGAAGTTTGTTTAACGCCAGCCTTGATTGATTTATACGATATCGAGCAGAGCATCGTGGTAGTGATCGATATTTTGAGAGCTACTTCATCTATTACCTATGGGATAGATAATGGTGCTGAAGCGATTATTCCTGTAGCTCAGGTTGAAGATTGTTTGAACTATCGCGACAGCGGATTTTTATTGGCAGCAGAACGAAATGGAGAGGTTGTAGCAGGTTATGATTTCGGCAACTCACCATTCTCTTATACCCACGAAAAGGTAAATGGAAAAACGGTTGTTCTAACCACTACAAACGGCACCAAGGCTTTACATTTGGCACAGAAAAGGGCTCATCAGGTTGTAATCGGGTCTTTCTTAAATTTAGATTCGCTTTGTAATTATTTGAAAAGTCAGGATAAAAATGTGCTTTTGCTTTGTGCAGGCTGGAAAGATCAGTTTAATTTAGAGGATACCCTTTTTGCAGGGTCAGTGGTTACTAATCTCCGTCAAAATTTCGAGCATTTCGATGATTCCAGTGTGGCAGCAGAAGATCTGTATAATTTGGCTAAGGAAGATTTAAGGAAATATCTTCACAAATCATCACATAGCCATCGCTTAGCACAGCTGAATATAGAAGAAGATGTTGTTTTTTGTTTACAGCTAAACCTGTGCAAAACAATTCCGGTGTTGGAGGGTGAACGATTGGTAGCCTTAAAAAATTAAATTCTCTGTAGTATACTTATTGTTCGCGATAAAATCGCGATTCTCCCCATCCCCGTTGCAAACGGAGGACGATAGACTTTTCAGAAAAAAAATATTATGTAAGTCAATTTCTTATTTTGTAATTAATTCAGAAATGGTTGGGCTGTTTTTAATCGTAATTAGGGCTTCTTCGTGCGCCAGCCAGTAAATATCTTCTGCCCGTTTCATGTCGAATGTACTAATGGCTCCCAAGCCTTTGGGTTCGATCAATACATTGCAAAATTTAGCTTTTCTTTCCATATCATGGTTGATAGACATAATACCTGCACGGCCCATTAGATTGGTAATGCCTGTAATTTTATCAACTGGTTTGAGGTGGTTACAGGATGAGCCTATAATGAAATCGCAGTCGCCCATTAAAGGTTCAACAGGGAAATTATTTAAAATGCCTCCATCCACATACATCTGACCATCGATCATAATAGGTTTAAAAATGCCAGGTATACAGCTTGAGGCATGAATGGCTCTGATGAGTGGTCCTTTTGTAAAGTAAACCAGCCTGCCCTCGCTAAAATTTACGGCAGCGATGGTTAAAGGTATTTTTAGCTTTTCGATGGAATCTTCAGGAAAATATTCTTTTAAGATTAAAGCAGTATTTTCAATATTAATTAAACCTAGCGAACCTACTGCCGGACGCACGAAACGCCAAAGCTTTGTTTTAAGGAAAATACTTAAGCCTTCTTCGGGATCTATGCCGGCAGCAAAAAAGGCTCCGGCAATGGCTCCTGCACTTGTGCCGCTAATGTGGCTAAAGGTAATGCCTAAATTACTAAAGGCCTTTAAAACACCTAAATGTGCTATTCCCCTAATGCCTCCGCCTGATAATACAATGCCAACTTTCATTTTTTTGGGTTAATTGTTTGAACTGGTTAATCGGCTAACTGATACTGCTAACTGAAAACTATTTCTGTTGTTTCGGTTTATACTTTGATTGATTTAAAATTTTCTGCGCATCATTCTCTGCCATTAATTGCTGCAAAGTAATCTCGGGATGCGTTTTCATATATTTTTTAACCATCTGCCAACCTATCCATACGCCCAATTTTGGTGCCGATTCTCTATTTTCGCCTAAACCTGGCGTAAAAGGTCCTTCTGATAAAAAAACCTGGATTTTTTGATAGTCGGTTTCATACAGATAATTGTTCTCTAAAAAATATGCCCAGATATCTCCTTCAAAATTTTGTGCCCAATCAATTTGCTGTTGGGTATACCCTATTTTGGTAGAATCGCCTACTTTTTCGGGCAAAACCTGGTCTAGAAAGTATAAAATCTTTCCTTGGAAAATCATTTTAGCTAATAAAGTTCTATTATCATCTGGCTCTGCAAAAAGTTCTTCATGTGCATAGGTTTCGGCTACACGGGGCACAAGATATTCTGGTGTAAATCTTCTGGAAAGATATAAGGGAACACTTTGCACAATCGCCCTGTAGAATTTGCTGTCTTTGCCCAAAAACATGTCTAGACCAATGCCCAGATAGTTATCGCCCACGGGCATTTGATAAGCAAAACCTGAAACAAAGGAGATAAAATTCGGAATCTTTGCTTTTGGATAATAGTATTTAATGTATTTAAAAGTTTCGTTTAAACCCTCTTCCTGTGCTTTTAAATTTGGAAAAACACTATCCACTTCTTTACTTAAATCAATGTAGGCCTGATCCTGGTATAAATTGCCCAACGATTCGGTGTTGGAATATTTGCTGTCTAAAATGCGATGAATAAAATCGTCATAAAACACCCCATACTTTGACGCGAGTTGTTTATCCACATCAATTATATTTTTGTTTTTTCCATTAAAAAGTTCTTGATCAAATCTTTCAATTTTGATGTTTACCTCAATATTACTTACATCAGGTCGGTTGCTACGTTTGCAGGAAATAAATATGATGGCAAAAAGAAAAATTAGATAAATTTGCCAGTGTTTTACGTTATACATCATGTATCACAAATATATAAACACCTGTAGCATGAAAAGAATATCGATCATTTTAATTTTATCAGTTTTAAGTTTCAGTGCCTGGGCGCAAAATTTGCCCTTAACCAGTTATGGTTTTAGGTTAGGCTTAACCGCTAGCCCAACGTTTGGTTGGTTTAAACCTGAACAAGGAAAAACAGATGGCGTAGCTTTGGGCTTTTCGTATGGATTGATTGGTGATTTTAATTTCGCTCCCAATTACAGTTTTTCTACCGCTCTAACCATTACATCTATTAATGGTAAAAGTACAGAGGCTAATGTTTTGCCTTATTATACAGCAAGTGGCAGTACAACTCCTAAAGCTTACGATTTAAAATACAAATTACAATATATAGAATTGCCGCTAACCGTCAAGCTTAAAACCGTAAAAAGTGATGGGAAACGCTGGTATGGTCAATTTGGATTATCTAATTCAATCAATATCAGTGCAAAACAAAATGCGGTTACAGGTGGCATGGTTGTTGGCGATAATTTAAATGTATCTGATCACATCAAACTTTACCGTGCCGGATTAATTATTGGCGGAGGCGGCGAATTTGATATTTCGGGCAATACCAGTATCATGGCCGGATTAACTTTTAATAATGGTTTTACTAATATTGTAACGGACAAAGCCAGAGATGTTAGAAATCACTATTTAGCACTTAATTTTGGTGTATTCTTTTAATCTGGATGTCTGTCTTGATACACACTACTCAATACTCACTCCTTGATACATTAAACATGAAAATAGCATTAGCACAACTTAATTACCACATAGGGAACTTTGAGTCCAACACTAAAAAAATAATTGAAAATATTCAATTGGCAAAAGATAAAGGTGCTGATCTTATTGTTTTTGCCGAATTGGCTATCTGTGGTTATCCGCCGAGAGATTTTTTGGAGTTTGATGACTTTATTGCGTTGTGCGAAAGTGCGGCTCAGGAAATAGCAAAATACTGTACAGATATTGCCTGCATTGTTGGCTTGCCTATTAAAAATGAAATATTACAGGGAAAAGACCTTTATAATGCAGCTTATTTTATTGAGGAAGGAAAAATTAAGGCAGTTGTTAAAAAAGCATTATTGCCAACTTACGATGTGTTTGATGAATACCGCTATTTCGAACCGGCCACACAATTCAGCTGTATTGATTTTAAAGGTAAAAAAATTGCCTTGACCATTTGTGAAGATTTATGGAATATTAATGATAATCCATTGTATATCTCAAATCCTATGGATGAGCTGATTAAAGAGCAGCCCGATGTAATGATTAACATCGCGGCATCACCTTTCTCTTATACCCATGATGATGAACGTATTAAAGTATTGGCTGACAATGCAAAAAAATATCACCTGCCAGTATTTTATGTAAATCAGGTTGGTGCGCAGACCGAGATCATTTTCGATGGTGGTTCTTTGGTTTTCGATGCTGATGGAGCCATGAAAGCAGAAATGAAATATTTCGAAGAAGATCTTCAGGTATTTGATCTGGAAGAGGTTGAAAACGTCCGCAATAAGTATCCGCAATCGGAAAGATTAACGGATATTGAACAAATTCATGATGCGCTGGTTTTGGGGATAAAAGATTATTTTACGAAATCTGGTTTTAGTAAAGCGGTTTTAGGTTTATCTGGCGGAATTGATTCGGCAGTGGTTTGTGCCCTGGCCTGCCGAGCGTTGGGGCCTGAGAATGTAATGTCCGTTTTAATGCCGTCCAAATTTTCATCAGATCACTCTGTTCAAGATGCTTTAGATCTGGTTAATAATATTGGTTGTATGCACGAAATTGTGCCCATTAAAGATGTTACGGAAGCTTTTGATCACATATTAGCTCCAGCTTTTAAAGGTTTGCCTTTTAACCTGACAGAAGAAAATATCCAGGCTAGGATCCGCGGCATCATTAACATGGCGATGAGCAATAAATTTGGCTATATTTTATTGAATACCTCTAACAAAAGTGAATGTGCGGTAGGTTATGGTACCCTCTATGGCGATATGTGCGGTGCAATTGGCGTGATTGGTGATGTATATAAATTGCAGGTTTTTGAGCTGGCGAAGTACATCAATAAGGAGCGCGAGATTATACCAGTGAATACTATTGTTAAACCACCATCAGCAGAATTAAGACCTGATCAAAAAGATTCTGATTCTTTGCCTGAATATGAAATCTTAGATAAAATATTATACCAGCATATTGAAAAGAAACAAGGCTCAAAAGCCATTATCGCTCAGGGCTTTGATGAGGCATTGGTTTTACGTATTCTAAAGATGGTCAATATTGCTGAGTTTAAACGCTACCAAACACCACCTATTTTAAGGGTGTCGCCCAAAGCCTTTGGCATGGGAAGAAGAATGCCGATTGTAGGGAAATATATGGCTTAGGCTTTTAAGGCTGTAATGTTGAATGGTTTAAAAGTTGGGAGGTAATTGTTGGGATTGCTAGATTGCTCTGTTATTTTTGGCTATTATTAAATGAAAAGAGAAAACTGTTTATTTGTTAGTTAATCGCTTGATTATTTAAACTTTGAATTGTAGATAAGTCGTCATCTCGACTGAAGCGCAGTGGAATGCCCGCCTGTGCGGACAGGCCTGCCCGTACAGGCGGGGAGAGATCTGTTATAGATTTCTCGACTGCGTTGCACTCCGCTCGAAATGACGATCTATTATCGGTTTACCATTACATTTTAAGCTAAAGTAGCGTCAACTGTAATGGTTGTATTTAATAATTTAGAGATCGGGCAGTTTTTCTCAGCATCTGCTACCAGCTCGTCAAATTTTTCCTGCGTTAAGTCGGGCACAGAAGCTGTTAAAGTTAAATGTGATTCTACAATTTCACCTTTTGATGGATCCAAATTGATTTCACATTTCGTTTCCAACTTATCGGCAGTAAATCCTGCTTCAGTTAAGTTAGCAGATAGTTTCATGGTAAAGCAGCCTGCGTGTGCTGCAGCAATCAGCTCTTCAGGATTTGTACCAACACCATCTGCAAATCGAGTATTGAAAGAATATTGAGTATTATTTAAAGTAGTGCTTTGTGTAGTGATGTTACCACTACCTTCTTTGATAGAACCTTGCCATACGGCTGTTGCATTTCTTTTCATGATCGGATTTTATTTTTAGATTGTTTAACACTTAAAGATAAAAATATGTTTGTGTAATGCTGCCGATTCTTTGTCAAGAAATTATTGTGCTAAAAATTATTTCCTGATCTTTTTAAGTTAAGTATTTTAAAAAAAGCGAAGATGTTTCTTTGAAACAGCTTCGCTTTATTACGATCTTTTGAGGTTATTTATCTGATTTTGTTATTATAAAGGATACAATACTGCAGTTGCCTGTTTATCTTTCGTAGATAAAACAGTAGCACCACTTCCGCATTGTCCGCCGTTCATTAGCGATTGTGCATCTGTTCCGCCAACACCAGGAACATTCGTTGTGGTAGATTGGTTCGTGTGCTTAAATGAAATGGTATGACCAAACTCGTGTGTGATGGTTCTGGTACGCTGTGCAAAAGAATTGTTTTGGATAAGGGCCTGATTAATCCAAACAGTATTCCCCGCTTTACCATTTGATGTGGACAGATATGCTTGTCCACAAGTAGAACTTCCGATTGTATTATCCACTTTAATCAGGATATCATATACCGTTCCCGTAGTGATTACAAATTTTAGTTTAGAATTTGGTACAGTATTCCATTGGTTAATAGCAGAATTGATTTCGCTGGTCATACTCGTTATCGAGGGATCAATTTTTACGCGGATATTCGCGCTGTTGGTTACGATATAACCGTTGTAATATTGTTCTGTTATTGCTTTCCCGTAATCAGCCGGAACTTCCATTTTCTTGCTAAATACAATATCGCCATCTACCACATAATTATCGCCGCTTTCTACAATCTGTGCATCTGTAAATCCGAGATTTTTAATGTAAGCCAGCACTTTTTGATTTTGATTAGTCTGGATTTCCTGGTCAGCAGGAACATCATTTTTTTTCGAACACGAAAGGATAACTGTTGATAGCAAGGCTACCATGGCAGTTTTTTTTAATAAGTTTTTCATTGTTTAGGTTTTTAGTTAGATCGTAATTAAGTTTTACATCACTAAATATAGTCATAAAAATACAATTATGTATTTTTATGACTATTATTTTGTAGTCTTAATTAGTTAGTTCAAATCTAACCTGCTATCCTAACTTATTTCCTGTTTTAATTGATTATTTCTAATGGACTGTAAAATTAATATGCCTACACCGATCATAATTGAAATATCAGCAAAATTAAACACACCTGTTTGGAAGAGGTATAAGTCCATGTGCATAAAATCGGTAACTGATCCATGTACTATCCGATCATATAGATTACCAATGCCGCCACCAATCAGAAAACACAACGCGATTTGCATGGTCATGGTTAAATTACGTTTGGCGAATAGGAAATACAAGCCGTAGGCTAAAAATAATAAGGGTAAGCCTGTTAAAACAATGACCCTGAAAATATAGGGCATGTTATCACCCAGGCTCAAAAATGCGCCAGTGTTTTCTACTTTCGTTAGGGTGAAACGGTCTTTTATAATACTGATATTCTCGTAATTACTGATTTCATTACGTACAATTCTTTTAGAAATCTGGTCGCAGCCGAAGTTTAAGGTTAACAATAAGAGCAATACCGACCAGCGGAGGTTTTCTATTTTTTGCATATTTTATCTAATAATATCGGCATCCACGGGTGTGTAGCCTAAGTGCCTGCTTAACGACATGATTTGCCCCTTGTGATGAAACTCATGGGTAGCAACATGAGTAAATAACTGTAATGGATTTACGGTTAAAATCGCGTCGTTTCTGTTCAATACCATTTCCTGCAGCTCTTTCCCTTTAAATTTTTCGGTAAATAAGCCTATATATTCATCCACTTGTTTAAAATAAGTTTGGCAGTCTTGTAAGGTTTGGTACCTTTCGAAAGGTAAAAACTCCTGTTCAATGCCTAATGCCCTTTCGCCAATCCACGCGCAATAGGTCTGGCAAATATGAACCAACAAATTTCTGATGGAACCTCTACCGAACGAACTGTTATCGGTCAAAAAATCATTTTCTGAAATGCCCCCAATATAATTTAAAAGGGTATTCCTGGATGATAAAATGAAATCGTATTGTTGTTTAAGCATGGCCCGGTTTCCTGATCCATTTTTTAAAAGGAATAATCAAAGCTAAAAGAATGGCGGTAATACTTAATATTTTTGCAATAACATCACCGCTTTTTACATAAAAGGTAATTTCGTCATTCAGATTGATATTGGCCTTCAGTGCAGTTCTGGTCCACCATTTGGTTTTTTGTATGACGTCACCACGTTGGTTAATAAAGCAGGAAATTCCGGTATTGGCTGAACGCGCAACATCCCGATGGGTTTCAATGGCTCTCAGTTTGGCATACATCATGTGCTGATCTTTTCCCGAAGTATTTCCCCACCAGCCGTCGTTTGTAATAACAGCAATAAACTGTGCCCCATCTTTAACCTGTTCACCGATCCAATCGCCCCATAAACTTTCATAACAAACCACAGGCGCAACCCCAATGCCACTTTGAGCATAAAGCACACTTGGCTTATCTTGCCAGCCCCATCCGCCAACAGTTCCGCCTAACTGCGCAAAAACACCATCTAAAAAGGAAAATACTTTTGGGAAAGGCATTTTTTCTACCCCTGGAACTAATTTGGATTTATGGTAAAACTGAACATTGGCAGAATTTTCTACCTGCATAGCGGTATTAAAATTATCAAAATAAATACCCCGTTGGTTATCAAACTTTGAGGTTATTGTTCTCTTATCCTGGTAAATTTTAATGCTTTCTATACCGGTGATCAATGTTCCGTTTTTATACTTTGATAAAAAGCTTTGCAGGGTGATGAAATCATTATTGCTTCTGATCCGATCTTCATCTGCGTAATTTGGAACGGCGGTTTCCGGCCAGATAAAGTACTCTGTATTAGTTTGACCGATAGAATCTGATAGGTGTGTCAATATACTAATCTGTTCGGCTGGGGAAATATTATCTAATTTTTGATAAGGGTCGATATTGGGTTGAACCACCACCACATTACTTGGTGTACCCTTTTGTTCTGCTGTAAAGTATTTGGTTAATGAAATGCTGATGGGAATAATGACTATCAAAGCCCAAATCCCTGCTGTTCTAAACCTTAAGTAACCTGTTTGTGATTTAAATTTCTGATACGCTTCGAAAGCCAGGATATTGCTCACTAAAATCCAAAGTGAACCACCATAAATACCAGTATAATCATACCATTGAGCCAGCTGGTGCATTCCTGCTAAGCCATTACCCAAGGTCATCCAGGGGAAGGCTAAATCCCATGTTTGCTGCAAATATTCTAAGGCAATATAAAATGAAATCAGACCTAGATAAGCGATCTTTTTATTTACATACTTACCTAATCTATAGTATAACCAAAAAGCAAAGGTCATTAATGAAGCGCCTAGGCCGAAAGGGATCAAAGAAACAGGAAGCGCCACTGCTGTGCCGTTGTAAGCGCTTATTGCATTGTATACCCAATAAATTGATGCCGTATTCCAAACTAAAAAAGTTAAACCTGCCGTTAGGAAAATGCTTTTGCCCTGTTTTTTTTCTGAATTGGATGAAATAGAATTGAGCGCAATAAACAAAGGCACCAAACTGATCAATAATAAAGGTGTAGTAAAAGGCATTGGCGGCCAGGACAGCCAAAGTAAAAATGCACTTAAGAGGGCGAGGAGGTAGGTTTGTTTAGATTTCATTACTAAGCTGTAAAATCGTCATGCTGAATTTATTTTACAAGTAGCACTAGTATTGTCAATTGCCTTGTAGCTACTACGTGGTCAGCATCTTAAATGCTGTTTTCTTTTAAGGATTTCAACTAGAGAAGCATTTATTCAAGTGTAAAGAATAAATCATGCCAATTAGGATTTAATTCATTTATTAAGTTTATTTCTATGCCCCCTTTTCCAGTTCTTTAACTGTTTTTCTCTTATTATCGCTTCTTCAATGGCGTCAAATTGTTTAAAAAACACCAACAGATTGCAATTATATTTTGCAGAAAATGAATTAGGATGATATTTATCTTTATGTTCTTTAATTCTGAAATACAATTCTGATGTCACACCAATATAAAGAACCGTATGTTTAAAATTGGTTAATATATAAACACATCCGCCTCTTTCCATCCTTATCAATCAATTAAGACCCTGAAATAAATTCAGGGTGACGGATTTCGTCTACATACTATCTAAAATATTTGCTTTTTTGGCTTCATATTCTTCCTGAGTAATCAAGTGTTTATCATATAATGTTTTAAGCTTGCGTAATTTTAATGTGGTTTCATCTTCCGGCTCTTCTACCACTTCAGCTATTTGGATAACAGGTTGTACCGGCTCTGGAGCTGGTTCGTAAGCTGGTATTTCGGCAAGCGGCTGGGCGTTTAAATTAATGGGAGAGGCCGTTGCACGGTTTTCTTCCAGTTTTTGCTGGCGCAGCAATTCCTTATATTCTTCTAATTGCTGGTTTGCAGCCTGGTGTAACTTACGTGCCTGTACTTTTGGAATAAACTCGGTTACAATATTTTCGCCATGTTGTGGTACACAGATAAATTTAGAACCAAAAAATTCTTCTTTAAAAGAAACCTCTTTAATGCTTTTCCATGAAATATCTTTAAAATTCATCGTTAAGCCCAGATTGCCTGGTTCACAATAAAAAATGCGCTTATTTGAAATGGCAATGCTATCTGGTAATAAGTTTACCGCTGGTTTTTTCTGTACGGCTAAATATAAAAGTTCTTCGCCTGTGGTTAAAAGGTCGTTTAATTTTCCAATAACTTTTTCAACCGCTTTTGGGTCTTGCTCGTCACTAAGAAATCTATCTATACTCATCATAATATTTTTAAAATGTGGTGCTAGTTATGTTTTTGATGCTACTCTTCGGCATCTTCATATTTGTTTTTGCTTTTAACAGGGGGCTTACCCGCTATGCAAATTACAAATTCTCCTTTTAAAGTGTTGTTTTCAAAGTGTGATTTTATTTCAAGCAAAGTTCCACGAACAGTTTCTTCGAACATCTTCGTGAGCTCTCTACTTACCGATGCCTGCCTATCTGCACCTAAATACTGTGCAAATTCTTCCAAGGTTTTTAATAAACGGTGCGGGCTTTCGTAAAGTATAATGGTACGCTCTTCTTCGGCCAATTTTTTAAATTTGGTCTGCCTGCCTTTTTTAACTGGCAAAAAACCTTCAAAACAAAATGCATCAGCAGGTAAGCCCGAATTAACCAATGCAGGTACAAAAGCTGTTGCGCCAGGTAAACATTCTACCGCAATATCATTTTTTAGGGCTTCGCGTACGAGGAAAAAACCCGGATCTGAAATAGCAGGTGTTCCGGCGTCAGATATGAGGGCAATTTTTTGTCCTTCGTTTAAAAACCTAATAATTTCTGACGTGGCCTTGTGCTCATTGTGCTGATGGTGTGAGAAAACTCTTTTGTCAATCCCAAAATGTTTGAGCATCGGGGCACTGGTGCGGGTATCCTCTGCCAGGATCAGATCGCATTCTTTTAATATACGGATTGCCCTAAAGGTCATATCCTCCAAATTGCCTATGGGCGTTGGTACGAGAAAGAGTTTGCCATCCATATTTTTTTATGTGTCCGTCATTGCGAGAAGGAACGACGAAGCAATCTTTTTGTGGAGAGATTGCCGCACTGCGTTCGCAATGACGACTTAATTATTATCTTTGCTTAAAAAATTAAATAATGCTGCAAGTTAACTATATCCGCGAAAATAGAGAGAAAGTTTTAGAACGTTTAAGTATCCGTAATTTTAAACAACCAGAATTGGTAGATGAAATCATTAAAATTGATGAAGACCGCCGTTCTACCCAAACTTCCCTGGATAATATTTCTGCTGAAGCTAATGCAGCCGCCAAACAGATTGGCGATTTAATGCGTACCGGTAAAAAAGAAGAAGCCGAAGCCATTAAGGCACAAACAGCTTCTCACAAAGAAAATATCAAAAGCCTGAGTGATCAATTGAATGAGTTAGAAGCTGCTCAGCACAATTTGATTGTTCAGTTGCCTAATTTACCCTATCATTTGGTAAAACCAGGATCTACTGCGGAAGAAAACGAGGTTGTTTTAACGCATGGTGAACCTGCCCAGTTACCAAGCAAAGCTTTACCGCATTGGGAGCTTGCTGCGAAATATGATATCATCGATTTTGAGTTGGGCGTAAAGATTACCGGTGCAGGTTTTCCGGTTTATAAAGGAAAAGGAGCGAAGTTACAGCGCGCACTGATCAATTTCTTTTTAGATCACGCTACTGCTGCAGGTTATAAAGAAATGCAGGTGCCTCATTTGGTTAATGCGGCTTCAGGTTTTGGGACTGGCCAGTTACCTGATAAGGAAGGACAGATGTATCATTCAACTATTGATGATTTGTATTTAATCCCAACAGCAGAAGTACCGGTAACCAATTTATACCGTGATGTAATTGTTAAGGAAGAAGATCTCCCAATTAAAAACACAGCTTATACGCCTTGTTTCCGAAGGGAAGCAGGTTCATACGGAGCCCATGTGCGTGGTTTAAACCGCTTACACCAGTTTGATAAAGTGGAAGTTGTTCAGATTACCCATCCGGATAAATCATATGAAACTTTAGAAGAAATGAGCCAATATGTGCAATCTTTATTGAAAGAACTGGGATTACATTATCGCGTATTGCGCTTATGTGGTGGTGATATGGGCTTTACTTCTGCTATGACTTACGATATGGAGGTATGGAGTGCTGCCCAGGAGCGTTGGTTGGAAGTTTCTTCTGTTTCAAACTTCGAAACCTACCAGAGTAACCGTTTGAAACTACGTTTTAAAGGAAAAGAGGGCAAGGCACAGCTTGCGCACTCTTTAAATGGAAGCGCATTGGCCTTACCGCGTATCGTGGCTTCGATTTTAGAGAATTATCAAACTGAGAATGGAATTAAAATTCCGGAAGCTTTGGTGAAATATACGGGGTTTGATATGATTGATTAAGGTTCGATAAATCGTCAGCAGTGGCGATAGTCCTAATAAAAAAAGCTTTGCATTGATGCAAAGCTTTTTGTTTTTATAGATAGATGTGTTTTTTGCAATTATAAAATCAGAATCAATAATAAAATAATGATAATGATTGCACCAACGGAAAGGTAAACGCCACCAGAAATAGCACGAGCCTGACCTTTTAATTCTTTTAACTCGCTACGTAAAGCTTTACGTTCTGCTCTTGTTAAGTTAGATTTGTCCATGTCTCTGATTTCTTCAACACGGGTTTTGATTCTTTCCAGTTTCACCGCTTGTTCTGCAGATAATTCTGTTGGGTTTTTCGCAGGTTTATCAGCTGCCTGAGCTGAATTAAAACTAATGCCTAAAGAGAAAACCAGCGCTAGCGTGTAAATGAATTTTTTCATAATATTTAATTTTTTAGTGTTCAATCTTTATGTAACAAAAAACCTACCAAAATGTTCTTGGTAGGTTTTAAAAGCATTAATTTAATTATTAAAATTATTTGATCTCGAAAATCGCATTTACTGTAAAATTCAGTTTAATTTTTTTAAAATCAATCTCAGGTGCGCTGGAAGCATCAGCCATTTCAGCTTTCATCGCATAATTTCTGTAAACTGGCTGCATTACATTATCTCCGCCATCTTGTATTTCGATCACACTACCTAATTTATTACCTAGTGCTTCAACCATATATGCTGCTTTCTCTTTTGCGGCTAATAAAGCTTTAACTTTAAGCTCTTTTTTTAAGCTTTCGATTTTAGAATAATCGTAGCTTTCGATATTTGTATTGGCAATTCCTTTGGCATCTATAGATTCCAGTATAGCATTGAATTTGTTCAGATCGTTAACTTTTAAACGATATTGTTTGCTGGCCAAGAAATCGGGATTTTTCTTTTTTTCCGTTTCATAATTCCAGCTGCTTAAGTTGCTGATAGTTAAATTTTCTTTTGCAATACCTGCTTTTTGTATAGCGGCATACAATTGTTTTTCCAATGTTGTGATGTCTACTTTTTTCTTTCCGTTCAGGTATTCTTTAAGCGAAATGCCAATGTAAATGATATCGGGGGTAACTTCTGTTTCTGCTGTGCCGCTTACGCTAATTTTTCTGCGTAAATCTACTTGTTGAGCCATCGCTGACGATAAACCTAAAAATGCAACCAGTGCTAGTGCTATTAACTTTTTCATAATTTGTAGTGTTTTTAATGGTTATAAAGCTTGCATAAGCTTTTTGTAATTAGCTTTTGTTGCTTATGCAGGTTTCATAACCTAATTTCTTTGTGTGTACTGTAATGATGTAAATCATATGCAAATTCCACACCGAGATTTTATTTTTTTTATCGCATAAACGATTATCACGAATTAAAGGCTACAATTTTTCCTTTTAATAATCCTATCTGATTTATTTACAGTATGATAAATTATTCCGTGGTTGGTGAGGAAAAATTAGCTAGCAGGCATTCTTGGATTAATAAATTTCAGAATAATTTAGATGTCCTGTTCTTAGTAAGCTAAATTCCTTCAAAATTAAGTTGCACTTCCTGGGGAGAATACCAGATGAAAAAAATATGCGCAAGGTTTTATGCTTAAATAGACGGAATTATAAAATGGTTATAAAACCTGGCGCAGCAGAGCTTTCTGCAGAATTTTAATCATGTTTTGCAATCGGGAATTGCAAAAAGAATTTGGTTGTGGTAGTTAAACCTTTGATACTTTAACTGCTGTTGGTCCTTTTTGACCCATTTCTACTTCAAACGTAACTTTATCACCTTCCTTAATCTGGGTGATTAAACCGTTTGCGTGAACGAAAATACTGTCTTGTGTTTCAGTGTTTTTAATAAAACCGTAGCCTTTACTGTCGTTGAAGAAAGTAACTGTTCCTTTTTTAACAGGATTTTCATCAACAATGTCCTCTTGTCTTGAAATACCGATCTGAATATCTTCTGTATTAATAACTTTCTTTTTCTTCGGATCTGGCGGTGTAGAAGAGATGTTTCCGTTTTCATCAACGTAAGCCATCATATCTTCAAGCGATAAACCTTTTTTGGCATTAGCCTGACGCTCTTCTTTTTTCTCTTGTTTGTCTTTTTGTTTTTTTAATCGTTTTTTTTCGTTCTCTTTTTTACTGTATGTTGCCTGAGATTTAGCCATATTTTATTTAATTGTTTTGTTTTTTGAAAGGTGAGTGGAATGGAGAATTACACAAAGATAACAATACTTAAGCATAAACACGATTTTATTCGGTGATGCTGTTATCATTAGGGTAAAACAGATAATTAGGCAACATGTTTGCCAGAAAAAGAGCGCATTTTCAATATTTTTTAGATTTCTCCAATGCGTTGTATTCCCCCTCGAAAGGACGGCAACTCAAGACTATTAACCTCTGTGCAATTGTTTCCAATTTTTAATCACATATGAAAAGGACGAGCACAATAAGGAAAATAAAATCTGTGTTTATCTGTGAAAATCTGTAGTTCATTTTTATGATGCCCGGTTTCGCCATTTATCTTTAACCAATTGGTATACAAAATTCCATTTTAAAGGTTCACCATAATAGGCAACTTCTAATTCAGCGATTTTAACAGCGCCTAATTTTTCAATTGCTTTTTGCGAACGGAAATTTGTAGCACCAATATGTAAAATTACTTGATCTACAAATTGAAAAGCATGATTAAACATTAAGGTTTTTAAAGCCTTATTATGTCCCTTACCCCAAAACTCACGCGCAACAAAGGTATAGCCAACCGCAACTGAAGAGTGACTTTCATCCAGATCGTAGTACCTGGAACTGCCCACAACTTTATTAGTTCCATTTTCGTAAACGATAAATGCACCCTTTGATGCTATTGCACCTTTAAAGAAGTTTTCGAATACCGCTCTTTTATAACGGTCTTTATTGGGATGTTGCTCCCAAATTAAAGGATCGGAAGCTACTGCAAAGAGGCTATCAAAATCTTCTGCTTTTAAGGGAACTACAGTAATCAAATCGTTTACCAACGTCGGCTGTAAATCGAAATTCATATGACTCGGACATAAAGACGGCTGGTTTTAAGGCCAGCCGTTTGTGATTAAATTATGATGTAGACCATGAAACAAGTTCAGGGTGACGGATAAACTAGTTTACTAAACCTTCAATTTCTACTACTTCCTGGGCGTCTTTTTGATAATCAACCTGATCAATTTCAAAACCAAATAAGCTTAAAAAATCAGATCTGTAGCCGGGTAAATCGCCTATTGCAGGTAAGGTTTCAGTTGTAGCCTCTTCCCAAAGTTTGGCTACTTTAGCCTGGATATCCTCACGCATTTCCCAATCATCGATTCTGATTCTTCCTTTTTCATCAACAGGAACAGGGTTGCTGGTGTATAATCGATCGGCATATAAACGTTGGATCTGCTCAATTGTACCTTCATGAACACCTTCTGCTTTCATCACTTTGTAAAGCAATGAAATATATAACGGAATTACCGGGATGGCAGAACTTGCCTGAGTTACCAATGCTTTGTTAACTGATACATAAGCTTTGCCATCAATATCTTTTAATTTATCAGCTATTTTAAACGCCGTTGCTTCTAAATCATCTTTAGCTCTTCCAATGGTTCCTTTGCGGTATACCGGTTCGGTTAATGCCGGGCCGATATACGAATAAGCTACTGTGGTAGCCCCCTCGGCAAGTAGATTCTCTGCTTTTAAAGCATCCATCCACATGTCCCAATCCTCGCCGCCCATTACCGCAACGGTATTGGCAATATCTTCTTCAGTAGCTGGCTCAATGGATATTTCGCTCACATTACCTGTATGGAAATCGACAGTTTTATTGGTATAGGTACCACCTATAGGTTTTAAGGTAGAGCGGTGCAATACCTCGGTATCAGGGTGTTTCCTTACCGGAGAAGCCAGGCTATAGATGACAAGATCGACCTGGCCAAGGTCAGCTTTGATCAGTTCAATGGTTTTTTCTTTAATTTCCTTAGAGAATGCATCGCCATTTATACTTTTAGCATATAAACCTGCAGCATGGGCTTCTTTTTCGAAGGCAGCAGTGTTATACCAGCCTGGTGATGCCGTTTTCCCTTCGGAAGGTGCTTTTTCAAAAAATACGCCAATGGTAGAAGCGCCAGAGCCATAAGCAGCAGTAATGCGTGAAGCTAAACCAAAACCTGTTGATGCGCCAATCACCAATACTTTTTTAGGACCGTTTATAGCACCTTTAGATTTTACATATTCAATTTGATTCTTTACGTTTCGCGCGCAGCCATCAGGATGTGCAGTTAAACAGATAAAGCCCCTCATTCTAGGTTCAATAATCATTTTTGTTCTTTTTTACGTTTTGTAATGTTAAAATAAGCACAATTTTAAGGTGATGGAAAATGCCTTAATGTCCAAATCTTTAACGAAGATATATTTTTAATTCTTTAACCTTAAATGAAATTTGTTTTTAACCGCAAAGTGGACAATGGTTTTTCGCAGCGCGCGCAAAGTTGAAGGTATGGTTCGGGCAATTAAACCTCTGACCTCCGTCTCCGCACCTCTGACTTTTTTTAACCGCAAAGTGGGCAAAGGTTTTCGCAGGGCGCGCAAAGCTGGAGGTATGGTTCGGGCAATTAAACCTCTGACCTCCGTCTCCGGACCTCTGACTTTTTTTAACCGCAAAGTGGGCAAAGGTTTTCGCAGGGCGCGCAAAGCTGGAGGTATGGTTCGGGCAATTAAACCTCTGACCTCCGACTCCGGACCTCTGACTTTTTTTAACCGCAAAGTGGGCAAAGGTTTTCGCAGGGCGCGCAAAGCTGGAGGTATGGTTCGGGCAATTAAACCTCTGACCTCCGTCTCCGGACCTCTGACTTTTTTTAACCGCAAAGTGGGCAAAGGTTTTCGCAGGGCGCGCAAAGCTGGAGGTATGGTTTAGGCGATTAAACCTCTGACCTCCGTCTCCGGACCTCTGACTTTTTTTAACCGCAAAGTGGGCAAAGGTTTTCGCAGGGCGCGCAAAGCTGGAGGTATGTTTTGGGCGATTAAACCTCTGACCTCCGTCTCCGGAGCTCTGACTTTTTTTAACCGCAAAGTGGGCAAAGGTTTTCGCAGCGCGCGCAAAGCTGGAGGTATGGTTCGGGCGATTAAGCCTCTGACCTCCGACCCCTGACTTCCGACTTTAACATATTTCTACTAATTTAGCGGCACACAGGTAAAACCGGTTTATCTATTATGAAAAAAATATTATTGTCTGTCGTGATGGTACTCATCATGGCTGCTGGAAAGCTATATGCGCAAACTCAACATCAAAATTCGGGTTGGTTTATGTTTTTAAATAACACCAAGTTCAATGATAAATGGGGATTGCAATTTGATTTTCAGGCACGTTCAGCTGATGATTGGGGTTATGTGCGGAATACTTTGGTGAGGCCTGCGCTGCAATATTTCATCAATAATAAAAGTAATGTTGCGTTGGGGTATCTCTGGCAAACCACCACAACTGAAATGACTGGAAGTGCAAATCTTACCCTCCACGAACACCGTATTTTTGAACAGTATATTTACAATCATAAAATCAGCCCGGTATTTGTCAGTCATAGGTTTAGGCTTGAACAACGTTTTATTGGTAGGACGGGAGAAGATGTGTTTTCGCAGAGGTTCCGTTATTTTATAAGACTGATACAGCCCTTACAAAAAACGCAACCTGCTTTCACAAAGGGCGTTTTTGTTGCTTTACAAAATGAGGTTTTTTTAAATCTTCAGAACAAAAGCAAAATCAATAATAGTGTGTTTGATCAGAACAGGTTATACCTTGCTGCAGGTTATCGTTTTTCTAAACAGGTCGATCTGGAAGCCGGTTACATGAACCAGGCCACGCACGGTCTTTCAAACAATACAGTTAATAACATCATTCAATTAGCCATATACACCAGGTTTTAATGGTTTTAAAGTCATTTTTCACTCTACGAGGTTGGGCGAAATGTTAAAGCTATTGTAAATGACTAGCCTTTTTGCTCAATTTGCCATGTGAAAAAAATTACCATTCTTTTTTTAGCATTCCTGTTTGGCAAGCGGATGCAGGCACAAGAGATTCAAGGTTCAGCAACAGACCATACACCAACTTCGAAAAGCTTATTTAATCCAGAGCTTAAGAGAAATTTTTCGCGAAAAGGCGATTTCTTTTTCCATTGGGGATATAATAGTTCCTGGTATGGTAAAAGTGATATCAGGTTTCAGGGACCTAATTACGATTTTACGTTAAAAGATGTAGTTGCACACGATCGGCAATCGAAATTGAGCTGGAGTTATTTAAATCCGGGTTTAATTACTGTACCACAATATAATATCCGCGCCGGATATTTTATTAAAGATAATTACAGCATTTCCATTGGCTGGGATCACATGAAATATGTAATGGATATTCCCCAAACAGTCACCATTTATGGTCATATTGGTTCTAATATTTCGCCAACAAACACGCCCACAGGAAGCATAGCTGGTGATTATAACGGACAAAGTATTAACGTAAAAGAAAATATGCTTACTTACGAGCATACCGATGGCTTCAATTATGCCAATATTGAAGTTGAGCGTTACGATGATATCTGGGTTGCACCTGGTGGCAATACTTCTTTAACTTTAGAAACGGGTCTTGGTGGTGGCTTAATGGTGCCACGCTCTGATGTACGCCTTTTTGGCCAGGGCAGAAATAACCATTTCAGCATTTCGGGTTACGGCTTCTCGGCAAAAGTTGGACTTAAGTTTTATGTTTGGAAAAATGTTTACCTTCAGAATACCACAAAATTTGGTGGCACTAATTTAACAAATGTACATACCACAGGTTGGGATGAATATGACCATGCCAGTCAGAAAATTAATTATATTGAAAATATGTGGTTGTTCGGGGTTCAGTTTTAAAACATGTTAAAGGAGGTTAGCCTCCTTTTTTTAAAGGTACCATTTAAAAAATTGCCGCGAAAACACAGAATGCACGGGGAATTCACTTGGCTAATGTTGATAATGCAGTAGGCTAACCAGCGAAATGGAGACGTATTTTAGTGTAGTTTTAAAGATTTCCTCCTTAATCTTCAGAATCGCAGTGATCTTGGATAGTTCGTTAACATCTCACCCTTATCTCTATTACTCATCTAACAATCTTCTGTGGTAATTAATCTGCCCCAGGTGGTAGGCTAAATGTGTAGTAAGGTGAACGAGGAAAAATTCGGTAGCCGTTTTTTCTTCAAATACCAGTATCGGATACTCATTATCCATCTGCTCCTGGCTCATATTGCCCAAAGTTTCGCTAACAACAGTTATAGTTGCTTCAATCATGTTGATCAGCTCCTGCCTTGGGATATCTTTTAATGAAAATTCCAGTTCGCGGTTTCGAACATAATTGGTGCCACCTAAAACTGCGCCGATGTAAGTATTCAGGTTACCCACTAGGTGCAGGCAGAGGTTCCCTGCCGGGTTTGCAATGCCATGGCCTATCCGCCAGAGATTCTCCTCATTTTGGTAAGCTTCAATTTCGGATTTCAGCTTGCTAAGATCCCGGTTAAAAAGTTTTTTTAGTGTTTCGGTAAGCATTTATTGCAACAAAGGGTTGATTTTTTTCGCAGACTGCGATAATATTTCTTTTCCAGCCTTAGTAATAACCAATTGTGCAGAGGGAGCATCTTTTTCGCCCATTACAATGATGAAGCAGGTGTATACGTAGTCGCCGCTTTTAAATTGATAATTATGATTTCCGCCACTGCCATCAGGCCTAAATTTTCCATGGGTTAAAATTAATTTAGGCTTATCGCTTATTTTACTTTTTATGGGCCATGAAGCATAGCGGTAATTGTCGTCGCCCAGGTCATCAATCCTGATCCGGTACTGAGCAGTTTCGAAAACAAGAACTGGTTGTTCAAAATTGCCAATTGATGGATGAACACTGTTTTTATTCACATTGATCAACCTGGTTTTCTCTTTTGATTCCAAGCTCGATTGGTGATTAACTGCGATTAATTTTCCATCGGTATCAAGCCATAAATCACCACGCAGTAACATAATGCCACGCCAACCAACATCACTCCAATCGGTTTCAGCTTTACTGGTAATGATCTTTTTGATCAAGTTATCATCAAATACTTCTTTGTAACGCTTAATAAATTCCTGTTTGTTTTTAATTGGCGGAATAGGGTATGCCCTGTTTAAAGGATACTTAATTTTGCTGCACAGCTTTTCTACATTTCCACTTTTAACAACTTTGATAAAATCGGCAACTATTGGGCGGTATTTTTTATCGAGTGTTTGATTCTGGGCATAAAGAAGGCTGGTTGTGCAGATTAATAAAAAGGCTAAAAATATTTTTTTCATTAGATGGAGGCTATTAAGCAAATATAATTTTTTGAGCTGAATACCACTTCGTATGACGTGTTTTTGCATCATAATAAATCTTTTTGCAGTACCGACAGTTGTTTTGTTGAAATACAATTTCCTTTTTGAAAAGCAGGTTCCTGAGTGCATCGGTTCCGAAAGCCCTGCCATCCGCTTTACTTCACTGCGTTCGTGCCCGCTCCTGTCAGGTTTAAATTACTTAGGCAGACCTTTCTATCCTAATTCCCTGCCCGTGCAGGCGGACGACAGCCGTGGTAGCCCCTGATTCTCTACCGATTTGCAATTGTGGTTCGTGAAGACACGAACCATGGTAGTGATTAGAGAGATATTAAAAAACGCCCCAAATTTCTCTGGAGCGTTCTTGCTTAGATCATGAGTCTGATGTTATACTTTTCTTACGCTGCCTGACCCAATAACCGTTTTATCAACAGTTGGATTGCCTGAATAATTAACGCTTCCTGATCCACTGATAACTGCTTTAATGCTATCGCTTACGGCAATATTCACCGTTCCTGAACCGCTAATGGTGCTGGTTAATGTTTTTGTAGCAAAAGATTTGCCTGCAAAAGTGCCGGAACTGCTGACTACTACTTTCGAATGGTCGGCACCTCCGGTAATATTAATTGCTCCCGATCCGCTAATCACACCACTATAATTATCTACATCTGCTGTCGCTTTAATATTTCCTGAACCACTAACGGTGGTTGTTAGATTACCTGTGCTGATTTTTCCATTTACGGTTAAACTTCCATCACCACTAACCGTTAAACTCGCTAATTCTTTGGCTGATACATAAGCCGTGATTTTTTTGCCTTCATATTTTCTCGACCAACTGGTGATGCTGGTTTGCGGACGGATCACTAAAATATTGCTTTTAACTTCAGTAACAATTGTTGCTAGTGCTTCGGCATCACCTTCTAAACGACAGCTTTCGTTATTCCCAAGCGTTACAATTACATTTATAGGACCTGCTACAGCAACGCCATTAAAGTTTTTTACTTCTCTGTCGTCACTGTTATTTTTGGAAGTGACGATGCTGGTCTGATCTTTTGCGACTGCATTAATGCTAAAGCTTAGTGCTAGGGAGGCTAATAATATGGCAAATACTTTTTTCATGATTATAGATTTTGTTTTTTAGATAAATAATGCGCTTTTTTCTATAAGACGTTGGTTTTTCCAAAAAGTTGCGTAACACAACATTTAATTCTCGTTATCAGAAATTTGATTGTGTCTTAACAAAGAAGTCAAGTTTCAAAAAACTTGACTTCTTTAAGATCTAACCCGATTTTTTTGTATTGATATAAAACAATGGATCGTGTTTAAAATTATCTGCGCTTATACTGGGATCTACTGCAATGGTTTTCCAATTATTGGTAGGGTTGATCAACGTATATGCGCCGGTTTTTAAGGTTACACGTACGGGCATATCGAATCCTTTAACATCAGTTAGCCAACGATACGATAGTATACCATTGCTGATTTTATATTCCAGAACAGGTGGCTGGGTGTGACGGAGATACTGATCGAACACTTTATCTAATTTTAAGCCGCTCTGTTTGGCTACGTAACTTTCAACCTGTGCGGTGGTTACTGTCTGGTGATAAAAGGTTTTGTTCAATCCACGGAGAATCTGTCTGAATTTTTCATCGTTATTAATGAGTTGGCGAATGATGCTCACCAGATTAGCACCTTTTGGATACATATCGCCAGAACCTTCTTTGTTTACACCGTAGGGACCGATTAATGGTATATCATTCTCGATAATTTTCTGTAGTCCGATTACATATTCGTTAGCCGCAGCTTTACCTTCGGTACATTCTGTAAACAGCACCTCCGAATAATTGGTAAAACCCTCGTGGATCCACATATCGGCGATATCTTTTGCGGTAATGTTGTTACCGAACCATTCGTGGCCACTCTCATGAATGGTAATAAAATCCCATTTCAAGCCATGTCCTGTACGGCTTAAATCTTTACCTAAATAACCTTTTTTAAACTGGTTTCCGTAAGCAACTGCACTTTGATGTTCCATACCCAAATGTGGTGCCTGAACCAGTTTATAACCGTCTTTGTACCATGGGTATGGGCCAAACCAATATTCAAAACATTTTAGCATGGGCTTAACATCGGCATCCCAATGTGGGCGGGCTTTGGCGCTATCAGTTTGCAGGGCCCAGTAATCAATGCTCAGCTTGCCGTTTTCGCCATCATAACTATCTTGCCAATGGGCATATTTGCCAATGTAAAAAGTAACATCGTAGTTGTTGATGGGATTAGCAACAAACCAATTGTATTGTTTACAACCATCAGGTTGATCTACTGTATTTCTCAGTCTGCCATTAGATATTTCCTGTAAGGTTTTAGGAACAGTAATGCTAATTAGCATGCTGTCTACCTCATCACTCTGGTGATCTTTATTGGGCCACCATACACTCGCTCCTAAACCCTGACAGGCTACAGAAACAAATGGATTGCCAGCTGCATCTTTTTTAAAGATAAAACCCCCATCCCAGGGTGGTGTTTTTGCTACTAAAGGATTACCGGAATAGAAAACAGTAAATTTATCTTTGGTTCCCTTTTTTATCGGTTTAGGAAAGGTTACAAAAACAGCATTATACTCGCGGGTGAAAGGTAAATCGGTACCTTTATACACTACTTTTTCTACTTTGAGGTTATCGAAAAGATCAAATTGTAGTTTAGTGAAATCCTGCGTAGCGGTAAACGCAAATTCGTTGCTTCCAGCGATAGATTTTTGATCGATATCTATTTTTACGTCTAAATGGTAATAATTAATGTTGTAACAGGTACGCAAGGGGGTAAGTGTTCCACGGAGACTATCAGCCCGGGAGTTGACCTGCTTTTTGCCCAGTAACTGTGCCTTTACAGTTAGCATGCTGAAAGCAAGTGCGAAAAGAATAAATAATTTTTTCATTTGGTTTGTTGATTGAGTAAAGCCTCGGCCCATATGTTCAACCGAGACTTTGGGTATATTTTAATTTGTTTAATAATCGTTAGGAACGATCAATTATTGCACGGCTCCTTTCCAAGCGAGCGTGAGCAATTAATTTATTTTATCACGTCAACTTCGATAAAACTATCATTAAAAACCGTTTGCGTGGCTTTAATATAGTCTGCTTCAGTAGCCTTATAAGGATTTTCTAGAAATTTTTGTGGATTACGGGCAAATAATGGGAAAGCTGTACTTTGCACCTGGATCATAATTCTGTGTCCTTTTTTAAAGGTGTGTAATACATCCTGTAATTTAAAATTTACGTTGGTTTTTTGATTGGCCACCAGGGCTTCAGGCTTTTCAAAACTATTGCGGAAACGGGCAGGCATTACTTCCGAACGTACCATTTGCCAATAATTGCTTAAGGTAATGTTCTTATTTGGCATGTAAGGATTGTTCGGCTCATCGGCCGGGTATACATCGATCAGCTTAACAATAAAATCTGCATCTGTACCGGTAGTGGCAATTTTAAGATACGACATGATTTCGCCACCCAAAGTAATGTCATCATCCAATACATCGGTTTGGTATACCAATACATCTGGTCTCCTGCCGGCAAAACGCTGGTCTTCGCTCATATAATTATGCGGGGTAAAACCTAGTGTAGTGGTTAAGTCTTCTGTGTACGGTACTGGTTTTAACGGATCGCTGATATAATTTACCGAGCCAGTAGTTGGTGGAGCAGTCATGCTCAATTTACCATCTGCACCTAAGTATAATTTTTGTTTGCTTGCTTTTGCTGTCGGCCATTTGTCAAAGGTTTCCCATTGTTTTTTACCAGTATCAAACATGTAGGCTTCTGGCAATCCGGTATTTTTATCACCACTACCTTTTAAGAAGTGATTAAAAAATTTGGCTTCAATTTCTTTCTGGTAAAAAGTAGCAATGCTATCGCCAAAATATACGTTGCTGTGCATGGTGTGACCAGTTTCACGGCTCCATCTGCCATGCCCGAATGGACCCATTACGATGGTATTATAAGCATTGGGATTTTTCTTTTCGATGGTTTTGTAAATGTTTAATGGTCCTGATAAATCTTCGGCATCGTACCAGCCGCCAACTACCATTACTGCAGGTTTAATGGAGCCATAGTGCTTCAGCAGACCACGCTTTTGCCAAAACTCATCGTAGTTGGGGTGGTTAACGGTTTCCTGCCAGAAGAAGTTATTTTTGTAATACCTATCTGCGTTGGTTAATGGACCAAGGTCTAACGCAAACTGATAGCCATCTTTGGTTTTTGGCAAAATCATTTGGTTGTTGTACCAGGGTTTTGAAGTGGTATCTGTTTTTTGTACACCAAACACCGGGAAGGTAAAAAAGTAACTTTGTAAAAATGATCCATTATGGTGGAAATCATCAAAAAAGAAATCGGAAATGGGCGCCTGTGGAGACGATGCCTTTAGCGCAGGGTGATTACTTAGAATCCCGGCTGCGGTATAAAAGCCTGGATAGGAAATACCCCATTGACCTACTTTACCGTTGTTATTGGTCACATTTTTAATCAACCAATCAATGGTATCATACGTGTCTGAACCTTCATCCACATCTTTCTTCGATTTTTTATTGTCGATTACGGGTGTCATATTGGTCCAGTTACCTTCACTTTTCCAGCGGCCGCGTACATCCTGCATCACGACGATATAACCTTCTTTCATCATGAGTTCGGATGGACCTAAACGTGCCGGGAATTTATCTTCACCGTAAGGGGCAACACTGTAACAGGTACGCTGCATTATCATCGGATACTTTTTATCCTTCGAAGCATCTTTTGGTGTGTAAATGGCGGTAAAAAGTTTGGTGCCATCGCGCATGGGGATATACACTTCTTTTTTGGTATAATTTGTTTTTGGATATCCTGCATCGCTTTGTGCAAAAGCTGAAGATGCTGAAAGCAGGATGATGATAAATTTAAGGTATTTCATTTTTTAAGAATAAGTAAGTTGTTTTGTGTTTGGTTCGTGGTGATACGAACCAAGGCGGCTTAAATTAGGATAATCAGTAATATAAGTATTTCATTTTTTAAGGATAAGTAAGCTGTTTTTGTTTTTGGTTCGTGAAGACACAAACCAAGGCGATGGTGATACGTAACGGTTTTATTTTAATACCGAAACGGTAAGGAAAGAACTGTTGTGTACATCATGATAAATTCTATGTGTTGCTTTTTGAAAATCCTGCGGCTCGGCCTGATAAATATCTATAAATTTCTGAGGATTGCGATCGGCCAAAGGAAACCATGAGTTTTGGATCTGGATCATAATTTTATGTCCTTTTTTAAAGGTATGCGCTATATCTGGCAATGGGTAATTTACTTTGGTAATGGCTCCAGGAACAAATGCTTCAGGCTTTTCAAAACTGTTGCGGTATTTCCCGCGCATAATTTCTCCGCGCACCAACATTTCATAACCGCCCATGATTAAGTTTTTTGGATTCAGCACAGGGTTTGGTTCATCTTCAGGATAAACATCAATCAATTTAACTACATAATCGGCATCTGTTCCGGTGGTAGAAATTACGAGATTTGCCAGCACGGGTCCGGTTAGGGTAATATCTGCTGTTAAGGCATCAGTCTGATAAGTTTTAACATCGGGGCGGCGGGCTGCAAAACGCTGATCGTCTATCATGTATTCGCGGGTGCGTCTGGCCTGAACGCCATCCTGGTAAGGAACAGGATTATTCGGATCGCTCACATATTCATCCCAGCTATCGGTTCTGCCAACTTTATCGAAACTGAGTTTTCCGTTGGGTTGTAAATATAGATTTTTGCTTTCTACCTCTTGTGGTGGCCAGGTGTTGAATTTTTTCCATTCATTACTCCCGGTTACAAAAATATTAGCTTCTGCTGCATTAAACTCTCCTTCGCCCTTTAAATAATGTTTGAAAAAAGGTAGTTCGTATTGCTGTTGATAATCGATACTGGTGGTTTTGCCAAAGTTGATGTCCCCAAGAAAAGAACCGTCACTGCGTACCCAGCCACCATGAAACCAAGGTCCTGCAACCAGGATATTGTTTGCGCCGGGATTTTGTTTTTCAATAGCTTTGTAGGTATCAAAAGTTCCATAGGCATCTTCAGCATCGAAAAAGCCACCCACAACCATTACCGCAGGTTTTATTTGGGTTAAATGAGGGGTAATTAAGCGTGCTTTCCAGAAAGTATCTAAATTTGGGTGTTTAAATAAATCGTTCCAGAATTTAATACTGTCAGCAAAATAACGGTCTTTTAAATTTTTAACTGATCCGGCTTCTAAATAAAAACGATAATTGTCCTGAATAGGAAACTGAAAACCTTTAGGCCCTTTATCTGGCGTAATCGGTTTAGGCCTTGGTACACCGAAACTGCTCATAAAACTGAAGGCGTCCATCAAAAATAAGGTACCACGGTGGTGAAAATCGTCACCCATAAACCAATCGGTAACGGGTGCCTGGGGAGAAACAGCTTTTAGTGCCGGGTGAGCATTTGGTAATGAGGTGGTAGAATAAAAACCAGGGTACGAAATACCATAAATACCAGCATTTCCATTGTTTCCTTTAACATTTTTAACCAACCAATCGATAGTATCGTAAGTATCTGTACTCTCATCAATTGCTGTTTTAGATTTTTTGCCAGTTAATTGCGGGCGGATATCAGTAAAAGTACCCTCACTCATCCAGCGGCCGCGTACATCCTGGTAAACAAAAATAAAGCCTTCGCGCATCATAGCGGGGAAATTGCCGAGGCTAAGCTTGTATTTATCTTCGCCATAAGGGGCAACAGTGTAGGGCGTACGGTTAATTAAAAATGGATATTTTTTGGATTGATTTTTTGGTATGTAAATGGAAGTAAATAACTTAATTCCATCGCGCATAGGAATCTGGCGTTCTATTTTGGTGTAATTTTCTCTCACATATGCCGAATCGGTTTGTTGAGCCATTAATTTATTAGAAATAAACAGGCAAAACAAAAGGCCAAAAATTCTGGTAAGGTTCATTTGAGCTGGTTTTAGGAATAAAATTTAAATATAGGTGATTAACGATTGATAAGAAAATATAGCGCGTAAAAGGTTTGTTAGTAGGGAAAATGATAGAAGATGGATCATGGAAGATGTGATATAGAATTTCGAAGAACTTAGTAGTCGCCATGTGCAAAAGGAAATTTTCGGTTATTTATAGATAATTGAAAATGGAATTAATTGGTATAGCCGTGCTATTGAATATTTCTGTGGGACCCTAATCTGCTATTCGTCATTGCTTTATCAAAATTTAGTTAAATACCGTTAAGGGATAATCTTTTAAACGTTTTAACCGTCTGATAGGTAATTGACATAAACACAAAACAATGAACAGATTATTCAATAAAGGATTGGTTGTTTTCGCTGCAGCAGTGATGATCGCAACCTTGAGTATAGAAAGTGTTTCTGCACAGCGGCCAAGTAGAGGCGGAGGTTCTTTTGGTGGGGGCAGATCAGGCTCAATTGGCTCATCCAGAGGTGGTGGATTTTCTCATCAGCCCACTATGCGTGGACCTGGCAGAGGTAGTTTTTCTACTGGTATCCGTTCCCACAGATCAGGTTATAATTATTACAGACCAGGTTATCGCGGGGGATATGGCAGGCCATACTATGGTTACAGATTTGGTTACGGAAGGGCTTTTTACAGACCTTACTATGGTTATTATAATTTTTACAGACCGTTTTTAGGTGTCAGGATTAGTGTGTTGCCATATGGCTATTATCCATTCTGGTACGGCCCAACGCAGTTTTATTATTCCGGTGGATTGTTTTATCAACAAAATAATGATCAATACGAAGTGGTAACACCACCAGTTGGTGCAGAAGTTCCAAATTTACCAGCTGAGGCAAATAGGGTAACCATTAACGGAGTTGATTATTACGAATATAAAGGGGTTTATTATACCCAAAAAGAAAATGCTGATGGTAAAACGGTATATGTGGTGGCTGGAAAAGATGGTGTTTTAAATACCACAGATGGTTCAGCTGATACGCATAACATTGGCGATATTATTAACCAGTTGCCTGAAGGATGCAGAGAGGTGACCATTAAAAACGAGAAATATTTTGTTTCTCCTGATGATATTTATTATGAAGAGGTGGTTGATGGAACAAATGTTACCTATCGGGTAATTGGTAAGTTGTTTTAATCGTTCAGGGTTGTCAACTTTCCGTTCAGGCGGCTATTTAGAGTTGACAACTCTTTTTGGTTTAAATGTGCAGTCGGATGTTGCCACCCGACTTTTTTTTCAAAAAGGGGGTAATTATAGGACCCTAAATTATTGTTGATGCCTGTTACCTGGTAATATCTGACAGCACACTTAATAACTTTTTCTAAAGCGACCCTGAAATAATTAAGGATCGACTTACCCCGGGCCATCAAAAAAACATATTTTTACAGTCTAAAATATTTCGATTTGAAATTCATACGACCATATATCATTGCTTATGCTCTTTTCGCTGTTGTTTTCTCCTCCTGTTCAATAACTAAGCATGCTAAAGTTAAGCAGGATGGAACTAGTATTTCAGCCATAAAGTTTTTGGATGAATACATCATGCCCTTAAATCCTATTTTTCAAAATACAGTTATTGGCGGCTTATCTGGAATTGATTATGATATAAAACGGAACCAGTATTATATGATCAGTGATGATCCTTCGCAGTTTAGTCCGGCAAGGATTTATACCGCAAAGATTGATCTCAAAGAAAATAAAATTGATACGGTCCGGATTATGGATGTTACTTTTCTTTTACAGGAAAACGGAAAACAATATCCAAAATATGGAACCGATAAAAATGTGAAGCCAGATGGAGAGGCTGTTCGTTATAATCCAATTACCAATCAACTAATTTGGAGCAGTGAAGGCGAACGGTTGTTTAAAAATGGTGATACGACCATTGTTCAACCTGGTTTAACTTTTATATCTACAACTGGCAAATTTTTAGATACCATTCCGTTACCAAATGGCTTTCATTTTACCAAAACAGAAAGCGGTCCACGGAAAAACGCATTGTTTGAGGGATTAACTTACGCTGATAATTACAAAACCTTATATGCTAGCTTAGAAGAGCCACTTTATCAGGATGGTCCTCAAGCTGCTTTTGAATATGATAAGGCTTTAACAAGGATTTTAAAGTTTGATGTGGTGACTAAAAAAAATGTTGCACAATATGCTTATAACCTTGGTGCCTTACCTGTTAAACCAACTGTAGATAATGACTGGAATGTAAACGGAATTTCGGAAATACTGGCTATTAACCATCATACGCTTTTGGTAATGGAGCGGGCATGGGCAAAAGGCCATGATGACCATACTTTTTTAAAACTTTACCTGGTTGATCTCAATGGTGCAGAAAATGAAATCAATAATCCATCTTTTACTAAAAACCCGCCTAAGCCGCTCAATAAAAAACTACTTTTCGATTTTGATAGCTTAAACAGGCACATCGATAATTTTGAGGGTGTAACTTTTGGACCAAAACTTGCCAACGGACACCATTCTTTAATATTTTGTGTAGATAATAATTTCGGTAAATCTCAGATGCAACAGTTTTTTCTTTTCGAGGTTATCCCATAAACCAATTCAGTTAAAAATTTATAATGAATAAAATAAAAGCCCTGCTTTTCGATTTAGATGGTACATTAATTGATTCTGAAAAATTTCATTTCGATTGTTGGAATACTTTTTTATGCCCCTATAATGTGAACATCGAATTTAAAGATTGGCTAAGCAATTATGCGGGGATTCCGTTACCGAAAAATGCAAAAACCATTGTAGACCGCTATAAAATTGATGAAGATTTGGCAAGCTTCATTGAAAGGAGAGAAAAGATAACTTTTGATGGCTTTATGACAACAGATATAGCGCTAATGCCATATGCCTTAGAATTTGTACAGTTTGCTTACGAAAAAGGACTTACCCTTGCAGTGGTTACTGCCAGTCCGAAGATAGACGTTGAAGCTGTTTTCGAGCGCAATGGTCTGGCCAAATATTTCAGCTTGTTTATCACCCGTACAGATGTAAGCAAATCTAAACCCGATCCCGAGAGTTATAACCTTTGTGTAGAGCGCCTGGGCTTAGCAAAAGAAGAGTGCATCGTTTTTGAAGATACTTTAAATGGGGTTAAATCGGCACTGGCTGCTGGCATTACCTGCTACGCTATACAAAGTAATGTGCGGGCACATCAAAAACTAAAAATGGCTGATGAGCTTTTCCTCAGTTTTGCCAATGCCAAAACATTTATGTTAGAAAAAGAACTGATTTAATTATTGAAATTAACTAGCTTAGTATGAAGTAACAGGACGCTCAGTATGGTAAAAAAAGGATTACGGATTTTATTTGCAACTTTCGCATTGCTGATTGGGCTTTATCCAATAATTTACTTTTTGATTGATAGAAAATTTGGACTGTTAGGTTCGAAGTCGGTAGCGTTATTAAGCAATACCTGCTGGAATATTGGCTTTTATACGCATATCATTTTCGGAGGAATTGCTTTACTGATCGGTTGGACACAATTTAGTCCGAAAATGAGAAACAGGCAAATGGCATTACATCGAAAACTAGGTAAAGTTTATATAATTTCTGTACTGCTCAGCGCATTAGCAGGTATTTATGTTGGCTTTTTTGCTACAGGCGGGTTGATTTCTTCAGCAGGATTCATTTGTTTGGGCATCATTTGGTTTTACACTACTTTAAAGGCTTATTTATACATTAAACAAGGAGAAGTTGCAGCACATCAAAAAATGATGGTTTATAGTTATGCGGCTTGTTTTGCTGCGGTAACATTAAGGATTTGGTTACCCATTTTGACAATAATGTATGGCGATTTTATAAAGGCATACCTGCTTGTTGCCTGGTTATGCTGGATGCCAAACCTAATTGTTGCTTATTTAATCAACAGAAAAATAGCTCACCAATAAGTGCTTGATATGCTATCTTCCGGAATAATCTAGTTTATGATGTCCACTCAGGAAATTTTAGCAAATGTAGGAACATTTTCCTCCCATGATCTGCTGTTGTTTGAAGAAAAAGCGCTGCGAAAGATCGTTAAGAAAAATGATAAGGTATTGCGCCAAGGTGAGATTTGCCAATCTGTTTATTTCATCCTTTCCGGGTTTTTCGTTCAATTTCAGTCTGATGATGTAACGGAAACCATCATCGATCTGCATTTACCAAAAGAATGGATGTTTAATCACCCGAGTTTGATTGATCAAATGCCGTCGGGTACAACCATTAAAGCATTTGAGGATGCGGAGGTAATCGAATTGAGTTTAATTAGTATGCACGAGTTGATAGCGAGGTCACAGTCTTTCTTAAGTTTAGGGAAAGTTTTTGGTCAAGCTAATCACCGGACTTATCTTTTCGACAATGCATTAAGTCCTGCACAAAAATATGATTATATTAAAAATGTTAAGCCCTTTATTGTACAGGTATTTCCGGTTAAACTAATCGCCTCGTATCTTAAAATAACTCCCGAAACCTTAAGTAGGGTTAGGGCAAACTATTGAATTTCCTGATTTCGATCAAGTGCTGGTTTTGAGAAAATTGCTCATTTTTGAAATAAAAAAATATGCTGACAGAGATCAACCCGAAACTTCCTATGCGTGATAAAGAAATCACCAAAGATTTTTATGTAAATAAATTAGGATTTAAAGACATTGGCGCTGATAATTTCAAGGATTATCTAATGGTTAAAAAAGACCATATTCAGATTCACTTTTTTTTATTTGAAGCACTTGATCCGAAAGAAAACTACGGACAGGTTTATATCCGAACAGATGATATAGATGGTTTGTACAACTGGATGTTAGATACTAAACAAAGCATTCACCCAAATGGGCATTTGCAAACAAAACCATGGGGACAAAAAGAGTTTTCCATGCTCGATCCGGATAGTAATTTACTTACTTTCGGGCAGGAGGCTTAGGGTTTATTGGTTCAATAGTCATTAGTTCATTGGTCATTAGTTAATGGTTTATTGGTCAATGGTTCATGATTGAAAGTTTGTGGTTATTTATATTGTTAATTAACGTAAAACATCATAGACTTAGCCGAGTGATCCGGTTTTTTACTGGGCCATTCAAATACATTATAGTCTTAAAGTAAAATATTTTTTATGCTCAGCAACTTATAGATATTGAACTTTGTGAGAATATGCTATTCAGTGTCGGGTAGTGCAGCATTGGTTCTGGGTGTGGGCTCATGAACTATAATGCTAGCTGTAATTACAATACAATTGCCCATTCTACTTTCAGCTTTCCGCCTTTTTTCCATACATTTGGCTAATTAAAATACTCAAGAAATTATGCAATACGATGTCGTTGTTATCGGTTCAGGGCCTGGCGGTTATGTAGGCGCAATCCGTTGTGCTCAGTTAGGTTTAAAAACTGCAGTAGTGGAAAAATATAAAACTTTTGGAGGTACTTGCTTAAATGTAGGTTGTATTCCATCAAAAGCTTTGTTAGATTCATCAGAGCATTTTCACAACGCTGCTCATACATTTACTACTCACGGTATCGATTTAAAAGGCCTTAAAGTAAATATGCCACAAATGATCGCCCGTAAAGATGATGTTGTTGCTCAAAATACTGCAGGTATCACTTATTTGTTCAAAAAAAACAAAATCGATTCTTTTGAAGGTGTTGGTTCTTTTGTAGATAAAAATACCATTTTGGTAACCAAAGCCGATGGATCTACTGAAACTTTGTCTGCTAAAAATGTAATCATTGCTACGGGTTCTAAACCAACAGCCTTGCCATTTTTGCCAATTGATAAAAAACGCATCATTACCTCAACAGAAGCTTTAAATATTAAGGAAGTGCCAAAGTCGATGGTGGTAATTGGTGGCGGTGTTATTGGTTTGGAGTTAGGTTCTGTTTACGCCCGTTTAGGCACAAAAGTTTCAGTAATTGAGTTTTTACCATCCATCATTGCAACAATGGATGCAAGTTTAGGAAAAGAACTTCAACGCGTGCTGAAGAAAAACCTTGGTATGGAATTCTTTATGAATCATAAAGTTACCGGTGCTACTAACAATGGTAAAACAGTAATGGTTACTGCAGAAAATGCGAAAGGTGAAGCCGTAAGTTTCGACGCTGATTATTGCATTGTGGCTGTCGGCCGTACCGCCTACAGCGAAGGTTTAGGTTTAGATAAAATCGGTATTACTGTTGAAGAAAGAGGAAAAAAAATTCCGGTTAACGAGCATCTGGAAACGTCGGTTAAAGGTGTGTATGCCATTGGAGATGTAATTACTGGCGCAATGTTGGCGCACAAAGCAGAAGATGAAGGTACCTACGTTGCCGAAACCATTGCCGGTCAGAAACCACATATCAATTATAACTTAATTCCGGGTGTTGTTTATACCTGGCCAGAGGTTGCTTCTGTAGGTTTAACCGAAGAGCAATTAAAAGAAAAAGGTGTAAAATATAAAGTTGGTTCGTTTCCTTTTAAGGCCAGCGGACGTGCGAAAGCAAGTATGGATACCGATGGTTTTATTAAAGTTTTGGCCGATGCAACAACTGATGAGGTTTTAGGTGTACATATGATTGGTCCGCGTGCTGCAGATATGATTGCTGAAGCCGTTATTGCAATGGAATTCCGCGCATCTGCTGAAGATATTGCACGTACCTGCCATGCGCATCCAACTTATACAGAAGCACTAAAAGAGGCAGCACTTGCTGCAACTGATAACAGAGCGATACATATTTAGTACAAAAATTTGCTCAACTTCTATTCTAACAGAGGGAAGCATGAATAAATATCCAGAAAGCCGGTAAGCAATTGTCGGCTTTTTGCGTTAAATATTTTTTTGGCATGTCTCAAGCTACGCAAGGGTCGGGCTATACGTTTCAATCTTTTGTTTCGCTTCCAACTACGCTCAAGCCAACAACAAAAGGATCTACACTGCTATCCCTGGTGCAAAAACCCAGAGCAGATAGTAATCATCGGCTTTAATTTTAGCGTTGTCAACTTTCGTGATTTTAGCGTTGTCAACTTTTTAACGAACTGGTTAGCAAAGTTGACAACTCTTGAACAATTACATATCTCTCTTAACCTTTAATTGATTGAAATCTACAGTGTTCGATCACAACACTTTATCCCTTTATATTTTGTTAATAAAATGATAACAATTAGCGCATAAAAAATAATGTTATGTGCTTCTATTTTTGCTGCTCAGATATTAAAAAAACCATGAACTGTAAAAAACTATTTGGTGCAATTTTTATTGCTTCACTGACATTTGCTGCCTGTAAAAAAGCTTCAACTGATGATCCGATTGTAAATCCTCCAGTCGAAGCTATCGTTCCAGAAAAAATAGACAGCTTTAAAGAAACTGCTTCAATTGATTTAGGAGGTGAATTCGCTTCTGAAATTTCTGCTTACGATCCCTTAACCAAAAGATTATTTGTAGCGAGCAATGATGGTGGTGCTAAAGTTGATGTAGTAGACATGAGCAAATATCCAACGGTTACAAAATTGCAAACGTTACTTTTTGCAGCTAATGCAGGTATCAATAGTGTGGCAGTAAGTAACGGTTTATTGGCAATTGCTTTAGATGGAGCTGATAAGCAGGGCAATGGAGATGTTTTGGTACTGAAGACTTCAGATTTATCAGAAGTAAAAAAAATTACGGTGGGTGCCATGCCAGATATGGTAACGTTTAGCCCAGATGGCAACTACATTTTATCTGCTAATGAAGGTGAACCCAATCTGGCCTACACGGTAGATCCAAAAGGGACCATTTCAATTATTAATATAAAAGAAAATTATTCAGTAAAAACAATAGATTTTTCAGCTTTTGAATCGCAAAAAGCTGCTTTGCTGGCTGGTGGTTTTAGGATATATGGTTACAATGCCAGTTTTACCCAGGATATAGAGCCTGAATATATTACAGTAAGCAGCGATTCTAAGAAAGCTTATGTGACGCTGCAGGAAAACAACGGTGTGGCCGAAATAGATATGTTAGCAGGCACCATTACGAAGATTTTTCCATTAGGTACGAGAGACATTAGCCTGGCTGAAAATGCTTTTGATGTTAGTGATAAAGATGGTAAAAAAGTATTGAGTACCTGGCCGATTAAAGCTTATTACCTGCCAGATGCAATCTCTTATTTTACAGCTAATGGTACAGCCTATCTGGCGCTGGCCAATGAAGGTGATACCCGCCAGGATTATACACCGAAAGAATCAAAAGAAGAGATTCGCGTAAAAGACCTTATTTTAGATCCGGTTAAATTTCCAAATGCCGCAACTTTGCAATTAGATGCAAATCTGGGAAGACTTACCATAACCAATACCGCTGGATTTACCATGGTAAGTACAAACAAAGTATATCAGGAATTATTTTCAACCGGAGGAAGATGTGTGAGTATTTTAAATGCAACTACCGGAACTTTAGTATCCAACATCGGGAAAGATCTCGAACAACACATAATTGATGCTGGTAAATATGATGATGATCGCTCCGACAATAAAGGTGTTGAAGTAGAAAGTGTAACGGTTGCCCAGGTAAACGGACAAACCCTGGCGTTTATTGGCATGGAACGTGCAGATGCGATAGCCATTTATGATGTTACCAATCCGGTAGCACCAAAATTTGTTCAGTTATTCTCTACCGGCGATGCACCCGAGGGTTTGATGTTTGTAAAACCAAAAGATAGCCCGAACGGCAGAAGTTTATTAATTGTTTCAAATGAAGGAGATGGTACCGTTCGGTTCTATCAGCCCGATAAAATATAGTCTCTATCCCTTTATTAATTATTATGTTTTAGGTCCCGGTATTTATGCCGGGATTTTTTTGTTTTAGGCTAGGGCGCTAACTCCACTAATCATCATCTCGAGCGAAGTACAACGCAGCCGAGAGATGTATCTCGAGGTAGCTTTCTCCGCTGCGGTCGAGATGAAGAAGTGGGCGCTTTAGTCTTTAGTCTTTCTGCTTTGGTCTTTACACTTTTTCCCTTTTTTTTCCCAACAATAAAAACTAAGCCCTATATTGCGCTACAATAAAAACTTTAGGGGTGCCTTCAAATAAGTTGGCTGAGAATATACCCTTTTTGAGGTTAAAGGTAGAAGGTAAAAAGGTAGAGGGCTAATTCCTTCACCCTTAAAACCCTCCGGCCATCAACCTCGAATGGACCTGATCCGGATCATGCCGGCGTAGGAAACTAGTTTGTCTGCAATAATTGCATAAAATGCCTCCGGCATTTGAAGACTCCTGAAGTTGTACACCAAAATGAAGTCTTTTAGCAATGAATTATATTCAGGTATTAACAATAGCAGGATCAGATAGTGGGGGTGGTGCAGGCATTCAGGCAGATTTAAAGACGTTTTCGGCCTTGGGCTGTTTTGGAACATCTGTAATTACGGCCGTAACCGCGCAGAATACGTTAGGAGTGCGTTCCGTTCATGGTATTCCCATCGCAATCATTAAAGATCAGCTACAGGCAGTACTGGATGATATCAAACCCGTGGCTATTAAAATCGGCATGATTAATAGGGCAGCAGTAGTTGATGTAATAGAAACAGAACTTAAAAAATATACTGCGGATATACCTGTTATTTTAGATCCGGTAATGGTAGCTACCAGTGGACATAAATTGATAGCGCCTGATACTGTTGAGCAGCTAATTAATAAGTTGTTCCCATTGGTAAGCCTGGTTACCCCAAACATTGATGAAGCGGTTATCCTTGCCGGGCAGCCTATTCATGACCTTAAGGATATGATTGCTGCGGGTAAGAAAATTATTGACAAAGGGGCAAAGGCCGTTTTGGTTAAAGGAGGACATTTAATAGGACCCATAATTTATGACGTTTTTATTTGTGGAAGTGATGCGCCCGTTACACTCGAAAGTACTTTTATTGCTTCTCAAAATCTGCACGGAACCGGTTGTACACTTTCATCGGCTATAGCCGCCGAAATGGCTAAAGGCAAAACGCTACTAAATGCCATCAAAAATGCGAAAGACTACATCAGCCGGGCATTACAAGCTGGTAGTGACGTAAAAACTGGTAAAGGTAACGGACCTTTAAACCACTTTTTCAAACCCTTAAAATTAATAATCCAATGAAATGGAGCGAACAGGCATGGCAAAGGGTGAAGCCCATTTATAACAAAATTTTGACCATGCCTTTTAATACGGAGCTGGGCAATGGTACCTTGCCAACAGAAAAATTTGTCTTTTATTTAGCACAAGATGCCTATTATCTTTTAGCATTTGGGCGGACATTAAGCACCATTAGCGTGCGTATGCAAAATGCAGATCTGGTGATGGCTTTTGCCGGCTTTTCTACAGGCGCTATTTTTGCCGAGCGCAGTTTGCACGAAAGTTATTTCACCGAATTTGGTTTATCTAATCATGTGCAGCCGACACCATCTACACTTTTATATACCAATTATATACTTAGTCAGGCCGCCTATGCCAATGTAGAAGTAGCTGTAGCAGCTGTTTTGCCATGCTTTTGGATTTATAAGGCAGTGGGCGACCATATTTTTGCCCAGCAAAAGGGAGAAAAAAATCCTTACAAAAGATGGATCGATATGTATGCGGGCGTTGAGTTTGCTGCTGCAGTGGAAAAAGCAATTGATATTGCAGATGAACTGGCAGCACAAGCGAATGCTGCAACTCAACAAAAAATGTTGGAAGCTTTCGATATGGCAACCCGTTTAGAATGGATGTTCTGGAATAGCGCTTATGAATTGGAAAAATGGAAAATTTAATATTTTAACCTGGTAAACAACAAAATATTTCGATAAAATGTTAAAAACATGTCGATATTTCCAATAGATTTAAAGAACTTTGCTGTTCTATAATTTTAAAGCATCACATTGGAAGAAAGCACGCAAGAACAGGAATTTTTAATTAAACAAGAAGATCAACCTGTATTAGCACAAGGCTCTCCAAAACAAGTACGTTTAGCCATATCTGCCTTTTACTTTATGCAAGGTGTTTGCTTTGCCAGTTGGGCCAGCAGAATTCCAACCTTTAAAGCCTCAATGGGTTTAAACGATGCAGAATTAGGTTCTATACTTTTTGCATTACCTGCGGGACAGATTATAACCATGTTTTTTTCTGCAAAACTCACCACACATTTTGGCAGCAAGAAAATGTTAAGGGCAACGGCACCTCTTTATGCCATCGCCTTAACTTTTTTAGCATTAGCCAATACAGGTTGGCAATTAGCTGCTTTTTTGGTCTTATTTGGCATTACAGGTAACCTGTGCAATATCGCCTTAAATACACAGGGTGTCGCTGGCGAAAACTATTATGGCAAGCCTATTATGAGTTCTTTTCATGGTGCCTGGAGTATCGGCAATTTAACAGGTGCATTAATTGCACTTGGGTTGGTTAACTTAAAATTAGGTATGTATACCCATTTTTGGATCATAGCCTTAATATCTCTAACCAATGTGTTATTTAACTCTAAAAAACTACTTAATTACAATAAACCAGATATCGTAGTAGAGAAAACGAAGTTTTTCACCATGCCTCAAGGCATTTTGGTGTTATTGGGCGTTATTGCATTTTGCAGTATGGCTACTGAAGGCACCATGTTCGATTGGAGTGCAATTTATTTTGAGGATGTAGTAAAGTTGCCTCACAATAAGGCCATTATCGGTTATGCATCATTCATGTTTATGATGGCCAGCGGGAGGTTTATGGGTGTATTTTTAATTGGTAAGTTCGGGCGGAAAAATCTTCTGCAAATTAGCGGCGCCATTATATCTATAGGTATGGCACTTGCCGTAATATTCCCGAATTTGTTTATTGCTATTTTTGGTTTTATGCTTATTGGCTTGGGTGTTTCCAGTATTGTACCCATGGTATATAGCATAGCTGGAAACAATAAGAAAGTGCCTGCCGGTAAAGCCATAACCATGGTTTCGAGTATTGGTTATTTCGCCTTTTTGTTTGGCCCGCCGTTAATTGGTTATATCTCCCAATTGTCAAGCCTACGCTATTCTTTCGGGATTATTTCTGTGTTCGGTATGCTGATTATTTTTTTGGTGGCGAAAATTAAGGAGATAAATTAACAGAGCCATTGATCAGTTGTTTGGAGCACAGCGTCTGGTGATAAATTAGCATTTCGTTCCGTTTTACGCTTCGCTTCCTCATACCTCGTCGCTGCGGGCTATTATTCGATGTCACTAAGTTAATTAATGAGTCGCAAAACGATGTCACTCTGAGGGATGATTTATGGTATAAAAACCAATATGATTGACAGATAAACTTAAGTAGATAATATCGCTGAAAGAATCGTCATTCCCAACTTGATTGGTAATCTTAAAGCGCTTGTATTAAGATTCCCGCATGCGCGAAAATGACGATTACATGATTGGATTCCATCATTGATAGCGTAGGCGAAGGGTATTTGCAATTTAAAAAGCTCGAGAGGTCTTCTACTACGCTCGGACTGACAACTGTGACGCCTAACTTAATGATATTGGGCTATCACACCACCAGCCGGCCTGCAACCGGCTAACTCGCCAAAACAGTATTTCATTTTTCAGATTGCAGGTTGCAGAGACCTTTGTTCATAAACCCGATTGCAATGGAAAGCCCGGAGCGTTGCGAGGACTTGTAATGAAAAGCGGGGCTGCAAACCGCCATTAATTACTGAACGCTCATTTCCAAGTCTTAACTACTAAATATATCTTAATTTATTTCGGTGGGTGAGACACCAACCGATAGGATAACTGTTTTACTAAGACCTTGAAATAAATTACCTTCGGTGAGCTCGCTAAAGCTTGGTTCAGGGTAACGATTACTAGAGTGAGTCGCTATTAAATCTGCTATGCTACTCTTTCTTTATCAATCCGTGTTCCTTTAAGGCTGCAACGGCAAGCTCGATCAACCTTAAGTTTTCTTCCAGATGCCCGTGCTGTACTTCTACATTGATATAGGGAATATTATTTTGCATGGCATAAACTGAAAGAGAGCCATCATTGGAAGCAAATTTAGATTGAAGAATTACGTTTACATTAGCCTTTTTTAAGCTGTTGAACAACCTTGGCTCGGTCACGTAAATGAGATCATCGCCATCCATTTGGAAATTAATGTGAACCGAATCGGCAGTGCTGGCTAGATCATAACCTGGTAAATAAGAGGAAATACCGAAACCACCATCGGCATTATTATGGAGGGTTAGAAAATAACCCGTAATTTTCGGATCGTAAAAATCCACAATTTGCTTTCCTGCGTTTAATATGGCTTTTTCCACTTCGTTAGAGCTGAATTGGTTTTTCTTTAATCTGGTATTAACTCCCACTTCGGTGTATATCGCATTTGGGTCTATACGGTATTGGTCGTCCATATAGGTAAAATAATAATCCCTTACCGCTCCATATTGGCTATCGATCAGCTCGCCGCCATACCAGCGGATATAATCAAAACCAGCTTTTACGCCAGTATCTTCATTGTCATGTACCACTAAAAACTTTACACCATTGGGTTTATAACTGTATTTTACCAATGTAATATCCAGATTGCAGAGTTTAACGAAGCTTGAATCGGTACGCATAGCCGCAAAAACCGGCGGATGTTGAGCTTTTACCAGAAGTGTAGAACAGATTAAGAACAGACTTAGGATAATTTTGAACATAATGACTAATATACAATGTTGTAACATAATTTGTTTGGAGACAACATTGTATAATTATCTGGGTGTCAAAACTTCTAAGTATAGTGAGGTGGTAAAATAAAATGGTTCTTAGGGCCACAAATTACGGCGAGGTATTGGCTTGGCAAAATTAATTGACGACATTCCTTAGGCATAATTTTCCATGCCTCCGCGTTTTCCGTGGCATAAAAATGATTCGTGAGGACACGAACCATGGCGGCGGATTGGGATACCTGTTTGCGGATAATTTTTCCGTGTTTTCTGTGCTTCCGGGGCTAAAAACAAAATCCACAAAAAAGCCCCGATTTGGGGTCGGGGCTAATTGATTGTTAATTTGGAGGGATATTAATGTCCGTGATCTAAGTCGTATTCATTTACATCTTTATGGTCGTATGGTTCAACCATTAACTCATCAATGGTTTTGCCTTTTTTATTGAAACCAAAGCGCTCTAACATTCTATCAAATATTAAGTAAACCACTGGTACCACAATTAAAGTTAAGAACAATGAACTGGTTAATCCGCCTACAATAACCCATGCCAAACCATTTTTCCACTCGGCACCTGCTCCGCTTGCTAAGGCAATTGGAAGCATACCAAATACCATGGCGATGGTTGTCATTAAGATTGGGCGTAAACGTGCATGGTTGGCCAGTACAAGTGCCTCTTTGGTTTCTTTTCCTTCGGCCTTTAGGTGGTTAGTAAAATCGACCAGGATAATCGCGTTTTTCGCTACCAGACCCATTAGCATAATTAAACCTAAGATGGTGAAGATACCAATTGAGTTATTGGTTAAAGCCAGGGCTAATAATGCTCCGATTACCGCTAAAGGAAGTGAAAACATCACAACTAATGGATAGATGAAACTATCGTAAAGCGCAACCATGATTAAATAAACCAGAATGATCGAGGCCAATAAGGCGATACCTAAAGTACCAAAACCCTCGCTTTGGTTCTCCTGATCTCCAGCCCAGCTATAACTTACGCCAATTGGTGCTTTAAGTTTGCCGTTTTTCTGCAGTTCTTCCAGTTTTGCCTGGAACTCTGCAACCACGGTTCCTGTTGGTCTACCAATTGACTGTGCTTTAACGGATACCGAAGTAGATTTATTTAAACGTTCCAGCTGACTTGGACCTGAACCTTCTGTAATGGTTGCAAATTGTGATAATTTGATCTGTTTGCCATCATTATTTACAAAAATAAGGTTCCGTACATCGTCAATATTCTGGCGGTTAAAGTTCTGATATTGTATGTTAATATCGTACTCGTATTCCCCTTTACGGTATTTACCATCGGTATTACCAGCAAAGGCAGTCTGCATGGTTGACCCTACTGTTTGTAAGGTTAAGCCTACTGCCGACATCTTATCACGGTCTACCTGAACGTTAATTTCTGGCGTTCCCTTTTCTACCGATAGTTTGATCTCTGTAGCACCAGGAATAGAAGCAAGTACTTTCTGTGCACCTTCAGCATATTTCAAAGCGCTATCTAAATCAGAACCCATTACCACCAGCTGGATTGGTGCATTTTCGGCGATGCCCAAAATACTGATCGGCACGGTTTTTACTTTTGCACCAATTAATTCTTTAGCCAATGCACGGCTCATTTTCGTGGCGAAAATATCTGAAGAAACGCCTTTGCGCTGATCGCGTTCAACAAGCTTAACATTAATCTCCGATTTATAGGCTGTAGCTTGCGTACCACCAAAATCACCGGTTGATTGTCCGACAGTAGTAATTAACTGCGTAATTTCAGGTTGTTTATCTAAGAAAGCTTCTGCTTTTTGAGTGAGGAAGTTGGTTTGCTCCAAAGAAGCATCTTTTGGCAATTCTAACTGCACCAGGAACTCCCCTTTATCTGATTTAGGGAAGAATTCCGATCCGATAAAACCGCCAGCCAATAATCCGCATGAACTTAAAAACATCACCACAACCATCACCAATGTTAGGGCTTTGTGGTTTAACGACCACGTTAAAATACTGGTAATCCAAAGGGTAAATTTCTTCAACTGTTTTTCGAACCATAGAATAAAACGGCCGAACAGGTTTTTACCTTCAATACGTTCTAACTTACCAAAACGTGAGAATATAAGGGGTACAATGGTAAATGAAGCGAGCAATGATAGCAATGTTGCAATAATTACCACGATACAGAACTGGCGTAAGATATTAGATACCAAACCTGTACTTACCGCAATAGGGAAGAACACCACCACAATTACGAAGGTAATGGATACCACTGTAAAACCAATCTCCCTTGTTGCATCAGAAGCTGCCCGCACTTTATTTTTACCCATCTCCATGTGTCGCTGGATATTTTCCAGTACCACAATCGCGTCATCTACCAGGATACCTACCACAAGTGATAGTCCAAGTAGCGACATGAGGTTTAAAGTAAAGCCAAATAAGCTGATTCCGATAAAGGTAGCGATTAACGAAACCGGAATAGATACCATTACAATTAATGCGTTACGTAAACTGTGCAGGAAGAAAAGCATCACGAAGGCCACCAAAATAACCGCCAAAATTAAATCGTGGATTACCGCGTCAGCAGATTCTAAAGTAAAGATCGAACTATCGTTTACGATCCTCATATCAAGTTTATTGGCTGCGTATTCTGTTTTAAGTTTGGCTATAATGGCGTGTACACCTTTACTCACCTCTACCGCATTTGCATCACTTTGTTTAATAATCTGGATGGCAATAGATGCTTTACGATCGATACGGGCCAGTTTTTCCGTTTCTTTTTGCGAATCCTGAACATCGGCAACGTCGCCTAGGCGGATCTGTGCACCATCTTTACCTGTGGTTAAAACCAGGTTTCTCAATTCCTCAATACTTCTGTATTTACCCGATAAACGGATTAACACGTCCTGGTTCTGCGTTTTTACACTTCCGGTAGGGAAATCCAGGTTAGAAGAAAGAATCATTTGTTGAACCTGGGGAACCGCAAGGCCATAACCCTGTAGTTTATTGGCATCAAGCGAAACCTGGATTTCGCGTTCAGAACCACCCACTAAGTTGACCTGAGCTATACCGTTTACCCTCGAAATTACCGGGGCAATACGTTTGTCGATTAAATCGTAAAAGCTTACATCGTCCATATTGGCAGAGGCCGTCATGGTAATTACCGGTAAATCATCAAGTGAGAATTTACTTAATGATGGCGTTTTTACATCTTCCGGTAATTGAGAAAGAATGGCATTAACCTTTCTTTGCGCATCGTTTAACGAGATATCGATATTCGCGGCATCTGTTAGTGTAATGGTTACCGTAGATAAACTCTCAAACGATACGGAGTTGATTTTTTTGATGTTTTCCATCGATGATACCGCATCCTCAATTTTTTTGGTTACGGTATTTTCAACCTCATTTGGCGAAGCACCAGGGTAGATGGTCGAAATAGATACTACGTTGTTAGAGAATTTTGGAAGTAATTCATAACCCAACGAAAAGTAACTTAATAACCCAAGCAAGGTAAGGGCAGTAAATACTACAATCACCAGCGAAGGCCTTTTTATAGATATGTCTGTTATCTTCATTTTAATTCGTATTGCGTTTTTGCGATTGGCGTATCGCGTTTTTAAAAGCTGAAAATTCCGCTAACTTACTTTACGATACTAACGGGAGTACCTTCAGTTAAGTTGATCTGTCCACTGGTGATCACAGTTTCACCTTCTTTTAAGCCATCCAGAATTTCAACATTATCTCCTAAAATACGACCTGCTACCACATTACGGGTTTTGGCAGTATTATTGGCTTTATCCAATACAAAAACCTGGTTACTGCTTACACTGCCCACAAATGATGTGCGTGGAATAAGGATGCTTGGTGCCTGTTTAGGGAACTTGAATACTGCCGTTCCATACATACCGGCTTTTAAAGTGTTTTTATGGCTGTTTTCTACTTCAATTTCAATTGGGAAATTCAAGGTTGCATCAGCTTTAGCCGCGATAAAGGTAACCTTTCCAGAGAAATTATCAGTTGGGAAAACTGAAGATTTGATCTCGATCTTATCACCTAATTTCAGGTTGGCTACTTGCGATTCGTTCACATTTACCTTAAGCTTTAATTTGGAAACATCCACCAATTCAAATAACTGCGTACCCTGTGCAGTTACAAATGCACCAACTTCGATGTATCTTTTGTTTACAATGCCATTTATTGGCGATTTAATATTTGCATCGCTTAATCTTCGTTGTGAAGCCTGTAAACGCAGTTTTGCATTTTTTGTGGCCAATTTAGCTTGATCTAGCTGTTGTTGGGTAACGCCACCGGTTTGGAATGAACTTTGATATCTGGCTTCATCTCTTTTTGCATTTTCATAAGTAGCTTCAGCAGTTTCCCTATCGGTATTAATGATTTCGGCATCCACGCGGGCCAAAACCTGTCCTTTGCTTACCCTATCGCCTTCATCTACATAAATAGCTTTAACCCGACCAGCATTTTCTGATAAGAAGTTAAGTTCCTGTTTAGGAATAAAGTTTCCGTTTGCACTGAAATCTAAATCCACGGCTTTTTTCTCTACTTGAGCAACCCGAACGGCAACAGCACCACCACCTTTAGCAATGAAAGCAGTTTTTTCTTCGTTCTTCTTTTTATTGTTGCTTAAAACATAAGCTATTGCACCAAGGGCAACAACAACTACGATGATTATGGTAATTACTCTTTTCATTTCTATTGTACTAGCGATTTAATATTTCCGTTTGATTTGATTAATTGTATTTCGGCTATTTTATAATTTAATAAAGCCTGGGTATAACTGTTCTGCGCCGAAGTAAGTGCATTTTCAGTATCCAAAAGATCGGTTAACGAAGCTAAGCCGTTATTATAATTATTTTGGGTGCTGTTGTAGATCTCCTGTGCTAAATCGGCATTTTTACGTTGCGCTTTAATGGTATTTAAGTTATTGCGCAACTGTATTTTTGCATTTTCATAAGCCAGGTTTAACGCATTATTAGTTTCTCTTCTGCTTTCCTTGGCTTTTTTAATATCTACATCAGCCTGGCGGATTTTAGAACGGGTTAAGAAGCCATTAAAAATTGGCACCCTTAAGGTTAAACCAATTGCTGATGAACCAAAACCAATAGCAGAAGCATTCGAGTTAAGGAAATCAAAACTATTGCTCTGGCTCGAATAGGTGTAGTTACCCGTTAAAGATAAGCTAGGATAGTATTCGGCCACATAAGCTTTCCTTTGTAAGGATAAAAGCTTGTCCTGATTGTTTAGAAGCTTAACTTCAGTTCTGTTAGCCAGATCGATAGAATCTGTAAACATAGGTAATGTAGTTACTTCCGTTAATTCGGTGGGCGGGAGAATAATAGGGGTTCCAACCGCCATTCCCATCGAAAATTTTAGCTGGTTTTCCAATTGGGTAATGGCATTAAGTGTTTGCTCACGCTGTGTATTCAAATTTGTCAGGTTTACACTAATCCGGTCGACATCGATTTTTCTAGCCAAACCATTTTTATACTGGGTGCCCACAATTTTTTCAACTATCCTAACATTTTTGATGTTGGTGTCGATTACGTTAAGCTGTTGCCTGTTTACCAAAACCTGATAATAATTGTTAGCTACCAGTTCGATGATTTGTTCTTCCGTTAATTGCGATGTAAGCGCATAATATTCTTCGCTCGATCTTGCCGCCTGAAGGCCGGTAAAAACCTGTTGGTTAAATAATTGCTGCGAAAGCTGAACGCCAGCAGTCGAATTCCAGTTCTGGCCTAACTTAAACGATTGTGTCGCACCGCCAATGTTAGCTACCAACTGACCAATAATCGGATTGTAAGTTAAACCAACATTTCCGGTAAGTTGTGGTAAAGCTTGTGCCCTCACCTCTTGTACCTTGTATCGTCCACCTTCAATGTCTAATTTGGAATTGCGTACTTTAGTGTTGTTTTGGAGCGCAAAGGTGAGCGCCTCTTTTAAGGTAATTTGCTGCTGTGCAACTGCCAGCTGCGGTAAAACCGAGCCGATAATAACAATGAGCATTAACCTCACCATATTTATTCTAAGCATATTGTATTGTTTTTTTGTTTTTGGGTTCTTCTCTGTTTATTTCAGTCTGTCAAGTTGAGACTGTTTATTTATGTTCAACGTCAGTTTTTTAGTCTGTACACCTTAAGCCTCTTACGAATATGGTAGTTAGATTCTTTTGCTTTAACGTCATTTTATTTAATGCTTTTTTATCGGGGAAAAGGTCCTTGCCTGTTTCCATAATACACATGGTGGAAAGGCCCATTAAACTCTCTAGGTATAATTCGGCAACATGCGTAGTGTCATCATGTTCAATTTCTCCTTTCGCTTTAGCCTGACTAAAAATTTCTGCGAAAAAATCCTTTTCTGATTCTTTTAGTGTACGCAGTTTGCCTTTAATTACTTCATCGTTCAGTAAGTCTGGAATGCCCTCAGTAATGCGGAGCATATAATATTTCTGGAAAAATGTGTTCCTTACGTCAATAGTGTTAAAAAGAATTTCCTGTACCGGTAAATCAGGGTTGTGTTTCTTTTTGATCAGTTCAAAGAAGTCATTAAATACTTTTTCTATCACCCCTAAAATCAAATGTTTTTTATCGGGGAAATAATAATAGAGAGATGGTTTAGATACGGATAGATCTTCGGCAATATCATTCATCGTAGTTTTACCAATACCAAAATGGATAAAGCGTTTTATAGCACCATCAATAATTTGCTCTCTCTTTTTATCAGCTACAATCATTTTACTTTTCTACTTTCTGACTTTTTTAATATTTTAGTCAAAAATAGTGCTAAAAAATGATTTGTCATGAGAACTTAGTTTGAAAGAGTGTTAAGCTTACAATTTAATGACATAATTTTGCTTCTTAAGATGTTTATATATCTTTACAAACCAATAATTTAGGAAAGTTGTCTGCATTTTTCAATATCCTCACCGTAATATCTACCATCATTGTCATGGAGTGTTTATCATGGTTTATACATAAATATCTATTCCATGGGCCACTTTGGTTTATGCATAAAAGTCACCACCAGAAATCCAAATCGTTTTTCGAATGGAACGATTTGTTTGCTGTGTTGTTTGCCGGAGCGTCTTTGTATTTAATGTACATTGATCAGGATAACTTAGGTTTCCGGTTTTTAGTAGGGATGGGTATTACTTTGTACGGATTGATTTATTTTGTGGTACATGATTGGTTTGTTCACCGGCGTTTTAAAACCTTCAAAAGCAATAATGCTTATTTGCAGGCGGTGCGGAAAGCCCATAAAATCCATCATAAAAACAGGGGAAAGGAAAAAGGTAAAGCTTTTGGTTTGTTGTTTGTGAGGAAAAGCTTGCTAAAAAATAATTAAAACACCTATTAACTAAATAATTAGTTTATATTTGGCTAATTATTTAAATTGTTAGGGTTATGAAAATTTTAGTTTTTTTAGCAATGCTTATCTGGAGTACCAGTTTGTTTGCGCAATTGTTTAAATTTGAGGTTAAAGGGCATATCGACGATGCTGAAAAAGCAAAGTACGCATATTTATATAGCGCAGGTAATAAAAATCTCTTCTTAAAGGTGCCACTTGTAGACGGAAATTTTAAATTCAACTCAAACACCAATTTGGATGGAAGTCTTTTACGTTGGGCAGTTATCTTTGTTGAAACACGAGATAATGTTACTAGAGCAGAAGTAAAAAATAACCTCGATAGCAAAACCTGGAGAGTGGGTGGAACGCCTAATATAAAAAGAATTATCCTGGAAAATGTTGATTTAGCTGTCAGCAAGGGAAGCCAGATTAATTATGCTAAAATTGCGGGTGGCGGTGTATTTAATAAACAGCTTGGAGAATTAGGCGATAGTGGAAATGCTGATAGAATCAATCTATTTGATTTTATCAAAAAGTATCCTAACTCACCAGTGAGTTTACTTAATTTACAAGGGGCAGTCAAATTTTTAAAAGTTTTACCTGCGGCTAAATTTGAGCAAATTTACGGGGGATCTGCTCAACAGATGTACGCAATGCTTTCTGATCGTTTAAAACAAAGTAAAGAAGGCAAGTTAATTAAAACGAAAATTGATGAAGGAAAGAAATAGAGGCATACTATTGCTATCAATTTGAGGTTTTCGTTCTAATGCTTTTGTAATTTGAAATGATTATAAAATATACTCAGTTGCTCTTTGATTCTATTGTTATTATTAGTTGTAATGGTGATTATTCTAAAATTTAAGCTTTAATTTTGATAAGGGGATTACGAAAATCGTTCCTTAACTACTTTTTATTTTACTTTTGCAGTACAACGGAAAATCACCATGCTGCAAATCCAGGAAAATACTTCGCTAAAACCATATAATTCCTTTGGTATAGATGTTAAGGCAAAATTCTTTTCAGAAATTTTTTCGGAAGATGAGTTGCGGTCTTTGTTTCAGGATGAACTGGTCAGAACTCAAAAATTGCTTGTTATTGGTGGTGGCAGCAATGTGCTGTTTACACAGGATTTTGATGGTTTGGTGATCAAAATCAGCATCAAGGGTATTCAATCTAAAGTGATTGAAGAGAAGGTTATGGTAAACGCTGGTGCTGGAGTGGTTTGGAATGATTTTGTAAACTATTGTGTTGAACACCATTTTGCAGGGGTAGAAAATTTAAGTCTGATCCCGGGGACAGTGGGCGCATCTCCTATTCAGAATATTGGTGCATATGGGGTTGAGCTGAAAGATGTTTTTGAAAATTGTACTGCGTTTGAGATCAAAAGTGGAAGTATTAAGACTTTTAATTACGCAGATTGTCATTTTGGTTACCGTGAAAGTGTTTTCAAAGGCGAGCTAAAAGGACAGTATATTATCACTTCGGTTACTTTCCGGTTATCAGCTGTACCAAAAATAAATACCTCGTACGGTGCTATAGAAACCGAATTGCACAACAGGGGCATCGCTGAACCTACCATTGCAGATGTTTCGGCTGCTGTATCACATATCCGGGTAAGCAAATTGCCAGATCCATCAACCATCGGAAATGCAGGTAGCTTCTTCAAAAATCCGGTGATCGAAAAACATGAATTTGCAGATATTGTGGCAAAACACCCCGATGTGGTACATTATCCTACAGCTGACGATAAGATTAAACTGGCAGCAGGCTGGTTAATTGAGCAATGTGGCTGGAAAGGCAAAGTGGTTGGGCAAACGGGTACCTGGAAAAACCAGGCATTGGTTTTAGTTAATCATGGACAGGCAACAGGCACAGAAGTGTATCATTTTTCTGAACAAATAATAGACAGTGTGAAGTCTACTTTTGGAGTCACTTTGGAAAGAGAAGTAAATATTCTGTGACGAACGTTGATTGTTAGGTAGTTACGTATTTTTATAAGTGTGCCAGAAAACTTTGGTATTAAGTTTGTTTGGGTTTAAAGGAATGAACAATAATTATTTGTTTTTAATCTCCTAAAGCTAAATATCATGACAAAATTTGAATTCAATCATCTGGTTAATCATCACTCGGTATCACTTAGGTCTTATGCTTTAAATTTTACTAAAGACGCAGAAGATGCAAATGATTTGGTTCAGGATACTATGCTGAAAGCCATTACTTATTACAATAAGTTTAAAGAGGGGACGAATTTAAAAGGATGGTTATTTACCATCATGAAAAATACTTTCATCAACAATTATCGCCGATTGGTTAAAACAAATACTTTGATTACACAAAGCGAAGATATTTCTTCTGCGAACCTATCCTACAGCGCAACCAAAAACAATGCAGAAAGTAAATTTGTGTTAGGTGATATTGATAAAGCACTAGCTCAATTACCAGAAGAGTATTATGTGCCTTTTATCCGTTACTTTGAAGGTTACAAATACCATGAAATCGCTGATATGTTAGAGATTCCAATTGGAACAGTGAAAACGCGCATCCACGTAGCAAGGGGTATTTTGAAAAAATACCTTAAAACCTATTCGAAAGAAATTGCCAGTGCAGAATTGGTTTAAAATACATCTATTATAGAACTAATGGGCTCAGAGTAATCTGAGCCTTTTTTGTTTGTTCTTCTATAACTATATGGGGAAGTATAACATGGTAGTACAGGGTAGTCTATATTACAATAGCCCTTTTTCCAGCCTGTAGAGCCGCCTATCCACACCAGCGGGCATTTCGTTGCGCTATAGAAGGTGATGTTTAGATTTTGAGCAAAATTTTGAAATATTTTAAAAAGCAAAAGGCCCGGAAAATCCAGGCCTTTTTGCTTATCATATATTTGGTTAGTTGATTCTTATTTTTACTTTCAACAATTCGCCTTCTCTCTTATTTCGAAACAAATGCAAACCTCAAACAATTATGTGTTTTGCAGGATTATCGCATTGTTTTTGTTTTGTGGTTATAAAGATAAGGGAAATTTTAAATTTGTCAAGCCTTTTTTAACTTTTTTTTTATTTCTTTTGCCACCACTTGACCCGATATGATGGCAGGTGGTACCCCAGGCCCCGGAACGGTTAACTGTCCGGTATATAAAAAATTTGTTACTTTACTTTTCATTTTGGGTTTTAGAAAAGCAGTCTGTTTCAAAGTGTTTGCTAATCCGTAAGCATTACCTTTAAAGGCGTGGTAATCTTCCACAAAATCTCTCATGGCATAACTGCGCTTAAATAAAATACTACTGCTAATGTCGTTTCCGGTTAAATTCTTGAAGCGATTGATCAACACCTTAAAGTATTCTTCTCTTTTGCTTTCGCTATCTTCCAGATCAGGTGCAAGCGGAATCAAAAAGAAAAGATTTTCGCAGCCTTCCGGTGCCACACTCTTATCTGTTATAGAAGGGCAGCAGGCATAAAATAATGGCTTTGATGGCCATCGTGGGGTACTGTAGATTTCTTCAGCATGCTGGTCAAAATTTTCATCGAAGAATAAGTTATGGTGTAATATATTGTTTAGTTTTTTATTTAAGCCTATGTAAAATAAAAGACAGGACGGCGCCATTGTCCTTTTATCCCAATAGTTTTTGTCATAGTTACGGTAAGGTTGATCAAAAAGATGTTGATCAATGTGATGATAATCTGCATTACCTATCACAAAATCACTTCTGAAAGTTCCTTTGTTCGTGATTATGTACTCTGCCAGGTTGTTTTTTACTTCAATTTTGGTTACTTCGGTATCGAAAATAAATTTTACCCCTTGGTTTTCTGCAATGTTCTGCATAGCTGTTACAATCTGGTGCATGCCACCCATTGGGTACCAGGTACCCAAAACGAGGTCAGCGTAGTTCATTAGACTATACAATGCGGGTGTGTTCTGTGGTGTGGCGCCTAGAAATAAAACTGGGAATTCCAGAAGTTTCCGCAGCCGCTCATTTTTAAATAGCTTATATACATGCTTACGCATATTGCCCAAAAGCTGTAGTTTAATGCCGCTGAGGGCTAGCCTTGGGTCGAAGTATTCCATTACGCTATGCGAGGGCTTAAAAACATACTCGTTCATGCCAACATCATATTTATATTTAGCCTGATCAAGAAAATGTTTTAGGTTACTGCTGCTGCCTGGCTCAAGTTCTTCAAATAAGGCATATAAATCATCCAATGTTGCCGGAACGTCAATAGTATCTTTTTTTTCGAAATAAATGCGGTAGGAGGGGCTAAGTCTTTCTAATGTATAAAAATCAGAAGTAGTTTTGCCAAATAGGTTGTAATAGTTTTCGAATACGTCAGGCATCCAGTACCAACTTGGTCCCATATCAAAAAGAAAGCCGTCTTTTTGCCAGGTCCTGGCCCTGCCGCCAGCCATTTCGTTTTTCTCGATAACCGTAACCTCACAGCCATCTTTGGCCAATAAAGCTGCTGCAGCCATGCCTGCAAAACCGGCCCCGATAATGGTAACCGTGGTTTTTTTCTCCATGGTGTAAATAAAGGAATTTTATTGCGTTTTGTTTTGGTTTCGTGTCAATAATAGTTTTTCGTCATGATGAGAAAGCACGACGAAGCCTGCCGGCAACAGGCTGGCAATCTTAAAACGATAGGTTTGCATTGCATAGATCATGCTGTGTTTGTTATTCTGAATGCTTAAAGAATCTTTTGTGTTGGTGATAATTTTGACTGTTTAAAGGTTGGTTTAAATCCAATGTTTCTTTCGTTGAAGATCCTTCGCTTTGCTCAGGATGGGATTTGTCTGTCATTCTGAATGCTTAAAGAATCTTTTGTGTTGGTGATAATTTTGACTGTTTAAAGTTTGGTTTAAATCTAATGTTTCTGCTGTAAAGTTCCTTCGCTGCGCTCAGTAAAACAGAGCAAACAAATGCCATAAGCTTTTGTTACATTTGCCACCATCTCATGATTAAACTACGTATTATATTTTTCCTACTGTTTGCAATAAGCAACGTTACCTCTGCACAACTCTCCTTCCAGGAAATTGCGGTATTAAAAACCGATATGGTTAAGGCGGTAGAGAATGCTAAACTTACTGATTCCTTATTTGACAGGCTCAATAAACTACCCGACAAAACAGCGTTGGTTACGGGTTATCTAGGCACATTGGAAGCATTAAAAGCCAAACACTCCTGGAATCCATATAATAAGATTAAATATGTCGGCCGATCGCTAAAAACCATGCAGAAGGCAATTGATATGGATAAGGAAAATATGGAAATCCGTTTTATGCGTTTCTCGATCGAATTTTATACCCCTTCCTTTCTTGGTTTTAGTAAAGATTTAGCGATAGATAAAAAAGAGATTGTTAAGCATTACCAAAATGGAAATTTTGGTCTGGCTGATGCAGAACTGATTAAAAACGTAGCTAAATTTATGATTGATAGTAAAAAATGCAATGCCGCTGAAGTTAAAATTTTAACAAAATATATGTAGAATGAATCATATATATCTAATTATTAATATCGCCGTAATTTTTTTTCCATTGGTTTTATCGTTCGATAAAAAGGTTCATTTTTTTAGTAAATGGAAGTTTATATTTTCTGCTATATTACTTACCGGTATTGTTTTTTTGATCTGGGATATCCTATTTACAAAGCTCAACGTATGGTCTTTTAATCCTGATTACCTTGTGGGGATATATCTTTTGGGCTTACCTTTAGAAGAAATCTTATTCTTTTTAACTGTTCCGTACGCCTGTGTGTTTATTTACGAATGTTTAAATGTCTATTTCCCTAAAAATAATCTTCAAAAGTATAGTCTCGCATTGAGTAATCTTTTCTTGGGACTTAGTGTAGCTATTTTATTTTTCGGTTATAACAGGTGGTACACGCTGATTAATTTTGGTTTTTTGTTAATCGTACTGGCCTATGTAGAATATGTGAATGTAAAACTCAGATTTATGTATAGGTTTTACAGGGCCTACCTGGTTTCGCTTATTCCTTTTTATATCGTAAACGGTTTTTTAACCGCTATTCCAGTGGTGATGTACAATGATAAGGAAAATATGGGTTTTAGGGTTGGTACCATACCTTTCGAAGATCATTTTTATTTAATGGGTTTATTATTAATGAATGTTTTTCTTTACGAGTTTTTTAAAAGCAGGGCTGGTACAAAGATCGTAAAGGGCTCCAGTGTTTAATACCTTGAAAAATCAGCTAATTTTGCCATGTTGTTATAAATACAAGCTTAGGTATCTTATATTTCTCATATCGTTGAATGTTTGGAAATGAGCATTTAGTAATTCTTGGCGGTTTGCAGTCCCGCTTTTCATTTCAAGTCCTCGCTGCGCTGGGGCTTTATATTGCATCCGATAGCCATCGGACCGGTTTGCAGCAGGGGGTTCTGCGACAAACATTTAATCCCAGAAAAAATCAGCTAATTTACCATCTAAGATGTTTAGTAGATATAAGCTTATATGCCCCTTATATTGCTGATATGGTTTGAATATTAGGAAATGAGCGTTCAGTAGTTCTTGGCGGCTTGCAGTCCCGCTTTTCATTTCAAGTCCTCGCTACGCTCCGGGCTTTACATTGCAATCGGGTTTGCAGCAGGGGGTTCTGCGACAAACATTTAATGCCAGAACAAATCAGCTAATTTACCGTGTAAGATGTTGTAGGAGATATAAGCTTATATGCCCTTATATTTCTTATATGGTTAAAAACCTTTTGATTATCTTCAGCCCGAAATTGATTTAAATGGATTTACCAAATTATACCAAACAACAGCTTGCGTTGCGTAACGGACAGGATAAACCTCAGATTTGGGTGGCTTATAAGGGTTTAATTTACGATATGACAGATAGCAGGTTATGGAAGAATGGCAAACATTATGAACATTGGGCAGGGCAGGATTTGACTGATGAGCTGCCGGATGCACCCCATACCGAAGCTGTGTTTGAAAAGTTTGTTCCGATAGCTATGCTTGCCAAACCAGATTGATTTTAGCAGCTGATTCACCGCTAAAAACATTAACTTCATAAAAAAACTGCAGACTTGAAGACTAATTTCTTAAAGCCTGCAGCTGAATTGCAATATAAAACTGTTAATTGGTTACTAAAAACTGTTAACTGGTTACGCTTCTATTGTGAAAGAACTTAAGCTTACAAATTCCTGAATTCTAGCTGCAACTTCTTCGTCAGTTAAATTTAACAACTTTTCTGTTCCAAATTTCTCTACACAGAATGAGGCCAGGGCAGAGCCATAAATGATCGCATTTTTCATGTTATTGAAGTTGATGGTACCCACTTTGGCCAAATAACCGATAAATCCTCCTGCGAAGGTATCGCCGGCACCTGTCGGATCGAATACTTCTGCCAAAGGCAAGGCCGGAGCAGAGAAAATCTGATCTTCGTGGAATAACAATGCACCGTGTTCACCTTTTTTAATGATCAAATATTTTGGACCCATTGCGAGGATTTTTTTCGCGGCTTTTACCAATGAATATTCTCCCGACAGCTGACGTGCTTCAGCATCGTTAATGGTTAATACATCTACCATTTTAATGGTTTCCAATAAATCGTCCATCATAATATCCATCCAAAAGTTCATCGTGTCCATCACGATTAATTTTGGTCGGTTTTTAAGGCGTTTGATTACCGTTTGCTGTACTTGTGGTGTAAGGTTACCCAACATCAGGTATTCGCAGTCCTGATAGCTTTCTGGGATAATCGGGTCGAAATTTTCCAATACATTCAATTCCGTAATCAAAGTATCGCGGCTGTTCATGTCGTTATGGTATTTGCCCGACCAGAAAAATGATTTTTCGCCAGCTTTAATCTGTAGTCCTTCGGTATCAATACCATGTTTGGTGAAAGTTTCAATGTCTGATTGATGAAAGTCATCCCCCACCACTGCCACAATTTTTGCTTTATTATAAAAGTAAGAAGCGGCTAAACTTGCGTAAGTTGCTGCACCACCTACAATTTTATCTGTTTTTCCGAAAGGAGTTTCAATAGCATCAAAAGCTACAGTACCTATGATTATCAGGCTCATATATATGTGTTAAATTTTTTTAAAATTTTTTCACTGCAAATATTGCATAAATAATTTAAAAGCCCTAATATTGCATTCCCAAAACAAACAAGCGGATATTGCTGAAAAGTTTAAATCAGCTGTTTATTTCGGATAGCCGGATTCCTTCTTAGCTCAGCCGGTTAGAGCATCTGACTGTTAATCAGAGGGTCGCTGGTTCGAGCCCAGCAGAAGGAGCAAAACCCGCAACGAAAGTTGTGGGTTTTTTTAGTTTATGGCCGGGCGAGAGGTTGTCCCAAGGTTAGGCGAAGGGAGTTCAACAGAAGAAGCTTCAGAAATCACAGTAAAAATTGCCGATTTTTTGTTTAAACTTTATTTTGGATGAATGGTTTATTAGGATCCTTTACATACAAAGCTCATTGTAGGTAACGAAACCTCCACTTGTCTTTTTGTATTTATGACATACTATCTTTATGTTTTATATTCCAAAGTTTCTGATCTTCATTATGTTGGATACACCAGTAATTATATCCGTCGCCTTGAGGAACACAATAGCTTATCAGTTGGAACATATACCTCTCAGCATAGACCTTGGCATTTGGAAGCTGTGTTTTCTTGTGGAACTGTAGAGGCTGACGCCATCCGTTTTGAACGTTTTATCAAGAGGCAGAAAAGCCGTAGATTAATTGAGAGAATTGTTCAAGGAGAAATGCTAACTGGAATTTTAGCTCAGCTGGCTAGAGTCCCGCACGTGCGGGATTAATCAGAGGGTCGCTGGTTCGAGCCCAGCAGAAGGAGCAAAACCCGCAACGAAAGTTGTGGGTTTTTTTAGTTTATGGCCGGGCGAGAGGTTGTCCCAAGGTTAGGCGAAGGGAGTTCAACAGAAGAAGCTTCAGAAATCACAGTAAAAATTGCCGATTTTTTGTTTAAACTCTATTTTGGATGAATGGTTTATTAGGATCCTTTACATACAAAGCTCATTTTAGGTAACGAAACCTCCACTTGTCTTTTTGTATTTATGACATACTATCTTTATGTTTTATATTCCAAAGTTTCTGATCTTTATTATGTTGGATACACCAGTGATTATATCCGTCGCCTTGAGGAACACAATAGCTTATCAGTTGGAACATATACCTCTAAGCATAGACCTTGGCATTTGGAAGCTGTGTTTTCTTGTGGAACTGTAGAGGCTGACGCCATCCGTTTTGAACGTTTTATCAAGAGGCAGAAAAGCCGTAGATTAATTGAGCGAATTGTTCAAGGAGAAATGCTAACTGGAATTTTGGCTCAGCTGGTTAGAGTCCCGCACGTGCGGGATTAATCAGAGGGTCGCTGGTTCGAGCCTAGCAGAAGGAGCAGATTTTTAAAGCCTTACAACATTGTTGTGAGGCTTTTCTATTTTTGAGCTGGGCGAGAAGATGCTAAAATGGTATATCATATTTGTATTTTACCTATCCCTTTTCACGTTGAGCCCTGGCCTTTGCTGAACTTGCCGAAGTATCGAAACACCTTAAAAAATTTAAAAAAATCCTTCGACTACTTGTTCAGAAATTTCGGGAAACTACCATTGAGTTTAATGGAATTCATGATTACTTCTTGGTCCCCATCCGATAGCTAGCTGATCAAGTTAATACTGACGATTTTTCGAGGGACATTATCTACTTCTACCTCATCCCCTCAAATTCAGAAAGCTGATCCATGTAACATTACAAATAGTTAATCTATAGATTTTGTAGATTAAATATTTATCAATATGTTTGCGCTGATCATGAATGCAACAAGAATGCCCCAAACGTCTTCTATCTCTGAAATAAGTCTTAAACGCTCAGTTTTGAATATCTATTTCCAGGGGAATATGTGTTGTTGTTGATTAATTTTTAAAGTCCTAAGCCAAATCCTATAGTTATCCTAATCTGACCACCAATGCCTTACATGATGTGTTGAAATCCTTATAGAAAAAAACCGGCAAGGAAGCCTCGCCGGTTACACGGAATATCAGTTCTGTAACGCCAATCACGCACTGATACCCATCAGCTTTATCCAATGAATTGAACCATTAACATAAAACCCGTTAAATATGGAAATATTTCTCCATAAGAAAAAAACATTCTTATTGGCCAGCCTCTTTTTGTTACTCGGCGCGCTGGCCGTTCCACTTAAAATTTCTGCCCAGGTTGAACCGCCACCACTCATTAATTCTAAACTGGCAGGTACTGTAATCGATTCTTTAACCAGGCAGCCATTGCCGGGTGTTGTGGTTCGCATAAAAGGCGTCACGCACGTCGTGTCGACTGATGCGGATGGAAAGTTTGTTTTTGTAACCGGACAGAAATTACCTTATACCTTAATATTAAGTTCTGTTGGTTACCAGACAAAAGAGATTGTAGTGAATACCAGCCCTGCAATTATTAAACTAACGGAAGTGAACAGCCAGTTAAATGATGTAGTGGTGGTAGGCTATGGTACCCAAACGAGAAAATCGTTAACGGGTTCAGTTTCCAGCATTGCAGTTGATGAGGTAAGGGCTAAACCAACCGCTACCTTTGCTGAACAGTTACAGGGAAAAGCGCCTGGTTTACAGGTTAGTACTTCTACCGGTATTCCCGGAGATGGGATGTTTATCCGCATCCGTGGAACAACTTCTATCAATGCCAGTAACGATCCTTTGTATGTAATTGATGGTGTGTATGTAAACAGCGGTTCTTTACAACGCATTACCACCCAGGGACAGGCCAATAACCCATTGTCGGATATCAGTCCGGATGATATCGAAAGTGTTACCGTTTTAAAAGATGCTGATGCCACGGCAATTTATGGTGCCCGTGCGGCCAATGGAGTAATTGTGATTACCACCAAGCGTGGAAAATACAATACCGCACCGAAAGTAAGTTTAAGTACTTATGTGGGTTTTGCGAAAGCGCCGAAATTGTGGGATCTGGTAACGGGGCCGCAGCATGCCGAACTGATTAACGAATTTTACCGCAATTCAAATGCCGATGCCATCGCTATTGCTGCGGCAAATGGAACAACGCCTGCTACTACGTACAGGTTTCAGCCTTTTAGGGCATTAACCGATAATGCTACTGCTTCACCTGCACCGCGTGGTTTGCCACAGGATCAAAATACTTACGACCGCTTGAATAAAGCTTTCCGCACCGGACTTTTGCAGAACTACGATATTTCTGTTTCAGGTGGTAATGATAAAACCACTTATTATATCGGCGGTGGTTTAAACAAACAGGAGGCTACCCTTAAAACAAACGATTTTAGGAGAGGAAGTTTTAAACTGAACCTCGATCAGAAAATCAACGATTACATAAAAATCGGAACAAGTAATATTCTTACCCAAACTTACCGTACGAATGCACGCGTAGGGGACGGCCCGCAGGGGGGAATTTTGCAATCGGCCCTGCATACGCCAACTTACCTTCCTGAATTTAATGCCGATGGCACTCCGGGTAAGTGGGCAGGTTTTGATAACCTGGATGTTTTGCTGAATAATACCAATATGAACAGTACCAGTAACAGATTGATTAGCAATTTATACGGCGAGGTAAATATCACCAAAGATTTGACCTTTAAAACCAGTTGGAGTGTTGATTATAACCAATACAACGAGTTCCAATACTGGAACAGTTTAACCAACCTGGGGATTGCAAACAAAAACCTTGGTACCTCAAGTGTAAGTAACAACACCATCTGGACGAACGAGCAAACTTTAAACTATAACCACGTTACGGGTAAACATACTTTTGGTGCTTTAATCGGTAACTCATTACAGGGATCAATTTCCAATCAAACCCTGGCACAGGGTACTAATTTCCCGAATGATTCGTTTCAGCAGATTGCTTCTGCAGCAAATACAACCTCTTCCGCTTCAGAAACACAATACAGGCTATCTTCATTTTTCGCACGTTTAAATTATAATTATGGCGGGAAGTATTATGCTGTTTTTAGCATTCGTGCTGATGGCTCTTCACGTTTTGGTGCTAACCACCAATGGGGATATTTCCCTTCTGCAGGTTTAGCATGGCGTGTCAAACAGGAAAATTTCCTGAAAGATGTAGCGGTGATTTCGGACTTAAAACTCCGCGGAAGTATTGGCGTAACCGGAAACCAGAACGGGATTAACGATTTTGCCTCACGTGGTTTATGGGGCGCTGGAGCAAACTACCAGAACAATCCGGGTACAGTGCCTTCACAATTGGCCAACCCAGATCTGAAATGGGAAAGTACCCGTCAGGCCAATATTGGTTTTGATTTAAGTTTTTTTAAAGACAGGTTAACTTTAAGCGGTGATGTTTATGATAAATACACCAGCAACCTATTGCTCAACCTACCATTGGCCTCAAGCAAAGGCTTTTCTTCCATCCTTACCAATGCAGGTGAAATGAGCAATAAGGGATTGGAACTGAACATCAGCAGTATTAACCTCGATGGTGCATTGAAATGGAATACCAATTTCAATATTTCGCGCAACATCAATAAAATAGAAAAACTGCCTACGCCTGTGGTGGCCGCTTATGCAGCCGAACGCATGGTTCAGGGTTTATCGATGTACACCTTTTTTGTATACAATCAGCTTTATGTTGATCCGCAGACCGGAAATGCGGTGTATGAAGATGCCGATCGTAACGGCGTAATCAATGCAAATGATATTGTTCCAGTAGGAAATGCCTTGCCGAAATTTAACGGTGGTTTAACCAATAACCTCAGTTACAAAGGTTTCGACTTATCGGTGTTCTTCAACTTCGTTTATGGCAATAAGGTTTATAATAACAACAACTATTTTCTGGAAGGTGGCGGTACCCGAGATGCCAACAGGGCAATGGATGTATACCAGTTAGATCGCTGGCAGAAACCGGGCGATATTACCAATATGCCAAGGTTAACCGCTTACGGACAGAATTATACTTTAAGCCCAACCAGCCGTAACATTGAAGATGGATCGTTCCTTCGCTTAAGCAATGTAACCCTTGGTTACAACCTGCCGAAAGATTTTATCAAAAAAGCAAGAATGAATTCAGTAAGGATATACGCCAGCGGATCAAACCTTTGGTTATGGACTAAATACAAAGGTCCGGATCCGGAAATCAATGTATCATCATCGGCTACTGTACTTGGTTACGATTTGGGTACACCACCTGTGCCGCGTACTTTCCAGATAGGTGCAAACATTACTTTTTAAACCGAATAATCAAATGAAAAAAGTTACTTATATATTCGCCGTCATATTACTCTTTACTTCCTGCAAAAAGTTTCTGGAGGTACAACCCCAGTTGCAGGTAGATCAGGATCAGGCCATCATTAATGCCGGTACTGCGGCCACCGCGGCAAATGGTTTATTTAACCTTTTGGCATCATCCAGTTATTACGGATCAAATTTCCCGGCACTTTCTTATTTATCTGCAGGCGATATCCAATGGTCAGGTTCGCAGTCTGATCCCAACGAAATTACCAAACACCTTACTTCTGCTACCAATGGTTATGTGCAGTCGGCCTGGACGGCTATTTACAGAACCATCTCACAGGCCAATTACATCATTGATAAGGTGCCAACTGTTAGCGATCCGTTATTGACGACAACGTTGAAAAACCAATACCTGGGCGAAGCCTATTTTGTACGTGCGTTGGCTTATTTCGATCTGGCACGTGGTTGGGGCGGGGTACAACTGATCTTAAAACCGACCAATAACGCAACAGATAATAGCGGTATTCCGCGGAGCAGTTTGGCCGATACCTACGCGCAGGTATTAAAAGACTTAAATGCTGCCGAAACGCTGGTACCAACGGCCGTAAACCGTAACCGCGTTAGCCTGCGCACGGTACAGGCACTTAAAGCCAGGTTTTATCTTTACCAAAAGAACTGGGCACTGGCAGAGCAGTTTGCCACATCAGTAATCAACGATAATGCAAATTATTCGCTGGTGGCGCCCTACAGTGCTTTTTTTGCCAATAATGCCGTAACTACAAACGAATCGGTGTTGGAGCTGGCTTATACTACATCAAATACAAATGGACACAGCAACTGGTGGTTGCCACCGGCTTTGGGCGGACGCAGAGAGTGGTCGCCGAATGATGCTTTGGTTGCTTTGTTAAATAACCCGGCCATTGGCGGTAACCGCAATACTTTAATTGCGCAGACCGCGCCTCCGGGCAATTTATGGTACGGCAAATTATATTATCGTAATCCATTGGGTACAGATCCGGCTTATATCATCCGCATGGCCGAATTATACCTGATCCGATCTGAAGCCAGGGCACAACAAGGTAACCTCATTGGCGTAAACAGTTCGCAAACCGATTTAAATGCGGTACGTAACCGTGCAGGTCTTGGCGTAACAACTGCAGCTACTTTAAGTGATATTTTATTGGCTATTGAAAAAGAACGCCAGGTAGAATTCCCTTTCGAAGCCGACCGCTGGTTTAACCTGGTACGTACTGACCGTGCACAAACCGTGCTGACCCTACCCGATAAACACCTTTATCTTTTCCCGATTCCTTATAACGAAACATTGGTTGATCCGCAATTGGGGGGAGCAAACCGTAACCCTGGTTATTAAACATATTGATCATGAAAAAACTAAATATTTTGCTTTTGGCCCTCACCGCATTCGGTTATTCGGCCTTTGCCCAATCATCGCCCATTACCGTAAAAAAATCGGATACCAGGCATGGGCCTGAAAAGGGCAGCCTGCTGATTATTGGGGGCAATGTGGGCTCGCAACGCGATATCTGGGAGAAATTTACCGAGCTGGCCGGAGGTAAAGATAAAGCTGTATTGGTGGTGGTGACTACTGCATCTGGCGACTCAGCAGCATATGATAAAAAAGGGGTAGAAGAGGTAAAACGTCAAACCGGAATTAAAAACGTAATCCTCTTTCATACCAGTGATTTTAAGGAAGCCAATAGCGAGAAATTTATTGCCCCGTTAAAAAATGCAACGGCGGTTTATTTTGAAGGAGGCCGCCAGTGGCGCATTGCCGATTCGTATCTCAACACTCTTACCCATCAGGCTTTTATTGATGTGCTCAACAGAGGAGGTGTAATTGCGGGTAGCTCAGCCGGGGCCAGTATCATTGGCTCTTTTCTCTGGAGGGGTGATACCAAGGGGGCACAGGTTTTAGTGGGCGACCATACGCAGGGCCTGGGTTTCCTAAAATATTCTGCTATCGATCAGCATTTATTGGTGCGCAACCGCCATTATGATCTGGTTGATTTTATCCGTAAGGCACCTGATTTTATTGGTATTGGTTTAAACGAAGCAACAGCCATTTTAGTGCAGCGCGATACATTGCAGGTGCTTGGAAATTCTTTTGTGGCCATTTACGATTACAATACCATCATCAATAATAGTGAAAAACATGTTGTAGACAACCGGGAAGATTTTACCGCCTCAAACGGACCGTTTTTTTTCCTGAGTGCAGGTCAGAAATATGATCTGGCCAAAAGACAGGTGCTTAAAGAACCACGTAAGCCGGTAACTACCGCTGCCAGTAAACAACCTTAAAAATAAAGCAATGCGTAACACGAATATACCATCGCCTCCTGCATGGACAGATAGGGAAAAGTTGATATTTAGGTTCTTCTTCCTCTTTTTTGTCCTACAGGCCATTCCTTTAAGTGTCGATTTTTTTAAAATCGTATTTGGCTTTAGCTGGTTGCACATCAGCTACGGCGATATTTTTAACCTCACGCGTTTATCTGCGAAGTTTCTGCCAGGCGCCGATAGTTTCCTTAATTGGATCATTGTAGCTGTAATGGCGATAATTGGTGCAGTAATTTGGGGTAAAACAAAGTATAAGGATATTAATTACGACCAGTTTTATTACTGGCTAAGGGTTGTGGTACGTTACCGTTTGGCCATTGGCATTATCGGTTACGGATTTATCAAATTTTTCCCTTTACAGGCACCATTCCCATCCATCAGTAATTTAAATACCAGTTATGGGGATTTTACCGACTGGAAGATATTTTCGATGAGTTTGGGCATTGTGCCTGCTTACGAAACTTTTTTGGGTACAATTGAAATCCTGGCCGGCTTATTATTGTTTTTTCGTAAAACAGCTACCATTGGTGCAGCCATTATCCTGGTGTTTACCGGAAACGTATTTATCTCCAACCTGGCTTACGAAGGCGGTGAGTTTGTGTATGCCACTTACCTGATTACTTTTGCACTGTTCGTATTGTGGTTTGATGCACAACGGATTTATAACCTTGTTTCGCTCGAGCGGCCAACCGCACCAAACCGTTTTAAACCATATTTTACTGGAAAAACCAAAACTTTTCGCCTGCTGATTAAAACATTGGTAATTTTCTTTTTTGTTTTCTTTTATGGCTTTAAAACCTATGCGGGCTTTCATCACGATCCTTATCAGTTTCCGCGAGGCAAAGGCCTGGCCAACGCTGCAGGCATTTACAATGTAAGCGAGTTTAGGATTAATGGACGCGTGTTGCCTTATGCCTCGGCAGATTCGATCCGCTGGAAAGATGTGGTATTTGAGAAATGGGCCACCATTAGCATACGCTCCGATAGGAAGGTCGTTGTGGATTCTGCAAATTATGAACAGGTTTTTAAAAATGATAAAGACCGGGATTATGAACTGGCCGGAACTGCAGGAAGGCATTATTACAGTTATACCATCGATTCATTGAATCATGTGTTACTGTTAGATAACAAAAACCCTCACTACAAAGGAGAACGCTTGCGGTTAAATTATAACCGCCCTGACAGCACAACTGTAATCCTTTCGGGTACCAACCAGCACCGCGATTCAATTTATGTGGTACTGAACAAAATCGATAAAAAATATCCGTTAAAGCTTAGCCGCCGCAAAGCACTTAAACTATAAAAAGCTTAATGTTATGTCTGAAATAAAACAACAGGATATCGAAAACGAATTAACAGCACAAGAGGCTGCAGCTAAAAAGCCATGGTCTTGGCAAAAGAAATTTGGCTTCCGCGTGCTGTTTATTTTCTTCCTGGTAATATCTATTCCATTTTCGGCCAATTGGTATAAAAACGTTTTTACCTTAGATTGGTCGCGACCACATTACCGCGATCTGTACGATATTGCCCGTTTTCAGCCCAGCTTTTTATCAATTTTAGGCGGGCAGCGCCCGCGTGATATTACCGACTCGCCATCAGGTGATGAGTCTGCTAAAAAGAAAGGCTCCAGAAGAAACAAAACAGAAAATGGTAGCGTTAAAAAAACAGAAGCTAAAATTGACAACCATGCAGCTTTGCCACCGAAAAGGAGTTTTTTGGTGGATTATGCAGATTGGGGTATCGCATTGGTATTTGCCCTCATAGGCGCATTAATCTGGACGGCTTTCGATCGTAAAAGCAGATCTTACCACATTCTTTATTATTGGATCAGGGTGGTAGTGCGTTATCGCGCCGGAATTGGGATTATCGGTTTCGGTTTTACCAAACTTTTCCCAACTCAGATGCCTTATCCATCACTAGGTTTGCTCAACAGTAATTTTGGGGATTTTACTGCCCAAAAAATATACTGGCTTTCTGTAGGAGTAGTGCCATGGTATCAGGTATTTGGTGGTGTGGTCGAAATTGTTGCGGGCGTGATGCTTTTCTTCCGGAAAACCAGCACTTTTGGCGCTATACTTTTAGTGGCTGCGCTAGGCGATATCACTTTTGTAAATTATGCCTATGATGGTGGTGTACATGTGTACGCGTTTTATTTTGTGCTGCTGGGCCTGTTTATTGCTGCTGATGATTTTCCTAAATTATATAACCTGCTTATTCGTGAACGTTATACCATTCCGTTCAGGGTTTATCCCGATTTTAGCAAACCATGGCTTAAATATACCCGCATGACGCTAAAAGTGCTCACTTTTGTGATTTTTTTTGGTGTGCTTACCTATACTGAAGTCATTAATTTTAAATATGATCCCTATAAACAGCCGGCAACCGCGGGAATTAAAAAATTAAGGGGGAACTACCGGGTAACGGAGTTTAAAATTAACGGAGAATTGATTCCGTTTAATCCGCTCGATTCGACTAGGTGGCAGGAAGCTACTTTCGAAAACTGGACCACCCTGACTTTTAAAATCAACCGACCGGTACTGATCGATCCATCAAACGGTGGAGGCAGCCCGATGCGCGATATCCAGCGTACTTTTGAAATCAGTGGAGTTGCCGGAGGCCAGCGGGCATTTCATTATTATGCCGATACCATAGATAAAGTGCTTTATCTGCAGGATAAAAATGTAATGGCTTTAAGAGGAGGGCGTAAGGGCGGCGACAAGGTGAAAGAAGCTAAACCAAAAGAAGACAACTGGATCAGTAAAACGGCATGGCAACACATTGGCGATGAAAATAAAATGATTGATAAAGCTGCCTGGTCTACCCGCCGGGACCGCGAGTTTGCTGAAAAGCCAAGGGAAGTAAAACGCCATCGCATGGTATTAAAATATGATACTACCGACGGTTCGAGGGTTATACTTTCGGGTATTAATGAACGCAAAGATTCTATTTATGTGGTACTTGATCGTTATGAACGACAATATGTATTGCCAAAAAGCACTTTGAACGCAGGTAAATATTAAGGTAATGAATAAAAAAACGGTACTCCTATTGGCCTGTCCCCTGGTACTATTACTAATGTCGCTAAAAACGGCGTTTATACCGATGCAGGTTCAATTACCACTGGCTGATAGCTTAAAACGGCCGGCTAAATTTGGTTTTGGTCGCAAGGCTACCGCGCTGGAAATTGCCTCCTGGGATATCGATGTACGCCCGGATGGGAAAGGGTTACCAGAAGGCCAGGGGGATGTGAAAAAGGGAAAGATACTGTATGGTCAAAAATGTGCGATGTGCCATGGCGTAGATGGTACTGAAAAACCTGGTATCAAACTTCCCGGAAATGCGTTGGTGGGCGATACATCTGCCACCAGCAAACCCAAAACCATTGGCAACTACTGGCCTTATGCCACTACTTTATTTGATTATGTGCGCCGTGCTATGCCCTACAATCTTCCCGGTTCGTTAAACAATGATGAAGTGTACAGCATCACTGCTTACCTGCTAAATGCCAACAAAATTATCAAAGCAGATGCGGTACTCAATGCCAAAAACCTTTATAAAGTGGTGATGCCAGCGAAAAAACTATTTATTATAGACGACCGGAAAGGAGGACCCGAAATAAAATAATGGAAAAGCGCAATAATAAAGATCAGAAAAGAGCCACTGGTAAAATCAGCAGGCGTACGTTATTGGGAGGGGTAATTGCTGCTGCAGTTTTACCCGTACAATCTTTATTGGCTGATGAAGTGCATGCTGAAATGCCTGTCCTGCCTGAAATTACGGATGATCCAACCAAAATTGTTGGCCCCGGGCCTAGTCCGCTGGGTAAAAGATCTTCATTTGAGAACCCCGTACGTAAACCTTCTGATATTTCTTCGCGCACACCTTTGCAGGATATGCACAGTACCCTGACGCCGGCTGATCTTCATTTCGAGCGCCATCATGCGGGTATTCCAATTATTGATCCGGCAAAACATGAACTGCTGATTCATGGATTGGTCGAAAATTCGATGAAATTTTCGGTTGCCGATATCAAGAGGTTCCCATCCGTTACCCGTACCTGTTTTATCGAATGTGCAGGTAATTTTCGCATAGGAAAAGCAGAAATGACCCCTCAGGATATCCTTGGTCTTACCAGTCAGAGCGAGTGGACAGGTGTAATGCTTTCCACGCTGTTCAAAGAAGTTGGCATCAGCGATCAGGCCAAATGGTTTCTGGCCGAAGGTTCGGATGCCGCCGTAATGACGCGTACCATCCCGCTAGCAAAAGCCTGGGATGATGCGATGATTGTTTATGCTCAGAATGGTGAAGCCATACGACCAGAGCAAGGTTATCCCATCAGATTACTTTTGCCCGGTTTTGAAGGCAATATGAATATTAAATGGCTAAGGCGTATAGAACTTTCGGATGAACCCTACATGACCAGGGAAGAAACTTCAAAATATACTTACCCTGTAAAAGATAAAATCAGAATGTTTAGCTTTGAGTTGGATGCGCGTTCTATTATCACCTATCCATCTTATCCCCAAAAGGTAAATAAAGGCTGGATAGAAATACGTGGGATTGCCTGGAGCGGCAGGGGTAAGGTAAAGAAAGTAGAGGTGAGCACCGATGCGGGCAAAACCTGGCGATTGGCCAACTTACAAGAACCCGTGCTTAGTAAAGCACACACTTATTTCAGGTATTTATGGGATTGGAAAGGAGAGGCTACAGAAATATCAAGCCGTGTGACCGACGAAACGGGCTATTTACAGCCCACTTTGGCACAACTGGTAGAGGCCCGTGGGGTAAACCTTGGTGGATACCACATGAATCCCATCACGGCCTGGCAGATTAAAAATGACGGAACTGTTTTGTTTAAACCGGAAACCATAAAATAACCAGATGAAACTAGAAAAACGGGATTATGACGCAATTGTTGTAGGGTCGGGGCCAAATGGTCTGGCAGCGGCAATCCTTTTGCAGCAACAGGGACTTTCCGTTTTAATTATAGAAGGTAAAAACATAATTGGAGGCGGATTGAGTTCTGCCGAACTCACATTGCCCGGCTTTACGCATGATGTATGTTCAGCGATCCACCCGATGGCACTGGCTTCTCCCTTTTTTAAAAACTTGCCTCTGGATCAGCATGGACTGGAATATTTGCAACCTGTTTTAGCTGCTGCACATCCTTTTGATGATGGTACTGCTGCTATACTGGATCATTCTATCCAAGAAACAGCTGGATCCTTAGGTGGCGATGCCAAAACTTATACTTCTTTGATGGAGAACATCGTGGCGGTATGGCCATTAATTGATGAAGATGCATTGGGACCGCTACGTTTTCCTAAACACCCCTTCGCAATGGCAGGTTTTGGGTTAAAAGCATTGAGCAGCGCAACAGGTTTTGTTAAACGGTTTAAACAAAAGCAAGCCCGAGGACTTTTTGGCGGAATGGCCGCCCATGCGATACAACCTTTAAGCAATTTAAGTACGACGGCCATTGGTTTGGTATTGATGGCCACAGGTCACCTTAAGGGCTGGCCGATACCTAAGGGCGGATCAAAATTTATTGCACAGGCTTTGGCCAGCTATTTTAAATCTCTTGGTGGAAAAATTGAAACCGGAACTTTTGTTAGTTCGCTAGATCAGTTGCCTTCAGCTCATGCAGTACTTTTTGATGTGACACCGAAACAGTTATTACAGATTGCAGGGCATAAATTCTCCAATATTTATAAATGGCAGCTCGAACGTTACCGCTATGGTATGGGTGTATTTAAGGTAGATTGGGCTTTGGATGGACCGATTCCATTTACCGCTGAAGAATGCCGTAACGCGGGCACTATCCACCTGGGTAATACTTTTGAAGAAATAGCGGCAGGCGAACTGATGACCAGTAAAGGCCGGCAAGCAGAAAAACCCTTTGTGCTTTTGGCGCAGCAGAGTTTATTCGATCCTTCGCGGGCACCGGAAGGTAAACAAACAGCATGGGCTTATTGCCATGTTCCAAACGGATCAAAACAGGATATGACCACCCAGATAGAAAATCAAGTAGAGCGTTTTGCCCCTGGATTTAGAGATCGGATCATCGCCAAACATACCATGAATACTGAACAGATGGAAGCGCATAATCGCAACTACATCGGTGGTGATATTAACGGGGGGATACTAGACCTCGGACAATTATTTACCCGTCCGGCTTTAAGGTGGTCGCCTTATAAAACCTCTGCCAAAGGATTGTACATCTGTTCATCGTCAACTCCGCCAGGAGGTGGCGTACATGGGATGTGTGGGTACCACGCAGGGAAAAGCGTATTAAAAGATATATTCAATATAAAAATCAGATAACCACAAAGAAAAAACGATGTCAACACAGAACAATGCTTCAGGAACTACGGGCGCTTTAACCGATGCGGGGATAACTCCTGACAAAAAAACATTTTTACAATCGCTTACCGAAGACTGGTGGGCGGTAATTTTAGGAACAATTATTATTGTTGCGGTACTTTATTTAACTTATAACGGCACAGCAATTACTTTACCTGCCTATAAATGGGCTACCGCTGATGATCTTTTTAATAAAATTCTATCAGGAGGGAATTTATTGCTCATTTTAGAAACAGGTGTGATTTTTCTGGCACTTGCATCCGTAGCCATTGGTCTTTCGGGTGGTAATGTAGCGAGGTTTGCTGCAGGCTTTTCACTGATCTATCTTTTTGCGATTATCTCATTCATCATTGGTGGCAATAAAAACGTATCTTATTTCGGATTGGAATATGTGGTGTTTGCTTTATTAATCGGGATTTTTCTAGGTAACGTGGTAAAACTACCCGAGTGGTTGAAAGAAGCTGTACGGTCTGAGTTCTACATTAAAACCGGTTTGGTCATATTAGGAACCACCATTTTATCGGCTGATTTAATCAAAGCAGGTTTACCCGGAATTGTACAGGCGGTCATCGTAGTAACGGCCGTGTGGTTTTTCTCTTTATGGTTAAGCCGCAGGTTAAAAGTGGATGATGAATTTGGTGTGATTTTAGCTTCCGCCGTATCTATCTGTGGCGTTTCGGCAGCTATTGTTGCCGCAGGTGCAATTAATGGCGATAAACGCAAACTCTCTTATGTAACCACATTGGTATTGATTATGGCCATCCCGATGATGATCATCCAGCCTTGGGCAGTGAGGTATTTTCACATTCCTGATGTAATCGGCGGTGCATGGTTAGGCGGAACATTGGATACTACTGCAACCGTTACCGCAGCGGGTGATCTGGTTGGACCAATTGCCGTTAAGGCCGGAGTGATTGCGAAATTCTCGCAAAATGTGTTTATTGGCGTGGCGGCGTTTTTTATCGCCATCTGGTGGGCCTATAAAAAACCAAAAGGCGAGAATGGCGAGGTTTTGGTTAAAGCAGAAAGTCCGGGGCTTAAAATTGTGTGGGAACGTTTCCCGAAATTTGTTTTGGGATTTGTTGCGGCATCGCTGGTATTCTCTTTCCTGTTATCGCCTGCCACCGCAAAAAGTGTTGCGCCGACATTAAACGGCTTACGTACGGTTTGGTTTGCCATTGCTTTTATCTCGATTGGTATGGAAGCTAAGTTTTCATCACTGGTGAAACTGCAGGGTGGTAGGCCTGCATTTACTTTCATCACCGCACAGATTTTCAATATCTTTTGGACATTGTTGTGGTCATACATCCTGTTTGGTGGATATTTGTTCCCTGTGCCGGATTTTAAATAAAAAATATTACTCTTGCCTCGGTCCGTGTCCCCCACGGACCGAAATTAATATTTGGTGGTCTTGCCTTTCAGCCCCCTTTTTAGTCGTCAATTCTAAACGCCGCAAAAACCTGCGAAGTAAGCATGAATGCCATAATAGCAATAAACAACAAATAAATAATCTGTTTCATATTCGCATTTTTTTATTAGTATATCCTTAAGGTAGCATCTCTTTTTCCTGTATTTCATCGGTTAGAGCATCTTCGCGCCGGTCAGAAAAACAGATTTATCAAAACAGATTGAATCTCCTGGCTGATGCAGGCAGTTGGTTAATTATTATCCTGCAGCGACGCGGTAGGAGGCAGCGAAGCTTAAAAGCGGAAAACATTTAGTATTGTGCAAGGGTCTTGCGCTTCAAATAGAACTTATTTCTTTATTGTGATGGAAAAGAATTCTTTTTTTTAGGAAATGAATGTGTTGTGATGCTTGGCAGTTCATAGTCCCGCTTTCACTTATCCTCGTCGCTTCGCTCCGTGCTATTCCGTTCATCCGATAGCAATCGGATCGGGTTAGGAAAAAGCGGTTTGTAAACCCTGCAACCTCAAAAATGAAAAGCTGGTTTGGCCAATCAGCCCCGGGTGGAGCGTTGCCCTGCAACAACGAGTTACGAGGAAGCGAAGAACGGGAAGTAACTTTGTGTTCAATGCAATCCCTGCGCTCCAAATAGCCAATTATTCATTTCTTGAATCAAAAAGAATTCTTTGTTTTGGAAATGAGCAAACAGTAGTTCTTAGCGGTGTGAAGTCCCGCTATTCATTTCAAATCCTCGCTGCGCTCCGGGCTTTACATTTCTATCTGGTTTAGGGATAGGGGGGCACCTGCAAACTTAAAATGAAAGCTACTTTTTGGCCAAATAAAGTTACAATAACTTTTGGTAACAAAAGAAACGTAATCCAGGGCGTTTGGCTAATCCAATTTCGCCACTAAACTGATAACCAAGTTTTGGGAACAGTGCCTGGGTGGCCATGTTTTCGCTGTTGGTATCTACCCTTAAGATAGAAATACCCGAGTCTTTTGCAACCTGCTCTGCCTGGTTCATTAAAGCTTTAGCAATACCTTTACCCTGACAATCAGGATCAACGGCCAAGCGGTGCGTAACAATGGCTTTTTTGGTAATGTCCCAGCCGGCATCGGCATATTCCGGATCCTGATCTGTGGTAATAGCCGAAACACCTACAATTTCTTTTTCCAGTTCAGCTACCCATAACTGGCCAATAGCAATATCGCGGGCAAATACTTCAGGGTTCGGATAATCATCTCCCCATTGGAAATTTCCGGCAGCACGCATTAGGGGCACAACCTTGCGAACCAATCGCATAATAAGCGGTATATCTTCTGTAAGGGCTAATCTTATTATCATGGCTGCAAAGATAGGGAATAGGTTCATTAGTTCATTTGTCATTGGTTAGCACGGGACCTGGCCGTAAAATGGTTAATTGTTTAAATCGGTTATCGATGCTAAACTTCTAACTGCTTGGATCGACTTCGGACTTCCGACTAAAGACTTCGGACTCATTGCCAACCAAATCTTCATTAAATCTTCATCTTTCTGTCTGATATTTGAGCATATCGCTCATTATCTTATTCCGGCTTGTAAGTAGCTGTTAAGGAATTGTTTTCCTATTGTTTAATTTCGATTTTCATATTGTTAATATAAGGTTAAACTTAATTCCACGTTAATATTTAGTTAACATTAAGACTGTTGTTTTGTGCCAAAATAAAATAACAGAAAATGAAATCACGTATACTATCTCTGATCAGTATTCTTGTACTCCTGCTTACTTTTGCTCAGGCACAGGTTACAACATCCAGTATTAATGGAAAAATTAAGGATAACAAAGGCATTATCCCTGGTGCAACCATTGTTATGGTGCACGTTCCTACCGGAACGGTATCCAAAGGTTCCTCAAACGAGTCTGGACTTTACCGCATCGGCAACTTAAATCCCGGTGGTCCGTACAAAATCACCGTAACTTTTGTAGGTTATAGCCCTGTAGTAAAAGAAAATATTTATTTAACGCTTGGCTCAGATGTAAAACTTGATCTTGATCTTCAGGAGCAGGGCAATCAGTTGGCCGAGGTAAGTGTAAAAGGCCAAAAAGGCGGAACAAAATCTGGTGCAGGTACCAGTATTGGTGAAGGACAGATCAAAACCCTGCCAACCATGAACCGCAGTTTGCAGGATGTTACCCGTGTAACGCCTCAGGGCAGTAAAGACAATACTTTTGGTGGTACCAATTTCAGGTACAATAACGTAACCATTGATGGCGCAATCAATAACGATGCGATCGGTTTTAGCCCTTCATTGGGTGGACAGAGCGGAAGTTCTGGTATGCCGGGAAGCAGTACACGTACCAACCCGGTTTCACTTGATGCAATCCAGGATGTAACTGTTCTGCTTTCACCTTACGACGTTAAAGTGGGTAACTTTTTAGGTGGTAGCATTAACGCGGTTACACGTGGCGGTACCAACGAGGTAGTAGGGTCGGTTTATGGTTATGGACGTAATGCTTCATTAATCGGCAGAAATAAAATCGGCGATAACAGCAAAGAACCATCTGCTTTCCACGATTATCAAACGGGTTTCCGTGTAGGTTTTCCGATTATCAAAGATAAATTATTCTTTTTTACAAACGAGGAAATTACCCGCCGTCAGGATCCGGTAATTTTAGGAGCAGGATCATCGGATATGAAATTGCTTACTGCAACTGATGCACAACAGATTTCTGATTACATGAAAACTGCTTATGGTGTTGATGCAGGTTCGTTCGATAATTATAATATCTATTCGCAATCAAACAAATTTTTTAACCGTTTAGATTGGAATATCAGTGAAAGCACTCAATTAACAATCAGAAATAATACCATTATTTCTAAAGCAACAAACCTTGAAAGAGACCAGCTTAACTTTAGGTTTGGTGGTATTGATTTCAGGCAGAATAACAACCAGACTTCAACCGTTGCCGATTTGAAAACCCGCTTTGGTAATTCGGCTACCAATAACTTAATTGTAGGTTATTCTACTGTGCACGATTACCGCAATCCACTATCTAATCCGGCTTTACCGCAGATTGAGATTGCCGCTAATGGAGGAACACTGTTTTTAGGTACTGACCGCGAAGCGAGTATCTTCAATATGAAACAAAATACTTTCGAATTCACCGACAATTATACTTACAATTCTGGTATCCATACTTTTACCGTGGGTACGCACAACGAATTTTATAATATCAATTACGGTTTTGTAAACGCATGGAACGGTCGTGTGGCTTACAGCAGTATCGCCGATTTCCTGGCTAACAGGCCAAACAGGGTGCGTACAAGTTATAATTATGGCGACAATACCCGTGAAAACATTATTGCCAACCCAACGGCAGAATTTAACGTAAACATGTATAGTGTTTACGGACAGGATGAAATCCGCATTGGCGATCGTTTTAAATTAACTCCAGGTTTACGTTTTGATATGGCAGATTTACCTACTATGCCATCGTTAAGTCCAAAAACAACCAATTCTCCTGTTGATGCCAATTACGGTACAACCTATACTTACACGCAACCATCATCAATTACCGGAAAATTCCTGAACAAAATCCAGATTTCGCCACGTATTGGCTTTAATTTCGATGTATTGGGTAACCAAAGTTTGGTAATGCGTGGTGGTACCGGTTTATTTACCAGCCGAGTTCCTTTTGCCTGGATTGGTTATGCCTATTACAATAACGGCGTAAACTATGGTGCTTTTGATAAATCTTATGTTTATACCAATGCAGATCCTACCAAGATCGTTACACCGGCAGCAGGTTCAGATCCGATCAGAGATGCTTTGACGGGTAATGGCGAAGCAGGTTATGTAACCAAGCAAGGTGTTAATGTTAAAGATGCCAGTGGTGCTACGCAGGTAGATTTAGTTGATAACAACTTTAAAATGCCAAAAGCCTGGAGAAGTAATTTGGCTTTTGATTATAAAACAGATGACCAATGGAAGTTCACTGTGGAAGGAATCTTTAGCCAGGTAATTAAAGATGTGCAGTTCCAGCAGATCAACTATGTAGATAATCCAAAGTACATGGTTTATGATACACAAAAACTACAGCCTATATATTCAGGTGCAAAAATCAATCCGTTGTACACCAATGCCTACCTGTTATCAAACACCGATAAAGGATACAAATATAGTTTAACTGCTCAGGTAAGTAAATCACTTCCTTTCGGTTTAGATATGATGGTGGCCTATACCTACGGAAGATCAAAAGATATTGCCAATGGTATCCGTAACTCAATGGAGTCTAACTGGCAGTTAAACCAGGCACTTAGCCCGAATAATCCGGGATTGGCTTATTCAAACTTCGATATCCGCAACAGAATCATTTCAACCATTAACTACAGATTGGATTGGGCTAAAAATGGTAAATATGTGTCTAATTTCTCGTTATTCTTTAGCGGTCAATCCGGTTCACCATACTCATTGGGTTTAGTTAATACCAGGATCAATGGAACAGGACAGACTGTAAGTTTAATGTATGTGCCGGCAGCAGGCGAAACACAGAAATTCTTTGCCAATACAGCTGATGGAATTGCACAGGCAGCGGCGTTTGATAACTATATCAATGGTGATAAATACCTAAGCAGTCGTCGTGGTGATTTTACAGAACGTAACGGCGCACGTACCCCTTGGAATATTCAGGCTGATTTCCGTTTCGCTCAGGATCTGCAAGTGGCCAAAGGAAAACACCCACACGTACTTACTTTAACCTATGATATCATTAACCTGACCAATTTGGTGAATAAAAATTGGGGAGTTCAGTATTTCTCTCCTAATACTTATAATTCAATGGCTAGTATGGGTATCAAAGTTGCAACTGCAGGAACACCAACCACTTATCCGGTTTATACTTTTGCACAAAAAGATGTAACCTCATATTCAAAAGATTTTTTTGCCTCTCGTTACCAGATGCAATTGGGCTTGAGATATAGTTTCTAATCTTTTTTAATAATACCTAAAACGGTCTGACTTTCTTCAAGTCAGGCCGTTTTTGTTTAGCAGCGAGTATTCTTCATAATTAGGCGGCGAAGTTTATCTACTGTGTCAGGAAACATTTCTGAATTGTTAAACATTATTTTTTTAATGATTTGATATTCAGTATTAAATTGATAAAATAATTCAACGTTTTAAAGTGAAGATCCTTTTCTAAAATAATAATTAAATAAATTTTTGCATAAATAGTTTAAAAGCACTAATATTGCACTCCCAAAACGAGCAAGGGTATTTAACTGCAGAGTATGAATAAACCTCGTTTTAGGAAACGACCAGCACTCCTTCTTAGCTCAGCTGGTTAGAGCATCTGACTGTTAATCAGAGGGTCGCTGGTTCGAGCCCAGCAGAGGGAGCCAATTTTAAGGCCTTGCAACATTGTTGTGAGGCTTTTTTTATTTGGACCTGCGCGAGAAGTTTATCCTGAGCGTCGGCGAGGGGAGCCCAGCAGAGTGAGCCTTAGCAGGCAAACAGAAGAAATTCTTGTTTGCCGTTTCTTTTTTACATCTTAAAAACCTGCTGCAAAAGTATGTAGGATCAACAGACTTTTGGATTTTGTCCTAATCAAACGGAATTCCTTTTCCGCTACTGTTGCGAATGGTAAGAATTCATAATTTGGAATAATATTGTTTTTCTCAACTTCAGCAAATTTGATTGGTCATCCAACGGCCAATAAGGTTGTAAGATTTTCCAGTAAAACCAGATATTATTTGATAATTTTAGACCATTTTAATCAGCTAAAAACGTTATACATGGCCAAAAGATATACACTTGTTCTTTTTATTTTGATGTTGTGTGTATTGTGGTCTAAGGCACAGGTGCCACTGGATCAGAAAGGATATGCTGACAGTCTGAATAATAGTTTGAAATTAAACACATCTGACAGCATAAAGGCCAGAACATATTTTCTTTTGTCCTATTACTACATTACTGTAAATGAGGATAAAAAGTCAAAGCTATACCTGGACAAAGGAAGGACACTGGGAAAAAGGTATCCCTATTTGCAGGCGATCTCCTATTTTTATGAGTCTATTCTATACCTAGGACAGGATATGGAAAGAAGTCGGCTTGCTGCCCTAACTTGTGATAAGTTGCTTTCGGGCTATTTTGAAAAGGAAGCGTATCTCTTCCGGGCACGTGCGTTGCATAATACAGCAATCATTGAACAAAGAAAGGATAATTTAAATGGGACGGTGGATATTATGCTCAATAAGATTATCCCCTTAACAAAAAAAAGCGGTGACACACTAAAACTTGCAGATTTCTATACTCAGTTGGCCTTGAATTTTATGAACACCCGCGAACTCAATAAAGCGGAATCATATTACAATCTGGCTATTCAAATGGCAAAAAACAAATCCGCTAATTCGCCCACGTTACTTAAGGTATACATCTATGCTGCGGGTAATTATAATTATCTAATGAAATTTCCGCAGTCCAGGGCGGTATTGGATAAGGCCAAGGCTATTTTAACTCATTATCCTGAATCTGATCTGGCACCGAATTACTATTTTTCTGAAGGCAACTATTTTGAGGGCAAACAGCAATACAAGGCTGCTCTGGATAGTTATAATTTGGGCATTGCTGCAGCAAAGGCATTAAAAAATACCTATTTGGTAAATTCGCTGTTAATGCAAAAATATTCTGCATTAACTTATCTTAAAGATTATAGAGGTGCCCAGCGTATTTTAGACAGCGTAATAAAAAACAAAGATTTTATGTCATCCGCTAACAACCGTAAGTCAATTTTTAAGCAGCAGGCAAAGAATAATGTGCGTTTAGGTAATATAAAAACTGCCTATCAATGGCTGGAACGTCAGGGCAAGTTAACTGATAGTCTCTACCAGAGTAAGCGTACGGAAGAAATCAATACACTCGAAGCAAAATATAGGAGTGCAGAAAACAGAAAGCGGATTTCTGACCTTACCGCAGCCAATGAAAAAGTGAACCTTGAAGCTAAAAACAGGCTTTTGATGAACTGGTTGCTGGGGACAGTAAGTTTGTTTCTTGCTATTATATTAGTTGCAGGTTACTTCTTTTTTCAAAAGAACAGGAAACTAAAAGAATTGAATTATCAGCAGGAACTGAAGTATATTGATCAGCAACACCAGGTTAAACTTACACGAGCTATGATTCATGGGCAGGATGAGGAACGTAAAAGGGTAGCGCGTGACTTACATGACGGATTGGGTGGTATGCTTTCTGCTGTTAAAATACACCTTTCCGGGTATGCCGCGAAATCGCATTCGGAGGATGACCAGGAGCTGGATTTAATTATCAGCAGGCTTGATAGCTCTATCACTGAATTGAGAGCTATAGCCAGCAATATGATGCCAGCATCCTTATTCCAGTTAGGCCTTAAAGTTTCTTTGAAAGATCTGTGTGAATCTTTTATCTCGGATAATCTTAATATTGATTTCCAACACTTCAGTCTGAAGGGCGATATCCCTGTGGATAAGCAGGTAACTATTTACCGTATTGTACAGGAATTATTAAATAATGTTGCCAGGCATGCCAGAGCAAAAAATGTTTTATTGCAATGCAGCCAGTATGGTGATAATTTTATGATCACCATTGAGGATGACGGTGTGGGGTTTGATCCTGAAAGCCTGAATGAAAAAAAAGGAATGGGAATGAACAATATCAAGGCGAGGGTAGCTTATTTAGATGGGAAATTTGAGATTATGTCATCTGAAGCCCAGGGAACCAGCATCAATATAGAAATGAATATCTCTTAAATACTATTTCTTATTACTATGAGCGTAAAATTCTAATTATCCTAGTGAATTATGCATATCTCTAGTAATTTTCTCTTGAGGTCATGCCGTTATCCATACTCATTAGTCAAATGTAGTAAGAAGTAAGCCCGGCATAACCCTTTGCTTGCTTCTTACTTAAAACGATATACGAACTACCCCAGCTGTTCTGGCATACCGTTCGGGTCCATCCATACATATTCCCAATGGTGGCCGTCCAAATCATCAAAACTGTGCTGGTACATAAAACCATAATCAGTAGCCGGATTAGGTATAGTGGCCCCTGCAGCCACCGCTTTGTCTACCATTTCGTTAACCGCATCTTTACTTTCTGCCGATATGGCAATAGAAGTTTCTATGGCTTTGTGGGCATCTATAATTTCTTTTTCGGTAAAGGTTTGGAAAAAAGTTCTGGTGAGCAGCATCACGTAAATCGTATCGCTGATGATCATACAGGTTGCTTTTTCATTGGAGAATTGCGCGTTAAATGTATAACCGAGTTTGGTGAAAAATGCTATTGAACGGTCGAGATCGTTAACCGCCAGATTTACAAAAATTTGAGTTGCCATATTTTTCTTATTTAGTTATCCAAAGATAATTTTATTACCCATGGGTGTCCGTGTACAAAAACGACAAGTTAAGGGGTAGAACACGACTTTTTTAATATCTATCCACTTTGGAATACTAAAGGGAATAGTGCTACTCGAAATTTAAATGCGTGGAACATGACAAAGCTTAGCGATTCTTTTTATCTTTAATTCTGATTTTCATTGGTGGCCATTAATATTCCCCGTCTAAGTCAAAGCCGTTAAACCCCTTTATTGCTTATGAAACGCATATTGCCTACTTTAACTCTTTTGCTTCCCTTTTCAGTCCTTGCTCAAAATAAATTGCCCATTGTAAAAGCCAGTGCTGGTCAGGCAAAAATTTACGAGGAGCATAATGCAGTATCACGCTGGTATATCAATCCTAAACTAAAACTTGATGTTTTTACGACGGGTAAGTTAACAAAATCCAGGAGAATAAAATTCAAAACAGATATTGATTCGATTGTTTTCAAGATTAGCCCGGGACAAAAAAAGGAGTTTATTGTTTTATTAAACGGAAAAGATTCTTGCTTCACGCAAATAGCCGCTCCAGCGCTAAAAAACTTAAGTAAAGTGTCGCCTGAAATTCACGACTCAATACCTTTTTTTGTAAACAAATACAATACGAACTTCTTACCCATCGTTTTCAACAGTACAGATTCACTGATCATGAATTTTGATTCAGGCGCAAATGATATCGATCTGACCAATGCTGCTCTGGCAACAAAAGTGAAATCGAAGCCAAAGCTTTACCATACCGATTATGACATCAAAATTGGAAGCCATACTTACAAAAGCAAAATTTATGATATTGAATTGGCAGGAAATGAAACCGATGGTTTGTTAGGCTGGGATATATTTGATGGTATGATTGTAGCTTTGGATTATGATCAAAATAAAATGATGGTGCATTCTACCATGCCAAAGGAGATTTTACAGGATAAACAATACACCAGGTTCAAGATCACTTATATCAAAAATAAACCTTTTATAGAAAGCGAAATTTCTCAAAGTGGAACCAAAAATAAAAGTCTTTTTTTCTTCGATTTAGGTTACCAGCGTACTGCTATGCTTGATCATGATCTGCTGCGGGAAATGAAGTTCCCTACCGAGAAACTGGAAGTGATCAAAAAGGTAATGATGCATGGGGTACAAGGAAATGAAGTGCCGGTAATTACTGTAAAACTTCAAAGTTTAAAGATCGGTAATTTCGAATTGAAAAATGTACCGGCTCAGGTAATGGAACAAAACAAACCCATGCCAGGTACTAACGTTCATTACCTTGGAAACGATATTCTGAAAAGATTTAATACGGTTTTTGATTTTCAAAACAATGTGATCTATTTAAAGCCCAATCATCTTTATGATGTTGCCTATGCAGATCAAAAGAGTTAATATCATTTGTTTTTTAACCGCAAAGCAAGCAAAGGGGAGACGCAAAGCACGCAGCTGCAAAGCTAAAGGTTATAGGCTTTAAGTCTGTCACTCATTTTAACGCATCTCAATATTTTAATTAATCAATAAACTGTATCTGTTTTACGAGATAGGCTTTTCCAAATTGCTGCGGATCGTGTACCACTGTAGCTTTAATGGCTTTCCATTTTGGATCTTGTCCTTTTGGTGCGTTTGCACGGATTTCCTGTGCGTTTAACCAGATTTCTTCCAGCTTATTCTGAATGGTACTGTCTGCATAAGTAAGCTGTAACTTACCCGGAATCAAATAGTAATCACTTCCTGTTTTGCTCAGTCTTATTACTGGTCCGCCGGGTACATATGAAGTAATCAATTGCACGGTGAAAGATTCATTTCCTTTATACTGTTCCTTGCCCAATATCTTTTCGAAAATAAAATAGTATTCAGGTCCATCCTGTAAAGGCACTTCGTCGCGTTTGAATCTCGCTTTAACGCGATAAGTATAACCAGGTTCACGCTGATCAAAACCCGTAAGCGATGCGCCGGCATCTATATTGCCTGGCAATTTTAAAAGCAGATCATGATCTGCACCATAACGGTGGCTAACCTGCAGTTCCACTTCCTGTCCGTTTTTTAAGTTCAGCGGGCCATATGTTTCTGATTTTTTACAAGAACCAAATGTGAAAACTGTGATTAATAACAATAATAGGTTTTTCATAGCGGATATGTTGATTTAGATGAATTGTCTCTATAAACGAAATGATCATGGCCAACGCTACAATAGATTGATCATTTTATTGATATTTCTCTGATGATTGATTTTTCCTATGAGATTTGAATTTTTTGTTCCACCAACGGATTAAAATAAACGCTCATCCCCCAAAACCCTGCGTTCATGTAATTTATATTTTTTATTAAGATTTGTTTTTGTTGATTTGTTTAGCGTAGAAAATTTTGGAAAAGAGACCCTATATTTCGCTTTATTGGAAATGTCAGCTCATCGGTTGGTCGGTAGCCGCTTTGTATTGGACACTTCAAGGGTGGATTGATTCCAGGAACTTTAGGTTCGACCTGTCAATTGTACAGTTTATATCTGATGTGCTGATATACATGCTAATTACGCATCTGTATCGTGATTTTGCAGATAAAAACCGTTGGCAAGATCTGGCGCTTGAGAAACTGATCTGGAAGATGTTGATTGTTATTCCGCTGATGGGTCTTTTTTATACACTGGTTACCATTGGTAAGTTGTACCTGGTGAGGCTGTTGTTCCTAAGTCATCCAATGCAGTCGTTCGCCGATTTTTTTAGTGTAAATGCAGCAGGTATTTTTATTGCCGGTGTCCGCTTAATGGCTATTTGGCTTTTAGCCTATCATCTTTACCATTATGCCAAACGGGAGGGCAGGCTATCGGTAGAAAATACGAGATTGGCGCTAAGCTTTAAACAATCGCAATTAGACAACCTTTCTGCTCAGTTAAATCCTCATTTTCTGTTCAACGCACTTAATAATATAAAGTCGTTGATTTATACTCGTCCTGATGCCTCAGGCAGGGCAATCGATCTACTTAGTGAACTGTTGCGTAGCGGACTGTATAGGGGAAATTCTATGCTTATTAAGTTGAGTGAAGAAGTGGAATTAGTGAAAGATTACCTGGAATTGGAAAGTTTAAGAATGGAAGAGAGATTATCTTATGAGTTAGATATTGATACATCGCTATCTGAACTGATGGTGCCGCGCTTATGTACCCAAACATTGGTTGAAAATGCAGTGAAACATGGCGTTTCATTAGCGAAACAGGGAGGAAAGATTCATGTGAAAATCCAACAGCAAGATGGGATTGTCAGTATCCGGGTTTTAAATCCAGGTCAACTTGGACAGGGTAAAACAGTTGCGGGTATAGGGCTTCAAAATCTTAAAGAAAGGCTTGATCTCGGTTATGGCCGCCAGGCATCTCTTAACCTTTACGAAATGAACGAAAAGGTTTGTGCCGAAATTAAAATCCCGACCAGATGAAAAACATCAGAACACTGATAATCGATGACGAACGTGGTGCCAGGCAAGAACTGGTTAGGATGTTAAAAAGCTACCCTCAATTTACGCTATTAGGCGAGGCTGTCAATGCTGATGAAGCCGAACAGCTGATTGGACTTTTAAAGCCCGACCTGATTTTTTTAGATATCCAAATGCCTGGCCGTTCCGGTTTCGATCTTTTAGAAAATTTAATACAGGTACCGCAGGTGGTTTTTGTAACGGCTTTCGATCATTATGCAGTACAGGCTTTTGAAGTAAGCGCTATGGATTACCTAATGAAACCCGTACGGGAAGAACGTTTTAAAAATGCAATAGATAAAGCCATAGAAAAAATCGGTAGTAATGAGGGAGCAGCTATTTTTTTAAAAGATAGGGGTAAACACTACTTCATAAAATGGAAAGATGTGTATTTGATCGAATCGGTAGAGAATTATGCCAGACTCTTTTTTGGCGGGGAACAAGTACTGCTTAAAACTTCCTTAAATAAACTGGAAGAAAACCCGGATTGCCAAAGGTTTTTTAGAGCCAGCAGAAGCATTTTATTTAACATCGATTATATTAAATCGGTAGAAAAAGACGGTGATGGTATGTTGGCTGAACTTAAAACAGGCGAACGGATCAGGATTTCGGAACGTCAGGCGGTTAAGCTCCGGAGTCTCATTAAAATATAAAAAAATAAATTTTAATCATGAAAAGAAACTTGGTGAAACTAGGTATGGCTGTGCTATGCTTTGCATTAGGACTGAAAACTTTTGCACAACAAAAACTAACTCTACCTGATAGCAATAATTACATCATTAACGATAGTGTGATGATTAAAACGAAATACGGCATTACTTTATCTGCTGTAGTGGTGAGGAAAAAAGGTCTGCCACAGAAATTGCCTGCAGCACTCTTCTATTTTATCTACTCCAACACCAATAGAAGTTTGAAGGAAGCTAAATATGCGGCCGATCACGGTTATATTGGTATCGTGGCCGATGCAAGAGGAAAACGGCTCAGTCCAGATATACCGGCGCCTTATGAACATGAAGTTAAAGATGTAAATGCCGTTATCGATTGGATTGTTAAACAATCGTGGAGCGATGGCAGGGTAGGGATGTACGGCGGAAGTTATTCGGGTTTTGCGCAATGGGCTGCAGCTAAACACCTGCATCCAGCTCTAAAAACCATAGTACCCTATGTTGCGGCTATTCCAGGACTTGGTTTACCCATGGAAAATAATGTTTTTTTAAGTGCCAATTATCAATGGGCTTTCTATGTTACTAATAATAAATATACTGATGATACCATAAATAACGACCATACTCGTTGGCGCGATATGCGGAACAATTGGTGGGAAAGTGGAGCCGCCTATAATAAGATTGATAGCATTGATGGGAAACCAAACCCATGGCTGCAGAAGTGGCTCAGCCATCCCGATTACGATGCCTATTGGCAATCGATGATACCCTATCGAAAAGATTTTAAACACATTAATATTCCGGTGCTCAGTATTACCGGCTATTACGATGACGGACAGGTTTCTGCATTAGAATACCTCCGTGAGCATTACAAGTACAATCCGTTGGCCGAGCATTATTTAATTATTGGCCCTTACGATCATTTTGGATCACAAGTAGGTGGAATACCTTACTTGAGAGGTTATCAAGTGGATACAATAGCGTTGATCAACACCCGCGAAATCACTTTTAAGTGGTTCGATTATATTTTTAAAAATGGAAATAAGCCTGTATTATTAAAAAATAAAATAAATTTTGAGGTAATGGGGCTCAATAAGTGGAGGCATGCTCCTTCATTGACAAAGATGGAAGATTATCACATCAGGTTTTATTTAGATAGCACTACTAACGGTACGACGCTGTCGGCACAAAAGCCAACCAAAGTAGTTTTTATGCATCAGCAGATCGATCTGGCAGACAGAACCACATTCTACAATGATTATTATCCTAATCCAATCATCAAAAAGGAAATCGACAAGTCAAACGGGCTGTTTTTTGTTACTGAACCATTTAACCAGGCAGCTTCCGTATCAGGTGCGTTACAGGGACAGCTTAAAGCCATCATCAATAAAAAAGATATGGATGTTGGTTTGGTTTTGTACGAAATTACGCCCGATGGTGAATATTTTCAGCTTTCTTACTATTTAGGAAGAGCCAGTTACGCATATGATATGAGTAAAAGATGCTTACTCAAACCAGGTAAATTAGCAACCATACCTTTTTATAGATCAAGAGTATTCAGTAAACAGCTGCAAAAAGGTAGCAGGCTACTTTTGGTGCTTAACATTGATAAAAATCCTTTTGCAGAGATTAATTATGGAACGGGTAAGGAAGTGAGTAGAGAAACGATAAAAGATGCAGGAGCTTCACTCCAGATTAAATGGTGTACACAAAGTTTTATTGAACTTGGTTGCTCATTAGATGCGAAAAGTTTGTTTTAATCTATCAGGCCTGGACTTGCCATCCAGACCTGACTGCTATGCATTTGTAATCAGTTTACTCACATGGCTTTCGTTAACTAGGCCAAATTCTGCAGCAATTTGTTTTAATCCAAATCTTTCGCTTGCTATCCGTTGTCTGATTAAATTTTTACGGTAATCATTAATATATTGACGTAGGGTTATACCTGTATTTCTTTTAAAGTAAGGGACTATATATCTTCTGAAAGCTTAAAATGTGCAGCCATTATGTTGCTTTTAAATTTTTAGGTTGATAAATGTTTTTGTGCAGGTAACAGAAGATGGCTTGCATGTCTTTTGAGCGTTCTGTGCTAATTCTAACTTCAGGAATGTTGACGGCGGACATATGCCTCCTGAGTTCAATATAGATCAGCAACAGTTTCTGGAGACTCAACAAAAAGGTAAAAAATGGAATTGGTCTGCACTCCGGCCATCGGTGGTTGCAGGTGCTGCATTGGGCAATCCTATGAATTTGATTTGGCGATCTGATCCGTTGGAATGATCTATGGCCTAAAATTTCAGTTTATTTCAAATGGATGCTGCCCCTCCACTTCAAATGCCTTTGCAAACCATTATGGCAGATAAATCGGCAATATGAAACAGATGCAGAAAAAACATAACTTGGTAAAACACAATTATAAAGGGGTATCTTCTTGGGGCCTTTGGCGACTTTGTTTTTTCATGGGACTATGATTTCTTCTCAGACAGTACCAAAGCCAGGCGAGTGGGCTTTCATGAGTATATCGATACCGAGAAAGTGTTTTTTGATCTGTTTGATGAACTTAAAAACAAAAGGGTTATTCCAAATTAGGCAACATTCATCTTTTAATTAAGGTACAGATGCAATTTTTTGTGAATTTTGGGAGCTTTTTAAAAAATGTTTTAGTGCTAGACATTAAAGGCGCGTTTATTCGTAGTAGTTATTCGGTAGGCTATTATTTAACCTATCGCTATTCTGCTTTTATAAAGAACTAATATCCCAATAAAGTAAGATATTTGCAGCTTCCAATAATTTAACTGATGAAGCCTTACCTGCAACTTTTCGATTTTTCAAAGAAGATCAACTACAAAACCGAAATTCTTGCTGGTTTAACGGTAGCCATGACCATGATTCCCGAATCGTTGTCATTTGCTATTCTTGCCGGTTTCCCTCCTTTAACGGGTTTATATGCTGCTTTTATAATGGGCCTGGTTACTGCTGTTTTAGGCGGTCGGCCAGGACTGGTATCTGGCGGGGCAGGTGCAACGGTAATTGTACTTATTGCATTAATGAAAAGCCAGGGTATAGAATATGTTTTTGCAGCGGTGGCTTTAGCAGGTCTAATTCAAATTGTGGTGGGCTTGTTTAAATTGGGCAAATTTGTTAGGTTAGTTCCACAGCCCGTTATGTTCGGTTTTGTTAATGGTTTAGCAGTTATTATTTTCCTATCGCAGTTAGCGCAGTTTAAAACGCTGGTAAATGGCAAGGTTGAATGGCTCAGCGGTATTGCTTTATATATTATGCTGGCTTTGGTATTGCTTACAGTGGCCATAGTGATTATTCTGCCAAAGATTACCAAAGCTATTCCGTCCTCTTTGGTGGCTATAATTGTGGTTTTCCTTATTGTATTTGGTTTCGGTATTGATACCAAACTGGTTAAGGATATTGCTTCGGTGCATGGTGGTTTTCCATCTTTTCATATTCCGAAAGTGCCGCTAAATCTGGACATGCTCAAAATCATTTTTCCTTATTCCCTCATTATGGCTGGTGTAGGCTTAACAGAGGGTTTGCTAACATTAAACCTGGTTGATGAAATGACGGCAACGAAAGGTAATGGCAATAGGGAGAGTATTGCACAAGGTATTGCCAATATCACCAATGGCTTTTTTACGGGTATGGGCGGTTGTCCTATGATTGCCCAAACATTGGTAAACCTTTCAGCGGGTGCCAGGGCGAGGTTATCGGGCATTATTGCGGCCTTAACCATTTTGCTTATCATTTTGGTGGGAGCCCCGGTAATCGATCGTGTACCGATGGCCGCTTTGGTTGGTGTAATGATGATGGTTGCCATTGGTACTTTTGAATGGATGAGTTTTAAGGTAATCAATAAAATGCCTGTGCAGGATATTATCATTGGTATTATGGTGGCTGTGATTACCATTTGGCTGCATAATCTGGCTTTGGCCGTACTTATTGGTGTAATAATTTCGGCACTTGTTTTTGCCTGGGAAAGCGCTAAACGGATAAGTGCCAATGAACATACCGATGTTAATGGTGTAAAAACTTATGAAGTATACGGCCCTTTGTTTTTTGGGTCAGTTACTCATTTTAATGAACTGTTTAATATTAGCCAGGATCCTCAACAGATTATTATTGATTTTAGGCACAGCCGTGTTTTCGATATGTCTGGTATCGATGCGCTGAATAAACTAACAGAACGTTACCGTTCGGTGGATAAAAAACTTCAGTTAAAACATTTAAGTAGCGACTGTAAGCGCCTGCTCAATAATGCTGATCAGATTATAGCAGTAAATATTATAGAAGATCCCATCTATATGGTAGCAACCGAAAAATAAAATAAGGTAATTTTCCTTCTATGGCTTAAGCTAACTTAATTAACAATGGGCCATATGATGGCAAGGGCGTGCCGGTATCTGATCAGCAATTCTCCAAATTTCCTGTTTTGACTAAAACGTTTAAGTGTTTCGGCCGAATTGTAACAAAAAAATGTTCAATTTATTGTGTTAATAGATTGAAAAAGTGCTTACATGCTGTTTTTTAAGCTGTTGCTTTAACAATAAATGCTAGTAATATTTGTTTTTTACCTGTCGATTTGACATTTATTTTATCATAATTAAATATTATTACCCTATTTAATAAAAATTTCATAAAAATGACAATTTGTTATTAAAACGTTTTAGCATATTATATATTTGAATTAACCAAATAACTAAATTTATGAGAATTCCTAACTATTATTATCCAAGTGCCTGTCCTTTAAACTTAAGACATGTCTTGCCGTTTCTGAAAAAATAAGTTTTAGCAATCATTTTTTTACCAATTAAAAGATCCATTAACTATGCGATACTTATGGGCGTGCCTTGCTTTTTTTGCAGCGTTTACGTTAAACGTTTTACCTAATCATGCTGCAGGCAAAAAAAATCATAAAGGCCTTACAATTAACTATTTGATCTTTCAGGATACAACTAAAATAAAGATCGTATCGCTTAAAGACTCCTTGAGAAAAGATAGTCTTGAACAGATCAGGAAAAAGACACTTTATAACAAATTGTCTGGGGGTATACAAAAAGATACCAGGGATTTGGCGCTCTTCCCAGCCATATCATTGCAACAGAATTTAAAAGGGAATTTTGCAGGTCTTTATGTTCAGGAACCCTCTGGTGAGCCTGGTTCTATGCAGAACATGTTTATAAGAGGGGCTGCAATGCCATTATTATCTAAGAAGGATCTGTACGATGCCCAGCCACTGGTCGTGCTTGACGGGATTCCTTTGGTAAGGGAGCATCCTTTTGCCTTTGATATACAACAATTCGATTTCAATAGGATTGGTCCGGCTACTAATCTCCTGGCTGGCATCGATATGAACAATATTGCATCAGTGGAAGTGCTTAAAGATTTAGGTTCAACCTCTATTTATGGGCCAAGAGGTGTTAATGGGGTAATCGTTTTAACTTCTAAAACAGCCGTTGGTAGATACCGCGCCATATCTTTCAATTCTTATATCGGCATGGTGCAAAAGCCATTCGTAAATACCATCAACGGTAAATATGAAAATGACTTTAGACAACGCTTTTATGGCGTGTATACCACAAATGGCAGGTATTCTGATGATGAAGAGTACCCGGTGTATTTAAGCGATTCGCTAAACAATGTATATAGTGGAAAATCAGACTGGACCGATTTGTACTATAAAAATGCATTGGTATATGGTATTAACTTCTCGCTCGCAGGTGGTACCGATAGGGCTAACTTCAGGTTTGCATTAGGTAATACTAAAAGTGCGGGTGTAGCCGATCAAACCGGGATAGATCGCTATAGTGCAACTTTCAATATCAATATGAAGCCAACCAAATGGTTGCTGTTTTCAACCATGATTAATGCAAACCGCTTAAACCGCGATAGAAATAAAACCTTGCGCGACCGCTTTGCACAACTTAATTATTTCCCTGATTTAAGTGCGCCGCTCCCGCCAAATAAAGATTTCTATGGTTCATATCTCCAACAGTACAAGAAAGGTTTTGATGATAACAAAACAAATTCCATTCAAGGTTATGCCAAATTAGAAGGAACTTTTGGCCAGTTTAAGGTTACATCATCATTTAACGCCGATTATAGTGAGGGTTACAGAGATGTTTTTTATGCCCGAACACTCTTACAGGGGAACAGTTACGCATCCAATTACTACGGATTTAGCCAAAGGTTAATGATGGATAACAAGGCAACTTACGATTTAAACCTGAATAAAGTTCACGATTTTCATTTTGCTATAGGGCAAACCATGCAGTGGGATATTTATAAGTACAGCAATGCCTACGCTTACAAAGGTGTTAATGATTATATTAAAATCAACTTGCTTGATTCTAAACCTAAAAATGATGATGGGTCAGATAACGGAGGTTATTTAACACCCGTGGCTTTTCCAAGAGAATTAACTTATCGGTTTTTAGATAAAACGGAAGATAACTTATTGTCTTTCTATGGAAAAGCCGATTATTCATTCGCTGATAAATACTTCGTATCAGCCATATTACGTTTAGACGGCTCTTCAAACGCACAGCCCACAAGCCGTTGGTTTTATTCGCCAACGATTTCAGCGGCCTGGAACCTCAAAAACGAATTTTTGAAAGATAACAGCTTCGTTGATGATTTGGTATTGCGTGCAAGTGTGGGTAGAATGGGACGTACATTCAGTTACGACAATTATACACAAGGGCCACAGTACACAGCTTCAGTGGGTTATACCGGTAATTTAACGGTACCAGGATATAATGCCTTTGGGGTATTAACCCGCCCTTACCAGTTCGGTTGGGTAGGTTACGGTGTGCCTTGGTCGTATTCAGATCAACTGAATGTTGGTGCTGATGTAGCGATGTTAAAAAATCGTCTGCATGTTTCTGTTGATCTTTATAGCAAAACCGATAAAAATCAATTGATTGGTATCCCTGCTTATGCAGAATATGGTTATAAACAAGCCATCGAAAGTGGCATGTCTGTAAATAACATGGGCATCGATTTTACCGTAAACGCGCAAGTCATTGCAAAAAGTAAATTCTCCTGGAATTCGGCTTTAAATTTCAATCATAATGCTAACCAATTAAAAGCATTGCCTAGAGGGTTGGATCAGTTGGTGGTGGGTAACAGGTTTTTGAAAGTTGGCCAACCGGTAGATCAATATTGGTTACTGGAAAATAATGGCATTTATACAGCAGATGCCGACGTGCCAACGGTTAATGGACAAAAGTTAAAGTATAAAGGAATTGTTTTAAAGGCAGGTGATCCACGCTGGAAAGATCAAAATGGAGATAATACCATTGATGATAACGATAAAGTGTTAAAAGGCCACTCATTACCAACCCTTTCAGGTGGATTTGATAACAACTTTAGGTATGGCAACTGGAGTTTGGGTACCAGCTTCTACTTTAATTTAGGCAGAAAGCTAATCAACCAGGAAATGGCTAACCGTTTTGATTTTGTTAACCGCGAAGGTAATACCGATATCAGTTCTGTTAAAGAAATTACTTTCTGGGAGAAACGTGGCGATTATTCAAAATATCCACTTTACAATCCCTGGAGTACGGTAATCCCGTATCGTGCAGATCAGGACCTCTTCTTAGAGAGTGCTTCATTCTTAAAATTAAGACAGGTTTCATTGGGTTACGAGCTGGGTAATCTGCTAAGTAAGAAGAACATTAAAATCAATAAATTCTTCGTGTACGGAGCAGTAAGCAATATTTTCACCATCACGCCTTACACTGGTCAAGATCCCGAACTGGTTAACTACGATGGTATTGATACCGGTTATGGTCAACCTATTCCGAGAACTTACACACTGGGTGTTAAAATGGAGCTATAAGATGAAAACAAGAACGAACAAAACATCAAGTAAGATGAAAAATACATTTTACACACTACTGGTTTCTGTAATAGCTTTTTCGAGCTGTAATAAAGCTTTAGAAACCGATTCAACCAGGGTTGTAGGTGAAAAAAATGCCTGGAATACGGTTGAGGATGCCCGATCCGGAATTCTGGGTGTATATGCGTTAACGCGTGCTGCATTATCAGATAACAATGGTCACTGGATTTATGGCGACGTAAGAACAGGAGAGTTTTTGAGTCCGAAAAGACAGGATTTGAAGGCGGTAATTGGCAATAATTTAAATGCCGCATACCCTGTAATGGAGGCGTTATCTGATTGGACAAGGTTTTTCGCCATTGTAAACGGTGCCAATGTTTTCCTGGAAAATATAGCGCATGTAAAAGAAACCGATAAACGCTACACCAGCAATAACATGACCGTGGATATTGCACAAGCCAGGTTTCTAAGGGCTTTTGCCTATTTTTACATGGTGAGAATCTGGGGCGATGTCCCATTCATTACCTCATCAGATGAAGGTAAATTTACCAATAAACCCCGCGAAAGCCAGGCCAGGATTTTAGCATGGGCTGAACAGGAAATGCTAAAAGCAGCAGCTGATCTGCCGTTTATTTATAGCGGTGGCGATGTGCAGCAGCCAACTGATTATTACAATGAAACTTCAGGAAGATGGGGCGGTGCTTTGGCCACAAAAGTTACGGTATATGCGGTTTTAGCTCATTTGGCAGCCTGGAATGGCGATTATACCAGCGTTTCTAAATATGCCAAGTTTGTTGAAGATAATTATGGCAGAAGCGCCGGCGGTTTTACCGGAAGTGCCGACTTATCGAACTCTAATGGATTTTTTTATAATAAAAATACCAGACAGATGTTCGGTTTCAACTCGGATTATGGTCATGTAGATGGTTCGTCAACCGGCCATATTGAAGAGTTGACTTTGGCTGAACCGGTGATGACCAAGTCTGTTCCGGACATCTACCTTCCAAAAGATTCGATCCTGAAATATTTCAATCTCCCAAAAGATCAAAGGTTTGCGGTTGATACTTTAGGCCAGGCCAAATACGATGGAAGATATTTTACCAACCTCAACGGTAAGTATCCCATTTTCAGCAAAATCAAAGTAATCCAGGGCGGAGGCACTGATCCAAACTTCAGGTATTTTACCAGCGCTTTGGTTTTTACCCGCCTAGAGGATATCATTCTGCTGCGTGCTGAAGCACTATCCGTATTAGGTGATCAAAATGGGGCACTAAGTGAATTGGCAATTGTTCAGGCCAGAAGGTTTGAAGAGGGTACCACGTTCTCTTTCAATCTGTCCCAGGATGATATTATAAAACTAATCTTTGAGGAGCGCCACCGCGAATTGTTGGGCGAAGGCTCCAGGTGGTATGATCTGATCCGTTATAACAAGATTAAACAGAATGACGCCAAATTCATGAACCTCATTAATTCTGGTGGCATCTATTGGCCAATATCCAGAAAGCTCCTCTCTCAAAATAGTTTATTAACCCAAAATGCTTACTGGCGCTAATGATCACGGATATGAAAAATTCAATAAAATATAAAGGCGCATTGGCAATCCTGTCATTGCTAACGCTAATCAATTCAGCCTGCAAAAAGAATGGAGGATTTTATGATGCACCAGATCAGAATGTAACCTATGCCGGCAATACATACGATTATTTAAAAAGCAAACCGGGTGTTTTCGATTCGCTTATTGTAGCGATTGACAGGATGGGTTTGAAAAAAACATTAACTGATAGCAATGTTACGCTGTTTGCCGTAAGCAATCCAAGCTTTCAACTGGCTTTACGGAATTTAAATACATTAAGGAAACTATCTGATAAAGATCCACTTTTTTTGGCCAATATTGATGCTGTTCAGTTGGATACAATGACCTCATATTACATTATAAGAGGCAACAAAACAACTGATTCGTTAAAGCTTCAGGATGGTTTAGATCTAAAAAGTGTACGTATTGGTTATCCGATGCATGCAAGTTTAACCAAAATATCTGCTTCGGGCCAGGTTGGTGCCGGACCGGAGATCATTAATTTCGACAATACTAAAAAAAGCAAATTTATTCGTAATTGGGCAACCAGTACTACGTCATCAAATAACATTAAAACCAAAAATGGTATTGTGCATGTAATTAGTGCCGATCATGTATTTGGGTTTAATGAATTCGTTACCCGTTTGACTTTTGTACCGCCACCACCAAACCTTTACCTCGAAATTGGCGGGATATTTTCGTCCAACCGTGAAAACGGTGGAGGTATAACCAGTGGAGAAAATTCAAGAAAAGTAATTGATGGTGATGACCATACTAAATTCCTGGCCGATTTACAGGGCGAACTATGGATGAGGTTTGAACTTAAAACACCTGCTGTATCATCTGTATATACCTTAACTTCTGCAAATGATGCGAACGAGAGAGATCCAAAAGCCTGGACTTACGAAGGATCTATGGATGGCTCGAACTGGGTAGAACTGGATAGAAGGTCTAATTTCTTCTTCGAAGAAAGATATCAGCAAAAGGTATTTAGGTGTACCAATACAGTGGCTTACAAATTTTACCGCATTGTGATCACCGAGCTTAGAAATAGCGGCACATTCCAGCTGGCTGAGTTTACCATAAACAAAACGAAATAAATGATGCGAAATAGAAACATTAAACTAAATAGTCCGATGAAATCGATCATATATAAATATTTTGCGCTCCTTTTACTCGCGACGACTCTTTTTGGCTGTAAAAAGATATTCAATTTACCTGATGAGAAAGATTACATCAGCAACAATGTAAACTTTAGCAATAAAATTCTGGAGCCAATCATTGGAAGGACCAATCTTATCGGCGGCTTTAACAGCGATAACTCAACCAATCCGATAACGTTTGAAATTGTAAATGTAAGGTTTGGTGACGGAAAGCCAGTGAACGATCTTTTTACAGCTGCACCAACTTACGTATGGACAGCTCCTTATACCGGGCTGGAAAAAAGCCTGGCCGAAATTGAGGCAAAAAGAAAAATCGAAACGCATCCCATATTCGAAATACGTTCATCAGGTGAGTTTATTTTATGGCCATCGGCAACTAACCAGATCCTGAAACCCCGTCCCACAGATAGCACAAACTTTGCTCAAGATACCCGCTTTTTCGATGTAAAAGTTAAAAATTCAGGGGGCGAGCGTTTGATCAGAGATTTTCAGATCAGACCATTCAGAGAGCGCCCTTACGAACCATCGAATGATTTTAATGCCTACACCGGTTTGCCAGCGCCAGATCCAAAATTTCCGTTAGACAAAAAACTGAGGGACTATATCCGTCCTTATCTGAATAATGTAATTGGTGCAACTTCAAGCTTGAACTTAGTGAGCAACAATGATAAAAAAGACGCAGTTGTGTACATTCGGCCGCTTACAACTGGAGGTAACGGACATTCCTTACGCATCGTGGTTTTGGGCAAAGATTCTTTACCGATCGATCCGAAGTTTTTCAACGAAACAGTTTGGGATAAGATGATCCATGGGTTCAATATTCAAAAAACCGACATGTATGTGCAGTATGATGTTGCTTATCCAATTCCATTGGTGGAAATCCCTACATCTTATGCCAGAGGTGGATCAAGGGCAAAAGCAGAACTGAGTTATTCCCGGATCGGTTTTGGGGGTACACGTACAGTGAGCAGTTTCGGTGTCGATTTCGCTATTTATAAAGCCGGCGACTGGGAAATCGTTTTTCATTTCAAAAATGAGAACCCAAAATTTGCTAACGAATAGTTGATCAATAAAGTTAATTACGATGAAAAGAAATATACTTTTATATACATTACTTATAGTATGTATTATATGTTGTACGAATGCCTATTCGCAAGAAAAAAATATTATTGTAAATGGCAGGGTGCTCGATAAAGATACAAAACAAGGGGTGCCGGGTGTATCAGTTGTTTTGCAAAGTACAAACAAAGGCTTAACGCAAACCAATGGCGATGGAAAGTTTTCGGTTAATGTACCAATTGGCGAAACACTTTTATTTAAATTTTTAGGGTACAATACCGCATCAGCCAAAATTACGGGGCAAACCAATATTACGGTAACTATTAGCGAGAACCGTAAAGATTTGAATGATGTAATTATTGTGGCTTACCAGAACAGGCCAAAAGAAACCACCGCCGGATCGGTAACGGTACTTAGCGGTAAAGACGTATCTGATGTTCCGGTATCAAACATTGAAACGCTTTTACAGGGCAAGGTTCCGGGTTTAAATATTCAGAACAATACCGGCGCTCCGGGTTTCAGGGGGTCGGTACAGCTTCGTGGTTTATCAAGCTTAAGTATTTCGGGTAGCGGAAACGAGTCATTTTTACAGCCTACATCGCCATTATACATCATAGATGGTGTGCCTTTAGATGCAGATAAAGCAGCAGAGTTTGGTTTTCAAACGCAGGGCCCCGGCGTGAGTCCGCTCTCATTGATCCCTCAGGAAGATATCGAAAATATCCAGATCCTGAAAGATGCGCAAGCCACTTCCATGTATGGGTCAAGAGGGGCCTATGGGGTAATTATTATCACCACCAAAAGAGGTAACTCTAAAGTGCCGCGCATTAAATATGTCTCGAACTTCTTCGTAAATGCTCCGCCTAAATTACGCGAAACATTAGGCGGTAATTCCGAACGTCAGTTAAAAATCCAGCAGATAATTTTAAACGCAGAAACCATTAACCAGATTAGGGGAATCAGCAATACACCTTTCCTTGCCGATAGTTTAAATGCCTATTACAATAACTCTACCGATTGGCAGGATGTATTTTACCAAACTACCTTTAACCAAAGTCATAACCTGGCCTTAGACGGTGGTGACCAAAAATTCAATTACAAAGCCAATATGGGTTATTATGCTGAAAAGGGAGTAATTAAAAACACAGGTTATGATCGTTACAATTTAAACATGAATATGGAGTTTAAACCGAACGATAAATTTAGGTTTTTTGGTTTCGTTAATGGCTCTGTGGGTAAACAGAATAAAGGTAATGGTGCGGGCTTACTCCAATCGGGGGTAGCTTCAAACGGTCAGGCATCAACACTTTTGCCACCTCCGTCTTTTTATCAGGCTTCTGGTGGAGTGTTATCTGCTTTGCAAACGCTTAACGATAATAACTCCAGAAATCTAAGGGCAAATATCGATGCCCGTTACGAATTTATACCAGGTTTGGCAGCATCCTCTACCTTAAGCTACGATTATACATCAGATACCGAAACTACATTTACACCGGCTGCGGCTAATGGATCTTTTGCCAAGCTTTATGATTATAACGGTAGAAATTTTCAGTTGTATAATAGAAATGCCATCACCTATGCTAAAACATTAGGCGAAAAGCACAATTTCTTTATCAATACCTTTAACGAAATTTATAAACTGGGTGCCCAATCATCCATCAGCAGACAGGAAAGAATTCCCAATGATCAGCTACAGGGGCCGGTTGGATTTGATGGATATTACTCAAGAGGTGGTGGTGTTTTAGGTACCTACAAAAACGGTACAATTGCCTCTTTTGCAGGATCACTATCTTACGATTACGACAAAAAATACGTGGCTGAATTTTCTTACCGTTTAGATGGTACTTCATCAAGTGGTTTGGAAAATCCATATTCTAAAAACTCTTCAGTAGGTTTAAGGTGGAATTTTAATAAAGAAAACTGGTTAATTGATCAGAAGTGGCTGGACTATGGTAGTTTAAGGTTAACGTGGGGCCAAAACATTGTACCTACAGGTAATCTTCAAAGTATTTATGGTATTTACAACCTAAATGGAAATTACAACAATACGCAAACCATTGGTATCGATTACGATTTAATCCCAAATCCTGCCTTAAAGCCAACCACTACCAGTCAATACAACATTGGTTTTGATATTGGTTTCCTAAACAGATTCTCGATCGTTGTAGATAGTTATTTCAAAAAGGTTGATAATTTACTGTTTGATCGTGTTTTGTCAAATACTACAGGTTTTAATAAACTGGCGAGTAACGATTTAGGTATAGCCAACTATGGTACCGAGGTCAACTTAATCGTGAAAGCTATTACCAGCAAGGATTTCGATTTATCTTTTTCAATAAATGGTGCGTATAACCGTGATGTGCTGTTAAAATTGCCTGAGGAGTATAACGGGCAGTATATCCGCTTTGATGGTTCTGGTTACCTGCAGCATAATGTTTTTCGTGTAGGTAGAAATACCCTATCAAACTATTTGCGGATTAATCAGGGGGTTTACAAAACAGATGCAGATGTACCGGTGGATCCGGTTACCGGAAAAAGATACCAGACCAACAATACCTTCTTTTATGGTGGTGACCCGATTTTGAAAGATGTAAACGGCGATTATATTCTGGATGGAAGGGATTATGAAATTACCGGAAACTCACAGCCATTATTAACCGGTGGTTTATCCCTAACTATGAGGTATAAAAAGTGGGGGTTAAATGTATATGCCAGTTATACCGCTGATAGAACAATCTTAAATAATGCGCTGGCAGATCGTATTGCCATCATGAGAGATCCTTATGCATTGAACGCGGTAGTACCATTAGGTGATTTAAATATCTGGCAGCGCCCTGGTGATGTAGCTAAATATCCATATCCTTATGATTTTGCCCGTTATGGCAGCATTCAACCATTAAGGGCAGATCAAACCTTATGGCAGGAAAGTGGGAGTTATCTAAAAATTAACAATTTAACGCTTTCTTATATGTTCGATAAGAAGATGATCCAAAGATTTGGGTTGGCCAATTTAAGAGTATTTGCTTCAACCAATAACTTAATTACATTTTCTAAGTATAGTGGCCCCAATCCGGAAAACGTAACCTCATTAGGCCGTGATATTTCAAATGGTTATCCTGTACCACGTACCTATAACATTGGTTTAAACTTAGAACTTAATACAGGCAATTAAAATATTTATTATGAAAAAAGTTATTATTTACACTTTGGTTATTACAGCATGTTTTTGCTTGCCTTCATGTAAAAAGTTTTTAAACATACAGCCTTTAGATAAATTAACAGGAAACAACTATTTCCAATCTAAAGAAGATGTGGTTGCCAATATTTATGATTTGTCGAGGATTGTTTTTAGCAAAATAAACGAAACACATTATGTTGGCGCAGTAGGAGAATATAGATCGGGCGAAGTATTGCACGAAAGCCAATCTGATAATGCTCCTTCCCGTGAATACGTAGAGTATTTGGGTAGAAACGATCTGTTAAACCTGATCAGAAGAGGGCAGCCCTGGGATTATTACAACTTTGACAGAATAACAGATTGGAGTGGTTATTACAGGGCAATTCAGGGAGCTAATATTTTGATTTCGAAATTAGAAGAAGGAGTGCCTGGTGTTACCGAAACAGAAAAAGGACAGTTTAAAGCCGAAGCCGCATTCATCCGCTCGCTTTGTTACTTCACAATGGTTCGGTTATTTGGCGACGTAGTATATTATACCGATGCATTTCACTCAACAGCACTACCCCGCGAAAATTTTGTATCCGTATTAAATAAATGTATTGCCGATTTAAATAGTTATAAAAACCAGATTCCATTTACCTATGGGGACCCTGCTTTAAAAGGTGTTCGTGCCAGCAGGGGTAGTATTATTGCCTTGATGATGGAAATGAATATGTGGAATGCAGGTTTCGACGGCGCTAATGCAAAAAAATATTATCAAGCCACCGCAGATTTAGGGAAGGAACTGGTTGCCAGTAATGCCTATCGCTTATTACCACTTTCAGATTGGTCTACAGTGATAAAAGGCCGTTCAGATGAAAGCTTATTCGAATTTTATCAGAGTATAAATTATGGTGATGCCGTACTGAATGTAGCACCTATTGCCGACATGTTTTTGCATTATCCATACAAACGGCCAGAATATACCCACCGCGTAAGTTTTGCTTATTACCGTGGGGAATACATGCAGAAACTTTTTCAGGACGGTGGCGACAAAAGGATCACGACCTGGTTTAACGAAGATATTTTTGCTGACAATGGCAAGTTCATGATGTTAAAATATGCCAAGAACTCTTTTATAGTAGGAGAGGAAGATGCCAATCCGGATAATACCTTTATGATCTTCAGGTATGGAGGGGAACTTCTGCTTGCGGCAGAAGCCCTGGCAAATATCGACGAAGATGCCGAGGCCATAAAACTTGTAAATATGGTAAGGAACCGCGCTGGTGCATCTCCTTATACCTCTTCAAACGGTGATCTTAAAGAATTTATTTTTTATGAACGTTCAAGGGAACTGATTGGCGAAGGACATCATTACTTCGATTTGGTGAGAACGAAAAGAATCTTGAACAGTCAGTACGCTTACAACGTGCTTACATCCGATAAATTTAGTCGTGGTGCCTGGACCTGGCCAATTAATCAAAATGCACTAAATAACAACCCCTTTATGAAATTGAATGATTACTGGGTTAATGGTGGTAATTAATTTTAACAAAAGAGATATGAAAAAGCTAATTTTTGCTTGTGTTGCCTTACTGCTAGTGTTAAATGCTTGTAAGCGTGATGAATATTATCGTGATGGAGGCTTGGCCAATCCTGATTTTAACGGGAATATGCTTCAATATTTACAGGCTAAAAAAGTGCCTTTTGATACCATAGCCCAAATTGTAAAACTGGCAGGTATGGAAAGCACCTTTTCTAATGAAAACTTTACTTTTTTTGCCCCTGATGATGAGGTGATTAAAAAAACAATTGGAACAATTAAAACCGATGGGTTAAATAATTTTCTTTTTTATTCAGGAAAAGATACCGTTAAAACGCTGGATCAGATTAGTCCGGTAATCTGGAGAAGATATCTGCAACGCTATATGTTTAAGGGTGTGAATAAATTAAAGGACTATCAGCAGATCGATTTCGACGTTAAAAGTGTTTATCCGGGCGGTTTGTATTATTCTCTTGGTGGTAATATCTCAAACATCGGGGTAACCTACGGCACCGCAAACAATATCAAATATATCGGGTACCGCCAATTAAATCTGACCTATATCCCTGATGCTTCAAAACCTAATGATAACTGGTACATCAATAAGGTAGCCTCATCTGATATAAAACCTACCAATGGCGTTGTACACACTTTGGCCTATAATGAAACAAGAGGTGGCGCTTATTTCGGTTTCAACGAGAGTGATTTTTTTAGCGATGTATATTTTAGCGGTTTAACGCCTTCTGATTCCTCAAAATAAGTCATAACTGGTTTTTACCTCAAAAAATTAAATGATGAAAAAAATTAAATTTATATTCACAATAATCACTTTGATTGCTTTAAGCTTTCAAGGATGTAAAAAGGCAGATGATGTCATCCCTGATCCCTATGCTGACGCTAAATCGCCTTTAGGGGTGGCCATTTCTCAAACTGATGTCCCTGTTCCTGCTGTTGGGATCGTAGGTACCTCTGTGGTTATCAAAGCTTCCGGCTTTGATAAATATAAAGATCAATTGACCTTTATGTTCAATGGAGAAAAGGCCGAGGTAGTCAGTGTAACTGCTACAGAAATCACGGTTAAAGTTCCGGAAAGCGGAAGTACGGGCGTAACATCCATCGCCATTGGCGATCAGTTATTTATTGGCCCAACTTTTACCGTTAGGGGGCTTATCCAGATTGATCCTACTTTTAAAGCTACAGCAGGTACCAATGGTTATGTAAGTCAGGTATACGAAATGCCCGATGGAAGGAATATCGTAGTTGGAAATTTTACCAACTTTGATAACAAAGGAGGGGTGGTTCCAATCAATCGAATTGCCAGAACATCTACTGACGGGGAATATGACCGCACTTTTCGTACCGGAAAAGGGGCGAACGGTTCATTGTTCAGGGTTTTGGAAATTGGCGGTCGTTTTATCATTGCAGGTAGTTTTAGCGGATTTAACCAGCGTACCGAAAACATCAGCAACATTACCAGCCTGTTTACCACCGGAGCTATAGATACAGTAAAAATCCAAACGAAAAGAAAGCCAACCGTTACGGATACGGTTACGCAAAAATGGTTTCCGAGGTTTAATGGGGGTACGAATGGTTATATCAACCGTTTATATGCTCATCAGGGGAAAATTTTAGCGACAGGTAATTTCAGATTTTATGTGAAAAGAACTTATGATAAGTTTAACTACGATTTATCAAGGGATACGGTAATATTGGATAGTACAGATATTCGCCAGGTTTTGCGCTTTAATTTAGATGGTAGCCTTGATAAAACATTCCGTTTCAACACCACCACTAATAAAGGGAAAGAAAGTGGAAATGGCAATATTGACAGTTATATGCATACCGATGCAGAGAAATTGGAAAAATTAGTGGTATTTGGTAGTTTCAATACGTTTGATGGTCAACCTGCCAATCGTATCGTTCGTTTAAACCCTGACGGAAACATCGATCCTTCTTTTACACCCGGCTCGGGGGCAGATAATACCATCAGTTCATGTACTTATAATGCCACTACAAAAAAATATATAATCACTGGAATCTTTAGCAAATACAATGGTAAACCAGCAGTTGGTATAGCGGTTTTAAACGATAATGGAACCTTAGATGAGACATTTGCTTCCGGATCATTTGAAGGCGGTTTTCCTGGTTTTGCCAAACAGCTCAATAATGGATTAATTGTAACCAGTGGGAACTTTATTAAATACAATAATGTGACTAGAAATGGTTTTATGGTATTAACGTCGACGGGAACATTGGCCAAGGGATACAATTCTACCGGTCCTTTTAACGGGGGCTTATCTGATGTAATTGAAACCAAATCTGCAGATGGTAAAAAAGCACTGCTGTTAATCGGCGAATTTTATCGTTTTGATAATTTACCATTATATCACATCATTAGGGTAACCATTGAATAATAGATTAAGCTGACCAGATATAAATTAAGATGAGTATGATGAAAAAATATAGATTATTGATTGGCTTAATCGCAACAATAACCACCACAGCCATATTTTCTTGTAACAAAGAATTTGAAAGAACAATTGGGGAGAAGAATGCAAGTGATACCACAACGGTTAAATACGGTAACCGTAAGGTACTTTATTTAGTGGTTGATGGTGCAAGGGGGCAATCGGTTTTAGATGCCAATACCCCCAATATAGATGCAATTTTACCGCACGCCATTTACACCTGGGTAGGTTTAAGTGATCCTGAAGCAACTGCAAATGCAAGCAATTGGGCAAATATGTTAACCGGGGTTAAAAAGGAAAAACATAAGGTTACCAATGATGCATTAACGAATAACAATCTGCAAAATTACCCGATTATTTTTAATAGAATTAAAGAGGCAAGTTCAAAATCTAAGATTGTAACCTATACTCCTTCAGCAGTTTTTAAATCGTTAAATACCGGTGCCGACGTAAGTAATTTGGTTGCAGATGATGATGCCGTTAAAGCTGGGTTGATCAGCAATATAAGCAATGATACCGCATCGGTTATTGTAGGCCATTTTACAGGAGTTAATGCAGCAGGGGCAACTTCTGGATATGATGTTTCTTTTCCAGCCTATAAAGCAGCGATAGAGAAATTTGATACCAGTGTTGGTGAAATCCTTGCGGCACTAAAGAAACGTCCTAATTATGATAATGAGCAATGGTTGGTGGTTCTTGCGTCAAGTGCTGGTGGGCAGTATACACTACCCGCAAATGCCGACGACCAGACTATTTTTAGCCAGCCAAAAGTAAACTCCTTTGTAATTTATTATACGCCAACTTACAACAAACGTATTTTAACAAAGCCATTTACAGGTAACAGGTACTTAGGTAAAACCATCCGGTTTAAGGGTGAAGATGTAAGGGCGCAGGTTGATGCCGCTGATGCCAATGTTTACAATATAGACGATACTACAAAGGTGACCATTGAGCTAAAGGTTAAAAAGAACGAAGACAAGTTTTTCTGGCCAAGTGTTTTAGGTAAACGTAATGAGTGGTCTAGCGGCCACCCTAGTGTAGGTTGGGTGATTTATCTGGAAGAAGACTACTGGTATTTTGAGTGGCGGGGTACTAAAGATGGAGATTACCATCAATGCAGAGGCGGAAGTTTTCCCAAAGGAAAATGGACAAATTTAACCGCAAAAATAGAGGTACGTAATGGGCAAAGGTTTGTGCGTACCTATACCAATGGTACGTTTAATAATGAGTTCGATATTACCGGTTCAGGCTCTTTGGCAAATTCCAATCCTTTAAAACTAGGATTTTTAAATGGAAATGGCCATCGCTCACCTGATGTATACGTAAGCGACATTCGCTTTTTTAAGTTTTCTGTTCCAGACGGGATGATCGGCAATTATGCCTGTCAAACTTCAATCGATCAAAGCCATCCATACTTTAATTTTCTTGTTGGATACTGGCCCGCAACAGATGGTAATGGCAATATCATGGCCGATATCAGTTCCCAGGCACACGATTTTAAATTTCAGGGGACCTACAACTGGGAGAGTTTTAACGATCTGATTTGCCCTCCTGCGCCAGAAACACTAGCGATATTCGTACCCCAAACCTCAGATATTCCGGCACAGATTATAAACTGGTTAAAAATTGCCAATAAACAAACCTGGGGGCTTGATGGCCGCGTTTGGTTAGATCAATAACAGATTTACTGATCATTTAAAATAGCATAAAATGAAAAAAATTATATATATCGCGTTGATAGGTTTAGCCATCATTGGCATTTATTCATGTCGCAAATCAAAAATAGAAGATTTAACATTGCCCGATCCCAATACCAGGAGTATAACAGGAGAAGGTATTGTTGCCGGAAAGGTTTCTATTGATAACGAATACGTTAAGGTACCTTTTAAAATTTCCTTAACTGGTGTCGCAGAAGAGGCCTTTCAAGTTGGTTTAACTTTAAATAATGATACCGTTGCGCAGTTAATTAACAATGGAACCATAACAAATGCAGTACTCATGCCCTCTACAGCAGTGGAGTATCCCAATGTAATCAATGTGGCTTATGGCACCGATAACAGCGAAGGTATCGCTATTGTGCGCAGATCTATATTGGAGCGTAATTATGGTAAAAAAGTTGTCTTTGCGCTAAAGCTTTCAGCTCCGGGAAAAGGAAATAAAGTTGCAGCTGGCAAATCTACCATCATGGTGATCATCAATACTTCCGACCTGCTGAAACCTACCGATATACACTACTTATCATTCAAAAATGCAGGTACCTATAATGTGGTGTACCAGGGAGATTATATTGTGGGGCCTGCAGGCGTAACTATTCCACTTATTGTAAATTTAGAAAACCAACCTTCAACAGCTTTTAATATTAAAATTAAAGAGAATATAGATACCATTGCTACTTTGGTAGGTAACGGAACTTTGCCAGCTGACGCCATACATTTGGCTGCTAAAGATTATACCATTGATACCTTGGTTCGGTTTGCCACAGGGGCTTCGAGTGCCGTTGTGCGGCTTCAGATCCCATGGCCCGTTTTCGATGCCAACATTGTTGCCAACAAGAAATTTGCGTTCGCTTTCAGCATTAGTGAGGCAACCAATCAGGTAATTCACCCTACCAAGAGCAAACTGATTGTGGTAGTAGACCCTAATGTAAATTTAGATAATAACTCTTACATTACTGGCAATGGTACCGGTTTAACCGCTAAATATTATACCAACACCCAGTTAGACCCGGATGATGGGCGCGCTCCATTTGTAACCAGGATAGATGAGACCATTAATTTTAGCGGAGATGGATGGCCAGATAATGTAAAAAATGCTTCGGGGACTCAATTAAGCAGGGATAACTTTGCGAGTAGATGGAAAGGCGAGTTCCTGGCGCCTGTACGTGGTACTTACACTTTTTATCAGACCCGTTGGGATGATGGCTCAAGATTATATGTAAACGGTGTTGCTTTAGTAGATGATTATACCACTCAATGGGACAAAGACTCACGTAAAGGCACCATATTCTTAGAACGCGGAAAACGTTATACCATTGAAGCACATCACCGTGAAAATGTAGGCGGGCAACAGGCCTATCTGGAAATTGAAGTGCCAAATGTTTTATCTAAAAGGGTAATACCAAAATCTCAATTATTTCCAACACCTTAATTATTAATTAGATATGAAAAATAATGTGAAAAGATCATGCAGTATCCTATCTCTTTTAATGCTTATTGTAATCACCACAGTAAAGTGTAAGAAGGATGCGGAAGAGGTGGTACCCGTAGTGGAAGAGCCTAAACCAACAGCAGGTTTTACGTATGTAAGGCCTGATACCGTAAAATTTTTAGAGTATCAGTTTACAGGTACCTCTACAAATTACAAAACTTTATTGTGGCAATTTGGAGATGATAGTACTTCGGTTTTAGTCAATCCAAAGCATACGTACCGTTTTCCTGGAAAATATAAGGTCACCTTAACCACCAGAAATGGTCAGGGTTATTCTGCCGCAAAAGAAGTGATTTTGAATATTGTTGATCCCAATTTCGACCCCACAAAAATCGGAGAAAATTATATGCGTACAGTTGGTGGCATATTTTCGGTAAACCTGGAAGCTGGTGCCGGACCCGATTCTAACGAGGGATCAAAAAAACTGGTGGATGGCGACATTACAACCAAATTTTTGCAGGCAGGTTTTGATGGTACCCAAAGATGTACATTCGAACTTAAAACACCACAGGTAGTAGGCGCTTACACCTTAACTTCAGGCAACGATGCTGAAGACAGAGACCCACGATATTGGATTTTACAAGGATCGATAGATGGTATTCAGTATACCGACCTGCATACGGTAACCTCTTGCCCTTGGGCCAACTCTGGTGAAAGACGTGTGACGAAAAAGTATTATTTCGACAATTTTATAGCTTATAAATTCTACCGCCTTTATATCAAAGCCAATAGGGGAAGCCGTGTATTTCAATTATCCGAATGGACCATCAATAAAAAACAACCTTAGTTAATATACGCTCCAAACCCTTTGAATAATACATGAAGCTTAACAACTTCATGTATTTTTATTTTAAATGAAGTCAAGTTTCCCGGATATTGATGCAGTTAAACCGACTTCTTTTTAAATGTCAAAAAGACAATTAAAATTGAGCTTCTCTTGCGAAAAGTAAATTTTATTTTATACTTTAGTAAAACGTTTAACTAGCATTAATCTAACCAAAATATTAGATCAGATTTCAATACACACTATGAACAGAATTAAAATTTTAAAAGCTATAGGCATACTCGGCTGTATGTTTGCAGGCAGTTTGCTAAAGGCTCAGGAGCGGAAAGCCCCGGCTTATCCTTTAATTACACACAATACCTATTTCAGCATTTGGTCTGCCACTGATAAATTAAATGAATCTGCTACCCAACACTGGACAGGTGCTGATCATTCACTTTTAGGAATGATCAATGTCGACGGGAGTATTTATCGCTTTTTAGGTAAAGAAAGCACTACCTATAAAACGGTTGTACCTGCGTCAGATGAAAAAGCTTACGACGTAAAGTATACGGAAACCGAACCCCAGGGCGATTGGAAGGATGCTGGTTATTCTGCCAGCAATTGGCAAACCGGTAATGCACCGATAGGCGATGATGCCAAAACCGCGAAAACATTATGGAAATCAAATGATATATGGGTAAGGAGAACCTTTAATGTTTCTAATCCGGCATCAATAAACGCATTATTTCTAAAGATCAATCACGATGATAACATTGAGGTTTATTTAAATGGAAAAAAAATCTACACAAGAGAAGGCTGGACCAACGATTTCAAATATATTGCCTTAAGCAATAGCGATAAAAGTGCTTTAAAAGCCGGATCAAATGTAATGGCTATTCATCTGAAGAATACTGCTGGCGGACGGTTCCTCGATTTTGGTTTGGTCGATAAATTAAAGGATAACGCCGAAAAAGTACAGCTTGCCAAGCAAAAAAGTGTAGATGTTAATGCTACGCAAACCATTTATAGCTTTACTTGTGGTAAAATAGATCTTAAATTAACCTTCACATCACCCTTATTGATGAATGATCTGGGTTTATTTGCACGCCCGGTTTCTTATGTTTCGTACCAGGTAAAGGCAAATGATGGCAAAACACACCAGGTAAAGGTATATCTAAGTGCAGCATCAAACATTGCTGTTTATCGTCCTACGCAGGAAGTTACAGCCATTAAATACAATACAGCCAAATTATCGGTATTAAAAACAGGTACTGTAGAGCAGCCAATCCTCCAAAAAGCAAGTGATGATATGCGTATTGATTGGGGTTACTTTTATGTAGCTGCGCCAAAAGCCAGCAATGCCATCCAATTTGTAACAACAGAAAAAGACGCAGCTGATGCTTTCAGAAAAGGCAATTCGGCATCAACTGCTAAACAGGGCAAAATGCTTGCCTTAAATACCGTTATTCCTTTCGGATCGGTGGGTAAAACTGCTGTAGAAAAATATGTTGAACTGGGTTATGATGAAATTTACAGCATTCAGTATTTTAATAAAAATTTAAGGCCATGGTGGAATACCTCCGGTAAAGAAACTATTGAATCACAATTAACGGCTGCGGCTGACGAATACAAAAAAGTAATAGAAAAGTGTGAGGCTTTTAACAAGACTTTGTATGCCGATGCCTTAAAATCGGGCGGTAAAGAATATGCCGATTTATGTGTTTTAGGTTATCGCCAGAGCATTGCTGCACATACTTTGGTAAAGAGTCCTCAAGGTGAAATTTTATGGTTATCAAAAGAAAATAATAGTGGTGGCTTTATCAACACGGTAGACGTAACTTATCCATCGGCACCTTTATACCTGATTTATAATCCGGAATTATTAAAAGGGATGTTAAATGGTATTTTCTATTTCAGCGAAAGCGGAAAGTATCCTCACCCTTGGGCTGCACACGATTTGGGTACTTATCCACTGGCCAACGGACAAACCTACGGCGAGCCAATGCCAGTTGAAGAATCGGGTAATATGATCATTTTAACCGCTGCGATTGCTAAAGCGCAGGGAAATGCCGATTATGCCAAAGCGCACTGGAAAACCTTGACCACCTGGGTTGATTATTTGACCAAAGAAGGTTTAGACCCTAAAACACAATTATGTACCGATGATTTTGCCGGTCACCTTGCCCGTAATGCCAACTTATCAGTAAAAGCAATCGTAGGCATAGCCTGTTATGCGCAAATGGCCCAAACACTGGGATATGATGATATCGCTAAAAAATACAGGGCAATTGCCGAAAGTATGGTGCCAAAATGGATGGAAATGGCCGATGCCGGCGACCATTATGCCCTGACATTCGATAATAAGAATACCTGGAGCCAGAAATATAACCTGGTTTGGGATAAGGTTTTAAACTTAAACTTATTCCCTCAGAAAATATATGATACCGAGACCAAATATTACCTGACTAAACAAAATAAATACGGTATTCCATTAGATAGCAGAAAGGCCTATACTAAAAACGACTGGATTTTGTGGACCGCTACTTTTGCGCCAACACAAAAAGAATTCGAGGCTTTGGTGCATCCGGTTTACAAGCATGCAATCGAAACCGAGTCGAGAGTGCCTCTAAATGATTTTTATGATTCAAATACCGGTATCCGCGATAATTTTAAAGCGAGAAGTGTGGTGGGTGGTTTTTATATGAAAATGCTTGCCGATAAATTAAACAGTAAATAATCTCGCCCTTTCATTAAATTGACAATCAAAGGTTCTGCATTTATTTGTAGAACCTTTTTTCATTTCAACTATCCCTTGGTCTGTGTCGCAAAGACTAAAATATACATTTTTTCGGTTATCCATCCGATTGGTTAGTATCTCACCGACCGAAATAAGTTGTTACCTCCACAAAGCAAGAAAGATATTTTATAAGGAAATGATCGCAATGTGGTTCTTGGCGGCTCGTTGTCCCGCCATGCGCTATAGCTCCGATGGAACCTGTGAAACAAGCAATCACACCATAAAACAATAAAAATAAGTGATTAAATCGGAGGCTGCCGCTGCTGTCGGGTTTAGGTGCAGAGGTTGGTGCACCTTGCAACCTCACAAATGAAACACTGTTTTTTGCCCGTTAACCCTGGTTGCAGCGGTACCCTGCAGCAACGAGGCACGAGGCAGCGAAGCGTACAAGCGGAAAACAGGAAGTAACTTTTTGTATTGCACAAGCATTGCGCTCCAAATAAAGTTTATTTGCTTTTCGTGATTTGAAAATGATTGTCCTGTGGTTCTTGGCGGCTCGTAGTCCCGCCATTCGCTATAGCTCCGATGAAACCTGTGAAACAAGCAATCACACATAAAACAATAAAAATAAGTGATTAAATCGGAGGCTGCCGCTATTATCGGGTTTATTAAACGTGGTTTCTGCACCCCGCAATCCCAAAAATGAAATACTGTTTTGGCCATTTAGTCCTGGTTGCAGCGCTACGCCAATGTTATTAAGTGAAGTCGAAAACAATTGGCTCAGACTGGCAATGTTTATGTTTAACTATCAAAACTCAAACTCCAGTTGATTGCTTTCCGGCTTTTCTAACTCCACATCATCATAAAAACGCGATAAGGTAATACCCAAAAGCCTCACCTGGGTTGTGCCGATTGCGGCTTCTTCTAAAAGTTTGATCGCTTCAGCATAAATCATCGTTGCTTTGTTAATCGGTGTAGCGAAGGAGCGGCTTCGCGTAATGAGTTTAAAATCGGCAAACTTAATTTTAAGCGTAACCGTTTTTCCGCTCAATTGATGTTTTTCCAAACGTTTGGCTACGGTTTCACTGATTTGTTTCAGCAGATCGTGCATCACAGCATCTTCGTTGGTATCTTCTGAAAAGGTATCTTCTGCACCTACAGATTTTGCTTCACGGTTTGCGCGAACAGGCCGGTCGTCTAATCCACGAACAATTTTATAATAAAACCTTCCCGATTTTCCGAATTGGGAAATAAGCTGGGCTTCTGTCAGCTTTTTTAAATCTGCACCTGTATTAATCTGCATAGCCTTCATTTTGGCACTGGTAACTTTGCCTACCCCAAAGAATTTTTCTACCGGGAGTTTTTCCATAAAAGCTTCGATCTTGGATGGGCCAATAAAAGTTAAGCCATCGGGTTTGTTCATGTCTGAAGCTACTTTGGCTACAAATTTATTGATCGATACGCCTGCCGAGGCCGTTAAATTTAACTCACTTTTAATGGCATCTTTAATCGATTGTGCAATATCAAGCGCCGATCCGATGCCAAGTTTGTCTTCCGTGACATCTAAGTATGCCTCATCCAACGAAAGGGGCTCTATTAGATCCGTGTATCGACTGAAAATTTCCCTGAGCGACTTTGAAACTGCAGTATAGGCATCAAAACGAGGATACACAAAAATGGCCGTTGGACATAGCTGATAAGCTTTACTCGATGGCATTGCGGAACGGATTCCATATTGCCTGGCTTCGTAACTGGCTGTTGAAACCACACCACGGCTGTCTGGCTTACCGCCAACCACCACCGGCTTCCCACGATATTCAGGAAAATCGCGCTGCTCCACAGATGCGTAAAAAGCATCCATATCGATATGAATTATTTTTCTTAAAACCGGCGGATTTAAATCAGACATGCAATGATCTAAATTTCGTGTTTTTTATCAGGATTATTGGACTAGATTTTTTTTCTTTACAAAATATGGAGAGAAATATACGATTTTACAAAACTGCAAAACAGGAATGTACGTGCAGGCGCTTTAGTGTGTTTTGGTCGGGTAGACTATCATGTGGCGAGCATTTTACCTCATACCTTTAATTCAATAATATTTCAACTCTATTCAATAGAGAGTCCATCTCAAATGGTTTTTCCATAAAATCATTTGCACCGGCATCCAGCGCAGATTGTCTGATATCTCTGCTGGCTGAAATCATTAGGATAGGAATTCCCTTAAATTGAGGATCGTTTTTAAGCTGTTTGCAGATATCTCTGCCATCATATCCACTCATCCATATATCCAGCATAATTAAATCTGGTTTGTTTTTTACAGCGTCAATAACGGCCCCACCATCGTAAGTAAATTCAACATCATAGCCCATCACTTCCAAAATCATGGTGATCGCATCAACAATTCCCTCATCGTCATCGGCAATCAGTATTTTTTTGTTCGCCATTTTGTAATGTTATTTCATATCTTTTGTTTTTTCAACCGGTAATTGAGAAGGTGATTGATAGCGTATACGTTATTAATGCAGCAAATATGCTTTTTGTTTTAAAAAAAATGAATATTTGTTTAAAGAATTTTAATAGTAAGTTGATCTACTATTCTTTTGACTTTGTTTTATAGCAGATGCCGAGTTGAAAATTAAATTTAAAGCCTATAAATATTTACAAATTATGGTTAGCCTCAGTAAACTAAAGTCTCTATAATCTCGAAGTGCTAAACTTTTAAATGGTACATTTTTCAAGGTTACGGAAAGATTGTGCACACTACGACCATTGACTTGAGCAAAAAGATAGTGTGATCATGCTAAAAATATAATGGTGAGTAATTGTTTCTGCATATGTTTGTAATGATGTGTAGTAGTGTGCAACTTCACAGATCTGGGCCTTAGCCGATTTTAAAGCCTGTTAATTTGGACTAAAAAGTACGCTTAACATAGAGATGAATAAGGAAATTCAGCACAAAAACATTGAGATACAACCGCTCCATCATAATGCCAAGAAAAATCTAGGTAATTGCTAGGATAATCGCTGTTGCCTGTTATTCTTTTCTAAAAGACCATTAAGGCAACTGATAAATTTATTATAGCCAACCGGCTTAAGCAGATATTGGTCTGCATTTACCCGATGGGCATCCATCGCATATTGGCTGTAGGCTGTAATGAATATCAGGTATTTCACCGTATTTCTCAACTTTGCGGCGGCTTCAATGCCCGAAATCCCGTTCATTTTAATGTCCAAAAATAAAAAATCAATTTTTTGTCCATCGCTTAACATTTGTATGGCCTCTGAGGCATTATCAAAACTGCCGGCTAAGGTAAGTTCAGGTGTGTCATTAATATATGCTTCCAGGAGTTCAATGAGCAGTGGGTCGTCGTCAACAATCACGCAACGGTGCAGTTTTTCTTTGATAATGTTTGTCTCTTCTGTCATAAGCCCTGTAATTTTGATAAAGTTAGGGAATTGTTGGATTGAAATTTTTAAAAAAAATATTTTTCAGAACTGATCAAACGCCAATCACTTTTGGCAGGATTATATTTTTTGTTAGATTAGTCCGTCGCCATACCTGTAAATCTCGCTCTATGCGTAATAGAATAAATTTTTATCCTAACAGCTGTCAAAAGCTTTCATATTTGTTCATATTGATTGTGCTTCTCTTTAAACCCAATAGCAAGGTAAGCGCAAAACTTTGGACAGATGTACCTGCGGATACAACCCGGGTAAACAGTTTACTAGACAGTATTTCAAAATACCGGTACCAACCCGATTTAGTGATAAAATATGCTGACTTAGGCATTGCACATGCGAAATCCATAGCATTTGATAAAGGCCTATCTAAATTGCTGTTTAGAAAAGGGATTGCGCTGATGAATAAAGGACTAAAAAACGAAAGTTTAGCATCGCTTAACGAAGCAGAGCAACTCGCAGAAAAAAATGGCCAGCTGCTTGTACTAGCCAATGTAAATAGAATAAGAGGTGTACTTTATTATAAGAGTGCAGATTATGAGCAAGCAACAGCTAATATTCTAAGGGCCATTAGCTTTTATGAGCGAAATAAGGGATATGTGGATCTACCTATATGTTATTCCATACTTGCTTCAATTAGTGTAGCTATGGGCAATGCTAATGAAAGCTATCGTTACTATTTTAAATCGTTTAACCTGATCCGGTCGTTGCTCACCAAAGCAGAATCTTCATTTTCAAAAGAAGATTGGGATAAAATACATACCAATTATATAGATCTATGTGTCAACATTGGTAATTATTTTGAACATTCAAACAAGATTGACATCGCCTTGAAATATTATGAACTGGGACTTTCCAAGCCTTTTGCCACCACTAATTATAATGCCTATTTGATCCTGATGACCAATGCTTCCAAAATCTATTATGCTAAAGGAGATGTGGTCAAGGCCAGGAAGATGGCTCAACGTGCATTGAGTTTGGCAAAGGAGGCTAATTTATATCGCGAACAATCGAACGCACTTGATCACCTTGGAAGCTTTGCAGATTCTTTTACTCAGGCAAATCGATATTTCATAGAGGCGGTTGAGCTTGCCAAAAAGGCCCAAGACAAAGATCTTTTGTATAAGGTTTTAGAGCACCGGGCCAGTTCAGCCAAAAAATTTGGCAACTATAAATTTGCGTTCGAGGCTTATAAAGAATCAAGGGCTATCCGTGACAGTATCGTTACGCAAGAAAATAGCGTAGCGATTGATAACCTGATCTCCAATCATAAACTGCAAGATTCAACCCAAAAACTTAAGCAAGTCGGATTTGAGCGTTATAAGGCTAACCAGCGCAGTAATTTTTATCGGCTATTGTTTGCGGCAACAGGCGTAATATTGTTGATCACCTTTCTCTTTATCCTGCGGAACAGAAAACTAAATAAAGCTTTAAATTTACGTACAGACCAACTCAGTGCGCTTAATACACATAAAGATAGAATTCTGTCAATAATGGGACACGACCTGAAAGGCGCCCTGGCAGATCTGCATGCATTAGCTTTTCTCCTTAAGCGACATATGGGTACGCCAAGGCAGGAAGAGCTCATTGAACAGCTATCCAACGTGCAAGAATCTGCAAATGAAATATTGGATAAACTATTGCTATGGGGCGCCTTAGATATGCATTATGATAATCTTATCGCACCTTTTTATCCTTCAATAGCATTAAGCAGTACCATTAATTCTACACGAGGCATTGCCACCGCCCGAAACATTACCTTAACGACCAATATACCCGCTGATATTGAAATTCTAGGGAACGAGCATCATATCGAGTTTATTCTGCGAAACCTGTTGAGCAATGCCGTAAAGTATTCAGATGCAGCTCAATCTGTTCACATCAGGCTGATCAAAACAAATGTAGCGGCTATATTTGAAGTTGAAAACCATAACAGTTCAGCCAACATCAGCTCGGTAAATGATTTTTACGCGAATCGCCAAAGCGTTTCAGAGGAAAATAAAGGGCATGGTATCGGTTTGTTATTATGTAAAATTCTGGCCGGTTTGGATAATTATCAATTAATGGCAAATAAAGAAGGGGATATTATCTGCACCCGGCTCATCATCCCGACAAATCCATCAATATTAAAAACCAAAATGGATAGTACTACAACAATTTAGCGTTAGGAGACTAAACTAATTGTACATAATATTCAAAAAAGACGGTTATTTCATTACGAGACATTATATTTACAGCGTTTATTCAGAATAATTGGATTAACGGCCAAAATGGACAGTATCAATATTAAGAAGTTAGCAGAAGCGTTGAATTTATCTACTTCGACAATTTCGAGGGCTTTTAGGGATAATAGTGACATTAATGGTGCTACCAAAGAGCGTATATTGGCCAAAGCGAAGGAGTTAAACTACCAGCCTAACCATTACGCCAGTAACTTAAGAGAGCAAAAAAGCAAAACCATCGCGGTTATTGTGCCTGAATTGGCCAATAATTATTTCTCGCAGGCCATACATGGCATTGAACGTGTTGCCAGGGAAAATGGCTACCATATCCTCATTTATGTAACCGATGATGATTACCAAAAAGAAGTAAACTTCATCCAACACTTGCACAACGGAAGGGCCGATGGCATTATCATGTCGGTTTCAGGAGAAGCTAATGATCACAACTACCTCAATAAATTTGGCAGTAAAAGGTTGCCTCTGGTATTTTTCGACCGGGTTTACGAAGACATCAATACCCCAAGGGTAATTACCAATGATTATAACAGCAGTTTTCTTGCCACAGAACATTTAATAGAGCAAGGTTGTAAGAAAATTGCTTATCTGGTAGTGAATAAAAGTTTATCAATAGGTAAAACCCGTATGCAGGGTTACATTGATGCATTAGCTAAATATCAGGTTCCATTTGATGAAAACCTAATTGTAGATTGCAGTAACAGTTATGATGAGAATAGTGTGATCATTAAAGAGGCTTTAATGCAGTTAGCACCTGATGGTATTTTTACCTCGGTAGAGCGTTTGGCTTTTGCCACTTATTATGCCTGTTATGATCTTCAGATTAATATTCCAGGTGATTTAAAGGTGATCAGCTTCTCCAGTTTGGAAATTGCTCCTTTGCTAAATCCTTCACTTACCACCATTACCCAACCCGCTATCGAAATAGGCGAAAAAGCAGCTAAATTATTGTTTACGGTATTGGATAATCATGCCAATAAGAACCGACTAAATGAGGTGGTTTTAACATCCAAAATAATCAAGCGAAATTCGACCAATAAATAGAAAAAAATAGCCCAAAAAAGGAGCTTTTTTTTCTCTTAAATTTTCAAAAAATTTCTTCACTTAGTGTAAAATACGCAGAATTCTTTCTCATTTTCGGGAACGTTCCCGAAAATGAGGGAATTTTTGCGTTCATTTTTTCGGGAACGTTCCCGAAAAAAGCAGAAAAAATGGCTTAGTGTAATTTTTACACTGTAAAGTAAATTTATAATTTCATAACTAATTGAATTACAGTATTTTAATAATTTAACAATTATTTAATGTCGTTTTTCAAAAGCTTTTAAAAGCTGTTTTTTTAGCTGATTTTCTGATTGGTAATTTGTCAGAAAATATATTTTGTAAATAAATTTTGAAATCTCAATAACAGCTGTAAATTAGGCCTATGTGTAAATCACTATAATATTTAACCAAATTTTTATACTTAAACGAGCTTCAAATATGAGAGTATTTTACCTGTTAAAACAGGGGCTTTTGGTGCTGTTGGTTTTTTCAGCATTAATGGTAAAAGCACAAACCGGATCTGTATCTGGAAAGGTGCTTGATGAAAGCGGCCTGCCATTGCCCGGTGCCTCTGTAATTGTTAAAGGTACAACCAGAAGTACATCAACTGATGTAGACGGTAATTTTAAACTTGCCGGTTTAGCTAATGGTTCCATAACGTTATCTGCAAGTTTTATCGGTTATCAAACACTCGATAAAACGGTAAGCATTTCAGCCAATGTGAATGTGAGTTTTCAATTGGTACCCGATGCACAGAAACTGAATGAGGTAGTGGTAATTGGTTATGGTACTGCTGAAAAGAAAAACCTGACGGGCTCTATCACTACAGTGAGTTCAAAAGATTTTCAAAAAGGTACCATTACTACACCTGAGCAATTAATTCAAGGAAAGGTTGCTGGTGTAAATATCATTTCCGGTGGTGGTTCGCCAGGTGGTGGTAGTACCATTAGGATTCGCGGTGGTGCATCATTAAATGCAAGTAACGATCCTTTAATTGTGGTTGATGGAGTTCCTTTCAGCGGTAACAGCATTGGTAACGCCCCAAGCCCGCTGTCATTGATCAATCCTAATGATATTGAAACCTTTACGGTTTTGAAAGATGCCAACGCTACAGCCATTTATGGTTCAAGGGCATCCAACGGGGTAATTTTAATCACCACGAAAAAAGGTGCTTCAGGTGCTCCGGTTATTAACTTCAGTACCAATAATTCAATCGGAACTGTGGCTAGAAAAGTAAATGTTTTATCTGGTGATGAAATTCGCGCTTACGTAAATGCAAATGGCTCTGCCGCTCAAAAGGCTTTATTAGGTACAGCAAATACCGATTGGCAAAACGAAATTTATCAGAATGCATTTTCTACGGATAATAACTTAAGTATTTCTGGATCTTTTGAAGGTGTACCTTATCGCGTATCAGCCGGATATTTAGATCAAGAGGGAGCTGTTATTACCAGTAAGTTAAAGAGAGCAACTGGTGCTTTCTCTATTGCACCAAAATTGTTTAAGGATCATTTAAAAGTCGAGTTAAACCTAAAAGGTTCGTTAACGGATTCGCAATATCCAAACGACGGCGCTATTGGTGCCGCAATTCAATTTGATCCAACGCAACCGGTGTATGCAACCAATAAATTTGGTAATTATTTTGAATGGATTACCTCGGCAGGTATTCCAAATCCAAATGCACCACGTAATCCAGTTGCTTTGATCAGACAACAAGACAACCATGGTAATGCAGCCAGAAGTTTTGGTAATATCAAGTTGGATTATTCATTCCATTTTTTACCAGAGCTACATGCAGTGGTTAACCTAGGGTATGACTATGTTAAGGGATACGGACGGACAAGAGTGCCTGAATACGCTGCACAAAGTTTCACTACAGACGGTTCATTTTCCAGAAGATTGAATACTGAAATGAATAAGTTTTCTGAAGCCTATTTAACTTATGCAAAAACGATTGGAAAAAGTAGGTTTGATGTAACAGGTGGATACGGATATTATGATGATGCGGTAACAAACTATAACTTTGCTACTTATAGGGCAACCGGTGTTTTGCAAACAACTCCGGTATTCCCATTCGCTGTTGAGCAGAACAAATTGCTATCGTACTACGGTCGTTTCAACTATACCTTGGCTGACAAGTATATCTTATCTGGAACAATGAGGGCTGATGCTTCTTCGAAATTCGCTGAAAATAACCGTTGGGGATACTTTCCTTCAGTAGGTTTTACGTGGAGAGTTATAGGTGAGAATTTCTTAAAAGACAGTAAAGTTCTTTCAGATTTGAAACTAAGACTAACCTATGGAGAAACTGGTAATAAAGACGGTATTGGAAATTATGATTATTTGTCAAAATACTATGCCAACACCAATCAAGGACAATATCAAATCGGTAATTCTTTTTACAATTACTACAGCCCGGCAGGTTACGATCCTGATTTACGATGGGAAACCACAACAACCTACAATGCTGGTTTAGATTATGGTTTCTTACAAGGGAGATTATATGGAAGTATTGATGTTTATTACAAAAAGACTAAAGATTTATTAAGTAAAGTTACCATACCTGTTGGAACAAACTTTAGTAACGAATTAACAACCAATGTTGGAAACATGGACGTTAGGGGAGCTGAAGTGAGCTTAAATTATCTTGCAATTAAAACCGATAACACCACTTGGGATATTGGTGTAAATGCAGCTTACAATAAACGCAAGGTAACCAACTTAACACTAAATCCTAATTCAGGCTTTAAAATTGACGCTGGCGATATTACCGGTGGTACAGGTATTCACTTAAAATATAATGCAGTTAATCAACTGCCAGGATCGTTTTTTGTTTATAAGCAAGTTTACAATAGTAATGGAAAACCTTTGGAAGGAGTTTATGAAGATTTAAATGGTGATGGCATGGTAAGTGCAGCGGATCAGTATTTCTATAAATCGCCAGATCCTGTTATTACCTTAGGTTTCAATACTTCGTTCACCTATAAAAGATGGACTGCAAGTACCGTGTTAAGAGCAAACCTGGGTAACTATATTTATGACAATATATCTTCAAACTTTGGGATCGTAAATAACGTTTTGAGTACTCAAGGTATTTTAAATAATGCAGCCATTGATTTATACAACACCAATTTTTCGGGGGCATCAGGTGTACAATATTTAAGCGATTACTTTATTAAAAATGCATCATTCCTAAAAATGGATAACCTGGGTTTATCCTATAATGTTGGTAAATTATCAAAAACAGGTAATGCATCAATGCGTATTTCTGCAAATTGCCAGAATGTATTTGTAGTGTCAAAGTATAAAGGGATTGATCCTGAATCAGTTTCAGGTATTGACTATAATTTATATCCGCGTCCTAGAACGTATACTTTGGGTTTAAATGTTGGCTTTTAAATAATACATAGAGGTTGTTGTTAAGGCAATTGTCTATTGAACGAAAATATAACAAAATGAAAAATTCATTTAAAATATTATTGACATCAGGAATGTTACTGCTGTCATTAAATTCATGTAAAAAGGAAGCTTTTAATTTAACGCCAACAAATGATGTTACAGCTGAAAGTGTATATGCAACTCCGGCGGGTTATAAAAACAGTTTGGCTAAATTATATGCAACTTATGGATTAACCAGTCCACAGGGTGCCGATGGTAGTGACGTTGGTGGATTAAACTCTGGTTTTACTGACTTTTTGAGGCTGTTTTGGATGTCTCAAGAGTTAGTAACTGACGAGGCCATTTGCGCCTGGGGTGATGTTGGTATCCCAGAATTAAACTTTGGAACGCCAACTCCCGATAACCAGTTTTTACGTGGTTTATATTCGCGAGGAATATTACAAATCACTTTTTGCAACGAATTTTTGAGAGAAAGTACACCTGATAAATTAGCAGGTAGAAATATAACGGGCGCTGATGCTACCGCAATTACCCGCTATCGTGCAGAAGCTCGTTTTTTAAGAGCTTACCAATATTGGGTACTAATGGACGCTTTCGGTAATCCGCCTTTCGTTACCGAAGCTGATGCGATTGGTAAAGTGAATCCGAAACAAATTCAAAGAGCTGCTTTGTTCAGTTATATTGAGTCAGAGCTGAAAGCTATTGAAGGAGATTTAGCAGAACCAAGAACAAATGATTATGGCCGTGCAGATAAAGGTGCTGATTGGGCGTTGTTAGCGAGAATGTATTTAAATGCTCAGGTTTACACAGGTACAGCCAAATATACTGAAGCCATTACGTATTCAAGTAAAGTTATCGCAGCTAATTATAAGTTGAAGGATAATTACATGAATCTATTCAGAACGGATAACGACGTAAATAATACCGAAAACATCTTAACAATTAATTATGATGGTATAAATGGTACAAATAATGGCGGTACAACGTACTTAATCAACGCGGCAATTAACGCCGATATGAATCCAACTTCCTATGGTGTTCCAGGTGGTGGTTGGGGAGGTAACCGTACACGTCAAAATCTGCCAAACTTATTCCCGGATGCGAATGGTACGGTTGACAAGCGTGGAGTTTTCTTTGGTACAAAAAAAGATGTGCAGGCAGTTAGTGAATTTACTGATGGTTTACGCGTTACTAAATTTAAAAACGTGTCATCAGCTGGTACACCCGGTAGAACAATCAATGGTACTTTTAGCTCTTTAGATTTTGCTATTTTCCGTTTAGCTGAACAATACTTAATTTATGGCGAAGCTGTGGCAAGAGGCGGGGCAGGCGGTAGTGTATCACAAGCCAGAACATATGTGAACTTGTTGCGTGGAAGAGCTTATGGAAATACCTCCGGAGATGTTTCCGAGGCGGCGTTAACTACAGACTTCTACCTGGATGAACGTGCTAGAGAGCTTTATTGGGAAGGTCATCGCCGTACTGATTTAATTCGTTACGGTAAATTCACAGGACCGGGTTATGTATGGCCGTTTAAAGGTGGAGTTCAGGCAGGTGCTTCGCTACCAGCTTTTAGAAATCTTTATCCACTTCCGTTAGCAGATTTAATTGCTAATCCAAATTTGGTTCAAAATACTGGTTATTAATTTTCAGTCAATAAGATATGAAATCAACGATATTTAAATCCTTAGCAATTTGCTTAATGGCAATTTCGCTTTGGTCATGTAAGAAAGATGAAACCCAAACGGTTTCCAATATTACACCCGCAGGAACATTAACAGCATCTACAACAAATTTGAGTTTGATACAGGCTAATGCTGCACTTCCTGCACTAACTTTAAGTTATCCAATAGCTACCTCAACAGGTTATGTAGTTCCAGTTACAACAACTTTGCAATTTGGCTTGAAAGGACAAAATTTCAATCCTGTAAGAGAAATTGTAGTGACAGATAAGTCGTATATTCCAAAAATCAGCGAAGTAAACACAATGATTTTAGCTTTAGGCGCTAAGGTAAATGAGGCAACTCAAATTGAAGTAAGGTTGAAATCAGGTGCAGCAGCAAACGATTTAACTTATTCAAATATAATCACTTTAAATGCTACACCCTATTTAGCTTCAGCTTGGGTATATGCTCCGGGCGCTTATCAAGGTTGGAACCCATCGACTGCCGATAGTCTGATTTCAGCAACCAGCAACGGAATTTATACCGGAATGATCGCATTCACACCCGGCAACCTAGAATTTAAAGTTACCCCGGCAAAAAAATGGGATGTAGCATATGGTGACGCAGGAGGCGGTAAAATCAGTACTGGTGCAGGTGATAACCTTAAATCGACAGATGCAGTAGTGAAACAGGTAACTGTTGACCTGAATACAGGTACCTACACCATCGGCGTTCCGAAAGAGTGGTCAATTATTGGCGACGCTACCGTAGGTGGCTGGGGCAATGATACCGACATGAAGGTAACCAATGATGGTAAGGCGAACTTTTATACCATTAAAACCACTTTAACTACCGGCGCTTTCAAATTTAGGTTTGCGCATGATTGGGGTACAAACCTCGGTGGTAGCTTAAGTACCCTTACAAACGGAGGTGATAATATTGCGGTTACCACTGCCGGAACCTATACCATCACTTTAGATGTGGCTGCTAAAAAAGCCACTATGGTTAAAAACTAATTTGTTATACATACCGCCCTGCAGCATTTCTTACTGCAGGGCATTTTTAAGTTTTAGCATGATCAGAATCCATACCCTTAAAAAATTTCCGTTGCTATTTAATGCTCATACTAACACTTTTTTTAAAAAGATAAGCAGCACCATTACACTTTTAGTTTTTCTTTCGTTTAATGGTCTTTTTGCCCAAACACTCGAGCGTATCGAGCCGATGTTTTGGTTTACCGGTATGCACAATCCAAAACTGCAATTATTGGTACATGGCGATCACATAGCCAATGCAACAGTAAGCTTAACTTATCCTGGTGTTAAACTCGTTAAGATTAACAAAGTAGAAAACCCGAACTATTTATTCCTCGATTTAACCATTGCCCCAGCTGCTAAGGCAGGAAAATTTCCGATTAATTTTACAGCTGACGGAAAAAAGATATTTAGTTATACCTATGAATTAAAAAACCGTGATAAAAGTGCGGGCAGGATTCAGGGGGTAACCGACAAAGATTTTATTTATCTGCTTATGCCCGATCGTTTTTCGAACGGTGACAGAAGCAATGATGTGGTTCAGGGTTTAACTGAAACCGCATTAAACCGCGATAGCATGTACTATCGCCATGGTGGCGATATTCAGGGGGTAATAAACCACCTTGATTACCTGAAAGATTTAGGCGTAACTACAGTTTGGATGACTCCAGAGGTAGAAAATGACATGCCACAGGCTTCCTATCACGGCTATGCCGTAACCGATCATTATAAAATAGATCCCCGCTATGGTACCAATGCACTTTACAAAAAATATGTAGAAACTGCACATGCCAAAGGATTAAAAGTCATTAAAGATATTGTACACAACCACATTGGTACCCAGCACTGGTTTTACAAAGACCTACCCATGAAAAGCTGGTTAAACCAATGGCCAAAATATACACAGACCAGTTACCGCGATCAAACGGTAATGGATATTCATGCTTCTGCTGCTGATCGTAAACAGATGCTGGATGGCTGGTTTGTACCTTCCATGCCCGATTTAAATCAACGTAATCCTTATGTGCAAAATTACCTCACGCAAAACCACATCTGGTGGATAGAATATGCTGGTATTGATGGTTTACGTTTAGATACCTACGGGTATAACGATCCGGTTTACATGGCCGACTGGGCCTTAAAAGTTCAGGCAGAATTTCCGCATTTATCCGTTTTTGGCGAAACATTGGTAACTGCGGTAGCCAACCAGGCCTTTTTTACAGGTGGCAATACCGTTAACCGCGGTTTTGATACCCATTTACAGGGTATTACAGATGCTACTTTAAAAGATGCGATTTATGAAGGAATAAATGGCAAAAATGGTTGGGTAGACGGTGTTAACCGTTTGTATGCCACCTTAGCACATGATTTTCTCTATAAAAACCCAAATACCAATTGCATCTTTTTAGATAACCATGATATGAGCCGCTTTTACTCCATGGTTGGCGAAGATTTCGATAAATACAAAATGGGCATGAGTATCCTGTTAACCATGCGTGGCATTCCACAAATGTATTACGGGACTGAAATTTTAATGAAAAATTTCTCCAATCCGGATGGGCTGATCCGTTCTGATTTTCCTGGTGGCTGGGAGGGCGACAAAAAAGATAAATTCGTTGCTGATGGACGTACCAGGAAAGAAAATGAAGCCTTTGATTTTGTTAAAACACTGGCCAATTTTCGTAAAAACAGTCCGGCTTTACAAACAGGCAAATTAATGCAGTTTGTCCCCCAGGATGATATTTATGTTTATTTCCGCTACAATGCAGAACCAAAAGGCACTGTAATGGTTATTGTAAACAATACAGAAAAAGAAAAAACACTAAACACGGATCGTTTTGCCGAAAGAACAGCTGGTATTAGAACAGCAAAAAATGTGATTATCGGCGAAAACATCGAATTTAAAAACATTAAAGTGCCTGCTAAGACCACTTTGGTGCTTGAGTTAAGGTAGAAAGGTAAAAGGTTGAGAGTTTAAGGTGTAGACTCACATCTTGATATTTGATACCCATTACTTAATACTAAAAAATATAACACTATGCAAGATAATAATCCCGCCTTCAACCTTCCGCCTTCCACCTCAATAAAGGCTTGTCTATTCGATTTAGATGGCGTACTGGTAGATACTGCAGTTTACCATTACAAGGCCTGGAAACGTTTGGCCAATACCATGGGTTTCGATTTTACGGAAGAGCAGAATGAACAGTTAAAAGGCGTGAGTAGAGTAGAAAGTTTGAATAAGATTCTAGCTTGGGGTGGTGTACAAAAAACCGATTTAGAAAAGGAAGAATTGGCTGCTTTAAAAAACGGCTGGTACGTAGATATGATCACTAAAATGACACCCGCAGAAGTTTTGCCTGGAACGGTCGATTTCTTGACTGCAATTCACAAAGCTGGCTATAAATTGGCTTTGGGCTCAGCAAGTAAAAACTCGGGAATTATTTTAGATAAAACAAACCTTGCTCATTTCTTCGATGAAATTGTGGATGGCAACATGGTAACCAAATCAAAACCTGATCCGGAAGTATTTTTAAAAGGCGCCCAGCTTCTAGGTTTCGCACCAAATGAATGTGTGGTTTTTGAAGATGCTGTAGCAGGGGTAGAAGCGGCCAAAAGAGGTGGCATGAAAGCCATCGGAATTGGCGAAAAAAGTGTGCTTATCCAGGCTGATCTGGTAGTAAGCGGATTAGACAAATTAACAGTTAAAGACTTGGAAGAGTTGTAATGGAGTAGCAAGTACGAAGTAGCGAGTATCAAGTAGTAAAAATTTATCTTGATACCTGATACCAATTACTTGATACCGTTACACTACTTGATACTAAATATGAAAAACTACATTAAAGCAGATGAGTGGAATATTATCGAAGAAGGCTTTGATCCACATCTAAATAAAATTTCGGAAAGTATTTTCAGTTTGGGCAATGGACGAATGGGCCAGCGCGCCAATTTTGAGGAGACCTATACCGGGGAAACTTTATTAGGAAATTACGTTGCGGGTGTTTATTACCCAGATAAAACCCGTGTGGGATGGTGGAAAAATGGATATCCTGAATATTTTGCCAAAGTTTTAAATGCAGCAAACTGGGTAGGTATCGAGGTAAAAATCGATGACGAAATCCTTGATCTGGCAATAGCAGAGGTAAGCGATTTTAAACGTATATTAAATATGCATGCCGGATACCTGGAACGCACTTTCATCGCAAAATTAAAAAGCGGTAAAACCCTAAAAGTTAAATCAACCCGTTTTTGCAGCATAGCTGATGATGAGGTGGGCGCCATCCGTTATAGCATTACCCCGTTAAATTTTGATGGTAAACTAACGTTGATGCCTTTTATTGACGGTGATGTTAAAAATCAGGATAGTAACTACGACGAAAAATTCTGGGATAAAGTCGCTGATGAAATCTTTGGAACAGAAGCTTATATCAAACTAAGAACAAAGAAAACTGAATTTGAAGTGAGCACCGGAAGCAATATCGAACTATATAAAAATGCAGATAAGTTGACGATCAATCCCGAAGCCATCCGTAGGGAAAAATTCGTCGGACAAACTTTTTCAGTAGATGTTAAAGCGAACGAAGAGGTTACGCTGGTTAAAATTGCTGCAAATTTATCTTCAGAAAATTATCCTAAAGAATTACTTATAAAAGAAACCAAATCGGTAATAGCCAAAGCATCTGCTAAGGGTTTTGATACTTTATTAGAAGAACAAAGCGAAGCCTGGGCCGCAAAATGGGAGGAAAGTGATATCATTATCGAAGGCGATGTTTCTGCCCAACAGGCGATCCGTTTTAATATTTTCCAGCTTTTCCAAACTTATACCGGTAAAGATGACCGCTTAAATATCGGTCCGAAAGGGTTTACGGGAGAGAAATATGGTGGCTCTACTTACTGGGATACAGAAGCTTATTGTGTGCCTTTTTATTTGGCTACAGCACCACAGGATGTAAGCAAAAATCTGTTGATTTACCGCCATAAACAATTGGGTAAAGCGATAGAAAATGCCGAGAAATTAGGTTTTAAGGATGGTGCTGCATTATATCCAATGGTAACCATGAATGGTGAAGAATGCCATAATGAGTGGGAAATTACTTTCGAGGAAATCCACCGGAATGGGGCCATTGCTTTTGCTATTTTCAATTATATCCGTTATACCGGTGATGAAAGTTATCTTTCTGATTATGGCTTAGAAGTGCTGATCGGTATTGCCCGTTTTTGGAAACAACGTGTAAACTGGAGCAATGATAAACAACAATACGTAATGCTTGGCGTAACCGGACCAAATGAATACGAAAATAACGTAAATAATAATTGGTACACCAATATTTTGGCTACGTGGTGCATGAAGTATGCAACAGAAGCTGCCGAAATGGTAAAAACACAACAACCTGAAAAATACAACAGCCTGTTAAAAAACTTAAATTTCGATCAGAAGGAATTTAAAGACTGGGCCGATATCATCGGGAAAATGTATTATCCACAAGATGAAAAACTGGGGATTTTCTTGCAACAGGATGGATATTTAGATAAAGAACAGATTTTGGTGAAAGACCTTCCGGCAAGTGAACGTCCGATCAACCAGAAATGGAGCTGGGACAGGATTTTACGTTCATGTTTTATTAAACAGGCTGATGTTCTGCAGGGATTATATTTTTTTGAAGAAGATTATGATCTGGATACATTAAAACGCAACTTCGATTTTTATGAACCCCGTACCGTACACGAAAGTTCATTATCGCCTTGCGTACATAGTATTTTAGCGGCTAAATTAAATGATGAAGCACGTGCCTACGAATTCTACTTACGTACTGCACGTTTAGACCTGGATGATTATAACAACGATACGGAAGATGGTCTACACATCACCTCGATGGCAGGAACCTGGATGAGTGTAGTAGAAGGTTTTGCCGGCATGCGTGTGCGCGATGGTAAATTGCATTTTAACCCTTTCTTGCCAGGCAAATGGAAATCTTTTTCGTTCACGATTGGTTTCAGGGGAGCTACTTTAAAGGTTAATATTACCGAAAACAGCATCGTGATCAGGAACAATGCAGGCATTGATTTAGAAATCGGTATCAGAAATCAGCATTATAAATTGGCCGCAAATGCCGAAGTTGAAGTTAATAATGCTGCGTTGGTATGAGAAAGGTAAAGGGTGTAAAGGTGGAGGGTAGAGAGTTAAAATCTAAAACTTTATCTGATAGCAGATGTTATTCTGCTCAAAGCTTATTTGTATTCGGAAGCAATAAAAGCTGGCTATTTATACTTTTTTTTTCTTTTGTCATAATCCCTATAACATCCTTTGCACAAAAAAAGCGAACAAAAATGAACGATAAGCAGATCGTTATCTACCAGTTATTACCCCGCTTATTTGGGAATAAAAATACCACTAATATTCCTTACGGAACCATTGAACAAAATGGTTCCGGTAAGTTTAATGATATTACCGACAAAGCTTTAGAGGGTATAAAGGAACTTCATGCGAACCATGTTTGGTATACCGGGGTAATTGCCCATGCAAGTTTAACCGATTATAGTGCCTATGGAATCAAACCGGATGATGCTGATGTGGTAAAAGGCAGAGCGGGTTCTCCTTATGCCATCCGCGATTACTACGACGTAGATCCTGATCTAGCAGTTGATATCAGAAACAGGATGAAAGAGTTTGAAGCACTGGTAAAAAGAACGCATGCTAAAAACCTAAAAGTGCTGATCGATTTTATACCCAACCACGTGGCTAGAAGCTATCATTCTGGTGCAAAACCTAAAAATGTAACTGACTTTGGTGCAAATGATAATGTAACTGTTGCTTTTAGCCCTAAGAACGATTTTTATTATATCCCGGGCCAGGCTTTTGTGGTACCTACAAACGGACAAAAAACACCACTTTCTGTACTTCAGGATGGTGAGTTTGAAGAGAACCCGGCAAAAGCAACAGGGAACAATGTGTTTTCGGCACAGCCTAAATATGATGATTGGTATGAAACGATTAAGTTAAATTACGGTGTAGATTATCAGAATGGCGAAAAACAATATTTTGAGCCCATTCCACCGGTTTGGCTAAAAATGCGCGATATTTTAATCTTTTGGACCAATAAAGGGGTAGATGGTTTCAGGTGTGATATGGCCGAAATGGTACCCATTGCTTTCTGGAACTGGGTAATTCCGCAGGTAAAAGAAGTGAATCCGGATTTAATTTTTATCGGAGAGGCCTATAATCCCAAAGTTTACAAACAATATTTAGAAGAGGGTAAATTTGATTATCTCTACGATAAAGTGGGTTTATACGATGGCCTCAAAAAATTAATCAGAAATGAACCAACTGCAGATGTAGCAGCAATTAAACACGTGTGGCAGGTAGAAAGTGCTGGTTTTGGCAAACACATGTTACGCTTTTTAGAAAACCACGATGAAGAACGTATTGCATCTACAGGATTTGCAGGTAAAGCCGAACTGGCCTTGCCTGCAATGGTTGTTTCGGCAACTTTAGGCGCCGGTCCGGTAATGCTTTATTTTGGTCAGGAAGTAGGCGAGCCAGGCAAAGGACAAGAGGGTTTTGGTGGAGATGATCACCGCACCACTATCTTCGATTATTGGGGTGTGCCCAATCACCAGAAATGGATGAATGGAGGCTTGTTTGATGGCCATAAATTAAATGCCGCACAGCAAAATTTAAGGGCTTTTTACAAGCAGTTGTTAAAAGTAACATCAACAAGTGATGCGGTAATTAATGGACAAATTTATGAAGTGCCTGTTACCGGAAATATGAACAACCGGATGTATGCTTTTATCCGTTACTCGGGCAAACAGCGTTTATTAATAGTAGCCAATTTTGATCGAAACCAAACTTTAACTGCGAATATCGAAATTCCAGAGGAAGTTTTAAAGGTTAAAAGTTCATCACCGGTTACTGAACTGTTGACAGATAAAAAATTAAATATTCCTGCAGGAACAAACATACCTGTAACCCTGGCCCCGGTGAGCGCACAGGTAATAGCGTTTTAGGACATAGCGATATGCGTTGAGCGTAAACTGACGATATTAACCACAGCGTGCAATGAGGGATTGGCACAGCCGTTCGCCGAGGCAATATTTTTCTGTGCGCTCTGTATAAAAACTTTGTAGGCGCTGTGGTGAAAAAATGAAGCGCTTTACGCCTAACTGTAAAAAAGTATTAATTGAATCAAAACTATATAACGCCACGCGCCCCGCGCTAAGCGCATAAACCAAATACAATGAGCTTAAAAACAGCATTCGAGAATCCAAAATTAACACTTGTGCAGATTATCAACATGAGCGTAGGTTTTTTCGGGATCCAGTTCGGTTGGGATTTACAAAGGGCAAATATGGGTCGCATTTACGAAAACCTTGGTGCCAATCCAGATCAGGTTCCATTGTTGTTTTTGGCAGCCCCTTTAACTGGTTTATTGGTACAGCCAATAATAGGTTATCTGAGCGATCGAACCTGGCATCCAAAGTGGGGCAGAAGAAGGCCTTATTTTATGCTTGGGGCTATTGTGAGCAGTATTGCGTTAATTTTTATGCCACATAGCAGTGTGCTGTGGATGGCAGCGGGTTTACTTTGGATTTTAGATGTTTTCGGGAATATCGCTATGGAACCTTTCCGCGCTTTTGTTACCGATAAATTACCTGATAGCCAGGTTAACCGCGGGTTCATTATGCAGAGTATGATGATTGGTTTGGGTGGTAGTGTGGCTTCGGCCTTACCGTGGATCATGAATAATATATTCCATTTAACCAATACTGCAGAAAAGGGCAATATTCCGGAAAACGTGAAGTTTTCTTTTTATATAGGTGCTTTTTTCTTTTTCGCTGCTGTATTGTGGACGGTACTTACCACAAAGGAATACCCACCTGAGGATATTAATTTTAAAGAAAAAATACAAGAAAGCAATAAAGGTTTTGGTGGTGGAGCAATAGAGATTTTTCATGCATTAAGGAATATGCCAAAGAGGATGCAGATCGTTTCGTTAGTTCAGTTTTTTACCTGGCCAGGCCTGTTTTTGATGTGGTTTTATTATACCACCGCTGTCGCGGTGAATGTTTTTGGCGGTAAAGATGCGGCTGATCCGGTTTATGCGCAAGGTGCCGATTTTGGCAGCTTAACACTCGCTTATTATAGCGTAATTACTTTTCTTTTTGCCCTGGTGTTACCCAAAATTGCTGATGCATTGGGCCGTAAAACCACGCATGCCCTATGTTTAATCTGTGGAGCCATAGGTTTAATCAGCGTAGCCTGGGTACACGATAAAAATATGCTGTATTTATGTATGACAGGGGTAGGCATTGCCTGGGCAAGTATCCTTTCTATGCCTTACGCCATGTTGAGCGGCTCGTTGCCCAAAGATAAAATCGGTATTTATATGGGCATTTTTAACTTCTTTATTGTCCTACCGGAAATTATTGCTTCCCTAGGCTTTGGCTGGTTAATGCGTAATGTGTTAAATAACGACAGGCTTTTAGCTGTACAATTAGGCGGTGGATTAATGATTTTAGCCGCAATAATTTGTTATGTATTTATCCGGGAACCTAAGAAAACAAACGAAGTTTTAGCTTCAAAACTTGGCGTAGAGGAAAATAGGTCAGTTTAAAACGCTACTACATGATCTGTATCCTCACAGATCGCCAATATAATTTCAGTCTGTGAGATACAGACCGATAGAAAAATCCTAACCAAATGAAAAAGACTATTTATTCCATCTGCTCGTATTTGCACGAAGCTAAAAAAGCAAAAAATATACTCTGCTTGTTTTTATTAACAACAATGTTTAATGCAGCCTGTAAAAAAACATCAGATATTGGTATGGAGCCTGTGCCAACTGATCAGAAAGCTGATCTGCCAGCAGGAGTCAAAGATGGTGTGGTGTTTACTAATAATGGAACATCAGCTATTGTAACACTTTATGCACCTGGTAAAAAATCAGTTTCCTTGATTGGTGAATTTAACGATTGGTCAGCCACTGCATTACCCATGAAAAATACACCAGATGGAAATTACTGGTGGATCCAGGTAGATAATTTAAATCCAGCTACAGAATATGCCTATCAGTTTTATGTAGATGGAAATTTAAAAGTAGCCGATCCGTATTGCGAGAAAATACTGGATCCTGATAACGATCAATACATTAGCGCAGCAACGTATCCCAATTTAAAAGCCTATCCAACGGGTAAAACAACTGGAATAGTGAGTATTATGCAAGCAAATCAGCCCGTTTATACCTGGAAAAACAACACCTTTAACCGTCCCGATAAAAATAACCTGGTGATTTATGAATTGCTCATCCGCGATTTTACCGCCGATCATAATTATGCATCAACACTGGCCAAACTCGATTATTTAACTGGTTTGGGTATCAACGCCATAGAGTTAATGCCGGTTAATGAATTTGAAGGAAATTTAAGCTGGGGTTATAACCCATCCTTTTATTTTGCGCCCGATAAATATTATGGTACCAAAACGGCTCTGCAAAATTTTATTGATGAATGCCATGGCCGCGGCATTGCTGTGATTATGGATATGGTATTAAATCATTCTTTCGGTCAATCGCCCATGGTGCAATTGTATTTTGATGGCTCAAAACCTACAGCCAACAGCCCATGGTTTAATGTGGATGCCAAACATCCCTTTAATGTAGGTTACGATTTTAACCATGAAAGTGCTGCCACCAGGAAATTTTCGAAAGATGTAATGAAATTCTGGATGCAGCAATACAAAATTGATGGTTTCCGTTTCGATCTTTCAAAAGGTTTTACGCAAAAGCAATCAACTGATGATGCACAGTTTAGGTTGTATGATGCCGGCCGCATTGCCATCTGGAAAGATTATAATGACTACATCAAGAGTTTAGATGCTAATTTCTATGTGATTTTGGAACACTTTGCAGAAGAATCTGAAGAAAAAGTGCTGGCTAACGAGGGTATGATGCTTTGGAATAATATGAATTATAACATTAATGAGGCTACAATGGGCTGGCTGGATAATTCAAACTTTCAATGGGGTTTTTATGCCAATCATGGTTTTACAAAATCTGATGGTCTGGTTACCTATGCCGAAAGCCACGATGAGGAGCGTTTAAACTATAAAAATATCACTTATGGCAACGCATCTGGAAGTTATGTTATTAAAGGAAACCTGGCTACATCACTAAAAAGAGAAGAACTTGCCGCCGCCTTTTTATTCAGCATTCCCGGACCTAAAATGGTATGGCAATTTGGAGAACTGGGTTACGATATCAACATCGATTTTAACGGAAGAACTGGCGAAAAACCCATTAAATGGGATTACTACAGCGACCCTAATCGCAAGGCTTTGTATGACGCTTATGCCAAATTCATCAGGTTGAGAAAGAATAACAGTATTTTTAATTCAAGCAATTCAACCTATAACCTTACTGGCGGAATCAAATACATTAAGTTAACCGAAGGGAGCAATACCGTTGTGGTTGTGGGTAATTTCGATGTGGTGAGCCAAACGGCCAACATCGATTTCGGATCGGCAGGAACCTGGATCGATGCGGTTGGAAATAGCATTAACCTTTCGGGCAGTACTTATACAAAGACTTTAGCCCCTGGCGAATATCATATTTTTAGCAGAACCGCTTTAAAATAAGCTAATTTACAGCCCTCGCAGGTTTAATTCATAATTTACATTGTTTTTTAATGGCCGCATTTGAGGGCTACACCGTTTTAAAAACCTGTGAGGTTTAATTACTAGATAGATCATCAATACTAATTTCTTTGCCACGGTCTGTGTACTCACAGATCGGAATTTAATTGGGTTTTACAATTTTTAAATTCAATTATTCCCAATCTCTAAATAATATCTTGTTGTTTTTAGTTAATATTGTGATAACAACTAACAACTTAATGGATAACAAATTAGCGCATCACTTATTATGGGAACGATTACGTACTGGCGATAAAGATGCGTTTTTTGATCTGTATGCAACGCTTTATTATCCATTGGTTAATTTCGGCATCAGGGTGTGTGCCGATGCAGATACATCAAGCGAAGCCACCGACCTGGTCTTTACCACCATTTGGGAGAAACACGAAACGCTTACCCGTGTAGACAATGTAGAAGCTTATCTCCGTACATTTTTGAAACGTAAACTGTTGCGGATAATCGAAAGAAAACGTAAAATCAGTGATGCGCTTTTTAATGCAGGAGCCGACGGCGATTGGATGGAGATGAGTTACGAAGAGTTTATTGTTAAGGTGCAAAGCGATGAATTGGTAAAGCATCAGCTCAAAAATGCACTGGAAAAATTAACCTTTCGCCAAAAACAGCTGATCCACCTCAAGTTTTTTGACGGACTAAGTTACGAGCAGATTGCCGAGCAGAGTAACCAGACCATAAAAACAGCCTACAATACCATTTACGATGCACTTAAAATCCTGCGTAAGGAATTTAATGCATAAATTATTGCGAAGTTTCGTTAGGGTCGCGAAAGGGGAGAACTTCGTAAATCTTAAGCATCCAGTAGGTTAAATAGTTAGTTGTTCCATGTTTTGAAAACGAACATTCCAGTCTCTGTAGGTACTTTAGCCCCGTATGCACTTCAATCTTTTTATTGCAATTTATCAATGCCGGCAATAAGTATAGTTTAATGCTGTTTTAAGCAATAAAAAGGATTTCCGTTACTACCGGGTTTAGAGCATTAGGTGTGTGGTTCTTGGCGGTTTAACTGTCCTGCAGCCTGCAACCTCTAATAGTAAACCAGCCTGCACCAGCCAAACCTGACAGGAACGGGCATTGAACGAAGTGAGATAAAGCATATGGCAGGGCTAACCTTTACCGAAATGCTTCTGCAAGTGCTTTCCAAAAAAATCACCACCATAATTTCTGTATCTGAAACGGGTCCATTTGTGCGAAGAAGCTATGTTTCTGCAAATTAAATTTCTTCGTTCTTTCTGTATCCAGTGCACATATTTCGCCATGTTAAAAAAAAGTTAAAATTTCCTTAGGAAAAAGTAAAGCTTTTGGGCACTGATATATAAAGGGCAATTTAGAATGGTTGACAGAAGTAAATTCAATGCAGAAGACTTTCTTATAGATAGCACTTTCCAGCAGTATTGTGCCGGAACGGATAAGCTATGCATTGGATATTGGGAGCAGTATATTAATGAACATGCAGAGCAGGCAGCAGTAATAGCGGATGCCAAAAAAATGTATGTAATATTGAGTGGCAACAAGCGGCCTTTAAATAAACAGATTGGGACTTTTAAGGAAAGTATGTTTCCTGAAGAAAAGTTAATTAAGCTAAACCGTTATATATGGCTTAAAATTGCAGCGGCAATGGTTTTGGTTGCGAGTTCGGTATTGATTTATTACACCTATAGCAAGTACAACAAAAAAGTAGCTGCTGCGCAAATCGTTAACACGTTTACGACCAAAAATGGGGAGCGTAAAAAAATCCGGCTTCAGGATGGTACTTCGGTGCTGTTGAATGCAAAAAGTACTTTATCAATAAGAAAGGGCTTTAACGATCAATGCAGGGAAGTTACCCTTACTGGCGAAGCTTTCTTCGATGTTGTGCATGATCAGCATAAACCCTTTAAAGTCCATACCTCAGATTTTAACATCAATGTATTGGGTACTGCTTTTAACGTGAAGGCCTATCCAGATGAAACCACATCAGAGGCCACATTGATCAGGGGTTTAATTACTATGGAGGCCATAAATGGAAACGGTGGTACCATTACCCTGAAACCGAGTCAGAAGGTTACTTTTTATAAAAATGCGGTTATCCAACAGAAAAGTAAATTGTTGAAGCCTACAGCACCACAACCTGAAATTACCATTAACCATTACACAAAAGTTAAAGATAGTACCATTGTAGAAACGGCCTGGACCCAAAATCGAATCGAGATTTATGATCAGGATTTTGATGAGATCAGGAATGTTTTGGAGAAATGGTATAACGTAGAGATTACGTTTTCAGACCCTTCAATAGAAAAATACCGTTTTACGGCAACCATTACAAACGAAAGCATTGAAGAAGTTTTACACGCTTTAAAAGCAACTGAAAATAATTTTAAATATGAGATAAAAGGTAAAAAGGTGATTATCTCAAAATAGGAATAAAAAAGGACGGTGTTGGAGCACCGCCCTTCGCAATTTCTTTTTTGATTCATTAATGGCAGTTTATGCACAAACAGATTGCTGCCAGTAACTTATGCAACCAAAAAAAACAAAAATATGATTTATTATTACTTACTGCAAGGGCGGCCAAAATATATGGCGCTCTTAAAATTCATGATGCTAATGAAACTTGCCTGTATTATGGTTTTCATTACCTGCCTTAACGTTTCTGCATCGGTTTTTTCTCAGGAAAAAATTTCTTTAGATGTAAAAAAAACAAAGCTGGGCAGGGTTTTACAGATTATTGAACAGCAAAGCAGTTACCATTTTGTGTACAGCTCTTCTTATGTTCCGGTAAATAAGGATGTAAGTATTACTGTAACCAATACTTTGGTTACTGATGTACTGGCTGCCATTTTAAACAGAACGAACCTGAAATATTCTGTTTCAGAAGGAGGCTTAATCGTTATTAGCAAAAATAAAGAAGTGCCGATCGGTGGAACCGTAAAAGATGTACGCGGAGGTGCACTACCCGGTGCCAGTGTGAGGGTTAAAGGAACGGGTATTGGAACCTCGACCGATGTAAATGGAAAATTCTCCTTAAATGCGCCTGAAAATGCAATGCTGATTATTTCTTATGCTGGCTTTCAAACCAGGGAAATAGCTATCGGTTCGCAAACCAATATCGATATTGTATTAGCAGAAGATACCAAGCAACTTACCGATGTAGTGGTTACGGCTTTGGGTATCAAGAAAGAAAGAAGGGCTTTAGGTTATTCGGTTACGCAAATTGGCGGTGAAACTTTGACACAGGCCCGTGAAAATAATATTACGAACTCTTTGGTAGGCAAAGTAGCGGGTTTGGATATTGCAGGTACCTCTGGAGGTGCCGGAGCAGCGACCAATGTCACCATCCGTGGTGTTTCAAGCTTAGGCCCATCTAGTCAGCCTTTATATGTAGTAAATGGGATTCCAATGGAAAGTGCGCCGGTTGGTTTCGGCAGTACGATTGGCATTGGTAACAATGGTGGCCAATATGATAATGCACCAGATTTAGGCGACGCGATCAGCAACTTAAACCCTGATGATATCGAAAGCATTTCAGTATTGAAAGGTGCTGCAGCCTCTGCACTTTATGGCAATAGGGCTAAAGCAGGGGTAATCCTGATCACCACTAAAAGTGGAAAAGGGAACAGCATCGAATTTAGTAGTAATTACGTTGCAGAACAGGTGATGGATAGAACCAATTGGCAATATGTGTATGGGCAGGGAGCCAACGGAGTAAAGCCAACTGATGCCACAGCAGCTGCGCAGGTGGGTGGTTCGAGCTGGGGAGCAAAATTAGATGGATCGAATGTGGTTCAGTTTGATGGCGTAAGCAGACCATACTCTGCACAAAAAAATAATATTGAGGATTTTTACCGTACTGGTGGCAGCTGGACCAACACTTTAGCCCTGAATAAATCGTTCACCGGTGGTGTAATGCGTTTATCAGCCAGCGATTTAACCAACAGATCAGTGGTGCCTAATTCTGGGTTGAACAGACAAAACTTTACCCTGTCCGGTACTTTTGATCCCATTAAAAATTTGGTAATCGATGCACGCTTCAACTACATTTTAGAACAGGCTAAAAACCGTCCGATGGTTTCGGATGGTGCCGGTAATGCCAACTATAATGCCGCATTTTTGCCAACCAGTGTAAATATTGAAAGCTTAAAGCCAGGGAAAAAAGCTGATGGAACCGAACTCTCATACAATACAGGTAATACCTATGCCACCAATCCCTGGTTTGCTGCTTATGATTTTATCCACAATACCAAAAGAGAACGGCTGATCAGCTCGTTTAGCGCGAAGTATACCTTTGATAACGGATTGTTTTTACAGGCGAGAGCTGGAAGAGATTCTTATAACGATAACTACCTCGGCATTACGCCATCGGGTACAGCCTACGATGCTGATGGTGGTTATACCGAACAGATTAGTAAATTCTCGGATATTAACGTGGATGCTTTGATTGGTAAATCTTTTAAAATAGACGATTTCTCGATTACACCAAATTTTGGTGCTAGTTATCGCCGTACCAAAGGTGCAGGAACTACCAATACCGGTGGATCTTTCCAGATTTTTGGGGTTTATAATTTAGCGAATACGGGTGGTAAAGCGGTTAGTATTTATCAAACCGATCAGGAAACACAATCGGTGTATGGTACGCTGGAATTGACTTATAAAGACATACTATACTTAACAGGAAGTGCACGTAACGATTGGTTTTCTACATTGGCTACGCCGGGTAAAAACAACAAACTCAATACGATTTATCCTTCCGTTAGCGGCTCATTTGTTTTCTCAGAGTTATGGAAACCGTCATTTTTGAGTTTTGGTAAACTTAGGGCAGGTTATGCCATGGTTGGACAGGCCACTTATCCTTTCCAAACCCAGCTATATTACAATTTACGAAGCGAAACCGTTAACGGAAATTCACTCGGTAACATCGTTAATGCTGCAATTCCAAATGCTTCACTAAAAGCATCAAGCGCTACAGAATTAGAGATTGGTACGGAAATGAGGTTCTTTGGCGATCGCCTCAGTTTAGATTTTACCTGGTACAATAAAAAATCGAAAGATGAAATTCTGGCCGTTCCAGCTTCTACAACAACAGGTTACAACGCAGCGATCCTGAATATCGGCCGGTTACAGAACAAAGGAATAGAAGGTTTGGTATCTGGTGTGGTTTTAAAGAATACAGATTTTAACTGGACATCCACTTTAAATGGTTCATACAATGACAACAAAGTATTAACGCTTGCACCTGGCACGGCTTCTCAGCCATTGGCAACCTCGAGAAGCAATGTGGGCTTTTTGCAAAACCTGGAAGGACTCGCTATTGCGCAGGTGATGGCTTACGATTATAAATATGACGGGAATGGCAATATTGTAAAGGGTGCGGATGGAATTCCGGAAAGAGGTGAGTTGAAGCCTTATGGTTCTGCTTACAATAAATGGACAGCGGGTTGGAATAACGAGTTCAACTACAAAGGCATTAATCTTTCTTTCCTGATTGACGGTAAATGGGGTGGGAAAATCTTCTCTGCTACTGATTATTATGGTTATGTGTTTGGTTTGCACCAGGCTACTTTAGAAAACCGTGAAGCTTTAGGCGTAAACGCCGCAAATTATTATGGCACTTTTGCCAATAATGTATCAAAACAGTTTGTTCAGGATGCAAGTTTTATCAAATTCAGACAGTTTATTCTAGGTTATAATTTTCCGGGAAAACTATTCAATAATAAGATCAAAGGGTTAAATGTAAGTTTTGTTGGTCGTAACTTATTTATCCTCATGAAAAAAACCGACAACATCGATCCCGAATCAAGCTATAATGCTACCATTCCGGGCATGGAGTTAGGTGGTGTGCCACCAGTGCGTACTTATGGTTTAAATTTAAGTGTTAAGTTATAATCCTTTAAACGAATTGAAAATGAAAACGATCATAAAATTATATGTACCACTTCTATTAGCCGGATTAATGCTGGTAGCCGGTTGTACAAAAGACTTTGAAAAAATTAATACTGATCCTACAGCTATCGCCCAGGATCAGTATAATCCTAACTTCCTTTTATCTACAGCACAATTAAACTATACGGGAAGCATTGATTTTGCCTACGAAACCTGGCGGGGAAACCTCATTTATGCTTCTACCATGATGCAGGGCATGTCATCTGTGATCAGTTATTGGGCAGGCGATAAATATATGTTAAATGAAGGTTATACCGCAGCGTATTGGGAGAAAGCATATCCCGATCAGGTTAAATATGCTGCCGATCTGGTAGAGTTTACCAAAGGAAAATCCCAGTATAATAATGTTTATCAGATGGGCCGTATCTGGAAAGCCCTGATTTTCGAAAGATTAACCGATTTGTATGGCGATGTACCGTATTTTGAGGCAGGGCGAGGGTATTATACAGCCAATTTATATCCTAAATACGATGCGCAACAGGCCATCTATACCGATCTTTTAAAAGAGGTTGATGAAGCCAGCACAGCATTAAACGCAAGTGGTGATAAAGTAACAGGTGATCTTGTTTTTGCAGGCGATATAGCCAAATGGAAACGTTTTGGAAACAGTTTGATGTTGCGTATGGCCATGCGCTTAACCAAAGCCGATGCTACCTTGGCGCAAGCTTATATTAATAAAGCTGTTGGTAAAACCATGACCAGCGATGCCGATAATGCTTTCTTTAAACATGATAGCAATGGAGCCCGCGTAACACAAAACAGAAACGCGCAGGTTCTACTGGGCGATGGCGGTCAGGAAAATTATTATACCAGGTGGAGCAGTACTTTCATTAACTATTTAAAAACCAACAACGATCCGCGTTTGGGTAAGGTTGCAGTAACAAAGTTATACTTAACTGATGGAACCAAAGATCAAAACCCGGCTTTTGTTACCAATCCTGCCGTACAAAAAGGGATGCCAAATGGTAAAGATTTGAGCGGCATAGCCGGAAGAGACGTTCGTCAGGATCCATCTTATACCGATTTTACCGACTATTCTTCTCCAAACCCGGGGATGTTAAAAAGAGATGGTAATACCTTTATCCTCACCTACGCACAAACCGAACTGCTTTGGGCAGAGGCGGCGCAACGTTATGGTATTGGTGGTTCGGCTGCCAGCCATTACAATGCCGGGGTTACTGCGGCAATGACTTATTTGTCTCAATATGATCCATCAATGGCGGTAAACGGAACGGATGCTGCAACTTATTTAGCCGCCCATCCTTATGTGGCCGCAAGTGGTTTAGATATGATTGCAACACAATATTGGGCACATACCATTACCATGTTAGATTTTTACGAAACCTGGTCGAACTGGAGAAGAACAGGTATTCCTGCCTTGGTACCAATCGTATATCCAAATACGAATACGGGCGGGGTAATTCCACGCAGATTCCCTTATCCTCTTTTTGAAGGCGTTACCAATGCCGTAAATTATAAAGCCGCATCTGCCGCTGTTCCAGGAGGCGATAAACTGGTAGGTAAAGTTTGGTGGGATAAATAACTTTATATCATCCCGATTTTTACTGGCCGATATTGCTAACGCAGTATCGGCTTTTTTATGGTAACATTTCTAATGCGCTGTTTTGATTAACGCTGCAATAGTTTGATATTTAGCAACCAAACCAAACGCAATGAAATTCAGATTTATACTCGCTACATTTTTGAGCATGGGCATTTTTGCAAATGCACAACAATTACCTCGGAAAAACCAATCTAAAGAAACCATTACCACTACACAGGTAACTGTTAAAGATGAGCCTAAACCTTCAGCTAATGAAAGAAATATTAAAGTGGAGAGCTCGGTAGTGACCAATCACTCGGTAAACATTGATGGTAAAGCCGTTCCGTATAAAGCCACTACCGGTACCTTGCCGGTTTGGGACGAGGATGGAAAACCGATAGCTGGTTTGTTTTATACTTATTATGAACGGAGCGACGTACAGAATCGCGATAGACGCCCGTTGGTGATCTCATTTAACGGCGGCCCGGGTTCTGCTTCTGTTTGGATGCATATCGCCTATACTGGTCCGGTAGTTTTGAATATTGATGATGAAGGTTATCCTGTACAGCCTTATGGTTATAAAGAAAATCCATATTCTATTCTAGATGTGGCCGATATCGTATACATCGATCCGGTTAATACCGGCTATTCACGAGCCGTGAGCAAAGATATTCCAACCAATAAATTTTTTGGCGTTCGTGCCGATATTAAATACCTGGCCGAGTGGATCAATACCTTTGTAACCCGCAATAACCGATGGGCCTCACCTAAATTTTTAATTGGTGAAAGTTATGGTACTACACGCGTTTCAGGCTTGGCTTTAGAGTTGCAGAACAGTCAATGGATGTATTTAAATGGTGTGGTATTGGTTTCTCCAACCGAACTCGGTATTGAACGTAGCGGCCCTGTAGATGCCGCTTTGCGCTTACCGTATTTCGCCGCTACCGCATGGTACCACAAAGCTTTGTCCGCTGATTTACAGGGCAAAGATTTAACCACGATGCTTCCTGAAGTAGAAACTTTTACCATTAACGAACTTATTCCGGCCATTTCGCAGGGCGGGATGTTAAGTGTGGATAAAAAGAAAGCCATTGCCGTAAAAATGGCCCGTTATTCGGGGCTTTCTGAAAAGGTAATTTTAAATTATAACCTTAACGTACCAACCGATTTTTTCTGGAAAGAACTATTAAGGGATAAAGGTTTTACTGTTGGCCGATTAGATTCACGTTATCGGGGCATAGATAAAATGAGTGCAGGGGAAGGACCTGATTATAATGCAGAACTCACCTCCTGGCTGCATTCGTTTACACCAGCCATCAATATGTACATCCGCAACGAACTGAATTACAAAACCGATTTGAAATACAATATGTTCGGTTCGGTTTACCCTTGGGATAAATCTGGAGATCAGACCGGCGATAATCTCCGCCAGGCTATGGCACAAAACCCATACCTCCATTTATTGGTGCAATCGGGTTACTATGATGGCGCCTGCGATTATTTTAATGCCAAATATAGCATGTGGCAGTTAGATGCTGCAGGTAAACTGCAAGACCGTATGAGCTGGGAAGGTTACCGTAGCGGGCACATGATGTATTTGCGTAAAGATGATTTGAAAATGGCGAACAACCATATCCGGGAGTTTATAAAAAAAGCCTTGCCAAAAGCTGGGGAGGCCGCTAAATTCTAAAAATTAGTATTTACAACCTTCTCAAGCGCTATTAATTTGTCAATACTTTTAGGTTTACAGGAGCGCAGTTGCAATGTAATAATTATCGTTCGTCCTGCTTTGCGTTCCGATCTTTTTTGCCCTTCGACTGCGCTCACGGTGACAAAAAAGGATCTCCACTACAATCAGGGCTAGGTAGGTTAGGGCGGTGGCACGAAAACCAGGCATAGTTGCAGAAACCAGCGCAAAATAAACCTGATCGGACGGATGCTGCCCTTCGCGGCAGGAGGGAGAGCAGGACGGAACCAAACCAAAGAACTACTGCATTTGCTTTCCAAACTAAAATGAATGCTAATAAAAACAGCAATAAATTACAATTTGAAATTCTAGCGTTGACAACTTTATTACCGCTATGAGGATGAACTTGTCAGCTCTTCGAAGCGATTTGTCTTCTGAAAAACGGAAACAAAAAACTGTTGGTTACAAACTAAAAATAATTACTTATTTTTGTGGTTCAATTATGCAGCAAATAAAAACATCATTCGATTTTGAAAAACCTATTGCCGATTTAGTTCAGCAGATAGAAAAGGTTAAGCAAGTTGCCGAAAAAACCAAGGTAGATATGTCTGCCACTTTGGACGAGCTTGATGGTAAATTAGATGAAACTACCAATAACTTATATAAAAATTTAACCGGTTGGAACAAGGTTCAGATGAGCCGTCATCCGGATCGCCCGCAAACCCTTGATTATATCAATATGATCTGCGATGATTTTATTGAAATGCACGGTGATAGAACGGTTAAAGATGATAAAGCTATTGTTGGCGGTTTTGCTTCTATAAATGGTCAAACGGTAATGGTTATTGGTCACCAAAAAGGTAAAAATACTAAAGAGCGCCAGTTTCGCAATTTTGGTATGGCCAATCCGGAAGGTTACCGCAAAGCGCTGCGCTTAATGCGTTTGGCTGAAAAATTCAATAAGCCGGTGATCTCTTTTATCGATACGATGGGTGCCTACCCTGGTTTAGAGGCTGAAGAGCGTGGGCAAGGTGAAGCGATTGCCAGAAACTTATTGGAAATGTCTGTTCTACGGGTGCCGATTATCTGTATTGTGGTAGGTGAAGGCGCTTCAGGAGGTGCTTTGGGAATAGGGATAGGTGACAAAGTGTATATGTTAGAGCACACCTGGTATTCGGTGATTTCGCCTGAATCTTGTTCCTCTATTTTATGGAGAAGCTGGGATTTTAAAGAAAAAGCCGCTGAATGCTTAAAATTGACATCTGATGATATGTTTGGCAACAAACTAATTGATGGCATTATACCAGAGCCGCTTGGTGGCGCGCATCAGGATCCGGAGTTAATGGGTAAAACACTTAAAGAATATATCGTAAAAGATTTGGCCGCATTGGGCAAGTTAAAAACCGATAAGATGATTGAGCAAAGAATTGAGAAATTCTGTGAAATGGGTGTAGTAAACGAGTAATCATTAACTAAAAATAAACTTGAATCCTGTTTGGCTATGCCGGACGGGATTTTTTTTGTCATTTGCTCACGGTCGTTTCAAACGAGCGTGTAATATAAAGTCGTATTTACGACATTAAGATGCGCTTTACTCTTTTAATAATCGTTTACGATATAATCCTAAATCTATTGCTGCACTCATTAAAAACGAGCACAAGCAAAAGATTTTGATATTAGTTAAAATCCAATAATTCGATCTCTATTGGACCACCCAAATTACAATAATTCGATGCCGAGCTGTAAATATAATGTTCGGGCTCTGATACAATCCTGACGGTAACTGGATTTTGATGAATGTAATTTATGTTTTGAAATGTAAATTCCGGACTTATTAATTCAACAGCATGATAACCATCTTGCCATACTTTATAATTCTCAATTCTGGTAAGATATTTTCCTGCGAATTCAAATTTATTCAGCAGCCACTTTTTCCTACTTTCATTTCCAGAATTAATTTCTTCAATGATTGCCCTATTTGTAAACTTTTTAAAATCTCTTATAATTTCAAAAAGTTTTAAACTTCCATTTGCCGCAGCAATGAGGTGCATATGATTCGTCATAAAACAATAGGCGTAAAGTTTTAATCCTTTGTTAGATTGACAATATTCAAGCGAGTTAATTATGATTTCTTTATACGAAGAACGGGTAAATATATCTACCCAATCCACAATCGTGAAAGTTAAAAAATAAATGCCTTCGGGATCTCTTGCTTGGTATTGATCTGACATACATAAATGTATTTATTTATTCAGAAAAATCATAGAACTAAGTTTTGGAGTTTGCTCCTATTCTTGCCCACGCTCGTTTTTAACGAGCGTGTATATAGTAGGTCGTATTTACGGCTATGTACACTCTTATTTTAAGCAATAGTTTTATAATACAATCGTAAGGAACATTACTGCACTCGTTAGAAACGAGCGCAAGCAATTTAATAAACAAAAAAGCAGCTACAAATGAATGCAGCTGCTTGTAAAATCCATTTCCAGATCCTTTATTGTTGCGGACCTTGTTGCGGGAAGAACATAGATAATCGGCCTTCAAGGTTGTTGAAAATCTTCTGTAGCTTATCACTCAACTTATCCTGACCAGCAGCTTTACTTGTTTTAATCATTCTGTCCAGATAGTATAAGCCGGTTTGGATGTTCTGCGATCCGGTTAAACCTTTTGACTGTGAAATGTCAGCCAGGTAGTTCAATTCCTTATTGATGTAATCACCGGATTTGTCTAAAATCTCATTAGCTCTGGCAGTTTCACCTAATTTATAGAGGTTTTCAGCCATATAGAATTTCACGACAACTGTACGGATACCGAAGAATTTGTCAGGCATTACCGCATAATACTTATCCACCACTTTTTTGGCGTCATCCATTTTACCTTCTTTAATCAAGCTGTTGGTTAAGCTGCTGAAGATATTGGTAAAAATGAATGTATCATCTGATGATTGCGGATCTAAATATTTAGCTGTTTTCATATTTCCCCACTTAAACTTGTTCATCACATTGTTATATAAAACAGGCGTGTTCAGTTGCTCCGGTCTATCTTCAGTCGCAGTTGTATCAGCCTTAAGTGGTAGTAAACGCAAGGCTAAACCTTCGCTGTATAAATACTTATCCAAGCCGTTATATTGCTCAGAAGGAACAGTAGACGCAAAATAAATTGGGCGTTTCCAATTGTTATGCGCCAGTATATCGAACATGGCCAAAGTTCCTTTGGTAACATAACCTTTATTAAATTTCCAATCCATTGAGGTGGTAATTTTTGAAGCATCAGCTGCTGGCACTGTCCCCGTACTGATTACCTGTTGAGGATCTACCGTAATTTTAAGGTTTTTAGTAGGCAGGAAATTAGATTTTGTTCCATCTTGCATCGGTACTTTGTCACTCTCATCGTTTGATAACAATAAATCAACTATGTTTTTAAGTTCAACACTACCTGCAATTTTATAATCATCGTATGGCATTACGTCCCTTTCGCCCTGTACATATTGCTCGGGTTTCATGGTAATTGGCAGTGGGGCAGATTCGTTTTGTTTTTGCCTTAAGCCGTTGATGTACCAATCGGTATCAAATAAACTTAAGTTTACAATACGCACATCGGGGCGGACATTTTCTACTTCCTGTATATACCAAAGCGGGTAGGTATCGTTATCGCCATAAGTAAATAAGATGGCATTTGGCGCACAGGATTGCAGGTAATCATAAGCAATATCATGTGGAACCAGCTTAGTAGAACGGTCATGGTCATCCCATCCCTGTTCAGCCATAATTACCGGCGCGGCCAATAAACCAATTACGGTAGCGCCAATAGCTCCGGCGGTTGGAGTTAATTTTTTAAACAACCACTCTTTAATGCCCAAGGCTCCTAGCCCAATCCATATGGCAAAGGCATAGAAAGAGCCTACATAAGCATAATCCCTTTCGCGCGGCTCTAAAGGCTTTTGATTTAAATACAATACAATAGCAATACCGGTAAAAAAGAACAATAAGGCAACTACACCAGCATCTTTCTGATTGCGTTTAAAGTGCCAAAGTGCACCGATTATGCCCATAATCAACGGTAAAAAGAAGAAACGGTTGTAGGCTTTATTATCAACGGTTGATGGTGGTAAATGACTTTGATCACCACGTAACCAGCTATCAAACGGTTTAATACCACTAATCCATTCGCCTTCAAATCCGCTGCCCTGGCCTTGCTCATCGTTCTGGCGACCAACGAAATTCCAAAAGAAGTAACGCATATACATGTAACCGATCTGGTAGCTGGCCAAAAAGCCAACATTATCAACTACGTTCGGGTGTTTGCTGTCATCTAGGTGCATCCATTCTTTATAAAAACTGGCATGTCTAGCATCGTCACTATACATACGTGGCAATAAGGTGTTGTTGTTATACTCGTAATCGGTTTTCTTGCCCGCTACTTCATATTTATCTTTACCTTTCCTCCAGATTGTTTTACCCTCTGTTACGCCTGTTCTTTCAGAGTTATAGTTCGGGCCATAGGCCAGTGGTCTATCGCCATATTGCTCACGGTTTAGGTAACTTAAGAAAGAGAAAGCATCTTTAGGTGCGCTATTATTTAAGTTTGGATCCGCTTTTGCCCTGATAATAATCATCGAGAAAGAGGAATAACCGAAAATGATCAAAACAATAGAGATTAAACCTAGGTTTAATAGTTTCTTTTGATGTTTGATCGAATAATGGATTCCCCAAACTAAAGCGCCGATCAATAAAATAGCGAAGAATAAAACACCAGTTCCAAAACCAAGACCTAATGTATTTACAAAAAACAAATCGAAATAAGCACCAAATGAAACCAGGTATTGGATAATACCATACTGAATTACTGCTAAAATTAAGATACCAACTATAAGTGTTTTAATAATGCCAGACGTGGTTGCTTTATCGGTTCTTTTAAAATAATAAACAAAGGCAAGTGCTGGTATAGTTAACAGGTTTAGTAAGTGGATACCAATTGATAAACCCATAATATAGGCAATAAACAATAACCAACGGTCGGCTCTTGGCTCATCGGCATGTGCTTCCCATTTAAGAATAGCCCAGAATACAATAGCAGTAAATAGTGATGACTGTGCATAAACCTCAGATTCTACTGCTGAAAACCAAAAACTATCAGAGAAAGTATAAGCCAGCGCACCAACGGCACCTGCACCCATAATACTGATTAATTTTCCTGTAGTTAATTCTTCACCAGCTTTTAATATCGTTTTTTTAGCCAACGCAGTAATGGTCCAAAATAAGAATAAGATGGTTGCCCCGCTCGAAACAGCCGAACCTACGTTCATCCAGTAAGCAATTTTGGTTAAATCTCCCGCTGCAAAAATAGAGAAGAAACGTTGGATCATTAAGAACAAAGGCGCACCAGGCTGGTGAACAACCTGCATTCTAAATGCCGATGCGATAAATTCACCACAGTCCCAAAAACTGGCAGAAGGCTCTAAGGTTAAAACGTAAGTTAGTGTAGCAATTAAAAAGCAGATCCAGCCTACTATATTATTAACTTTTGAATAATTCATTGGTTTGTTTAATGATATTAAAAAATGTTTTCACATAAAAATGCTGCCGAAATTAACTATTCTAGTCGATAAAACCGGTAAATTTTTGCATTGATTTAACAATTTTTAACGGCATTAACATAAAGGATTTTAATTTATTGGAAAGCAAAAACCCATAAGCAGAAAGATTAAATCTGCCTATGGGTTAAATTTAGAATGTTTTTTGCCTATCCTGCAGCAAATGGAGTAAACCTTAAAATAAGATCGTTATATTGTTTTTCGAGGCTTCTGCTCAGGCTTCCCTGTTTAAATGCCTCCGTTATTTTTACCATTTGACCCAAATAACCCAGGTAGAAACGCACATCCTGTTCTGATGATAGCTGGTTTTTGCTCTCCGAAACATCAGCCAGGTGGGTGAGTTCCTTGTTGATATAACCGGCCGTTGTTTTGATCATGGCATTTGCACGGTTTAAATCATTTAACCGATATAGGTTTTCGGTAAAATAATAGGTGCTCATTACCTGGCGCATGCTGTAAAATTTAGCCGGAATCACTTCAAAGTACTTATTGGCCACTTTTTTGCTCTCAGCAATTTTACCTTCATTAATCAGGCCGGTTAATAAACCATTAAACATATTTGATAACATGGTTACATCATCGGCAGACTGCCTGTCTAAATGGTTGGCATATTTCATGTTGCCGAAGCCATACACATTCATCAGGTTATTGTACATCGGTTTCAGGTTTACGCGATCAAAATCCTGTTTAATGGCAGTGTCGGGTTTTAAAGGGAGCAGCCTTTTATTTAAACCTTCAGAATAGAGATATTGATTAAGTCCTAAATATTGCTCGTTCGGCATGGCGCCGCTAAAATAAATTGGCCGTTCCCAGTTATTGTGCGTTAAAATATCAAATAATGCCAAGGTGCCTTTAGTTACAAAATTCGAATTGTAAGTCCATTCCATACTGCTTGCAATTTTACCGGCATCTTCTTTTGGTACGGTCCCCGTATCTAATACTTGCTGCGGATTGACGGCCAGCTTAAGGTTTTTGGTAGGTAGTACATTGTATTTAGAGCCATCTGTCATGGTCACTTTATCTTCGTCGTGATCGGATAGCAATACATCTAAAATTTCCTGTAATTCAATATGCTGCGCAATCTTATAATCCTGGTAATACATGATATCTCTCGTGCCCTCCACGTATTGCTCATGTTTCAAAGTAATAGGCAAGGGAGCAGATTCATTTTGTTTTTTTCGCATCCCATCAATATACCAATCGGTAGTAAACAAACTTAAATTCACCACACGCACATCCGGACGGATATTTTCTACTTCTTGTGCGTACCAAACCGGATAGGTGTCATTATCGCCATAGGTAAACAAGATGGCATTAGGTGCGCATGATTTGAGGTAATTGACAGACATATCTCTCGCTACATGGCTATCAGAACGGTCGTGGTCATCCCAGCCCTGGCTGGCCATAATGATCGGAGCGCCAAACAAGGCGATAGCGGTAGCCAAAATACTCGCACGCAAAGGTGTTAATTTTTGGAAAATCCACTCCTTTACTCCAAATACCCCTAAACCAATCCAGATGGCAAAAGCATAAAATGAGCCTACGTAGGCATAGTCCCTTTCGCGGGGCTCAATAGGAACAGAGTTTAGATATACCACTATGGCTATACCGGTGAACACAAAAAGCAAACCGATAATGCCAGCATCTTTTTGGTTGCGTTTAAAATGCCAAAGGGCGCCAACTAAACCAATAATTAAAGGTAAAAAGAAAAATCTGTTGTATGCTTTATTCTCTACAATGGATGGTGGAAGGTTTTGTTGATTGCCAAGCCTGATGGCGTCCAATGGTTTTACGCCGCTAAGCCAATTGCCATCTTTTCCGCCAAACTGTCCATCTTCATTATCCTGTCTACCCACAAAATTCCACATGAAATAACGCATGTACATTTGCCCGGTCTGAAAAGAAAATAGGTATTTTAAGTTGTCCAGCAGGGTAGGTTTATGTTCATCATCAAAACCCATATAATTTTTGTAAAAATTAATATGTTCTGGCTTATCGCTATACATCCGTGGCAGTAATGTTTTATCGGCAAAAATATATTCCGATTTCGTGCCTGCAGGTTCATATTTTTTATCGCCTTTGCGGATAATCTTGCCCGTTTCTTTAATTCCTGTTTTTTCTGAATTGTAGTTTTCCCCATAAAGCAACGGCCGGTCGCCGTATTGGTCACGACTGACATACCTTGAAAAGGAAAATACATTATCTACATTATAATTGTTCAAATTTGGTTTAGCCTGTGCCCTGATGATAAGCAATGCAAAAGAGCTATATCCAAAAAGTAACAGAACGGTAAATAACATCACCAGGTTTAAAGCCCTTTTATTTTTAAGGATGGAATAACGGATGCCATAAATCAGGCTCCCGATAAGGAGCACAGCAAAAAACAATATGCCTGTTCCAAAACCTAAACCCAGGGTATTTACAAAAAAGTAATCAAAACTTGCAGCAAAAGATATCACATATTGAATGATGCCAAACTGAACCAATGCCAGCACAGCAATTGAAACAAAAAAAACCTTTAAAATACCTTGCCAATTAGGCGATGGATTCTTCTTGAAATAATAAACAAATATTAATGCCGGGATGGTGAGCAGGTTTAAGATGTGTACGCCAATAGAAATCCCCATCATGTAGGCTACAAAGAGTAACCAACGGTCTGATTTTGGTTCATCGGTCTGCGATTCCCATTTTAATATGCCCCAGAATACAACGGCTGTACAAAGTGACGACATGGCGTAAACTTCGGCCTCTACAGCTGAAAACCAGAAACTGTCAGAAAAAGCATAAGCCAAAGCTCCAACCAAACCAGCGCCCATAATCCCGGTGATTTTTTGATTGGTGATTTCTTCACCTTTTTTAATCACCGTTTTCTTAGCCAGTGCGGTAATCGTCCAGAATAAAAATAGGATCGTACCAGCACTCGCAAGTGCAGAAGATATATTGACGAAATAGGCTACCTTGGTTTTATCGCTTAAAGCGAGTGCCGAAAATAATCTTTGGATCATCGAAACTATTGGAGCACCAGGCTGGTGAACCACCTCCATTCGGAAGGCAGAAGAAATGAATTCGCCACAATCCCAGAAACTTACAGATTGATCTAAAGTTAAGATGTACGTGAGTGCGGCAATAATAAAACAGAGCCAGCCTCCAATGGTGTTGATCCTTGAGTAATTCATAGTTTAATTTTAGTATTTGATAATAAATGATTTAAGTGGTTCGTGTTAAAAAATGTCGCATAAAAAAAGAAAATGTTGCACGCTATATGATGATTTTTTTATCTTTGCATCGCAAACAGGAACGGCAGGAAAGAAATTAAAAATATTTTAAAATCACTCTTGCATATTTAAAATAAGGTTCCTACATTTGCATTCCCTTTCGAGGAGAATATCCTTGATAAAGCTTGTCCGATAGTATAAGGGTAGTACAACGGTTTTTGGTACCGTTTGTCTTGGTTCGAATCCAGGTCGGACAACAAAATTTAATAACGGATCATGTTTTAAACAGGCATGATCCGATTTTTTTTAACCGTAACTACACGAACCCATGCCATTGCAGTTTAACCCGGTAAAGCTTTTTTCCGGAACAGGTTCTAAGGGATTATCACTTAAGATTGCCGAACATTACGGCAAACCACTTGGTAGCGTAACCATTCATAAATTCAGTGATGGCGAGTTTCAACCTTCCTTTGATGAGTCAATCCGCGGTAGTGATGTTTTTTTAATCCAGTCTACTTATCAGCCCAGCGATAATTTAATGGAACTTTTGCTTATGGTTGATGCTGCTAAGAGAGCATCTGCACATTATATTACAGCAGTTGTTCCTTATTATGGTTTAGCCCGTCAGGATAGAAAAGATAAGCCACGTGTAGCAATCGGTGCCAAATTGGTGGCCAACTTATTAAAATCAGCAGGTATTCACCGTATCATGACGATGGATTTACATGCTGCACAGATTCAAGGTTTCTTTGATATTCCGGTTGATCACTTAGATGGGTCGGTAATTTTTGTGCCTTATATCAAAAGCTTAGGCTTAAAGAATTTAACTATTGCATCGCCTGATATGGGTGGTTCATATAGGGCACGTACTTTTGCCAAGTTTTTTAATGCCGAGGTAATTATTTGCGATAAACGCCGTAAACGTGCCAACGAAATCGAATCGATGTCGATTATTGGTGATGTAACCGGACAGGACGTGGTATTGATCGATGATATTTGTGATACCGCCGGAACCTTATCAAAAGCTGCGGCTTTGATTATGGAAAATGGTGCAGCAAGTGTTAGAGCTGTTTGTACACATGCTGTATTATCTGGGAAAGCAGTTGAAACGGTAGAGAATTCGGTTCTAACTGAATTGATTGTTACAGATACGATCCCGTTGAAACAGGAGAGTCCGAAAATTAGGGTGCTAAGTACCGCCAGTTTATTTGCAAGGGCAATAGCCAATGTAAACGAACATGGATCGATTAGTGACTTGTTTAGGGTTTAGTTGGGTGAACTGTAGAAACTGGTTAATCGGTTAATTGTAAATATTTTCAGTTAACCAATTTGAACAATTAACAAGTTAACATAAAAAAAGAATTTAAATAAGGTGGAAGGTAGAGGGTTGAAGACTTGAGGTCTTAATACTCAATACTAGATACTTACTACTAATAATTAAATAAATATAAAAATGAAAACAATCGCAATTAGCGGTTCTCCAAGAGAGAACGTAGGGAAACGCGATGCCAAGGAACTTCGTTACGAAGGTAAAGTTCCGGCGGTATTGTATGGTGGAAAAGAGCAACAACACTTAGCTGTAGTTATTGCTGATTTAAGAGATGTTATTTATACCCCGGAAGTAAACTTTGTGGAGATTGATGTTAATGGTGCTAAAACCAAAGCTATCGTAAAAGATACTCAGTTCCACCCACTTACCGATGTATTATTGCACATCGATTTTCTTCAGTTATTTGACGATAAAGAAATCGTTATGGAGATCCCGGTTAAATTAACAGGAACTTCTCCAGGTGTAAAAATGGGGGGTAAGTTAATTCAGAAGTTACGTAAACTACGTGTTAAAGCTTTACCAGCTAACATGCCTCAAAACGTAGAAGTAAGCTTAGAGAAATTAGAAGTTGGTAGTTTATTCCGTGTTCGTGATCTTCAAGGCGATCAATACGTAATCACTAACACTCCTGAAGATACTATCGTTTCTGTTGCAATGTCTAGAGCATTAAAACAAGCAGAAACTGAAGCTGCTAAAGGTAAAAAATAATCAGGATTCTTAGGATTTCTTGATTTCAAGATGAAGCGTTTCGATTTAATTCGGAACGCTTTTTTTGTTAATATGAACCTTAGTTCGATTAATATCTACCAGTTGTGATTCAATTTTAGTCTCCTTTTCCTAATGCGATCGTCTTGCTGAACTTCCGGCCGGCCGGTCGGACGGGTGTTTCAGCATCTTTCCAGCGAGATAGACCCTGAAATAAATCCAGGGTTACGGCGCTGAATAAGGCCATGTTATTAATCGAATTCAGGTTATGAGATGATTCTGCCAGATGTTTATTACCAACCGTTCTACTCATTATTAAGGGGCTGTTTGGAGATAGTGGTATAGACTGTCGACTTCGGACTCCTGACATCGGACTTTTCGCTTTAGTCTTTGGTCTTTTCCCTTTAAGCTTCTACCTTTGACTCCATGAAATATCTTATAGTTGGCTTAGGGAATATCGGACCAGAGTATGCGCATACCAGGCATAATATTGGTTTTGATATTGCAGATGAATTGGTTAAAGGTTTAGGAGGTAGCTTCGATAATATCCGTTTGGCCTATTATGCCGAGGTTGGTTTTAAAGGTAAAAAACTGCATGTAATTAAACCAACCACCCTCATGAACCTAAGCGGTAAAGCAGTAAACTATTGGATGAAAGAGTTAAAAATAGCGCCAGAAAATGTGCTGGTAGTCGTTGATGATCTTGCTTTACCTTTAGGCAAATTAAGACTTAAACTGCAAGGTTCGAGCGCTGGGCATAATGGACTAAAAAGCATAGAAGAGGTTTGTGGTGGGCAAAATTATGCGCGCCTCCGCTTTGGGATAGGAAACGATTACCCCAAAGGAAGACAGGTAGATTTTGTATTGGGGTTATTTGATAAAAATGAACAGCTGGAACTTCCTGCATTAATTGATAAAAGTGTAGAGTTGATTAAAAGCTTTGTTACCATTGGACCTGCCCATACCATGACAGCTTTTAATAGGTAAATGTTTAATGGGTTAACTGCTAAAACATTTTGTTTTCCTGGGTGCAGCGAAAGATCTTTTCTTCGCAAAGAATATTTAACCATATAAGAATTTGAGCTTACATGACCCTTGTATTTCTTATATGGTAATAGATAGGATGTTTCAATTTTCTGCACCATGCAGCCCTAAATAGCAGTGCTGGCTGCGCCACCTAAACCCGATCGCAGTGATTCCGATGCTTCTGATAAATTACCATATCAGATTAATCAAACATCGGATTAACGTAGAGCGGGACTGCAGTAACCTAAACGCATCTGCACCTGATTTCCAGAAAAAGAATGAAGTAAGTTTTTATGCTGTTTGGTGAGTCACTTAAACAGGAGATCGATTTTGGACCTACGCTGTCGTTATAGATCTCTGCATTTCTGCGCTACAGTCGAGATGATGAAAAGCTGCTAAACAAAAAAAGACCATCTTTCGATGATCTTTCCTGTAAATATGTTTGGTTCGTTCTATTTCACTTTTTCCTGAGCTCTTGCAATGTAAGCATCAATTAACTGTGCTTCTGCACTCTCTGGATATTGTGTTTTTACTTTAGTATAAGCTTCAACGGCGCCTTTAAAATCATTTTGGCTTTCGTTAACCAATCCTAACTTTTTTAAGAACATTGGTGAGGTAAATTTACTGGCCTTATCAGCTGCTTTTTTATAATAAGTAGCAGCTTGTTTATAGTCTTTCAATTCGCTATAAGCATCACCTAATAAACCTAAAGCCAGTGGATCGGCAACCGGGCTACCAGTAGCGCTATATTTACTTAAAGCCTCTATAGCTTGTTTATATTCGCCTTTACGTAAGTAAATACCGCCCAAATAAAGGTTAGCTAGATTTGCCGATTTTGTATTATCATATTCCTTTGCAATCTGCTCAAAACCCGGGTAACCACTTTCACCTTTAACCGCCCTGTTGGATAATGAATCTACACCAACAAACTGCTCTGCTTTATACATTCTGCTGGCAGCTTCTTCAGCACGACCTTTCAAATACACGCCTTGATACCAAAGATATATTAAAACTAATAAAACTACAGCTCCTGCGATAAACAGTAAGCTCTTATTATTCTCTTGTAAAAATGAACCTTTTTTAGTTGGTTGAATTGTCTGGTTATCTGTTGTAGACATGTTTGTTTAAAAAATTTAAGATTGCAAAAATACATTTTTCAATCAAAGTATCAACCTTTATTTTGAAGTATTTAATTAAACATTAGTTAATTAGGCATCAGATCATAAAATTATGACGATCATTAGCGTAACAAGCTAATGAGTGTATTAAACCAGGTTTGGTTGTCGCTAAAGATGCCAGTATGGTTAATTACCAGGTAAACAGTCTGGCTTTCAGAATTGCTTATAACAGATTTGATTCTGATCGGTTGCCAGAATGCACCAAAGTTTTTGGCTGATGACGCCGGGAATAAATCGTCGAAGCCCATATAAACTTCTTCAATATGCGATAACGGAAGTTCCAATTGTTCATCTCCGGTGATGAAGATACCATTTGAGGCTAATAAAATGTCACCCTCGTGATTATGAACGGGCTTTAAAAACGAAAATAGATCAGCGATTTTTTTAATCCAGTTTGAATTTTTATTGCTGTTCAGTTCATGATCATAAGACCACAGCACATTTCCTTCTAACATTTTTTGTGCAACCATTTATTCCTCCTTGCGATGAAAGTACAATTTTTTTAAATCTTATTAACGTTTATTTTAAACAATGGGTTTTAAGAAGTTAAAAAACGGTAAATTTGTGACATATTTATGTGGTTAAAAAATATTACCCTTCTAAATTTCAAGAATTATACGGATGCAGATCTCCACTTTTCGGAAACTGTGAATGTGTTTACGGGTAATAATGGCGCAGGAAAAACGAATATGCTCGATGCCATCCATTACCTGTGTTTATGTAAAAGTTACTTTAATCCGATAGATAGCCAGCAGATCAAAGCCAATGAAGAGGTTTTTATGATTCAGGGCGATTTTGACCGTAATGATAGAAATGAAAAAATTTCTTGTGGTGTAAAGCGGAGCCAGAAAAAACAGTTTAAACGGAATAAAAAAGAATATGAGAAACTGGCCGATCATATTGGCCTCTTTCCGGTAGTAATGGTTTCTCCCTATGATGTAAACCTGATTATGGAAGGGAGCGAGGAGCGGAGAAAGTTTATTGATAATGTAATTTCGCAAACCGACGCGCATTACCTGGATCAATTGATTACTTATAACCGTATTCTGTTAAACCGAAATGCTTTGTTAAAACAGATTGCCATTACCAGAAAATATGATCCTACACTGCTCGAAATTTTGGATGAACAATTGGTTATAGCCGGTAATAAAATATTCACCATCCGCAAAGCTTTTATGGATGAATTTATTCCTTTGTTTAATCAATACTACATTTATCTTACCGAAAACAGGGAAATTGTAGAGCTGAACTACCAATCGCAATTGAATGAAGCAGCCTTTGAAGAATTGTTAAAAAAATCAGTAGGAAAAGACCGTATACTGGAGCGGACCACAACCGGTATCCATAAGGATGAACTGGCCTTTATCATCAGCGGGATGCCTTTAAAAAAGTTTGGCTCACAAGGACAGCAAAAGTCTTTTTTAATTGCCTTAAAAATTGCTCAATATGCTTATCTCGCTAAAAATAAAGGATTTAAACCTTTACTTTTGTTAGACGATATTTTTGATAAACTAGATGATAACCGCGTTCAAAAACTCATGCAAATGGTTTCACACCATGATTTTGGGCAGATATTTATTACCGATACCGGAAAGGAAAGAGTAAAATCGATTTTTGAAAAAATAAAAGTTGATGTAACTTTGTTTGAAGTAGATAACGGAAATATACAAAATGCGTAAACCCAACGATGTTACCTTGAAAGACGCGATCAGCAAGATGCTGGATGTATACCGTTTACGGCGTAAGTTTGACGAAACTTCGATTTTATCTATCTGGCCTGAAATTATGGGTACCGCAATTGCCAACAGAACCAAGCAGATTTATATTCATGATAAACGACTTTTTTTGCGGATAGAATCTTCCGTCATCAAAAATGAACTGATCATGGTAAGACACGGGATCATCCAAAAGTTGAATGAACATGCCGGTAGCGAGGTGATTACTGAAATGGTGTTTTTATAAAATTTACAAAAAGGGCAAAACTTTTCAAACTTTTGCCCTTTATATTTTAATAGGGATGATAATCCCGACTAAAGATTTTAGACTTAGGACTCAAGACTAAACTAACTCCTGCCTCCGCCAAATATTTTGGACAAAATCCAGATGACCAGCGCAACCACCACTACCACTACAATTACGCCTACCCAAACGCCGGCTTTAAATATACCTTCTACCAGTTCACAACTGCTTAAGGTGGTGCATAAAAATGCAATCAGTACTAAAGGAAATGCTCTTTTCATATTCATGTTAATTTGTAATAGCTAACATTGAATACTCAAGAAAGTTTTAATAAATTCCTGGATTCGTCTTGCTAAACTTGTTTTAGCATCATTACATGTGATGTCAGATGTTTCCATATGACATCAGAAGGCCTTTTTTTTTAAAAAAAATCATTTTACTTAAAAAAACAGTCGGCTGGTAACAGCCGACTGCACAGTGTTTTCACAACAACTAACTGTAATTGCCGACAGCATATTGTTTTTCAAAAAAATGGTCATCTCGGCAGCATAAGCTTGTGTGAAATGACGATTTTTATTAATTTATTTCAGATGGTCCACCTTATTTTTCACTTCACATCCTCCACCTTCCATTTATATTTATTTCCCATTAACCTTTAACAACTCTACTTCAAAAATCAAAGTGCTGTAAGGAGGGATGTCTGCTCCTGCGCCACGTTCGCCGTATGCGAGGTTGTAAGGGATGAAAAATTTATATTTTGAACCTGCTGGCATAAGTTGTACACCTTCTGTCCAGCCTGGAATCACACGATTCAGTGGGAACGAAATTGGCTCACCTCTGTCGTAAGAGCTGTCAAATTGTTTTCCATTTAATAAAGTGCCTTTGTAATGTACCAGTACCGAATCTGTTGCTTGTGGTTTAACGCCGGTACCAGCAGTTAAAACTTCGTATTGTAAGCCACTCGCAGTTGTTTGTACGCCTGCACGTTTTTTGTTCTGTTCTAAGAAATCTTGTCCTTCTTTCATAATTGGTGCGTATTTAATTTTATTTGCTGCTTCTTCAGCTTTGTTTTTTACTGATGATGCCTTTGCTAATGCTTCATTTATACATTGTTGGGCCTGTTGTTGGGTTAATAAAACCTTGCCGCCTGTAAATGTATCTTTCAGGCCTTTTAACAATGCTTCGTAATTTAAGGTAGAAAGGCCGGTTGTTTTTAAACTGGCACCAATTGAAGTACCAAAAGCATAACTGGTAGAATCTAAAGCAAATTTTAAACCAGTTGTAGGAACTGATTTTTTACTGGCTGTGGTTGGTTTTTTAACAACAGTTTTTTTTGCTGCTGTTTTCGTTTGTGCATAAGATGCAACAGCGATACCAGATAAGCATACCGCTAAGAAAATTCGTTTCATTATTTGTGTTATGGTGTAACTAATTCCACCTGGTTTAAATGATGGATTATATTTAAGTCCGAAAGATACAAAATAGATAAAACAATAAAACCCCGAATATTCGAGGTTTTATTGTAAATTTTTTGTGTTGACAATTAGAAACGTTCGTCGGCTTTGAAGAAAAAGTTTCCTTCAATTTCTGCATTTTCATCAGAATCTGATCCATGAACTGCATTTGCATCGATCGATTTTGCATATTTCTGACGGATTGTACCTTCCGCAGCTTCAGCCGGGTTAGTAGCACCTATTAATTTTCTGAAATCTTCGATTGCGTTGTCCTTTTCTAAAATAGCTGCAACAATTGGTCCGGAAGACATAAAGCTTACTAAATCTTTATAAAAAGGACGTTCAGCGTGAACCGCGTAAAACTGACCAGCAGTTTCTGGTGTAAGTTTGGTATATTTTAATGCAATGATTTTGAAACCAGCATTAGTAATGTCGTTGATGATTGAACCGATATGGCCGTTTGCAACCGCATCAGGCTTAATCATGGTGAAAGTTCTGTTAGTACTCATTGTGTTTTGATATCAATTTTCTGCAAAAATACGTTTTAATTGACGAATAACCAATACAACTTATTTTTCAGTTGAAAGTGGATGATGCCAAGGCGAAAGTGACTGATCAGGGCTTTTTTTGATTCATAATCCTGCTGATCTTTTATTCCTGTTTAAATATCTTTAATGCTAAAGCCAATGCCCTTCCTAAAATCTTTAAAACCTGATTAATCCTATTTTAAATTTACTTAGCTTTGCAGCGCAAAATATATGCTTACACTAACTGAATTAAAAACATTATTGGCTACGCCACAACGGATTGTGATCACTACGCATCACAAGCCTGATGGCGATGCGATGGGATCGTCCCTGGGTTTATATGGATATTTAATTCAGAAAGGCCACCATGTTAAGGTAATTACCCCAACCGATTACCCTACTTTTTTGCATTGGATGCCAAATAATAGCGATGTAATTATTTTTACAGAAGCGCAAGAAAAGGCTGCTCAACTTGTGGATGAGGCCTCACTTATCTTTTGTCTCGATTTTAATACCTTAAGCCGTATTAATGAATTGGGCGAATTGGTTAGGGCTGCTGGCGCGAAAAAGATCATGATCGATCATCATCTGGAACCAGAAGATTTTGATGATTACCGCCATTGGGATATCAATGCCTGTGCTGCAGCACAATTGGTTTATGATTTTATTGTTAATCAGTTGCAGGATGGTGGGCTGGTTAATAAAGATGTTGCAACTTGCCTGTATACGGGTATAATGACCGATTCAGGGTCTTTCCGTTTCTCATCAGCAACCGCTGAAGTTTACCGTATTGCCGCGAATCTGATCGATCTGGGGGCTGATCAATCGAAAATACACGAATTGGTATACGATAACTCCAGCGAAAACCGATTGCGTTTTTTAGGCTATTGCCTATCTAATAAACTGGAGGTTTTAAGAGATTACAACACCGCCATTATTTCGGTCACTAAAGAGGAATTGGCACAGTACCATAGCATTACCGGCGATACGGAAGGCGTGGTAAACTATGCGCTTTCCATCAACGGCATCCGCTTGGCAGCACTAATTGTAGAGCGTACCGATAAAGTTAAATTATCGGTAAGGTCTACTGGTGATTTCCCGGCCAATGAAATTTGCAAGAAATATTTTAACGGTGGTGGACACAGAAACGCAGCCGGTGGAGCATCAGAGAAATCTTTAGCCGATGTAGTAAACGACTTTAAATCGATATTAGCAGAATATCAAGAGCAATTGATCGCTTAGAAAACAAGAAATAAAACAATAAAAATTTTAAAAAGTCAAATTAATAAATGAAAAAGGGAATTATTATTCTAGCAGCAGCCACTTTAGGTTTAGCAGCATGTAAACAAGAAAAAAAGGGAGCTGGTGGCTTACTATATACCATTCACCACTCTGCAGGTAACGAAAAAATCAAAGAAGGTGATATTGTTAAAATGAATTATATTCAAAAAAATGATAAAGATTCGATTTTAGCAAACACTTTCGAAACTGAAAACCCTGCATTATTTCCTGCACAGAAAAAAATGTACGCGGGTGATATGAACGATGTTTTAACATTGTTTGGAGAAGGTGACAGCGCTACTTTTAAAGTAAACTTAGATACTATGGCATTTCATAGTAAACAACCTAAACCAGAGCAATTCAAGAATGATAAGTATCTGACTTTTACGGTTAAGATCGAAAAAGTAATCAAGAAAAAAGCTGGAGAAGCTGATTCTACTTTTAACAAGCGTGCACAAGAGTTTTTCCAGGCTGATTATAAAGCTAGTTCTGAGAAAAAGAAAGCTGCCGAGCCCGCTAAATTAAAAGCTTACTTAGAAGATACTAAACTGGCTACCAAAACAACTGCAAGTGGTTTACATTACATTATCGAAAAACCGGGAAGTGCAGAAAAACCAGCTTTAGGCGATACCGTATTAATTGATTATACCGGTAGAGTAACTAAAAAAGGTAAAGATGGTAAATACAAAATCTTTGATACCTCTGATAAAAAGCTGGATGAAGCTGAAGGTACACTTAAACCAGGTAAGCCTTATGGTCCTCAAAAAATGCCAGTTGGCGGTACAATCCCAGGATTTACTGAAGCTTTACAGTTAATTGGTAAAGGTGGTAAAATTAAAGTGATTATCCCTTCTAACTTAGGTTATGGCGAGCAAGGTGCACCACAAGTTGGTATCATGCCTTTCAGCCCAATTGCTTTTGATCTGGAAATCAAAGATATCATCAAAGGAAAACCGGCAACTTCAGCTCCGGTAACGGCTGCTCCAGTTAAAAAATAATTTTTAAAATATATTTTAAATCCTGCTTATTATAATAAGCAGGATTTTTTTTTACCAATTTTTTTGACGTTTAACCGAGAAATAATATCTGACAAAGATTCTTAAAAACTTATTATCGCCTATCTTTGTATGATCAGATAAAGTGGCCTGCTATCCTTAAGGATTATAGGCTAATTTTTTAATTAAAATATTAAATGAAAAAAGGAATAATTATTCTCTTGGCAGCAGCATCAGGCCTATCTGCTTGTAACAAGTTTGAAAAGGGTGAAGGAGATATGACTTATAAGATCTATCAAAGTGAAGGTAAGCCAAAAATTCAGGAAGGCGATTATGTAAAGCTGAATGGAGTTCAAACAGTAGAAACCAATACCAATCCCGATTCGGTAATGGTGAATACTTACGATAATGAGCGTCCGGCTTTCTTTGCTATTAGTAAATCGATGTTTAAAGGCGATCTGGCTTCTGGATTGAAACTGCTAGGTGAGGGGGATAGTGCTGTTTTTAAATTGAATCTGGATTCGATGGAGAAATATTCAGGTCAACCGAAACCAAAAGGATTAAAGTCGAACATTGCTTCCTTTACCATTAAAATTGAGAAGGTTTTACATAAAGGAAAGGATCCTGACTCAATTTTTGAGGCCAAGAAAAGACTCTTTTTTGAATCTGAATACAAAGCATTAAATGAGAAAAACAAAACTGTTGAACCTGCCAAAATAGCTAAGTACGTTGAGGAAAACAATTTAAAGGTAACTACCGCACCGTCTGGCTTGCAGTATGTTATTTATGCCTCTGGAAACTCTGAAAGAGCAACTTTAACTGATACAGTTTTAATTGATTATACTGGCCAGTTTACCAATAAAAAATCAAATGGAACATTAAATGTTTTTGATACTTCAAATGCTAAAATTGCTAAAGAGGCTGGAATTTTCTCTGAAAACGTACAATATGTACCTCGGGGTTTACCATTAGGCCAATTGCCGCAAGGCGTAATCCAAGGTATTCAGATGATTGGAGTTGGTGGTAAGATCAAAATGATTTTGCCCTCAAAATTGGGTTTTGGTGAAAGTGGCGGCGGACCGATCAATCCATTTACACCATTGGTATTTGATGTAGAATTAAAGGGCATTATTAAGCCAAATACGGCTGCACCATCAGCGAAATAATTTATAAATTCTCGCAGGTTTTAAAACTTACGGGGGTTATTTAAAGAAGTCAAGTTTTTAAAACTTGACTTCTTTTTTTGTGAATTAAGGAGATCATTCAAGAAAATATTTCCAACAGCAGGTTAAATGCTGCCAGGTCTTAATCTAAATCCAATCCTTAAAAGGCCTAACCGTTAAATTGGCGTTATAATATCTTTCTTCTTCGGTAACTTCTTTATCTATCCAGTCTGGTAGATCGAAAGTTTCATCTTCTCTTTCCAGTTCAATTTCGGCAACGATCAACCCTTCGTTATCGCCCGTAAACACATCCACTTCCCAAAGCTTGCCGTTAAATTCAATTTCGTAACGGGTTTTTGAAAGTTCGGAAACTGAGAAGTTATCCAATAATTCGCTGGCTTCACTAACTGGGATTTCATATTCATATTCTAACCGTGTGGCACCGATGGTTTTACCTTTTATGGTTAAAAAGCCTTTATTTTCAGTTGCCCTTACGCGTATCGTTTTAGCTTGATCAGTTAACAGATAACCCTGCCTTAAAAGTTTTCCTTTTGGCTTAGTCAGGTTATCCCACTTTGGTTGGTGGATTAAAAACTTGCGTTCTATTTCTTTTCCCATTTATCTTGCCCTTTTTTGTAAATCTGCAACAGGCATGCTGATCAACCTTCCAATAGGCTGTTTGCCACGATAGGTAATTACGCGTAGCATACTGGCATCTTTAGGTACCGGTAATGCAGCTGTATACTTCGGATAAAAACGGTCGGGTGTGGAATTGTCAAAGCTATAATAAATGTCCAGACCATCTATTTCTGTGGTCAGGTCTACCATCAGCTGTTTATCTGCGCTGCGTTTAACGGTAAAAATCGGGTCGTAAATAGCGGGTGAATATTTGATCTCTGCTACATCCAATCTTTTGAAATGCTGTTGTGTACGATCGACAAAATTTGTCCAGTTTTTCTTTTCAATCGGGCTCCAGATCGATTCGGCAATGGCAAATGCACGTGGGTAAAGCATGTATTCTACCTGGCGGAATGTAAAAATCTGCTCTGTCCAAAGGTTGGCCTGTGCACCAATAATATACTTTGCGTTTACACCTGCTGGAACCGGATTAAATTGGTAGGCCTTATTTAACCTCAGCGAAGCATACACTTTTGGCTCGGTAATGGCGTCAGCCTGCATATAATCTAAATAGGCAAAATCAGTCGGACTCATCACTACATTATGTTTGTCGTTAGCGGCCTGGATGCCATATTTCATTCCCCTCCAACTCATCACTGCAGCCGTTGGGGAAACACCTCCTTCGAGAATTTCATCCCAACCCATAAATTTTTTACCTTTCGAAATCACAATCTGTTCAACACGTTTCTCAAAATATGCCTGAACTTGTGGAATGGTTTTTAAGCCTTCGCGAACCATTAAAGCTTTAACCTGATCATTCTTTTCCCAAAAATTATGCGGAGCTTCATCGCCACCCATGTGGATGTATTCGAAAGGGAAAAGTTTAGCTACCTGGGTAATTACCGAATCTAAAAAAACATAAACCTTTTCATTGGCCGGGCAAAGTGTATTATCAACCAAGGCCGTTGGTGGCGCACCACGACTCCAATCCATTATTTTTTCGCCCGAGCGAACCTTATAGTTTACCGCATCAGGCGTACATGATAACTCTGGATATGAGGCAATAATGGCTAAACTATGTCCTGGAACATCAATTTCGGGCAATATGTTTACAAAACGTTCCTGTGCATACTGAATGAGTTCTTTAATGTCCTCCTGAGTGTAAAATCCGCCATAAGTTCGGGGCTCATCAGGCGTAGGTGGTGTAAAATCACCAAAAGTTCCTGTTTTTTTAACACTCCAGGCGCCGATTTCGGTTAATTTAGGCAAGCCTTTAATTTCAATCCTCCAACCTTCATCATCTGCAAGATGTAAGTGTAAAAGGTTGAATTTATAGCGTACCATGCCATCAATAAATTGCTTTACTTCCTGTTTGGTAAAAAAATGACGGGCAACATCGAACATCAAACCTCTCCAGCCTAATTTTGGATAATCTATTACATCAACGCAGGGTGCTTTCCATTTGATGCCATTTACCAGCTCTTTACTTTCTATTTCCGCTGGAAAAAGTTGCAGCAATGATTGAACGCCGTAAAAAATACCAGCCGGCTGATTTGCCGTGATGACAACCTGAGTAGGGTTAACATTTAATTTGTAGCCCTCTTTACCCAACTGTGCATCTTCCTGCATGTTTAAAATTAGTTTAATGGTAGGATGGGCCGAATTACTTACGGTGCTCACAAATTTACCTGTAGCGGTAGTGATCCGGTCAGACAGATAGTTAATGCATTGCTTCAGCTCTGCACTTTTTACGGCCTGTATAATTACGTTTTCAGGCAAAGTAAATGTACCTGCCTTTTTTACCAGTGATACAGGTTCAGGTATAATGGCAATTGGCGTTTGTGCAACTTCACTTTCAGCATCTCCAATTTCAGTTTCTGTAACAATAGACTGGGCGGAGATAGTAGCTGCAAAAAAACAGCAGTAGATGATCAGGAATAATTTTTTCATTAAAATAATTAAATCGGGTTGACCGGATAAGTATAATCCGCAATTTATTAAAAAAGATTTTAATGGGGGTGTTGTTTTCTCAATTTAACCACAGGCGTCAAAGAGAAAGACGCAGAGAGCACAGAGTGGGGGCTTAGGCTGGAGCTTTGTCAGTCTGAGCGGTGCCGAAGACTTAACTGATAAGGTCATCGTCTCACAAATAATCAAGCCATCTTAACTTACAAAAAACGCTTTAGCCATTCCATGGCTTTCTGATCATCCGCAAACGATTTAATTGGGATGGGGGGATTTTGAAACTTAAATAAAATCTTCATAATCAATTGCGCCAAACTAGGTTTTGAAACCATGGCCATAGCCGTATAAATTTGAGGCAATTGTTCTGTTGAAAATTTTCTGGTTTCTTTATCTGGTACGGGAGAATTTTTTAAATAAATTAATAATGGAACTTTTTTGTTATTGGTTATTTTCTTCACCAGTGCGACATTGGCTTTAATATTTTCTACAGTACGCAAAATGCTTTTACTATATGAAATCAAGATGCCCTCATCCGTTAGTAAGTAATCGGCAATTTCGCCTTCTATAAGTTGATTGTCGCTGTCACTTCTCATTTCATTACTTCCTTAAATGATCGCCCTATTATTTATTAAATCCCTTGATATTAGTATGTCAATTTATTTTCAGTCTATTCGCTTTCATTCTTTAGATTAGTCTTAATAGCACGAATAAAAGCCTCATGTATATTTTTGCTAAAAGGGCCTTGCTGATCTTTCAACCGCTCGGGATGCCATTGTACTAACAATAGAAAGGATTTGCCTTTGGGTTCGATTCGTTCCATCGCTTCGGTAACCCCGTCAGGAGAAATGGCACTCACCACAAGTCCTTTCCCTGTTTTATCAGTGCTTTGATGGTGGTTGCTGTTTACTAATCCCTTATCGGTATTTACAATCTGGCTTAACCAGGAAGAGGGATTTACCATAATCTCATGATAGCGGTCTGATTTATCGTGCATTTTAGAATGATCGAATTTACCCCATGTTGGGATGTCTGGGATTAAAGTGCCTCCAAAAAACACATTCCCAACCTGAATACCCCTGCAAATGCCTAAAACGGGGATAGAATTGGCTTCGGTATAGGTTAACACCTTAAATTCAAATTCATCACGTTTTTCACTTACGTCATCATCATAACAGTAAGGATAATATTCTGGTTGGTTATAAAATCGTGGATGTACGTCTTCACCTCCAGTTAAAACAATACCATCGCATTTTTTGATCTCGTCGAAGTTATCGAGCTTATATCCAAGTTGGATTACCGCTACATCTTTATCGTAAGATAACACCCAGTCGCGGTAAATTTCATATTTACTACAGTCGGTAACGCCAATAATGATTTGATCAGCCATATCAGTTACATTCGTTCTATTGCACTATTTACAAGATTACAAATTTACCTCTAAAATGAAAATACTTTGCCTTAAGTGCATGGTTCAAATTAACAATTTAATTTTTTTTGAATCATTTATCCTTTTGGCTTTATTGCGATATTTATTGTTAATTTTTTTAAAGCGCTTTTGAGCATTTACCAGTTTTGTTATCTTGCATTACCAAACAATATCTTTATGTACGAAAACGCGCTCCACCCTTCTGCAAATTTTAAGAAAATGGCCCGTAAATCTATTATGGCTATTTTATTATTTGTGCTAACCTACCTTCTGTTGGTCTCTGCCGCGGTGGTTTTAACTGTCCTTTCAGCGTATGCCGGGCTCATGCTCATTGTAGCCAAGCCGATGATAATTACAATTATGCTTGGCGGTGGATTGATTTGTTTTGGAGTGTTGATTTTGATCTTTCTGGTAAAGTTCATATTTAAGGTAAACAAAATTGACCGTTCCCACCTAACACAGGTTACAAAAGCAGAACAACCCGAGCTTTTTAAAATGATTGATGAAATTGTTATCGCAGTAGGTACTGATTTTCCTAAAAAGGTTTACTTTTCGTCAGACGTTAATGCCTCTGTATTCTATGATTCCAGTTTCTGGAGCATGTTTCTTCCGGTAAGAAAAAACCTGCACATTGGCCTGGGGCTTATGAATACAATATCGATAGACGAGCTAAAGGCGATTCTTGCACATGAATTTGGGCATTTTTCACAAAAGAGTATGCGTACCGGAAGTTATGTGTATAATGTTAACCAAGTCATTTACAATACACTTTACGATAACGAAGGTTACAGTCATTTTGCACAACAGATAGCAAATGTGAGCAATTACTTCGCGATTTTTGTTGTTTTAGCCGGTAAAATAACAACTGGAATACAGTTTATACTAAAAAAGATTTACGATGTTGTTAACCTGAACCATTTGGCACTTTCCAGGGAAATGGAATTTCATGCAGATACGGTTGCCGCAAGCGTAGCTGGTTCTGATGCGTTAATTACCGCTCTTCACCGTCTGCAACTTGCCGACTATTCGCTGAACAATGTATTTAATTATTATAACGATAAAATTAAGGATAGGGAAAAAACCAATAACATTTTTCCACAGCAAAAATTTGTGATGGATTTTTATGCCAGTCTTCAGCAGATCAGGACAGTGCATAATCTTCCAATAGTGTCAGAAGAGCATTACAATAAATTCAATAAAAGTAAACTCGTTTTGAAGGATCAATGGTCTTCACATCCAAGTACCTCAGATAGGGTAACGCATCTTAAGAAACTGAATTTTCCGTTGAAAAGTTATGGCTCCGGTATAGCGATAGATTTGTTGGTTAATAAAGATGAAGTACTTGAACTGATTACCAAAAAGCTTTTTGATGCAATAGATTATGGAGATACACCTGTAATTTCAGATATTAGTAAGTTTGAGGAAGATTTTTTTGAAAATCAGCGAAAAAATGCATTCCATCAGCTGTATAACGGCTATTTTGATTTTAGAAATCCACCAATCGATTTTGATGCTGGTGCATTTGAAAAAACTACGTTTACTATCCCGTTAGAGGTTAATCATTTTTTTAGCGATGAAAATCTGAGTTTGATATATCTCCATGATGGTATTAATGAAGATTTAAATCTGCTTAAGCAGATTGAGGATAAAACTTTTGAAGTTAAAACCTTTGATTACGATGGAAAAAGATACACACAGGCTGATTGTCGGGAATTAATTAATCGCTTAGAAAGTGAATCCAAAGATTTGGAAGATCAACTGAAAAGACTAGATATGCAGATTTTTGAGTATTTTCTATCTCTTGCCTGTGAGCAAGGTCGAAAGGAAGAATTTATAAATTTTTATCGCAACTATCAAGCCATCCATTCACTTTTAGAAGGGCAGAATGATTGTCATCATAAAATCGCGCAGGTAACATCTTTCATGCATACACGTACGGCTGTTGAAACGATTGAGCAACAGATGTATTTGGTCAAGAATGAAGAAATTAAATTTAAAAAAGAACTTCTAAAATTACTCACAAACCCTTTGTACAGTGAGCAGGTAAATGAAGAAGATAAAAAACTGATAGAAAAATTTACCTCATCTGATTATAAGTACTTTGCAGGTGGCAGCTATTTTAATCTTCAGGTGGATGAACTTTTTGAGTCGATACAGTTTTTCGTAAAGATTATTAATGTTACAAATTTTAAATCCAAAAAGAAATTACTCGATTTTCAAATAGAATTGGCAAATATACATCTAAGTAAAACCGATAAATTACTTGCTGATTAGTCTTTTCCGTAAATAAAAAAGCAACAGGCTTTATGAATAATTTTCATAAGGCCTGCTTTAATTTTTTGAGTATCATTAGCTATTTTAGTTATCCTGATCTTTGTTTTTATGCGCGATCTGGCTGTCCCTAGTATTTTTTTGGACTGTTATGGCGCCAAAAAGTGAGAGTAAAAAAGCAAAGGCATAAAACCCCTTTTCACTAGGCAACAAGGTTGCGTTCCACAAACCAATTACCAATAACGTAATGGTTAATAAAGTAGAAAACCAACTGATGCCATAATAAATTTCTGTTACAGGGATGCCTTCCAGTTTATCTCGAACAGCTTTTTGCAAAGAAATTACCGCGAAAAGTCCAAACATCAATACGGTAAAATAATATCCTTTTTCATTAAGGAGCATGTCAGAACGCCACAGGCCCACAATAAAGCCAATCATTCCAGTGCCCAGGGCAATCCAGGAGGCTGCTATAAATGCATTTGAAGGTTTTTGATTCATAGTTTTGAGATTTAATTTAATTCGACAGACAAGGCTAACGATGGGTAAAAGGTATAAAATAAAAAGCAATTGCTATAAATTGTTTTAAATCTGTTATCATCAGACACAAAAATCAAACAAAATTCAATCTTTTGTATTATAGCTGTATACTCTTATTTTAGTCATATGCGAACGTTGCTTACATCTGCCCAAATGCGCAGTGCTGATCATTTTACCATCACCAACAATCCTATTGCATCAATTGATTTGATGGAAAAAGCCGCCAGGGCCTTTGTGCAATGCTTTTTAAGAAATGAGTTCGATACAAATAAAAGCATAGCGATCTTTTGCGGGAAGGGAAATAATGGAGGGGATGGACTGGCTATCGCACACTTACTTATTGCTAACGGATATGATAATTTAAAAGTTTACATAGTTAACTTCACGGAAAAGCAAAGCGATGATTTTGCAATTAACCTGCAACGGATGCAGGAAACACGCTGTAAAAAAACAATTATCAATAAGGCTGCAGAGCTAAAAAATCTGAAGGCCGATATCATCATTGATGCGATTTTGGGTTCTGGATTGAATAAGCCACTAAGTGGAGACTTTGAAGCGCTGGCACAGGTTATAAACAAACTGAACAAAAAAGTATATGCCGTTGATGTGCCTACAGGTTTTTTTACTGAAGGTAAATTACCTAAAGATTATAATGGCATAAAAGCCTATAAAACCATTTGCTTTCAAAGGCCAAAGATTAATTTTTTCTTTCCGGAGTCGGCCATGGCGACTGAAAAATTTGAAGCCGTTGATATTGATCTGGATGAAGTTTTTATCCAAAAGCAAGAATCAGATTTTTATTTACTGGAAGCACGTGATATAGAAAAGATCCTACAGCCCCGAAGATTGTTCAGTCATAAAGGCACATATGGTCATGCATTGATTATAGCAGGGAACAGCAATACCATGGGCGCAGCCTTACTTTCTGCCATGGCTTGTTTACATACTGGCGCAGGATTGACCACGGCATGTATTCCACGGAGTGGATTAACCGCCTTAAACGCTACATTACCAGAGGTAATGGCATTGCCAAGGGATGAATACACCAGGATAGAGGATCCAAAGAAATATCAGGCAATTGCTATTGGTCCCGGCTTAGGTACCGAGCCTGATCATGAGAAACTATTAGAAAGTTTGATAATGGCAAAACGGCCACTCATCATTGATGCAGATGCGCTGAACATTTTGGGCAAAAAACCAGATTTGATCGATAAACTTGTTGCAAATACTGTGATCACCCCACATATGAAAGAGTTCGATCGGTTATTTGGTGAGCATGAAAATTGGTGGGATAGGGTGCAGAGTGCCAAATTATGGGCTAAGCAGCATAAAATAGTTATCGTGCTTAAAAACCAATATACTTTTATCTGTTTACCAACAGGTAAGATATTTATTAACCCTACAGGTAATCCGGCCATGGCACAAGGAGGGATGGGGGATGTGCTTACTGGCATGATTGCCAGTTTTAAAGCACAGGGATATCCGGCGGCAGATGCCGCTATTCTGGCCTGCTATATCCATGGCAGAGCAGGCGATTATTTAGCAGAGGAACAATTTGTGGTTCCTGCATCGCAGCTTGCAACAAGAATACCAAAAGAGATTAAAAAACTCATATCTAAATAGATTAATACAATTTTATTTAAAAAAGCTTTATTAGCTTCTATGCTAATAGTTTATAATTCAAAGGAATATTTTAGTTAACAGATATTTTAGAACGGAAAACAAATTTATGGCACAAAAAGAATACACGCTTAGTGAGTTGATTCAGGAATCGGCTGAAAACCCAAATGAAAATGATTTTTTTGAATTAGAGAAACCTGCCATGCTGGAGGTTAATCTGAAAAACCAAAGAATCCTGGCAAAAGCAGGTTCTATGGTAGCTTACATCGGAAATATTGATTTTAAAAGAGAAGGGCTATTGAGTAAAGGGTTGGGCGGTTTATTAAAAAAAGCGATCTCTGGCGAGGGTACTTCACTCATGCATGCAACAGGAACCGGTAAATTGTATCTGGCAGATGAAGGAAAAAAAGTTAAAATTATTAAGCTTCAAAACGAAGCAGTTTTTGTAAACGGTAATGATGTTTTAGCTTTAGAGGATAATATTAAAAATGAAATAAAAATGTTAAAAAGCATTGCAGGGATGATGAGCGGTGGTTTATTCCAGGTAAAATTATCAGGAAGTGGTTATATTGCCATTACTACACATGGCGAACCCATATTATTAAGGGTAACGGGCAACCAGCCTGTGTATACTGATCCAAATGCTACCGTAGCCTGGTCAGAAAATTTAACGCCAAACATTAAAACCAATTTAACATTTGGCTCTTTCATCGGTAGGGGAAGTGGCGAATCTTTTCAGTTGGAGTTTTTTGGCGAAGGATGGGTATTGGTACAGCCTTATGAAGAAGTAAAGTACGCTGCTAAGTCTTAAATTCTTTTATTCGTGGAGACACGAACCAAGGCGATAGTGGGTAAACCTAGAATACGACCACAGTGCCTGCCCATAAAGGCGGGCATAGATCTTTATCTATAAGATCTATCTCTACTTCATGACTCGTGGAAACATGACCAAGGTGATAGTAAAGACCCTGAAACAAATTCAGTGCGCCGATTACTAAACAAAAAATCCCGGCATTTTTTATGTCGGGATTATAATAAGTTATTTGATTATTATGCTTTAAACGCCACCCATGACGGTTAGTTTATCCATTGTTGGATTAACACTTCCACCCATAGGCTCTAAGGTTACCGCAAAAGCTTGCGCTTCCTGTATGGCTTGCATTTTTACCACAGCTTCATTATGGGTAGAATCTATTTTTCCGAAAACACCTAAACTTACAGGCTTGCCATTTACCAAAGCCCAGAGCTGGTATTCATGTTCGGCATCAGTTTTTGGTAAATCCATGGCCACATAATTGATCAATACACTCTTATCTTTTTTATTCCAATAAACCTTCATTTTAGACGCCGGACTAAAAGCCTGCCCCGCCATACGGATGGTTGCCCATTCTTTGCTATCGGCCATTGCGGCCATATTTCCTAGGCCTTGGTTTTCAAACTCAAGCTTACTTACTACTCCGGCAAATTTCTGTTTATCCAGGCTTAAGCTGGCAATCTGATCATGCGCGGCATTTAATTTATTGTATGTAATAAATAGTGCCACTGTACTTATTATCAATAAAGCGATACAAGCTACCAAGGCATAACGTAAAACCCTCACTTTGCCATCGCTTCCGTCCAAACGTATAATTTTTGCTTCTTCTGTATAAATTGGTTCGGGCTGGACATTCAAATCATCTTCAAATTCATTTAATCCCAATTTTTCGAATAATCTTGTTTCTACATCCGGAGATGGCTGTAAAGCATTTTGCATAGCATACCTCTCCATAGCTCGCTCTATAGCAGCTATTTCATCCCCTACCTCAGGATATTGAGATGCCATTTCCTCCACCCGCAATGTTTCTTCAGGTGATAAATCACCCAAAACATACAGTTCAAGTACTCCAGATTCGATATATGCTTTTAAATTTTCCACGCTCAATTAAAATTCCTTCTCAACTCAATAATAGCCAATCGGATCCGGGTTTTCACCGTACCTAATGGCAGATCTAACTTTTCTGCGGCTTCCACATGGGTGAAGCCTTTGTAATAAACTAAATCAAGAACCGCTTGCAAATCCGGTTTAAGGTTATTTACAAGTTGCTTAACACCAAGAACATCGGGATTAAACGTAACCTTGTTTTGCTCATCAACAAAACTTACGTTATTTTCTATATCTTGGTTTTTGAGTGAATTCTTAAAATCTTTAGAACGTAATTTATCGATCGATAAATTGCGGGCAATATTCATCATCCACGTGAATAAACGTCCTTTAGTATGATCATAATGTGCGGCAGATTGCCAGATCTTTACAAAAGTTTCTTGTAAAATATCTTCAGCAAGCTCGGAGTGGGTAATAATGCGTGAAATAACACCATAAAGCGCTGACGAATACATGCTGTATAGTGTTTTTAGTACCGCTGGATCTTTCGATTGCAGTGCTAGCACAAGTTCTGGCTCAGTTAAGGTTAATTTTTTAAATGCAGTCACTATGGATACTAAGATACATTACACAACAGCAAAAGCAAAAAAAAGTTTTATAAAGACATTCCATCAAGGAATATAGTTATAAAACTTTTGTATTTTATTTGTGTGAGTAAACTATACTATCCCTTCAATAGGAAACAAGTGTTTTTCGGCATGGTAAGATGAACGAACCAGCGGACCACTTTCAACGTATTTTAAGCCTTTTGCCAAGCCAACTTCCTTAAACTTGGCAAAGGTATCAGGGTGAATCCAATCAACTACAGGATGGTGGTTGCGGGTTGGTTGTAAATATTGCCCTAAAGTTAAGATGTGCACGCCATTGGCTACTAAATCGTCCATGGCTTCGAAAATATCTTCTTCAGTTTCGCCCAAACCAAGCATAATACCTGTTTTTGTTCTTAAACCAAATTCAGAGATTCTTCTTAGGGCTTCTAAACTTCGATCATATTTTGCCTGGATACGCACTTGTCTGGTTAAACGCTTAACGGTTTCCATGTTGTGCGAAACCACCTCCGGACGTTCTTCCAAAACGCGGTACAAGTTATCCCATTGGCCCTTAAAATCCGGAATCAAGGTTTCTAAGGTAGTAATTGGACTTTCTCTGCGAATAGCTTGCAAGGTTTCTGCCCAGATGATGGAACCGCCATCCTTTAAGTCATCACGATCTACCGAAGTAATTACACAGTGTTTAACCCCCATTAACCTTACCGAATCGGCAATGCGGTTAGGCTCATCAACATCAACAGCCAAAGGACGGCCTGTGGCTACCGCACAAAAAGAACAGCTGCGGGTACAGATGTTTCCTAAAATCATGAATGTTGCTGTACCTGCACCCCAACATTCGCCCATATTAGGGCAATTGCCACTTTCGCAGATGGTATGGAGCTTGTGCGTGTCTACTAAACTGCGAACCTGTGCATATTCTTTACCAACGGGTAATTTTACACGTAACCAATCTGGTTTACGCTTTACTTCAGTCACAGCAGGTACTACCGGTAAATCAATCATGATACAAAGTTAACGAATAGGATTGAATTGTTGCAATGCCGAAATGTTTGAGCGTTGTAATAATAAGTTAGGTTAATTGTTTAAATCGGTTAACTTAAACCCTATTGAAGCGGCAGCTCCCGATTTTTTCATCGGGACTACAGCGGAAAGAGGGACTGCTTTTCCCAACAAGTAGGGCCGTACCTTTTCAAAAAAATAAAAAGTCTTAAAGCCTTTGGGCAAAGTAAATAATGAAATATGTTGCCTGTGAATGTTGGCTAAAAATCATAAGCCTAAAATACCATTGCCCGTGGTGTCAGCTATTTCTATCAGACACTAAAAAAATTAACCCCATTTCAAAAGCGATTTGCTGTTTATTTTCTTTAAAGCCAATCTGCTTGTAAAACCGATGACTTTCAGTCCGTTTAACGTTACACCTTACTTTTATTTTTTTTACCTCATGCTTTTTCGCCCAAATGTTTACATTTTCAATTAACTGCTTCCCGATTTTTAGGTTTCGGTAATTTTCATCCACAATTAAACCTCCAATTTCTACAAATGCATCAGATTCTACCCTTAAAGTGTAAAAACCGTGAATCCAGCCTACTACTTTGTTATCAATTAACGCAACGAAGGCGCAGTTTTCGTTACTGTTATTAATATGTTTAATTCTTGCTGATGTTTGCCTGATGTTACTTTGATAACCCAATTGTGTGGAAAGTGTGGCTACGCTTTCGGCATCTGTTACCGAAATTTCTCTGATCTGAACCATTTATTGATATTTGATAGGAAAACCTAAAAATAGGGATTTAAATTTGTTTCACGTTCAGATGGTAACACTGGCAGCACGGATACCATTTATAAATGTTAGCTAAAAATCATATACTCAACAATACCATTTTAAAGGTTTTAACTTTCTAACTAAATATTACATTTGCAATATGGATACTGGCTTACAGCTTTACAATACGCTTTCGCGCAAAAAAGAACTTTTTCAACCCTTAAATGCACCCAATGTTGGGATGTATGTTTGCGGTCCTACTGTTTACAGCGATGTGCATCTTGGCAATTGTCGTACATTTATCTCTTTCGATTTAATTTTCAGGTACCTGAAGTATGCTGGTTATAAGGTGCGTTATGTACGTAATATTACGGATGCAGGCCATTTGGAGGGCGACAGAGATGAGGGCGATGATAAGTTTGCCAAACGTGCGAAACTGGAGCAGCTTGAGCCAATGGAAATTGTGCAGAAATATACCTTAGGTTTCCATGATGTATTGCGCATGTTCAACACGCAGCCGCCAAGTATAGAACCCACTGCTACAGGCCATATTATAGAGCAGATTGAAATGATCAAGGTCATCATTGCCAATGGTTATGGTTATGAGGTAGAGGGCAATGTATATTTTGATGTAGAAAAATATAGCAAAGAGTATAATTATACGATTTTAACCAACCGAAACCTCGAAGATATGCTGAACAATACCCGCGAACTGGGTGGACAGGACGAGAAACGTGGAAGGTTAGATTTTGCACTATGGATAAAAGCAAAGCCAGAAACTTTGATGCAATGGCAATCGCCATGGGGCATGGGTTTTCCGGGCTGGCATATCGAATGTTCGGCCATGAGCGCTAAATATTTAGGTGCTGAATTTGATATTCACGGAGGTGGAATGGATTTGGCAGCAACACACCATACTAACGAGATTGCGCAATCTGAGGCTTGCAGCCATAAACAGCCTGCCCGTTATTGGATGCATACCAATATGCTTACGGTAAACGGTACGCGTATGTCTAAGTCGGCGGGTAACGGTTTCCTTCCGTTAGAGTTGTTTACTGGCGACCACCCGTTATTGAAGAAAGGCTACAGCCCGATGACGGTTAAGTTTTTTATGCTACAGGCGCATTACCGTAGTACTTTAGATTTTTCTAACGACGCACTGGATGCTTCGGAGAAAGGCTTCCGTCGTTTAATGTCGGCCATTGGCCTGTTAGATAAATTATCAGTTTCTGAACAAAACGATTTTGATATCGATGCATTGAAAGAGAAGTGCATTAATGCGATGAATGATGATTTTAACAGTCCGATTTTAGTTGCCGAGTTATTCGAAGCCGTTCGCATCATCAATACGGTGTACGATGGTAAAGGAAAAATTTCGGCAGATGCTTTAGAAAAGTTAAAACAACTGATCAACGATTTCGTATTCGATATTTTAGGGTTGAAAGATGAAGATGCCGGAGGAAATGACTTAAATGGCGTTCTAGATATGGTAATCAACCTAAGAACCGAAGCAAAAGCGAATAAAGATTATGCCACTTCTGATCGTATCCGCATCGGATTGCAGGAATTAGGCATCCAGCTCAAAGATGGCAAAGAAGGAACTACCTGGAGTAAGGCTTAGTTAGCTCTGTAGTAAGGTCATCCCCAGACTGGTTAAAAGGAAAAATTTTTTACAGGGTCATCCGCCTGCTCATTTCAAAGGGAAAGAAATTGATCTGCCAGGGAAAATAAATAGCTTTTATGTGTAATTGTTAATTACTTTTGAAGTTAGCCAACTGATAAAATTTTATATTCGCACAACTATACTTAAACATATAATGAAAAAAATATTTTCAACAGCAATCGCTTCGCTTTTAGCTTTAGGTGCTTTTGCTCAAAAAAGCGACGGAACAACCAAATCTTTAATAAATGCTGAAAAGGATTTTGCTAAGTCAATTGCCAAAAATGGAGATAAAGAAGCTTTTATAGACTATTCAACCACCAACACTTTGGTATTCAGACCAAACCCTGTTAATGCTAAAACTTTTTATGCAGCCAAGGCAAATGCAGAAAATGATGTAACATGGACACCAAATTTGGCAAAAGTATCGCGGAGTGGTGATTTAGGTTTTACTACAGGACCATATGAAGTTGGGACTTCAGAGAAAAAATACGGTCAATACTTATCGATCTGGAAGCCGGAAAACGGCAGATGGAAATTAGCTATTGATTTAGGGACAGAAAGTAATAAACCTTTAGCTAAGATTACGCCACAGTTTGTTGAACCTAAAGATCATGTTGCTCCAAAGTTCTTAAATGAAAAAGAAATTAAAGCAGGAAGGGATATAATATTAACTACCGAGAAAACATTAAACACCTTATTAAAAACGCATGGTATTGCTGCCTTTGGCGGCTTTTTAAACAACGATGCACGTTTGCTTTTCCCTGGTAACGAAGCCATTGATGGAAAAGGAAAAATTATTGCTTTTTATAACAGCATGATCAGTAAAATTAACCTGAAAACAACTGGTGTAGACAAAGCAATCGGCAGCGATCTGGCTTATACCTATGGTGTTGCCACTATCGATTACAAGGCCGATTTACGTGAAAGTTTTAACTATGTTTTCGTTTATGAAAAGGCAGCAGATGCAAGCTGGAACCTAATTGTACAGGCTTTTGTGCCAGCAGAAAGATAAATAACAAAAATGTGAATTAAAGAGGGGCTATCTATAAAAAGAGGCCCTTTTTTATTATGACATTTTACGTTGGTAATTTCCGTTCGTATTTATTATTAAAGTTGTCAGCCTACTAATAAAATTACCCTTTTTACGTTTAAAATTTATGCACAAAAAATTACTTTTCTTCTCTACGCTCGTTTTATTGTTTTTTCAGGTTTCTGCTCAAAGAAAAAAGTTTGATGTTCAGGGTAAAGCCGGCGCTCGTGGTATTATGCCGGAGAATACTGTTGAAGGAATGTTGAAAGCGATAGATTTAGGCGTTACCACCCTCGAGATGGATGCCGTAATTTCTAAGGATAAACAAGTAGTGCTTTCGCAAGAACCCTATTTCAATAACGAAATTTCTTTGCTGCCCAATGGCAAGCCGATTACTTTAAAGGATCAAAAGAATTATAACATTTATAAAATGGACTATGAGCAGATTAAAAAGTTTGATGTAGGCAGCAAAGTTCACAACCGTTTTCCCGGGCAGATGAAGTTTAAAGCCTATAAGCCTTTACTCTCCGAAACCATAGATGCAGTTGAGGCTTACGTTGAAGAACACAAAATGAGTAAACCCGTTTACAGCATTGAAACAAAAACGATTAAAAATGGCGACAATGAATTTCATCCGGAGCCTGCAGAATTTGTGGAGCTGATCATGGATGTCGTTCATTCAAAAAAAATTGCCAAACGGGTGATTATCGAATCGTTTGATATGCGTACGCTGCAGTATTTGCACGAGAAATATCCAAAAATACAAACTTCTTTATTGATTGATGAAAAAGAACCTTTTGAAGATTATATTGACAAATTAGGATTTAAACCAACTATTTATAGCCCTTATTCGGTGTTGGTTGGTAAGGGATTGGTAGACCGTTGCCATGAAATGGGCATTAAAATTATACCCTGGACAGTAAACACAGTGAAGGAGGTAAAATACTTTAAAAGTTTAGGTGTAGATGGTATTATTACCGATTTCCCAAACATTATGGGACAGTTAGATAAATAGCTGCTGACGCTCCGATCTGTTTCAGTTTGTTGAATTAAGCGTCGCGTCTCTACGGATTTAAGATAAAATTGAGTTTCAAACTCAATATGAAAAATGAATCATAAACCCTTGTCTATTCGATAATCCATAGTGATTTTTTGGAACTTAACAGACAGATTATGGGTATATAGGAAATCAAAAAGCGCTGATTTGCAGCGCTTTTTGATCCTTTAACTTAATGCCTAGTGATGCGATTCAGGCGCTTCTGTATGGTGTGCTTCAGTTTTCTCATGTGAAGAAGTCTCTTCACCATGGTGAAAAATTGGTCTGGTGAACGCCACAAGCAGGATTAAAACAATAATCCAAGCCGTTAATGGCAAAGCCCAAATGCCTTTTGTTTGCTGAACCGGTGCGTGTGAATCGTGAGCTGACATATCGAATATTTTTGATTTTAAAATTATGCTTTCTAATTGTGTGGTAAAGATAGTAACAAAATTAAAATAACAAGGGCAATTTGGCGAATAGTATTTTAAGATAAAAAGTTGTCAAAGGGGATAAAATGCACTGCCTTTATCCTTGTAAATCGTAAATCATCACTTTCGTACTATTTATCTTGCCTTTAACGCGGGTTTGGTGCTCCTGTAAAGTGCGTTGCTCTTCATGAAGGGCATTAAAAAGTTCTGCCTTTTTGAAATGGTTTGCCGCTTCTTCAAAATTTAATTGTTGCTCAGCATGTAAGCCTAAACATTCATAAATATGCGATTCGCAAACACCAGGCACAAGTAAAGCCTTTTCTGCAATCTGTTTTACCAATTTGCGCATTTTAAGTATAATAACAAGTTCCAGGTAGGGTTTGTATACCTCCGGAAAATCAGGGTCTAGTTCTATGCAACGCTTGTAATAATAACCTGCGGTTTTATAATCTTTAAAATGGTTTTGATAAATATTGCCCAGCTGAAAATAAGCTCTGGCATAATCAGGGGCGGAAACAATAATTTCGTTAAAATAATGAAGTGCCTGTGGTAATTCGCCCCAGCGCAATTCTTCAATGGCCTGTAGATATTTTTCTTCTACAGTGGTATAAATGTCCATAACGGATATCGTTGATTTTTGCTAAGCAGTTATTGCTTAGCAAATGTGTAATAAATTGATTTAAATTGGATTTTACAATGTTGAAACTGAAAACCGGACTAAGGGTTGGAAAGGGAATTGAAGTCACTACCCAAGTCCTTTATGCCACAAGACGGGCTAAAGTTTAGTTGCTGGATATGTAGTTGACGTAGCATTGCTGTGAATTTGTTGCAAAGATATTTATTTTCAACGAATTGCAAATTATTTTTATGGACGCTCTGAAAATTTCTCATTATTGTGCACGGCAGAATTCAATAATAATCAGGGAAATTAAATTAGCTGCAATAGGTATTCAAAATAGGGATTACAAATCCCGACTAGCCTAGTAACGAACCTAATGCTACAATAAATTTTTAATAATGTTTTCAATTGATAAACCTTCGGCCTCGGCGCGGTAATTACGTACAATGCGGTGGCGTAAAATTGGTTCTGCAACTGCTTTTACATCTTCAATATCGGGGGAGTATTTTCCGGTTACTGCGGCATGGCATTTGGCACCCAACACTAAAAACTGTGAAGCACGCGGACCGGCACCCCAACTAATGTATTTATTAACGGCATCAGTAGCAAACTCTGTATTCGGACGGGTTTTCGATACGAGTTTAACGGCATATTCCAGTACATGATCTGTTACGGGAATCTCACGGATCAGTTTTTGAAAATACTGGATGTCATCTGCATGGATAATTTTCTGTAGCTGGATGGTTTTATTACTCGTGGTGTTTTTTACGATATTCAATTCATCTGCAAAAGCAGGATAATTTAACTGGATATTGAACATAAAACGGTCTAATTGAGCTTCGGGTAGGGGATATGTTCCTTCCTGCTCAATAGGGTTTTGCGTAGCCAGGACGAAAAATGGCTTAGGCAAGGTATGTGTTTGCCCTGCTGCGGTAACCGATTTCTCCTGCATGGCCTCTAAAAGTGCTGCCTGCGTTTTTGGAGGGGTACGGTTAATTTCATCAGCAAGGATAATATTAGAAAAAACAGGCCCTTTTATAAATTTAAAGTGCCTGTCTTCCCCTAAAATCTCTGCACCGATAATGTCGCTTGGCATTAAATCTGGTGTAAATTGGATCCTGTTGAAATCAAGATCGAGAACGGAGGCCACAGTTTGTACAAGTAAAGTTTTAGCCAGTCCTGGTACGCCAACCAACAGACAATGTCCGTTACTAAAAATGGCAATCAAAACAGATTTTATGATGTCATCTTGTCCAACTACTACTTTGCTTATTTCAGCTTTAATGTTGTTGAAAGATTGATGAAGTGCATCAACAGCTTCTACTTCGTTTTTATACTGCATTGGTGTTATTTTGCGGCTGTGGCGGTTTTAGTCCAGATTTTTAATTCATCACAAGTGTTAAATTCGTCGTCGATTTTAATATATGTACTCTCACGACGTTTTTGAAACCATTCGCTTAAAGTACGATTAATTTTATCACTTTGCGCGGCATCTCTGATTTTTGGAAAATCTTGAGCTAAGTTTGCTTTATGTGGTGGAATTTTCGATTTAAGATATAAAATACGGTAGCCTTGTTTACCATCAGCTGCAGTAAATAAATCAGGTTTGGAAATGCCGCCAACCTTCATGGTATCAATTACCAGAAATACTGAAGGATCCAATTTGTCAACCGGAATAAAAGTACTTCTTGCCTGAACGTTTTCGGCATTCATCATCATACCACCGTTGTATTTAGTCTCTTTATTATCTGAATAAAGGTTTGCCGCAGCAGCGAAGCTTAATTTCTTGCCAATGATTTTGTTGTAAATACTATCTGCATGCAATTTTAAACGTGTTAAACTTTCTGGCGTAGTTTTAGGCATAATTAAAATATGTCTAACATGTACCTGCTCGCCTCTACGCTCTAAAACCTGTAAAAAGTGGAAGCCATAATCTGTTTCGAACACGGGTGAAATTTCTCCGGCTTTTAATTTGAATGCCCAGGCCGTAAATTCTTTAACCATGGTGTTTCTATCAATAAAACCATAATCACCGCCGTCTGAGGCAGAACCTGGATCTTCGGAATAGGTTTTGGCCAAAACCCCCATATCTTCACCACTTTTAACCCTTAAACGAAGCGCTTCAATCTTATCGCGGAATTTCTGTTTTTCTGCCCTCGTTAATTGTGGATTTAAAATCACCTCTCCAACTTCAACCTCCGTATTAAATTCAGGAATGCTATCGCCTAACGATTTGAAGTACTTTTCCACCTCCATTGGCGTAACATTAATGTTTTCGGTAATTTTTTGCTGCATTTTATTTGCAATCAAATCATCTTTTATGGATGGTCTGATTTCATCTTTATACTGTAATACCGATTTGTTTAAGAACTGCTCCAAACGCTCCTGCCCACCGGCCCTTTGCATACTGTAACGCATTCGCTTGTTTACTTCTTCATCAACAGCGCCATCATCAACCATTACCGAGTCGATTTCAGCCTGTTGCTTAAGTAATTTTTGGGTTAAGGTTTGTTGTAATATTTTACACTTAATACTATTGTTTGGTTGGTTTCCCTGATAAAGATATTGTGCGTATTGTTGGTCTAAGTCAGATAGCAGGATAATATTGTTTCCTACAACAGCAGCAACTTTATCTACGGTGTGTTTTTGAGCAAAACTGTTTAAAAACAGGCAAGTTAGAGCGGTTGCTACTAAAAAAACTTTCTTCATTCTATTTATTATATTTTCAAATTTAATACTTATCGTCAACAAAATCATGTTGGTTATAATTTGGCAAGCTTCTTTAACTCACTTTCATTAATTTTGATCTGATATTTCTGTTTAAGGCTTTTTAGCCACTTTTCTTCTAAACTTTGTTGGTAATCGGCAATTACCGCTCCTCTTACCTCGTTTAGAGGTTTATTGTAATTATTTTGGTTTTTAGCATAAAATTCATTTATGGCCTGCTCATCTTCCTGCGCCTTGTTCCAGATTTTTTGTTCTGAAACATTGAACATTAAAACCCCTTCGCGGTATTCATTCAGTAAGAAATCATGATCTTTGCTACTAACCCCAGCTTTTTTATGTGTAGCCAAGGCATCCTCAAAGGTTTTAATTTCTTCCTGGTAATCTGCGCTTTTGTCCAACCCCATCTCGCGGGCATCTAAAACCTTCAGCTTAAAATTGATGTACAAATTTAAATAGGCTTGTAAAGTATCATACGGCACACTAATATTTCCGTTATGGCTTTTTTTGTATGCCCACAAAAATTCTTTAGCACTTATCGATTTTCCGTTTACCACAGCAACGTTTTGCGCAAACGAAATGCTATACATTAAGCAGAAAAAAAATAAGGAGTAAGCTTTTTTCACGCAGGGTACTCTATAAATTTTAAGGGATAAAAGTAACAATTAGCAGGGCTATTATAAGATATTTAACTAATTTTAACAGAAATTATTATCCAGCAAAAATACGAATGGAAAACCAGGTTACCAACAATGCGAATGCTTTACGTTTATTTTTTACTGAAGAGGTTTTTCTGGTAAAGGATGAAAACGTAGAAATTCTGCCTGTACGTAATACTGAGCCAGTTTCTACTATCGAAAATGTTTCTGTTAAACTAGCAGAAGAACCTGTTTTCAAGCAAGAAATAGCGCAAATTCCGGAGATTAATCCTACAAACTCTCCTAAAGTTTACCCAGAAACTCCTGAAATTCTGCATCAAGTGGCAGAATCTGCTCCTGAAAAAACATTTAAATTTTTAGGCGGGAATAAAAAATCAGTACTCATTTTAGTTAATGATGGTGCACATGAGGTCAGTACCGAGCAAGGCAGGGAGCTGTTGAGGAAAATTGTTAAAGCTGTAGATTTGGGTACGCCAGATTTCGCACTTTTAAACTACTCAAATTATAAAGGAACAGATTTTGTAGAACTGCATCGATTTTTCAAACCTGCCATTATGTTATCTTTCGGAGTGGAGTTTGTTGATTTGAGATTGAACTTTACCTGGCAGAATGAAATCATCGTTCATGAAACGACCAGAATTATCTATGCTCCACATCTCCATCATCTGGATAGCGATTTAAATGCAAAGAAAATATTGTGGGGACACCTTCAGAAAATTAAATAGCTTTGGTAGAATAAAGTAGTTAGTATCAAGTATCTACATTTGATAGCATAGCCTTGATATAAAAGCCTTAACCTTTCAACATTTCAACTTTTTACCTTCTAACTTTTTCCAATGAAAAAACTTGTATTTGCTACCAATAACCAACATAAAACTGAAGAAATACGTGCTGCACTTGAAGGCAAATATGAAGTTTTAAATCTGGAAGACATTGGTTGTTTCGTTGATATCCCTGAAACTGCCGATACTTTTGAGGGTAATGCAACCTTAAAAAGCAGTTATGTCGTTGAACATTTTAATTTGGACTGTTTTGCCGATGATAGCGGTTTAGAAGTTGAAGCCTTAAATAACGAACCCGGCGTTTATTCTGCCCGATATTCTGGCAGCAGGGATAGCTTGGAAAATATTCAAATGGTTTTGGCAAAGCTCGAGGGGAATCCAAACAGGAAAGCAAGGTTTAAAACGGTAATCTCCTTAATGCAGGATGGTGAAAACCATATTTTTGAGGGGGGTAATAGAAGGGACAATCAGAACAGCGCTATCAGGCTCTAAGGGTTTCGGTTATGATCCTGTCTTCCAGCCAGATGGTTATGAGATTACGTTTGCTGAAATGGAACTAGCAGAGAAGAATAAAATTAGCCACAGGGCTATTGCATTAAAAAAGATGCTGGCTTTTTTGACGGATATTTGAGGTGTCGTCATGCTGAATTTATTTTACAAGTAGATATGATGTTTTCAATTGCCTTGTAGCTACTTCGTGGTCAGCATCTTACAGACCACATAGACCCTGAAATAAATTCAGGGTGACGACTATAAGAATAAATCACATTTTACCAACTGCCTTTTTCACCTGAACCGAGTCTTTTTTCGGTAAGATGGGTTTAATGCCAAAGTTGGACGTGTCTGCAGGTTTAGTTTGAGGCGATTTCTGATCAACTTTTAAACTATCTTTCCTCAAGGTAATTTTGGGTTTAACAGCAGGTGCCGTTGTTGATGGTTTGCTTGCTGTTGCTTTTGCACCAGTCCCGGTTTTGGTCACAACTGTTTTCGCTTTTGCTTTCGGTTTAGCTTTACCAGATGAGCCGATAGCATCTTTCTTTGATTTCGGACGTTCATTGGGTTTCCAGGAGAATCCTTTTAATACATGATCTTTTGCAATAGTATTTTCGGGATTCAAAGCACCCTCTATTCCTTTAATATATACAATCTCCTCAATGGCATTTTCCTTATCCTTAAAAATAAACTTTATCCTGCTGCTTAAGGTTTGGTTCATTTCTTTATACACTTTCGTGCTGTCATCCTGGGTATAATAAATGCTTTCGGCATTGCCATCTACATATAAGGTTTTGAATTTCCCGTTGGTAAAGAAACCTGTCATCAACCTTCCTTTTATTTGGTTAAACCTTAACGAATCTTTAGGCGTATTTACTAAAAATGCATTCCTAAAAGCCTGTAAATTGTTTAGTTTTTTATTCTTAAACTGAACAAATATGGTGTCGCCAACCTGTTGTGAGCCTTCCGACCAGATGATCGGGTTATTGTAGCAGCGTAAGGTAGAGTCGGCACTGGTGTAAAACAGGCTATCAGTTTTCGCCTGAATATTTGTTTTAAAAATCTTTACGCCATGATAAGCCTTTATAATACGTGTTTGAACGGTATCAGCCGGGTTAAGTTTGGCCGTATCCGTTTTTAATGCACCGGCTTTTAAATTTCCAAGGACTTTTGTTAAATTATCTTTGCTGCCAGGTTTTGTAACATTCTTTTGCAGGCTGTCAACATTGGCTTTCGAAACATCCTGTACCAATGGCGAAGCTTTGTCGGTAATCGTTTTTTGCAAACTATCGATTTTGGTTTTCGATAGGTTTTTTGTAATCGAATTGGTTTTTTCAGATGGTTTTTTCAAACTATCAGTTTTAAGCTTAGGCAGATTTTTGATTATTGAATCGGCTTTTGCCTTTACAATATTGCTTTTTTGCAAACTGTCTAAATTAACTTTAGGCAGTCCTTTACCAAGTGAATCTACTTTTGATTTTAAACTATCAATACTTTTATCTTTCAGGTTCAGCTTGTCTTGTGTTTCAGCATCACCTTGTTTTTTCTTTTTATCAGCCTTGTTATTTCTGGAATTACGCTTATTTCTATCTTCTTTTTGGCTTAGTTCGGCTTCTGGTTTATATTTTGGTTCCCCTTTTTCTTTCTTTCCACTATCCTCATCATCTTCCCCAACCTGGTTATCAGCTTTAATCGAGATTTTAGGTACTAATTTTAAGGTTTTTTGCAGTACCATCTGCGTTTCCAGTGTATCTGCGCCCATCCATAAACTATCAGGCCTTTTTTTATTCTTCACCATTACTGAGTCTTCAGTACCTATCCCTAAATAGGCATTTCGGGTAACTAAGGTCCGTTGATCCAGTTTGTAGTAATAGCCTAAATCGCCAAACATTTTCATCTTATCTTTGGTGTCAGAAAAAACAATATTTTTAACCGCTTTGCCCACGCCCTGTTTGCCATAATAATATAAACTATCACCTTTTAAAGACCTTGTACCTTGTGTGTAGAGATTTTTCTTTCCGAAAAAAGCATCTTCTGTTAAAGTATTGTATTGGCCATTTTCTGTATACAAGTTATCATCTTTGCCCTTGATATTGGTTGGTCCGTAAAAATAGGTCCACTTATCCTGAGTATTGTAACTCATGGTATCAGATTTAATGGTCGATTGAGGCGTAACCACTACCACATCATATTTAAAATAGGCTACATTTCGCTGACTAAAATAATATCCATTTTTACTGGTTAGGGTTACATCCTTATTTACAATTTTACCACCACTGGTATAAGTTCCGATTTTAGTGAGTGTGTTGTAATCCAGAATATTAGTGGTTAAAACTGAAGTAGGATCAACCATTCTTACATTGCCGGTTAAATGTGCCTGTTTTTTATTTCCATCATATTCGAGCTGATCGGAATAGATATCGGTGGTAAGCTGGTTGATGTGCACATTCTTATATGCTTCAAAATAATTACGCTTGCTATAAAATATAGCGCTATCGCAGGTTAAAGTTGCGTTATCTTGTTGGAAGACTGGATTCCGAAGAAAACTGACGTTTTCATTTGCACGTATCAAGATATGATCATATGAAACAATCTTAATTTTCGAAGCAGGCTGCTGGCCGAATAAAAATGCCGGACTGATTAAAAGTAATAAAAAGACAAATAGTTTTTGCACACTACAAAGTTAGTTTTTTGTTCCGAACGTTCGGAATACCAGTTAAAATTAAATATTTTTGATGGATGTTACCCCTTAGTCAATTTCAGGATTTTATTGAACAGCAAAACTTATTTGTTCAGGGCAATCGCATTCTTTTGGCTGTAAGTGGGGGGAAGGATTCGGTATTAATGCTGCATTTGTTTAAAGCAATAGGCGTTGATGTTGGTGTGGCACATTGTAATTTTAATTTGCGTGCCGATGAAGCACAACGCGATGAAAGTTTTGTTGCATTGTTGGCCAAAAATTTTGAGTTACCTTTTTATGTAACGCATTTTGATACCAAAAAATATGCAACCGAAAATAAAATTTCTACCCAGATGGCAGCGCGCGATTTGCGCTATAATTGGTTCGAAGAAATCAGGCGTAATGAAGGATACGATTACATAGCCCTGGCACAACACCAGAACGATGCGGTAGAAACTGTACTCATTAACCTCACGCGTGGTACAGGCATAAGCGGATTGCATGGCATTTTACCTAAACGTGATTTTTTGATCAGGCCTTTACTTTTTTTAAACCGCCAGCAGATTGATGAGATAGTAAAGGTTAATAACATTGATTTTGTAGAGGATAGTTCGAATGTAAGTACAAAATATACCAGGAATAAAATCAGGCTACAGGTAGTGCCGCATCTGCAGGAAATCAATCCTAATCTCGAAAAAACATTTGCCGAAAATATAGCTCGTTTTGCTGATCTGGAGGCTTTTTTGGATGTGCAGGTGCAAAAACTTGTTCATGAAATCCTGGTTCAAAGAAAAGATGGTAGCTATATTTCCTTAGATGAGATTTCCAGATTAACCCCACAAAAGCTGCTGCTTTACGAGCTGCTTAAACCGTTTAATTTTGGCGAAAATGTGGTGCAAGAAATTATAGATAGTTTAAAGGGCTTGAGTGGTACACATTTTTTCAGTGCCACACACCAGGCAATTATCAATAGGAATGACCTGGTAATTGTTGAAAAGAATAAATCGGTTGCAGCCAATCAGTTTATTCATCCAACAACAGAAAACATTGGCTTTGGCAACGTAGAAATCTCATTAGTGTTTACTGATGAAGTTAAATTCGAAGTGGATACAAATAAAGCTTTTGTAAATGCAGATAAATTAATTTTTCCTTTAGTACTTCGGAACTGGCAAAATGGAGATAAATTTATTCCACTGGGCATGCGTAACCCTAAAAAGGTAAGCGATTATTTTATCGATACGAAAGTTCCCCTGCATTTAAAAAGCACTACGCCAATTCTGGTTAACGGAAATGGCGAAATTATCTGGATAACGGGTATGCGGCAGGATAACCGATATAAATTAATTACAGCAACAAAAAAAGTTGCTATATTCGAACTCAAAATTAAATAAGTGGAAAGCAAATACGCCTATATCGAAAAACAATACATCGGACGTGATTATGTGCGCATTTTCATTAGGCTCATTATGGCTGCTTTCTGCTTTGCTGCTTATGTTTACGAGCGCGATCGTGACAATACGCAAGACCTGTTCCTGGTAGTAGGCTTCGGAATCATAGGTGTATCAATGCTTTTGCTTTTCCTGATCCAGTATAAAATCGTGGTAGATAATGGTAGTGTTATATTAGATGGACTTTGGACAACAAAGCGTGTTAAGATCGACCTAAATAGTATTGTTGATGTACGTAAGGCTACCTACAGCCGTTATTTTTTCAATAACCCGGTTTACAACCTGCATACAAAAGGAACGATTCGTTTTTATTCGTCAGGAAAGGACGCGGTGGTGTTAACCGATCGGGATGGTTTAGAGTATTTTATCGGTACACAACGTCCAAATGAACTTTTCCTTGTAATTAAAGAGGAAATGAGAAATCTGAAATAGTTTTCTGGATAGGCTATATTTGAGATCGAAAAAATGTTAGTTGTGAAGGCAATCTAGAAGCTGCAATATTTTGGAAAGCAGTTGCAGTAGCGTATTGGGCAATCCTGTCCCGCTATCTCTGCTGCTGCCGTTAGAAAAAACGGCGAGCATTCGTTCTATCGGGTTTAGGTTCGTTAGGTTTATGCTACTATGTCTGTTTTTCTGCTACCGCCTTAAGTTTTTAGCCCTGATTGTAGCAACAGACCCGAGGTACGAGGGCTATAGCGTAAAGCAGGAATTAACTTTAAAAAAGACTTGTGGTACTGCGCTGCAAAAATAAGCAAAACACAAGTTACTGTTCCAGCGCGACGAGAAAGTTATATCAATATGATATAAATGTTATAACTTTTATTGCAATAAACCGACACGCATTATAGATTAAAATCGGCTACATTTGCGGTAACAACAATACATTTACAATGAAGATAGGAATTGTTTGCTACCCCACTTTTGGTGGTAGTGGAGTGGTTGCAACAGAATTAGGTAAAGCGCTTGCTAACGAAGGGCACCAGGTTCACTTTATTACTTACAGTCAGCCCGCCAGGCTCGATTTCTTTTCTTCCAATCTTTTTTATCACGAGGTCTCGGTAAGGGATTATCCACTTTTCGATTACGCCCCGTACGAATCGGCATTGGCTAGCAAACTGGTGGATGTTGTCCGGTTTGAGCAATTGGATGTATTACATGTTCATTATGCCATTCCACATGCTTCTGCTGCTTTTATGGCGAAGCAGATTTTGGCCAGTTATGGCCTTCATATCCCTGTAGTTACTACTTTGCATGGTACTGATATTACTTTAGTGGGTAAAGATCCTACCTACAAACCTGTGGTTACTTTTTCTATTAATCAAAGCGATGGTGTAACCACTGTTTCGGAAGATTTAAAAGAGGATACTTATAACCACTTTGAGATTACTAAAGAAATTAAGGTCATACCCAATTTTATAGATTTTTCCAGATTCAGTTTACAGGCTAAAGGGCACTTTAAAAAAGCGATTGCGCCAAACAATGAGCGTATTTTAATTCACACCAGTAATTTCAGAAAAGTGAAACGTACGGCTGATGTGATCAGGATTTTCGAAAAAGTGCAGGCCGTTATTCCCTCAAAACTCTTAATGGTAGGAGATGGACCTGAACGCGCTTACGATGAACAGCTTTGCAGATCGTTGAATATTGGTGAAAACGTAAGGTTTTTGGGTAAGCAGGATGCGGTTGAAGAAATTTTATCGGTTTCAGATCTTTTCCTAATGCCTTCAGAATCTGAAAGTTTTGGTTTGGCAGCGCTAGAAGCAATGGCTTGTAAAGTGCCGGCAATTACCACGAATGCCGGCGGTTTGCCAGAGCTTAATGTGGATGGCTTTTGCGGTTACATGAGCAATGTTGGCGATGTAGATGCAATGGCCGCACATGCCATTGAGATTTTAAAAGATGATGAAACACTTAACCGTTTTAAAGAAAACGCATTCAAAAGGGCACAGGATTTCGATTTAAAAAAGATTTTACCGGTTTATGTCAGTTATTATAAAGAAGTAATTGAAAACTCTTTACAAGCTAAATATTAACTACGTCTTTCTTTATATTTTCACCACAGCAAAAACAAAGGTTTGCAGATGATAAACTCACATTGATCTTTAAACATCTGGAAAAAAAGATAATTACAGTATAGGAAATTGTTCGCTTGATCATTGGTGTCGGCAATAATTGAAAAATGTAAACTTTCTCAAAATCAAATGATTATAAATCGTATCTTTGCGGCTTGAAAAGGTTTGGTGTTTAAAAATTCCTGAATCATTTCCGCAAATTAAAAAGAGGTTATTCCAAATGAAGAAAATTGTTGATTACAGAAAGCTTTTGAGCGTAGATAAAAATGTTGAGTTAAAAGAGCTTAAATCTGTGTACCGTACATTGATGAAAGATTGTCACCCTGATAAATTTCAGCAGGAAGAAGAAAAGTTGGATGCAGAGGCGAGAAGTAAACAGATTATTGAAGCTTATCATTTCTTAGTGAGTATTGCGCCTGAAACACGCGAGCAAAATATTGAATCCTACACACAAACAACTACATTATCGAATATTCAGGATTTCGAATACAAACAACAGGTTTTAAATATCCAGTTTTTTGATGGAAGTGTTTACGAATATTTTGATGTACCAAGAGCAATCTATGTGAAATTGGTTAATGCTGATTCTCCAGGCCGTTTTGCCCGCAGACATATTTTTAATGAATTCCCATATCGTAATGTGGCCGGGGTTGCAGAACCGGCATAATACGTGAAAATATATTATTTGAAAGCTCCAATGAAAATTGGGGCTTTTTTATTTATAGCAGTTTGCGGTATTCGGTTGCTTTAAAGACCCTGAAACAAGTTCAGGGTGACGATTGCTTGTAGAATCCGTCATACTGAACTTCCGCCCGGCCGGACGGGTGTTTCAGTAGCTGTAGTAGGCATTGTTACCTAATTATCTTCCAAAGTATCAAACAAATCTATCCAATTGGGATTACTTTCATTAATAAGGTTTATCTTCCATTCCCTCCTCCAGTTTTTTAATTGCTTCTCTTTTGAAATGGCTTCTTCTATTGACTCGAATTGTTCGTAATGTATAAGTTTATTGCAATTGTATTTAGCTGTAAATGAATTTGGATACTTCTTATCCCTATGCTCAACCATCCTGAAATATAAATCTGATGTTACACCGATGTACAAAACAGTGTGAGTGTGATTGGTTAGTATGTAAACGCAGCCACCACGCTTCATAACTTCTGTTATTTTATTTAGTTTTCCTTGTACTAAAGATGCTGAAATAATTCAGGATGATACTCGTATAAAGTAAAAAGTTTAATTCATTTACCCGTTGAATCAGACTTTACTGAGCAGTGACATATCGTGCTAATAAGACCCTGAAACATCCGTCCGACCGGCCGGGCGGACGGATGTTTCAATAGCTATCACGTTATAAGATTTTGAAATATTTAATCACAGTGTTATTCTAACTCAAGATATTCTGACCAGCTTAATTCTTTAGGTAGTATTTGATTGCTAAATTCTAAATGAATTACCCTTCTTTTTTTATGGTTACTTGTTCTATTTGAGCTATGAAGGAGCAGTGGTTTCATAATCATGATGCCGCCCCGCCTTACAGAACAGCTTACTTCTTTTACGATCCTCCAGTCAATTGTTTCGGGACGATAAATACCTTTGCTGTGAGAACCGGGGATTACTTTTAATGCCCCATTATGTTCAGTGGTGTCATCAAGATGGATGCGGATGGTAAAATTTCCTTCAAGGATATGAAGAGGTGGCTGAACGGCGAACTGGTCATGTTTCTTTGTATAAGGTCCAAATCCTGTAATATCTATTTTCTGGTTAACTGATATAGTTAAATCCTGGTGATAGGAAACAAACCAATTTGACGTTTCGGGTTTGTCGAAGTAAATCGATTTAACCAAAAAATAATCTTTCCCAAATAACTCTGTAACGATGGCTTTTAGTTGCTGATTGAATATTAACGCTATGCTATCAGGGACTTCTCTTAAAAATTGTCGTATGGCAAAGAGATCGTTGGATTTCCTAAAAGTTTCTTTTGTAGAATCCACGCGGTCAATAGCCGCAAAGATATTTTCAACTTCGTCATCTGTAAATACATCATCAATCACGGCAAATCCTGATTCCCGGATTTCTTTCTCCTTTGCGACCAGATCCATCAATCAATTTTGAGATAGGTTTTATGTTCATGTATTGTTTGCATACCAAAGTTTAGCTTTAACATCAATTCTAATTTTGAATTTAATCCCATCGCAATTTTCCTTGAATAATGTTAACGTTTAATTAAAAAGCAGGCATACCGGAGCGCCAACATCAATTCTTTTGCCGCTATCAGTTAATTTCCCAGTCGTCTTATTTCTGTTAAAAATAACAATGTTATTGGTGTACTGATGTCCGACCAATAAAAATTTTCCAGTAGGATCAATGGTAAAGTTTCTTGGCCCTTTACCCAGCGTACTTACGGTTTCGATAAATTTTAACTTTCCAGTCGGTAGGATAGAAAAGGCCGAAATGCTGTTGGCATCTCCGCGGTTGGTTTCGTAAAGAAATTTACCGTCGGCAGAGACGTGGATATCTGCACCATCAATTTTTCCTGTAAAATCTTTTGGGGTAGTGCCAATTTCCTGGATTTTGGTAAGTGTGCCATTTGAATAAGCAAATGCAGTGATGCTACCATTAAATTCGTGCGCTAGATAGGCAAATTTTCCATTCGGACTAAAGGTAATATGTCGGGGGCCAGTGCCTGCATTGGTTTTAAGCACTGATTTTATAGCTAGTGTTTTTTCTTTTGCCGTTGGGTTGTAATTGTAAATATAAATTTGGTCTTCACCCAGATCGTTAACAATTAGATATTGATGATCCGGTGTAAATTTAACCATGTGTACGTGTGCACTTTCCTGTCTGCCTTTCGGATCAATGCTTTTGCCTGTATGTTTAATGATTTGCACAGCTTCTGTTAACGATCCATCTGCTTTTCGTGAAAATACCGCTAAACTGCCCCCGCTATAATTAGCCACAATTACATTTTTTGCGTCAACGGTAAGGTAACATGGATCAGCACCATGGCTATCAACCTTATTCAGAAAAATCAGGTTACCGCTTGCTGCATCATATTTAAATGCGCTAACCGTACTGGTTGCCCCGGTTTCATTAACAGCATAAACAAATTGGTTATCTGGTGAAACGGCTACATAGCTTGGGTTTGCTGTGTTTTTTGTAATACTTTTTATGAATGTGGCAGCTGTTTTAGCATTAAAACTATAAATATAAATCCCTTCACTTTTTCCAGGTGCAGTATACGTACCAACAATGAGGTTGTGATTGCTTTTTTGGGCAAATGTTACGGTAGATAGTATGGTGAGTGTAAGCAATGAACTAAATTTTTTCATGAAACGATAATGTTTATTTTAACAAAGATAAAGAAAGTTGGCTACGGAGGCACATAAAACAAGCAGGATGTTTTTTGATTTATTATCCTGATTTGCAATCTGTATGTATGAGAATGGCGATTTTATCGCCATTTAAGGTGTATAAATGTAAAGTTTATTTCTCTTCCTTACAATTGGGGACGATGCGATTCTCTATATACGTTGTGCCCGAAAAACAATAAACTAAAAAAGGCAGCCAATTGGCTGCCTTTATACTATTTAATTAAATGTTTAATCTGGATCAATTCATGTTCTTCAAGATAACGCCATCTGCCGCGTGGCAGGTCTTTCTTGGTTAAATTACCATAAACCACACGGTCTAATTTTTCTACATTATAACCTAAGTGTTCAAAAATACGGCGAACAATCCTGTTTTTTCCACTATGGATCTGGATGCCGATTTCTTTTTTGGTTCCACCTGCAACGTAAGAAATATTGTCGGGTTTAATCAAGCCATCTTCCAGCTCTAAACCAAATGCAATTTTATTTAAATCGCCTTGTGATAAAGACTTGTCCAATTCAACGTTGTAAATTTTAGTGATACCGTTTTTAGGATGCGATAATTTATCTGCTAAATCACCATCATTTGTCATTAACAACAAACCAGTGGTATTGCGGTCTAAGCGACCAACCGGATAAATACGTTCACGACTTGCTTTATCAACCAGTTGCATCACCGTACGACGTTCCTGAGGATCATCGGTAGTGGTGATGTAATCCTTTGGTTTATTCAATAAAACGTAAACTTTTTTCTCACGTTTTAGTAATTCTCCGTTGTAACGAACCAAATCCTTTGCCGGATCAACCTTATGCCCCAGTTCGGTAACGGCTTCGCCGTTTACGGTAATAATACCTGCAATGATCAACTCGTCAGCTTTACGACGAGAGCAGATTCCTGCATTCGAAATATATCTGTTTAGGCGAATTAGGCCTTTGTCTTCATTTGTTTTGCGGCCTTGGGCAATAACAGTGCGCTCCGGGCGGTTAAATTCTGTATCTCTTGGCTGCGCCTCCTCACGTTTTCTAAACGGACGGGTATCGCCTTCCCTTGGTTCTCTGGGCTTTACATCTCTTGAACTTCCAGCACTTGGCTTGAAGTCATCTGATTTGCCTCTTGATTTGTAATCTTTATAGCCGCCCTCTCTTGGTTTGTAATCTCTTGATCCGCCTTCTCTGGATTTAAAGTCGCGGTCGCCAGTTCTCGGTTTAAAATTTCTCGAATCTCCATCCTTAGATTTGAAATCGCGCTCTCCTGTTCTTGGCTTATAATCTCTTGCACCACCATCTCTTGTTTTAAAATCTCTGTCTCCTGTTCTTGGTTTGTAATCTCTCGATTTGAAGTCGCGGTCGCCTGTTCTTGGCTTGTAATCTCTTGATTTAGCGCCACGATCTTCTAAGCTCGAATCTTTAGATTTAAATTCACGATCTCCGAATTTGAAACTCTGAGGTTCCGAATCTCTTGATTTAAAATCGCGTCCGCCTGATTTTGATTTGAAATCTTTTTGATTTCCGAAAGATTTTGATTTAAAATCTTTACCGTCTGCGCTTCTGGGTTTGAAGCCATCTTTCGAATCGGATGATTTTTTGAATTTGCTGTCTTTGTCGTCTGACCTTCTTCTGTCAGATCCGGCCGAACTGCTTCTTCCTTCCGTTTTCCGTCCGCCTGATTTGGACTTGTCATCCCGACTGTTCCTGTTGTTTTTATTTATCATGATACGCTTTTAACGCATTAAAAATGCGGGCTGCAAATTTATGAAAAAATGGTGAACATAACAATTATCCGAGCGGGAAAAGTAGATAAAAAAATAGCCTCTAAAATAGGAAAAATCGTTTAAAAAACAAAATTTAAAATCCACGTTTAAAGTGGTTTAAAGGCTGTTTTTTACACTTAATTACGTAACTATTTGATAGTGTGCTTATTATTTTTTAGCTTTGCCAACGTTTTTATTAAGTTTCACCAAAAAAAGGAGGAGAATGTTAAAGAAACACATCGTACCATTTTCAGTAGTGGCAACACTATTTATTTTGGCAAAAGTGTTCACTTACCAAATGCCCTTAACAAAAAAAAGTCTTTTTAAGGAAGAAAAATTAAGCTCTACAATAACAAAAACTGATAGCATAAAAGTTGAAGACGTTGTGAAACCTCTTTCTTTAATGGCCCAGTTAAATTTCGCGGATGAAACCCTGCCTTTGGGCGATAAAAGGGTGGAAAGAAAAATGAAGAAAGTTTTGGCCGCACACAGTTACAAGAACACACACACTAATCTTTTGCACCAGAAAGCAGCAAAATGGTTCCCGATTATCGAGCCGATACTTGCCGCTTATGGTATCCCGAATGATTTTAAGTATTTGGCCTTGGTCGAATCTGGAATGACTGAAGGAACTTCGCCAAAAGGTGCAGCCGGAATCTGGCAGTTTATGCCAGGTACTGCCCGTAATTATGGATTAAAAGTGAACGGGGATGTTGATGAGCGTTATAACCTACGCAAATCTACTATTGCAGCCTGCAAATACATTAAGGAAATGTATAAGGGTTTAGAAAGCTGGACATTAGTGGCTGCGGCTTACAATGTTGGCGACGGGCGTTTGCGCAAGCAGATCAATAATCAGAATCAGGATAATTACTACAAAATGAGGCTAAACCGCGAAACCGGTGGCTATGTGTATAAAGTAATTTCCATGAAACAGATTATGGAGCACCCGAAACGTTACGGTTATAAAAAACCGAGGGTATTATTGGCTTATAACGGCGGATAATATAATTAAGATAAAGACAAGCATTTGGTAAGGCGTCCCGGTTTCAATATCGGGACGCTTTTTATTTGAAAGTGATTTCACAGATTATTGGATTTCACCGATTCGTTTTGCATCATGCTAATCAATGAGACGTGAACCAATGGGCTTTTTAGCCACGGAAGCACGGATTAACACGGAATGGTTATACCATATAAGAAATGTAAGGTCATTTAAGTGCACGTATATCTAAATATATTTGATCATTATTATAAATTTCCACTATTACAAAACACAAGTTTCTCTGATTGGTGTTTTTCCTAAACCCTAAACCCTAAACCCTAAACCCTAAACCCTAAACCCTATGAACAGTTTCCATTTAGCGATTTGCAGTTACCAATGAACAAAAGGCTAATGAACCAATTAACAGTTTACGATTTGCATTCACCAATGAACTACTGACCAATGAACTATTGAACTAATAATTTCCTTTCTTTGCATATGTTCAAACTGCGGATAAATAAAATCATCAATCAACCCGGCGATAATATTACTTTTCAATTTGAAGAGGTAGATGAATATCCTGCATATTTAGCAGGGCAGTTTTTATCACTTGTTTTTCAAGGGAGACATCAAGAAGTAAGGAGATCGTATTCTTTTAACAGTTCGCCCGACGTGGATGAGCCTTTGGCAATTACCGTGAAAAGGGTGGAAAATGGAGAGATCTCCAGGTTTCTTCATCATAAAACTTCAGTAAATGATATTCTTTTGGCACAAGAGCCACAAGGCTTGTTCAGTTATATTCCAAACGAAAATCTGGAACGTGATCTTTTTCTTTTTGGCGCAGGTGTTGGCATTACGCCATTATTCTCCATTTTAAAAACGGCATTGGTATGTGAGCAAAAATCGTTGGTTACACTCGTTTACAGTAATAGATCGAAAGAGGAGACTTTGTTTTATGATGAATTGATCGAATGGCAACAGAAATATCCGGAGAGGTTAAAGATCATCTGGGTTTTTAGCAACAGTAAAAATTTAATGATGGCCAGGCTGAATAAGTTTTATATCGAAAAATTAATTAAAGAATATTTACATTTCGATCGCGATCGGGCACTGTTTTACAGTTGTGGACCGGTTATCTACATGGATTTATGCCGTATTACGTTATTAGGTATGGGATTCGATATTAAACAGATTAAAAGAGAAACTTTTGTGTTGCCAGAGGATGAGGTTGATGAAGATGACAGTTCTGAAAAAATAGTGGACAAAAACACTTATTCCGTTATTTTAAATTTTGAAGGCAAAACCTATCATCTCGATATTCCCTGGCCCAAAAGAATCCTTGATGTTGCGCTCGAAAATAAAATCAAACTACCATATAGTTGTCGTGGGGGCGTATGTAGCACCTGTGTAGCCAATTGTACCAAGGGTGGGGTAAGGATGGATTATAATGAAGTACTTACCGATGATGAATTGGAAAGGGGCAGGGTTTTGGTTTGCACCGGCCATCCTACGGAAAATGGAACAACGATAACTTGGTAATAATTAGCTCCAGTACTTTTATTATCGTTGAATGTAATGTTGATAACAATGTTTCGGTTTTTAAAGTAGTTTTCATCATCTCAATCATCATGCTGAATTTATTTTACAAGTAGAATTAGTATTTTCAATGGTCTTGTAGCTACTGCGTGGTCAGCATCTTTTATTGATAAAGACCCTGAAATAAATTCAGGGTGACGATACGATAAATATAAAACATATTTGTAATAAATCATGTTGTTTGTAGCATGTGATTTTTGTAGAAATTAATGCTGATATTATGACAATTAATCCTTAATACAGCTTGGCTTAAACTTTCTTTTTGATAAAATTTTTAGCATTTTTGCAGATTAAAATCTGGCCTTTTTTAAGCCAGGGTTTTGTTCCCAACTTTAAATAAAATATGAGTAATAAATCTGTCGACCTCGGTGAGCAAAGGGATGTAGAAGTATATGGTGCGAGGGTACATAATTTAAAGAATATAGACGTTAGCTTTCCGCGCAACGAGCTTGTGGTAATCACAGGCTTAAGTGGCAGCGGAAAATCTTCCCTGGCTTTTGATACGATTTACGCCGAAGGTCAGCGACGATACATGGAAACATTTAGCGCTTACAGCCGTCAGTTTATGGGCGGCATGGAACGCCCGGATGTAGATAAAGTTTCGGGTTTGAGTCCGGTTATTGCCATTGAACAAAAAACCACCAGCAAAAACCCACGTTCTACCGTGGGCACCATTACCGAAATTTACGATTTTATGCGTTTGCTTTATGCACGTGTGGCTGATGCCTATTCGTACAATACTGGTGAGAAAATGGAACGCATGAGTGAGGACCAGATCCTCCAGAATATCTTTAATAAATTTGATGGTTTGGCTGTAAATATCCTTGCGCCTGTAGTTAAAGGTAGAAAGGGGCATTACCGTGAGCTTTTTGAGCAAATCCGTAAACAGGGTTATGTAAAAGTGCGTGTTGATGGAGAGATTAAGGATATTACTGCTAAAATGCAGGTAGATCGCTATAAAATCCACGATATCGAAGTGGTGATTGATCGCCTGATTGTTGATGTAAAAGATAAAAAGCGCCTGCTCGATTCGTTACAAATCGCAATGAAAATGGGTAAAGGGGTAATCAAAATCAGTGATAAGGACAATAACGTAGCACATTTTAGTAAATTTTTGATGTGTCCTACCACGGGTATTTCTTACGATGAGCCTCAACCCAATAGTTTTTCGTTCAACTCACCTTATGGTGCCTGTGAGCGCTGTGATGGTTTGGGGTATATTTTTGTGGTGGATAAAGAGTCGGTTATCCCGAATCCAAAACTGAGTATTTTAAACGGTGGTTTGGCTCCATTAGGCGAATACAGAGATATCTGGATGTTCCAGGTATTAAAAGCTTTGGCCAAAAAATACAGTTTCTCACTTTCTACACCTATTGAGAAATTAAGCGACGAAATCATCAACATCATTTTAAACGGTTCGCCCGATCTGATCAAGGTTGAGGTAGAATACAATAAATGGAACGTTCAGAATTATAACATCACTTTCGATGGGATCATTAAAATGCTCGAAGAGCAGAACGAAAAGAGGAGCGAATCTGCAGCTGACGATATGGATGAGTTCAGGAAACTGAAAACCTGTCCGGAGTGCCATGGTGCCCGTTTGAAACGAGAAAGTTTGCATTTTAAGGTAGATGGCAAAAATATTTTTGAACTTTCATCAATGGATATCAATAACCTTCATCAATGGTTTGAAAAGGTTGATGAACGTTTATCCGACCGTCAAAATATTATTGCGAAAGAAATTTTAAAGGAAATTAAAGCCAGAATCGGCTTTTTGACTGATGTAGGGTTGACCTATTTAACTTTAGACCGTACCGCACGTACACTTTCTGGTGGTGAGGCACAACGTATCCGTTTGGCTACGCAGATCGGTTCGCAATTAATGAATGTTATGTACATTCTCGATGAGCCAAGTATCGGTTTGCACCAGCGCGATAACGAACGTTTGATAAATGCACTTAAAAACCTCCGTGATTTAGGAAATACCGTGTTGGTGGTAGAGCATGATAAGGATATGATTCTGGAGGCTGATTGGGTAATTGATGTTGGTCCTGGTGCCGGTATTCATGGAGGAACAGTGGTTGCAGAAGGAACCGCCGCACAGATTCTGAAGTCGAATACTTTAACCGCTGATTACCTGAATGGTAAAAGGAGCATTGAAACACCAAAAGTGCGCAGAAAAGGCAACGGACATAAATTGTCGCTGATTAAGGCAACGGGGCATAACTTAAAAGAGGTTTCCGTAGATTTTCCTTTGGGTAAATTTATTGCAGTAACCGGCGTTTCAGGAAGTGGTAAATCGAGTTTAATTACCGAAACTTTATATCCGATTTTGAACCATCATTTTTTCAGAGCTAAAAAAACACCTTTGCCTTACGAAAAAATCAATGGCTTGAAAGAAATTGATAAGGTAATTGAGATTGATCAGGCGCCGATTGGTAGAACCCCGCGCTCTAATCCGTCTACTTACACAGGTGTTTTCTCTGATATCAGGAATTTGTTTGTGCAGTTGCCTGAGGCCAAGATCCGTGGTTACAAACCCGGTCGTTTCTCTTTTAATGTTAAAGGTGGTCGTTGCGAAACCTGCCAAGGTGCTGGTTTAAAGGTCATCGAAATGAACTTTTTGCCCGATGTGCAGGTGCCTTGCGAAGAGTGTGGCGGTAGAAGATACAACAGGGAGACCTTAGAGGTGCGTTTCCGTGGAAAATCCATCAGCGATGTATTGGATATGAGTATCGAAGATGCCTGTACGTTCTTTGAAAATATTCCAATCATCTATAGAAAGATCAAAACCTTAAAAGATGTGGGCTTGGGTTATATTACCTTGGGTCAATCATCTGTTACCTTATCAGGAGGAGAGGCACAGCGTGTTAAACTGGCAACAGAGCTTTCTAAAAAGGACACCGGAAAAACGTTCTATATATTAGATGAGCCTACAACCGGACTCCACTTTGAAGATATTAACGTGCTTTTAGGTGTATTGCAGGAACTGGTTGATAAAGGAAATACGATTTTGGTGATCGAACATAATTTAGATGTGGTTAAAGTTGCCGATTGGGTAATTGATTTAGGGGAAGAAGGCGGTGCTGGCGGCGGAAGGATTTTGTTTGAAGGTACACCGGAAGGTTTAATCCAGAATCCAATCAGTTTAACAGGTAAGTTTTTGAAAAAGGAAATGGAGTGGAGCCCGCAGTCCGAAGTCGGCAGCCCGGAGTCCAAAGTTAAAGCGCCAAAAAAAAGCAAGGCTGCAAAAAAATAGACTCATAATGAAAGTATCAAGAACGACAAATCAATCTTGATACTCAATTCTAAATACTTGATACTATAATAAAACATGCTTTTTACCGATACCCATACCCATTTATATTACGAGCAGGATGAAGAAAAACAGGCCCAGTTAATGGAACGTTGTTTTGAAAGCGATGTGAACCGTTTGTTTTTGCCCAATGTTGATGTGAAATCAATTGCAATGATTGATGAACTGGTGGCGAAATATCCGGCAAACTGCTTTGCAATGGCTGGCCTGCATCCCTGTGATGTAAAGGACGATTACCTGGCGCTGTTGGATATAATATATAGTAGCATTGTTGACCGGAAAATTTACGCCATTGGCGAAATCGGGATTGATTTATACTGGGATAAATCTACTTTGGCCATTCAGCAAGATGCATTCCGTAAACAGATTGGCTGGGCAAAAAAATTAGGACTACCTATTGTAATCCATTGCAGAGAAGCTTTTGATGAAGTTTTTGAGGTGTTGGAAAGTGAAAAAGATGTAAAATTGCGTGGTATATTTCATTGTTTCACTGGTAATTTGGCACAAGCCCGACAAGCTATCGATTTGAACTTTTATTTAGGCATTGGCGGTGTGGTTACTTATAAAAATGCAGGTTTGGATGCTGTCCTTGCTGATATACCGTTAGCAAATCTGGTTCTTGAAACCGATTCTCCTTATCTGACCCCTGTTCCTTTCCGTGGTAAACCCAATGAAAGCAGTTACTTGATTTATATCGCCCAAAAAGTAGCTGATATTTATCGCGTTTCTATTGAAGAAATAGCGGATGTAACCACAGAGAATTCGAGAAAAATTTTTGGTGTTTAGGATTTAGATCGGTCTTCAATTCGACTGAAGCGCAGTCCCGAATGTTCGTGAGAGAAATTTTTCTCTCAAGATTTATCATCTATCCGTAGCGTTAAGAAGAACTTTACGGATGCTGAATGAAAAAGAGTCCATTTCTAATCCGTAGAGGCACTTTGCTTAATGCTATGGATAGTATGTTATTTCTTGATATGTATAATACGCTGCATGAATAATTATTAATTATGTAATAATTTTCCGATTTAATTATTATTTTGATAATTATATTTCAATAATATTAACTTTTATTGTTAATTTAAAAATATCGCCCAATCATTTACAAATTTTTAGTTTCTTTGCGTTGAGCAACCTTCACTAAACCAAATGACCAAAATACTTATTATCTATACCGGTGGTACCATTGGTATGGTTAACGACCCTACAAACGGAATGTTGGTTCCGTTTGATTTCGAGCAGATCAAAGAAAACGTTCCAGAACTAAGCCGTTTAGATTATCATTTAGATGTACATTCTTTTAATCCGGTTTTGGATTCGTCAAATATGGATCCTGAAATATGGAAAACACTGGCAGAACTGGTTTATAACAAATATGATCAGTATGATGGCTTTGTGATCTTGCATGGGTCAGATACCATGGCTTTTACCGCTTCAGCATTAAGTTTTATGCTCGAAAATTTAGATAAACCAGTCGTGTTAACCGGATCTCAGCTGCCAATCGGCGAAATCAGGACTGATGCGAAAGAGAATCTGATTACTGCTTTAGAGATTGCAGCAACAAAAGAAGACGGTAAGGCGCTTTTTCCTGAGGTTTGTATTTATTTTGATGCACAACTATTCAGGGGCAACCGCTCCATAAAATACAATAGCGAAAAGTTTGAGGCTTTCCGATCACCCAATTATCCTGTGTTGGCAGAGGCTGGTGTACATCTACAGTTTCACAGAAACTATATTCTAAAAGCTACCGGTGGCGAGCTAAAATTGCACACCAATTTTAATGCTAACATTGGTGTGCTCAAATTATATCCTGGAATTACACCGCAAGCGGTACAGGCCATTACCGATTCAAAAGTAGATGCCATTATTTTAGAAACTTTCGGCTCCGGCAACACTTCCACGGCCCAGTGGTTTCTAGATAGTTTAAGGCAGGCTATTTTAAACGGAAAAATTATCATTGACATTTCTCAGTGTAAAAAAGGCTCCGTGCAATTAGGTCGCTACGAAACCAGTAGGGAATTGTTAAAAATGGGAATTGTAAGTGGTTACGATTTAACTTTCGAAGCTACGGTAACCAAACTGATGTTTGTAATGGGCTTGGGTTTATCGATAGAAGAAAGCCGGAAATTGATGGATGAATCGTTACGGGGTGAATTGACTAAAGATTAATGTCACAAACTCATAGTGCGTGAAAAAAAGTTAGGGTGTAAATTGTAACTGATAACTGATTTGGGCGTTCCCCAATCCTGTGAAATACGGGAAAGGGGCGGGCTTTCCAGGGCTACGCTTCGCTCCGGTGCCGATGAAGGTCGGCACTGAACCCTTACAATCCCTAACGCAAAACCCACCTTTTCAAAAGCTTACACATTCCTAAAACCTACGAGGTTTGCATCAGAATAAGTAAAACTTCTGCAATTATGAGCAGCATCATTTCGGTTATCAGTATTTAGCCCTATTTTTGTTATGAGAAAGGTATAAGGCGAAAGGTTTAAGGTGTAAGGTTGTTTTTGCTTATGCCTTGATACTCACTTCTAACATCTCAATACTCAAATCTAAAGAATGAAAATAGAACAAATATATACAGGTTGCCTGGCAGAAGCCGCTTATTACATTGAGAGTGACGGTGAAGCTGCAATAATAGATCCTTTAAGAGAAGTTGCAACTTATTTAAAGAAGGCAGAAAAAGCTGGTGCTGCCATTAAATATATTTTTGAAACACATTTTCATGCCGATTTTGTTTCCGGTCATGTAGATTTAGCCGAAAAATCGGGTGCAGAAATTATCTACGGACCAACTGCCAAGACTGAATTTAAAGCGTACATTGCTAAAGATGGCGAGCAATTTAAAATCGGCAGGCTGACCATAACAGCACTACATACACCTGGGCACACCTTAGAATCGACAACTTATTTGCTAAAAGATGAAAATAGTAAAGACCACTGTATCTTTAGTGGGGATACTTTGTTTATTGGTGATGTTGGCCGTCCGGATTTAGCACAGAAGGGTAATTTAACCATGGATGATTTAGCCGGAATGCTTTACGATTCGTTAAACGAAAAGATAAAACCTTTAGCTGACGATGTAATTGTTTACCCTGCTCACGGTGCTGGTTCTGCTTGTGGCAAAAGTATGAGCAAAGAAACTTTTGATACCTTGGGGCATCAGAAACAGGTAAATTATGCTTTAAAAGCAGAAACGAAGGAACAGTTTATTGCTGAAGTAACCGATGGTATAATGCCTCCTCCGCAATACTTTTCTAAAAATGCGGCCATGAATAAAGGCGGAGTAGAAAGTATTGATGACGTTTACGAAAAAGGATTAAATGCCTTAACGCCGCAACAATTTGAGGATCTGGCCAACCAAACGGGCGCCATTATGCTCGATACCCGCGATCCGCAGGTTTTTACAAAGGGATTTATTCCAAACTCGATCAATATCGGTTTAAACGGACAATTTGCACCTTGGGTTGGCGCTTTGATTAGCGATTTGAAACAACCAATTCTATTGATTACCGACGTGGGAAAAGAAGAAGAAACGATTACGCGTTTAACCCGTGTGGGTTATGATAATACCATTGGTTATTTGGATGGAAGCTTTGAAAGATGGACAGATGCCGGAAAAGAAATTGATACCATTGAATCGATTTCTGCAGATGCTTTTGAAGAAGCTGCCTTAAATGGCCAAATCAAAGCACTTGATGTGCGTAAACCAGGTGAATATGAAGCTGAACATTTGGAGTTTACATTGAGTCGTCCGTTAGATTTTATTAACGACTGGACTGGCGAGATCAATCCAAAAGCTACCTATTATATTCATTGTGCAGGCGGTTACCGCTCGATGATCGCCGCGTCTATTTTAAAATCACGTGGTGTAGAAAATGTAATTGATGTAGCCGGTGGTTATGGCGCTATAAAAAATACCGGTTTAAAAAGAACTGATTTCAGTTGTCCGAGTAAAGCAATGAAAGTTTAATAGCGGGCGAGATCGTTATTTTAAGCATCAGTTAAGTAGTTGCAAAGCTATCTTATTATATTCCGCGTTGATATACTATAAAGTTATGGTAGGAGAAAGATTTTTTTGTCTGTTTTACTTATCGTTACGTGATTCGGTATTTTTGGTCAGTTAAATTGCTACTTTCAATAACTCCTCATAAGCATTTCCCTCAATTTCCAGTAATTTGGCGAAGGCCGGTTCGGTTTTATAGCCCTGTTTTTTTAAGGCGATAATTTCCTGTCTGAAAATTTCTCCTTTTTCTAAAAGTAGTTGATATTCAATTAACATATGGCGATAGGCATTTTGCTTTATTGTTGGTATGGCCTGACCAAAAATTTCAAATTCAAAATCATCTATAAAGAAATTGGCTTTTATGGATTTAAAGGTTGAGTTCTTGGTGATTTTAAAGCCTTTTTCGCTTTGGAAATAATTGGTCAGGATTTCGGTAAAAGTAACCTTATCCTGTACATCGCAGATGATATCCAAATCACTGTTTTCAATGTCTATATTAATGGGTATAGTACCGACTAAAATAGGCTGATATGGGGCTAGCTTTTCTAAAATTTTGTTATCGGTTAAAACCTGATAAGCTTTCTTTTGCTTCTCATTTCCAGATTGGAGATAGGAGATATTGAGGAAGTTGATCATTGGTAGTGAATTGTTGTCAAAGTTAATACACCTGGGTTAAGTATTGGTAGTGCTTAACGCTGTCCGTAAAGCCCCTCGGAACCCTAAACAGATCGGAAACTTTACAAGTAGAGGGATTTGTGGGTCGGTTTGACACCCACCAATATGATTGTCATCCTGAATGAAATGAATGATCTTTTGAATGCGATTAAAATTCTTAATTTGGTAGGAGTGATAATAGGCCTCTTCCATATAACGAAAAGCCCATCTCAATTAAGAAATGGACTTTGTATATTCAAATCCTTAAGATGCTGAAACACCCGTCCGACAGGCCGGGCGGAAGTTCAGCATGACGGTTCGCGGATTTAATCTTCTACAATTTCACTATTTAAGCTTACATCATCTTTTACATCTTCTTTAAAGTAGTTTTTCTGAAAGATCAAGATCAGTATCACCCCAACCGAAATTGCGGCGTCTGCAAGGTTAAAAACAGGTCTAAAGAAAACAAATTCTTCTCCTCCCCAGATCGGAAGCCAGGTCGGGAAATGACCTTCGGCAATCGGGAAATAGAACATATCAACCACACGGCCATGAAACCAGGTTTCATATCCATAAATCTTCCCATAAAAAACCGAGTCGATAATATTTCCTAAGGCGCCGGAAAAAATCAACGCGACGTTTAAAATTAAACCGCGGTGATATTTATGCTTAATCAGGTAGTGTAGGCCATAACCAATTCCTGCAACGGCAGCAATGCGGAAAAGCGATAAAGCTAGTTTACCAAATTCGCCACCAAACTCCATCCCAAAGGCCATTCCATTGTTCTCGGTAAAATGGATAATAAACCATTTCCCAATAATGTGGAACTCCTGCCCAAGGTACATATGTGTTTTAACCCAAGTTTTAACCAGCTGGTCGGCAAGTAAAACTAAAAAGATAACAATTAAAGGTTTTGTATAGCCTTTCATTAACTCTGTTTTAATTTAGCTTCCATGCTTAAAGTAGCATGAGGAACAGCACGTAAACGCTCTTTTTGGATTAATTTACCGGTTTCGCGGCAAATACCATAAGTTTTATTCTCAATACGCACTAATGCGTTCTCCAGGTTATCGATAAATTTTTTCTGACGCGCAGCCAACTGATTGATCTGCTCTTTCTCCATTGTTGCCGAACCATCTTCCAATGTTTTGTAAGCACCAGAGGTATCTTCTGTTCCGTTAGCATTAGGATTACTTAATGATGCGGTAAGCGCATTAAGCTCTTCTTTTGCCATGCGTAATTTATCTTGAATTAATTCTTTAAATTCCTGAAGTTCACTGTCTGAGTAGCGTGTTTTATTACTGTTTTCCATGTTTTTAATTTAGTTTTCTAATATATGGATTTATATTTTAGTTACTGAAATGCTTAACTCAACATCGTCAATCACGATTTTGTTTGCATTATTTACAGCATCTGTTAATTCAAATTCATCAGCCAATATTTCAGCGCAAATGTAGGCCTTGTTTTTATCAACTGCGCTGGCTACCAGATTATCATTTTGTAATGAAACTTTAATCCTATCGGTTACTTCAAAGTTCAAATCTTTCCGTAGGTTCTGGATACGGTTAACCAATTCCCGTGAAATACCTTCCTGTTTAAGCGCTTCCGAAATGGTTACGTCCAAAGCAACGGTTAAGTTGCCTATATTGGTAACCTGCCATCCCGGAATATCTTCAGCAAAAACCTCAACATCATCATTCAGGTCAATAGCATGTTGAATGTTGTCACTACCGAAAACATTGATATAACCATCAACTTCCAAACGTTGGATATCGTCCTGCGTCATATTCTCTAAAGCTTCTTTTACGATGCCCATATCTTTGCCTACTTTTTTACCCAACGATTTAAAGTTTGGTTTCAGCTTTTTCTTTACGATGCCATGCGTATCGGTTATAAATTCGATATGTTTCACATTGGTTTCAGACAGGATATAATCGGCAACTTTAGAAATCTTCTGTTCAAAATCGCCATTTAAAGATGGAATTAAGATTTTTGCTAAAGGCTGACGCACATTGATGCCCGATTTTTTACGCAATGACAAAACCATCGACGAAATATCCTGCGCATAAACCATTCTTTCGTTCAATGCGTTATCTGTTAAACTTGGGTCAGCTTCTTTCCATAAGGTTAAGTGGACCGATTCTGCTGCGTAGGCATCTGTTACAGTTAAGTTTCTGTACAACCAATCTGCAAAGAAAGGTGCTACAGGACTCATCAGTTGTGCCAGGCTTTCTAAACAGGTATAAAGTGTTTCGTAAGCAGCACGTTTATCATCAGTCATTTCGCCTTTCCAGAAACGGCGGCGGCTTAATCTGATGTACCAGTTACTTAAATGTTCATCAACAAAAGTCTGGATGGCACGGGTTGCTTTAGTTGGCTCATAAGTATTGTAGCTTTCATCAACTTCGCTGATTAAATTCTGCAACAGGGATAAAATCCAACGGTCTAACTCTGTCCTGTCTTCAACTTTGCTTAGGTTGTTTTTGTCGATCTCGAATTTATCGATATTGGCATATAAGGCAAAGAAGGCGTAGGTATTGTAAAGCGTTCCAAAGAATTTACGGCGTACTTCATCCAAACCTTCCAAACTAAATTTAAGGTTGTCCCATGGCGATGCATTGCTGATCATATACCAACGCGTAGCGTCTGCACTATAAGTTTCGATGGTGCTAAAAGGATCAACAGCATTGCCTAAACGTTTAGACATTTTGTTGCCGTTTTTATCCAGTACCAGGCCGTTCGAAACGACATTTTTAAATGCTACCCCAGGGTTGCCAACTTTTGCGTTTACTGCTTTAATTTCGTCACTGGCTTCGCTCAACATTACGGCAATGGCATGTAAGGTAAAGAACCAGCCACGGGTCTGGTCAACACCTTCTGCAATAAAATCAGCAGCATAAGCGTTTTCAAACTCTTCCTTGTTTTCGAAAGGGAAGTGCCACTGTGCATAAGGCATAGCACCGCTATCAAACCAAACATCAATCAGGTCAGTTTCGCGGGTCATTTTTTCGCCTTTTGAAGAAGTTAAAATTACATCATCAACATAAGGGCGGTGCATATCTTTTAGTTCAAAACCTGCTGGCATTAAACCAGCCTCGATAGATTTTGCAATCTCAGCATTTAGATCAGCGATAGAACCTATACATTTCTCTTCCGTTCCGTCAGCCGTACGCCAGATGGGCAATGGTGTACCCCAATAACGCGAACGCGACAAGTTCCAGTCAACCAGGTTTTCTAACCAGTTACCAAAACGACCGATTCCTGTCGATTCCGGTTTCCAGTTAATTCCTTTGTTTAACGCTACCATTTTATCTTTAACTGCAGTGGTTTTGATAAACCAGCTATCTAATGGATAGTATAAAACCGGTTTGTCCGTTCTCCAGCAATGTGGATAGGTATGGACATATTTTTCAACCTTAAAGGCTTTATTCTCTTCTTTTAACTGGATGGCTAACTCAACGTCAACTGATTTTTCAGGTGCTTCACCATCTTTATAATATTCATTTTTGACGTATTTGCCACCGTAATTTCCGCCTAGTGAAGCGATAAATTTTCCTTGTAAATCAACCAAAGGAACTGGATTTCCCTTTTCATCTAAAACAAGCATTGGCGGCACTTCAGGTGTAGCCAGTTTAGCTACCCGGGCATCATCTGCACCAAAAGTTGGTGCAGTATGCACAATACCAGTACCATCTTCGGTGGTCACAAAATCTCCTGAAATTACCCTGAAGGCATTTTCAGCATTTTGGTAAGGCAAAGCATAAGGTAATAATTGCTCGTATTTAATGCCGACTAAATCAGCACCCACAAATTCTGCTAAAACAGTATATGGGATTTTTTTATCTTCAGCTTTGTAGTTTGCAAAAGCTTCATCGCTTTCGGCTAAAATGTATTTTCCGGCAAATTGTTTACCCACCAAAGCTTTTGCAAGTACCACCTGGATCGGCTCAAAAGTATATTGATTAAAAGTTTTAACCAGTACATAATCGATCTTCGGTCCTACGGTTAATGCCGTGTTGCTTGGCAATGTCCATGGGGTGGTTGTCCAGGCTAAAAAGTGAACTGTACCAAAACCCTTTAATGCTTCAGGTAAAGTAGACTCAATAGTTTTAAACTGCGCAACAATCGTAGTATCACTTACATCTTTATAAGTGCCTGGCTGGTTCAGCTCGTGCGAGCTTAAACCTGTACCCGCTGCAGGCGAATAAGGTTGAACGGTATAACCTTTATATAAAAATCCTTTGTCATAAAGCTGTTTTAAAATCCACCAAAGGGTTTCGATGTATTCATTTTCATAAGTGATGTATGGATTTTCAAGGTCAACCCAGTAACCCATTTTTTCGGTCAGGTCGTTCCATACATCGGTATAGCGCATAACCTCGGTACGGCAAGCTTCATTGTATTCGTCTACACTGATTTTTTTACCAATATCCTCTTTGGTAATGCCCAGTTTTTTCTCTACAGCAAGTTCAATCGGAAGACCATGTGTGTCCCAACCACCCTTACGTTTAACCTGGTAGCCTTTTAAAGTTTTATAGCGGCAAAAAATATCCTTAATTGCACGCGCCATTACATGGTGAATCCCTGGCATGCCATTGGCAGACGGTGGGCCTTCGTAAAAAGTAAACGGATTAGATTTAGGGCGAGAAGAAATGCTTTTTTCAAAGATGTTTTCCTTTTTCCAAAAATCTAATATTTCCTGTCCTATTTTGGCAAGTTCCAGTTGTTTAAATTCGCTATACATCAATTAAGTACCTCAAAAAATTAAAGGTTGCAAAGTTAACAGAATTGGCTGAATTTTGGTAGTTTTGATGTAAATACTTTTGACGTGAAATTATTTAATATTGGGCTTACCTTAATGATCATTGCCGTAATTGTTTTGCCAGTTATTGTGGTAATAAGCCCTTCTGACCGTAATTTTGTGCTTTATGGTTTTTATTTCTGCGGTCTGGTCGAACTTATTGGGCTTATTTTTGTTTTAATCCATATCATAACACTAAAAAGAAAGACCCTATGATTAAGCTATTAAAATTGCAGAAGGCTGTCTTTGTAATTGCTGCAGGGCTGCTTTCTTTTATCGCCTATAAAATTCTGGATGCTAACGAGGTAAAAGGGAGTATCTATTTTCAAATGCTGGCAGGTGTACTCATTATGATTGGCGCACTTTGGCTGCTTTATCCAATTTTATTTGCCAAAAAAGACAAGGATGGCAATGCCGAAATTATTACCGATCCGACTGTTGAGGTTCCGGTTGATGAAGAGGATAAAAAATCTGCAACAGAATAAATCGGCGAAAATCTATTATATAAGCCATACTTTATTGGTGCTTATGTGCACTCATATTTCTTATATGGTTAAAAAGTTTTTGGAAAGCAAGACCAGCATTTCATTTTAATGTCAGCCCTGCTGTTTGCTATAGCCCTCATGCTTCGGGGCTGCCGCTGCCATCAGGTTTAGATGATTTGGGTCTGTGCGAGAAAACCGTAGAGGTTGAGCTCCATATTTGCCTAAAATAATAGCCTTAAATGTTTAAACCCAAGGCTATGTATAGCATATATTCTGTTTCGAACAGACCTATAAGGTTTTAGAAACCTTATAGGTCTATAATAGATTTTTCATTTCGATGAAATTTAACAAACTCTTCTAATCCTCCAAACCAATCAAAAATTGCATTTCGTTCGAGTTTGGAACTTTTGTTGATTGTGATTATTGAATTGTAAGAAGAATAATCCCATTCCGATGGTAATTTACAAAAACCGTGATGCACAGGGTTTTGGTGAATATAATTTATTAATTTGCGAAAATAAGATTCATCATTAACTTCTTTTCTGCGAGTGAAATCTAAAAATAAAGTTCCTCTTCTATTGCATTGTTTATTGAATGCCTTCGCATAGCTGTTTAAAAAATTACTGAGTTGCTGCATAATGAATTTATGGAAATCAAATTCATCATTATCATTTTTCGCCAACAGCCTGATCACCTTTTCATTTCTAATTTGAATCAATAAATGAAAATGATTAGGCATTAAACAATAGCTAAATGTTTTAGCGATAGGGGATATATATTTACCATATCTGTTCAAGAAAAAAATAAAGTTATCATGTTTCCTAAACAGATTCTCTTCTCCTACAGCATGGTTATAAATATGGTAAAAATTGTCGGGATGAAATTTATCGAAATATTTCATGGCAATTTTTTTTTATAAAAAAAACAATCCTATAAGGTTTTAGAAAGCTTATAGGATTTAAAATTCACCTAATGATCAAACTCACCGGCATTTTTCGCAGATTCTTCTTCCGATACTACTTTCCTTACTTTCTTTTTATCTAGCCATAATACTAGTGCAGGCAATAAAGTTAAGTTGAAAATTAAGGCCACCAATAAGGTTATAGATAGGAGTAACCCCAATACTACTGTTCCGCCAAAAGTAGAAGCGGTGAATATTCCAAAGCCGAAGAAAAGAATTAAGGCAATGTGTGTCATACTTACACCTGTTTCGGTAATGGTATCTGTAATTACTTTTGGTATGCTAAAATTCGTCAGGTTTAGTTCCTGCTGGTAACGGGTAAGGAAATAAATCGTCTGATCGGATGCCAAACCAAAAGCGATGGTAAAAATTAAAATGGTAGAAGGCTTTAAGGAAATTCCAAAATAACCCATAATTCCAGCCGTAATAATGAGCGGAACAATGTTTGGCAACAGCGAAATGAACATGATGCCCAAACTTTTAAACTGCGCCAGTCTTAACAGAGAAATTAATATAATAGCAAGAGCAATACTCTCTACCAGGTGCCTCAACATATAATCCGTTCCTTTAGAAAAGATAATGCTCGATCCTGTGAGCTCCACATCGAATTTAGATGGAGGCAAAATACTATCGATACGTGGTTTTAATTCGGCCATAATGGCGTCTAAACGTTTAGAACCTACATCAGCCATTTGAAAACTAATCCTGGTACTCTGATTTCCTTTGCTGACAAAGTTGTTTAACAGATTGGCGTTTCCTTTACCGCCGTTGGCAATGTAAGCCAGAATAAAGTTCTTTTCCAGATTATCCGGCAAACGGAAAAAGGTAGAATCATTATTGTAAAATGCCTGAGTAGCGTATTTTAAGCCCATATTTACCGAAATAGACCGTGAGAACTCTGGGTAAGCTGAAATCATTTTTTCCAATTTTTCCATTCTTTTCAGGTTGGTTAAATTGAAAACGCCATTTTTCTTCTTGGTATCTACGCTTACTTCCAATGGTAAAATACCCTCAAAATTTTTCTCGAAAAACTTTAAATCGGTTAAGATCTCGGAGTTTTTGGGCAGGTCATCCACCACATAGCCGTTCACATTTATCTTCATCACGCCAATAAATGCAATAACGGAAATGATAATTGTTGCGATATAGATCAATCGGCTTTTATGCTGAACAAGTATATCTGTTTTCACTAATAATTGATGCAAAAAGCCTTCTTCAACATGATTTTGCGCTTTAAGCTTAGGTACTGGTAAATAGCTGAAAATAATCGGGATCAAACATAGGCACATTAACCAGGTAACCATTACATTAATAGAAGCCACGCTGCCAAATTGCATTAAAAGTTCGCTTCCGGTAAAATACAATACACCAAATCCGATGGCGGCAGTAATGTTCGCAATCAGTGTGGTAATGGCAATTCGCTCTATGGTGATGCTCAAAGCTTTTTGTTTATCGCCATGTTTTCTAAGTTCATTCTGATATTTATTCAACAGCAAGATACTGTTTGGAATACCGATAATTACAATCAGTGGTGGAATCAGTCCTGTTAAAATGGTCAATTCGAAGCCAAATAGTACCAATGTGCCAATACTCCAGATTACGCCCATTATAACCACTAAAATTGGGAAGAATACCGCATAGAATTTTTTGAAGAAAATCAATAGAATTAATGCCGAAACCAGGATGGATAAACCCAGGAACAATACAAATTCATTACTCACCAGTTTACTTACCGCAGTACGGATATAGGGTAGGCCTGAAATATGGACCTTAATTTTTGTAGCGGTTTGAAAGGCTTTGGCCTTTGCTTCAATCTCTTTTAAAATAGGATTACGTTCGGCAGTATTTAAGATTTTAGTGTCGAATGTGATGGCCATTAACGTCGCATTCCGGCGGTTGTAAACCAGTCCTTCGAAAAAAGGATTGCTATAAATTGTATTTCTGATGGAATCCATTTCTGCCTCAGTTTTAATCAGGCCGCCGGGCAGCGGTTTTAATACAAATTTTTGGTCAACGGTATCTTTTTCCAGCTTAAAAATTCTGCCTGATGATAGAACCTGCTTAATGCCTTTTAATTTCTGTATATCGTTTGAAAGCTGAATCCATTTGTTGTAAACTTCTTTTTTGAAAATATCAGGCGATTGTATGCCCACCACCATTACACTTCCATCCTCTCCGAAAGTTTTTTTAAAGGCATTGTATTTAATGAAGGCGCTATCGGTAACAGGAAGGATTTTGCTTCCTGTATATGAGAGTTTCACATTTTTGGCCTGGTAAGCCATGAAAATTGTTCCTAATACAAAAAATACAATGATTGCAATACGATTCTGAAGAATAAATCTCGATAGCTTAATCCACATGTGCAGCTTAGTTTATAATAATGTTAATGGCAAAACTAATCTTATTTGTAAAACGGGATTACTTTTAGCACAATTAAATTTGCACAAATAACATACTTTTGAAAAAATTGTTTTAAGCGGATGTTGCACAAAGTTAGGGGTATAGTTTTAAAGACTACAAATTACAGCGAAAGCAGTGTGGTGGTGCAAGTACTTACCGATAAATTTGGTATGCAGTCTTACCTAATCAATGGTGTTAAAAAACCAAAGGCGAAGATTAAGATGAACATGCTGCAATCGCTCCATTTGTTGGATATGGTGGTTTATCATAAAGTAAATACCAACATGCAAAGGATAGCTGAAGTGAGGCAAACACCCGTCTTTAAAAGTATTCCATATGATATGATCAAAACCAGTATCGTTATTTTTTTAAATGAGGTACTGTATAAAAGTATTAGGCAGCAATCGGCTGATGAAAGTTTATTCGATTATATTTTTAATTCAATTGCCTGGTTTGATGAAGTTGAGGAGATCAATCCAAACTTCCACCTTTCCTTTTTACTAAAACTTACCCGGTTTTTAGGGTTTTCTCCCAATGAGAAAAGAAGAAGTGATCAGATCTATTTCGATTTACAGGAAGGGGCGTTTACTTCCAGGCTGCCCATTCATTCCAATTACCTGCAATTGGGTGATGCAATTGGTTTTATTTCATTGTTCAATTCGCCGCTCGAGAAAATTTCCGAAATAAGATTAAGCAACATTCAGAGACGATTTTTATTAGATAAGATATTGGTTTTCTATACCTTACATACAGCATCGTTTGGTGTAGTGCAATCACATAAAATCCTCGAAACTTTGTTGGGTTGAAAAAAAAGAAAAAAAGATTTGCAGAACAGTTTTATAGCGCTATATTTGCATTCCCAAACGGAGAGTGGGATATTAAATTTGACAAAATATTAAAGGGAAATTAGCTCAGCTGGTTCAGAGCACCTCGTTTACACCGAGGGGGTCGGGGGTTCGAACCCCTCATTTCCCACCAAACCTTTCAAGTAATTGGGAGGTTTTTGTCAAACTTTGAAATATACCCAAATGGGAAATTAGCTCAGCTGGTTCAGAGCACCTCGTTTACACCGAGGGGGTCGGGGGTTCGAACCCCTCATTTCCCACCATTTAAAGCCTTTCAATTTATTGAGAGGCTTTTTTTTGTGCTTTCATTCTGAACGCAGTGAAGAATCTTCAAACTATAAGCTACCATTTAATGAATCATACCTTTTTAAGGATCGGCTTTTAAAGATTCTGTGCTTCGCTAATATTGACAGAGTCCCTAAAAAAAGCGTCATTGCGAGGAGAAACGACGAAGCCTGCCTGCTGCAGGCAGGCAATCTTTCACGCTAATGATCTTTGCTATAAAGATTGCCAGCCTGGTTGCCGGCAGGCTTCGTCGGCTGAAAAAGCCGTCTCGCAATGACGATCCTCGATTAAGTTTCTTTCGTAAAGATCCTTCGCCGCGCTACCAACGACAGATCCTATAGAGACAGATTTCTCGACTGCGTTGTACTCCGCTCAAAATGACGACTCGGGAGAGGCCTGTCAATCATATTGATTTTTATACAATAAATTATCCCTCAGGATGGCAAATATAAAAGGTAATTATTTAGGTTCCCATAACTCAATCTTATTACCCTCTGCGTCCATAATATGGATAAATTTTCCATAATCATAAGTGACAATTTCATCAAGTATCGTTACGCCATTCTCTCTTAATTTTTCTAATAGCGCTTCAAGGTTTTGAACCCTGTAGTTAATCATGAATTCCTTTTTCGAAGGAGAAAAATATTCATCACCTTTTTTAAATGGACTCCATTGAAGTGACTCTACTTCGTCCGGGTTATTGATATTCCGGGAATCAAAACTCACAGCACCCCATGCATTGATTTCGACCCCTAAATTTTTAGCATACCAATCTTTTGTTTCTTTCGGATTATCGGAAAAAAAGAAAATGCCGCCAATTCCCGTCACCTTTGGTGTAGTATCAGTTGTTGAAGTCGGTTTTTTTGTGTCTTCCATATTATTGTTAATCGAGATTTTATTAGTTACTTTTCTTTCTAACCCTAAGATAGCAGAAAATCAATTTTATCATTACCTTATTCAATAATATATCCGAAATTGCTGACGAAAACAGATTTAGATGCTCGGTAAAATAATCAGGTTTATTTTCTTTGGAAACTACTTTGTAGGGATTTTGGCAGTAGCACTTACGGTTGAAGCCACCCTTCAATTGAGGCTTCCATTTAATTCCGTCAATTATTACCTGTTGTTGTTTCTGGCACCCACCATTTATTATACCTATGCTTACAATAAAGTTTCTACTGCGCCATCTACTACCAATCCGCGTACTCAGTGGTATTTTAAGCATAAAACTTTTATCAACTGGAGCCAGGCTATGCTTTTTATTATTTGCATGCTGTTGACCATTAACTTGCTCTATCAGAACTCTCAGCATATTCTGGCCCTCCCGCTGACTTATTGGCTAGCCATAATTATTATCATTATTGCAGGAGGCTTATACTACGGCTTACTCCCTAAATCCTTCATTAAATTTAATCTCCGCAATACCGGGTGGTTTAAAGCTTTCGTTATCGGTTTTGTTTGGGCCTGTTGTGCCAATGTGCTGCCCTTAATTATGCTTAAAATTGAAACGGGAATAGGTTATCACGATTCGGTATTGTGGACCTGGTTATTTGTTAAAAACTGGATGTTTTGCACCGTAAACGCCATCATTTTCGATATTAAGGATTACCCTACAGACGCGAATAAACACCTGCGCACTTTCGTGGTACGTTACGGTTTACGAAGAACCATTTTTAATATATTGATTCCGCTTCTAATTATTGGGTTAATCTCACTAGGCATATTCGCCAGCTACAAAGGCTTCGGAATACCACAGGTTTTATTCAATGTGCTGCCATTTATTTTAACGATTTATATTGCTTACTCCATGCATAAAAGGAAAAATATCCTGTATTATTTGATGGTAATTGATGGACTGATTTTATTTAAGGCAATATGTGGGATAATAGGAATGCAGTTTGTTCAGTAAGCTGAAAGACTAAAGCTGAAAGGTTAAAGCGGAAAGACCAAGGCGTATTTACACCCGAAAAATTTATCTTGATACTTGATCCTCACTACTTGATACAACTATAAAAATGAACAACAACTACGATAAAATAGCCAATCATTATGATACCTTAAGCCGTTTGGTATTTTTTAAATCGCAGGTTAATGCTCAGGTTAATCAACTTCAATATATTCCAAAAAATAGCGCAGTCTTAATTGTTGGCGGCGGAACAGGGTGGATTTTAGAGGAAATCGCTAAAATGTATCCAGATGGTTTAAAAATTGTTTATGTAGAGATTTCAGCCAAAATGTTGGCAATTTCTCAAAAGCGAGATTGCAAAAACAACCAGGTCGAATTTGTGAGTCTGGGTATAGAGGATTTCAGAACGCACATTTTATTTGACGTAATTTTAACCCCATTCCTTTTCGATAATTTCGCTGAAAAACGTGCTGCAAAAGTGTTTGAACAATTAAATGGTTATTTAAAGAGAGATGGACTTTGGTTTATTGTTGATTTTTCGCTCGATAAAGGTGATGGAAAGTGGTGGAAATGGCTACTGCTTAACTCGATGTATAGCTTTTTTAAATTACTTGGAATTGTAGAGGCCAATCAACTAATTAACATGCACCCTTATTTTTTAAATTTTGATTACCAGATTGTAGAACAACGTTTTTATTATCGTGATTTTATAAAAGCAGTTATTTATAAAAAAAATAAAATGACATTCATTTAATGCATCTATGTTGCATTTGTTTTTTGAATGCTGATCTTTGCTTAAAAGATAGGATATGGATTTTGATGTAATTATAATTGGCGGCAGCTATGCAGGTTTGTCGGCCGCACTAACCCTTGGCCGTTCAACCCGCAATGTTTTAATAATTGATTCTGGCAAACCTTGCAACCGGCAGACGCCGCATTCACATAATTTTTTAACACATGATGGCGATCGCCCTGCTGATATTGCGAGAGCAGCAAGAGAAGAGGTATTAAAATATTCAACCATCAGGTTTTTGGAAGGAAAAGCCATTTCGGCCGAACGGGTAGATGGCGGTTTTAGTGTTATTGTCGAAAATGTAGGCAATTTTACGGCCAGGAAAATCTTATTGTCCACAGGTTTAAAAGATGTGCTGCCCGATATTAAAGGATTGGCAGCCTGTTGGGCCATTTCTGCTATACACTGTCCTTATTGCCATGGCTATGAAGTAAAAAATGAAAAAATTGGTCTGTTAATGAATGGTGAGCATGCTTTCGATATGGCTAAAAATCTTTACCTCTGGAATAAGGATTTAGTCCTTTTAACCAATGGTAAATCACAATTGAATGCAGAGCAAACCGAAAAACTGAAGGTTAAATCGATTACTATTTTAGAAGAGGAAATTGTTGAACTGGAACACCAAAACGGTCAGCTGGAAAATGTTGTTTTCAAAAACGGAGAAAGATTAAGCTTAAAGGCAATTTATGTTAAACCGGATGTTGAACAGCAGGTCAATTTTAACGAGCAACTCGGATTTGAATTAACAGATTTGAAAACAATAAAGGTTAATGAGCAGCAGCAAACCACTGCAAATGGCGTTTATGCCGCAGGAGATTGCGCAACCTTATTCAGGTCGTTGTCTATAATTACAGCCGCTGGAACCATGGCCGCGGTGATGATTAATAAAGATTTAATTTTAGAAGATTTTTGATCCACCATCAGGAATTAGAATAGGATCGCACCAATAATAGTGACAATAAACATCACTGCCATCACAATTCTATCTGCAGTAATCCATTGATCTCTGGTAAGCGGTTTTGCAACTTCTTTTACGGTTTCAGCTTTATGCCTGGAAATCCTGAAAATCGATGTGTCTAATTTAATAATCATGGGATGATGTTTTTAATAGGTCGATTTTATTAGGACAAATCCCAAGCCAATATCTCAGAGAGATGTTAAAATGTGGAAAACTAATAATTTTTCTTAATTAATTGATATTTATACGGTTGTAACTACAGTAGTTATTAAATAAAAAGCAATTGGGTTGTACGGAATATCCAACAGCCCGATTGCTCATTGTGTATAGCAAAGTGTTTTATTACAGGTCTTTGTCCGGTTTTTCTACATTATTCAGTTTACTGTGCTGTTTGCCATAACCAAAGTAAATGGCTAAGCCGATAATCAACCAAATAGCAAGTCTTAACCAAGTCTCCCAGGGTAAAAATACCATCATGGCGATGCAGGTTAAAATGCCCAAAATTGGAATTAATGGCACCAACGGAACCTTAAATGGGCGTTTGGCTTCCGGATTTGTTTTTCTTAAGATCAGGATGCCTACACAAACCATCAAAAACGCCAGTAAGGTGCCGATACTGGTCATTTCACCGACCACATTCATCGGTACAAATGCAGCAAAGAGGCCGATAAATAGACAAAGTATAATATTTGATTTATAAGGCGTTTTAAATTTTGCATGCACATCAGAAAACATCTTTGGCAATAATCCATCTTTACTGATGGAGTAAAACATCCGGGATTGTGCCATTAAATCGATCAGGATTACGGAGGTATAGCCGATGAGAATGGCCAGAATAATAGCCTGACTTAACCAGGCATAAGGTGTTTTTTCAATGGCTATCGCTACAGGCGCACCACTATCGGCAAATTCTTTATAATTGGCCAAGCCTGTCATTACATGGCCGAACAATCCAAACAAAACCGTACAAACAACTAATGAGCCGATAATACCGATCGGTAAATCCCTTGCCGGGTTTTTGGTTTCCTGTGCGGAGGCGGCAACGGCATCGAAACCTATAAATACAAAAAACACTAAACCTGCGCCTCGTAATACACCACTCCATCCAAACTGACCAAATGTCCCGGTATTTTCGGGGATATAAGGATGATAATTTGCCGGATCGATGTATTGCCAGCCTAAAGCGATAAAAACCAACACTACACCCACTTTAAGAAATACGATAATCCCATTTACAATTGCAGAGCCTTTTGTGCCGCGAATTAATATGGCCGTCATCAATACCACCACCAATGCCGCGGGGATGTTGATGATGCCACGAACAACAGAACCGTCTGCCAGTTTAGCGGTTTCAAAAGGGGATAGGGTTAGCTGTGGGGGAAGATAAATGTGTAAGCTAGCTAAAAACCTGGTTAAATACTGCGACCAGCTGATGGCTACAGTAGCACAACCCACAGAGTATTCCAATACCAGATCCCAGCCAATAATCCACGCAAAAAGTTCGCCCATAGTGGCATAAGAATAGGTATAGGCACTACCTGCCACCGGAATCATAGATGCAAATTCAGCATAACATAAAGCTGCGAAACCACAACCCAATGCTGCAATTACAAAAGATAGGGTAACTGCCGGCCCGGAGTGATTGGCTGCTGCCAAACCAGTAATGGAAAATAAACCTGCGCCAAGCGTTAAGCCTACGCCAATTAAAATCAGGTTTATTGGACCTAAAGTTCTTTTAAGCGTTCCTTCGCCGCTTTCGTTTGCTTCAGCAACAATGCTGGCAATAGATTTCTTCATGAAAATAAGTTAAGAAGCAGCAAAATTATTAAAATATATTAAATCTATCGTATTTATATGCTTAATTCCTGTAAACCTAAAATCAGATATGTACTGGCTAACTTTAGAAAACAAAATTCAGTTTTTGAAAATGTACGTGCTGTTTTTCATAGGTACTGTAGTCCCGCCATCGCTTGCAGTCCTCGTTACGCTTTGCTTCACTGTGGGCTACCCACTCTGTCGGGTTTATTTACAAGGGGCTGTTCCAACAACCATAAATAGCAATACCAAGCCTCTCCACCTAAACCTGATAGAACCCAATAGCTCCCGATTTTTGGGGCAGCCAACTTAAGAAGTTCAACAGGTAGGTGCAGCGCAACTTCGTAAGTTTAGCACAGGCCCAATCGGGACTATAGGTGATAGCAGGACTGCAGAAACCGATGTATCACCCGACCTTGCTTTTCTAAAAAACTGGCTGAAATTTCTATTATTTACTTAATTATTTCAAAACACAAAATTTTAATTTAAAATTATATATATGATAATCAGTTGTTTATAATTTCATTCTAAATTATTTTAGTACTATGTATTGCATGGTAGTTTATAAAACATATATCTTTGTAATATGATAGCAGAAAATACGCAAACACAAATGCGGAAGGGAATTCTGGAATACTGTGTTTTATCAATCATATCACGGGGCGAAATATATGCTTCGGATATTATTGCCGAATTAAGATCGGCAAAGCTGTTGGTGGTTGAGGGCACATTATATCCATTATTAACCAGGCTTAAAAACAACGGTTTATTAAGCTATAACTGGGTAGAATCTACCTCAGGCCCACCGCGTAAATATTATACCTTAACCGAAGATGGTCGGGGCATTTTATCACAATTAGATCAAACCTGGCAGGAGCTGGCTTATGCTGTAGGTATTTCACAAAAAGGAGCCAATTCATAATTAGTAAAAACAGAAATGGAAAAGACCATCATCATCAATATAGGAAACACGATTATTCACATTGAAGAAAGTGCTTACGAGCTCTTAAAAGCTTACTTGAACGAAGTAAAACAATATTTTGCCAACCATGCTGATGACCTCGAAATTGTAACTGACATTGAAAACCGGATTGCAGAGCTGTTGACTGAGCAATTGGAAGAACAGAAAAAACAAGTTGTGGATTCGGCCAACGTCAATTTAGTAATTGCACAAATGGGCAGGGTTCAGGATTTTGACAATACAGCGGAAGGCGAGGAAGAACCTATAATCGATAACCACTATCAATATCAATACACAGAGAAAAAACTCTACCGCGATATGGACGACCGCGTGGTTGCCGGTGTTTGTTCGGGTATTGCACACTTTGTAAATGCGGATCCGAAATGGATCAGGTTAGCTACCTTATTAATCAGTTTAGCTGGTGGATTCGGCATATTGGTATATGCACTACTGTGGATCATCATGCCAAAAGCGAAGTCTCGTGTGGAGAAAATGGAAATGAAAGGCGAGCCGGCCAATCTTCAGGGATTTCAGAAAAACCTGGATGAAGAATTACAGGCTGTTAAAGAACGTTTAACTGAAGTAAATAAACACGCACAGCCTTTATTTGCGCGCTTTGGCATTTTTATCGGAGAGTTTTTCGAATGGCTTGGCCGTTTTATATCAGGGACCGGAAAGGTTATTTTTAAGGTAATTGCTGGTCTAATTGTTGTATCCGGTGTATTGTTTTTACTGGCATTAATTATTGGCACAGCGGCATTTCAGGGGTTTTGGGATGCAAGCATTTATGAATATTTTCCATTCTCCATTGTGAATGAAAGCAATAGAGGCATCATTTTGTTAGGCGCATTCATCGTATGTTTTGTGCCAATTTTAGCTTTAGTATTATTCTCCATCCGGGTTGCTTTTAACAAACAGGCGATAAATAAAACACTTTCTTTTGCACTGTTAATTATATGGTTGGCGGGTGTGGCCGTAACGGGTTATCAGGCAGCTAAAATATCATCAGAATTTAAACAGCATGCGGAGTTAACACAAACAACGGACCTGAAATCTTTTCCTACTTATACGCTAAACATCGATAAAAGCAAATATTTCAGTAAAGAGGATAGCGTAGCTTACCACATTGATGCGAGCAACCGCCACCAGATTGTAGTTGATGACCTGGAAGACGGACCATTTATTTCGCCCAACCGGATCCGTATTGACATTAACAAAAGCGAAAACGGTATTACCCGTTTAACACAGAAATATGAATCGCAGGGTAAAACCTTTCAAAGCGCCTTGCAAAATGCACAGAATATCAGCTACAATTATGTAATGAAAGATTCGGAGCTGATTTTTAGTCCGAGGTTCCAATTAAGAAAGGGAAGCATTTGGAGAAACCAGGAAGTACGGTTAACTCTTGAAATCCCCGTGGGAACCAAACTAATTTTAAAGCAGGATATTTATCGCTATGTGAACAACTACTGGACCTGGGAATGTAGCGACAGCGAAAATGACCACAATGATTACAGTGTTTGGGTGATGACCGAGGATGGGCTGAAATGCGTTGCGAAATTAAAAGAAGAAGCATTAAAAAGGCAAAAGCTAAAAGGGGAATTATACGATTTAGAATCGTTACAAAAGAATAAAACTGATGATGTGATTTATCAGGATTCCGTTTCAAACAGGATTAGGGAGGTTAAAGAAGAGTTGGGGATAGCGCCATAATAATATTTCGTCATTTCGAGCGGAGTGTAGCGCAGCCGAGAAATCTATCGGGATAGATCTCTCCATTTCACTACGTTCCAGTCGAGATGACGTAAAATTTAAAAAGAAGAAACCATGAAAACATTATTTACGCTAATTGCATGCCTAATGGTGTGTGGGGCTTCTTTTGCCCAAAAATTAAATAAACTTAACGGAAAAATTGTGGATGAAAAAACTGCTCCGGTATCGTTTGCGATTGTTCGTGTACTGAATTATCCCGATAGCACTGTGGTTAAAAGTGTATCGACTAATATAGACGGTGAGTTTAGTGTCGACCAGTTAAAAAGTGGCGATTATGTTCTCTCCATATCTATAGTAGGTTTTAAAAGCAAAAAGACGGATCGCTTTTCAATCAACGGGGATTTAAAATTACCTGCTATTGGTATAGAAAGTTTAACCAAACAGTTAAAAGAAGTAAGCGTTCAGGGCAAGAAACCATTTATTGAACACCAGATTGATAAAACGGTACTAAATGTTGAAAATAGCATTACAGCAACAGGTAGCACTGCACTCGAAATTTTAGAAAAAGCCCCCGGTGTACAAGTCGATAGGAGGAGCGAACAGGTTTTGTTAAATAATAAATCGGGTGTGACGGTGATGATCGATGGGAAGAACAATTTTTTATCGGCAGCCGACTTAACTACCTATTTAAATAACTTAAGCAGCAGTCAGATTGCAACCATTGAAATTATTACCAACCCATCAGCAAAATATGACGCGGCAGGTAATTCAGGAATCATTAACATCAAGCTAAAGAAGAATAAGGCATTTGGTACCAACGGGAATGTGTCGTCAACTTATCGCAATGCGATAAGGGCTAATTTACCCACCAATATTTACGGATCGGAGCTGAACTTTAATTTAAACCACCGTGTAGAAAAGTGGAACTTTTTCACCAACGCAAATGCATCAAAAAACAACAATTTTACCAATTTATTTTTAGATCGAACCACCAATGCAAATGGTTTGCAGAGTGTGTTTAATCAAGATTTTCAAAAAATATTTACCGGATCGCGCCTGGCTGCAAAATTGGGTGCAGATTATTTTGTGAGTGAAAAAACGACCATTGGGGTGATGTTTGATGGCAGTAGCAGTACGCGTAAACTGGATAATTTCTCTCAAACCTTTATTAACGAAACTCAGGCTGGCACAGTTAACAAAAATTCGTTGATCCAATATTCTGATGCCAATACACCAAACAAAAATTACAGCGCAAATTTTAACATCAAACACGATTTCAAAATGGAGGGGGCGAGTTTAAATTTCGATGCAGATTTCTCTGGTTTTGATTATTCAGGTCTGGAAAATTTTAACACTAATTTTTTTAATGAAAAAGGAGTAGTTTACAACAATACCATTTTTAAAAACGACAGTAAAACAGCAATTGATATTTATGCTGCAAAAACGGATTTTACCTGGCCAATATCAAAAACGACCAAGCTGGAAGCGGGCCTGAAAAGCGCTTATGTTAAAACCAATAACGATTTTCTTTCATCAGCGCTGATTAATAATGAATGGCAGAATATTGTAGGGCAGAGCAATAACTTTATCTACAAAGAAAATGTAAATGCAGCTTATGCCAATTTAGCTAAAGATTGGGGTAAATGGCAGCTTCAGGCTGGTTTGCGGGCAGAGTATACACAATCTACTGGAACATCGGTAACGAATAATACCGAGGTGAAGCAGCATTATTTATCGTTGTTCCCAACGGTTTTTGTCAGTCAGAAAATTTCGGAGAGCAGTAATTTACGCTATTCCTATGGTAGGCGTATAGATCGGCCAAATTATCAACAGCTTAATCCTTTTAATTTTTATATGGATCCTTATACCATCCAACAGGGTAATCCATATTTGAAACCACAGTTTACCAATAATTTTGAAATAAGTTATAACTATAAAAGTGGATTATCATTTTCTTTGAGTTACTCAAAAACGAAAGATCTCATTTTAGACAGTAAAACCGCGCAGAACGATAGCACCAGGATTGTTACCGTTGGACAAGGCAATATTGGGAGCGGGCAATATTATACTGCTGGCTTATATTTTCCGCTAAATATTACCAAATGGTGGAGCCTGCAAAACAACTTCAATCTTTTTTATAATAAATTTAAAGACGATAACCTGGAAGGCGCTCCTTTTATGTTAAGTAAAGTGATGTACAACTTTAACATCAGCAGTTCTATAACCTTGCCTCATAACTGGACTTTAGCAACTAATTTTTGGTTAAATTCTCCGCGGGTTCGCGGCATAGAGCGCACCATAATTTATCAAAAGGCCTTAAATATGGGCGTGCAAAAAAGCTTCCTAAACAAAACTTTAAAACTTAGATTAAATGTTGATGATGTATTCCAAAGCAACTATTGGAAAGGAACGCTCGATTATCAGAATGTGAATTTAAGGGTGCAGAACAATTACATCAGCAGAAGAGCTACTTTTAGTGTGAGTTATAGCTTTGGTAATCAGAATTTAAAATCGAACCAAAACCGTAGAACAGCTGCGGATGATGTTAAGAACAGAGCAGGGGGGTAGATGAGTTTTTTAGTCCGGTGTCCGGAAAGTCAGAGGTCAGAAGTCTGGGTGGTAAAGCCCCATTTAACCAATTTAAACAATTAACCAGTTAACCAATAACCATGAAAAATATCTTTTACAGTATCGCAATTTTATTTACCGCTTTAAGTTTTGGGTGCCATAATGGTGAAGGCCATTTATCGGTAAGCACAATAGACAATCAGTATGACTTTAAATTTGAGGCAAATTATGCCGATAGTAAGACGGATAAACTAGAGAAATACCTTGATAGTGCATTAAGCAACGAACTCCCATTGGATCAGCATATCGATCTCTTAGTGAATTTAAATGGCACTGATAAATTTAACCTTAAAGCCAAAAAGGGCTGGCTTGAAATCAACTTCGATAAAAGGAATAGTACAGCCGCAGGTTATATGAAATTGAAAAAACTTACTGAAGGGATTAAAGATGAATTAATGAAATAACCTTTTTTAACCGCAAAGGACGCAGAGATAAGGCGCAGAGGGCGCAAAGTTTCACTGTCTTAAAATCCATTACCATTGACAGAATCTACGAGTGTGGTTGTCATTCTCGCGCATGCGGGAATCTTAAAGCGCTTGAATTACGATTATTCATAAGTTTTTTGTTGTTTTAAAGGTATTCATGAGCACTACGTGGTTCCCAATCAAGTTGGGAATGACGATCTATCAAGGGATATTAACTAATATAATTTATCTGTTAATTACATTAATTTATGCCATAAATTATTCTCAGACAGAAGATTTATGACGAAAATCTGCGTGTATCAGTGTGATCAGCGGGATAATGTTTTCTTGATATTGTCCCGCAGATTTAAGGTGATGGGCGCAGAACTAAAGCGGTCGGCATTCTCGCGCAGGTGGGATTTACTTGCTTCGTGTTTTATTATATATAAATGTGTACGAATAGAAAAAACAATTATCTATTTTTATATAATTTAATTTTCCGCCCGTCGGGATTAATGATTATTGCAATAAAACCGAATGCTGTTTGGGTTGGCTCTTGAACAAAATTAGCTTGTGATTTATTTAATTCATACATCACTTGATCAAAATTTTCAATACCAAAACCTAACCTTAAGTTCTTGTCTGCTTCAATTTGGTTTTTCGCTAATGGATAAATTTCAAGAATAGTTGCCCCAATTGAAGCCGAATAATGATATGGAGAGTTTCCATGTTTGTGATATTCAAATTTAAATCCCAGTAAACTATAAAAGTCAGCTAGAAGTTTATATCTCCAGTTCGTAGTACAAGTAATCTAATATCCATATTTTGAAACTAAAAACTAAAAGTGTTTTACACATAATCTATTCAAAGCGTTGTGTTTTCCTTAATAAATTTAATATCCGGGCTTTCTGAAGTTATGCCAATCTCAAATTCATAAGGTTTATGGTCTATCTCGATAATTAATTTTCTTTGATTGGAGTGTAATTTTACGTTGCTCCCAATTTCTTTAATTATTCCCTCCCATAGTAAAGTATAAATTTCAGCCCGACCATTCTTTATCGAATAGGGGAAGTATCGATCCTTTAAATCGGGATTGAAAGATGCAACATTACTTTTTACATTATCAATTGAGATTATTGCGAAACAATGATTTCGGGATACCTTTACAGATTTTAAGGTGCCTTTAAATTCAATATTGTTCTTTAGTAGCTTATCATTTTCAGTTTTTCGGCCTCTACCTGTTTTATACCACATAAAGATAAGTAATAGCCAAAAGATAAAAAGGACAAAAACAATTTTTGGGTGCTTCATAATGGGGGAAACCTTACATATCAAGTTAATTTGCGTGTCTAATACATCAGTAAATCACAAAAGACTCATCTATTAATTCCCCATTCAAGGAGAAAACCAATCTGTAATAGCCTATTTTATTACCGTCTTTATCAATTTGGCTTTTGAAAGTAATCGCATCTTCGTCAAGTAGTTCAAAATCAAGGTTTTCAGTTTCTATTAAAATATTCTTGTTGCCAATGTCTAAATCTTCACAGGTATTTTGATTCAATAATGATTTAAAAGATTGAATGAAAATTTGATGGATGTTGTGGGCTACGATAAATTTTTTTATATATAAATCGTTTAACATATCAGTTATGACCATTACAAGTTGATAATTTTATTTTTAATCCACTAAATCTCATAGCTATATTAACAGTTGCATTAAATTATACAATTATTTAACAACAATGCTATCGTTCCATTTTTCTTTACGACCATCATTTAGTGAAATTATAGTGGCAGATAGATGAACGATATGTTTGTTAGGTTCGTAGCTAACTTTTATCTCATTTGGATAGGCAATTACATCGTAATATTCCTTTTGGATTATTTGGTATTCGAAAACAGGTAACCATTCAACAGTTTTATAAATTTCTACACGTGTGCCCCTGTAATCGGAAATGGCATTACCGATGGAATGTTCCCTATAAATAATACCATTGCTCAATTTTTTTTCTGCATCGGATTCGAAATCTGCGACAATAAATCCTACGCCCAAAATACCAAGTGTGCCCGAAAGATAACCTATTCCAAAAGTGCTTATCATTAAAAAGGTGCCGATAATTTTTAGGAATTTATTCGGCTGAAATTGCGACCACCACAATATAAGTGACAGGCTTAGGTAGAAACCCGAAACTAATAACCAGTTTAGAGGTACCGATATAGTTGAAACTTTAAAAAGTAAAGCCAGAGTGGTTAAAACAGTTAATGCAATTGAAATGCTGATCAGCCATTTCCTTGTTTTTGGTTTCCTTTTAGTTAATGCAAAAAAGATTAAGCTTAAAATAGGATAGGCCCAAAGCGCTGTTAAGGTAATAGAAAATGGATTCATGGAGCGTTAAGGTTGATTGAGTTATGGTATCATTCCAACGATGATAAGCGTTAGGCATACCTTGTTTTCTTTAGTCATTTATTAAACCAATCATTTCGCTAATTCTTCTCTCAGCTTCCTGTTTAGGAATTCCTCCATAATAATCCTGAACAAATTGATGCTCAAAATCCTCATGTGGAATAATTAATGGACGATTATTGCCTCGCTGGGTGTAAACTGTTGTAGGAATACTCAATGTGTCTTGGTAGCCTGGTATGTTGTTGCATAGCCAACCGAAATAACTTACTTCGTGGTTTTCGTTGTTGAAATTTTGCTTGTAATCTTCGAAATTCTTTTCACTTAACGATACCCACAAACCGTATTGCAGGTCTTCACAATGATCGTTAACAGGTTGGTATAAGGTGCAGCGGATAAATCTGTCAATATCTTCGCCATACTCTATCGTGCAAAAATCTGAGCTTAAAGTTGCAATAGCTTCTTTATCCTGATCATTTAGTTCATTATAATGCAAAGGAGAATTGAAAGCCAGTGCGGGCCAATCATTATGTATTTCACCACAGGTATGGCATATATAAGTGGAGAGCTGACTCATTAACACATCAATTTAAATTGACTGAAAGATATGCATTATGCGTAACAGTACAAAGCAGTAGATATAGATTATGAAATGATTTTAGAGTTTGATGAGGTCGATTTATAGGAGAATTGATCTAGAAATGAACGCTTTGGCTCTCGAACCCAACTTCATCAGACTGGTTTATTAAGTCACAAAAAACGCCCATACATTTCTGCATGAGCGCTAGTTGTTGTTTATTATTTTTTAGTGTTTAGCATCAGCTGGCGCATTGGTAGTCGAATCGGCTACAGCATCATTACTTGTGCTATCAATCACCTTATTGGTATCTGTGTATTTATACATACTATCTGCATTTTCCTGATCGGCTTTTTTACCACTACATGCTGACAATGCTAAACCAAATGCCGCCACTAAGATTATTATTTTCGTTTTCATATCAAATGTTATTGGTACACTTATATAATCCATTTTAAAAGGCAATTGTTTTGGTAATTGTAGAATTAGTCGGGAGTCGGGTGACCGAGGTCGGAAGTCTGGATGCATATTCCAAAAAATACGTCATTGCGAACTGAAGGGTAGGGCAGTTGTGGTGGCGTGAAGCAATCTTTTATTTCAGTCAGGAGTTGAATGACAGAGGTCGGAAGATTGGGTGCATTTTTTTACCACAAAGGTCACGGAGAAATGGCACAGAGAACACGGAGCCATACGAGTGCGAATAGGTTAGTCTGAAAGGGTACGTCATTGCGAACCGAAGGGCAGGGCAGTTGTGGTGGCGTGAAGTAATCTTTTTTCTAGTCAGGAGTCGGGTGGCCGAGGTTAGAAGTTTGGGCGCATTTTTTTTAACCGCAAAGGTAACGGAGAAAGGGAGTGCAAAGGACGCAAAGTTGGATTGATCTATAAGCTCCATTCTTTCGTCATTCTCGCGCATGCGGGAATCTTAATGGTGTTGCGTTTTATCGCCAAGAGTACGAGGAAATCAGTCTGAAAGATTTCGTCATTGCGAACCGAAGGGTGTGGGCTTGAGGTGGGGTGAAAGAATCTTTTCGAGAAATTTGGGTATCTAAATTTTAGATAAAGCACAAGTCAGGCCATCGCACCGGCCCCGGACGCTAAGACTTGCGCTAGTATGGGATGGGTCACTATGGAATAACACAAAAGATCGAGTTATGAACGAACAGCTCAACTAAAGTCCAAAGAACAAATCGGTATCTGGTTTTCTGTAGCTATTTGTTATGCATGCATTATAAATCTGTACCTTTGCCGCGTTTATCAGTTATAAGCAGTCATTAACATTAATATGGGCAAAAACGGCATCGGCTCCAGCATTTCGTATTTCTTTTTAGGCGAGTACTTTTCTGACGCCCTGCGGACCACCATTACCGTGGTATTACCCATTATTTTATTCTTTTACCTGGGCAATTTGGAGGCCGCAAAAGGAATAGGGGTGGGTGCTTTGCTGATCAGTTTAACCGATTTGCCCGATAATCGTTTGAATAAACTGAAAACTGCGCTGTGGAGTATCCTGGTCTTTTTCGCGACTACGCTGGTGGTTTCATCCGTTTTGGATCATGTCTACCTAACTGCCGTTGTGGTTATTATCGCCGCTTTCAGCTTTTCGATGTTTGCGGTTTACGGGCAGAAACTCTCGCTAATCGGTACTATGGCGCTCATTGTATGTACTTTTGTGATGGGGCTTCACCCTGCCAATCCACTTTATTTTAGCAGTTATATGTTGGTAGGAGGGGTTTGGTATTATATGATCAGTTTAATCCAAACCTTGCTGCGGCCTTACCGCTCGCTGCACCATGCCATTTTCGAATGCCTGATGAGCAGCGCGGTGTTTTTAAATGCCAAAGCCAGGAATTATGACGTAGCTATTCCGCTCGATCTGCAACAAAAAGAAGCCATTAAGCTGCACATTAAGGTGAATCAGAAACATGAGCTGATCCGCAATCTGTTGCTTACCGATAAGTATGCCATGAATCCCGACAACCCCAAAGGTCAGTTGTTGCTAGAGCGCGCCAGGTTACTGATTGATTTATATGAGCAGTTAAATGCGGTACATTACGATTATGCTTTGGTACGCAAAACTTTGGCTACCTGCCCAAGCTTAACACTGATTGCCAGTTTGATTAGATTATTAGCCAAAGAGCTGGAGCAATTGGGCAGGCACGTGCGCTCGGCAAAGGCTTATAAAGGCGAGGTAGCCACCAACATCGAATACCAGCAGCAACGTGTGTTATTATTGCAGGAAATGGAACGTTTAAACGAAACGCAACGTAAAATTGTGCTGAAAGTGCTTTCGAACATGAACGACATTGTGCGGATTATCGAAATGATCAGGGGCAACGAGCGCGTGCCAGAAAAGGAGCAGCAAGAGTTAAGCGGTACCATCGCGTACCCGCTGTTTATTACCGGCGATCGCTTTTCAATTAAAGAGCATCTGACTTTAAAATCGCCCATCTTCAGGTTTTCGCTGCGCCTGGCCATTTGTTTTCTTTTCGGTTTCTTGCTCATCTGGCAGTTGGAACCCAGCAAATACAGTTACTGGCTTTTTTTAACGCTGGTTATCGTCGCAAGGCCTAAATTCTCCATCACCTGGAAAAGGAATTTACAGCGTTTAAAGGGCAGCATGGGGGGCGTTGTTATCGGGCTGATTATGGTGTACTTTGTGAAGAGTCCGGCGGTGCTGTTGTCTTTTTCTGTGGTTTTTTTATTGGGTTTTTATGCTTTTAACCGCTTAAATTATACCATTAGTGTGCTATTTATCACCCCAGCGGTGATTTTAACGCTGGGTAGTTATCAGGGCCATTTCGATCATATTGTGCACGATCGGATTATATTTACGTTGTTGGGCTGTGTAATTGCTATTTTTGCCACCTATTTGTTCCCGGTCTGGGATAGTCAGCAGTTAAAGGCAAAAATGGTAGAGGCAGCTAAAGCCAGTATGAATTACCTGCAGGTGGCCATTCAAAATCGCACCGATAGGGATGAGAACCAATCGCGCATGGCACGAAAAAATGCCAATTTAAGTTTATCTGCATTGAGCGAAGCGATTGATTCTGCCAGTCAGGAGCCCGTGCGGAAACACATCGATTTTAACGGGCTTTACGATGTGCAGGCTATTATCTATCGGATAAATGCCATTATCACTTCTATATACCTTTCTATTAACCATAAAGCAGAGCAGGCCGATCCAATGTTGGTTGCACAAATTGTAGGTAACCTGAGTAATGAAGTGCTATTAAAAAACGATGCAGTAGGTATTGATGCCATGGATGTAAATGATGATGATCATTCTACCAGGCAGAAACTAGCCTACATTACAGCTTTATCTTTTGATTTTAAACGGTTAAGTGCTGGTTTTTGGGGCTGAGTTTGATAGTTGTTAGTCTAAAGAATAATTTTTTAATAAAAATCAATCTGGGTGATGCCACACAGCACAGCCTTGCCTCGGTTCTCCGCCACCGAAGGGCTCTTACTTTTGGCTTGGCCCAAAAGTAACAAAAGTCCAAGGCTTGCATCCTTTCTTGTAAAAACCTACGGAAATCTATATTGCGGCAGCATCGAGGCTGCTAGCCCTTGCGTAGTCCACCGCTCTCGCTTTGATCCTGCCTTGGGTTGTGGGGTAATGATAAAGGGGTGCAAAGATTTACGTGCTTTTTCCTGCGAAAATCTGCCAGGCCGGAGGCAGGGAGCAGATAGTAAAGAGCGTATTGCAAGTTGCGGTTCTGTTATTTATATTGGTTTCCCGACGTTGAGTCCTATAGAGTGGAAACATCTTTAAGAATAGTTTAGGCGTTTTGCTAACCAACTTTAATAAAGCACGGATTTTAGCTAAGGATGTTGTCAATCCCAGGAGCCAGGGAAATCAAAAAAACAGTTGCAGTTCAGGTAAACTTGCACTAACAAACCTTAAACGCAGTGGTTTTGTGTTCATAACGATGATTTAATTTTATAAAAAAAATGTTGAACACAAAACGAAGTGCCGCTGTTTTTTTGATGCCCATGGGATTGTGCAAAAGGCTCATTGCTGGATTGACGAGGCGCTTTGGGTACTTTGGCGCTCCAAAGTACCATGCCACCGCGGCATAGAGCGGAAGAAAAATATCATTATTTGAGGGTGTCCTCATATAAGGTAGAAAATCGGGATTCCGGGCTTTCCATTTCAATCAGGTTTATTCACAAAGTTTAGTGCTCGCCTAAAGAATACATATAATTTTTTGTCAGTCTTAGCGGAGTTGTAGACCGTGCCAACTGTTAATTTTCAAAATGTATTTACGCGCAAAAGATCCTTCGACTACGTCAAGGATGACAAAATCCTATAGAAGGATCGTCATCTCGACTGTAGCGCAGCGGAATGCGCGCCTGTGCGGACAGGCCTGCCCGTACAGGCGGGGAGAGATCTTTGCACCTGGTTATTGAAATCTAGTTTAAAAGATTTCTCGACTACACTGCGTTTCGCTCGAAATGACGATGCTACCAGATAGATTTAGCCATTTCCTCCGTGTTCTTGCTTCCCTAGCAATCACATCGTAAACCAACGGTAATAAAATTGTTTGATTTAAGCACCGCCAATAGTATATCGCTATATTGTGAGCCTTAATCTTTATTCGTATGAAAAAATTATTTCTAAGCTTCTTTTTGATTGCTTTTTTAACCATAACCGCTTTTGCCCAAAAGAAACCCAACTTCTGGGATGATGTACAGGTGATTAGAAAGTACGATCAAATGTATAAACCGCCTGTAAACCCGGTACTTTTTGTGGGGAGTTCATCTATCCGCAAATGGGACGATTGTACACAGGTTTTTGCGAAATACAATGCCTTAAACAGGGGTATCGGCGGTGCAGTAATTAATGATATTACCTATTATTTAAATGATGTTGTTTTTCCTTACCACCCCAAACAAATTGTACTTTATGTGGGTGAGAACGACCTGCCAAATGATAAGGTAACACCAGATACCGTGCTGAATCGTACCATTAATTTATACAAAGCCATCAGGGCCAAATTGCCAACCGTGCCTATTGTGTACATTTCGATTAAACCAAGCCCAAGCAGGGATAAGTATAAAGAGAAAGCAGTAGCCTCTAACGCATTGATTAAAAAGTTCCTTGCCGGAGAGGCCAATACAACCTTCGTCAATATTTATCCTTTAATGTTAACGAAAGATGGAAAATTAAGGCCTGAACTTTTTGTGGAAGATATGTTGCACATGAATGCTAAAGGTTATGCCATCTGGAGGAAAGCTGTGGAACCACATTTGTTGAAGTAGATTTTAGTCGGAAGTCCGGTGTCGGAGGTCCGAAGACTAAATTTGAATACCAATATGAAATTCTGTCATTTCGACCGGAGTGCAACGAAGTGCCTGCCCGTATAGGCGGGGAGAAATCTATGTTAAGTATATTGAGATTAAAATTCATTTGCAATAGGGCGATCAAGGTATATTGGAGTGAGGCTGTATCAAAAACATTTATGATTGCTCACTAATCAAATTATATTTTGATACGTCGTCATTCCCAATTTAATTGGGAATCTTAATGCTATTGCAAAGCGCTTTAAGATTCCCGCCTGCGCGAGAATGACGAAAAACAAAATAAAATTTTGGGCTTAAATACTAGATGTTACTTTTGAGACAGCCTCATTTATGCACGCGTTAGAAACGCGCGCAAGCTTATTAACTAGGTTTTTACCATATAAGATGTATAAAGAACACATCAGCTTACATGATCTTAAATTTCTTATGTAGCTACAACCTATTGGAATATGTTCAGTACAAATAAACCACAGTCTCCAATAAACTAGCCCTGATTGAACGGAAAGCCCGGAGCGCAGCGAGGACTTGAAGGGAAAGCGGGACTAAAACGTACCGAAGCACTACAGGTACTGCGCTTCCAAATAATAGGAAGACTAAAGCTGAAAGACCAAAGCAAAAGCTTAGATGTTCAAAGATGCCTTTAAAATAGTGTGCATTAAACGATGCAATCATTTAGCTATTTATGCACGCGTTAGAAACGCGCGCAAACTTAGTAACTAGGGTTTTACCATATAAGATATATAAGGACATATAAACTTACATGATCTTAAATTTCTTATGTCACTACAAACTATTGGAATATGTTCCGTACAAATAAACAAACCACAGTCTCCAATAAACTAGCCCTGATTGAACGGAAAGCCCGGAGCGCAGCGAGGACTTGAAGGGAAAGCGGGACTGAAACGTGCCGAAGCACTACAGGTACTGCGCTTCAAAATAATAGGAAGACTAAAGCTGAAAGACCAAAGCAAAAGCTTAGATGTTCAAAGATGCCTTTAAAAATAGTGTGCATTAAACGATGCAATCGTTTAGCTATTTATGCACGCGTTAGAAACGCGCGCAAGCCTCAACACATCAGCTTACATGATCTTAAATTTCTTATATGTTTAGAAATTTTCGGGATGTTGTTTGGTATAAATAAACCACAGTCAATATCTGAGCACAAACTACCTATTCTCGCGATAGAAATGTACGCAAGCGATTGAAATTAAAAGCGTGGCTAACCAGATTTAAAATTATATATTTATTATTGCGTTTTAACCATCACTAACCCAAATGAAGAAACTTTTACTAGCAATATTATTCTTCTTAACTACTTATGCTACCCATGCACAGGTGCTATTGGGTATTCCACAGGTAGTAAACTACAGTAATGAACAATATAATGGCGGCATTCAGAACTGGGATGTGGAGCAGGATAAAAATGGCACCTTATACTTTGGTAATAATGAGGGACTGCTTACTTTTAATGGCCGCTACTGGAACCTGTTCAGGTTACCCAATTTCACTTCGGTACGGTCGGTAGGGATCGATTCTAAAAACCGTATTTATGTAGGTGGACAAGATGAGTTTGGTTATTTCTATCCTAATGCACAGGGCGTGTTAAAATATACCTCGCTGTTAAACCTATTGCCCGAAAATATGCGGAAACTGGCCGATATCTGGGGTGTTTCAGTCGTTCGGGATGAGGTGTTTTTCAGGTCGATACATGCTATTCTGCATTATAAGGATGGGGTAATTAAAAGTTATAAAACCAATACCAACTGGATGTTTATGGGTACTGCAAAAGGCAAAATCTTTTCGCAGTCGTCTGATTCGGGCCTTATGATTTACGATCGTGGTATGTGGAAACCATTTTGCAAGGATAGTATTTTAAACCGTTCCGGTATTACCGCTGTATTGCCTTACAGTGGTGATACTTTACTGATTTCGATGTTAAAAAAAGGATTATTTTTACTTATTAACCATCAACTAAAACCTTTAAGTAGTAGGATAAATCAGATTTTTTTAAACGAACGGATTTATCTTGCCACCCAGATCAGCTCAGATTTATATGGGGTAGCCACCACTTCTGGGGGGGTGTATATTATGAATAAAAAGGGCGATCTGGTACAGAAATATAACTACAAAGAAGGTTTGCAGAACAATAACGTAAGGGGTATACTGTTGGATAAGGATAAAAATATGTGGCTGGCCCTTGATGACGGGATTGCTTATGTGGCCATCAACAGTGCCGTGAAAAGCATTTCTCCTGATCGCAATAAGCAGATTACCAGTTATGCTTTCCGCAAATATGGCAAATCCATTTATATCGGTACCTCTAACGGTTTGTACCATGCCAAAATTAATACGTCCATGCCAGATTTAAGCTATTCGCCCGCTAATTTCGAAGAGGTAAAGAACAGTAAAGGGCAGGTATGGGGATTGGACGAAATTAACAATCAGCTGCTGATGGCGCATGAAGATGGAACGCTCCTCGTGAGAGAAAATACTGCCACTCCGCTGTACAGTTCAATTGGTACCTGGATGTATCAACCCATAGATAATGTTTATCCGAGCAAAGAGGTAATAGCGGGTACTTATGCAGGATTGCAGGAAATTACTTACGATGGAAGCCGATTTATAAATGGTGGTAAAATTGCAGGTATTAACGAAACCCTCAGGTTCATAGTAGCTGATAATAATAATCCTGATCAGATTTGGGCTTCGCATCCTTATCACGGTGTATATAAAATAGAGCTGAACCCTGATCATAAATCTGTGCTGCGCACCACCTTATTCTCTGATCGGGATGGTTTACCAACCAAGCTTTATAATTATGTATTTCATATTAAAAACAGGGTTGTCATCGCCACTACAAGTGGGATTTTTGAATATCATGCCGGAAATAAAAAGTTTATCCGCTTTAAATTATTCGGCTCTGCCCTTAACGGTATCCCTATTCAATACTTAAAAGAAGATAATGATGGTAATATCTGGTTTATAACTAATAAAAAAGTGGGTGTAATCGATTTTCATAGACCGAGCGGAAAAAATGCTTTCAGTATTTTATACCTGCCGGAGCTGAATGGAAAAGTGGTTGGCGGTTTCGAATCGATATACACACCCGATAGCAAAAATATATTTATAGGGGCCAACAAAGGAGCTTACCATATCAATTACCAAAAATACATTCAGAATATTACCCGGCCAAACGTGGTGTTGGGTACCGTAAAATTGATGGGTAACAAAGATAGTGTAGTTTTTGGGGGCTATTTTGTAAATAAGGGAAACATTGTGCCTAAGCAGGAGCTGAGTGATATACCTGAATATGTAAACAGCCTAAATTCGATCCATTTCGAATATGCCTCTACCCTTTTTGAGCATGATAAAAATATTAAATTCAGTTATCAGCTTGCCGGCTTTGATAGCAAATGGTCTGCATGGAGCACTAAAAGCGAAAAAGATTATACCAATTTGCCCGCTGGTAAATATACGTTTAATGTTAAGGCGAGTACCGGTATCAGTAACGAATCGGAGGTGGTCAGTTATACTTTTGTGGTGCTACCGGCCTGGTACAATACCACCTGGATGCGGATTTTTTATCTTATTTTAATTGTAATGGCCCTTAGGTTAATTATCAGGTGGCAAAGAAAGAAACACATTAAAGAACAGGAACGCATGAGCTATCTGCACCAGTTGGAGCTTGATCGAAATGAAAAGGAAATTGTACGGCTTCAGAACGAAAAGCTAGAAGCCGACGTAAATTATAAAAACAAAGAACTTTCTACCATGACCATGCACCTCGTACAACGTGGAAAGGTTTTGGCCAAAATTAAGGAAGTGATATCTGCGGTAATTAAAAACCACGACCTCAACGAAAGTTCGCCGAGTTTCAGGCACCTGATCAGGCTGATTAAAGATGTAGAAAAGAAAGACCAGGAGCTGGATCACATGAGTGTACACTTTAACCACGTGAACACCGAATTCTTTACCCGGCTAAAGGCTCTCTATCCAGACCTCAGCCAGAATGATCTAAAGTTTTGCGCCTACCTCTCAATGAACCTTTCTTCAAAAGAAATGGCCCAGCTGATGAACGTAACGATTAAAGCAATTGAGGTAGGTCGTTATCGCCTTCGAAAAAAACTCCAGCTAAAACCAGAAACCAACTTGTATGAATTTCTGATTGAAATAGCACGACAAAAAACGCCTTAAACGTATATTTTTGTTACAAAAGCATTTATTTTCGATATAAATGTTTAAACATCTGTAATACAGAATTTTATGATTATCCTGTAGGGCTTATGTAGGCCTATTCTTTCCTTTATTTAGTCTTTTTTAAGGCTGCTGTATGGTTGGTGTAGTAGTATTGAATTCTGCTATTGCGCAACACGTGTATAGATTTGATTCATGAAACAGCAACCAGTAAGACTGTATCATGAGCTAACCAAATTCATTAACTTAAAAGTAATTTCTATGAGAAGAAGATTTACATTCGTATTCTTCATTTACTGTATCCTCGCATTCCCGTTGGCCTTATTGGCACAAGACATTCCCGTTACAGGAAAAGTAACGGAACAAAACGGTAGTCCTTTACCAGGTGTAACCGTTCGTCTGGAGGGTACAACAAAAGCCGCATCTACAGATGCCAATGGTGTTTTCAGTATTCAGGCACCAGTAGGTGGAAAATTAAACATCAGTTTAATTGGTATGACTACACAAACGGTAACAGTTCCAGCTGGTGGCCGTATTAACGTATTGCTATCTGCCAATTCAAAAGATTTAACAGAGGTAGTAGTTGTGGGTTACGGTACACAGAAAAAAGCACTCGTAACCGGATCTATCTCCAGCGTAAAAGCGAAAGACTTGGAATCGATGCCAATTAACAGAGTAGAGCAAGCCTTGCAAGGAAGAACATCTGGTTTAACCATTGCCAGTGGTAATGGACAGCCTGGTTCTGCCTCAACAGTAAGGGTAAGGGGTTTTACCTCTTTCGCATCTTCTGGCAATAATGATCCGCTTTGGGTTGTAGATGGTGTAATTGTAGATAATGGCGGTATTGGCTATTTAAACCAATCAGATATAGAATCTATTGAAGTTTTAAAAGATGCCGCCTCGCAAGCCATTTATGGTGCCAGAGCAGCCAACGGTGTAATTATTGTGTCTACCAAGGAAGGTAGAGAAGGTAGGTTATCTATAAATTACAATGGATTTTACGGTACTCAAGCGCCTGCTAAAAAGTTAAAACTGTTAAATGCTACCGAATATGCTACCATCAGGAATGAAGCCTATGCAAACAGTTACAACGCAGCAACCGACGGTACCTTTACACTTCCATATGCAAATCCATCTGCTTATGGTGAGGGTACTGATTGGCAATCGGTTGTTTTTAATAACGATGCCCGCAGACAGACCCATGAGTTTAGCGTTTCAGGCGGAACCAATAAATCAACCTTTTATACTTCCTTCGGTTACATCGATCAGGAAGGTATTGTATCAACACCTATCTCTAATTTTAACCGGGCAAACATCCGTCTGAATTCTACATTTAAGCCTGCCAAGTGGATCAGCTTTGGCGAGAATCTAGGTTACAGTCATTCGGTTAATAAATCATTGGGTAATACCAATAGCGAGTTCGGGGGGCCTTTAAGTTCAGCCATTCATTTAGATCCAATTACGCCGGTTATTCAAACCGATCCGAGCCTGATTAGCAAATCTCCTTATACCATAGCCAATATCATAAGAGACCCGGCAACGGGATTTCCTTATGGTATTTCGGGTCCAGTTGGTCAGGAAATGAGTAATCCTTTGGCGTACAATCAAACGAGATTAGGTAACTATGGTTGGGACCATAACATTGTTGGTAATGCTTTCTTAGAAATTGAGCCTATTGAAAATTTAAAATTCAGGTCATCATTAGGAACTAAAATTGCTTTTTATGGTTCTGAATCTTATACCCCTTTATTTTGGTTAAGTCCTTCCAATACCAACAGTAAGGCGAATTTCTATCGCGAGATGAACATGACCTTAAATTATAACTGGGAGAATACCATTAGCTATTCTAAAAGTTTCGGTAAACACCATGCTTATGCTATTTTGGGTCAGGGGTATTACATGGATAACAATAACCGTGGTTTAAATGTCAGGTTTAATAACATCATTGCTCAGGATTTTTATCAGGCCAACTTAAATTATAAGCCGGCAACTGCCGATATCCAGGGTGATGGTAGCGATGCTACCTTGCATGTGGTTAACTCTTTATTTACCCGTGTAACTTATGATTATGACGAGAAATATCTATTTACGGGTATTATCCGTCGTGATGGTTCTTCACGTTTCGGTACCAACAACCGCTTCGGTTATTTCCCTTCAGCATCGGTGGGCTGGGTGCCTTCAAAAGAGGCCTTTTGGAAAGAAAACAAGGTGGTTAACTTCTTAAAATTACGCGGAAGTTATGGTATTACAGGAAATGATGCCATTGGCGATTTCAGTTACATATCATTAGTAAATAGTGGGCGTAACTATACATTTGGTACCACTGATGTAAGTACCATTGGATGGAGTCCGGCTGCATTATCAAACCCTAATCTGAAATGGGAAGAAACCCACCAGACAGATATCGGTTTAGATGCCACTTTGTTTAACGATTTTAGTTTGAGCGCTTCTTACTTCAAAAAGAAAACCATTGGTGTATTGCAAACGCCTTCTATTCCACTTTATTTGGGTGCAGCAGGGGGAGCCGCAGAAAATGTTGGCGATATGCAGAATACCGGTATAGAATTCGAATTAGGTTATCGGAAAAAAATTGGAGAGCTTAATTTAGGTATTAATGCCAATATCTCTACCTTGAAAAATAAGGTAACCAAATTATTGCCTGGAAGAGAATTTATTGAAGATAATGCACAAAGCTTTCAAGGAATGGGCAACTTTACCCGTACCGGACTTGGACGCGCATTTAATGAGTTTTATGGGTATGAAGCGCTGGGCATTTTCCAGTCGCAAGCAGAGATTAACGCTTACAGAGGACCAGCTGGTACCATATTGCAACCAAATGCAAAACCAGGGGATATTAAATTTGCTAATCTTGATGGAAATGAAACGATAAATGGTAGCGATCGTACTTATTTAGGTAGTCCGCTTCCGAAATATACTTATGGTATAACCATTAACCTGGCTTATAAAAACTTTGATTTTGTTGCTTTCGGAAACGGCGTAGGCGGAAACATGATTTTCCAGGGATTAAGACGTTTAGATGTAACTTACGGAAACTGGCAACAATCCATTCTGGATAGATGGACACCAACCAACACTTCGACTGATATTCCTCGTGTTGCAGATAAAGATCTTAATGGAAACTATACTAAATTCTCTAAAAACTATTTAGAAAAAGGTGATTACTTCCGTTTAAAAACCCTTCAGGTAGGTTACAATCTTCCAAATGACTTAATTAAAAAAATCGGTGCACAAAAAGTTAGGGTGTATCTGATGAGTGAAAACCTGTGGACCATTACAAAATATACAGGTTATGACCCTGAGATCGGCGGAACGGTATTGGGTGTAGATCGTGGCGTTTATCCGCAGGCACGTTCGTTTATGGTGGGTTTAAATGTTGGATTCTAAGAAAAATTAAAAATGAAAAAGAATATTTTAGCTATTGCAGCCCTTTTAACCGCTTCTCAGCTTATCGTTTCTTGTCAAAAACAGCTTGAGGTAAATCCACGAGAGCGTATATTGGAGACAAATTATTATCAAAATCAGCAACAGGCATTTACGGGTTTGGTAGCGGTTTACGATCAATTGGGTAATCAATCGAGCGGTTACCTCACTAAACTTAATTTATTCAGCTCCGCATCAGATGATCACTATGCTGGTGCCGATTCTCCATCAGATTTGGGAGATATGCAGGCCATGAATAATTATACAGTGAACTCTTTATCTGGTGCCCCAAGTTATTTGTGGAGTAAAGGCTTTACCGGTGTTTATCGTGCAAATGTGCTATTGAAAAAAATAGAAGGCATTAACATGGATGCCTCAACCAAGGCAAGGTATATTGCTGAAGCTAAAGCATTAAGGGCTATATTTTACTTTGATTTGGTACGTATTTTCAAAAATATACCGCTAATCCTGGCGCCGATAGAGCCTTCTGCTATGTTCGATGTTACGCAAGTTGCGCCGGCAGATGTATACAAACAGATAGAACAAGATTTAAAAGAGTCATTATCCGCTCTTCCGGTAACCATCCCTACAGCAGATGCAGGACGTTTAAACCAAGGTGCAGCACATGCGGTTTTAGGTAAGGTTTATTTATGGCAGGAAAAATGGGCACTGGCAGCAGCAGAGTTTGCCGAGGTTAATGGTACAGCACCTGGTGCAAGTACCTATGGCTATAAATTATTGCCAAAATTTGCCGATTTATGGAACTGGAAAAATAAATTCAATTCAGAGTCTATCCTCGAACTTAGTTATAATACTACGTCTAACATGGGTTGGGGTAACGTTGGCAGCCGTGAAGGTAATGTGATGGGCATCCTGGTAGGGCCTCGTAACTATGTACCTGTAATTGCTTCGCAAGCACCAGACTATGTTTCGGGCTGGAGTGTGATGCCAATAACCAAGGAACTGTTTGATTTAATCCATTACGATCCGCGTAACAAACCTACTGTTGCCAATTTAGATAGTTTGGAGAAAGCAGGTATTGTAACCTATAAACATGCTAATGATAATACCGGATACTTTGTTGAAAAATATGCTGGCAGAGTTTCTACCAAAGCTGCCGTTGGCCAGTTGGAACTAAACTTTGGGCAGAATATGTACGAAATCCGTTTAGCTGATACCTATTTAATGGAAGCCGAAGCTTTGTTGAGAAGCGGTGCTGCGGTTGGTGCAGGTTCCAGAGCATATATTTTCTTGAATGCTGTAAGAGCCCGCGTAGGCTTAAATCCTGTGGCGGTAACTATGGATAATATCATGAAAGAAAGACGTCTGGAACTGGTAGCGGAAGGCCAAAGATGGTTTGATTTAGTGAGATGGGGACTGGCGCCTACTAAACTGGCCTTTAAAGGATTTCAGGCAAATAAAAATGAAACCTTGCCTATCCCGCAAGCGGAGTTAAACAACACCAAAATTGTACAAAGTAAAGAGTGGGGTGGCACTAAATAAATAAACTAGAGTCTATATATCCTTAAAGTTTAATTGTTACAGGGAGAGAGCGAAGTCTTTCTTCCTGTTTTTTATCTGCTTATTTTTCTTATATGCTATTTACCAAGTCCGTTGGACTCTTAATGGGTTGTGCTTTTACTTTTTCGGTTATGGCACAAAACCAACCACAGGTATGGTTAACCAAAGCCGATCGTACTGCTTTATTTACACGCCAGGCAACAGGTTTAAAATTGTCTGCAGCTAAGAATAAACAACCTGTAATTGTAATCAATGATAAAAAAACTTTTCAAAGTATAGATGGTTTTGGCTACGCTTTAACCGGGGGTAGCGCGCAGCATATTGTAAAAATGTCGGCGCCGGCAAGGGCTACTTTGCTTAAAGAACTTTTTGCAACCAATGGCAATCATATTGGTGTAAGTTACATCAGGTTAAGCATTGGTGCATCTGATTTAAACGAAAAAGTATTTTCTTACAATGACCTTCCGGAAGGGGAAACTGATTTGGAACAGGCTAAATTTGATTTAGGTCCTGATAAAGCAGATGTTATTTCGGTAATGAAGGAGATCCTGGCCATTAATCCTAAAATTAAAATAATGGGTTCGCCATGGTCTCCTCCCTTATGGATGAAGACAACATATGATGCCCGGGGCGGGATGCTTAAACCAGTATACTATGCAGCTTATGCCAAATATTTTGTGCGTTATGTGCAGGAAATGAGAAAGGAGGGGATACCTATCGATGCCATCACGGTGCAAAACGAACCTTTGCATCCTGGTAATAACCCCAGTTTATTTATGGCTGCACCTGATCAGGCGCTTTTTGTAAAGCAGTTTTTAGGCCCTGCTTTTGTAAAAGCCAATATCAGGACCAAAATTATTATTTACGATCACAATGCCGATCGTCCCGATTATCCGATCAGCATTTTAGATGATCCCGAAGCCAAAAAATATATCGAAGGTTCTGCATTTCACCTTTACGGCGGAAAGATTGAAGCGCTGACTGATGTGCACAATGCTCATCCAGATAAAAATATCTATTTTTCTGAACAAATGGTGGTAGAAGAGCCTGATGCCACAACCATTAATATCATCAATCCGGTAACACGTTTAATTATCGGCGCCACTCGTAACTGGGCAAAAAATGTGTTGGAATGGAACCTTGCTGCAGATTGGGAAAATAAACCTTATACCGATAGGGGAGGTTGTTCGATGTGCCAGGGAGCGGTTACCATAAATGGCGATCATTATAACCGTAATCTGGCCTACTTCTCCATTGCCCATGCCTCAAAGTTTGTTAGGCCGGGATCCGTAAGAATCGCTTCTTACGAGCCGGATGGTTTGGCCAATGTAGCATTTAAAACCCCCGATGGGAAATATGTACTTATCGTGGCCAATACGGGCAAAACAGCTGCTGCATTTAAGATTAGCCTTAAAGACAAAACCTATACTGCGGCGCTCGATAAGGGTTCAGTAGCTACTTATATCTGGTAAATTCAATTCATTTAACTATGTTTTTAAAAAAATCACTTTTGTCTGTTTTTTTGTTCAGTAGCATTTCGTTAGCCGGTTTTGGTCAGGGGTTTTTAAAAGCATCGGGCACAAAAATTATTGATGGACAGGGCCAAAACGTATTGTTGCGCGGCATTGGTTTAGGCGGCTGGATGTTGCAGGAAGGCTACATGCTAAAGATTAATAAAGAGGCACAACAATACCGCATCCGCGAAAGGATTGCAGACCTGATGGGGCCAAAGCAAACACAGGAGTTTTATGATGCATGGCTGGCTAACCACATGCGTAAAATTGATGTTGATTCGATGAAACGCTGGGGTTTTAATTCTATCCGATTGCCCATGCATTATAATCTTTATACCCTGCCGGTTGATCAGGAACCTGTAGCTGGTAAAAATACCTGGCTTGAAAAAGGTTTCGCCTTAACCGATAGCTTGCTCAATTGGTGTAAAGCCAACAAAATGTACCTTATTTTAGATTTACATGCCGCACCTGGCGGTCAGGGAAACGATTTAAACATTGCCGACCGCGATCCATCGAAACCCTACCTATGGGATAGTGAGGCTAACCAGGAGAAAACCATGGCCCTATGGCGAAAACTAGCCGAACGTTATAAAAATGAACCCTACATTGGCGCTTACGATATTATAAACGAACCCAATTATGGCTTTAGTAATCCAGAAGAAGATAAAAACGGTACTAAAGAAAAAGTAAATGCTCCCTTAAGAAAACTGATGGTGGATATTACGAAGGCCATCCGCGAGGTAGATCAGCAGCACCTCATTATTATTGAAGGTAATGGCTGGGGCAACAACTACAATGGTATTTTTCCGCTTTGGGATAACAATATGGCCTTAAGTTTTCATAAATACTGGAATTACAACGATCAGGCTTCGATAGCACACATCATTAAAGCCCGTGATGAGCAGAACGTACCGGTTTGGCTGGGTGAAACCGGCGAAAACTCGAATGTCTGGTTTACTGATGCCATCCACCTTTTGGAAAAAAATAACATCGGCTGGTCGTGGTGGCCTTTAAAGAAAATGGGCGTCAATAACCCCATGCAAATTAAATCAAACCCCAATTACGATGCACTGGTTAAATACCTGAACAACGGCGGCAATAAACCTAAAGATAGCAACGTATATAGCGGCCTGATGGAGCTGGCCATTTATTCGAGGCTGGAAAATACCATCATTCACCGCGATGTAATTGATGCGATGATCCGCCAGCCCTTTAGCAATGAAACCAAGCCTTTTAAGGCCAATTTAGTTCAGAACAAAGGCATTATTTACGCGGTTGATTATGATTTGGGAAAAAACGGATTTGCCTATTTCGATCATGATACGGCTGATTACCATACGGTAACGAACAAACAGACGGCTGGAAACCGCGGAGGTATTTACCGCAATGATGGTGTTGATATTGCGAAAGATTCACTTCAGTACGAAAAATATTATGTAAACCATATCGAACAAGGAGAGTGGTTGCAATACACCGTTAAGGTATCACAAAAAGGCAACTACACTTTAAAAATAAATGCAGCAGCCGATCAGGCAAGCGGGCGGATTACCATTTTAATTGATGGTAAAACCATTGCCAGCGAAGTAGCAGTTCCCAATACTGGCAATATGAAAAAGTTTGCCACTTTCGAAATCAAAAATGTTCCTTTAAATAGCGGATGGCAAAAAATCAGGCTGGTGGCTGCCAATGGTGGTTATAATTTTAGCTATATTCAATTTATAAAATAAGGCAAAAATTATTTTGAAAGGTATAAAGCGGATCCTGGTTATTTTAGGAGCGATAACAATCGTTATCATTATCCTTTCAAGATGCATGAATGCAGCCGACGCATTACCAAAAGACATTAGGGGTGAAGCTTACACCGGTGCTGCCACCTGCGTAAAGTGCCATCAGCAGATTAAGCAATCTTTTGCGCATAACGCACATGGTTTAACTTCTAAACCTGTGTACGATCGGGAACTGTTAAAGGTTTTTTCCCCCGATTCTAATGTCTTTAACTTTGATGCGCATCAAAAGGTAGTTATTGAGAAAAGAACTGGCGGTGTTTTCCAGGTCGCATATGTAGATGGAAAAGAGGTACGTGCCGAAAAGTTTGATATGGTATTTGGTTCGGGCGAAAAAGCTTATACCTATGCTTATTGGAAGGGTAAGAAGCTATATGAGTTGCCACTTTCCTACTTCTCTGAAATCCGTAACTGGGCCATTAGTCCGGGTTTTACCAATCAAACCTTTTATTACGACCGTCCCATTGGTAGCCGTTGCTTAGAATGCCATGCTTCTTATGTAGATAAAAAAGTAACCCAAACTTCAGGCATTACCACTGATGAGGACATGGAGCGTGGCGCCTTGCTTTATGGTATCGATTGTGAACGTTGCCATGGACCTGGCAGACAACATGCGGTTTTTCATCTCGAAAATCCAGCACAGAAAACCGCCAAATTCATCACCATTTATAAAACATTAAGCCGTAAACAAAAGATGGATGCCTGCGGAGTGTGCCACTCCGGAAATGCCTTGGTTGCCCAAAAATCGGTTTTTGGTTTTACCCCCGGTGACAATTTAGATGACTACTACGCACAGGATTTTGTGGGTTTTGGTGGTGGCAATCCAGATGTACATGGCAACCAGACCAGCATGTTAATGGGAAGCAATTGTTATCGGAAAAGCCAAAATATGACTTGCCAATCTTGCCACAATACACATGAAAATATTAAAGGTAATTTAAAGATTTACTCGCAACGTTGTATCAGCTGTCACCAAAGTATCAGGCATAGTGAAGTTACTTTGGCAAAGGGATCGCTCAGCACAAATTGTATCGATTGTCATATGCCTAAAGAATCTTCCAAATTAATTACCTTTCAACAGGCAGGTCAGGCTCATCTGAGCCCGTACCTTTTACGTTCACACCGTATTGCTGTTTATCCTGATATTAATAAATAAGAACCAAGCTTTCATTAAGAAATCCTCCATTATCTAATAATAGGGGTTGAATTTCGTACATTTGGTTTCTACCTAAAAATCAGATAGTAGCCGATATGTCCATAAAATACTACTTAACTTTATTTTTTTTCCTTTTTTTCACTACCTCTGTTTTTGCTCAAAAGAAATTTACCCTTAGTGGTACCATCCGCGATGCAGGTACCGGCGAAACCTTAATTGGTGCAACGGTGCGAATTTCCGGTACTTCCAATGCAGCAACTTTAACCAATAATTATGGATACTTTGCTTTAACACAGGCCGAAGGAACTTACACTGTCGCGGTAAGTTATACTGGTTATACACCCATTGTTAAAACCATCAACTTAACAAAAGATATCAAGTTAAATGAGGAATTAAGAAGTGCAAATGATCTGGACGAAGTAAAGGTAAGCGCCAATAACCGTAAAAATGAAAATGTGAAGAGTGCGCAAATGGGTTTGGAAAGGATTGATATGAAGACGCTTAATTCCATTCCCGTATTGTTAGGCGAAAAGGATGTTTTAAAAACGATCCAACTCTTGCCAGGTGTAAAATCAGGTGGCGAAGGAAACACCGGTTTTTATGTTCGTGGTGGTGCCGCCGATCAGAACCTTATCATTTTAGATGAGGCTGTGGTGTATAATTCTTCACACTTGCTGGGCTTTTTCTCCACGTTTAATGCCGACGCGATTAAGGATGTAAGTTTGTATAAAGGTGGCATGCCAGCGCAGTATGGCGGCCGTTTATCATCTGTTTTAGATGTTAAAATGGATGATGGAAACAATAAAGAATTTAAGTTTCAGGGCGGTGTCGGTTTAATTGCTTCGCGTTTAAAAGCGGAAGGACCTATTGTAAAAGACCGTGGCTCGTTTATGGTAAGTTTTCGTCGTACTTATATTGATCTGTTTTTAAGAGCATCGCCAGATTCGTCTGTTAATGGTAGCACCTTAAATTTTTATGATATCAATGCCAAGGCGAATTATAAAATCAACGATAAAAATACCATTTATATCTCGGGTTATTTTGGTAAGGATAATATCGGGGTTAAAGATTTGTTTGAGAATAACTGGGGCAATGTAACCACCACGATCCGTTTAAACCATATTTTTAACGATCGCTTATTTTCAAATACCTCATTAATTTACAACAATTACAATTATACCGTTCGCTTGCTAAACGATGCGACTAATTTCAAGGCTACCTCACTGGTTCGTGATTTCAATTTTAAAGAAGATTTTCAGTATTTCAGCAACAAACATATCCTTAGGTTCGGGCTAAATGCCACCCAGCACCGCATTTCGCCGATTGATATCGATAGCGATGCTTCTTCGCAGGTGAATTCGCTTTCGCAAGAGCGTAGGTATGGAATAGAATCTGCTGCTTATATTGCTGATGAATGGAATGTAAACGAGCACCTTAACTTTTTATATGGCGTACGACTGGCTGCTTTCTCTTTAATGGGGCCTGGTAATTTTAACACCTACAATGCCGCGGGCGAAATTACTTCCACAGAAAATGTAGCCAAAGGCAAATTCTATAAAAATTATTTCAACCTCGAACCCCGTTTTTCGGTAAGTTACCTGCTTAATGAACAAAACTCGATTAAGGCATCATACAACCGCAACACGCAGAATGTTCACATTTTAACCAATGCCACCTCCAGTTCGCCAACTGATCAGTATGTGCTGAGCAGCAATAACATCAAACCCGAAATTGCCGATCAGGTGGCGCTGGGTTATTTTAAAAATATTAAAGAGAATACCTACGAACTCTCTGCTGAAATTTACTATAAGTGGCTGCAAAACCAGATTGATTATAAAAATGCTGCCCAGTTGCTGGCCAATTCGAATGTAGAATCGGAATTGATTTATGGCATAGGTCGCGCTTATGGGATGGAGCTGTTTTTTAAAAAGAAATTTGGCAAGCTGAACGGCTGGATCGGATACACCTTATCGCGTACTGAACGTAAATTTACTGAGTTGAATAATGGTAAATATTTTCCGGCCAGGCAAGACCGTACGCATGATATTTCATTGGTTGGCATTTACAACATGACCACAAGGTGGACGTTTTCATCAAGTTTTATTTACAGTACGGGTAATGCAGTTACCTTTCCGGCAGGAAAATATACCGTTGGCGGGCAACCAGCCTACTATTATACCGAGCGTAATGCTGGCCGTATGCCTTACAACATGCGTTTAGATGTAAGTGCAACGTTAATAGGCAAGAAAAAGGGTAAATACCAATCGAGCTGGAATTTTGGTATTTACAATGTGCTGGCCAGAAAAAATCCTTACTCAATTGAGTTCATTACCGACCCACAAAACCCTAATAAAACGGCCGCACAGCAAACTTCACTTTTCGGGCTTATTCCTTCTGTTACCTGGGATTTTAAATTTTAATGTCATGAAAATACTAACATTATATTTCGCTTTATTTACTTTGTGCCTTTCTTCATGTAAGAAAATTATTTCTATTGATACTGAAAATGCCGATCCACAGGTGGTTATTGAGGGTATCATTAATAACCAATTGATCAATCAGCAAATTAAAATCAGCAAAACGATAGGCTATACGGAAGAAAATGTTTTTCCAGCAATTTCAGGTGCTACGGTTACCGTAACGGATAACAAAGGCAATACATTTATATTTAAAGAGGGAAATAAGCCGGGAACATACATTAATCGCATGAAAGGTGAGCCTGGTGTTACCTACAATTTAAGTGCAACTGTTGAAGGTCAGAACTATACTGCAACCTCTAAAATGCCTAACATGGTTAAACTGGATTCTATCGGGATTATTAATAACAATTTTTTCGGCCGAGAGCGCAAAACAGCGGCAGCTTTTTTAAAAGATCCGGTTAATGAGGCCAATTTTTACCATTTTAACCTTTATGTAAATGATGTATTGTCGCGACGCTATTATGCGTACAACGACAGATTAACCAATGGCAACGATTTGCGGATTCAGCTCTTTTTTAAACCCAACAATGATCATGATAGTGATGAGTTGAACACAAATGATAAGGTTAGGATTGAAATGGAATGTATTGATGGTAATATTTTTAATTATTGGTATGCATTAGGCCAACAGTCAGACCGCGGACCTAACCAGGGTACCACACCAGCTAATCCCACATCAAACATTAGCAATAATGCCCTGGGTTATTTCAGTGCAAATACTTATCAGGTACTTACAACTACGGTGAAGTAAGCATTAATCAAAACTCACGATCAGATTTAACTGTTAAATGAATATGAAAGTATTTATAAGCGGAACCATTGCTCCGGTTGGTTTAAAGCAACTGGAAGAAAATAATATTACCATTACCCAATGGAAAGAAAACAGGCAGATTACGGCAGAAGAACTGATTGAAGCCTGTAAAGACCAGGATGCATTGATTAGCGTTGGCCCAAATAAGTTGGATGCTGCATTTTTAAATGCCTGCAGGCATTTAAAGGTTATTGCGCTACATTCAGTAGGTTTTGATCAAGTTGATTTAAACACCGCTAAAAAATTAAATATTCCCATTGGTAATACACCTGGCGTTTTGAGCAGTGCAACTGCCGATACTGCTTTTTTATTGATGCTGGCTGTATCGCGAAAGGCTTTTTTCTCGCATAAAAAAATTATTCAGGGAGAGTGGAAAAACTATGAGCCCTCACCAGAGCTAGGGATTGAAGTAAATGGCAAAACCCTCGGTATTTTTGGCTTGGGTAAAATTGGCTTAGAAATGGCCAAAAAATGTGCTGCAGCCTACCAAATGAACGTAATTTACCACAACCGCTCGCATAGCGAAGAAGCTGAAAAGGAAATTGGTGCAAAATATGTATCCTTCGAAACGCTTTTGGCTCAAAGTGATGTGCTATCTATCCATACGGCGCTAACGCCTGAAACCAAGGATAAATTTACAATTGATGTCTTTAAGCAGATGAAACCCAATTCGATTTTCATCAATACAGCTAGAGGTGGTATACATAACGAAAATGATTTAATCAGAGCCTTAGAAGAGAAAATGATATGGGGAGCCGGTTTGGATGTCACGAACCCTGAACCGATGGATAAAAACAATCCTTTGTTAGCCATGGAAAATGTTGCGGTTTTACCACATATTGGCTCGGCCACTGAAGAAACGAGGGCAGCTATGGCCAAAATTATCGTGCAGAATATTGTTGCCGGGTTGAAAGGGGAGCAGTTACCGTTTGAGGTGAAGTAGAATGATGTAAGATGTAAGATGGAGGATGGGCAAGGATCCAATTCCATCATCCACCTTACATTTTCCATATAGGCTATTAACAATTTGTGAGTGGTGAAATGGATGAGCGAAAGAATTCAATTCCCCATCATCCATCTTACATTATCCATCCTACTTAACAAGATACTTAAATACTGATCTTCCTAAATTACCATTGGCATCTATACCTTCAATAATTACTTTATACTGTCCTTTACCATCAGCATTGTAGTATTCAAAAGAAGCATTCCCCGTTGCATCAGTAACCACTTTAGGGTTCCAGTAAATGGTGGTTCTTAAATCGCTGCGGTTCATGCTCGCTGGAACATCATATTTAGGAGAGTAAAACTGTTTTTCTTTATTATAACCCTGTGGCGAGAAAGTTAGCTCGTAGTATTTAGGAAGCATGTCCATCAACTGCGCTTTCGAAATCCTGGTGCCTTTAGGTGCTTTTTTCTGGTTAAATACAATTACGCCATTTACATTGTTGGCTCGGTTAACCAGACCTAAGTCGTCTCTTAAAAATATTTCAACCGATTCAAGTTGGTTCACGTCTATCGTATTAATCTGATTTACATCCACAATCATACCATTGATAAAAATACCCATTGGAATTTTTTTGCCCTGGTTGTAATCGCGTGTTACGTAAAAGTTATTATCGGCAAAGGTAACCCCTGCCAGCATACCTTGTAAGCAGTTAATCAACAAACCGCAGCCTTTAAACCGATCGCCACTAACTTCATGGTCGGCCATTTGGCTTAGTCCGCTCAATGCAGGATAATCTTTATGACTTACTTTCGGAACCGCAGCGGCTTTAATGTTTACATCTTTTAAGGTATGTAAATAAGCATATTGTTTTTTGCTGTTATCTAAATAACTGGTCAAAGTACTATCAATATTTAGAACTTCTTCAGCTGCACTAAAATTTCTGGTTAATGTAGGTACAGGTGCGCCATTTAAACTTAAAGTCATGTTTTTATAGTTTACATTGTACTTAGCAGTAATGGTTACTTTCGATGAATCGTTAAATACCAGGTTGGAGAATTTAAAGTTTCCTACAGGATCCGTGGTACCTTCCTGGTTAAAGCGTTTATCTGGAATACTTAAAAGCAGGGCACCTTTTCTCACCGGAATGCCATTGTTTTGACGTAAAATACCAGAAATTTCGATGCCCTGTTCTGGTAAGAAATCAATTTTTGGTAATTTATTGGCGATGATGTCTGTATACTTAAAACCGCGGTAACCCTGAGTAAGGAGTAATACATCTAAATCGGCATTCTTCTTGGCGTCGGGTGCATTAAAATAGTAATTGGCTTTTTCAATATAACCTTTAACATCGCTGCTTAATAACAAGCCTGTTAATATCGTACTGGTGGCATCTTCGCTTGATGGAACTTTGGTTTCATCTACAACAGCTACAGAAAAACTGCCTTCTACAGGAGCACCATCTTTTTTCGCTGCCACATTTATCTTTACCTTTTTCTTGATTCCATAAGTAGTTGCCGCACTGGTTAGTGTTACCGCCATCGTATTTTTATGCTGAACAAAAACCAATCGTTCACTTAATGGTTTACCAAACTCGTTAAATAGCGTAAATTGTGCAATTCCATTTGGGAATTTTGATTTCAGTACAGTGGTATTATATTCCAGGTTGGCTAATGCGGTTTGCGCACCATAACAGATCACGCCCTTACTCTGCGCTATCAAATAAAGCTTTTTACCTTTGTTCTGTTCAAAGAAAGCATCATTAGCCAGGATTTTTATGGCAATATTATCTGCACCCGTATTATCTATGTTTAGCGTAACACCACTTGCCGAAACTGCGGGCAAATTATAAGTTTGTGTGGTGCCATCGGCATAGGTAACGGCAGCCTTATAAGTTTTTCCAGCTTCTGCCAATAGGTTAAAACTGCCCATTCCTAAATGCTGAGCAGTAAAGTTGGCAACAGTTTTGCCATCATTATCGGTTACGGTACCTTTTGAGTTGATACCCAAACCATCACTTTTAATGGCTTTAAAAGCTATTTTATTATTTAGGCCAGCTATTAAACTTCCTCCTTCAGGGAAAAATTGAAAATCCTTGCTTAAGATTGCATTTTTAAGTGGGAAGCTGCTGCTAGCCACATCTTTATCCGTTGTATTAATACTGGTAATCAGTTCGCCTTTTTGTAATTGATATTCTGCCTTTTGTGCATTGCTCATGGCGATATTTAGATAACCGTTCGCATCTGTTGTGCCTCTGCCTTTGGCAATTACGGTAAAACTGGTGACTACCTGCCAGCTCACATTTTTATTAGCGTAAGGTTTATTGCTTGCATCTTTAAATTGTACACGCGCCTCAATTTTTTCTAATTTATCTGTAGAGGTATTTTTATAAGTGATGTGGGTTTTTACTTCTTTATCAATGGCTTCGCCTACGTAAAAAGTTTTGTTAAAATAAGCGGGATCATCACTGTTGAGCATCCATAAAGTATAAGCCCTGATGTGATAGTTGCCTTGTTTGTAGTTAATCTGATCTAAAGGAAAGCTGCCATAAGCAAATCCACCGGTTATGGGTAACTTTAAAGTTTGGATCAACGAATCTTTTTGGTTGATTACATCTACATAGATGATTTTACTGATGCCCGATAAAAAAATCTGGTTTTCGGTAACATAAGCTTTAAACCAAACGGTATCGGCTACAGCATAATAAGGCTTATCAAAATGAAGGTAAATCTTTTCAGCAGGATAATCACTTAATACCTTATTGGTTTTGGCAATGATGCTGTTGATGCTAATGGTATCAGTTTGGGCCGAGGAAGAAAAACTTAGTGCTGATAAGAGAGACAGTATGATAAAAGATAATCTAAAAATCTTCATGGATTGGATATTAATGGCTAAGCCCGTAAATATATCCAATTATAAATAGCTGTCCTAAATTGTGCAAAGGTTTAACATTTTTTTACAAAACTATTGGGCTATAATTTTCTATTCCTTGTGTTCCATATTGCAAATGGATTACAGCATGGAATGGCATTTCCATTCGCTCTATAATCATGCAAAAAATGCTCACGCTCGTTTCTTAACGAGCGTAGAATGATTTAGCGTTTTTAACGCAGCTTATTTGCGATAGAATCGTGGTGCTATTAAAGCTTGCGTTAGAAACGCGCGCAAGCTTTAATGATGTGATCATTGAGGTAAATTTGTATGCAAAGATTGCTATATGCCAATCTACTAGCGGCGCTTCCGTTCGCAATGACGGATTTTTGTCATATAATATCTGGTATGAAAAACTGTAAAACAAAACAAGCCGCTAAATAGCGGCCCGTTTTCAATATAATGGTGTTTGCCTGTTATTTAAATTCAATTAAGAATTCTTCTTTTGGTGTTCGCACTTTTTTAAGGTTTACCAACCAATCGCCAGCTTCGTCCCTGTATCCCAAAGGCAATAAGGTAACACTTTTTAAACCTTTTTTATCTAAACCTAAAAGTTCATCTAAGGCAGGTCCGTTAAAACCTTCCATTGGTGTAGCATCTACTTTTAACACCGCAGCTTCTGCAATGGCAATACCAAAAGCAATATAAGCCTGACGGGCTGCATGGTTAAAGTTTTCTTCTGCAGTTCTAGGTAATAGCATGCCTTTAAGTTGTGCTTTGTAAGCATCTGTAGTATCTAAAGGCAAACCACGTTCTGCATTCATTCTGTCGAAAACAGCATCTATGCCTTCTTCAGTATAATTTTCGTTTGCAGCAAAAATTAATAAATGAGAAGAATCGATTACCTGCGATTGGTTAAAAGCAATCGGCGCAATTTTTTCTTTCAATTCCTGGTTGGTTACTACAATCACTTTAAAAGGCTGTAAACCTGATGATGTAGGTGCCAAATGTGCTGCGGCAATAATTTTATCAACCTTTTCTTGTTCAACCGGCTGACCATTCATTTTCTTAACGGCATAACGCCAGTTTAGGGCATCTATTAAGCTCATATTTTGAATATTTTTTTTAGATTTTATAAGGCAAATATGGAAATAAGGAATAAACCTATTGTTGATGTATGGTAAGAAAATTTAATAGGCGTATTTCGGTCATCTAGGCAGGACTCCATCGTTGTATTTGATGATACATATTTACGGATCCGTCATCCTGAATTTATTTCAGGATCTTTCAGCCGGGCAATTTATTGATCCTATCGGTGGCGTCTTACTTACCGACCGAAATAGAATTAGGAAATGATTGGACTATGGTTCTTGGCGGTTTTCAGCCCCGCTTTCGCTTATAGTCCTCGCTACGCTCCGGGCTATTCCGCTCAATCGCGTTTAGGAACAAGGGTTCGGCATCCTGCAACCGCAAAAATGAAATGCTGTTTTGCCTACCTAGCCCCCTGCCGGTTGCAGCTACTATTAGGACACAAATAAAAAATATCTTTGCAGAATGGATCGCATAGGACATAAACCAGATTTTGATGGGCTTTTGGGAGATAAACGATTAGAGCGTCGAGCAGAGCTGATATCTTCATCCCTACTTCAAAGCAGGAGCTCCAGCATTCATTCAGCTACAAAAAATGAAGCAGAACAGAGAGGTTTTTATCGTTTTCTGGGCAATGAGGCTGTTAATGAGTCCGTTTTGATTAAAGAGATGATACAGCGGTGTGTTAAAAACACGATGGGTAAAGATGTATTGGTAATTCAGGATACCAGTTCCTTCGGTCTAAGCAAAAATGCCAATAACATTAAACCTGGAAGTGGACTCGGTTTGGTTGGGAATAAAACAGGTTTAGGATTTCTTTCCCATGTGAGTTTGGTACTTGATGCCGGTAGTGAAGACATATTGGGCTATTGCGACCTCCAGTTATGGCACAGAACCAGGGACAAGTCGAATAATACCACCAAGGTTTACAAAACAGAAGCGATTGAAGAAAAGGAATCTTATAAATGGATTAAAGCGGGCAAGAAAACCAAAGATGTTTTATCACAGGCAGCCCATGTTACCATTATCCAGGATAGAGAGGGCGATATCTATGAGCAGTTCTGTTTAGTTCCAGATTCCCGTACCAGTTTGATCATCCGGAGCAGGGATAACCGAAGACTGGCTGATGGTTCCAAATTACATTCGGTATTGAGGAACGCCCCAGTTCTGGGCGGATACCTACTAACCTTACCGGCCGACCTGCGCAAAGATAAAACCAAAAGAGTCGTGGAAATGGAGGTAAGGTGTCAAAAGGTAAGTATCAAAAAGCCAAGGAACGGAGTTGGCAAAGAGATAGCTGAAGAAAAAGAACTATATGCTATAGAAGCAAGGGAAAAGAATAATGACACCAAAGATGGCGTGTGCTGGAGGCTGCTCACAGACCAGCCCACCTTAAGCTTAGAGGAAGCCCTGAAGATAGTTTATCGGTATACACAGCGATGGTATATCGAGCAACTGTTCCGCATACTAAAAAAACAAGGTTTTCAGATAGAAGAGAGCCAGTTGGAAACAGGATGGGCAATTAGAAAACTATTTTTGATGGTATTAAATGCAGCACTGAGGGTGATGCAGCTTTATCTGGCCTATGGCAAAGAGGACTGTCAAGAGCTTAAGGAAGTGTTTGATCAACAGGAAATTGATTGTCTGGAAGCTATTGAGAAAAATCATCTGCCAAAAACACCGAAAACGATTAATCCATACCGAAAAGACAAACTCTCCTGGGCAAGTTGGATTATCGCAAGACTTGGGGGATGGAAAGGAAATGTTAGATCCCAACCAGCAGGACCCATTATAATAAAAAGAGGATTGGATAAATTTGAAGATATCTATCAAGGCTGGAAACTTGCGGCATTTAAAACTTAAGATGTGTCCTAATAGTAGCGGCAACCAGGCTGGCGGTTGAAGCGTTACCCTGCAGCAACGAGGTACGAGGCTGCGAAGCGTAAAAGCAAAAAACGGGAGGAAACTTATTATTTTGTACAAGCCCTGCTCTCCTATACAAAAATATTTTCTATCCTAGGTCTGTGTCCTTACAGAACGAAAAAGGAATATTCAAGGATGGTCTGTGGAGATACAGACCACGCTAAGTTTACGGCACAAACCTTAAATCACTCCTAACCGGAAAATGATCAGATAACTTTGCCTGAATGATTTTGTAATTCAACACCTCAAGTTCTTTCGAAGTGGCAATATAATCAATCTGAAAATTAGGAAATTTACCATTATAAGTTTTACCGAAGCCATTTCCTTTTTTAATAAAACTATTGTTTAAACCAGCAGTAATCTGCGTAACCACGTATGAGGCTGGCGTATCGTTAAAATCGCCTGCAATAAGGTAAGGTGTTTTGCAGTTGGCCATTTCCTTTTTCATGATATCTACCTGACCGCTACGTTTCAGGAACGCACTTTTTAGCATTCTTAAGATCCGTTTAGAAGGTTGTAGTTCGGTATTCATTTCCTTAACCTTATCCAGGTATTCGTAGTCCTGCTTTTCAAAAGAAATGGATTGAAAATGTACATTGTAAATCCTCAGAGTTTTTCCTTTAATATTTAAATCGGTGTAAATACTCATGTTATTTGAAAAACCCTCAACAAAAGGAATCTTGCCAGAATTTTTAATGGGATATTTAGAAAATATGGCCAGGCCAACGGCCTCATAATCATTTTTATTGGCGGGTACAAAATAATAATATTTGGTATTCAGTAGTGCCTTTAGGCTATCTACAGTATCATATGCACCTTTGTAACGGGTAAAAAATTCTTGAAAGCAAATAATATCTGGATTTTGGTCTTTCACTACCTGAAGCATCTTTTCTTTAACCGATTCGGTATTGTCTTCGCCATACAGTTTAAAACTGTGTACATTATACGTCATCATCCTGATGCTATGATCAGCTTTTTCAGCAACACCTTCATCGCCACCAATGGCAAATGTGGCTTTTAAAGTTTTAGCACCCATTGCGATCACCAAAATGGTAGCAATGGCAAAAATCCATTTTTTGCTTAAAAACCACCAAATCAGGAAAATAATATTAGCGAACAGGACGAAAGGATAGGCAAGTCCGAAAAAAGCAATAACAGCGTGTTTTCTCGGATCCATATTTCCAGCCAGTACTCCTAAAAGTAAAGCAATTGCCAATAGAATGGCAATAGGCAAGAGGAGTTTATCCATGAAATTGTATTTACTCTTTTTCGTGGCCATTAATCTTTACTTGCCTTAAATAGTTTTTCTTTTTCCACAGCTGTTAATTTATCGTACCCTGAAGTTGAGATTTTATCTAAAATGGTATCTATTTCCTGTTGTGATACACCACCTTTAAATTCTGGTTTTTTAACAGGTTTTTCATTTCGAACTACCTTCAGTTTTGGCTTGCGTTCAAACAGTTTGCTCCAATCTCTTCCACTTTGCAAACTTTTGATAAAAGTGAAGCCTAAAAGCGCCCCACCAATATGCGCTAAACTTCCACCAGCATTTATAGAGCCTATGGCGATGAAATCCAGAATAAAATATACCATGGCAATCCATTTAATTTTAACTTCCCCGAAGAAGAGTAGCATGATGCTGTAATTGGGCACCAGTGTTGCCGTAGCGAAAATAATGGCCATGACGGCGGCCGACGCTCCAATAATGGTTACACCAGCTAATCCATCAGCATAAACTGGGAATATATTTAATGCAGCAAGGGCAAATAAGCCACCAAACAAACCGCCCGCGAGGTATACAAAATGAAACTGCCTGCTTTTTAAAAAATTCATAAATATGCTGCCGAACCAAAATAAGCCAAGCATGTTGAACAAAACGTGGAGTATCCCGTCATGAAAAAACATATAGGTGAATAGGGTATAAAAACGTTCAGGTAGTTTCGAAATACTAGCAGGTAGTCCTACATATTCTCTGACCCATAAGTTAGCATCGATGGGAATACGCCCAAAAAATACAATCAGGCCAATAATAGCTGTTACTACGAAAAGGATTACATTAATCCCAATGTAAAAGAACAGCGGGTTGCCCGATTGAAAAACCTTGTATTTTAAGTCATTGAAAGTATTATTCATAGAGTGTATAAAATGTATCGTTTTTATCTTTCCATATTTTAACCAAAATAAAGCCGATTAAGGCACCCCCCAGGTGCGCATAATGGGCAATAGAATCGCCTTCAAATTGGGCAACACCCAAAGATAATTCTACTAAAATATAAATGGGTATAATATATTTAGCTTTTACGGGAACCGGAATAAACATAATCAGTAATTCGGCATTTGGATAAAGCATACCAAAAGCAACTAACAAACCAAAAATAGCACCCGAAGCCCCAACCATACCGCCAAAATAGATACTTCGAAGGGTAACCGCCTGCGCCATTGTAAGTTGTTTGGTATTAAATTCGCCCTGAAATAATGCGGTAAGGTTTATCTTTCCGTTATTGGTTGCGCTACCTATAATCTGGTGTACCTCGTAAGCCTGCACTGCCCACTGTAAGGCTAGTGCGCCCAGTCCGGTAATAAAATAAAAAATGATAAATTTTTTGCCGCCCCATCTCGATTCGAGTATACTTCCAAAAGAATAAAGCGCAAACATGTTAAAGAAAATGTGTGCTATGCCACCATGCATAAACATGTAGCTAATGGGCTGCCATATCTGAAACTTCGGAGAATCAAAGTAATATACAGCTAACCGATCATCCAAGTGAAGTGTTGTAAGCAGGTAAGTGGCTACGAAAAATAAAATGTTAATAATCAGTAGGTTTTTTACTACTGGTGGAATATATATGTTATTCATTTAAATTTTTAAAATGGGTTAACTGGTTAATTATTTAAATCGGTTAACTGTTTTTTTATCTTCCTGGCCCTCAAAAGGGAACAGATTTACTGCATGGTATTTAATCTTCCAGTCTCAGATTTTCCGATTTTCACTGTCCATTCTAAGCTGTTGTACTCAAGCACATTGCGCTAAGTCTAACTTCCCGGCTTAAAACGCTAAATTGTATTTTAGGCTGTTAGCGCTAGTCTTCAGACCTACAACTTTCGGACCTCTGTCTCATTTCTCAAACTTTTTATCCAGCTCTGCCAGGGTAATGGTCTGGATAATCGGCTTACCACTCACGCTAAAGTTAGGCGTTTTACAGGCAAAAAGCTCATCAATTAGGCTGTTCATTTCTTCCTGTCCGAGACCAGTTCCAGCTTTTATTGCGCTGTTTTTCGCCAAGCTTCTTGCCAGACTATCGCGTTTACTCAATTTTAGCTCCTGTTGTGAATTTTTAAAGCCCTCAATCAATTGCTCAAATAACTGCGTTTCGTTAATGTTGCTGCTGCCCAGATCAACGGGAACACCCTCTACTACCAACGTATTTTTTCCAAATTCCCGTACATCGAAGCCCAAACTTTTTATATCGTCCAATAAACTTTTGGCCAGTTCAAAATCATTGGCATTAAGCGTAATGGTTTGTGGAAATAAACTTTGTTGCGACGCACCTTTCCGGTCGTCCAGATGTACGAGAAAACGCTCATAAAGGATCCGTTCATGTGCCATCTGCTGATCAATAACCATCAAGCCCGACTTGATCTGCGAAACAATGTAACGGTTATGCAATTGCATGTATTGCTTCTGCTTGGTTTCTAAAATAGTCTCGTCAGCATAAATAGATGTCTGCTCTACAACAGGTTGTTCGGTGATATCGTAAAGCGAACCCCAGTTTTTGGCGCTCGGTTTCGCATCATAATTTCTTGGCGATGTAGCGTAACCAGAACTAGACCTGCTATCATTCGCAAATGGATTAAAATCAGGATTGAAATTAATACTGGGCGGTACAATATCCTCAACTGCTTTATGCGTAATCATATTGCTAAAACCAGTTTCCTGATCAAAGTCTAAAGTTGGCGCAATATTATACCGTCCGATGGAACGTTTCACCGCCGACCTCATGATTGCGTAAATCGACTTTTCGTCAAGGTATTTAATTTCCGTTTTGGTAGGATGTACGTTTACATCGATTTTCGATGGATCAATCTCAATAAACAACACATATAATGGATAACTATCATCAGGTAATAGCTCTTCAAAAGCAGAGCTTACCGCATGGTTTAGATAAGGGTCTTTAATAAAACGGTTATTTACAAAAAAGAACTGCTCGCCCCTGGTTTTCTTTGCGAAAGCAGGTTTTCCGATGTATCCTTTCAAGTTAATAATAGTGGTTTCTTCTTCAACAGGAACCAAACGTTCGTTATAGTTGTTGCCAAAAAGATGGACGATGCGCTGTTTTAAGTTACCTTTTGGAAGATTGAAAATTTCAACTCCATCGTGGTGCAGACTAAAAAAAACACCAGGATGTGCCAATGCCACACGTTGAAATTCGTCTATGATGTGTCGCATTTCTACCGGATTGCTTTTCAGAAAGTTTCTTCTGGCGGGCGTATTAAAAAACAGGTTTTTAATCGAAATCTGCGTTCCGGGAGAGGTAGCTACCGGTTCCTGATTGGTAACCTGTGCACCTTCAATAGAAATGCAGGTGCCTATTTCATCTTCGTGCCTGCGGGTTTTCATTTCTACCTGTGCAATAGCCGCGATAGAAGCCATGGCCTCGCCACGAAAACCCATAGTACGGATAGCGAATAAATCTTCTGCCTTTTTTACTTTTGATGTAGCATGGCGTTCGAAACACATTCTTGCATCGGTAACGCTCATTCCACAGCCATTATCAATAATCTGAATCAATGCCTTGCCTGCATCTTTTATTACCAGTTGAATTTTATCTGCGCCAGCATCTATCGAATTTTCGAGTAATTCTTTGACTGCAGAAGCAGGTCGTTGAACAACTTCTCCGGCAGCAATCTGATTGGCAACAGCATCGGGCAATAAATGAATAATATCAGTCATGTATTAAGGCAAAGTGAATTCGCTAAATTATGCAAAATAAGCTTAAAGAACCCGATTTGTTTAAAACTCAACATGTAAATGACTGTAGGTAAATAGGATTGATTGCTACCTGTCATTCTGAACGCAGTGAAGAATCTTTGGAAGGAACATTTGTTATTCCTGCCTTAGCTTTGTTTTTTGAAAAGCAGGGTTCTGCACCAATCGGTCCCGGTAGCCCTGCTGTACACTGTATCTCGATAGAAAAAATCGGGATGCCGTTCCCATCAGGTTTATTTACATGGGCCTGCCGTTCTGAACTGGTAACGAATTTCTGCTGGTTTCACTGATGTTTAATCAACTTAAGCTATATTTCCGTGCTTTCAGTGTCTCCGTGGCAAACGATAATTGGGAGTAGGTCTTAGCAAGACGCTAAGACCAGGATTGAGTCGTTGTTTCTGTAAAACCGAATTTACAAATCCAAATGCGTTCTATTTTCTATCTTTATCGGTATGAAATCCGTCCTATACAGCCTTTTGCTTACTTTGCTCGTTACTTCGTGTAGCAAAAAAGAAGTGGTTGATGTAATTATTTATAATGCAACTGTTTATACAGTTAACAGTAAGTTTGAAACAGTTGAAGCTTTTGCCGTAAAAAATGGAAAAATCCTCGCGCTGGGTAAAAGTGATGAGATAAAAAGTAAATATACAGCCAAAGAAGAAATCAATGCGGAGGGCAAAGCCGTTTATCCGGGTTTTATAGATGCACATGCGCATTTTTATGGCTATGGACAAAGTTTGCAGACAGCCGATTTAAGGGAAACAAAATCGTGGGACGAAGTGCTTGCGCGTTTAACAGAGTTTTCCAAAACGCATCCTGATGGCTGGTTAATTGGTAATGGCTGGGATCAAAACGATTGGCAGGATAAAGCTTTCCCAACAAATGAAAAGTTGACAGCGCTTTTTCCCGGTCGACCGGTATTTTTAAACCGGATTGATGGACACGCCGCTATTGCTAACCAAAAAGCCTTAGATGATGCTGGTATCAAAAGTGAGCAAAAATTGATAGGTGGAGATATGCTTACCCGAAACGGAAAACTTACCGGTGTATTAATTGATAATGCTGTAGCTTTGATAGAACGTAAAATCCCAACACCAGATGCTAAGTTGGCCGAAAAAATATTTTTAGATGCACAAAAAAACTGTTTTGCTGCTGGTTTAACCACTATTGATGATTGTGGCTTGAGTTATCAGGCTGTTGAGTTTATTGAAAAGCTGCAGCAATCGAATAAATTGAAAATGAGGCTTTATGTCATGCTTTCAGATGAGCCTGAAAATTATACCTATCTTTTTAACCGTGGCCTGATTAAAACTGATCGGTTAAATGTCCGGGCATTTAAAGTTTATGCTGATGGTGCTTTAGGCTCTCGGGGCGCCTGCCTGCTACACCCTTACAGTGATATGCCCAATAAAAGCGGGTTTCTATTAAGCGACCGGAAACATTTTGAAGAAGTAGCCGTAAAAATAGCGGCCCATAATTTCCAGATGTGTACCCATGCCATTGGCGATTCGGCGAATCGGGTAATCCTCAATATCTATAATAAAATATTAAAGGGTAAAAATGATAAACGCTGGCGCATTGAACATGCACAGGTGGTGAATGCCAGCGATTTTGATCTATTTGGACGTGCAAGTATTGTTCCATCCGTTCAGCCTACACACGCCACTTCTGATATGTACTGGGCCGGGAAGCGTTTAGGGGCGGAAAGGCTAAAAAGTGCATATGCCTACAAACAATTGCTAAAACAAAATGGTTGGATTCCCTTAGGTACAGATTTTCCTGTGGAAAACATTAATCCATTATTAACGTTTTATGCAGCAACGGTGAGAGCAGATGCAACAGGTTTTCCAAAAGGAGGTTTCCAAATAGAAAATGCATTAACACGTGAAGAAGCCTTGCGCGGAATGACGATATGGGCAGCACAATCCAATTTTGAGGAGCACGAAAAGGGTAGTCTCGAGAAAGGTAAATTAGCCGATTTTGTAATGCTCGACCATGATATTTTAAAATCAACACCACAAAACATTTTAAAAACCAAAGTTTTAAAAACCTATCTGAACGGAGAAAAAGTATATGAAGCGAAATAGATTGTGTATTATAGCTGTAGCATTTTGCTGCAATGTTTTATGTTTAACAGCTTGCGCACAAGATCATACAGCGAATGAAAAAAAACTGGCTATTGCCAATGCAATTGCCAACACAACAGTATTGTTAAACAATCAGGATGGGATTATCCCTCTAAAATCATTGGAGAAAAAAAATATTGCCTCGGTTAGTCTTGGCTTTGCCTATAGTACCGTTTTCGATAGTTTAGCCAATAAATACGACAAAATCACCTCATTTTCTACTAACTCTTATAAAGATAGCCTGAATTTGAACGATTTAGAAGATGACCTTAAATATTTCAACACCATTTTAATTGCTATTGATGTTCAGAATGTAAACAAGATCAGCTATATCAACTTTATTAATAGTATCAGTAAAAATAAACAGGTGATTATTTCATTTTTTGGTAACGGACCTGGTTTAAAATCATTTGATCAACTTAAATCACCAATTGTATGGACCAGTCAAAACAATGCGGATGCTGCGGCCATTGTACCTCAATATATTTTTGGAGGTATGGCTGCTGTAAATAAGTTAAGCACGGCTTATTCTGCCCGTTATACCATGGGTGCTGGTTTTACCACAACTGTAACGCGCTTAAAATATACCGTGCCCGAAGATGCAGGTGTAAATGCGAATAACTTGAAAGAAATTGATGCCATTGCTGCAGAAGCCATAGCGCAGAGAGCTACCCCCGGACTGGTAGTTTTGGTAGCTAAAGATGGTAAAGTGATTTTTAATAAAGCTTATGGCACCCATACCTATGATACCAATGTGCAAGATAAAGTAACCGATATTTTTGATCTCGCATCCGTAACCAAAATAACAGCAACTACACCAGCTGTAATGCGTTTATTTGAAGAAGGAAAACTGAAACTGGATACCAATATCGGCGCTTACATTCCGAAAGCTCGTACTACACCCATGAATAATATTCAGGTACGAGAGGTGATGTTGCACCAGGCGGGTTTTATCCCTTATATTCCTTTTCATGATTACGTGAAAACAGGCGATTATAGCAGAGATTCATCCGCAGCCTATCCAACTAAAGTAGCCGATAACTATTATATCAAAAAAGGTTTTTTCAAAGATTTTATGTGGCCTAAAATGCTCAATTCGCCGATTAAAACACGTGGTAAATATGTGTATAGCGATATCAGTATGTATGTAATGAAAGATATTGTAGAGCATATCAGCGAAGAGCCTTTAAATCAATATACTTATGAAAATTTTTACAAACCATTAGGTATGCAAACGGCTGGTTTTTTGCCGAGAAACCGTTTTAAACCAGAGCAGATTATTCCAACTGAAGATGATAAATATTTTAGAAAGACTTTACTTGTAGGCTATGTTCACGATCAGGGGGCGGCTTTAGCAGGTGGAGTTTCAGGACATGCCGGTTTGTTTGCCAGTGCCAACGATCTGGCCATTATTTATCAGATGCTGTTAAACCGCGGCACCTATGGTGGGGTGGAGTATTTTAAAAATGCAACGGTAGATTTATTTACCTCAAAACAATCAAATGTGAGCCGAAGGGGTTTAGGTTTTGATCGATGGGACCCAGATAGTACTAAACATTATCCGTCAGATCTGGCTTCGCCACAAACCTATGGCCATACCGGATATACCGGAACCTGTGTTTGGGTAGATCCATCACGGGGTTTGGTTTATGTATTTCTTTCAAACCGTGTTAACCCTACAGTTACCGATAAACTTTCCAATTTAAAAATTAGGGGTAGAATTCAGGATGTAGTCAATAAGGCTATTGATGAGTCTAAGAAATAATGCTGGATTATTATTCAGGATTGTCAACTTTAATAACCATGTGGCTATTAAAGTTGACAACTCTATTAGTTAAAATTATGCTCTTAACTGTATCACGGTTTTAAGTGCTTGGTTGCCTCAATATTACTAGATATTTTAAAATGCGAAAAAGCACCGGTTTTGGCCGATGCTTTTTGTTTTTTTAATAGATTACCACGTCTTGATGAAGAACCGAGTCTCGCAATGATGATCTTTTTATTTCTTCAATCCTATTTCCCTTAATCTTTCGTCCAGATATTCGCCAGCGGTCATATCACTATAAACTTTAGGATGTTCTGCGTCAATGGTTGATGGCAAACTGGTTAAATCCATATCGCTGCGCGGATGTAGGAAGAAAGGAACAGAGTAACGTGAAGTTTTCATTAACTCACGAGGTGGGTTCACTACTCTATGCGTTGTCGATTTTAATTTGTTATTGGTTAAACGCTGTAACATATCGCCCACATTTACCACAATATCGGTGTGATGTGCTTTTATTGGCAACCATTCGTTGCTTCGGGTTAACACTTCAAGACCATCTGCACTGGCACCAATCAACAAAGTGATCAGATTGATGTCTTCGTGTGCGCCTGCACGTACCGCGTCGTCAGGAATAGTCTCCGGATTTTCGATCGGGAAGTAATGGATACCTCTCAAAATCGAATTTCCATTATGGACGTGTTTATCAAAATAATTAATCGGCAATTCTAAATAGGTAGCAATGGCACGCAATAAATGCGTTCCGTTTTCTTCCAGTTTTTTATAGATTTCTCCCGTTACCTTATTAAATTCAGGTAATTCCGCTAAAACTTCGTTGTCAGGATATTCATTTTTAACCGGATCACCATCGGTAACCTCCTGACCAATCTGCCAAAATTCTTTTAAGTCCGGTGTTTTGGCACCTTTAGCGGTTTCTTTACCTGCACTGGTATAGCCACGCTGACCTGCCAATTCCGGTTTTTCATATTTCCTTTTGATTTCAACGGGTAAGGAAAAGGCGGCTTTAATGTTTTCGTAAAGTTTATCAATTAATTCCTGGCTCAAACCATGGTTGGTAATGGTAACAAAACCAGAATCGTTAAAAGCCCTGCCCAGTTCATCAGAAAACTTTTTTCGCTCTTCCTCAGAACCATTGATGTAGGAACCTAAATCTAAACAAGGGATATACGGTGTAGACATAATTTTATATTTAAAATGTTATACGAATTTAAAAAGAATTGTTAATAAGTGTGTTTGACTGGTAAAATGTCGAATTAAAATACTGTAGGTTAATAGTTTAAGTTGTTAACATTAACAATTAAATCAATAATTTGTTGTGATTGTCATACAAAACCCATTATTGAACTAGCACAAACCACATCCTTTTATTTTGCGTATAATTATGTATAAAATGAAAACACACATGAAAAGAATAATTTTGATCCTACTTGCCGTATTGGCATTAAATCAGGCCAACGCACAAGGGAAAAAGACAGAGAAAGCCACCTTTGGTATGGGCTGTTTTTGGTGTACGGAGGCCATATTTCAAAGATTAAAAGGTGTAATTTCAGTTAAATCGGGTTATGAAGGTGGTACGTTGAGCAATCCAACTTACGAAGAAGTGTGTACGGGGGCTACCGGGCATGCCGAGGTCTTGGAAATTACCTACAATCCAATGGTGATTTCTTACGATGAGTTATTAGAAGTTTTTTGGAAAAGCCACGATCCAACTACGTTAAACCGTCAGGGCGCAGATAGCGGTACACAATATCGTTCCGTAATTTTTTATCATTCGGCAGAGCAAAAGGCATTAGCTGAAAAGTACAAGGCCGAGTTGAACAAAACCAATGCTTATGGCAAGAAAGTAGTCACCGCGATAGAAGCGGCAAAGCCTTTTTATGTGGCTGAAAATTATCACCAGAATTATTTCAATAAAAATGGGAGTGAGCCGTATTGTAGGTTGGTCATCCTTCCAAAAATACAGAAGCTGGAAAAAGTATTTAAAGCGAAGCTTAAAAATTAATTCGGAAATACAATTATCCCCAATTGAATTTTCTGTCATGTTGAGCCTCTCGAAGTTTAAGGAAAATAGTTGAAGTGCTACCCACATTTAAGGTAGATCCTTCGGCGGCAATCATTGACGTGCTGTTATAATTGATTTTAATGAACGGCTTATGAGATTATGCTTTTATTTCCAGCTAAGCCATACCACCGTATATCAGTTCTATAAACATTATTCCTATGGTAAAAAGAATTGTGCTTAATATTGACACTCCAAAATTTGCTGTTGCGGCCAGTTTCTATAGCGAAATTTTAGGACTTGATTTGATCATGGACCATGGTTGGATTGCAACCTATGGAACTATTGATCAAAAAATGGATGTGCAGATCAGTTTTGCCTCGCAAGGTGGATCAGGCACGCCAACCCCAGATATATCCATCGAGGTGGACGATGTTGATGGTGTGCTTGAACAGGTTATGGCGGCTGGATTTCCTATAGAATATGGCCCTGCTAACGAACCATGGGGCGTTAGGCGATTTTATACACGAGATCCATTTGGCAAATTAATTAATATTTTAAGTCATATTGAAGTTTAATTATTTCCAGAAGCTCCATAAAAACACCTTCAGCTAAAATTCCATAATTGTCGAAATTGAATTCCTCTCTTTGAATTTCAAATTATAAATATTTCGATCAGATGATTGGTGTGGATAGCAATTTAATAACCAGCTTTTCATGGCAAGCTAGCATCGTTTTTCGTTTTTAATTAATCAAAGTATTTTTTGGATTAAAATTTGATTAGAAGTTATGAACAGAAAGAAAAATATTTCTAATTTTTCGGCAATTTTTTAAGATTTAATGTTGTAAAATTCGTGGTATGTTTAAAATCATTCTAAATTTGTAACTCCTTTAAGCTAAGATGACAAAAAAGAAAAAGACAGTTGGCAAAACTGACGCTGATGTAATTTTGATAGGGGCTGGCATCATGAGTGCAACCCTAGGTGTTTTATTAAAACAATTAGAGCCGAATTTAAGCATAGAAATTTACGAACGTTTAGATATTGCGGCAGCAGAAAGTTCTGATGCATGGAATAATGCTGGTACAGGACATTCGGCTTTTTGTGAATTAAATTACACGCCTGAAAAAAAAGATGGTTCTATCGAAATAAAAAAAGCGGTTCAAATTGCAGAACATTTTGAGGTTTCCAAGCAATTTTGGTCATATTTAGTGAGTAAGGGGTTGGTTTCTGATCCCGGCAATTTTATCCGCAATATTCCCCATATGAGTTTTGTTTGGGGTAAAAAGAACGTAGAATATCTTAAAAAACGCTACGATGCCTTAACGCAATGCGATCTGTTTAGCGACATGCAGTATACAGAAGATGCTGAACAAGTAAAAACCTGGGCGCCATTGATTATGGATGGCCGTAAAAAAGGCGAAAAAATTGCCGCTACAAAAATGGATCTGGGTACTGATGTTAACTTTGGTACCTTAACCCGCGATATGTTTAACCACCTGAAGGAAGAAAGCAATGTTAATCTGTTTTTTAATCACGAAATCCGCGACCTCAAGAAGAATAAAGATGGGAATTGGGTTGTAAAGGTTAAAGATTTAGAAAGCGGCGACAAACGCAAACGTGTAGCCAAATTTGTATTTATCGGTGCCGGCGGCGGATCGTTACCATTATTGGAAAAGTCTGATATTCCAGAAGGAAAGGGATTTGGCGGTTTCCCTGTTAGTGGACAGTGGCTAAAATGTACCAACGAAGAAATTATTAAAAAACACCATGCCAAAGTTTATGGTAAAGCTGCGGTTGGCGCGCCGCCTATGTCGGTACCGCACCTGGATACGCGAATGATCAATGGTAAACAGGCGTTGTTGTTTGGACCTTATGCCGGTTTTTCAACTAAATTCCTCAAAAACGGATCATTTTTAGACTTACCAAAATCAATAAAATTTAACAATATCCGACCAATGATTTCGGCAGGTTTACATAATCTTGATTTAACAAAATATTTGATTGAACAGGTTAGGCAGTCGCCTGAAGATAGGTTAGAGGCACTTAAAGAATATTTGCCAACTGCCCAATTAAAAGATTGGGAGCTTGAATATGCTGGTCAGCGCGTTCAGGTAATTAAAAAGGATGAAAAAAAGGGTGGAATTTTAGAATTTGGTACAGAAGTAGTTAGTGCTGCCGACGGTTCTATTGCGGCGTTATTGGGCGCATCACCTGGCGCTTCAACAGCTGTTTCGATCATGCTGGACTTACTAAACCGTTGTTTTGCTGATGACCTGGCTACTGATGAGTGGCAGGCAAAAATCAAAGAGATGATTCCTACCTATGGAAAAGTACTTGCTCAGGATCCTGAATTGTGCAAGCAGACCAGAAAGAGAACATCGGAGGTGTTGAAAATAGAAAATACAATAGTCGCTTAGGTAACAAATAAAATATTATTAAGGTCTCGGTATAAATCGGGACCTTTTTTTTCCCGAGCATATCTGTTTGTAGAATTAAGCGTAACATCTCTACGAATTGGCAAATGATATTGAGGTTTTAAATCAATGATTAGAAACTAATCGGAGATTCTATTTTCTGCTAAAATCTGTAATGCACTTTATAGCTTAATTGATAGGTTTCATCTTTCACGAAACGTTCCTACGGAACAACACAAATAATAAAACATTATTTGTGTCTACCTATGAATGGTCACTTTAGGACGGCACACGTAACGGTATGTCTGTTGTGTAGATATTTGTTATACGTCCCATCTCGGAACCTATCATAGGTAATATAAACCAGTAGGTGTTTTTCGTTCCGTAGTAACGTTTGATGTTTTTTCTGGACAGGTCTTACGGTAATAAACCTGATGGGAACGGCAGCTTCCGATTTTTTCAATCGGAACTATAGTGTACAGCAGGACTGATGTAACCGATAAAAAACAGACATTGCTTTTCTAAAATAAAGCACTAACCCCAAAAAAAAAGGTATCCAATTGCATGGATACCTTTTATCTGAAATCTTTTTTTATCGTTAAGCCGCGATCACTTCTGCAACTTCATCTGCCGAGATATCGCTATGCGATGCTTCTAATACACAATCACCATTTTTTATCAATAAAATTTGAGGGGATTGGTGCGCTACCTGAAATACTTCTGCAATCTGGTTGGAAATATCACGATAGCTGATTAAATCTAAAAAGTAAAGTTTTGTTTCTGACGGAATAACATCCCAATCAAATTCGAAATTCTTTTTAGCCATTAAGCTGATTGAACAACGTGTACTGTGTTTAAAAATAAGACTAAAACCGTTTGCACTCTTGATCTCATCAAGCTGCTCCATTGAAGTTAAGTTAACCCAAGTCATGATATTGATATATGATTTACAGAATAACAATTGCAGTTAAATAAAGTTCTGCAAATAACCTGAAATGAAATTAGGAATGAATTAGATTAGTTTCTTCTGCGCTTTCCTTCAGGATAAGATCCGTAAGCCGGGCAAAGCTTAGAAGAACAAGACTCTAAAATGGTAATGGTGCAGAACACCGCCAATAATAAAATGGCTACTTTTTTCATCTGTTTAAATTTATTTCAATGGTGGTGGAGCTGTCATAAAATGGTTATGATGTTCCACCCGATCAGATAATTATTAAACCGCTAAGGTACAAATAATTATTAAAACGCAAGTTTAAATTTGCGCAGAAAAATCAGCCATTTTTATTGCTGTAATCGCAGCTTCATCGCCTTTATTACCATGTTTGCCACCTGCCCGATCTTGGGCTTGCTCCAGGTTATTGGTAGTCAAAACCCCGAAGACAACCGGTTTGCTGTATTTGATGCCAACATTGGTTATCCCTTGCGCTACAGCATCACAAATAAAATCGAAATGTTTTGTGTCGCCCTGAATTACGCAGCCTAGGCAGATCACGGCATCTATATCATTTCTTTTGCTCAATAAAATTTCCGCGCCACTTGTTAATTCGAAACTTCCTGGTACGGGTAAAGAAATAATATTCTCTTCGGCAACGCCATTTGCCAGCAGGGTTTTTAATGCACCATTGTATAATGCGCCGGTAATTTCGGCATTCCATTCGGCTACAATAATCCCGAATTTATAGTTTGCACCGTTGGGAACTGTGGTGTGAGAGAAATCAGATAGATTTTTTAATTGTGTTGACATAGGGCAAAGATAATGTTATGCTTTGAATGTTAAAAACGTTAATGTTTACGGTTTGCCACATTTAATCAGGTTATGTTTATAATAGTATTAAAATCAAATAAAATTTTTCAGGTTATGGAATTTTGATTTTTACCCATCTATATTAAAACGCCATTCAGCTTATGAACATATCATTACGTATCTCTGCTTTACTTCTTTTTACTTTTTTGTTTTCCTTTGATGTTGTTGCACAGCATACATATACGCTGGAGGATTTCTATAAGGTAGATTCTATTGCCAACCAGGCCAAACCAAAAGACGCGCTTGCATTAATTAAAAAAATAAATGAGCAGGCGCGTCAAACGCACAATATTCCCTTGCTCATTAAATCGGTTATTTACCGCATGATGTTTCAAAGTTACCTGGAAGAAAACGCCTTTGATCAGATTTTGGCCGATTTACGCAAAGATATCAAAACCGCCAAACAGCCTGAGAAAAGTATTTTACAATCACTTTTAGCTGAAACTTATTGGAATTACCTGCAACAGAACCGCTGGCAGATTAACCAACGTACACAAGTACAGGGCGATATTGGAGATGATATTAAAACCTGGAACATCAAAAAACTAAATGATGAAACCGTAAATTATTACTTGTTATCATTAAAAGAGCATCAGATTTTGCAACAGATAAAAGTGGACACATTAGATGCGGTTTTGGCTGGAGATAAAATATACAGAAGTTTTAGGCCTACGTTATATGATTTGCTGGCCCACCGCGCCATCGATGTTTTGAGTAATACTCAGATAGGCCTAACCCAATATGAAGATCAATTAATTGATATGGGCAATGTTGATTGGTTTGGAGACAGAAAGACATTTTTAAACATTACAATACCAATTGATAGTACTTCGTTTAAAACGCAGGCGCTGCAGCTGTTTCAAAATCTGATCAGATTCCATCAGAACGACGGCAATTCTTCAGCACTGGCAGATGTGGATTTAAAACGGCTAAAATTTGTTCAACGATATTTTACAGGCGATAGTCAGGAATTATACTATAATGCTTTGAGCCAGTTGGCTGACGAAAGTACACAAAGTGAAGTTTTTGCTGATGTCTTGTACGAACAGGTCCTGATGCATAAAAATGGACAATTGCCCGTTGATACCAATAAACAAAACATGATCGAGGCAGTTGCTTTGGCCGAAAATGCGATAAACGCCTACCCAAAAAGCATTGGAGCACAGAATGCCGGTAATTTAATTGCAGAGATCAAAAGCAGTAGTTTAACAATTAAAGTAAAAGAATTTATACTGCCTGATCAACCTGGCCAATTATATCTATCTTACAAAAATACCGATACCGTACAGTTGAGTTTGTACCATTCGCCCGATTTTAAAAATGGTTATGAACAATTCATTAACAGGGCCGATTTTTTAACTTTTCTTAAAAAGAATAAAATAATTAAGCAATGGCTAGTTACTGTTCCTAAAACCAACGATTATCAAACCCACAGTTTAGTTGATAAAATTGAGGCATTGCCTTTTGGCAGTTATACTTTAATTGCACAAACCATCAACCGGAAGCAGAACGATACCGTTTACAGCAACATTAATTTTAAGGTCACGGCAATGGCGGTGATCAACAGGCGCAATATCGAAAAACACGAATATTTTGTGAGTCAGTTGAATAATGGTGCACCTTTAAAAAATGTGAAGATCCAGCAACGGAGATATGATTACAGTACCCGAAAGTTTATTAATGGTGCTTTAATGACAACCAATGATAAAGGTTACGCCAGTACGTTCGATACGGACAAAAACATGTCTCAGGCAATAATTACGTGCGGAAAAGATGAATTGAAATTAAACATCAACAATTATAATGGCTACCGGGATGACAAAGATGAAGAAGAGGAAAAGGTAATTCTTTTTACCGACAGGCCGATCTATCGTCCGGGACAAACCATTTATTATAAAGGATTGTGTCTGAATATTCTGAACGGAAAAAATAAAATCGCAGCAAATATGGCTGTTAATGTTTCCTTTAATAATGCCAATGGAAAAGAGATCAGCACAACTAAGCTGATAAGTAATGATTACGGCACGTTTCAAGGCACTTTTACCATTCCGATGGGCATTTTAAATGGTGAAATGGAAATCGAAACCGAGCATGGTCGCATTGCTGTGCAGGTTGAAGAATATAAGCGACCTACTTTTGAAGTGGTTTTTGATAAACCCAACAAACATTATAAACTGAATGATAGCATCAAAGTAGCTGGTAAGGCCAGTTCTTTTTCGGGCTATTCGGTAAGCAATGCTAAGGTAACGTATCAGGTTTTCAGAAATCTGATGTATGATTATAGGCTTGGCTATGGGCAACCAGGCGCTGTATATGGTTCAAGGATTAATGTGGGAAGAAAACAGGTAGCTATTGGTCAAACAAATACTAAGGCAGATGGTAAATTTGAGATTATCTTTTTTGCCAAGGCTATAGATACCAATAAAAACTATGTTTATGAAATTGTGGCAGATATTACAGATTTGAATGGAGAAACCCGCTCTAAGACGATCGACTTAACTGTAGGAAAAAAAGACATTATACTTAATGTCAGCACAGAGCAGGTTGTGTATTTAAGTAAAAAAGCAGATAGTATCTCCTTTTCAGTTACCAATTTAAATCATGAGGCCATGAAGGCTGATGTGCAAGCAGAATGGAGTTTATTGCAGGCACCATCCAGGTTGATGAATAAAAGTCCTTTTTATGCGGAAAACTATGCCATGAGCAAGGGAGACTTTATTAAATACTTCCCTGATGACGACTATAATAATGAACTTGAAGTGGTCAATTGGCCGGTAAAATCAGTCGAATTTAAACAGCGACTAAGTTCCAAAAATGGACGTGGAAATTTGAGCTTCAGCAAGAAAGACCTGAAGCCTGGTTATTATAAAATCAGTCTAACAGCCGTAAACGAACAAAATGATACGGTTAAAATAGATAAGTATCTGGTGGTTTATCATGAAGTGCCAGCAGTAATACAATCAAACGCCGAATGGATTACACCAGAAGTGACGGTGATTAAACCGAAAGAAAGTGCCATATTCCGCTTGGCAGGTTTGGCAGAAAACAGTAGGGCTTATTATGAGGTCTACTATCGCGATAGTATAGCCGAAAAGGTTTGGATCAATTTATCTCCAAAACAGACCGTTGTTAAAATACAACCAAAAGCTAATAATGAAGATGATTTTGCCATACAATTTACCATGGTACATCAAGGAATTATTTACAACTCCATGCAGCAGGTTAAAATTGTAAATCCGCAGAAAGAACTGGACATCCGTTTTTTAACCTTTCGTAATAAACTGCAGCCTGGTGAAAAGGAAAGTTGGAAGCTGCAGATCAGTAATCATAAGGGAGAAAAAGAAATGGCCGAAATGGTAGCCACACTTTACGATGCAAGTTTGGACGACCTTAAGCAAATGGACTGGAATACGAATCTCCAGCAGAGTTTTAACTATGGTTTTTATAACTGGAATTTTAATGTAAATAATGTTGCTAACCCAGGTTATCTATGGTTTTTAAGACAGGGTAGGGATTATGGCGTGATTACCCGTGGCTACGAGAATCTTAATCTGTTTGGTTATAACTACTATGGAGGATACAATTCTGGTTACCGGAACTACATCAGCAATTTGCAAAGGGCTAAACGAAAAGGCTTATCTCCGGAAGCGGTAAAAAAACTAGCAGCGTTAGAAAACGGTAAATTAATTTATGGGGTGGTGTTTGATCATCAGGGCGAAATACTGCCGGGCGTACAGGTTAGTGTAGGTAAAAAGGTAGCCGCCACCAATGTTTTTGGTATTTATACCATCGATGGCGAAGCTGGGGAAACACTTCATTTTTCTTATATCGGCTATAAACATTATTCCATAAAAATTGGCAATAAAAAACGGGTTGATGTAACGTTGAAACCCGATGGTACTGCTTTAAACGAAGTTGTTGTGGCGGGTTATGGTACGCAAAAAAAGGCAGCTATGACTGGTGCAGTTGTACAGGTTAGGGGAGTGTCAACTTTGCAAGGGAAAGCTGCTGGATTAAGCGTTGAACCACCTACCATTGAAAGATTAAAAAGTGCCGCTCCAGGAGAGGGAGTAAATGATAAACTTACGGATCCGACATTGCGTCAAGAAGTAGAGTCGCTCAAATATCTAAAAACAAATATTACAGCCCGTACTAATTTTAATGAACTTGCATTTTTCTACCCGCAGTTATTAACTGATGCCAAAGGTGAGATCAAGATCGAATTTACCATACCGCAAAGTTTAACCCGCTATAAAATGATGGGTTTTGCGCACACCAAAGATTTAAAAATAGCCACCATTACCAATGAGCTGGTTACGCAAAAACAATTGGCCATAACTGTAAATGCACCACGTTTTTTTCGCGAGGGCGATACCATTTTATTAAGTGCCAAATTGAATAACTTAGCCGCTAAAAAACTTGCGGGTAACGCCAGTTTAGCACTTACGAATGCTTTAACTGGAAAACAGATCCAGATTTTTGCGACAAATGAAAAATCAGAAAAAACTTTTGAAGTGGACAATGAGGGAAATTCGGTTTTAAAATGGACATTGATTATCCCTTCAGGCGTTAATGCCATTACCTATAAAGTTATAGCCGAAAGCGGCAGGTTTAGCGATGGCGAGGAAAACACCGTTCCGGTTTTGTCTAATGCCATGTTGGTTACCGAAAGTATGCCGATAAATGTGCGTGGTAATACCAGCAAAACATTCGATTTTGAGAAACTGGAGAAATCGGGGACCTCTAAAACCTTAAGAAACGAAAGTTTAACTTTCGAATTTACTTCCAATCCGGTTTGGTATGCAGTGCAGGCTTTACCTTATTTAATGGAATATCCTTATGAATGTGCAGAGCAAACTTTTAGCCGCTTTTATGCCAATAGTTTTGCAACAGGAATCATCAATTCGTCGCCAAAAATTAAAACTGTTTTTGAGCAATGGAAAAATACCAATAATGGCGAAGCGTTGTTATCTAACCTGGAGAAAAACCAGGAATTGAAATCGATTTTATTAGAAGAAACGCCCTGGGTGCGCAATGCCGATAACGAAACCGAACGTAAAAAGCGTTTGGCAGTGCTTTTCGATTTAAACAGAATGACTCACGAACTGAAAACCAATTTCGAAAAGCTGGAAAAAATGCAGTTTAACAATGGGGCTTTTCCCTGGTTTAATGGGATGCAGGAAGACCGTTATATTACCCAGCACATCGTTTTGGGTATGGGCCAGTTAAAAAAATTAAAACTGATTGATGAGAAAGATTATCCAAATTTTAATGCCATGCTCAACAAGGCCATTATTTATTTAGATCAAAAATTTATTAACGATTATAAAAAAGAGCTGACAGATAAACGTTTTGCCTATTTGCCATTACACTATCTGTTTGCCAGAAGTTACACGAACCAAAAAAATACAACAGCAGATTTTACAAAGGCTAAAGATTTTTACGTCAAAAAATTAGTCGCTGAATGGAAAACCTTTGGTCAATACCAACTGGCACAGGCAGCTTTGGTTTTAAATCGAAATGGCAATCATGTGGAGGCTGAAAAAATCATTACGCTGTTAAGGCAAACCGCACAACAAAATGATGAACTGGGGATGTACTGGACTACCAATAAAACGGGCTGGTGGTGGTATCAAAGTCCGGTTGAAACGCAGGCTTTATTGATAGAGGCTTTTGATGAAGTAGCCAACGATACCAAAGCGGTAGAAGAAATGAAAATTTGGTTGCTTAAAAATAAACAAACCAACGATTGGAAAACCACGAAAGCTACTACAGCTGCCTGTTATGCCCTGTTAATGAAAGGTACTGATTTACTAGCCCAAAATAATGAGCCGGAAATCACCATTGGCGGTCAGAAATTGGCTGAACTGCAACAACGCAATGCTGCAAAAGAGGCTGGAACCGGTTATCAGAAAGTAAGCATTGCCGGTGCGAACGTTAAACCTGAAATGGGTAGAGTTGAAGTTAAAAACAATAATCAGATCATAGCCTGGGGCGCACTATACTGGCAATATTTTGAGCAACTGGATAAAATAACTTCAACCAACACAGGTGTTAAAATTAAAAAGCAATTGTTTAGTCAAAAAACGAGTGAAAAGGGTGATGTCCTGACGCCAATAACGGCAATAAATGTTTTAATGCCGGGTGATTTGTTAAAGGTGCGCATAGAAATATATTGCGACCGGGACATGGAGTATATTCATTTGAAAGATATACGTTCATCAGGTTTTGAACCTTTAAATGTAATCTCCGGCTATAAATATCAAGATGGTTTAGGTTATTACGAAAGTACAAAAGATGCATCAACCAATTTTTTCATCAGTTACCTGCCGAAAGGAACATATGTGTTCGAATATCCTTTAAGGGTTACCCATTCAGGTAATTTTTCGAATGGGATTACCAGTTTACAAAGTATGTATGCACCAGAATTTACTACGCATTCGGCAGGAATTCGAGTAAGTGTAAAATAATAAATCGATGAAATGGAAATAAATATCGTCATTGCGAGAAGGCTTTTCAGCCGACGAAGCCTGCCAGCAACAGGCTGGCAATCTTTATACTAAGGACCATTTGATAATATCCCTTGAGAAATCGTCATTCCCAACTCGATTAGGAATCTTAATGCACTACTTATGATGCAGTCTCGTTTACTCTCATCACGTAAGTTGTATCCCGCCATAAGTAGCGCCGATCGGAATAATTTTTTCTCCAATCCAAATCTGGCTGCGGTCAAATTTGGATATTTTGTTTTTAGCGACAATAAAGGCACGGTGGCAACGGATAAAATCAATTTTTGGTAACAAATCAGCCAAGTCGTTGATGGTGATGCGCGAGCTTAACAATTTGCTTTGAAGCTGGATTTGGGTATAATTACCTGAAGCTTCAATATAAAGAATTTCATCAAGCGTTACTTTTACCTGTTCGTAACCATCTTTTATGAAAATGTGGTTGTCTTTAATCACCTTTTTTTCGTTTCTCAGGTTAAGCAGTTCGTGTGCTTTATTACAGGCTTTTAAAAAACGCGGAAGTGAAAAAGGTTTCAACAGATAATCAATCGCATCCAGTTCGAAACTTTGTACCGCATGTTCGGTATAGGCGGTAGTAAAAACAACCATTGGTGGTTTGCTCAGGCTCTTTAAAAAATCGATTCCGCTGATATCTGGCATTTTAATGTCAAGGAAAATCAGGTCAACCTGGTTATGCTGAAGATAGGTAATGGCTGCAAAAGCATCTGTAAAGGTTTCTTGCAAAATAATAAACGGAACTTTAGAGGCATGCGATTTTATAATATCTAATGCAATGGGTTCATCATCTATAGCAATGGCAATCATTTTGTATCTATTTTGTTTCTTCTGTCAATGCTGACGAAGGAAGCATCTCTGTTAGCTCACAAGCGATCGTCATTTCGACCGTAGCGGAGAAATCTTTTAAACTGAGACCAAAGATTTCTCCCCGCCTGTACGGGCAGGCATTACGCTGCGCTCCAGTCGAAATGACGAATCGTTCTAATTTATCAATTTAAATTATTTACTCTTTTATTTGATTTTTGAAAGATACTAATCACTAATCCAACTTCAAAGTTAAATGAACAAAAAACTCATTGGCACTTTCGCGGATAATTAATTCGTGTTTTCCATAATAGAGTAACGATAAACGTTGTTTAACATTTTCAAGTCCGATGCCGCTTTTTAGTTTTTCAGGATCATTATCAGCTTTAATGTATATGCTGTTGCTTACATCAAAATATAAAGTATGCTCTTTAGTTTGCAGTGTAATTTTAATATAAGAGGGCTGTTGTAAACTAATTCCATGTTTAAATGCGTTTTCGATAAATGGGATCAATAACATTGGCGTAATCTGCAGGTTATTCAGCTGTTCTTCAATATGCGTATCAATCCTGATATCTGCAGAGCGTGAGGTTCGCAACTTTTGTAAATCGATATAATTGTTCAGGTATTCCACCTCCCGGGTTAACGAAATTTTATCCTGTGTATTTTCATGGAGCATAAAACGCATCATATCACCCAGTTTCTGGATACCTTCGCCCGTTCTTTCCGCATTCTCCTGTAAAGCAGTTCCAAATAGTGTATTTAGCGCATTAAATAAAAAGTGTGGATTGATCTGTGATTTTAAAAAATTCAAGTTCGCGTCTGATTTACCCAACTCAGTTTTTAACATCTGTATTTCGCTGAGTTTTTCAAATTTATGTTTGTAGATATACCAGGCAGATGGTGTAGTGATACAGATTAAACATATGATATTTAAAACCAGTGTAATGGGTACAATTTCACCATTGCGCATAAAAGGGATGAGGATAATTAGCAAGAGGAGAGAAATGATTATCGTTAACCCCACATTTCCCCAGAAATAACGGCCAAAACCTTTAAAATTTTTTCGAAGGTTTGGAATGATGTAATAAATAGCCAGAAAGGCAAAGAAAATATTTATCGGTGGTACCAATAGCCAAATAACCAATAATTCATAATCGATCCTAAGCGAAAGTACGGCAGCAAATACCATGAGCAAAATCAGCCAGATTTTAGTAGCGGTAAAAATCTCCTGAATGATGTTGTTATTGTAATGGTTTAAAAAGGGAACTTTTTTTAACAGTTCTAATCCACGTTCATTAAAATAAGAATAGGCATTAATGAGCAGGTAGAGGAAAAAGATATAGCTGAACGCTTCACCAAAGAAAATGCCATAAGCCTGATCTATATCGTCATATTGCAGTAGTCTGTATGCTTGCGTATAGGTATTGGCAACCATCCAGGCAATAATAGAAAAAGCCGTAACCGAAACTGTGATGATCAGGTTCATGATCATATTTTGCTTCCTTGCCAATTGGGGCATTGAAACAAAATTGAATAGCAGAAAACTGAAGTAAAGCATGGTGATCTTAAACACTTCAGGAAGGAAAAAATTTTGAAGAACGTTATAATTTAAACCGTTATCAGCAAATTGGTATGAGTGTCCGGGTCCGTAATTGATCTTTGTACAAATGCTGATTAAGGCCAGGATATATAACGTTGTAGAGATCCAAAACTCCAGTTGATTGATGTTTTTAGATTTGATAGCAGCTGGATGACCAGAAATAATTTCCATTTGAGTTTTAAATTAATTGGTACAATTTTACAAAGAGAAATTATACCGATAAATAAAATGTGATGGACAGGGTTAAAAATGTGATGAACAAATAGATTTCGTATATAGAGTTGTGAACCTTGATAGCCCGCTCGCTGGAAAGTTGACAACTCTGTAATTTCTGGCTAAATGTTATGTGGAGTCAGATGTAATCATCTAATATTCGCGAAATCAATAATTCATTTTGTGTAGGATAGTAATATTCAACACCACGGATATTTCTAGAGTTGTCATTTTCATAGCCCGCTCATAAAAAGTTGATAACTCTTCATGTAACCAATGTTATTTATGTGCATTCAGATGTTACCGTCTGACTGTTCATGACATCCAATCTCCAAGACGTGCCTGATCCTGATTCGAACGCCACACGGATAAACAATTTTACTATCTTTGAAATAGATTTCTGGATTGCTTTCTCCATCATCCATTATACATTTTCATCTTACATTATAAACTCAATATGACCGTTTACGGAATTCCAAATTGCAATACAGTTAAAAAAGCACTCGATTGGCTAAAAGCACATCAGGTCGACTTTGAATTTCACGATTTTAAGAAAAAAGGCATTACCACTGAGAAGCTAAACGAGTGGTGTAACACTTTTGGCTGGGAAACGGTATTAAACCGTAAAGGTTTAACCTGGAAAAAACTAACTAAAGAAGAACAAGCCAAAATTGATAACCAGGATTCGGCAGTTAATTATTTAAAAGAAAATACCAGTGCAATAAAACGACCGGTTATCGAGCAAAACAACAAGGCTATATTGATTGGATTTGACGATGAAAATTATTTAAAAACACTAACTTAATTCAATTGTTCTAATGTTAAAGATTGTTAAATGCGGCTTTTAATTGTTGAACTAAGTTACTTTTGAGTATGTACAAACTGATCATTTTTCTATTGCTCGCATCGCCCATAGGTGTTTTTGCACAAACCGTAACCTCCGGTACAGTTTTCGATTTTTCGAAAAAAACGCTTTCGCTTCCTGGTGTTAGTATCAGAAATCTGAACAGCAAAAAATCAACCAGTACAAATAAAGACGGAAAGTATACCATAAGCGCCAATATTGGTGATCTTTTAGAGTTTTCTGCCGTGGGCTATCATACCGATACATTGTATTTAACCAACCTCTTGAACAGAACGATATATCTACCGGGTAAAACGAATAGCTTAAAAGATGTAGATATTACTGCAGTAAGGATGAACAGTCAGATTACAGATGCTAAAGATCCGTTAGCGGAAAAATATACGCTATTGAGTACAGGCGGAAACCTAAACCGTAAGCGTATGACTGACAAAGTTGGGGGTTTGAGTCTAAATTTAGGCTATGGTAAATATAAAAGACAACAGCGTAAAGAAGCAGATTTAGAAGAAAAGGAAATGTATCAGGATGAGATAGATGAAAATTTTACTCCAAGAGCCATTACTGAGCTGACTAAACTGGAAGGCGAGGAGCTTAAAAACTTTATGATCATTTATAGGCCCTCAATTGAAGCCGTAAAGGCCGAAAGGCCATTCCGCTATGCATTTTATATCTCACGTGCCTTTGCCGCATGGAACAAATTAACTCCTCAGGAAAGAAAATTGCAGGATTTGCCAAAATTAAAAGCTAATTAAGTCTTTTGGATAGAATTATTTCATATTATAACCATAATTAGTAACATTATAACCACATATAAATGCATATGTGGTTATTTTTTATATTTACAGCAGTATTTACAACCTTATTATCATGAAATTTTCTAAACTGATTAATTTTGGTTTGGTCTGTTGTGTTTTTGCGCTTTCAGCATCGGCTCAACAGGTTACAACCACCACACCAGCAACTAACTATAATCCTGCTGAAGCTTTTGGACCATTATTTTATACACAAAATGGGAATGAGTTCCGTTCTGCCAACGGTGCACCTGGTCCGAAGTATTGGCAAAACCGAGTTGATTATAACATTACGGCCAATCTGGATGAAACCAAAAACATGGTTAACGGAACAGTTACCATCACATATAAAAATAACAGTCCCGATAAATTGCCCTATTTATGGTTACAATTAGATCAAAATACTTTTAAAGAAACTTCACGCGGTTATGCCGTTACCCCATCACGCAGCCGTTATGGTGCACAGGGCGAAAAGTTTGATGGAGGATATAAGATCCAGAACATCAGCGTAGCCCAGAAAGCAGGTGTAGTAAAGTTCACCTCTATCGTTGAAGATACCCGTATGCAGATCCGTTTGGATCAGCCTCTGGCCCCAAATGGCGATCTGGTTACCATCAAAATGGATTATTCGTACATTGTACCTAAAGAAGGATCGGATAGAACCGGACATTTAACCACCAAAAACGGTGAAATCTTTGCCATCGCACAGTGGTTTCCACGCATGTGTGTATATGACGATGTAATTGGCTGGAATACTTTACCTTATTGGGGCGGTGGCGAATTTTATTGTGAATATGGCGATATCAATTTTGCCATCACTGCGCCGGCTAGCCATATCGTAATGGGGTCTGGTGAATTGTTAAATCCTGCTGAAGTTTTTACACCAGAGCAGCTAAAAAGATGGAACGCAGCTAAACAGAGCGATGCTACTGTACACATCCGTAGCGAAGCAGAAGTTACTGATCCAAAATCACGTCCGGCTAAAGATAAATTAACCTGGAAGTTTAAAATTATCAATTCACGCGACGCGGCCTGGGCTTCATCAAAAGCATTTGTATTGGATGCTGCAAGGTATAAATTGCCAAGTGGTAAAACAGGTTTAGCGGTTTCTGCACAACCAGTAGAAAGCAACGGTGTCGATTCTTATGGTCGTGGTGTAGAATATGTAAAAACTACTATTGAGCATTATTCATCAAAATGGTTCGAGTATCCGTATCCAATGGCTGTTAACGTAGCGACAAATATCGGCGGCATGGAATATCCGGGCATTGTTTTCTGTGGCTGGAAGGCAAAAAAAGCCAGTGCATGGGGGGTAATCGATCACGAATTTGGTCATACCTGGTTTCCGATGATTGTGGGATCCAACGAGCGTAAATATGGTTGGATGGATGAAGGTTTCAATACTTTCATTAATGGCATTTCTAAGAAAAACTTTAATAATGGTGAATATGCAGGTCCTCCGGCTGATTTACACAAGATTGGTAGCGGTGTGATCGGCAATCCAATTTACGAAAATATTATGCAAATGCCTGATGGAATGGCTGAAAGAAATATCGGTGTTAACTTATACAGCAAACCAGGATGGGGTTTGGATATTTTAAGAAACCAGATCTTAGGCGAAGACCGTTTTGATTATGCATTCCGCCAGTACATTAAAAACTGGGCATTTAAACACCCAACACCATTTGATTTCTTCCGTTCAATGGAAAATGGGGCAGGAGAAGATTTAGCGTGGTTCTGGAGAAGCTGGTGGTTAAATAGCTGGAAAATGGACCAGGGTATTGCTGGTGTTGAAGCCGTTAAACAAGGCGATAAATTGGTTGGCTATAACATTAGGGTTGTAAACCTGGAGAAAATGCCAATGCCAATTATTCTTCAGGTCAAAACCAAAAGTGGGAAAACGGAGACCGTAAAAATTCCGGTTGATGTTTGGATGAAAAATACCAGCTGGTTGGTTCGTTTCCCGACAACTGAAGAGATCGAGGCGGTTACTTTGGATCCGGATAAAGTATTGCCAGATTCAAATCCAGATAACGATACGTGGACTGCTGCGGGCAATTAAGCCCACATTAAATAAGTCCAGACCTCCTGATTTTAAATATCAGGAGGTTTTTTTATTGCAAATCGCCGACGATTTAATATTGGATATCATTTAGTTTAGCAATAAAATTATACAATATGGACACTTCTCTGATAGAAATAAGTAATCCCGAAGGTATTTATAATCCCCGGCCACATGGCTATTCGCATGTAGCGGCAGTTCCTGCCTGGAGTCAGCTGGTATTTGTTGCCGGTCAGGGTGGGAGTAAAACCGATGGTATTTTAAGTCCCGATTTCAGGACACAGGTAGCCATCGTATTTGAAAACATTGCCATTGTTTTAGCCAGCAAAGGTTTAAAAATGGAAAATATTGCCAAGTTAACTACTCTTGTGGTAGATTACGATGAGGCGAAACACGAGATCCTGATCGAAGAATCAAACAAAATCTGGCCTGACCAGAATTTTCCCGTAAATACACTTATTCCCGTACCAAGGCTGGCCTTAAATGGGATGCTGATTGAAATTGATGCGACGGCCGTTGGTTAATTTATAAATCAGGTTAAAATGATGTCTCATCTGATATTGGACAGGATTTAAAACATAGCTTGATGTTTTGGCGCTATGCTGGGAGCAGGCCATTCCTCCTAAACCTGACAGCAGCGGGCGTCCCGATAAAATCAGGATAAAGCGGATGGCGGGGCTGCATTGTCCGATCCCCACTACACATTGGTTTCCAAAAAAAAGTAAAATATGATTAATTTAGCATTGCTAAAGCATCTTAAGTGCTCCGGACGTTTTAAACCTCTAAAATAACATTAAAAACAATCGAAATTTTAAGGATGGAAAAAGGAGAACGCAAAAATGTTTATAAAGTTTACAATAAGATAGGTCGCTGGTTTGCCGAAAATCGTTATGCCGATTTGGTAGAAAAAGCTTACTTAAATGATATCCTCAAACACCTTCCACCTGATGGAAAGGTTTTAGACCTGGGCTGCGGTGATGGGAAACCCATATTGGAATATTTCGTTAACCATGGTATAAATGTTTTAGGTGTTGATGCCAGTACGCAAATGATTGAATTAGCCAGACTTAACTTCCCAGGCACAAGTTTTTTGCTAAAGGACATGCGTGAGCTGGATCTCGATGAGAAATTTGATGTAATTATTGCCTGGCATAGCTTTTTTCACCTTCCGGCTGATGACCAGCCTAACATGTTTACCATTTTTAAGCGTTACATAAAGGCTAATGGTATTTTATTGTTTACATCTGGAACGGAGCGTGGAGAAGTATGGGGAATGAACGGAGGCGAAAACCTTTTTCATGCTTCTTTGGCTACTGCTGAATATCAGAATCTACTTGAGGCAAACCAATTTGAGGTGATCAAACACAAAGTAAACGATCCCGATTGCGGCGGTGCAAATGTTTGGATGGCAAAGTATAAACCAGATAAATTACTTTAACTTTGCTCTATGGCCGAACAGCAAAAGAACAATCCTTTACACGGTATCACCTTAGAAAAAATAGTAACTGATCTCCATTCACATTATGGTTGGGAAAAACTGGGGTCATTGATCAGGATCGATTGTTTCAATAACAATCAATCGATCAAATCGAGTTTGAAATTTTTAAGAAGAATGCCCTGGGCAAGAAAAAAGGTAGAAGATTTGTACCTCGATACGTTTCGTAATTGATGAGATCACAAGGAGATTATAAAATCCTGGTAAATAGAAAAGTGGTTTCTGAATATATTAACGGGTAAAGGCTAAACTATACTTTTGACTTCGACTTACCATAATTCATTAATTCTTCATTTTGATTTTTGAGATTTAACTAACAAATAACAAGGTTTATTCATTTATTAATCGAACTGAAAATGAAAGCAATTAAAGTTTTAAGCATCGCTTTATTGGCCATGTTTACCTTCGCAACCGTTAATGCGCAAACTGCAGCACCTGTAAAACCAGCTATTGAAAAATCGCAGACTAAAAAAAGTCATAAAAAACATCATCATCATAAACACACACACAAAGTAACCAAAGCTTAAAAAAGGAAAGTCTTTCAGGTAAAACCGGAAGACTTTTTTGTTGCGCATCTAAATATTACCGTTTCTGCCTAGTTTGGGAAAAATTATTAAATTGAAATCCAATTCTAGGATCTGCTTTCGTTACAGGTTAAAGCTTATTTTTACTATCAGTTCCTTCAAAGCTTACCCGTTTATCCCGGGTGCTTACCAATTCAGAAAGCTCGTATACATTTCTATATCCATAGCCATATAAATTAATGTAAGTTGGAATATTAAGGGCCAGCGAGATAGGTGCTATCTTTTTCTTTATTAAGGAAGGTACAACTTCTTTGCTGGCAAAATTGATCTGGTCATCTATAAAATTATTATTGCAGTAAATGAGTATTCTGGTATCTGCATTGGGAATAATTTTTAACAGGTTTGCCTGAGTGAAATCAGCAAAATTTAAGTGAATGGCTCCTTTAATGTGTTTTCTTTCGAAAAGACTGTCTGAGCGTGTATCTAAAATAACAGTACCTTTTTCGCCTGCCATTTTTAAAAAAGCAGGTAAATCAACCAATTTACTTTTACGGTGTGCTTTAACCTTCGGTATGAGTTTTTCGTAAGCATCAAAATCTACATTGGCCTTTCTTTTAGTAGAAGTGGTTTGTGCATTACATAGATATACAAGGCTGCAAAGTATGATGGTGGCGATTCTTATTTTCATTTATTGAACTAAATGGTTAATGATTTTTATTTTATTGATTTAAAGATAAAGTATTTAATATTATGGCATAAAAAACAGCTGAGTATTTTATCCATCGTTGCGATCTAAACTTCTGTGGTAGTAGCAAAATAGCCTCGTGAAATTATGAGTTGTGAGAGAATAAAATAAATTTGTTTTGTTACCATTTTGGTAATACATTCGTGTGTGCGGATTATTGCTAAAAAAACACTTGTTGAATATTATAGGAAGCATAGTACTGCTAAGGCTAGTTTAGAGGCTTGGTATGGTGAGGTTGTTGATCAAGATTGGAATATGCCTGCAGATGTAATTAAATTTTATGCAACTGCAGATGTTATAATGGGTAAACGACTCGTCTTTAATATTAAGGGTAACGATTATAGATTGATTGCTGATATAGAATTTAAATTAAAAATTGTTTTTGTAGTTTGGATTGGTACGCATGCTAATTATGATAAAATTAATGTGGAGGAGGTGAAATATGTTAAAAGTAATTAAAACAGAGAATGAGTATGAGTTGGCTTTGGAAAAGGCTTACTTGTTGATGCAAAAAGATCTTGATTTAAATACCAAGCAAGCTGATGAATTGGATTTGTTGACGTTATTAATAGAACATTACGAAGAAAGTCATTATCCAATCGCACCTCCATCGCCAATTGAAGCCATCAAATTTAGGTTAGAGCAGTTGGGTAAAGCGCCAAGTGAGCTATCTAAAATTTTAGGTGCCCGTAGTCGCCAATCTGAAATATTGAGCGGTAAGCGCAAGCTCAGTTTGAGTATGATTAGAAAATTACATGAGGTTTTGAATATTCCGGCCAGTAGTTTGATTGGCGCTTATTAAACCATCAGTGCTATTTATTAAATATTGTGAAAACCGGAAGGCAAACTGATCTTTCTTTAAACTTTGCAGGAACACGTTAATATTATAAACCTAGTTTGCAACGTAAACGTGATATACGTGGAAAGTGAGTTCTTCACGAGCTTGTAACATTAGCGGGGCTGGCCTCTGTCTAAGGATGGCTGAAACTGCTTTCCAGATTAGCGTATAGCCATAATGGACAATGCCTGGATGGCTTGAATGTTTAAGGTGAAAAAGATGGCTTCACATCACCATTGTCGTATCCGCTTCAGTTCACAATGGCGACAAGAGAAAGGAAGAACTACAGCACCTTAATCCTCAACTGCGAACTGACAATTTCAAACCGAAAACTTTTTGCGCTAACCCCTTGATTTTTAAAAAGAATTGTTCTACTTTTGCAGTCCGTTTTATGGGCTATCTGTAAAGAAGCCGGGGGAGCGGTAAATTTTTTAAATAAAAAAACATAAAAAAGCACAATGCCAACCATTCAACAATTAGTTAGAAAAGGTAGAGTAGCACTGGAGTTCAAGAGTAAGTCTCCAGCGTTGGACAGCTGTCCACAGCGAAGAGGTGTATGTACACGTGTGTACACCACTACCCCTAAAAAACCAAACTCAGCAATGCGTAAAGTAGCCCGTGTTCGTTTAACGAACGGTAAAGAGGTGAATGCTTACATTCCTGGAGAAGGTCACAACTTACAGGAGCACTCTATTGTATTGATCCGTGGTGGTCGTGTTAAAGATTTACCAGGTGTACGTTACCACATCATCCGTGGTGCGTTAGATACATCAGGCGTTGCTGGTCGTAACCAACGTCGTTCTAAATATGGTACTAAACGTCCTAAACCAGGTCAGGCAGCTGCTGCACCTGCAAAAGGAAAGAAAAAATAATCGGGAGGAAATAACAAATGAGAAAGTCAAAACCAAAAAAGAGAATTATTCTTCCTGATCCAAAATTTAATGATGTTCAGGTAACCCGTTTTGTAAACAATATGATGTACGATGGAAAAAAATCTATCGCTTATTCGATTTTTTACGATGCTGTTGAAATTGCTGAGAAAAAAGCAGGTGAAAACGGTTTAGAAGTATTTAAACGTGCATTAACTAATATTATGCCAGCTGTAGAGGTTAAATCTCGTCGTGTTGGTGGTGCTAACTTCCAGGTTCCAACTGAGGTTAGACCAGAGCGTAAAACAGCTTTAGGTATGAAATGGTTAATTTTATATGCTCGTCGTCGTGGTGAAAAAACGATGAAGGAGAAATTAGCTGGTGAAATCGTAGCTGCTGCTAAAGGTGAAGGAGCTGCTGTTAAGAAGAAAGAAGATACGCACAAAATGGCTGAGGCTAACAAAGCGTTCTCTCACTTCAGATTCTAATTTAGAATTAACAGATTAGTAAGATTACACAGATTATTATAGGATTACACAGATAAAATTGATTTCACCGATTACATAAAATAATCGGTGAAATCTTTTAAATCCGTGGAATCAATACTAAAAACATAATGGCAAGAGATTTAAAATTTACAAGAAATATCGGAATTGCAGCTCACATTGATGCTGGTAAAACTACCACAACTGAGCGTATCCTTTATTATGCTGGTGTTAGTCATAAAATTGGTGAGGTGCACGAAGGTGCTGCAACAATGGACTGGATGGCACAAGAGCAAGAGCGTGGTATTACCATTACCTCTGCTGCTACAACAGTAAACTGGAACTACCGTGGTAGCAAATACCACATCAACATTATCGATACACCTGGACACGTGGATTTTACCGTAGAGGTAAACCGTTCGTTACGTGTATTAGATGGTTTGGTGTTCTTATTTTCTGCTGTTGATGGTGTTGAGCCACAATCAGAAACTAACTGGCGCTTAGCTAACAACTACAATGTTGCCCGTATCGGTTTTGTTAACAAAATGGACCGTTCTGGTGCCGACTTCTTAAAAGTTGTTAAGCAAGTGAAAGATATGTTAGGTAGCAATGCAGTTCCTTTGCAATTACCTATCGGTTCTGAAGATGCTTTCAAAGGTGTGGTTGATTTGATCAACAACCGTGGTATTGTTTGGAATGAGCACGATAAAGGGATGACCTTTACTGAAGTGCCAATTCCTGATGATATGTTAGATGAAGTTGCAGAGTGGAGAGAGAAATTGTTAGAATCAGTTGCTGATTATGATGAAACTTTGATGGAGAAATTCTTCGAAGATCCAAACTCAATCACCGAGCGCGAAATTTTAGACGCTTTACGTGCAGCTGTATTGGATGCTAAAATTGTTCCTATGGTTTGTGGTTCATCTTTCAAAAACAAAGGTGTACAAACCATGTTGGATTATGTAATGGAATTATTGCCTTCTCCTTTAGATTCTGAAGGTGTGGTAGGTACTAATCCGAATACTGATGCAGAAGTTTTATTAAAACCATCTGAGCAAGAGCCATTTGCTGCTTTAGCATTTAAAATTGCAACCGATCCTTTCGTAGGTCGTTTATGCTTTATCCGTGTTTATTCAGGTAACTTAGAAGCTGGTTCGTACGTTTATAATACCCGTTCAAATAATAAAGAGCGTATTTCACGTATCTTCCAGATGCACGCTAACAAGCAAAACCCAATTCCTAACGTAGGTGCGGGAGATATTGCTGCGGTAGTAGGCTTTAAAGATATTAAAACAGGCGATACGCTTTGTGATGAGAAACACCCGATCGTTCTGGAATCAATGGTATTCCCTGAGCCGGTTATTGGTTTAGCTATTGAGCCTAAAACTCAGGCTGACGTTGATAGATTAGGTATGGGTTTATCTAAATTAGCTGAAGAAGATCCTACATTCAGGGTTCAGACAGATCAGGAAACTGGTCAAACTGTAATTTCTGGTATGGGTGAGTTGCACTTAGATATTTTAATTGATCGTTTAAAACGTGAATTTAAAGTAGAGGTTAACCAAGGTGCGCCACAGGTTGCATACAAAGAAGCAATCTTCGGTACCGCTGAACACCGTGAGGTTTACAAAAAACAATCAGGTGGTCGTGGTAAATTTGCCGATATCAAAGTGGTAATCTCTCCAATTGATGCTGATTTTGAAAAAGGTGGTTTGCAATTTGTAAACGAAATTGTAGGTGGTTCAATTCCTCGTGAATTTATCCCTTCAGTTGAGAAAGGATTTGCATCTGCAATGGCAAATGGTGTATTAGCAGGTTATCCACTTCCTGATATGAAAGTACGTTTGATCGATGGTTCATTCCACGCGGTCGATTCAGATGCTTTATCATTCGAGCTTGCAGCCCGCATGGCGTACCGTGAGGCTTTACCTAAATGTAGACCTGCTTTGATGGAGCCAATCATGAAAATCGAAATCTTAACTCCTGAAGAAAACATGGGTGATGTTATCGGTGATATGAACCGTCGTCGTGGTCAGTTACAAGGTATGGATACCCGTAACGGATCGCAGGTAATTAAAGCATTGGTGCCACTTTCAGAAATGTTTGGTTATGTAACGCAATTACGTACCATCACTTCAGGCCGTGCAACTTCTACAATGGAATTTGATCACTATGAGCCAGCGCCTAAAAACGTACAGGACGAAGTGGTAGCTAAATCTAAAGGAAGAATTAAATCTGAAGACTAATTAGTCGCAAGTATTTAGTATCATGTATCAAGACAGGTTTTCAATCTTGATACTCGATACTTTATCTTGATACTAAAAATGATAAATCCGGTTTCTGTTGTTAATAGCTCTAACAGGAAGCCATAATTAAAAATAAGATGAGCCAAAGAATCAGAATTAAATTAAAATCTTACGATTACAACTTGGTAGATAAATCTGCTGAGAAAATCGTAAAAACTGTTAAACCTACGGGTGCAGTGGTAAGTGGTCCAATTCCACTTCCTACAGAGAAAAAAATCTTTACTGTTTTGCGTTCTCCACACGTAAACAAAAAAGCTAGAGAGCAATTCCAATTATGCGCTTACAAACGTTTATTGGATATTTATAGCTCTAACTCTAAAACAGTTGATGCTTTAATGAAACTTGAATTACCTAGCGGTGTTGAAGTTGAAATCAAAGTTTAATTGATTTTAAAAGAACAAGAAAGGTCACGATGCAAATCGGGGCCTTTTTTTGTATAGTTCAAAATCTAAAACAAAACCCGAACTGACTGGTTGTAATAAGATGATGAATAAAGATGAAGAACAAGAAGGATTACCTGTTGAAGGACAGGATTTTGCTGACCCCAAGGAGCAAATGGAAGATAAACCTTCTTCACATGGTGAAGTAGTTAATCAAAAAGGTAGTGATTTTTCTGACCTGGAAGAAAGCAGGATGGAAAATCCACCAGAACACCGTGATGAGAATGGTTCAACCAAAGATGATGTGGATACCCGTACTGAGATAGACCAAAGCAAAGGCGTGAATTAGCTGAATCGATTAAAGGACCAATAAGAATGTAGCTAAATGCTTTACAATATATAATTACGCGGTTATTAAACTTTATATAGTAACTATTGTTCTTAACAAAAGAATATCTACAAAAATAAATCGCCATGGAAAATAATGAAAATAAAAATCTTGATCCTAACGCAGAGACCGACCGCAATGAGGAGGATATAGAATGGGATAATGGAGAGGCTACATACGGACATAAAAGAGCTGATTTTAAGCGTAAAGATGAACCGGAAGCCACTCATTTATCAAAAACTGAAAATGATCCTGATCGGAATGTGAATGAAGATTTAAATCATTCAAATTTAAGTCAGGGAGAAGATATTGGAAACAGAAACAAGTATGACGAGAAAGGTTTGCATGGGAAAGATTTATGATATTATAAAGAGATTATCCTCATAGAATAATCCCTTTATAATGGTTATGCAGTTTCCGGTAGATGGAAATAATTAGGACTCGACAACTGTAATGCCATAATTAAGTAGCCTATGCCCTTAAGTAGTTAGTCAATGATATTTGTTTAATTTTTGTTGCGAATCCTATAGCATTGCAAAATTCGAAAACTTAAAATTAAATACAAAAAAATATGGTTTTAACATATTGATATATGTCAATTTTGATTACTCATTATGCATCGTATTGTAGATATGATATTTCCCATTTCCAGAATTATTGATTCTTATTCATACTAAAGAAATTTTTGTTGAGATTAGGTAAGCTTCTATCATCCGTTTTAGATTCCTTTATCTAATGCACGGTTTTCATCAGCTTCATTAATACGATTGTTCGCTTTAAAATCATTAGATGAACTTCCTGTATGACTTTCTGCGCTTTTCAGAGTTGGATGTTTATCTGTACTATTGTAGGCATCGTCACTAAGGGAATCTTTTCCCTGTGTGCCAGAGTTATCCCTGCCGTCTTTCGCTAAAGGATTTCCTTCAATCAATTCACCAGGTTCTTTTCCATAACTGGTTACTACATCGGTATCATTACCTTCTTCAAAAGCTTTTTGCACATCTGATTTTTCTGCCTGCTCATCGCCAGATCCTACATAACCCTCTATATGTTCTTTTTTGTTATATATGCTTGTTTTCATGTTATATCGTTTTATCAAATAAACAGGGCAGAAGCCAAATGGTTTGATTAGAGATAATCGAGATGTATAATAACAAAAAAAGCAGATATTTCTACCTGTCTCTGTTTTAGTTCCTGTAAGGGAATTCTGTAATATTTTTTGCATCATCCTTTCTACCATATCATCGGTAGAGTTCATAATGTTATCGTCCATTGTTTTAAAAAAGCGCCACAATAATTCACCATCCGATCCATTGTTTATGGTTAAGAACATGGTACCAGTTCCAGATTTTCCTCCGAAACCTCTAAACAAAACAGCCGAGGCAATTGCACCTGCTTCTGATTTTGTTTGCTCTGTTTCGAAGCGGCCATCGATCACAGCATCAACACCAAGTATTTTGGCTAATTCATCTTTGTTTGTTTCATTTAACTTATTCAGAACGCCAGCTTTTTTTAACAGGATATTTATTTTGTCAACATATTGAAAATCTACAGTGTAGTCTGGAGCTTATCTTAACAAAAAAGTATACATACTTGCCTGGATAGATCTGGCAATTGATTCTTCCTGACTTTTGTTCGCTTCTGCACTAAATTTTTTGGCTGTTTTCGGTAAGAAATTTTTACTGCAAAGTAAAATAGCTACGATTTTGTGTGTTTTGATCGCATCCTTTAATTTCTGACTTTCAAAAACTTGTTTAGAGCCTTCCAAATTGCACTTTGGTCAAAACCGTTTAGCAGCATAAGATAGCAAGCGTTAATAAAATTTTTTCTTTACGGTTTGTTTGTTTCTCCTCAAATATAAATATATCTTTTAATTGAGGTAATACGAATTTTACCTAAGGCTTTATGCTTTACCATTTTCGCGTTTTGTTTAAATTGCGCCAAATTTTAAAAGGCCAACGGGATAAATGGAGTGGAAATATTTACTTTCGAATAAAAGATACGGACAGGAGAAATATGGTGCAAGCACAGATCGGGCACGTTCAGATTTTCAGCGTGACTACGACCGTTTAATTTTCTCATCCCCATTTAGAAGACTTCAGAATAAAACCCAGGTTTTTCCATTGCCGGGAAGTGTTTTTGTGCACAATCGTTTAACGCATAGTCTAGAAGTAGCGAGTGTGGCCCGCTCCATGGCAAATATATTTTTAAAAAGTATAGAAGAGCATCAGCCGCAACTTATTAAAGAGGTTCCATTAATTAATGAAGTAGGCAATATTGTGGCCGCTGCTGCATTGGCCCATGATTTGGGCAACCCGGCCTTCGGACATTCCGGTGAAGCGGCCATTTCTCGTTACTTTACCGATGGTGATGGAAAGGTTTATCAAAAAGAAATGAGTGAATCGCAATGGCACGATTTAATCAATTTCGAGGGAAATGCAAATGCCATCCGTATTCTCACTCACCCATTAAAGGGAAAGGGAAATGATGCTTATGCACTAACCTATTCAACATTGGCCTCTATAGCGAAATATCCATGCGCCTCCATTGCAGGTAAGCAGAAAGGCTTGCTGCACCGCAAAAAATACGGCTTCTTCCAATCAGAAGAGGAAAGTTTTAAAAAGATCGCTAATGAACTTCATCTGGAACAGGAGGATAACGAGTATCTTATTTACAAACGTCATCCTTTAGTTTACCTGGTAGAAGCTGCAGACGATATATGTTACAGCATCATCGACCTTGAAGATGCACATCGCCTTAAGATACTTTCCTATGAAGAAGTAAAAGGTTACTTGTTACCTTTTGCCAATTCAACAACCATAGAAGAACGCTTAAAAAATGATTATGAAGATGATGATGCCAAAATTGGTTTGCTTCGCGCTAAAGCCATAAATACCCTAACAAACCAATGTGCAACCATATTCTTTAGAGAACAAGAAAAACTATTAAAAGGTGATCTTAACCATAGCCTGACCGATCTGCTGCCCGAACCGTATATTTCGGCCTGGAAAGCGGTAGAAAAAATCTCGGTAGAGCGTATTTATAATTTCTCGTCAGTAATACAGAAAGAGGTGGCGGGATATAAAATCATGGCTGGTTTATTAGAAGAATTTGTCCCAGCGCTTATTCATAACAATACGCATTACTATAAAAAACTGGTAAAACTTATTCCTAAACAATATCATACCGATTTGACCGATGTTTATTCTATTATACAGAGTGTTCTCGATTTTGTTTCGGGAATGACAGACCTTTATGCGGTAGATTTATACCGGAATATAAAAGGGATATCTTTCCCTTCGGAAACATAATTGTTTTCGATTTAATATCAGCTATTGGTTAATATTTGATCGGAGAGACGATTGCTAGATAAAATTAATCATATAATCATTCTCGCCACTGGGATATTGGCTTTGGGAATAATTGACTATGGCTTATGCTTGCCAGTTTCAGAGGTTTCATCGGAATTATGGCGAATTGCGGGGTTAGCATCACCTAAGCAACAAAAGCGTCGCTTTATAAATTGTAGTGGCGCCAGGTTCTACCACCTGGCACTAATTCAAATTTTCTAAATACTGCCAAAATCAAGGATTTTTTTGTTGATTACTGGTCGGATCTTGTTATCTGCCCCTGCTTTCGTCCCATTTATTTCTTTCATCCTGTAGTTCACGGGCAAGTTTCATTTCTTTATCTTTTGCCTTTACCTTATGAGCCTGGAACTCATCGGCTACTTCCTGGTAAAGTTCAGTTCTGTACTTAGCCTCATGTCTTAATTTGCCAGATTGGAAAATAACAAAAGCCAAACCAATGCCCAGCACGATAATAATGGTCCAAACAATGGTATTATAAGTACTTTTATTAAACGAAATTCCTAAAAACTTAATTTCGTTAACAGAAGCGGTAGCGTTGGCTAGTGAACTTTCTTTCCCTGTAACTTCGCCTTTTAAACTCGAAATATTGTCGGCTTGTGTTTTAATTTCCAGCCTGGCTTGCTGCAATTGCTTACGTTCCTTTCTTAACGTATCGTTAACACTTTTCCATAAAGCGGATAAACGGTTTGGGTTAATCAGCCTGGCACCATACAAAGTTTTAGATTTTTTCAACATAAACTGATACTGGCCATTTAACGACGGATCAGTATTTTTTGTGGTATCAGGAACGGTTTGCGCAAATGCAAGGTTTAAAAAAAGCATAGCGCCTAAGAACAATAAGGTGTGTTTAATTTTCTGCATAGTTTAAATATAGGTATTAGCATGTAAAACTACATTTTTATCTATTTTGCGAATAATAATCTGTCTAAGATTTTGGCAAATCGATAAAAATATTTTGGTTTCACATTCTAAATAACAATTTTATTTAAGTTTTATTATAAAATTGTTTACGATAGGTTAAATTTGTTTCATGCAAATAGGAATTATTGGGATGGGCGATATGGGCAAATTGTACGCTTTATCGTTTGTAAATGCAGGTTATAAGGTATGTGGCGCAGATATGCCACTACGCTTTATAGATTTGAAAAACGAGCTTGAACCTATGGGGGTTGAAGTTTTAGTTGATGGCCATGAAGTGTCACGTAAATCTGATTTTATTATTTATTGTGTTGAAGCTGAGAAAATTGATGAAGTGGTGGCAACTTTTGCGCGCTCCACCAAGTATGGTGCAATTGTTTCAGGTCAGACATCGGTCAAACATCCTGAAATTGCTGCTTTCGAAAAACACCTTCCGCCAGATATACAGATTGTGACCTGCCATTCTTTACATGGCCCGGCTTTTAGTCCCGAGGGGCAAACGCTTGTAGTGGTTCGTCACCGGGCTACCGATGAAGTTTATGCAAAGGCATTGGATGTTTATCAATCTTTAAAATCGAACATTATCGAAATGGACGATTACCGGGAGCACGACCGTATTGTGGCCGATACGCAAGCGGTAACGCACATGGGTTTTGAGAGTATGGGCTCTGCATGGAAAAATGCCGGTTTTTTCCCATGGGATAATCCTGCATATGCCGGTGGGATCGATAACGTAAAGATTTTAACCACGCTGAGGATTTTTAGCTATAAATCGCACATTTATGCAGGTTTGGCCATTCTAAATCCTTATGCACAAAAACAGGTTAAATATTATGCCCAGGCAGAATCTGAACTGTTTAAGCTGATGATCTGTGAAAATGAACAGGAATTTAGGGAGAAAATTTATGCGGCCCGCGATTTTGTTTTTCATGAGAGCCGCTCACTTTTATTGCTGGATGATAACATTATGAAAGAGTTCAGCCTATCTGATGCAGATCATAAACAGAAGCCCAATTCGCATCTTAGTTTATTGAGTATGGTATATGCCTGGTATAAAATGGGCGTAAATCCATACGATAACCTGATCTGCCAAACACCACCATTTAAATTGAGGCTAGGAATTGCCGAATATCTTTTTAAGAATGAATTGATGTTGGAAGAATCGATCAAGACGGCATTATACGATAAATCAATCCGTGGGGATGATTTAGAATTCCATACCGCAGTGCACGAGTGGGCGTCTATTATCGGTTATGGTGATTTAAAGGGATATAAAGAACATTTTGAAGCGGCCAAATCATTTTTTGCCAACCGATTAAATGATGGCAGGGATTTGAGTGCCGAGATGATTAAAAGATTAGGTAAGTAATGTAAGATGGAAAAATGTAAGCTGGATGAGGGTTGATATTCGATCTTACATTTTGCCTATTCCATCATTCGTTTTTAATCCTCACGTTACATAATTCTATGAAATTAAGCGAAGTTATTTTAAGTTGCAATGAATATGTTGATGCTGAAGAATCAATTTATATTGTTTTTGCGAAAAAAAGATAACAGATTTCAAGCATCTTCTGAAGCGATAGCCTTAAAATTATCGCCAGAGGAATTGGAACTTTAACTGTAAACATCAACGATAAAAAGACTGAAAAGGCTGTTAAGGCCGTTTTGGATGCCTTGGGTTTAAATTATAGCATAGACAAACCTCAAACCCTAGAGCAGTATAATGCCGAGATTGATGAAGGAAATGCCGAAATAGATAAAGGCAATTTTATTTCTGCTGCCCAAGTAAAGGCTGAGGTTGCCAATTGGTAGTCGTTTGGGGTAAAACCACTAAATTAGCTAGAAAAAGCTTTCAATTACATTGCATTAGACTCATTAAATATGCAGCAATGGTTCGCGACGAAATCATTGATCTCACGATTGCTTGGCCAACATCCTGAAAAATGTGCGCTTGATAAATATAAAACAAACAATGATGGTAGTTGGAGGCATTTGAAAATATCATTACAGAATTTCGTATAAAATTACTTCAAATCAAATCCGAATTGTACGTGTACGTCATACCAGTCAATCCCTTTAAATTATTAGCCAAGTTTTTTCATTTCCCATTTTACCTATTCCATATAACATATAGACTTTATTTTATTCCCTAAATCCTTCGTTTCCACAAAAACAGTACATTATATTTGCCGCATGTCGGTATTGCTGTTTACCATTATCGTTTTATTAGGCGCTTTTTTAGCTGGATTATTGGGCTCGCTAACCGGTTTGGGAGGTGGGGTAATTATCATCCCATTACTTACATTGGCTTTAGGCGTTGATATCCATTATGCCATTGGTGCATCCATCGTTTCGGTTATTGCAACCTCTTCGGGCTCGGCAGCTGCTTATGTAAAAGAGGGTATCACCAATATCCGGATCGGGATGTTTTTAGAAATCGCCACCACTATAGGTGCCATTTGCGGGGCAATTATAGCAGTTTACCTTAATGCAAACTATATTGCCATTCTGTTTGGCTGCATTTTAATCTTTTCAGCTATCATGACTTTAAAGAAAAAGGTAGATCATACGACTTCGGACAATACCGATAAATGGGCCAGATTTTTTAAACTGAACGGATCTTACCCTGATAAAGGTGTTGATCATCCCTATGCTGTAAAACATGTTCCGGGAGGTTTTCTAATGATGCTTTTTGCCGGAACCTTGTCGGGTTTGCTAGGCATTGGCAGTGGAGCCCTCAAGGTAATTGCAATGGATAATATTATGCGGTTACCCTTTAAGGTATCAACCACCACCAGTAACTTTATGATGGGGGTTACTGCGGCAGCCAGTGCAGTAGTGTATTTGCACCGTGGCCAGATTGATCCTGGTATTGCCATGCCGGTATGCATTGGTGTTTTAACCGGGGCAACAGTAGGCTCGAAAGTATTGGTAAGGGCCAAAACCGATAAACTTAAGCTTGTATTTGCCATTGTAGTTACTTTTTTGGCATTGCAGATGATTTATAAAGGAATAAGTGGATTATAATGGATACAGCAAAAAAAGAAAATGTGAGTGATAAGGATATCCAGGTAATCCTGGGTACACTTTTACGGGCAGGTGTAATCATTTCGATGTCCATTGTATTAATTGGTGGCGCCATTTTCCTCATCCACAACAAAGGAGCCATTACCGATTATAAGGTATTTAAACCTGAAGTGAGCAAGTTTTCTTCTATTTTGGCCATATTTAAAGGGCTAACCAGTTTTCAGGGTGATGCTATTGTACAATTTGGCATACTGATGCTCATTTTTACACCAATTGCGCGTATCGTCTTCGCCATCTTTAGCTTTTTGATCGAGCGCGATTACCTTTATGTGCTGATCGGATTTATTATTTTAGCCATTATAACCATCAGCCTAAATGGTGGGATAGCACATTAATTTTTCAATAATTTTATCAGATATCAAAATTAAACAACTAAAATTGTTGTTTAAAAACATCAACAAATGGCGAAATCAGGTAAAGCCGTTTAGTTGTTCCAAAAACCGGAAAATTTTATTAAAACCCGTGCCAGGGGATTACATGCACGGCTTAAAGATGAGGCCGATGCTGTAGTAAAAGAGGGGATGGAACGCTTCCCCGATTTTTTATACCTGAGGTTTTTTGTTGCTCATGCTGCCATGATTGACGGAAATATTGAAAAAGGGTTTAAAATATTAAATCAGCAATACTATATCGATCAGGCTTTTCCAGATCGTGAAGATTTTTCAGATGGCGAGTTTATGTTCTTCTACTCTTCCCTGTGTGAATATTTCTTGTTAAAAAATGATCTTGACAATGCCCTGGTTTGTGGTGGTTTTTTAGTTGACGATATGCGTATATATGGCTGCAATGAACTGGATATATATCACATTTGTGAAGCAATTGATAAGCTTGCGGATGAGTAATTTATATGCATTGATTTTAGCCTTTTTGTATAGATTTTCTCATCCGGAAAACCAGCTAAAGTGCTTTAAGTCAAATTTATAACTATTGCTTTAAACGCTATAATAGCCTATTAGTATTCATTTTTCAGTTAAATCCCATCATATCAGCAATTTATTTGAAAAAATATTTAGCTAACTATTTGAAAATTAATAATTCTTGTCTATCTTTGCCGTCCCTTTCGGGGGATGTACAACCACCTTGAACGAAGCCCTACTGCTTCGATGGGTGTTAAAAAGAAAAGATAAAATGTCAGGAATTATTGGAAAAAAAGTAGGAATGACCAGTATTTTCGATGCAGAAGGAAGAAACATTCCTTGTACTGTAATCGAAGCTGGGCCTTGTGTAGTTACACAAGTAAAGACCGAAGAAAAAGACGGGTATTCATCAATCCAACTGGGTTACGATGAGAAAAAAGAGAAAAACACAACTCAACCGTTAAAAGGCCATTTCGCGAAAGCAAACACAACTCCGAAACGCAAGCTGGTAGAATTCGATTCGTTTACAACTTCACTTAATTTAGGTGATGTGGTAACCGTTGATGCATTCGCGGAAGGCGATTTTGTTGATGTTGTAGGTACCTCAAAAGGTAAAGGTTTTCAAGGTGTTGTAAAACGCCACGGATTTGCCGGTGTTGGTATGCAGACTCACGGTCAGCATAACCGTTTACGTGCCCCAGGTTCATTGGGAGCATCATCATTTCCTTCACGTGTATTCAAAGGGATGCGCATGGCAGGAAGAACAGGTGGAGACAGGGTGAAAATTCAAAACTTACAGGTTTTGAAAGTTTATGCTGAGCAAAACTTATTAGTAGTTAGTGGTTCCATTCCAGGAGCTAAAGGTTCTTACGTAATCTTAGACAAATAATCAGATGGAAGTTAAAGTATTAAACATTTCAGGTAAAGAAACAGGTGCCAAGGTGCAACTTCCTGAATCAGTATTTGGTATCGAGCCTAACGACCACGCGATTTATTTAGATGTAAAACAGTATTTGGCTAACCAACGTCAAGGTACTCACAAATCTAAACAACGTAATGAGATTGCTGGTTCAACCCGCAAACTATACAAACAAAAAGGTACAGGTGGTGCCCGTGCTGGTAGCATTAAATCTCCGTTATTTAACGGTGGTGGTCGTGTTTTCGGTCCTCAGCCACGTGATTACAGTTTTAAATTGAACAAGAAATTAAAATCATTAGCACGTAAATCGGCTTTAGCTTACAAAGCAAAAGACAATAACGTGGTAGTTTTAGAAGATTTCAACTTCGATACGATTAAAACTAAAAACTACACAAGTTTATTGGCTGCTTTAAAAGTAGATGATCAAAAAACTTTGTTGGTTTTACCTGCACAAAATAATAATATCTATTTATCAAGCAGAAACGTTCAGAAAACTAAAGTAATCTCTGCAGCAGATTTAAACACTTACGATGTGTTGAACGCTGGTGTACTTGTGTTAACTGCTGATTCTGTTAAAACTTTGGAGGAGGCGTTTGCCAAGTAATATGGAAATTTTAAAAAAACCAATATTAACCGAAAAAGCTTCAGCTTTATCTGAGAAATCTAACCGTTTCACGTTCAGTGTTAACCACAAGGCTAACAAAATCCAAATCAAAGCTGCTATTGAGAAATTGTACGGTGTAACCATCGTTGCAGTTAATACAATGGTTGTGGATGGAAAAGCTAAATCTCGTTACACTAAAGCAGGTTTTGTATCAGGCCGTAGCCCAAAATACAAAAAAGCAATCGTAACGTTAAAAGACGGCGAAACAATAGATTATTACGCAACCCTTTAATTTAATCATTCATTATAACTATGGGCTTAAGAAAATTTAAACCAGTTACTCCAGGTACCCGCTTCAGAGTTGGTGCTAGTTTTACGGAGATTACAGCAACCAAGCCCGAAAAATCATTGGTTGTATCATCAAAAAAGTCTGGTGGACGTAACAATACAGGAAAAATGACTATGCGCTATATGGGCGGTGGTCACAAAAAATCATATCGTTTAATCGACTTCAAACGCGATAAATTCGATATTCCTGCAACAGTTGCTACTGTTGAATACGATCCAAACCGTACTGCCCGCATCGCATTATTACATTATGCAGATGGCGAGAAGCGTTATATCATCGCTCCTGAAGGATTGCAGGTTGGTTCCGTATTATTATCGGGCGACAAAGCAGCACCAGAAGTAGGTAACACTTTAAAATTATCGAACATTCCATTAGGTTCTATCATCCACAACGTGGAGATTCACCCTGGAAAAGGAGCACAATTGGCTCGTAGTGCAGGTGCTTATGCACAGTTAGCTGCCCGCGATGGTAAATATGCTACTTTAAAAATGCCTTCAGGCGAAACCCGTTTAATCTTGACTACTTGTCTCGCTACTATCGGCGCTGTATCTAATTCAGATCACGCGAACGAAGTACTAGGTAAAGCAGGTCGTAAACGTTGGTTGGGCCGTCGTCCGAGAACTAGACCGGTAGCGATGAACCCAGTAGATCACCCAATGGGTGGTGGTGAAGGTAGATCATCAGGTGGTCACCCACGTTCAAGAAAAGGTGTTTTAGCTAAAGGCTACAAAACCAGAGAACTTAAAAAATATTCTAATCGTTACATCATAGAGAGAAGGAAGAAATAATGGCTCGTTCGATAAAAAAAGGACCTTATATTGACCATAACGTAGAGAAAAAAGTAAACTCTATGAATGATTCAGGCAAAAAGTCTGTAATCAAAACTTGGTCTCGCAGATCAATGATATCACCAGATTTCGTTAATCACACATTTGCAGTACACAATGGTAACAAGTTTATCCCTGTGTATGTTACAGAAAACATGGTTGGTCACAAGTTGGGAGAATTTGCTCCAACCAGAACATTCAGAGGACACGCTGAAAAGAAAAAATAATTAGACAATGGAAGCAATAGCAAAATTAAACAATTGTCCAACCTCACCGCGTAAGATGCGTTTGGTTGTAGATCTTATCAGAGGTGAACGTGTAGAAAAAGCATTGAGCATTTTAAAGTTTACCAATAAAGAAGCAGCAATAAGAGTTGAGAAATTATTATTATCTGCTATCAAAAACTGGGAATCTAAAAATGAAGGTGCCCGCCCTGAAGAAAACCAACTTTTTGTTAAAACAGTTATGGTTGATGGTGGCCGTCAGTTAAAACGCTTACGTCCAGCTCCTCAAGGCCGTGGATATAGAATTCGTAAACGTTCTAACCACGTAACACTGATTGTAGATAGTAAAAATACAGAAACAACTCAAAACTAATTAGGAAATGGGACAAAAAGCAAATCCAATAGGTGCCAGATTAGGAATTATCAAAGGATGGGATTCTAACTGGTTCGGTGGCAACAACTACTCCGATAAATTAGTTGAAGATGAGAAAATAAGAAAATACCTTTCTGCCCGTATCGCAAAAGGCGGTGTTGCAAAAGTGGTTATCGAGCGTACGTTAAAACGTATCACCGTTACCATCCACACAGCTCGTCCGGGTATTGTAATCGGTAAAGCAGGTGCTGAGGTTGATAAAATCAAAGAAGAGTTAAAGAAATTGACTAAAAAGGAAATTCAAATTAACATCTTCGAAATTAAACGCCCAGAACTTGATGCACAATTAGTTGCAGAAGGTGTTGCAAAACAATTAGAAGCAAGGATCTCATTCCGTAGAGCAATGAAATCATCTATCGCATCAACCATGCGTATGGGTGCTGAAGGTATCAAAATCATGACTTCTGGTCGCTTAGGTGGTGCTGAGATGGCACGTACTGAGCAGTACAAAGAAGGAAGGGTACCTTTGCATACATTCCGTGCTGATATCGACTACGCTTTAGCTGAAGCCTTAACTACTTATGGTAAAATAGGTGTTAAAGTTTGGATCTGTAAAGGTGAGGTTTATGGAAAACGTGATTTGTCTCCAAACATTGGTGCAACAAACAACGGTCCAAAAGGCGCATCAGATAAACCAGCTTTCGGCGGAAGAGATAACCGTGGTGGTGGAAGAGATAACCGTGGCGGTGGTAACGACAGACGTGGTGGAAACCAGGGCGGCGGTCGTGGTCCAGGCCAAGGTGGTGCAAACAGAGGTGGTGGCGCAGGCGCTAACAGAGGTCCTCGTAAATAATTGATTTATTAACATCGTTTAACGATTAGAACAAAATAAAATGTTACAGCCAAAAAGAACGAAGTTCAGGAAGATGCAAAAAGGCAGAATGAAGGGTTTAGCTTCCCGCGGAGCTGAGTTAGCATTCGGATCTTTCGGTATCAAATCTCTAGAAGCTACTTGGATCACAAGTCGCCAGATCGAGGCTGCCCGTATTGCCGTAACCCGTTTCATGAAACGTGAAGGCCAAGTATGGATCAGGATCTTCCCGGATAAACCGGTAACTAAAAAACCTGCTGAGGTACGTATGGGTAAAGGTAAAGGTGCTCCTGAGTATTGGGTAGCAGTTGTAAGACCTGGGCGTGTAATTTTCGAAGCCGAAGGTGTGCCTTTGGAAGTTGCTAAAGAAGCATTGCGTTTAGCCGCTCAGAAATTACCGATCCAAACCAAATTCGTAGTACGTAGAGATTACGTAGAAGCATAGTAAAGTGTTGAGATGAATGTTGTAAATACTTGTTTATTATAACCGCTACACTCAACGTAAAAGAAAAAGAAAAATGAAAAATTCAGAAATCACAGGGCTTTCAAAAGAAGAATTAGTAGCTAAGATTGCGGAAGAAAAAGAGAACTTGTCAAAATTAAAGTTCGCTCACACTATTTCAGCTATCGAAAATCCTTCGCGTATTGCAAAAGTAAGGAAAGACATAGCCCGTTTAAACACTCAGTTGACTAAAGTGAAAAACACGGAGTCAGCTACTGAAACTAAATAATTTGAGAGTCGACATGGAAAGACAATTAAGAAAAACAAGAACCGGGTTAGTGGTAAGCAACAAGATGGATAAATCTGTTGTAGTGAGCGTGGAACGTAAAGTAAAACACCCGATTTATGGTAAGTTCGTAAAGAAAACTACCAAATTTATGGCTCACGACGAGAAAAATGAGTGCGGTATCGGTGATACAGTATTAATTATGGAAACTCGTCCTTTGAGTAAAAACAAGAACTGGAGATTGGTACAAATTTTAGAAAGAGCTAAATAAGATGGTACAACAGGAATCGAGATTAAACGTTGCTGATAACAGCGGCGCAAAAGAAGTATTGGTAATTCGCGTGCTAGGTGGAACCGGCAAACGTTATGCTTCAATTGGTGATAAGGTAGTTGTTACCGTAAAAAGCGCATTGCCATCAGGTAATGTTAAAAAAGGTACAGTTTCAAAAGCAGTTGTTGTAAGAACCAAAAAAGAAATCCGTCGTAAAGATGGTTCTTATATCCGTTTTGACGATAATGCTGCTGTATTATTGAACGCACAGGATGAGCCAAGAGGTACACGTATCTTTGGCCCGGTTGCGAGAGAACTACGTGAAAAACAATTCATGAAAATCGTATCATTAGCACCGGAGGTATTATAAAATGGGAAACAAAGTAAATACACCAAAACTTAAAATCCGCACAGGAGATTTAGTTAAAGTAATTGCTGGCGATTCAAAAGGTCAACAAGGAAAAGTACTTTCAGTACAAAAAGATAAAAACAGAGCCATTGTAGAAGGCATTAATTTAGTATCTAAACATACTAAGCCAAATGCTGCAAATCCGAACGGTGGTATTATTAAAAAAGAAGCTGCTCTTCACGTTTCTAACCTGATGTTGGTTGATCCAAAATCTGGTAAAACTACCCGCGTTGGCCGTAAAGTTAACGCAGATGGTAAAATTGTTAGAGTTGCTAAAATTTCAGGGGAGGAAATTAAATAATGGCTACACCTAGATTAAAAAGCAAATACAAAGAAGAAGTTGTAAATGCATTAAAAGAAAAATTTCAGTATAAAACTGTAATGCAGGTTCCTAAATTGGAAAAAATCTGTATCAATCAGGGTGTAGGTCGTTTTTCTGTTACTGATAAAAAGATTATGGATACTACAATCGTAGAATTGACTACCATTACTGGTCAGCAAGCGGTTGCAGCACAATCTAAAAAAGATATCTCTAACTTTAAATTACGTAAAGGTATGCCAGTAGGTGTACGCGTAACCTTACGTGATAACAACATGTATGAGTTCTTAGATCGTTTGATTTCAGTAGCTTTACCACGTATCCGTGATTTTAAAGGTATTAACGATAAAGGTTTCGATGGAAAAGGTAACTATACTTTAGGTGTTACTGAGCAAATCATCTTCCCGGAGATCAATATAGATAAAATCAATAAAATTTTAGGGATGGATATAACTTTCGTAACTTCGGCAAAATCTGACGTTGAGGCTCTTGAGTTATTGAAACAATTCGGATTACCATTTAAAAATCAAAAAACAGCAGAATAATGGCAAAAGAAGGTGTAAAAGCACGCGAAGTTAAGCGCCAAAAATTGGTAGCTAGATACGCTGAAAAACGTGCGGCATTAAAAGCAGCAGGAGATTTCGAGGGTTTGGATAAATTACCAAAGAACTCATCTCCGGTACGTTTACACAACCGTTGTAAATTAACTGGTCGCCCTCGTGGATATATGCGTACCTTTGGCATTTCAAGGGTAACATTCCGCGAAATGGCACTAGACGGTAAAATACCAGGTGTTAAAAAAGCATCTTGGTAATATAGAATAGTATTGAGTACTGTAGTATCAGGTATCAAGACTTAATTAGGTCTCGATACTTGATATCTTATGTCTTTATACTAAAAAAAAAAAATTTTAACCGATAGCAGGTCCCACAGCTGGGTAGCAGAAGGAAACCACTATCAAAAACAATAAATAATGAATACAGATCCAATAGCAGATTATTTAACAAGAGTAAGGAATGCCATTAAGGCCAACCACCGTGTTGTAGAAATTCCTGCATCAAACCTTAAAAAAGAAATTACTAAAGTTCTTTTCGATAAAGGTTACATCGCGAACTATAAGTTTGAAGATACTACAGTTCAGGGCACCATTAAAATTGCTTTGAAATACAATCCGATTACTAAAGTTCCTGCTATTCGTACATTAGTGCGAGTAAGTAAACCAGGTTTGAGAAACTATGCTGGTGTTGAAAATATGCCAAGAGTATTAAACGGTTTAGGTATCGCAATCTTATCTACTTCTAAAGGTGTAATGACCGATAAAGAAGCAGCCAAATTAAACATTGGTGGTGAGGTATTGTGTCACGTTTATTAATATTAGGAGAACAGCACAATGTCAAGAATAGGAAAAGCCCCAATTACAATCCCTGCAGGTGTTACAATTACCGTATCAAATGATAACGTAGTAACTGTAAAAGGACCAAAAGGTGAATTAACACAAACAGTAGATTCAGATATCACTGTAAGTCAAGAAGATGGAATTTTAACAGTTCAACGTCCATCAGATCAAAAGAAACACAAAGCATTACACGGTTTGTACCGCTCATTGCTTAACAACATGGTTGTTGGTGTTACGGAAGGTTATAAATTAACTCAGGAATTAGTAGGTGTTGGTTACCGTGCTACAAACCAAGGTAACACATTAGACTTAGTTTTGGGTTATTCTCACCACTATGTATTCCAGTTGCCAGCAGAGATTAAAGTAACTACGCAATCAGAAAAAGGTCAGACTCCTAAAATTATTTTAGAAAGTATCGACAAACAATTGATTGGCCAGGTAGCAGCAAAAATCCGTTCGTTACGTGCACCAGAACCATATAAAGGTAAAGGTATCAAGTTTGTAGGTGAAGTGTTAAGAAGAAAAGCAGGTAAATCAGCATCTAAAAAATAGTAATCATGGCAGGTAAAAAATTATCAAGAAGAGATCGTATTAAAAAAGGGATCAGAAAAAGACTTACCGGTTCGGAAGAACGTCCAAGGTTATCTGTATATAGAAGCAATAAAGGGATTTATGCTCAGGTAATTAACGATGTAACCGGTAAAACAATAGCATCAGCATCATCATTATCGAAAGATTTTACTGGTACTGGAAACAAAAGCGATCAGTCAGTTGCAGTAGGCAAGTTAGTAGCCGAAAAAGCAATTGCTGCAGGTGTTAAAGAAGTTGTTTTCGATAGAAATGGCTATTTATACCACGGTCGTGTAAAATCGCTGGCAGAGGGTGCCCGCGAAGCTGGTTTAGTATTTTAATCTGAAGAAAAAGTAAGATGTCAACTATTAATATAAAAAGAGTTAAAACCACCGATATCGAATTAAAGGATCGTTTGGTTAGTATACAACGTGTTGCCAAAGTAACCAAAGGTGGCCGTACTTTCAGCTTCTCAGCAATTGTTGTTGTAGGTGATGAAAACGGTGTTGTTGGTTTCGGTTTAGGTAAAGCGAAAGAGGTAACCGAGGCAATTGCCAAAGGTGTGGATGATGCTAAAAAGAACCTGGTAAAAGTTCCAATTTTAAATGGTACCGTTCCTCATGAGCAAATCGGTAAATTCTCAGGTGGTTTTGTTTTAATCAAACCAGCTGCAGTAGGTACCGGAGTAATTGCTGGTGGTGCGATGCGTGCTGTATTAGAGAGTGCTGGTGTACACAACGTATTGGCAAAATCTAAAGGATCATCTAACCCACATAACGTGGTAAAAGCAACTGTTGATGCATTAACTAAGATGCGTGATGCTTATACAGTAGCTCAAACCCGTGGTATTGATTTAAACAAAGTATTTAACGGATAATATCATGGCTAAGATCAAAATAACACAAGTAAAAAGCGTTATCGACAGAAGCGAGCGCCAAAAAAGAACCGTTCAGGCTTTGGGTTTATCTAAATTAAACCAAAGTGTAGAGGTTGAAGCTACTCCACAGATTATCGGTATGGTTCGCAAAGTGAACCATTTAGTAGCAATCGAAGCAATCTAGTAAAAGTTTTAAAGGTAGTATAGGTAAAAGCTTGTACTACCTTTATATATGTTTAATCGTTGTACCTGTTTAGTGAAAGCGAAGGGCAACACAAATTCAAAAAGATGAATTTAAGTAATTTAAAACCTGCAGTAGGTTCTACAAAAAACAGTAAAAGGATTGGTCGTGGTACAGGTTCTGGTCGTGGCGGTACTTCAACCCGTGGCCACAAAGGTGCAGGTTCTCGTTCAGGTCACAAAACTAAAATCGGTTTTGAAGGTGGTCAAATGCCTTTACAACGTCGTGTACCTAAAGTTGGTTTCAAACCAATCAACCGTACAGAGTATGTTGGTGTAAACTTAGACGTTTTACAAGCATTAGCTGAAAAACATAGCTTAACAACTATTGATTTTGCTGCTTTGCAAGCACATGGTTTAGCTTCTAAAAACGACTTGGTTAAAATTTTAGGTCGTGGTGAAATTAAAGCAAAGCTAGAAATTACAGCACATGCGTTCTCTGCAACCGCACAAAAAGCTATTGAAGCTGCAGGTGGTTCTATTGTAAAATTGTAATTATTAAATGAAGAAGCTATTTACTACTTTAAGTAATATCTGGAAAATTCAGGAATTAAAAGAGCGTATATTGTTTACGCTCTTAATTCTTTTGGTATACCGTTTCGTATCTCACGTGGTTTTACCAGGTGTAGATCCAACTGCTTTAGGCAATAACGAAAAATCAGGAATTTTGGGCTTACTAGATATGTTTGCCGGAGGTTCTTTCTCTCGTGTGTCTATTTTGGCGTTGGGGGTAATGCCTTACATTTCTGCATCGATTGTGGTGCAGCTATTGGGTATTGCTGTTCCTTCTTTCCAAAAAATGCAGAAAGAGGGCGAAAGTGGTAGAAAGAAAATGAACCAGATTACCCGCTACCTAACAGTAGCGATCACAATCGTTCAGTCTGTTGGTTACGTTAAAACTCAAGTTCCTGCTGAAGCTATTTTATTGCCTAATACTTTATTTTTAGTGTTGTCTACGTTTGTATTAACGGCAGGTACATTATTTGTAATGTGGTTAGGTGAAAAAATTACGGATAAAGGTATTGGTAACGGTACATCACTAATCATCATGGTTGGTATCATTGCCCGTTTACCAGTTGCAATTTCTCAAGAGTTTAGTGCACGTGTGGGTTCGGCCAGTGAAGGCGGAGGCCCGGTTGCATTGGTTTTAGAGATCGTTGCTTTATTTGCAGTGGTTATGTTTACCATTTTAATTGTTCAGGGTGTACGTAAAGTACCTGTACAATACGCTAAAAAAATTGTTGGTAACCGCCAGTTTGGTGGTGTTCGCCAGTACATTCCTTTAAAGGTTAATGCTGCAGGTGTTATGCCGATCATTTTTGCTCAGGCGTTAATGTTTATCCCAGGTGCTTTAATGCAGTTTGTTCCTTCATTACAAGGTTCTTGGCTAATTCAATTCAGCAACACCACTTCGTTGGCTTATAGCTTAACGTTTGCATTTTTAATTATCGCATTTACTTTCTTCTATACTGCCATTACAGTTAACCCAACTCAAATGAGTGATGATATGAAGAAAAACGGTGGTTTTATTCCGGGTATTAAACCTGGCTTTGCAACATCAACGTTTATTGATGATGTCATTTCAAAAATCACTTTCCCTGGTGCGGTATTTCTAGCGATCATTGCTATCTTGCCATCAATTGCGGTTAAGTTTGGTATTAAACAAGAGTTTGCACATTTCTTTGGTGGTACTTCTTTATTGATTTTAGTGGGTGTTGTACTAGATGCATTACAACAGATCGAAAGTTACTTATTGATGCGCCATTATGATGGTTTGATGAAAACAGGTAGAGTTACTGGCAGAACAGGTGTTCCTGCCGCAAGTAGCAACGCAGCACTGTAGTGTAGAGAATGTCAAAAATTTATTACAAGTCTCTTGAGGAGATCGAGTTAATAAGAGAAAGTTCCATGCTTGTTTCTAAAACTTTGGCCGAAGTGGCTAAGGTGATAAAAGCAGGCATGACTACTATTCAGTTAGATCAATTAGCATACGAGTTTATTAGTGATCACGGAGCGATTCCAGCATTTTTAAATTACAATGGTTTTCCTTATTCATTGTGTATTTCGCCGAATGAACAAGTTGTTCATGGTTTTCCAAGCGAATATGTAATTCAAGAGGGTGATCTCATTTCTGTTGATTGTGGTGTAATTAAAAACAATTATTTTGGAGATTCGGCTTATACTTTCTCAATAGGTGAGATCGATGCCGAAAAACAGAAGTTGCTTACGGTTACTCAACGTTGTCTGGAATTGGGTATTGAAAAAGCTGTTGTTGGAATGCGTACCGGTGATGTTGGTTTTGCAGTTCAACAGTATGCAGAAGCTAATGGATTTGGTGTAGTAAGAGAACTTGTAGGACATGGCGTTGGGGTAAAACTTCATGAAAAACCAGAGGTTCCGAATTATGGGAAGCGTGGTGCAGGGCCAAAACTTGAAGAAGGAATGGTCATTGCAATAGAACCCATGATCAATGCAGGCGTAGCCGGTGTTAAATTCCATAACGATGGATGGACGGTAACCAGTAAAGACAATAAACCATCGGCACATTTCGAACATACAGTAGCCGTTAAAAAGGGCAAAGCAGAGGTTTTATCAACGTTTTCTATAATAGAAGAAGTTTTACAACAAAAAAAATAAATAATTAAAATTTTTTATTTAATTTTGCAACCCTGTTTAGAAGCAGCTAATTAAGTAACAATCAATAAAATATGGCTAAACAAGCCTCAATTGAACAAGACGGAGTAATAAGGGAAGCATTATCTAATGCGATGTTCCGGGTAGAACTTGAGAACGGGCATGAGATTATTGCTCACATTTCAGGAAAGATGCGGATGCACTACATCAAAATTCTTCCTGGAGATAAGGTTAAATTGGAAATGTCTCCTTATGATTTAACAAAAGGACGCATTACTTATAGATACAAATAAAATGAAAGTTAGATCATCAATTAAAAAGCGTAGTGCTGATTGCAAGATTATTCGCCGTAAAGGAAAACTTTACGTTATCAACAAGAAAAATCCTAAATACAAGCAACGTCAAGGGTAATTAGAAAATATTGTAATTTACCGTACAACGGTGGCCCGCCGTTCGGAATTACTGCAAAACAATAATAAATATGGCAAGGATTTCAGGTATTGATTTACCAAGAAACAAAAGAGGAGAGATCGGTTTAACCTATATCTATGGTATTGGTAGAACAACTGCTCAACGTATTTTAACTACGGCAGGTATCGATTTAAACAAAAAAGTACAAGACTGGTCTGATGATGAGTTATCAGCAATCCGTACAATGATCAACGATGAGATTAAAGTAGAAGGTGCTTTACGCTCAGAGGTTCAGTTAAACATTAAACGTTTAATGGATATTGGTTGTTACCGTGGTTTACGTCACAGAAAAGGTTTACCTTCTCGTGGTCAGCGTACTAAAAACAACTCACGTACTCGTAAGGGTAAGAGAAAAACAGTTGCTAACAAGAAAAAAGCTACTAAATAATAGATAGATATGAGTTGTGAGATGTGGTGACATATCTTTTAATCTGCTCAAATCTGGAATAAAAGAGAAAAAGTAGGATACTGAGTATCGGGGTATAGAAAATCTTATATCTCAAGTCTCATATCTAAAATCTAAAAGATAAAATGGCTAAAAGTAAAAAAGTAACAAAAAAACGTATCGTTGTAATTGAGCCTGTTGGTCAGGCACATATCAATGCTACCTTTAACAACATCATCGTTACCTTAACAAACAACAACGGGCAGACTATCTCATGGTCTTCTGCTGGTAAAATGGGCTTTAAAGGTTCTAAAAAGAATACGCCTTATGCAGCTGGTCAAGCAGCTTCAGATTGCGGTAAAGTAGCGTTTGATTTAGGTTTACGTAAAGTTGAAGTATTTGTAAAAGGTCCGGGTTCAGGTCGTGAATCTGCAATCAGAACCTTACAGGTAGCAGGTCTTGAAGTAACGTCTATTAAAGATATTACTCCACTTCCTCACAACGGATGTCGTCCTCCTAAAAAGAGAAGAGTTTAATTAATTTTAAAGCTAAGAATCTCCAGCTATAGGTTGGATGATACTTTAAAAACAGAAAAAAATGGCAAGATATACAGGCCCAAAATCAAAAATTGCACGTAAATTCAGAGAACCAATCTTCGGTCCTGATAAAGTGTTAGACAGAAAAAATTATCCTCCAGGCCAACATGGTGTTTCAAAAAGAAGAGGAAAACAATCTGAATATGCTATCCAGTTAATGGAGAAACAAAAAGTAAAATACACTTATGGTGTATTGGAAAAACAATTCAGTAACTTATTTAAAAAAGCATCTTCACGTGCTGGTATCACAGGTGATAACTTACTTCAATTATTAGAAGCACGTTTAGATAATACAGTTTACCGCTTAGGTATTTCAACAACCCGTTCTGGTGCACGCCAGTTAGTTAGCCATAAACACGTAACCGTGAATGGTGAAGTTGTAAATATCCCTTCATATCAGTTAAAAGCTGGTGATGTGGTTGCTGTTCGTGAAAAATCTAAGTCTTTAGAATCAATTAGTAACTCAGTTGCAGGCAGAACAATTAACAAGTTCGCATGGTTAGAGTGGAACGCTAGTGAATTAACTGGTAAATTCTTAACCTACCCTCAACGTGATGAAATTCCTGAAAACATCAAGGAAAACTTAATCATCGAGTTGTACTCAAAGTAATAAATGAGCTAGTTAATTACCTCAAAAGGGTAATTAACTTTTTTCATGTTACTATATATTCAATAACGAATTTAAAAAAATATAAATGGCAATTTTAGCATTTCAGAAACCAGACAAAGTGATCATGCAGAAATCAACCGATTTCGATGGCACATTTGAATTTCGTCCTTTAGAGCCCGGTTTCGGTGTAACAATTGGTAATGCCTTGAGAAGAATTTTACTTTCTTCGTTAGAAGGTTATGCTATTACTACTATTCGTTTTTCAGGTGTTTCTCACGAATTTTCTACCATCAAAGGTGTTGTAGAAGATTTAACTGACATTATCTTAAACTTAAAGCAGGTTCGTTTTAAGAAAACAGGTGATTCAGGTGATTCTGAAAAAGTTTTCATCATCGTTAATGGTCAAGATCAGTTTAAAGCTGGTGATATCACTAAATTCTCTAACAACTTTACAGTTTTAAACCCTGAGCATGTTATTTGCAATATGGATAAATCTGTTACTTTGGAAGTGGAATTAACCATCAATAAAGGACGTGGTTATGTACCTGCTGAAGAAAATAAAGTTGCTGATGCTGTTGTAGGTGTAATCGCAATCGATTCGATTTATACTCCAATGAAAAATGTAAAATACACGATCGAAAACTTTCGTGTTGAGCAAAAAACGGATTATGAAAAATTGGTTTTAGATATCTCTACTGACGGTTCAATTCATCCGGAAGAAGCATTAAAAGAAGCGGCTAAGATCCTTATCCAACACTTTATGTTATTCTCAGATGAGAATTTAGTATTAGAATCTCAGGCAAAAGAAGAAACTAAAGAGGTTGACGAAGAAATTTTACATATGCGTAAAATCCTTAAAACTGAATTAGTAGATATGGATCTTTCAGTTAGGGCATTAAATTGCTTAAAAGCTGCTGATATCCGTACCTTAGCTGATTTAGTTTCTTATGATGTTGCTGATATGTTAAAATTCAGAAACTTTGGTAAGAAATCTTTAACAGAGATTCAGGAATTAGTAAAATCAAAAGGTTTATCATTCGGTATGAACCTGTCTAAATTTAAATTAGACGAAGAGTAATACGCATAGCGCCATGCGTTTAGCGCAAAGCGTTGAATTAACAATTAGTTCACAGTGTATAATTCCCTCTGAGACAGAGACGGTATACACTTAATCAAAAAACAATGAGACACGGTAAAAAAGTAAACCACTTAGGTAGAACCGACAGCCACAGAAAAGCGATGTTAGCTAACATGGCTACATCACTAATTAAAGCAAAAAGAATTACTACAACTTTAGCAAAAGCTAAAGCGTTACGTACTTATGTTGAGCCATTAATCACTAAAGCGAAAAATGACACCACTCACTCACGTCGTACAGTTTTCTCTTATCTACAGGATAAAGAGGTAATCACTATTTTGTTCCGCGAAGTGGCTGAGAAAGTAGCTAACCGTCCAGGTGGTTATACTCGTATCATTAAATTAAACAATCGTCAAGGTGATAACGCTGAGATGGCTTTAATTGAATTGGTAGACTACAATACAGTTTACGGTAAAGATGTAGAAGTTAAAGAAGAGAAGAAAACAACTCGTCGTGGTAGAAGTAAAGCTGCTGCGCCTAAAGCTGCCGACGCAAAAGCTGAAACTGCTGAAGAAGTTGCTCCTGCTGAAGAAGCTCCTGCTACTGAAGAACCAAAAGGAGAATAATTTATTCAACTTAAGGATATTAAAGTCCTGTTCGAAAGAGCAGGACTTTTTTTGTTATCTTGAAGGGAAATTTTACTAACAGTTATGAAAGTATCTGCCAGCTTACTGATCATCTTCTTTACTTGTCTATCTTCCATTTATGCCCAGGATCTTGACAGTTATCATTCACTTAAAGTAGCTGGTCAAACCTTGTCAATCAGAGGGCATAAAATCGAGATCAATGCTGATGGTTTTTTAAAACAAGTAGGCGGCGATGGCTATTTGTCTGATAGTATTGCGAAACGCCATCATATACTTTATGAACCCATTCATTTTCACTATTATATCGATGCGAAGAAACAGTTCAAATTTATTCCCACCGAATTCAGGTTTTTAACCATCGGAAAAGACGCTGTTACATGGCGGGCGCGGAGTATAGCTGATGGCCTGAATCAGGATGTTTTTGGCAAGGCATATGCTAACGGGGTCATTAGGTTCAAGGTGTTTGTCTCAGGTGCTGAAGTGAAATTTGAAAATGTCAATTTTCATATTCCCTTCAATATTAGCAATTCGAACTATTTTGGTGGACTAGGTCAAAAGGGAAATGCACGTCCTGATACGGTAAAATGGAATTCGAGTAGTCGTTTAAAAACGAAACCAGCTTTTTGGGTAGGCAATGTTTGGGAGGGGCTTTATTTAAGATTGGATGATCAACCCGTAGTTAATAATCATAAGATCTTAAACGGCTGGCTAAATGAGAAAAATGAAGGTTTTCAAATTAATGTAAAAGGAGGTTCCATGCTCTCGAATTTTACAACTGGGAATATAGCGTTAGCCTCTGGACAAGAGTTAACCTTCAATTATACTATTATCATCTCTGAGCATGGTAGTTTGAAGCTACCCGTTAATTCCAAACAGAAATTAAAACGTTTATTGTATTTAGACCGGCATACAAAATAAAAAAGACTGCCTTTTTTAAGACAGCCTCCTCATAATATTAATCAATATATGCAGTGATGTATTTCTGCCAGTCTACGTTAAACGGGATAATAACATATTTTCCTTGTGGACTAACCAAAAATTTTGATGGCCAAGAGGAAACGTTGTATTTTTTTCAATTTGATTATCGGACATCACCACAGGAAAGCTGTAGTTTAAGCTTTTCATGTATTCCTTAACCGCATGCTCCTGATCTTCACTTGCAATGGTGATGATATTTAATTTTTTCATTTTTCCATCTTTTGTATCAAGATAGAGTTTTTGTAAATCAGGATGCTCTTTTCTACAAGGTGAGCACCAGGTTCCCCAAAAATCAATCAATGTCCATTGATTTTTGTTATTTCCTAAAACATATTGATTACCATCTATCTGTTTGAGCGAAAACAGCGGTGCTGATGCAAACTTCTTATTAAATTCACTTAGCCAGTAATCATCAAAGTTGGCTTGACCTTTATACAGTTCTTTCGCTTTTTGCTTGAATGATGGATCATTCATAGACATCACCATAATTGTTTTGAATTTTTTTTCATCACTTCCAAGTGCAGCTAAATAATCTTCCTCAAAAGAATATTTCTCATTTCCGAATAGAAAAATCATGTCATAAAAGTAGGCATGCGAAACTGTCTTGTCTAAAATGTCGGGACTGTAACTAAATGCAAGTTTGAGCCGATCTAGTTTTTGATTATTAGTTAGTTTTAGGTTCTGTGAGGTAATGAAATTACAATAGGCGAACATATACCTGTACCAGGCACGCTTTTCTTTAACAGGCCTCGTAATGGTTGTGGGATCTTCAGTTATTTGATGATTTTGAAGATTGTTATAGATCAATTCAATGATCCTATCTGCATCGGGACGAAGTTTATTGTTGTTATATAATAATTTAGCGATCAACAATCCGTATCTCGCTTTACGTTCTGTATAAAAATCATTCGTTTCTTTTAGATATTTTAAATAGGTTTTTCCAATTTCGTTTAATTTTTTTGGATCGTTAAAATTTTTTTGTGCCTCTTCCCATTTTGCCAGTGGATAAATAACATTTTTTAGTACTATGCTGGTGTCACTTTTAAGTTTTTCTAAAATAGAAGAAGTACTGTTCTTCATTTTCCTTTTAATTGACCGAACAGAATCGACGGTCATATTCATCTGCTTCAATCTGGCTAAAAAGATTGAATCTTTATAGTATCCTTCTTCATCACGTTGAATAAATGATTGTGCAAAGCTATTATGTACTAAATCTTCTGCATACAAAGGTGACGAAATGGCTAACTTTTTTAGGTATGCAATTGCGGAATCTGGATACTTATCATAAGTTCTTTGAAAGCCATTAAAATTTTTAGTATTGTCTTCTGCATTACTTTGATCTTGTCCTGATACAAAAGAAACAAGGCACAAAAAAGAAAATAAGAGCGTTAATTTTTTCATTATAGTAATTAAATAGTGATCAAATCTTTACATTTTCCATTCCATACTGCTTTAATACATCAGCAGGAACACCAGCCCATTGATTTGGCGCATTACCAACATAACCAATATCTTTTACGCCCATTTCCGTGGTGTAAAAACCTGAGGCGGTTAAATTTCTCATTCTGTTAAAAAAGGCTACGCCCGCCTGCATTTCTGGTCGGGCTTTTTTAGGATAAGCAATCTCATCAACAATAGAGATTTGCTGATCTGTAGAAGCTTCAATAAAAGGTTTTTGAAATTTATTAAAGCTATATACATCCAGCCATTTCAGGCCGCCACGCATCGGTGTTTTATGTTCGGGAATGTCTTTTACGATAAATTCGATAAACTCTGGTACCTTGGCATCAGAAGCACTACCTGAAACTTCATCTTTAGGGATAATGATATCCGCCAGAACTGTAATTGTAGCCATTTCATGTTTGGTGAAAAAAGTTTCTGACTTCAGGTTTTTATCCCGGTCTAGTTCCCATTGTTCCCTTCCTGCTTCTTTTGCACTTTCTTCTGGTGTAGCAACTTCGGTTTTTCCTTCAGGCTGCTTACATGCATCAAGCAGTACAGTTGTACTAATGGCTGTTAAACCTAATGCTTTTAGTGAATCACGTCTGTTCATGTGTTAGTGCTTAAATGTTCTGTTTTTTCTTTTGAGCTAAAATATATTCTGCAGTACGCATGGATAGGGCCAGTATAGTCCAGGTGGCATTTTTATCGCCCTGTTGTACAAATGGTCCGGCATCTACCACAAATAGATTTTTACAATCATGTGCCTGGCAATATTTGTTCAACGCCGATTTTTTAGGATCATCGCCCATGCGTATGGTACCTACTTCATGGATGATTTTTCCAGGGTTGAGTAAACCGTAATTGGTATCTGCGCCTTGAATTTCTGATGTGACCACTGCACCCATTTCCTTCATAATCGAAAGAAAAGTTTCCTGCATGTGTTTCGCCTGTAGAATTTCATCTTTATCCCATTTGTAGTTAAACCTTAAAACCGGAATCCCATATTTATCTACCGTGTTTGGGTCAATTTCGCAATAGTTACTTTCTCTCGCAATGGCGGTACCGCGACCTGCCATACCCACACCAGTTCCATAAAAACGGCGGTAATCATCTTTTAGTGATTTTCCATAACCCCCGGCTTCTTTCATTTTGCCATCTCTGCCAGGTACCATACCATTCATTTGAGCCACGCCGCCGCCAAAACCATAAGCTGGCATTCCCATTCCGCCCCAATATTCGATGTGGTAACCACGCGGGAAGTTGAGTTTACGATTATCTAACCACCATGGCGAGTAAATGTGCACACTGCCAACACCATCCTCATTATAACGTTTCCGATCCATTAATTGCGGCAGAAAGCCCGAAACACTTGCCCCAGTAGAATCATGAAGGTATTTACCTACTACGCCACTGCTGTTGGCCAGGCCATTTGGGTGTGAAGTTGATTTTGAATTTAATAATATACGCGCTGATTCGCAGGCACTCGCACCTAAAATAACCAGCTTACCGTTTACCTGATATTCCTGCAGATCTTTTCGGTTTACATAAGAAACACCTTTTGCAGTCCCGTCCTTATCCGTGATCACCTCACGTACCATTGCATCTGTAATAACAGTGAGGTTTCCTGTTTTTACTGCAGGATTTACCAGGCAAGATGATGATGAAAAATCGCCATACACTTTACAGCTTCTGCCGCATTGGCCACAGTAAAAACAAGGTGCTCGGTCATTGTTATTCGGTAAGGCTTCTGTTAATACAGACCCACGACCAGTAATGACTTTTACTCCCGCTTTTTCAGCCCCTTTTTTAATGAAAAGCTCGTTTAACCTGGGTTTAGGTGGTTTCATAAAAATTCCATCAGGTTCATTTTCTAAACCTTCAGCTGTTCCATAAATACCAATCATGCGGTCAACTTTATCGTAAAATGGTTTTACATCGGCATAGGTTATGGGCCAGGCATCTGTTAAACCATCTTTAGGCTTAAAATCATCCGGACCCATGCGCAAAGAAATCCTGCCCCAGTGATTGGTACGGCCACCGAGCATGCGCGAACGGAACCATTCAAATTCACTTTTGTTTTTCTGGGTATATGGCTCGCCTTCTAATTCCCAGCCGCCATAAGAAGCATCAAAATCACCAAAGGGGCGAACGGTTCCTGCACCGCGACGTGGTGATTCCCAAGGCCATTTTAATTGATGTGAATCTAAGCGTGGATCAAAATTTTGACCGGCCTCAAGCATTAAAACCTTTTGACCTGCATGCGCCAGCACATAGGCTGCCATTCCACCACCTGCACCCGAGCCAACAATAATGGCGTCATAAACGGTAGGCGATTTTTTTATTTGAAAGTCACTCATGTATTGTGATTTGCTATTTAAATATCCTAATCTAAAGTTTAATTTTTTGAAAAAAAAGTGTTCAGCTACTTTGGAATCAATATAGATAATGATGTTACGGTGTGTTCCTAAATCGTATTATGTCAATTATTTATTTAAAATAGCATCAGCGATTTTTATGGTTGAAGATTGCAATCCATATTTACATTTTCCTTCTTCATCTTTTATAATGGTCGCTCTATTGTTACATTATTCATTGTATGTTCAGCTCCGGATAAACTTGATTATCTTTGCATTTCAAATCCATAACAGTGTCAGAATATATCAACCAGTTTATTACCGCGTTAGAAGCCAGTTTAAAAGAAGAAACTTTTGTGAAAGTTTCTTTAGGGAATTATAAAGGGGCGGAAGAAGCCTTAAAGCAATTGCTCATCCGCAAGGTGATCATCAAACGTGAAGATAAATTAGCCGTTACCTATCGTTACAATACACGCGATGTGGTGAAAAACTATACGATTGATGAGGCCCTCAATCTAATGGAGAATTATCTGATGACCGGATTTAAAATAGCTACCCTGTTTACAACAGAAAACGATCTGATATTGGAAGAACTGAATAATGGAAAAGTTGTATTACGTAAAGGTAAACCATCTAGTGCGGCAGCGCCATCTGCCAGTCATGACAAAGAAAAAGCCAGGCTGATCAGACCTGATTCTAAATCATACTTAGCTGAATTGAAGATCACTGATGCAGAAGGCAAGGTTTTTAAAAATGCACAGGATAAATTCAGGCAGATCAACCACTATATTGAAATTTTAAGCTCCCTGATAAAAGAATTACCTGAAGGCACGATTAAGAAGGTTGCCGATATGGGGTCTGGTAAAGGTTATTTAACTTTTGCACTTTACGATTACCTGCATGATGTTTTAAAATTGGAAAGCGAGGTGATAGGAGTAGAGTACAGGCAGGATATGGTTGAGTTGTGTAATCAGGTTGCAGCTAAATCTGCTTTCGATAAATTGAATTTTGTCCAGGGAACCATTGAAGATTTTAAGGCAGATGATGTTAACCTGTTAATTGCACTACATGCCTGTGATACCGCAACAGACGATGCCATTTATAAAGGAATTAAAGCCAATGCCGAACTGATTGTGGTTGCACCCTGTTGCCATAAACAGATTCGCAGGGAGATTGAACAAAACAAAGTAAAGAACGATGTTTCTTTTCTAACCAAATATGGAATCTTTTTGGAACGTCAGGCCGAAATGGTTACCGATGGTATACGCGCTATGATTTTGGAGTATTTTGGCTATAAAACCAAAGTTTTCGAGTTTATTTCTGATGCACATACGCCTAAAAATGTTCTTGTGGTGGGAGTGAAGGGCAAAGCAATAAGTGCAGAGCGAAAAGCCGAAGTTTTGATGAAAATTAAAGCCAGCAAAGAATACTTTGGAATTGGTTACCATCATTTGGAGAGATTGTTGGAGCTTTAATAATATTCGTCATTCCTAACTTGATCCGATAGCTAGCTATCGGACTTGTTTCAGAATCCTTCATGTCAAGACCCTGAAACGGGTTCAGGGTGACGATCGCCTTACTAAGTTGATCACGAAGAGTGGGAGCTTTATGCATACAATATCATGGCGCTAGTATTTATTATATTAGTCGGTGCGACACCGACCGATAGAGTTTAATTAAAGATGCAATAAAATCAGCGCCACTAAAGCCGGTATAGACTGCACATATAAAATTTTCTTACTTGCGGTTGCTGCACCATAAATACCTGCAATAATTACGCATACCAAAAAGAATATGGCTACGTATATTTTCCATTGATGATCGTTTATGCATAATGACCAGATTAGACCCGCTGCTAAAAATCCATTGTATAAGCCCTGATTAGCAGCTAATGTTTTTGTTGGTACAAATAAGTCTTTAGGAATGGTTTTAAATACCTTGGGCGCTTTGGTTGTCCAGGCGAACATTTCTAGCCAAAGGATATAAATGTGGATAAAGGCTACTAAGCCGATTACGATTTGTGCTGCTGTTTGCATTTTATAATGGATTACTCAGACGTAAATGATTACACCGATTGATTTAGCTTTTAAAGATATAAAACTTTAAGCTCTTTTAACCTAACTCCTGATTATTGCGGTAAGCGTTTTCGTCGTTTTGTTTTTATTCGCTTTGCCTGGCCAACCCTAAGTTTTTTGTACTAATTGCATTTGATAAACCCGATAGCAGCGGAAAACCCGGAGTGCCGATTCTTCATCGGCGCAAGGATTGGAGCAAATAGCGGGGCTGGTGCTCCCGACGAGATTCGAACGCTCATTTTTAGATCGCTTAAAATAACTTCTCTTTAAGCTTTAGTCTTTCTGCTTTCACATTTGGTCTTTAGCCTCCCTTATTTCCATCTTCCATCCCACCTATTTCAACATTCTCTGTCATGCTGTCAGTATCAAATCTGATTGTTTTTTACATTTTATCAGTCTTTTACTCATATTCTCTGCCAAAACTCAATTGGCACAAGCATTGTTTAACAAGAGGAGAAATTATAATACTTTAAAAAGAGAAAATAAAAATACAATGGGAAAAATTATTGGAATAGACTTAGGAACAACAAACTCTTGCGTGAGCGTAATGGAGGGCAATGAGCCTGTAGTTATCGCAAACAGTGAGGGTAAACGTACTACACCGTCTATTGTTGCTTTTGCAGAAAACGGTGAGCGTAAAGTTGGCGAGCCTGCTAAACGTCAGGCTATAACCAACCCAACAAAAACGATATATTCAATTAAACGCTTTATGGGTAGCAGCTACGACGAAAGTGCGAAAGAAGCTGGACGCGTACCTTATAAAGTAGTAAAAGGTGATAACAACACGCCACGTGTTGAAATCGACGACAGAAAATACACTCCACAAGAGATCTCTGCAATGATTTTGCAGAAAATGAAAAAAACTGCTGAAGATTTCTTGGGTCAGGAAGTTACTGAAGCGGTAATTACAGTACCAGCTTATTTTAACGATGCACAACGCCAGGCAACTAAAGAAGCTGGTGAGATTGCAGGTTTAGCTGTAAAACGTATCATTAACGAGCCAACTGCTGCTGCTTTAGCTTATGGTTTAGATAAAGCACACAAGGACATGAAAATTGTGGTGTTTGACTGTGGTGGTGGTACTCATGACGTTTCTGTATTGGAATTGGGCGATGGCGTGTTTGAAGTAAAATCTACTGATGGTGATACGCACCTAGGTGGTGATGACTTTGACCACATCATTATTGATTGGTTAACAGAAGAGTTTAAATCAGAAAACAACATGGACCTTTCTAAAGATCCAATGGCGTTACAACGTTTAAAAGAAGCTGCTGAGAAAGCTAAAATTGAGTTATCAAGCACAACTTCAACTGAAATTAACTTACCATACATTACCGCTGATGCTAGCGGCCCTAAACACTTGGTACGTACATTATCTCGTGCTAAATTTGAGCAATTAGCTGATAGCTTAATTAAACGTACTATCGATCCTTGTAAATCTGCTTTGAAAAACGCTGGTTTAAGCACAGGTGATATCGACGAAATTATCCTGGTAGGTGGTTCAACTCGTATTCCTGCAATCCAGGAAGCGGTTAAAGCTTTCTTCGGTAAAGAGCCAAGCAAAGGCGTTAACCCTGATGAGGTTGTAGCGATCGGTGCTGCTATTCAAGGTGGTGTATTAACCGGTGATGTGAAAGATGTATTGTTATTAGACGTTACTCCTTTATCATTAGGTATTGAAACTATGGGTGGTGTAATGACTAAATTAATTGAGTCTAACACCACAATCCCAACTAAAAAATCGGAAACTTTCTCCACTGCAGCTGATAACCAACCTTCAGTAGAAATTCACATTTTACAAGGTGAGCGTCCGATGGCTGCTCAAAACCGTACAATTGGCCGCTTCATTTTAGATGGTATTCCACCAGCACCTCGTGGTGTACCTCAGGTAGAAGTATCATTTGATATTGATGCCAATGGTATTTTACACGTAAGTGCAAAAGATAAAGCTACTGGTAAAGAGCAAAAAATCCGTATCGAAGCATCTTCTGGTTTAACTGATGCTGAGATCAAAAAAATGAAAGAAGAAGCTGAAGCTAATGCCGCAGATGATGCTAAGCAAAAAGAAGAAGCTGATAAAATCAACGGAGCTGATGCTTTAATTTTCTCAACTGAGAAACAGTTAAAAGAGTTTGGTGATAAATTGTCTGCTGATAAAAAAGCACCAATTGAAGCTGGTTTAGAGAAATTAAAAGCAGCACACTCATCACGTAACTTCGCAGATATCGATGCGGCTTCGGCTGAATTGCAAGCTGCATGGAACGTAGCATCGGAAGAAATGTATAAAGCTGGTGAGCAGCCTCAAGGTGGTGAACAACCACAAGCTGATGGTCAACCTCGAGGTGGCGATAACGTTACTGATGTTGATTTTGAAGAAGTAAAAGAAGACGATAAGAAATAGTCTGGAGTCTGAAGTCCTGAGTCTTAAGTCTTGGGAGCATAAAATAGAAAGCGTTTCTGATTAAGTTCAGGGACGCTTTTGTATTTTATCGTCATTGCGAGAAGGCTTTTTCAGCCGACGAAGCAATCTTTAGAGCAACGGACGCTAACATAATAGATTGCCAGCCTGTTGCCGGCAGGCTTCGTCGTTCCTCCTCGCAATGACGACCTTATTTTGGAGTCTATCAATGGTTGGTACGAAGCATCTTTTTCTCTGTGCATTTAATTGGTATTCAAGCTAATTTTTAAAAATCTAAATTAACCAAATGGCTTTGAGGTCTTCAGTAGATATTCCACTCAGGATCTCTCCTGGCAGAAAGGATTCCGAGACACCCGTCCGACTGGCCGGGCGGAAGTTCAGCATGACGATCGCGTTTGGAGAAAGAGGTAAAATTGATTGCAAATATAAGAGCTAATCGAATTAAAGTTAAAAAAAACCTGCTATTTGCTTCTTGAGGAGGACTTGTTACTATGTTAGTTTATTAAAACGCCGCAGGCTTTTATAAATCTGCGGCGTTTGCTTTTAGCGATCGTTTTAGTGATCTTCTAAAACTTCGGAATCTAAATTTAGCTCCATAGTTTTTCCGGATATGTACCATTCTTTACCAACTGGTTGATACTATCCTGAACGTAAGGTTTATCTTCTTTGTAAGTTACCCCGAACCATTTGTTTGAAGTAGGTATTACTTTAAAGGTTGCAGTATTGTTTTTAACGAGGGTTTCGCCAATTAATGGAATAAAAAATTCTGCTTTAGGTTTATCTTTATTTGCTTCCGCAAATTCCCTGAACATTTCTTCTGTAATTTTAAAAACAGCTGGTGTAAAACCCCAGAAATTCATTGAAACGGGTGTCTCGTAAGCTAAAGGAAACTCCTCTCCATTTTCTTCGTAAAAAATCTTGCCATCTTTAGGGTAAACCTTTGTACGTTCTATAATTTCTTCGAGGTTACCAGCGGCATCTACCTTACAAACACCACGGGAAACTGCGCCAAATTCTGATAAAGTTTTTCCGATCTGGTAACCGATGATCGAGTAATTGCTGTCCGTAACTTCCGTAGTTAAGAAATCGACCATTTTTTTAAAGGCGTCAAAGCCATAATAATCGTCAGCATTAATTACGCAGAATGGTTCTTTAACAACCTCTCTGCCTGATAAGATTGCATGTGCAGTACCCCAGGGCTTTTCTCTGTAAATTTCTTCTTCTATACCAAACTGCTTTAGATCGAAATTTTGAAAAACATAATCTACTTCAATTCTTCCAGCAAGTTTAGGTTCAAAAATGGCTTTAAAATTATCTACAAACTCTTCTTTGATGATAAATACAACTTTACCAAAACCGGCATTTATTGCATCATATATTGAATAATCGATAATTGTTTCTCCATTAGGGCCAAAACCGTCAATCTGTTTCATGCTTCCATAGCGGCTGGCCATACCAGCTGCCAATATCAATAGGGTTGGTTTCATTTACTGTTTATTATTTGATTTATAAGTTGAGAACTTGATGGTAAAATTAATTTATATACCATCTCAGTTGCAAACTGTGAAATTAGTTATTTAGCGCTTTGTTAATTAATAAGTTTTTTTAAAATCCGAAAAGTCCACCCCCGGTTTTTGAACGCGTTTTTTTACCGGTAAGCATGCCAAATATACCGCGGACAATCTCTTTACCAATTTGCCGCGTTATGGTGGCACCCATTACCTGTTCAACAAGGCTTTTTTCGCCTGGTTTTGGTTTGCTTTCTTTTTCGGTTTGTCTTTGTGCTTCAGCTTCTTGTTTCTCTTGTTCAGCTGCTGCCATTTGTTCATTAATCCGTTTAGTCAAAATTTCGTATGCACTCTCACGGTCGATAGGTTCTTTATATTTAGCATACATCGGGCTGGTACGTACAAGCTGATCGAAATCGGCCGCTGTAAGCGGTCCCATTACCGCTCTGGGTGGGGTAAGCATGGTTGCAGATACTTCAGTTGGAATACCTTTCTCATTTAATACAGTAACTAAAGCCTGTCCGGTACCTAAAGAAGTTAATACCTGATCGATCTGATAAAATTCTGATTTTGGGTAGGTATTAACCGTTTTTTTTAGGGCATCTACATCATTTGGAGTAAAAGCCCGAAGTGCATGTTGTACACGGTTACCAAGCTGTCCCAACACACTTTCCGGAACATCAGTAGGTGCCTGAGTACAGAAGAAAACACCAATGCCTTTAGAACGGATTAATCTGATAATAGTTTCTATCTGTTCTAAAAATGCCTTTGAAGAATTTTTAAATAATAAATGGGCTTCATCAAAAAAGAATACCAGCTTTGGTTTGTCTAAATCGCCAACCTCCGGCATGGTATTAAATAACTCCACCAATAAGCTTAATAAAAAGGTAGAGTATAAAACCGGCTGGTTTTGAACATCAGAAATGTTCAATAAGCTTATAGCACCTTTGCCATCAATCCGTTCAAAAAGATCTTCAGCATCAAACGATTTTTCGCCAAACATCCCACTCAAGCCCTGTTGTTCTATGGCCACTATTTTCCTCAGCATGGTCCCAGCTGTAGAGGTAGAAATGCTACCATAACTACTTTTAATTTCTACCGCACCAGGCCCTTCTGAAAGATATGATACCAATTTTTTTAAATCATTTAAATCAATTATGGGTAGTTTATTATCATCAGCGTATTTGAAGATAACGGCTAAAACACCCGCCTGTGTATCGTTTAAATCTAAAATTTTTGATAATAGTGTAGGCCCAAACTCTAAAACGGTTGCACGCATCTGCGCACCCATTTTGCCTGAAAGGGAGTAGATCTCAACGGGGAAACCTGTTGGTGAGAAAGCTTTGTTGAGTTGTTGTGCCCTTTCTTCTATCTTTGGATTAACCGAACCTGGTTGGTTTAGCCCGGACAAATCGCCTTTAACATCTAACATAAAAACAGGAACACCAGCGTCTGACAGTTGTTCTGCGAATAGCTGTAGCGTTCGTGTTTTACCTGTTCCAGTTGCCCCGGCAATCAAGCCGTGTCTGTTCATCATTTTTAGTGATAAATTAACTTCGGCTTCGCTATAAACCTGTCCATCTAAAATTCCGGCGCCTAAATAAATATACGAGCCCGAAGGAGCATAAGATGATTTTATTTTTTCGATGAATTTTGAAGAAAGATCGCTCATTTTTTAAAATTAGATTGCCAATTTAAGAAACATATCTTGTAATGGTTATGTTTTTTTGTTAGCATTTAATCTATACTAGTAGGCAAGGGGTTGTTTATTGTTATTGATTAAATTGCTTGTAATAATTTAGCTCGTTCTGCAATATTGTTATTTCCTGTTGCATATTTTGCAGTTGATTGAGGAGGTGCGAAACAGCATGAATGCCTTCCAAATTAATCTGAAGATCGTTCGCCAAACGCAGGTACTGCTCCAGTTTAGCCAGTTCGTCAACAGGCAAAAAGACAGACTGCTTTTTAACAGTTGTCTGGATCAGCCCAAAATCTTCCAGCGAATGGATAAAGTTGATTTCAACATGGTGATAAGAGCAAATATCTTCTACGGGTATTAGATAAGTTTCCATAATGGTTAGAATTTGGAAAGTTTTTCAAATAGTTCTTTTTGTTCAGCATTTAAATTGGTGGGTATTTTAACCTGCCATTTAATATATAGATCGCCAAATTGGTTATCTTTTTTGTAAACCGGAAAACCTTTGCCTTTCAATCTTAAAGTGGTATCAGGCTGGGTACCTTCAGGTACTTTAAGCTTAACTTTGCCATTTAAAGTTTCTACAATTTTTTCGCCCCCTAAAATGGCCGTATAGAGATCTATTTCTTCCTGAATATAAATATCGTTGCCTTTCCGTTTAAATTTAGGGTCATCGCTAATGTTGAATTTAATATACAGATCGCCAGGAGGACCATTATTAACTCCTGGAGCACCGTAACCGGGAAGTTTAATCTTTTGACCGTTTTCTACTCCTGCCGGAATGGTAATCCGAACCTGTTTGCCATTAACTGTCAAGGTTTGTTTGTGTGTATTATAGGCATCAAGCAAGTTCAATTGTAAATCGGCACTGTAATCCTGGCCTTTAAATGGCGAATTTCTGCTGCTTCTGCCACCACCACCACCAAACATGGAAGAAAAGAAATCAGAGAAGTCTTCGCCACCAAAACCTCCAGAATAGCTATTGCCACCATAACCTTGTCCTTGCGACTGGTACTGCCTTTGTTGTTGTTGAGCATCCAGTTGATCGGCATGCTGCCAATCTTTGCCATATTTATCGTATTTCTTTCTTTTTTCAGGATCGCTTAAAACTTCGTTAGCCTCATTAATTTGCTGAAACTTTTTGTTGGCTTCCTCATTATTAGGATTAAGGTCGGGATGGTGTTTTCGGGCTAATTTTCTATAAGCTTTTTTAATATCCTCTGTTGTTGCATCTTTTTTTAAATCGAGGATTTTATAATAGTCTATGTAGTCCATAATGGCTTAACAAATTAATAATGGGAATGTTCAATTTTATTGTATAAATGTAAGGTTTTAGTGTGGAATGGATATAGAGAAAGTAAGGGGTGGCAAAAAGATTGAGGGGTAAATGGTGTTTTAAATGATGTGTGGTTATCCATTTAACTAAGTTTAAGATCGCTGTTAATCCATCTTACATTTCCATTTTCAGGGATACAAACTGTTAATCTTCGCAACAGAATGCTCAATCATTTTTTTCAATACTTCCACATTAATATCACTCAATTTTTTAATGTACACGCAGGCTTTAGCTGTTTTGTGTTTGCCTAGTTTGGCTAGTAAGGCTTCACGATCTTTAAAATCTGACGATACGTATAAGGCTATGGTATCTTTCCTTGGTGAAAAACCAACCAAAGGCGCGTCGCCTGCTCTGCCACTATCATATTTATAATGGTAACTGCCAAAGCCAATAATGGCGGTTCCCCACATTTTTGCCGGAAATCCTGTGGTTTCAGCTATGATATTTAGGAGATTAAAACAATCGATCCTTTTATTTATATCAGGAACGGTATTTAAAAAATCATCAACGCTTAAATCGTTTTCTGTAGTTTTATTTTGTGCCATTTTTTTTGAATAAAGAGGTGTATGGTCGAATTTAGTGATGAATCTATTACCATATCAAACCAATTCAAGTAAACAAGCAGCTTGACAGGAAGATAATTTTTAATTCGCACAGATATAAATAAAATAGCCATCTTTTATGATGGCTATAGGTAAGAAGATCGTATCTTCCTTATGGTGTGCCTGCCCTCCGCGGATCTCCCGCTCACAGGACTTTTTTATCTTCATTTTATGTTTAACAATTTAGGTAATAGTTAGTTTTAGTAGTGCAAATAATTTTAAACAATATGTGGAAAATGTTAATATCTCTGGTATAAATAATCATTGTCCAGATCTTTAAACTTAAAATAGTTTTCGGCATTTATATATAAAACATTTTTTACTCGTATGCTGTTTGTGATGTGACTGCTGATTAATTATTATATTATTATAGGCAATTTCAAACCTTAAATCATGGTCGAATTGAATAAAGAACTTTTTTGTAATCTGGGTGACCGTTCTGTTGATGGATATTTTATTTTCAACTACACCGCGCAAAATTTTTTATATCTAAACAAACCTTTAACGAATATCTGGGAGCTTGAGTCCGATGAAGGGGTGAAAGATCCAAAGTTGTTTTTGGAACGGGTGCATCCTGAAGATTTGGCGCATGTAATGGCTTGTTATACCGAATGCGTCAATGAAGAAATGGAAAATAAATATGAATTCCGTTTACAGTTTCCCGGAAGGGAGAAATATGTTAGGGTTTCTGTATTTTCTATTACTGATGGAACAAATAAACTTTTGGTGGGTACGGTAGAGGATACCACCGCAATTCGACATAATAAAATCCACATTGAACAGATCAACGCCAGAAAAAACATAACACTGGAGGTACTGGCGCATGATTTAAAGGAACCGCTGGGTATGATGAAATTAATTGCTTCATCAATGAAAGAGGGCGTTGCACAAACAGGCGATGAGCGCATGATCAATTCGCTGGCTTTTATTCAGGACATGTGTGAGCGTAACCTGCTCTTGGTACGCAGCATGGTTAATAAAGAGTTTTTAAAATCATCTGTGGTCGAAATCCGCAAGGAGCGTGCTGATTTGGTTTGGGAACTTAGGGATGTTGTTCGTTTTTATAAGCGATCCAAACTGGGCAAAATGAAGCATATTAAATTTACAAGCGCTGCTGAACAGATCTATCTTCGTCTTGATAGCATGAAGTTTATACAGGTCATCAATAACCTCATTTCAAACTCCATAAAATTTACTGCTGATTACGGACACATTAACATACATGCCGAAGAACAGGAAAATACTGTTCTCATTACCGTATCCGATGATGGAATCGGGATTCCGGAAGAGCTGCATGCAGGTCTTTTTAACCATTTGCCTGAAACTTTGAGGCCAGGCCTTAAGGGCGAAGAATCGGGAGGATTTGGGATGGGGATCATCAAGGCTATTGTAGACTTGCATCAGGGAAAAATATGGTTTGAAAGCAAAACCGGTGTTGGAACAACCTTCTATATTGAGCTGCCTAAGTAGCCGTTTTTAATTTTAAAACGGCGTAAGTTATATTTGAATTATGATTAACATTATTCTTGCGGATGATCACCACATTATCCGGACCTCACTTAAAGCACTTATAGAAAAACACGAAGGCATCAATGTTGTTGCAGAAGTACCAGACGGTTCGGCGGTCTTGGAGCTTTTGGAAAAAGGAATTAAAGCTGATATCATTTTATCAGATCTTGTAATGCCGAAGCTTGACGGAATAGCCTTAGCCAATACGATTAAAGCGCGCGGGCACAAAACAAAGGTTGTGGTTTTGTCTATTTTAGAAGATGAAAAGTATGCCTCAAATGCTTTTATATCAGGAGCTTTTGCTTACCTGTCAAAAGATATTGAAGAGGATGAATTGCTGTTTTGCCTAAAGCATGTAATGAAAGGAAAACGGTACCTTTCTTCTAATTTATGCATCTCCATTTTAGAGCGTTTTAACATGGAGTTAAACATTCTTTCACGAAAAATGAATACCGAAATTAACTTTACAGAGCGCGAAATTAATGTGTTAAAACTTATCGCGGATGGATTAACGAACCAGGAAATAGCTGATAAATTGTACCTGAGCAGGCGAACCGTGGAGAGCCAAAGAGAAGCTCTAATCAGTAAAACCGGAACCAAAAACTCGGCATCTTTAGTTCGTTTTGCCATGCGAAATGGTTATGTAGACTAGCATTTTTGACCATTTTTTTGCCCTTTCCTGGGTGTTTAAAATAAACCGTAAAAAATCGGGTATTTCTACAAATAACATAAGGAGTTGTGGTTTGTTCAATATGGACATCAGCCTTAAAACGAATTATGGAAACATTAAATTTCAATTGCGACATTTATCAGTACAGACAACCACTTTTCGACCGAGCACTAGCGTATACACATGATGAAGATGATGCTGCTGATTTAGTTCAGGACACCTTTATGAAAGCGTTTAGGTTTTCGGCTAAATTTGAAATGGGCAGTAATGTGCGGGCATGGCTTTTTACCATTCTAAAAAATACCTTTCTTAATCATTATTACAAGGTAAAACGTAAAAACGAAATGATCCAGCAGGAAGAAGATTTAACTTCTGTTCAATTGGTTCCAAGTGCATCTTTAAATAACGGCGCTACAAAGTTTATAATGGAGGATATCCAACGATCGTTAAATGCTTTGCCAGAAGATTGTAGGTTTTGCTTTTGCCGTTACTTTGAAGGTTATAAATATCACGAAATTGCAGCCGAACTTGATATTCCTTTGGGCACTGTAAAAACTAAAATACATGTAGCGAGAGGATTGCTTAAAAAGATGCTCAAAAATTATAAATCGGGGCTAGCTGCCTAAAATTATTATTTCTTCGGGAAATTCAGGTATAAATACGCTGCATGAAATAACTCACTTGAACTAGATTTGTTGCATATGAGCAACGTGCTAGTTAAGAAGATTCTAATAGTTGATGATGATGAGAACATTCATGATATTATTAGGTTAATTTTTGAGGAGGAACATTATCATATAAAAGGTTTATTGAATGCTGATGATTTTGAATTAGGAGAAACGATCGATGATTTTAGGCCAGATGTAATTTTATTGGATATCTTTATTGGCCAACATGATGGTCGGGATATTTGCAATAGATTAAAGTTTAATTCTAAAACAGCATCTGTTCCGGTGATATTGCTATCAGCGGTAAATATGGATAATCTAAGCTGCTCACCTGATGATATCATTGAAAAGCCTTTTGATATTATAGACCTCCAACAGAAAGTTAAAGTATTGTTGGATCAATAAAGATATTAGGTATAAAAAAGGGATAGACTATCAGCCTATCCCCATATCTAAACTCAAACATGCGCTCAAACATGAATGAATCTTAACAACTAAACACTTCAGTTTAGTATTGGTTTTAACAAGACAGGTTTATCTGTATAGTTACCTAATCTTCTGCTTTAATTCTATCTTTAATTCTTTAAGTTGTTCTTTAATCTGTCTGTTTTCGAGGTAAAAATAAATGGCGAAGGCCAGAAATATCTTTCCCAATACAAAAACGGCAACAAATACCCATTTCCAGGCTTTGTTTATGCGCATCTGATTAGATTCTGATTCTACCTCTATATATTTTCCCTTTTTGTTTTCTTGGTGAGGTTTATCCTGAATGTACTCTGAATTCAAACTGGTTTGCAAAGCTTGGTTTTGGCGCTGTATTGCACTAATCTCATGTTCAATTTTAGCCAAGGTGCCTGCTGGTGGCTCAATCCCCATATCTTGCGCCAATACTTCCATATCATACTCCAATTGTTCCAAAGCAGCTTTAAATTCGGGATATTCTTTTTTTAGTGATAAGACTTTTTGTACCTCCTCTTCGGTGGCAATCCCCATCACATAGGTTTCCATTAAACCGCTCTCTATAATTTTATTAATTTCCACTTGCCCTCCTCATTTTATCGATTGATAATTTTAACTGATTGCGGATTTCGCTTTCATCACGTCCAATTGTTGCCGCAAGGTACTGAATTGATTTTCGGTGATAATATACTGCACAAAATATCTTTTTTTGTAAATCATCTAGCAAACACAGCCTACCTTTATATGTTGATTGGTTGACATTTACCTGATGATCTTCACCTGTATACAAAGTTAATTTACTTTGTGCATATTGACGCAATTCCAGCCAGATATTTAACCTGCTTTTTTCCTGCAAAACCATAACATCCTTCAAAAATGAAGTAAGAATAGCAACCAGATATTCTTCTGATTTTTGAGCATCTTGTACAATATCATTGATATAACCAAGCAGCATGGGAGCATACTGATCATAGAACCAGCGGATATCTTTTGGCTCGGCAGAAAGATTGTTTAAGACTGCTTTGAACATGGTTGTTTGAAAGGTTACGCTAAATGAGCGCGCAAGATAATGCCAAATTTTTAAATTATCTTTGATTACCGGATAAAATGTTACGATGAGGATTTTAAGATCAAAAATATAACAATCTTCTATTTTTGGATTTAATGCTGAGATTTATAAAATGAAAATAGCTACTTATAATGTAAATGGTCTAAATGGCCGTTTACCAGTACTTTTACGTTGGCTTGAAGAAACCCAGCCAGATGTGGTATGTCTGCAGGAACTAAAAGCTCCTCAGGAAAAATTCCCAGAGCAGGCAATTAAAGATGCAGGTTACAATGCTATCTGGCATGGACAGAAAAGCTGGAACGGAGTGGCTATACTCGCCAGAAATTTAGAAATTACTGAACTAAAGCGCGGTTTAGATGGAGATCCTGAAGATTTGCACAGTAGGTATATAGAGGCAATGGTAAACAATGTAGTAATTGGTTGCCTGTACCTGCCAAATGGCAATCCTGCACCAGGACCCAAATTTGATTATAAACTGCGGTGGTTTGAGCGCTTTGCTGCACATGCAGCAACTTTGTTATCGCGGAATATACCTGTAGTTTTGGCGGGAGATTATAATGTAATTCCTACAGAACTGGATGCCTATAAACCTGAAAGATGGGTTGAAGATGCCTTGTTCCGTCCCGAAACCCGACAGGCATTTCAAAATTTAGTGGCACAAGGCTGGACAGATGCGGTCAGGAAGTTATACCCAAAAGAAACAATATATACCTTTTGGGATTACTTCCGTAATGCTTACGGTAGAAATGCCGGGTTACGAATTGATCATTTTTTATTGAGTCCTCAGGTGAGCGATCGCTTAAAATCAGCAGGAGTGGATAGAAACGTTAGGGGATGGGAAAAAACAAGCGACCACGGACCTGTTTGGATAGAACTGGATGATCAGTAGCTAAGATGGAGATTGTTTGAAATCGGTAATATCTAAGGTTGTTCCGATCAATTTCAGCGATTCACCATCCTGTTGGGAAAGTATCCCATCGGCTTTGATCCATCTGATTTCTCCATCCGGACGGCGTATTCGGTACAGCACATCGTAATTTTTTTTTTCTTTGGTTACGGTAAGCTCTATTTCATCCTGGACATGATCGAGATCTTCGGGCAGGATTAAGCCTAAAACGGTTTCATAACTTAAAACGCCATCTGGTGGATAACCAAAGTTTTTTTTACAGGATCGGGTTGAACGCAATATACCGGTTGCTATACTAAGTTCCCAAAAGCCTAGACCAAGTTGGTCAAATACCACATCCCAGTGATCATCACAAATAACGGATAGATCAACATTTTTTTTGTTTGTGTTCATAAATAATAAGGATAACTATGAAGGTAAATTACACAAACAATGTGAAGATATACAGTGTATTAATAAAAATTAATGTAGGGCGTCGCGAAATAGGCTAAATAAAACAAAAACCTGCCAAAGGAACTACAATAATCGCATTAGTTCATCTGGCAGGTTGAGTAAAAACTGTGTTTAGCATAGACAAATCGGAAATTTTTATGATCACTTCCTCAGTTTTTTGCTATTCTAATGCCAATTGGTGTTTTTTGATCTCTTGATCAGTTCTTTTTGATTCATTAAGTCTTTATAATAAAAATAACTGCCAAATCCTAAAATGAGGATGATGTTGCTTACTTTAAAACTATGATCGAGCCAATAATCCAAACGCGGTACATGACTGCTAAAACTCTGTTTGATACTTGGCCAGGAGTTAAGAATAAAAATAACAACAACCATAAGCAAGACCCTTAACGAGGTGTTGATGATGATTTTCTGGTGATTTACTTTTTCCATTATTTAAACGATCTGAAATCCTGACCATTACTAATATTCAACAAGCTTTCATAAATCAGGCTGATTACATTGTCAACATCTTCCTTGTGCACCATTTCTACAGTGGTATGCATATAGCGTAGTGGCAGCGAAATTAATGCCGATGGTACGCCACCGTTAGAATAGGCAAAAGCATCGGTATCGGTTCCGGTAGAGCGTGAAGATGCCTGGCGTTGAAAGGGGATCTGGTTTTTCTCAGCCGTTTGGATTAATAGTTTATTCAAATTGGTTTGAACAGCAGGAGCATATGAAACAACCGGGCCTTTTCCTGCTGATAAATCACCTTGAACGTTTTTATTGATCATTGGCGTAGTGGTATCGTGCGTTACATCCGTAATAATGGCCACATTTGGTTTAATGCGCTGGGCAATCATCTCTGCACCACGTAAACCGATTTCTTCCTGTACCGAGTTTACAATATATAAACCGAAAGGAAGTTTTTTCTTGTTTTCTTTTAATAAACGGGCTACTTCGGCAATCATAAAACCGCCTACACGGTTATCCAAAGCACGCCCAACATAATAGCGGTCGTTCAAAACCATAAACTCATCTTCATAGGTAATTACACAGCCCACATGGATGCCTAATTGTTCCACTTCTTCTTTTGAGGTGCAACCGCAATCCAAAAAGATGTTTTTTAACTCTGGCGCTTGTTCTTTTTCTCCATGGCGGGTATGGATAGCCGGCCATCCGAATACTGCTTTAACCAAACCTTTCTCTGTATGGATGTTTACGCGTTTAGAAGGTGCAATCTGATGGTCAGAACCGCCATTACGGATTACGTAAATTAAACCATCGCTGGTGATGTAGTTTACATACCATGAAATTTCATCTGCGTGGGCTTCTATTACTACTTTAAAATCAGCTTGAGGGTTAATCACACCCACGGCAGTACCATAATTATCAATAAAATGTTCGTCGATATAGGGTTTTAAATAATCTAACCAAAGTTTTTGTCCTTCCCATTCATAACCTGTTGGGGCAGGGTTATTGATGTATTCTTCAAGAAACTGCAGCGATTTCTTGGTAACCACAGCAACATGTTTTTTCTTTTCTTCGTCTTTTTTCTTAGCCATATGTTATTTGTTTTATAGCATGGTGCAAAGCGCATGGCGTGATGCGTTTTCCCTGTTTTATTAATTATTGTGATAGTTCTTTTTCCATGATCACAAAATCATAACCATTCTTAAAAAAGGTTTTATCTGTTTCATGGAAGCCAAATTTAAAATAAAATTCTTTAGCATTTACACGTGCATTACACCATAGTTTTGTCGCTTTTTGAATTTTACAAAAATCGAGGATATAAGCCATTAATTGTGAACCCAAACCTGTCTTTTGAGCACTAGGTAGAATAGCCAGTTTACGGAACTGATACACATCTCCTTCATAAAATAAAGAAACTACACCTGTTAACTTGTGATCAAGGTATAACCCAAAATGGATGCCATCAAAATCATCGGCAAGCTTTACGCTGTCAAATGGTAATTCTGGATACATCGCCTCATGTCTGATCCGCCAGGTTAGTGAGGGGAATATTTGTTCAATTTGAACCATAATTATAATAAAAAACTAAAGCCTATTCTGCCACCAATTCCATAATATGTTGTGGTTTTATTAATGGAGGCAAGCGGACCCAGCGATAATTCAAAATTAACTTTTCTGCCAACATAGGTCTGAAATCCCCATTGCGGTAAAATATTGATCTGGGAACCATACGAGGTGTTACTTTGAGTAGGGATAATTGCTAATACATCAAGGCCAACATAACCAGCACTGTTATTCAATGTTTTTTTACCCTTTTTAATCCTTCTATCAAAATTGTAATAGTGTCTAAATCCCACGTTTAATGAAGGATAAACCTTAAAAACCGTTTCTCTATTGGTGTTGAAATTATAATTGTTATCCATTGTAATTTCGGTTTGGTAAATGAATGCGCCTTCTGCTCCCGCGCCAAAATAAACCGAAGTTGTTTTACCTACTTTTTGTTCTCTTTCGTAACCTACGCCCAAAAGGTTAAGCCTTATTTTATTGAGCGATTTTACTTCTGTTGGCTGTTCCAGCTTTGTGCTGTCTTGAGCTGTTGCCTTACCAAAAAAGGCCAGAGAGATTAATAATACTGAAAGTGTTTTGATTGCATTTTTAGATTTCATAAAATTTGTAAGGGTTATTTAAATGGTTGTTTTTTCTTTCCGTAAAACTGATAAATTAAAATATTAAGGACAATGATACCTGTCATGCCATAACAAAATAAAGCCCAACCACCCTGGTCCCAAAGCCATAAACCTAGTGCCGAGCCACAGCTGGCGCCAATAAAACTCACCGACATAAAAATGGTGTTCAGCCGGTTTCTGGCTTCTGGTATGAGGGTGTAAATGCGGGTCTGGTTGGTTACATGTATAGCCTGCTGGCCGATATCGATTAATACAATACCAATTACAAACAGGTACAAATGGTTATTTGTGAAATAAAACAAAGCGATACTGATAAGTTGTAATATAAAACCGATCATTAAGTTTTTACGCGGATTGTTGCCATCGCTTAATTTTCCAACCAGTGGCGCAGCCAATGCACCTGCTGCTCCGGCAATTCCAAATAACCCGATCTGCAACGTTTGTAAATTAAAGGGTGGGTTTGCCAGGAATAATACCATGGTGGTCCAGAAGGCACTGATAATGGCAAACGCCAGGAAATTAATTATCGAGGTTTCCCTTAAGGCAGGTTGGGTTTTGATGTAACCGAACATGGAACGCATGAGTTCTTTATACGAGCCTTTAAAATTAGGATAACTTTGCGGAAAGCGTTTAGCCATCAAAAATATAAGCAGGCCACAAATTCCTGCAGCCATGTAATAGACTGCTCGCCAGCCTAGCCAAAAGCCAATACTGCCGCTTACGGCGCGTGAGGCCAAAATACCGACCAGTAAACCGCTCATAATCATGCCAATGTTGGCTCCACGATTTTCATCAGTACTTAAATTAGCTGCCAATGGCAATATCAACTGAGGTACAATAGAGCAGGCACCGATTAAGATTGAGGCCACTTCCAGTATAAAGAAGCTTTGCGAGATCGCGGCAACAATTAAGGCAAAAATGGCAAGTCCGGTAATAACAAGAATCTGTTTTTTACGTTCAAACATATCGCCCAGTGGCACTAAAAGAAAAAGGCCTAAAGCGTAACCAATCTGCGTAAGGTAAGTAATCTTGCCCGCAACAGGTTCGGTAAGATCAAAATCCTTCGCAATTAAAATCACCAGTGGCTGGCAATAATAAATATTCGCGACAATAAGGCCTGTGCAAAAAGCCATCAGGAGGATATCTGCTCGTTTTAACATGTAATTTAATGTAAGATTTAACTATGTAAAATGGATGATGGGGTTTAAATAAATAAGATATGTAGTCTAAAAATGGACGATGTTGAGTTATTCCATTTACCATCTTTACCTTATCCATCTTCCATCCCTACAAAGGTATATTTCCATGTTTCTTTCTCGGATTATTTACCACCTTATTTTCCAACATTTTAAAAGCTTTAATCAACTTTACTCGGGTTTGAGAAGGCTCAATTACTTCATCAACAAAGCCCCGTTCGGCAGCGCGATAAGGGTTGGCAAAGATATCTGAGTATAATTTTTCTTTTTCCAGCCATTTCTCTTCAGGGTTTTCTGCTGCGGTAATTTCACGTTTAAAAATAATTTCTGCAGCACCTTTGGCACCCATTACGGCAATTTCTGCACTAGGCCAGGCGTAATTCATATCGGCACCAATATGTTTGCTGTTCATTACATCGTAAGCACCGCCATATGCTTTTCTGGTAATAACGGTGATACGCGGTACAGTGGCCTCACTAAAGGCATACAATAACTTAGCGCCATTGGTAATAATGCCATTCCACTCCTGATCTGTACCAGGTAAAAAACCGGGAACATCTTCAAATACCAGCAAGGGAATATTAAAGCAATCGCAAAAGCGGACAAAACGCGCAGCCTTAGCTGAAGAATTGCTATCTAAAACGCCTGCCAGGTAAGCGGGCTGATTGGCTACAATACCGATGCTTCTGCCTGCAAGTCGGGCAAAACCGACCACAATATTTTCTGCGTAAGCAGCATGTACTTCTAAAAAACTATCGGTATCGGCTACAATTGCAATCACTTCACGTATATCGTAAGGTTGTGAAGCATTTTCCGGCATAAGCGTGTTGAGTTGTGGCCGGCTTTCATCAGCTGCTTCATAAAATAGGTGATCGGCTATTTCCTCACAATTTTGCGGCATATAGCTCAATAATTTTTTCACATGGCTAATGGCCTCAATTTCATTGGCACAGGCAAAATGCGTAACACCTGATTTTGTGGCATGTGTACTGGCGCCGCCTAATTCTTCAGAAGTTACTTCTTCGTGTGTTACCGTTTTAACCACATTTGGACCGGTTACAAACATGTACGAAGTATTTTCTACCATCAAGATAAAATCAGTAATGGCTGGCGAATAAACGGCTCCGCCCGCACACGGACCCATTATGGCCGATAACTGCGGAATTACACCGGAAGCCTGTACATTTTTATAAAAGATATCGGCATAACCGCCCAAAGAAACCACACCTTCCTGGATACGTGCACCACCGCTATCGTTCAAGCCGATCAATGGAGCTCCATTTTTCATGGCCATATCCATCAGCTTGCAGATTTTCTCCGCATGGGTTTCAGATAGTGAACCGCCAAACACGGTAAAATCCTGAGAGAATACATAGGTCAATCTGCCATTAATTGTTCCATAACCTGTTACCACGCCATCGCCCAGATATTTTTCGCGTTCCATACCAAAGTCGGTGCTTCGGTGGGTCACCATCATGCCAATTTCTTCAAAACTTCCTTCATCCAGTAAAAAATGGATGCGCTCGCGGGCAGTAAGTTTACCTTTTTTGTGCTGATTATCGATCCGAACCTGTCCGCCGCCAAGGTTTGCCTGGTTTATTTTATCCCTAAGTAATGCTATTTTTTTGTCCATTGCCATGCGATGAGATTTTAAAATTAAAAATTACTGGTGGTAATGCAAGGTAAGCGAGCTATTATTTTATTCGAAGCATTGATGTTGAGTAAAGCGAATGGCGGGCTAGTGTACCTACTAAAAATTACCTTTCATTTTTAATTAAAATAGTTGATATGATTAGGAAACGGTTGGTTCTTTGCCCTTGGCAGCTTTGGCCCGCTTTCTGGTACGAGTTCCGATGAAGGATCAGAAGCTCTTCCCTACAATCGGATTTATTTAACTTAGGACGGTGCTCGGAAACAAACCGCTGTTGACTAAACCTGACAGAAGCGATATCCTTTTTGGTTTCGGTTGATTTGAATTTACCGCTAATTTTGCCAAAAAGATTTAGCATATGGCAGGGCTTCAGTACCTATGAAATCCTGACCGCTCATTTCCAAAAAAGAAAAAACATTAATCATTAGGAAATGGTTGGTTCTTCGCCCTTGGCAGCTTTTGTCCGCTTTCTGGTACGAGTTCCGATGAAGGGTCAGAAGCTCTTCCCTACAATCGGATTTATTTAACTTAGGATGGTGCTCGGAAACAAACCGCTGTTCACTAAACCTGACAGAAGCGATATCCTTTTTGGTTTCGGTTGATTTGAATTTACCGCTAATTTTGCCAAAAAGATTTAGCATATGGCAGGACTTCAGTACCTATGAAATACTGGCCAGTCATTTTCAAACAAAGAAAAATACTAATAATTAGGAAATGGTTGGTCCTGATCTTTTGGCAATTTCAGTCCCGCTTTTTGGTACGGGTTCCGATGAAGGATCGGAAGCTCTTCCCGACAATCGGGTTTATTTAACCTGGGCCGGTGCCTGGAAAACAAACCGCTCTTCACTAAACCTGACAGAAGGAACATCCTTTTTGGCCTCGAATAATCTTAATTTACAGCTAATTTGCCAAAAAAAATAGGCCCGCCTGCAGTACAGGAAGGGATGGCCGGGCTTAACTGACCGATAACAATATAAACTGCTGTTCTCCGGAACTTATAAAGTATGCTGTTTTAGCCTGACAAATATCAGCCTTTTACCTAAATTACATTTTTTTTACAGCTCAATGCATTGAAAAACCAATAATCCGTTTATTTTTGTATGGATAAGAATTAAAACAGCATTAGAATTCTAAATGTTTTTAAGAAAATACAAGTATTTAATCGTTGCTACATTTATGGTTATCTTCATGGCGAAGATGGGCATTTCTGGTGCACCTGTATTTTATACAAGTATCGATAAGGAAATTATGAATGCTGTCATCATGCAAATCGAGTTAGAGCATGAAGGCGGAAAAGATACCGCCAAAGACACCGCAAAATTTACTGATTTCAAACTCATCGAATTGAATCATCCCATTCTTTCTTATGAGTTCTCTTCCAGCCACTTCTTTTTGAAGAGCAGTTTTATAGAACACTTCAAAAGATATGTAGATCCATATCATCCTACTGTTCCAACACCTCCGCCTAACTTTATCTGGTCTTAATTATTTGGGGCAAAATTACCTGTTTAATGGTATTGAGCGTTATTGCGATGTTTAAATTAATGCAATACGTAAATGCTTTATGCAGCATATTTTAATCCCCTACGATTTTATTCGTTAAAATTTACCAGATTATTATATCGTTATGCAAAAAATTAACCCGGCCTTTTCAGGTTCGGATGTGAAAAAATATTTTCTCAAAAAGAACCTAAAGAAAGATTTACCCTCAAGTATTGTAGTGTTCTTAGTGGCCCTACCATTATGTTTGGGTATTGCCCTGGCTTCTGGTGCGCCACTATTTGCCGGTTTAATTACCGGAATTATAGGTGGAATTGTGGTCGCTTCTTTTAGTGGCTCGCAATTAAGTGTTAGTGGCCCTGCGGCAGGTTTAACGGTTATTGTTTTAGGTGCAATAACCTCATTGGGGAGTTATCCTACATTTTTACTTGCTGTGGTATTGGCAGGGGTATTCCAGCTGATTTTAGGACTGGTTAAAGCCGGCACTATTGGTAATTATTTCCCTTCAAGTGTAATTGAAGGGATGCTTGCCGCTATCGGACTGATTTTAATCTTAAAACAATTACCCCATGCATTAGGCGTTGATACCGATTTTACCGGCGATGAGGGTTTCTTCCAACAGGATCATGAAAATACTTTTTCTGCAATCACTGCGGCGATAGGCCATTTTAGTCTGGCTGCGGTGGTGATTAGTTTATTATCGATAGCTATCCTGATTTTGTGGCCGAAGTTTCCGAAACTGGCAATCGTTCCTGCACCATTGGTAGTAGTTACCCTGGGCATTCTTGGAACCCTGGTTTTCGCTGGAACCAATTATCCGCTACGCGCCGACCAAATGGTGAAGATTCCGGTGGTGAATGGCTTTAGTGAATTTTTGGGGCTATTTACAATGCCCGATTTCTCTCAAATAGCTAATAAAAACGTATACATCGTTGCCGTAACCATTGCGGTTGTAGCAAGCCTGGAAACTTTGCTCAGTATCGAAGCGGTAGATAAAATTGATCCGATTAAGCGTGTAACACCAACAAACAGGGAGCTGATTGCGCAGGGGATAGGAAATATAACCAGCGGTATGGTTGGTGGTTTACCTATGACATCTGTAATTGTGAGAAGTTCAGCCAATGTAAATGCAGGTGCAAGAACTAAAATGTCAGCTATTTTTCACGGCATTTGGTTGTTATTGTCGCTACTGTTTATTCCAGGACTCATTAACATGATTCCCTTGTCTTGTTTAGCCGCCATTCTGCTGGTTACCGGATATCGGCTAACAAGGATTGGTCTTTTTAAACACATGTACCACAAAGGATGGGACCAGTTTGTACCATTTGTGGTTACCGTTTTAGCGGTGTTGTTTACCGATCTGTTAAAAGGGGTAGCCGTTGGTATGTTGGTTTCTATTTTTTACTTACTGCGGACCAATATGCGTAACCCTTTCTTTTACAGGATTACAAATGAAGGTGACAAAAAGAATATCAGAATTAAATTGGCAGAGGAGGTTTCTTTTTTAAATAAAGCAGCGATACAGGTAGTTTTAACGAATATCCCAACAGAAACAAATGTAATAGTTGATGGTTCAAATGCCAGGTATATCGATCCTGATGTATTGGAAACCATTTACAATTATAAGCATAATGCCTATACAAAAGGCATTATCGTAACCCTGGAGAACATCCAGAAACATTATACAGTACCAAAATTAAATATTAAAGTAGAAGAAGAAATTAATAAATTATAATTATGTGCGCTAAAACAATAGAAACGAAAGATATTACTTATGATACCTTGTTACAAGGCAATAAAGATTGGGTTAAAGATACGATTGATAGCGATCCTGAATTTTTCGACAAATTGTCGGCAGGTCAAAGTCCGCCGGTATTGTGGATTGGCTGTTCTGATAGCCGCGTACCTGCAAACCAGATCACAAATACTAAACCGGGTGATATTTTTGTGCATCGGAATATCGCCAATGTAGTGGTGCATACGGATATGAATCTGCTTTCCGTACTGGATTATTCGATTAATGTATTAAAGGTTAAGCATGTAATTGTGTGTGGCCATTACGGTTGTGGCGGTGTAAAAGCAGCACTGGGTAATAAACAAGTTGGAATTATTGATAACTGGTTGAGAAATATCCGCGATGTATATCGTACCCACGAGCGCGAAATGGCAACAATCGAAGATCCTGATCAGCGATTTGACCGTTTGGTGGAATTAAACGCCATTGAAGGAGCTGCAAACGTAACCAATACATCAATCGTACAGAGTGCCTGGGCCAATGGACAGGAACTGGCGGTACATGCCTGGGTTTATAGTTTAAAAACGGGAATTATTAAAGACTTGAATGTAACTTGTACCTGTGTTGATGATGTTGCTCCTGCTTTCCAGGTGGGATAAATGCACCATTATTACGCCATTTTTTTAGTTGTTAGCAAAAGCCTGGGTTTATTCCAGGCTTTTATTTTTGTGGTAGATTTCGAGCTTTTGGTCATCATCGTTTTTTTGCAGATATTTTCTGCTTCTTAAGGCGGAGTCCTTTTAAAAAAAACAAAACCCCCGGATGTTTCCGGAGGTTTTGATACAAAGTTATTATCATATTAATCTTCCGCCAAAAATGGATAACGGTAATCAGTTGGGGGATTAAAAGTTTCTTTAATGGTACGAGGAGAAACCCAGCGCAATAAATTAATCATTGCCCCAGCTTTATCATTTGTACCTGATCCTCTTGCCCCGCCAAATGGTTGCTGGCCAACTACGGCACCTGTACATTTATCGTTAATGTAAAAATTACCAGCCGAGTTGCGTAATGCATAACTGGCTTTTTCTATAGCATATCTATCTTGTGATAAAATAGCTCCCGTTAGGGCATACGGTGAAGTGGTGTCGATTACTTCTAAAATCTGGTCAAATTCTTTGTCTTCGTATACATAAACAGATAATACCGGACCAAAAAGTTCCTCACACATGGTGCTATATTTCGGATCGTCAACTACTAAAATAGTAGGTTCGATAAAATAACCTTTGCTCTTGTCATAGTTGCCACCTGCAATAACTTCTACACCTTGGTCTTGTTTAGCCTGATCGATATATTTAGCCAGTTTATCGAAAGAACGCTCATCAATAACGGCATTAATAAAGTTGCCGAAATCTTCTGTTCCGCCCATTTTAAATGAGGCTAAATCTCTTAACATTAATTTTTTAATCTCAGGCCACAGGCTTTGAGGGATATAAGTACGGCTGGCTGCTGAACATTTTTGTCCCTGATATTCGAAGGCTCCCCTAACAATTGCAGTAACCGAAGCAGCAACATCTGCGCTTGGATGGACCAGGATAAAATCCTTACCACCAGTTTCTCCAACGATGCGTGGATATGATTTGTATTTATGGATGTTTGTTCCTATTGTTTTCCAGATTTCCTGAAAAACTTTTGTCGAGCCTGTAAAGTGAATCCCTGCAAAATCAGGATGATTGAAAACCACATCGCCAACTTCAGGGCCATCTGCAAAAATAAGATTGATTACACCGTCAGGTAAACCTGCTTCACGGAAAACCTGCATAATTACATTGGCCGCATAAACTTGGGTATCTGCAGGTTTCCACACCACAACGTTACCCATCATGGCTACACAAGCTGGTAAATTACCTGCAATTGCTGTAAAGTTGAAAGGTGTTAAAGCAAATATAAATCCCTCTAAAGGGCGTTGTTCTGTTCTGTTCCACATGCCATTTGGCGATACCGGCGGTTGTTGTCCGTAAATATCCTGCATGTAACTTACGTTAAAACGTAGAAAATCTACCAGTTCACAAGCAGCATCAATTTCAGCCTGATAGGCATTTTTACTTTGCCCAAGCATGGTTGCTGCATTAATTTGGTAGCGGTATTTTGTAGCGAACAAATCAGCAGCTTTCATAAAAATAGCAGCCCTATGTTCCCAGGCTAAAGCTTCCCAAGCTGCCTTGGCAGCTAGTGCTGCATCTATGGCTTGTTTTACATGGCTTTTATCACCATAACTAAAGGTAGCCAGTACATGTTGATGATCATGCGGAGCTACTACTTTCTTCTTATTTTCAGTATGTACTTCCTGGCCACCAATAAACATCGGAATGTCCAATTGCTTAGCACGAGCTTCTGCGATAGCTTCTTTTAAAAGCGAACGTTCTTTTGTGCCTGGTGCATAGCTGTTAATGGGTTCGTTTACCGGAGTGGGTACGTTAAAAAATCCTTTAAGCATGTTTTATTTTTTATGATTTGCACAAAGATAATGCTTTTTGGGCTTGGCCATTCCATTATTCTGTAAAGAAAACAGCGTAAACGTTCTGCTGTGTAAGAGGAGTGATGGTAAAAGTTAATTATCACTTTATTGTGGTTAAAATTTGGGTGTTTTTAGTGGAGTTGTTTTCTGGTGTCGGTTGTTAATTTGTGGTTCGTGGTGTCGGCTGTTACCAGCTGACACTAACCCTGAATCACAAGAGAAATGATAGTTAATATATCAAAGCCAAATACTGACCGTGATGGCTTACACTGCCAGGTTTAGTACTTTTATAATCATCTGGGTGATCAGGTATTTCATAAATAACTACTTCGACTGCATTCAACTTATCGTAAACAGGAGCAGCTATGGTATGTATAAACGATGCTTGAACATCGCTCTTGGTAAAATAGTTGTATCCATTAATTTTTACCTCACCATACGTATCTGCATGGATAGAACAGCTCAAACTTTTCGGTGCAAAATTCCGGATGCCCGTTTTACGATTGTGGATTTTATAGGCTGATTCTTTCATACTCCATAACAGCCATACCATTTCATCGGGATTATTTGCCGACGAGATTAATAACTGTTCTTCTGCGGTGAAAATTTTATCCAGGTAGTTTTTACGCCTCCAGTTACTTTGGATTTTGGCCAGATTCAGGTCAACGATATCGTTACCCAGCATGTGCTTCCAGTTTTTGAGCGATAATTTCGGTTGTAGCTTTTACCGTAAGCATTTTAGCCATGGACTCATTGTCTATTTCGATGTTGAATTTTTCTTCAACGTCCAGAACAATATCAACCAGATTGGCCGAATTTATTTTTAAATCTTTTATAAAATCGGTGTTTTCATCGATATGAGCCAATGCTGCTGCATCTTCACTATAAGGTTCAATAATCGTTTTCAGGGTTGCTATGATCTCTTCTTTATTCATAGGGATATTTTTTAAAAATAATACAGGCATTAATATCGCCAAAACCAAAACTGGCTTTTGCTAAAATATTTACTGGTTGATGAATTACTGTTTGCGGAATACATTTCGAATCAATTAAAGTGCTAATCTCAGGGTTTAAGTCTTCGCAATTGATATTCGGAAATATAAAACCCTCCGAAAGTTCCAATATCGAAGCCACACATTCTATACTTCCTGAGGCTGCAATACAATGACCAATCATACCTTTTAACGAATTGATGTATGGAAAATCGTGATCAGGTAGTTGTAAGGCTATTTTCCAGTTTTCTATTTCGAGTGCATCTTTGCTTGTTGCGGTAAGGTGGCCGTTAATCAGGTCGATTTCACGTGCTTCAATTTCGGCATTTTTTAATGCCGCCTGAATGCATCGTTGTACTGCTATAGGGTTTGGAGCAGTCATAGAGCCTAAACCCCGTTGACCGCCCGAATTGACATGGCCACCACACACTTCAGCGTAAATTTTAGCTTTCCTTGCCAATGCGCTTTCAAGTGATTCCAATACCAAAGCACCCGCACCACTTCCGGGTACGAAACCACTTGCGGTGGCACTCATTGGCCGGCTACCTTTTTCAGGATCGTGGTTATGTTTAAAAGTACAAACTTTCATGGCATCAAAACCACCCCAAATGTAAGGACCACTGTCGCTGGTACTCCCTGCCAACATTCTGGTAGCCTGGCCCGTTTTAATTCTTTCGTATGCCAGCAGTATGCTTTCTGCTCCGGTTGCGCAGGCCGATGAATTGGTGCTAATCTGGTTGCCTAAGCCAAGTTTTCCGCTGATAAAAGCGCTTATGCCACTGGCCATGGTTTGAATTACAACTGAACTGCCCAATTTTTTAATTTCGAGCGCATCTATTTTGTTAATTGCCCATCTGAATTTATCAATACCAGACGTGCCTGTCCCGAAAATGGTACCACTATCCCATTCGGGTTCGTTATTATTTTCAATGTTTAAACCCGCATCCTTCCAGGCCTCTAAACCCGCAATAACGCCATATATAATTCCTGTACTGTTTAGGTTCCGTAATTCAAGTGGTGTAAAATATTGGCCGATTCGCTCATCGCTAAGCAGTGGCTTACCAGCTATCTGGCAAGAGAAGTTTAAGGCTTTCAGTTCCGGCTGATGGCGGATGCCCGAAATGCCATTTTTTATGGCATCCGAAAACTCGTTAATGGTAGTACCATTGGGTGCACAAACGCCTAAGCCCGTAATGACCACTCGATTATCCATTTTCTTTCCGAATTAACATACCAGAAATATTTCCTTTGCAAACCACTTCTCCAGCTGCATTTTCCATTTTTACTTTGCAGCTGAGTTTATTAAACCTAAAATACACTTTCTCGCTGGTAACCATTACCTGCTCGCCCGGGCTGACTGGTTTTAAAAAATCAATAGCATTTGATGTCATGGCCAAGGATATATTTTGATCAGTTTTGACATCTCTGAGCAGATAAATACCCAAACAAACCAACCCGATCTGCGCCATGGTTTCCGTAAGGATTACTGCCGGAGTAATCGGGCGATTTTTTAAATGTCCCTCATAAAAAGGTAAATCTTTAGCATAAGTATAAGTGCCTTTTGCTCCATTTTCATCAATGTGTAATAACTCATCAACAAAAAGAAAAGATTTACCATAAGGCAGTTGATCTAATATTTCTAGTTTGGTCATGAGTAGATGATTAATGAATAAGTGTTACCATTGTAGAAGTATGCGTTGTGCTGAAAAACCAGGCCCAAAGCTTAACATCAGTCCTTTTTCTCCAGGCAATGGCTTTTGATCCATCATCCGCTCCAAAACACAAAGTACCGTGGCACTACTCATGTTTCCATAAAGCCTCAATACTTCTTTGGTGTCATTTATATTTTTGCCAAGCTGTCCGAATAATTCTTCAACAGTCTGGATAATTTTTTTTCCGCCCGGGTGGAAGATCAAATGATCTATATCGCTAATTTCGAATCCGTTTCTCTTTAGGAATGGATGGATGATATCGGGAAAATGATTGGCAATGGTTTCCGGAACGGCCACATCCAGTACCATTTGCAGTCCGGTATTGGTGAGTTTAAAACCCATCATCTCTTCCGCATCATAAAAGTGGTACATTTCTTCGGCCAAAATCTCCGGTCCAGTATCTTCTTGATCCGAGCTTAATAACACACAGGCAGCACCGTCGCCAAATATTGCCGCACTTACAATGTTGGCCATTGAAAAGTCGTTTAACTGAAAGGTTGCTGTTGGCGATTCTACCGCAATGACTGCTGCACGCTTGCCTGGATTAGCTTTCAGAAAATTCTTAGCGTAAATCATACCCGATACACCAGCCGCACATCCCATTTCGGTTACGGGCAAACGAATAATATCCTGTCGCAGTTTGAGCAAATTGATCAGATAGGCATCCAAAGAGGGGATCATGATTCCCGTGCAGCTTACCGTAATGATGTAGTCTAAATCCTGCGCCTGCCAGTTGGCCTTTTCAAGTGCACTTTCCAAACATTTGGCGCCCAGTTTTATGCCCTCGCGTACATAAATATCGTTTCGTTCCTCAAAGCTTAAGCTACTAAAAACATCTTCGGGCGACATGATCGAGTATCTTTTATCTACCGCGGCACCTTCAAAAATCTTTTTTACTTTCCTGATAAAGCGATCGTCCTGGTCTTTTAGCCAAACATCTAAAAATGGCAAAATGTCTTCGGTTGACCGCCAATAATCTGGTAAGGCTTTACTTACTGCTTTTATGGTTACGCTCATGTTGTTTTAATTATCCATTGGTAGCGGAAAGCCCATTTCCATTTTATGGAACTCGATTTTAAGTTTAATTGTTTTGTATACTTAAGTAAATCTGCCTTTTTAAATCCACGTAAAATAGATATTAGTCCATCTTCTCTAGACATATCATTTAACCGAAAAACATAACACAGCGCTTTAAACAGGTAATAGGCTATTGCACTTCGTTGCAGGTCGTTTATTACAATGCCCATTGTTGCCGATCTTTTAAAATTGTTTAACAGACCAATGATTTCTCCATCTTTAAAATGATGGAGTGTTAAGGTGCAAAGCATGATGTCGCAAGGTTCTGGTTTACTCAAATCATCAAAAATATCGCTGCAGGCATAGGTGATGTTAGGGTAGTTGGCAGATAAACTTTCAGCATGATTGATGGTAAATCTATTGGCATCTATGCCCTTTAAAATAAAACGTAAACCTTTCTTTTTTGCGTAATCGGCCAAAGTGCGCAACATATCTCCGTTTCCACAACCAATATCGGTAATACTGATGACCTGATCGGATGGTTTGCTGTCTGTTAAAATTTTAACACCATCTAATGTAACCTTATTACCACCAAGAAGTTGGTTAATGCTGGCTATTTTGTCAAGCGCATCGCGCAATATCTCGCCTTCCATGGCGAAATCATCCATAATCTCTGGTGCTGTGCTTCTAAATTTGGTATCTACTGGCATTTATGATGAAACTGTGATGGGCTTGCCATGGGTTCTTTTAATTATTGTACTTAACACAAAGGGCATTTTAATTAATGTATTAATCGCTAAACTTTCCAATTTGGTGTTCCTTAACAGAGAAGATAACATTCTTCCCATTTTCAATCGGCTTTTAAATTCGTTGTTCCAATGTGCAGTATAACTTTCTTCCAGTACCTCACGCGAGTTGATTTTGTCTTCGATCCTTTGATGCAAAAGTTCTGAAGCAACTTTGGCAGCGTGGATGGCCATAGCCATACCGTTACCGCAAAGCGGATGGATTAAGCCCGCAGTATCGCCAACCATTAAAATATGATTATAAACAGGCTCTTTACGTTCAAAAGAAACCTGGCTGATGGTTATAGGCGCGTCAAATAAACTGGTTGCATTTTCCAGGATATCCTTAAGGTAACTGTTTTTATACAGCACGTTTTCCTGAAAGTCAGATAGATTTTTGTGCTTTTTAAAATGTTCATAATTTGCCAGGTAACAGATATTTAACCGATCGTTTTCAACCTTGGAAACGCCACAATAGCCACCTTCAAAATTGTGCAGGCTAACCAGATGATTAGGGAAATTGGCTTGGTAATGTGCTTTAACGGCCAGAAAAGGCGATTGCTTATTCATAAAACTCCGATTTAGCTTCACATCAATGGCCGATCTTTTTCCATATGCGCCAATTACGTAAGGGGCGTTAAAGGTATGATTTGTAGTGGCTACTTTGAATTGGTTGTTGGCAAAATTTATATCCACAACGCGATCGTGGATTATTGTTATCCTTCTGTTGATGAGTTCGGTATAGAGATAATGATCAAGCGTATATCTGCTCAAACCAAAACCGCCCAATGGCAATTGAGTCTGAATACTTTTCCCAAGGTTTGAGGTAAAAAGTAACTCGCTGATAAATGTTGGCGCCAGACTTTCAATATCCAGGCCAAGCCATTCAAAATAGGGGGCTACTTCGTTTGAAATATATTCACCGCACACTTTATGGTGGGGATAAGTATCTTTCTCAATCAACGTAACCACTAAACCCAACTTATTTAGATGAAGTGCAGCGGTTAAACCTGCCAATCCACCCCCAATAATTAAAATTTCCGTTTCGGCCTGCATAAAATAAGATGGAACACTAATATAACGAATTAATAAAGCGTTTGTTCCATGTTTGTGTTTTTAACCACAGAGTGAATGGAGAAAAAAACACTGAGGATCCTGCTTGCGCTCGTTTCCAAACGAGTGCGGAAATAGCTTTACGATTACATCGTAAAATGATTTTTGCTTAGCCACAGAGATTATTGAGAGAAACACCAAGCACACACAGCGCTGGGTTTATAATATTGTGCGCGATCAAATGTTGACATCTGAGGGTTTTTGTTTGTCTCAACAATAGTTTACAATTACATCGTTTAAAACGATGGGTTATTCAATGCTCGTTAGAAACGAGCGTTAGCTTAATCCATTATCTATCACTTTTTTCTTCCATATTCAGATCTGCATCAAACGGACTTTTCGTAAAAGGATAAACAGTTTGTTTAACGAAACCTTTCGGATAAGAAGCTTCATGCACACCCGTTCCGGCAGGCCATTCTTTGCCTGGCAAATAGTAGGTGCCAAAAATCATGTCGATAAATGGAAAGATCGAAGCAAAATTATGTCCATAATATTTAGGGTCTTCGCAATGGTGCCAATGGTGGTATTGAGGCGTGGTAAATATGTATTTCAACGGACCAAAGTTAATTCGCGTATTCGCATGAATTAGCACGGCGTGGATGGCGATAAAAATAATGTAGACATTGAAAACCGTAGCCGAAAAGCCCAAAATGTATAGCGGAATGAAAGTCATGGCCCTGGTGAAAAAGATATCGATAAAATGGGTACGGCTTCCGGCCAGCCAATCCATATTTTGGGTGGAGTGGTGGATGGAATGGAAACGCCATAAAGGCACCCAAGTGTGAAAAATCCGATGTGCCCAATACTGAAACAGGTCGGTAGTGAAAAAAGCTAGAAACAAAGCGAGTACAAATGGCAGGCTTTGTACCCAGGTATGCAGCTGATCTAAACCCATCCAGCCAAAAAATAGTACAGCAGGTTTCTGGGTTACAATGCCAAAAAACTGGATAAATAAATGGCTCACTACAAAATAGGTTAAGTCGGTCCGCCATTCTTCATGAAATTTGGTCTGGTTAGTATTTTTCGGAAAAAATAATTCTAGCGGAACAAAAATAGCCACCATGAGCAGCAAATCTAAAATCATCCAGTCTAAGCCAAAATGCCAGCTAGATTTGGCAACATCCCTACCCTGAACCGTTACCGCACCCAATAAAACTGCCAGAGCAGTCAACAAAAAGCCTGGCCAGGCCCACTTTAATTTTTTGCTTAAAACAATACTCAATGCCGAAAAGAAAAGGGCTGCAATAACACCGCCCAACATTAAAACTTCAACACTTTCTTTGGTATAAACTTCACGAAACTCCGGGGTGGTAAGCTTTTCTGGATAGTGAAAACAAAGGATGCCGAGTAAAACTAAAACAGCTAAAAATATAGAAATGTAGCCACTAATCTGACCCTGACCGATTACTAATCGCTTATTTGGAGACATTAAAGTATATTTTTGGTAATTGGCAATAATAATAAAAAAAACGTGAATAACTGTTAACTGGTTTAATCAATGAATTGTTTGAATCAGTTAGTTGATTTTAACATATTGCTTATTAACCTAAGTTCGTTATGTCGTGCTGATTGGATTTATTTTACAAGTAGAAATAGCCTTTTCAATTGCCTTGTGCCTACTACATGGTCAGCATCTTATTTTGCAGGAAAGACCCTGAAATGAATTACCTTCGGTGAGTTCGCGAATGCTCGGTTCAGGGTGATAACCCGTTTATATAAATATTCATGTAGAAGAATAAAAGCGCATTATTATTCGAACTCAGGTATTAAATTTCAAACTGAAACTGCTAAATGATTCTAGATGCTTTGGCAACTGCAAAGTGCAAACTGTTAACTAGGTAAATTGGTTAACTGACTCCTACCATCCTTCTTTTATATTTTTGTTATTAAAATAGAATAATTACTTTACGGTTAAATAATCAGATATTACTAAATAACGCTATAAATCTCTTATGTTATACCGCTCAAAAATCATATTGCTAATCACGATAGCTAGTCTTTTTACTTTTCAAAGCGCATGGTCACAACAGCTTATCAAAGGGCAAGTAATTAATGAATCCAATAAAGGTATTTCATCCGTATCTATCTACAGCAAGCAGAAATTAATAGCCCTAAGTGATCCCGAAGGTAACTTTAGTTTCAAAATAGACTCCTTAAATAAAGGTCAGTTGCTTTTTTTCAGTTCGGTGGGTTACGAAAGCCGCTCTTTTGAAATTAATGAGCAAAGCACTATCGGCGAGTTAAGAGTTAAGTTAAAAGACAAATACATTAAATTGGACGATGTGCATATTTATGCCGCCAATTTCGCTGCTACTTTGATGAAAAATGCTGTTGTGCACCTTGCCGACACTGGCGTGGTAAGTGAAAAATTGTTGTGCAGGCAGTATATGGTAAAAGACGGCAAATATTATAGCTATGCCGAGGGATTATTTAATCTTCACACTGATGAATATAAAAATGATATCAGGTTACAGCTTGAAGGGTTACGAAGGCTGAAGGAACTTAAAAAAACAGGAAGTGTAAAGATCAATTATGCAGTTGATTTAAGAGTGGAGCTAAAATCTTATTTTGTCAGTAATCTCAATGAGAATATGCTAAGCGAGGATAATGATTATGAAATTGAAGGGCAGGTTGAATATGAGGGAACCAAATGTTATAAGATCGCTTTCAATAGGACCAAGAATGTATTATACAAACGCAAGAATGGCTGGGTCTATATCACCGTAGATCAACACCTGATTAAAGGTATGGAAAGCAATATTGCCACAGTAAATAAAAGCATGATCTGGATCAACAGGCAAAACTATATCATCGAAAATGGTTTGTCGAAGTTATCTTCTACATATTTAAAGTGTAATGTAGTGGCGGGATTATTTTCTGAGGGAGAACCTTCAGCAGAGATGGAACTGGTCTTTCTAGAAAATATTGATCCTGAATTGAAAAATAGCGATAATTATTCTACCCTAAAAGTAAGACAGGATTTTTATCAATACCCTAAAAAGAACAATGCAGCGTTATGGACAGCACTCTATCAGAAGCATAACTTAATGATTCCAAAGATAATTGTTGAAACCTATAAATCTGATAAAGATATTTTGGAACAATTTTAAGTTTAAGATCATTTGCCATTTGTCAATTGTAAACTGCAAATTGAAAACCATTGATTAATCGACTTTAAACTTAATAAGTTGGTTTTCGATTATTTAGTTGTAACTGTAAACTGCAATTTGTAAACTGTTAACCGGAATAATCTGGTCACAACTTGACAAGTCGATTTGCCTTTAGTTTATCGCTACTGTAAACTGGCAGTTAAAAACTGCCAACTTCAAACTAAATCTCCCTCCTACAAACCATTTCAGTCGCTCAGTGGTTGCTTTAAGTGGGCATGAGCCTAAGTTATGCCGTTCTTTTTTAAATAATCAGTAATTTTGAAAACACGACACTATGCTAGTTAATTATCTACGTCTTTTATTGCTCCCTTTTTCATTGGTTTATGCCATGGCCATTACACTCCGGAAAAAACTTTACGATTGGGGAATTTTGCGCAGTGTATCGTTCGATTTACCTATTATTTGCGTGGGCAACCTCGCTGTTGGCGGCTCTGGAAAAACACCAACCACCGAATACCTTGTCAGGTTGCTATCAGGATATAAAGTAGCTATTTTAAGCCGGGGTTATGGCCGTAAAACCAAGGGTTTTATTCTAGGCGATGATCATGCTACAGCCGAAACAATTGGTGATGAACCTCTACAATATTACCAGAAGTTTAAGCAGGTTACCGTAGCCGTATGCGAAGACCGTGTGGCAGGAGTAAAGCAGTTGCAAAACAATCATGATGTAATTATCCTGGATGACGCTTTTCAGCACCGCGCCATTAAAGCCGGATTAAATATTTTGCTTTTTGAGTTCAGGAAATTAGGTACTTTGCAGTTTTTACTGCCCGCGGGTAATTTAAGGGATATCTTTTCCTCGCGCAAAAGAGCTGATGTACTTTTGGTTACCAAATCGCCAGTGCCTTTACTGCATGTGGCCCAACAGGCTTCGGTAAATGAATTGCAGCCAGATGTCGATCAGCTAGTTTTGCATTCTTATTTAAAATATGGCGATCTGATCCATTTATACAGTAATGAATATCAAACGCTTGAGTCAATTAAAGATTTCGAAATTTTTCTGCTTACCGGAATCGCAAATCCCGATCCTTTAATCGAAGAGCTTGAAAAATACGCAGAAAGCATTAAACACGAAAAATTTCCTGACCATTATGCTTTTAAAAATGATGATCTTAAGAAGTTTAAATCGGCTTTTATGGCCAGCAATAAAAAAGATAAAATCATTATCACAACAGAAAAGGATAGCAAACGTTTAAGAGCTACCGGATTTAAAGATTTACTGGTAGATTTACCTATATATTATTTACCTATCGAGGTTGAATTATTTGAAGAAGATAAGATTATCTTTGACGAACTCATTTTAAATTATGTTAAGAGCAATAGAAGAAACCGTTGAATATATAAAACGTAAAACAGAGAACTTTAAGCCAGAAATAGGTATCATTTTAGGTACCGGCTTAGGTGGCCTGGTAAAAGAAATTGAGATTGAACATCAACTGATGTATTCTAATATTCCCAATTTTCCCATCTCTACTTTAGAGTTCCACAGCGGCAAACTGATTTTCGGAACATTAAACGGTAAGAAAATTATAGCCATGCAAGGCCGCTTACATTATTACGAAGGGTATAGCATGCAGCAAATCACCTTTCCGGTTAGGGTAATGAAAGGTTTGGGTATCGAAAACTTAATTGTATCCAATGCTGCTGGCTCCCTAAATCCCGAATTTAAAAAAGGTGATTTGATGGTTATCGATGATCATATCAACTTACAGCCGGATAATCCATTGCGTGGTTTAATCGAGAGTGAATTAGGTCCACGTTTCCCGGATATGAGCCAGCCCTATAAACGCGACATCATAGGGAAAGCATTAGAGATAGCTAAAAGTGTAGACATTAAGTGCCATAAAGGGGTGTATGTAGCTGTTTCCGGACCGAATTTAGAAACCAAGGCCGAATACAGATACCTGCGTTTAATTGGTGCTGATGCAGTAGGCATGAGTACAGTGCCTGAAGTTATTGTGGCCAACCATGCAGGTCTGCCCGTTTTTGCCATTTCTGTATTAACAGACGAGGGTTTTCCGGAAGATCTGCAGCCTTTTGATTTGGATGAAATTTTAGCCGCTGCAGCTAAAGCCGAACCGAAGATGACCGAGATTTTAACCCGCTTAATTTCTGAACTATAAGATGCATAAAGCTGTTAAGATCTGTTTTTATCTCCTGCTGCTGTTAGGCATCAACAAAGCCTTTGCTCAAGATTTAAAAACAAGTGTTGGTACCAATAAAGAACTTGATTCAGTTAGGAAAAAGCTTGATGGGGGTAAAGATTCTGTAGTTTTTACAGCCAAGTATATTCGCTTTACCAAGCTGTCTTTAACCAAAGATAGCATTGTGCTGTTACCACTGGATACCTCAACTGTTAATATTCAGAATTATAGCCCGCTTTTACAACCTACCCACCCAACCATTAACAATGGTAACATGGGGCTTTCGGCCCGCCCCTTACTGTACGAGCCCAGTAAGCGGATTGGTTTCGATGTGGGCTTCCATTCACTCGATTATTATGCTTTAACGCCTGATGATATCATTTACTATCAGGCCAGAACGCCTTACACCAGCCTGTACTTTGTGAGTGCAGGTCAAAAAGAACAGCTTTTTAGGGCTACTCATACACAGAACATAAAAAAAAACTGGAACGTTGGGGTTAATTTTAACCGCGGCGATTCTAAAGGATTTTATTCGAGGCAGCGTGGAGATAACCTGAATGTTGCCATATTTTCATGGTACCAATCGCCCAATAAACGTTATAATATGTGGGCATCGGCAATTTTCAATACCATGCGTGCCTATGAGAATGGTTCTACGGTAGCTACAGGATTATTTGAACCTAATTACACCAAAATTTCCAGAGAAGCAGAACCCATAAATTTATCAGATGCCAGAAATTTGTACCGAAAGAACACCATTTTTCTGAAACAAACCTATTACGTAGGCAGGATAGATACCTCTGTAAATGTTAATAATGCGGTTTTACCTACCAATAAGGTTTCGTACACGTTTGAGTATAATAACAATAGTTATGATTTTTACAAAAACGGAACGGATGCAAATAATGTGCTGCCTCCAGGAATAGCGAGTACAACATATACCGACGATTCTACCCACGTAAAACACATCAAAAATGAATTTATTTATAGTTTCTTTCTAAGGCCAAAAAATAGTTCGGTTATTAAAAATGAATTAAAGGTTGATGCAGGTATAAGGCACGATTATTATACACATGAATATCTGGGGTTAAAACAAGATGGCACCAGTTATGAACAGAGTAGGTTTGCTTATCAAAACATTACCATTTTAGGCTCCGCGGGTTATCGGTTTTCTAATAACATAGATTTTAATTTAGATGTGCAGCAAATTTTGCAGGGCGAAAATGCCGGTGATTATTTATACGAAGCCAAAAGCAAAATTCTTTTAGGCAAAACCATCGGCAGGATTGAGTTGGGGGCCTATGCGCAGAACCAAACACCGGCAGCTATTTTTAATTATTACCATGGCAATCATTACCAATGGACAAATAATGATTTTAAAAACACTAAAATTGCCAATTTATCCTTCAACTATATCAATGATAAGTATGGTTTTACTGCCGGAGCCAAATATTACTTAACCAGTAATTATCTTTATTTTGCTGCAGATTTGAGCAATAATACTACTTCTATTTTACCAAAACAGGCTACTGCTGATATTAGTTTGATCAGGTTGGATGTATCTAAGAAAACCCGGTTTGGTAAATTTGTAATGGAAAACTATGTTGCTTATCAGAAAACAGATAAAAATGCGGTATTAAGAACACCGGATTTTTATACTTACAATAGTATTTATTTTGATAATACCTTTTTTAAGGTATTAAAAGCCAATGTAGGATTTGATGTGAGGTATAATTCCGAATATGCAAATTACTTATATTCACCAGCTACTGCCCAGTTTTATATTGATGAGCGTAATCCAATAAAACTACAATCAAGACCAATAATTGATGTCTTTTTTAAAGCAAATTTAAAAAGGGCCAATATTTTTGTCAAATATGATTTTGTAAATCAAGGTCTATTCCAACCAGGTTATTATACTGTAAACCGATATCCAATGCAAGACGCCTTGTTGAAATTTGGGGTAAGCTGGAATTTTTACGATTAGTGCTTAGTCACTAGCATAAAAAAACCCTTCCCGATTTTTCATCGGGAAGGGTTTTTTTTCATAGGTATTTTCCCTTAGAATGAATAACCTACTGAAAATCCTAATACACGGTTGGTTAATTTTGCATCAGAGTTACCGCGGCTATCTTTAGGAATTAAATTCGAAAGTCCTAAACCGTAGTTAGCACCTACCAAGAAACCAGAATTTGTACGGTATGCTAAACCAAAGTTTGCACCAAAGTCTGTGCTACCATAATTTTTATCACTTGCACTACCAAAAGAAAGGTCTCTATCGTTAGAATTGGTTACCGTAGCACTAGTATTGTTGGCATTGTTAACCGTTGTAACTGTGGTTTGTCCCTTGTCTTTACCTGAGATATTAAATCCAATATATGGACCGGCACTAATTTGCACTGCACCTGCATCACCTGTAGGGATTCTGAACACTGCATTAACCGGAACTTCAATGGCCATTAAATTTGTTTTAACAGATGATGTAGTGGTTATGGTGTTGTTACCTACTGTCGCTGCACTAGTAGATTCAAACTTATTACCTTTGTTCTGTAATGATACGCCCGGTTGGATGAAGAAATTGTTTCCTACACCGAAATCCGCAAATGCTGTTACATTAAACCCAACATTATCCTTTGCATTGTCATTGAAAGATGTGCTGCCATCAGTACCGCTTGAGTGAAATCTTGCCAAGTTAACGCCGGCTTTTATTCCAAATCTCGCGTCACTACCTGTCATGGTGTTTTGAGCGAAAGCACCGGTTGCTAATAAAACTACTGAAGCACTTAATAATAACTTTTTCATGATATTTTTCTTTATAAAATTCTTATTTAAATTTTAGGTGTTACCCTATTTGTTAATTGCCAGTGCTATTCCAAAAGCTGTGCCAAAGTATCAGTTGTGTTACATTTTTTGAGTTAAATTATTGGTTATCAGTGCGATTTTAATAGGCATTGGGTGAGGTTAGTATTCAATCGAAATTTTGCGTACGAAGCCATTTACTGTACACATAACAGGAATGCAGCAGGAGGTTGGATAATTTTAAACCTGAATAATGCCAGAATTTGAATCTAAGTTTTTTGAGGCTTCTTTTTGGCTGCCGGAAAAAGTACATTGTTTAAGATCAGTCGGTACCCCGGCGAATTTGGATGCAAACTTAAATCTGTAGGTGGATCGCCCACAGCATGCTGATAATCTTCCGGATCGTGCCCGCCATAAAAAGTAAACTGTCCTTTGCCAATTTCGCCGTGTAAATACCTTACCTCTGCTGCACCCTTGTTTTCCCCCAGAACGGTCACGCTCGTTTTCACTAAGCTTTTTTTAAAAGCGGTAGTTTGTCCCATAAAACCTTTAATCACTTTATCATGGTCCTGGGTAAGCATGGTTGGCACCAAATCCCACTTCGCCGAAAAATCGAATAAAGTAAAGTAATCATTGGCTTGATTCAGCGTACGGGTTTGGGTCACATCAATATCCGAAAATTCGTAATTCATAGGGTTGTTATCAAGCCTGAAGTTCTGAAAAGCGAGCGTTTTGCTAAAATCCAATTTCGATTGTGCATTGGGGTCGGCGGGATCCCCGTCAAACATCTGGGCACAAATATCAACGCCTTCTGCAGCAAGGGCAATGTCGAAACTATCTGTGCCAGAACACATGGCAAACAGGAAACCGCCTCCGGCACAGTATTCCTTAATGTGTTTGGCTACGGCCAATTTCATTTCTGAAACTTTCTTGTAGCCCATACGTTTGGCCAATGCTTCCTGGTTTTTAACATCTTCCTGGTACCAGGTGGCATACCTGAAGTTAGCCCAAAAACGGCCATACTGACCTGTAAAATCTTCATGATGCAGGTGTAGCCAATCGTATTTATTCAATTTATCCTGAAGGATATCGTCATCATAAATGACATCGTATGGAATTTCTGCGTAGGTTAAAACAAGTGTAACGGCATCATCCCAAGGCAGTTTGCTTTTTGGGGAGTAAACGGCAATTTTGGGTGTCTTCTCCAATTTAACCATTTCCATATTTACAGCAGGGTCGCTGATTTCATTTAAAAGGCTGCTTACCTTTCCATCGGCCATTACTTCGTAAGATACACCGCGGATTTTAAGTTCATCCTCAACTGTTTTATTATATTTAACTAAAAAGCTGCCGCCACGATAATTTAAAAGCCAATCAACCTCCAATTGTCTGCTGACGGTCCAATAGGCAATACCGTATGCTTTGAGGTGGTTTTTTTGGTCTTCATCCATATAAATTAATAGGGAAGAAGCCCTAAGCCCAAGAGAGCAAAGCAGGCAGATGAACAGGATATAATATTTCTTTGTCAAATCGGTATGCTTAAAACACTAAAATACCGCATTTAAACTGGATTGAAAAATTAATGGTGTTATAAGTTATACAATTTTGTTATTTTTGACCTCTACTGAAAAAATATGATTTTTTTTGGTGAACAAAATTTTAAAATTAGTACCGATATAAATATGAGTAAAGCAATAATAAAAACAGAAAAAGGTGATATGACCGTAGAATTCTACGAAAATGATGCGCCGAAAGCCGTTGCAAACTTTAAAAAATTAGCTAAAGAAGGCTTTTATGATGGTGTAACTTTTCACCGTGTAATTCCTAACTTTATGGTTCAGGGCGGATGTCCAAATTCAAAAGATCCGGCTAAGGCTCATTTAGCAGGTACTGGTGGCCCAGGTTATAAAATTGATTGTGAACTGGACGGGGAAAATCAATATCACGATCGTGGTGTTTTATCAATGGCTCATGCTGGCCGTAACACTGGTGGGTCACAATTTTTTATCTGCCATAGCAGAGCAAATACTGCTCATTTAGATCGTAACCATACTTGCTTTGGTAAAGTTATTGAAAATGTAGATCTTGTTGATGATATTCGTCAGGGTGATAAAATTGTAAATATTGAAGTTGTAGAAGATTAAGAGCGCAGGGCATTTGGCGATAAGCGTTTAAAGCGCTATTCCCAGCGTTCAATAAAGAGTTTTTAAACGTAAATATATTATGCGCTTGGCGGTAGACGATCTATTGCGCTAAACCCCAACCGCTAAACACACAAGATATGAATTTAAGAGGAATTGTTGCCGTATCTGGCAGACCAGGTTTATTTAAATTGGTTGGACAAAATAAGGTGGGTTATATTTTAGAAGGCTTAGATGCGCAAAAAACTAAAATTGTAGCCAACATCACCAACACAAAATTAGCTTCTTTAGAAGATATTACAGTGTATGGTGAAGAGGAGGAAATCAAATTAGCTGATATTTTTGCAAAAATTTCTGCTAAAGGAAGTACTCCGGATCTAAAAGGCGATTTACGTGCTTTCTTTTTGGAAGTTGCTCCTGGCCACGATCAAGAAAAAGTTTATGCTTCGGATATGAAAAAAATCATTACCTGGTATAATCTTTTAAAAGATCTGCCTTTGTTTACAGAAGATGCACCTGAAACCCCGGCTCCAGCTGCAGAAGCGAAATTAGCAGAAGAAAAAGCTGCTGATAAAAAAGTGAAAGCTACCGGCGCTAAGCCAGCAGCAAGTGCAAAAGCAACCACTAAAACTTCAGCTCCGGCTAAAAAAGCCAATATGACCAGTAAAAAAGGCGTTTAAACTCTATATTAGAATTAAAAAAACATCAGGCAATTTGTCTGGTGTTTTTTTATGTACCTAGCCGAAATACCAAATCAATCCGCCAATAATCAGTGAAATGATAATGCTTACCCATAGGTATTTATTGCTGCCACGCTGGTTGCTCTTGTACCGGTATTCCCGTTTATATTTATCTAGTATCATGGTTTCTTTTATTTAATGATGATTTTTATTTCCGTTTTCCATATCACATCCACATAGTCCATCTTACCTCAAACATTTTTCATCACTAAGCGTGATGATAAGGCTCTCCCTTCAAGATACTAAATCCGCGGTAAAGCTGCTCCACGAAAAATAACCTGATCATCTGGTGAGAAAAAGTCATATCAGATAGTGAAATTAGGCCATTTGCCCGTTTGTAAATACTTTCGTCAAATCCGTAAGGACCGCCAATAATAAAGATTAAATGTTGAACACTGCCAATCATCTGTTTGTTTAAATAATTGGAAAACTCAACCGATGAATATTTCTTGCCCTTTTCATCTAGCAAAATTACCATATCGCCATTGCTGATCTGTTTGTGTAAGAGTTCAGCTTCCTTCGTTTTTTGTTGCGCTTCACTTAGGTTTTTAACATTTTTGACATCAGGTATGGCCAAAAAGCTAAAATTAATATAATGTTTAAGGCGGTTGATGTATTTATCAATTCCCTCAATTAAATATTTATCTTCGGTTTTGCCAATGGCAATCAGGGTAATCTTCATTTAATATTTTGCCTATCTTTAGGATTTCGAAATTCAAACTTAGAGAAATTGTAACAAAAAAGACAAACTATCGATCTGATACCTTCGGAAATATATACATAATAAAATCATGCAGCGACAACGAGAAGAAATAATAGACGGTTACCAGAAGAAAATAAATGAGGCTACTGCAGACATAGATCGAACAAAAAAATTAATCGATCAGCTTTCTTTCCTACGCATAGGCTTGTTTCTGACCGAAATTTTATTTTTTATTTTGCTGCTGCGCTCGGCAGATGACAGCTTGCGGACATTGATCCAAATTTGTTTAGTATTACCGGTAATTGCTTTCGCCATTGTTGTGCGCAGACAAAGCCAACTGGATCGCGAAATTGATTATAAAAAACAACTTTTATGGGTTTACCAGAACGAATGGGGTATTTTACAAGGTACCGCTAACGGATATGATCATGGTAAAGCTTTTGAATCTGAACAGCATCCTTATACTTCCGATCTTGATATTTTTGGTGCCTCGTCTTTGTTTTCGCTCATCAACCGTTGCAGTACCAAAACCGGTAACAGGCTGCTGGCTAAAAATTTTGCAGAAAAATCAACCACGGATAGGATATTACACCGCCAGGAAGCGATAAAAGAAATAACGCACAAGATAGCAGAAACCTACAGTTTTAGGGCTAACCTTCATGGTTACAATCCCGATAAAATAGAACAGATTAAAATACAGTTAAAAAGTCAATTAGGCAATCAGTTGGGTTTTGTTAATGGATCTTTTATGCGGTTTTATGTGAAAATCGTACCTTATATTTCTATCGCCGTAATATTAGCCGCACTTTTGGTCAGTAGCATTTTTTGGAAAGTATTGGCCATTCTGGTTATCATCCATATCGGGTGGAATGTATTGCTGGCCTCAAAAATCAACAAAGTATTTTATAGCTTCGGTGGAAGTTCGAATCTGCTAAACGGATATGCAAGTGCTATTTTATGGACAGAGAGCCAGAACTGGAAAAGCAGCTATACACTAAGCTTATTCGATTCGGAAATTCCGGTGAATAAGGAAATTAAAGGTCTTACTAAAATTATCGAGAATTTTGATGCCCGACTGAATATTATCGTTGGCGGGGTACTAAATGCCCTTTTACTTTGGGATTTAAAATGTTGCATCAATTTAGATAATTGGTATAAATCATCCTCAAAACATGTAATTGCTGCGCTTGATCATTTGGGTGATTTTGAAGAATTGATTTCGCTGGCTACAACGGCTTACAATCAGCCAGATTGGGTATTCCCGATTATTACCGATCAATTTGAACTGGTTACTACTCAGATCGGGCACCCGCTTATTCATGAACAAGTAAGGGTAAATAACGATTTTCGAGTGGAGGTAAAACCAACGGTTGACATTGTAACAGGCTCTAATATGGCTGGAAAGAGCACTTTTCTGCGCACATTGGGGATTAATATGGTCTTGGCTTACGCCGGTGCACCTGTTTGTGCTAAAACCATGCAATTAGCCGTCTTTTCGATTAATACCTATATGCGGATCAAAGATTCGCTGAATGAAAGTACCTCTACCTTTAAGGCGGAACTCAATCGTTTGAAAATGATCCTGGATAATGTGGTGAAAGATAAGGATACTTTTGTATTGATTGATGAAATGCTTAGGGGTACCAACAGCCGCGATAAATATTTAGGGTCAAAGGTTTTTATCCAGAAGCTTATTGCTGAAAAAACACCTGCTCTTTTTGCAACCCACGATTTGCAACTGGCCGATCTGATTATCGATCATCCTGAAAAAGTTCGCAATTTCCATTTCGATATCCAGATCGCGGATGGTGAAATGAGATTTGATTATCTGCTCAAACAGGGTCCGTGTAAAACTTTTAACGCAGCTATATTACTGAAAGAGATTGGTTTGACTTTAAATTGATAGTTGGTGATATTTGTGATGTCAGATGTTTCCATCTGGCACTTATTTAAATCAGTTGGTTGGTAACAGAGCATGAACTTTAAAACAGTTACCTCATTAAAGTTATTGAACCAGAATATTTAATTATGGTATTCGATAGGTTAGTACCAAATATTACATAATAATATACCCCAACAGGGAGATCGTTACCCTTAAAAGTGCCTTTCCAATTTTCGAATATGTTATTGGTAGAGAAAACCAGGGTGCCTAAACGGTTGTAAATCTGTATTCTATATTTTTTGAGGTTAGTTACGCCAATAACCCATTCGTCATTGATCCCATCACCATTTGGCGAAAATGCATTTGGAACAAATGTAGATGTATTCTTCTTGATCATAAGATCGCCCTGGGTAATTGCATTTGAGCAGCCGTTTTTGGAAAATGCCGTTAACGTAATTCGGAATACTCCATCGGTTTGATAAATATGGGTAGGATTTTGTTCTGAAGAGGTAAAACCATCGCCAAAACGCCATTCATAAAAATCCGCATCAAGTGATGTATTGATAAAGGTAATGGGCACAGGAATAGAAAATTTTACATTAAAAGAAGGCTCGGTATAAAAGTTAGCGGCTGGAATTTTGGCAATGGCCGGGATAACGACAGTTGCGGGATCGGAGCTACAAGACCCTGCTGTTAATACAATCTGATACGTTCCTGCCAGTTTAAAATCTGTCACCGGAATCTCAATGGCATTGGTTGTAGCAGAATAATTGTTTGGGCCACTCCATGCATAGGTAATTCCTTCCTGTGCCGGTACCGATAATTTTATAATATCCTTTAAACAAAAAGCAGGTTGATTAATACTTATTTCTGGTTTTTGCGGCTTCACTTCAACTAAAATGTCTTTTGTAAAAGTTGATAGACAGCCATTGTTGGTTTCAACGGTTAGCGTAATGGTTTTAAGTCCTGGCTCAGTAAAGGTCAATATTTTACTGTCGTTACTAGAGGCAATCTGACTTTTTATTCCAGGACCAAGATCCCAGGTAAGTTTTTTATAATTTTTAGAAGCATTGATAAAAGAAAACGATTGATCGGTTTCGCACTTATTATTCACCTCAATCGAAAACATTGCTTCGGGTTTTAAATCGACCGATAAAATTTCCAAGGAATTTATTTCACTAATACAATCTCCAACCTGAACATAAAGCTTGTATGTACCAACTACTTCTGGTCCGCTTGCTGGGATTTCAGGGTTTTGGCTTGTCGAATTAAAATTATTTGGTCCCGACCAATGGTAGCTGGCTAAATTTAAAAATGGTGTGCTTAATTTTAACACATCTCCCTGACATAAATTAATCTTTGAAGCGCTTATTGCAGGTTTTTCGGGGGTGTTAGCTACAATAAAAGTCTGTGTGGTAACTACATTACAACCATTTGTGCCTTTGGCTTCTAAAACCACAATTTTCTCTCCGGGTGTACTGTATGTTACGGTAAATGGCCCTGCAGTGGTGGCCGAAGCCAGGCTTGCCCCTTCACCAAAAGACCATTTTAAGGTGGCAAAGTTTGATGCTTTGCTTTCAAAAATATACGCCTGGTTATTGGTACATGGCTTTAATTTTTTAACATCAATTTCGGCAGTAGGACCTGAGAAATCTGCCATGCCACCAAATTCCAAAGTAAATCCATTATTCCCTCCCGAGAAATTATCGATGAGTAGTGCATAAACATGATCCTGTTCGAGGTCTACATATTTAACAAAGCCATTTTGACCAGCCGGACAGCCTGATGCTTCAGTTAAATCCGTTTCGGTCATACTCAGGCCTGTTTTGTAATAGGAAGGCGTACATTCTACACCACTGCCCGATGCACAACGTATGGCTGTTGCACCGCTTATTTTACTACAGTCTCCATTCACACCCAAATCGTAAAAAATCCAGTCAATATCGTTTGAGGTTACCGTAGGTGTGATGACAAAAGTAAAATCACCTGGTTTGGAAGCCTTAAACATATACCAGGCAGAGTTCGATTCTGTACCCAGGCATGTTCCGGCAGATTCATGATTGTTTGCACCAGCTCCGGTTACATTTAGCTGGGTAAAGGTTTCTTTTGTGCATAGTACCGAGAAGGTCCCGCAATCTTGTCCTGGTTGAATTGGTGGGAAATAATTATCGATACACAGTTTAAAGGTGCCCGTAACATCATTTGCAGCACTTACCCGAATATAATAAACTTGTCCTACCGTTAAAGTACCTTTATATAGAGAAACAACATTATTTGATTGGGCCTGTGTGCCGGGCTGCTCGGTAATTAAGCCAGTTGTGGCATCATAGGAATATAAGGCAAGCAGTGGGTCTGTTAAGGTACCTGTACTGCTGTTATTAATTTTTCCGCTAACAGAAATATTTACTGCAAATTTTGTAGCCGTAAACTTATACCATACATCTTTTCCAACAGCCGGCCAGTTTAAAGCTTTATTATAATTGCTTGATGTAGCTTCTAAATTGTTAAATTCGGCATCTATGCTACAATATGCGCTCGTATTGGTAATATTTATGGCATTTATGAGTTCATCATTAACGGGCGCTGCAAATTTTCCAAAGGCATTGAGATTTAGTAATACCAATAGGAAAGAAATTAATGAGTAGCGCATAGGTAAAAATATCAAAAATTGTTTTTATTTCGAATCATTTTGATTATTAATGATTTGTTAATATTAAACTCGCAACTTATGGCAAATAATCGATAACAATGATTAAGGCAAGCGATTTCGGTTCGGATTTTTTGTGGGGTGTAGCTACCGCTGCAGCGCAGATAGAAGGAACGGCAACTCAGTACGGTAAGGGGCCTTCTATCTGGGATACTTTTACAGCGAAAAATGGTAAAGTAAAGAAGAATCATAAATTAGATCCTGCCTGCGATTTTTATCATCGTTATGCTGAAGATGTTGCACTGATTAAACACTTAGGTTTTAAGATTTTTAGGTTTTCTATCGCTTGGTCGAGGATTTTACCAAGCGGAAGGGGAGAAATAAATCAGGAAGGGATCAGGTTTTACCATAATCTTATCGATGAGTGTTTAATAAATGGAATTATACCTTATGTTACACTTTATCACTGGGATTTACCACAGGCATTAGAAGATGAGGGCGGCTGGACAAGCTTTAGCATTAATGTTGCCTTCAATGACTATGTTCGTATCTGTGCAGCAGAATATGGCGATAAGGTAAAAAATTGGATCGTTTTGAATGAACCTTTTGGTTACACTTCTTTAGGTTATATGCTTGGGGTACATGCCCCAGGGAAAACAGGTTTGAGCAATTTTTTTCCTGCGGTTTTACATACGGCTTTGGCACAGGCTGAGGGTGCTAAAATTTTACGTGCCGAGGTAGCCAATGCTAACATCGGGACTACCTATTCCTGTTCTGAAATAATTCCTTATACTGAAAGCGATAATGATGTATTGGCCGCAAAGCGGATAGATTGTTTAATGAACCGTTTGTTCGTAGAGCCTATATTAGGCATGGGCTTTCCGACGGCAGATTGGGACGTGTTGGAAAAGTTCCAGATCGAATATGGTACCTGGCGATTGCAGGAGAGGATGAAATTCGACTTTGATTTCATCGGTCTTCAAAACTATTTTCCGTTGACGGTGAAATACAATGCTTTCATTCCGATCATCCAGGCTTGGGAAGTGAAAGCCAAAAGCAGAAAAAAGCCACATACAGCAATGGGCTGGGAAATTAATGCCGATAGCTTTTATAATATTGTAAAACAATTTGCCGCTTATCCGGCCATTAAAAATATCATCATCACTGAAAACGGCGCAGCTTATCACGATAAATTGATTGATAAAAGGGTAGAGGACCCCGAACGGATCGAATACTTTAAACTTTACCTCGCAGCCCTGCTCAAACTCAAAAATGGAGGAATTAAGGTTACGGGGTACATGGCCTGGACATTAATGGATAATTTTGAATGGGCAGAGGGTTTTACAGCGAGGTTTGGTCTAGTCTATAATGATTTTAAAACCCAGGAGCGTACCATTAAAGATTCGGGGTACTGGTGGAGGGGATTCCTAAGGAGTTAGTTCTTAGATCATTTTTTTGCTATCTTTATTGATAAATTATTCGCTTAACGTATGAATGATACAACTGTAGTTTATAGCACCTTTTATAATCCAATGGAGGCTAATATCATAAAAGCCAAATTGGAAGATAGTGGATTTGCCTGTTTTCTGGCCGATGAAAATGTTTCTACCATTCAGCCGCTTTACAACCAGGCCATAGGCGGTGTTAAGCTCATTGTTTTTGAACGAGATGTGGAAGCCATTAATGCATTATTGGCTGAAGACAATAGTTTAGATTTTGAATCATCACACGAAATTGTTGATGAAGAAGAATCAGTAGAAAGTAAAACGGTATGTGAAAAATGTGGCTCTACCAACGTGGGCTATGGCATGGCAACCGATAAAAAATATAGTCTTTGGGCTACTATATTAGCTTTTCTAACATTTACTACCCCAATTAAAGCCAATAAATGCCATCATTGTTATGATTGCGGGCATGAGTTTGAATAGATTTATCTTGTTATCTATCCATCGTAACTACTGGCAACCATTTTTAAAACACAAAGGGGTTAGAACGAACAGGATAAGCTTTAGGGAAACGTCATTTCGAGCGGAGCGCAACGGAGTGGAGAAATCTGTGTAGGTGGATTTCTCTCTGTCTTAAAGTGCAAGTAGGGAAAAATTACTAAATTTCTAACATAATTAGCGAAAAGAAATGACCATCAACGATGCGGCTATTATTGGTAAGAAAGTTGAGAACTAGACAGTGATCAGCGAAGCTAAATCCCATTAAATAGATCTCTCCCCGCCTGTACGGGCAGGCGTTTCACTGCGTTTCAGTCGAGATGACGATTATTTTATGAAACAAAAAATCCCGTCTTGCCTTAACAAAACGGGATTAATCTCCTATCTACATCCAGACTTCGGACCTCCGACACCGGACTTCAGACTATAGTGCGGCTTTTGCTGCAGCTTCGGCCCTGATGATGTTCAAGGCACCGCCAGCTTTAAACCATTCTATTTGTTGCGCATTGTAGCTGTGATTAACTGCAAACTCCTCAGTCGTGCCGTCTGCATGGTGTAACACCAGTGTTAACGGTTGATCAGGAGCAAACTCAGTTAAGCCTAAAATATCGATCGTATCGCCTTCCAAAATTTTATCGTAATCATCTTTATCGGCAAAAGTTAAAGCCAACATACCTTGTTTTTTTAGGTTGGTTTCGTGGATACGGGCAAAAGATTTTACCAATACCGCGCGAACGCCCAGGTGACGCGGCTCCATAGCCGCATGCTCACGTGATGAGCCTTCGCCATAGTTTTCGTCGCCCACTACAATTGAACCTAAGCCCGCTGCTTTATAATCACGTTGCGTAGCCGGCACAGGACCATACTCGCCCGTTAGTTGATTCTTAACGGTGTCAGTTTTGTCGTTGAAATAGTTTACTGCACCAATTAACATATTGTTGGAAATGTTATCCAGGTGACCACGGAATTTTAGCCATGGTCCAGCCATCGAAATATGGTCGGTTGTACATTTACCTTTCGCTTTGATTAATAGTTTTAAGCCTGTCAGGTCAGTGCCTTCCCAAGGGGCAAACGGATCTAACAACTGCAAACGATGTGAAGTTGGCGAAACCAAAACCTGTACTTGCGAACCATCAGCTGCCGGAGCCTGGAAACCTGCATCTTCTACTGCGAAACCTTTGGTTGGCAGTTCGTAACCGGTAGGCGGGTCTAATTTTACCTGTTCGCCCTTATCGTTGGTTAAGGTATCGGTTAATGGGTTAAATCCTAAATTACCCGAAATGGCAATGGCAGCAACCATTTCTGGCGAAGCTACGAATGCATAAGTATTCGGATTGCCATCGGCACGTTTCGCAAAGTTTCTGTTAAAGGAGTGTACAATGGTGTTTTTTTCAGCTTTTTCTGCACCTGTACGGTCCCACATACCAATGCACGGACCACAGGCGTTGGTAAAGATTGTTGCATCTAAATCTTCGAAAGTTTTTAAATAACCATCACGGTCTGCAGTGTAACGCACTTGCTCAGAACCCGGGTTAATGCCAAACTCCGCTTTGGTGGTTAAACCTTTTGCAATCGCCTGGTTGGCAATGGAGGCCGCTCTTGATAAATCTTCGTACGAAGAGTTAGTACAAGAACCGATTAATCCCCATTCTACTTTTAACGGCCAGCCATTTTTTTCTGCTTCTGTTTTCATTTGCGAAACAGGAGTAGCCAAATCGGGTGTAAAAGGGCCATTTAAATAAGGTTCCAAAGTATCTAAATCAATCTCTATTACCTGATCAAAATAATTTTCAGGATCAGCATAAACTTCCGGGTCGCCGGTTAAATATGCGGCAATTTTATTTGCTTCATCAGCCACTTCGTTTCTGTTTGTCGCACGTAAGTAACGCTCCATGCTCTCGTCGTAACCGAAGGTAGAGGTAGTTGCGCCGATTTCGGCACCCATATTACAAATGGTACCTTTACCCGTACAACTCATGGAAGTAGCACCATCCCCAAAATATTCTACGATGGCACCGGTACCACCTTTTACGGTTAAAATACCAGCTACTTTTAGAATTACATCTTTCGCAGCAGTCCAGCCGTTTAACTTGCCGGTTAGTTTTACACCAATCAACTTAGGGAATTTTAGTTCCCATGGTAAACCTGCCATTACATCGCAGGCATCAGCACCACCAACGCCGATAGCTACCATACCTAAACCGCCGGCATTTACCGTGTGCGAGTCGGTACCAATCATCATTCCACCCGGAAAAGCATAGTTTTCCAGCACAACCTGGTGGATAATACCGGCACCTGGTTTCCAGAAACCGATACCATATTTATTGGATACAGAGGATAAGAAATCAAAAACCTCTGCGCTTTCTGTTCTGGCGTGAGGTAAATCTATGGCAGCACCTTCTTTAGCTGTAATTAAGTGATCGCAGTGTACGGTAGAAGGTACTGCAACCTGCGGACGCCCCGCTTGCATAAACTGCAATAAGGCCATTTGGGCAGTAGCATCCTGCATTGCTACGCGGTCCGGTGCAAAGTCCACGTAATCAGAACCACGCTTAAACGCCTTTTTAGGATCTCCATCCCAAAGGTGTGCATACAATATTTTTTCAGATAATGTTAAAGGCCTGCCAACTACTTTACGCGCAGCTTCTACGCGACCACCGAAGTTTGCGTACACCTTTTTAATCATGTCTATATCAAAAGCCATACTTTAATTTTTATAATTATTAACAATAAGGTACTATCTAAAGTAAACAATTTTAAACAGAATTATTTTTGAGATTTGTCATAATATTTTATTTAAAACCATTCTATCTAAGTGTTTATACAAAGAAAAGGGCTACCAGATTTCTCCGATAGCCCTTTTTAAGATTTAACAAATAATATGCTTTTTTGTTTCTTATTGTTTTGTAGAAATAGGGGTGAACTTGGTTAAGTTGATACCATCTACTGCCACTTTATATTCTTCAATGCTTGGAATACGCCCCAAAATGGCTGAAAGTACCACTACCGGTGTAGAGGCCAATAAAGATTCGCCTTTCTTGCCATCTCTGTCTTCAACCACGCGTCCCTGGAATAAACGTGTCGAAGTAGCCATTACGGTATCGCCTTTAGCGGCTTTCTCCTGGTTACCCATACACAAGTTACAACCTGGCCGCTCTAAATACATGATGTTTTCATATTCGGTACGGGCTACGCTTTTAGGCAAGGCATCACTAAACTCAAATCCTGAGTATTTCTGTAAGTATTCCCAGTCACCTTCTGCTTTCAGTTCATCAATGATATTGTAAGTAGGGGCGGCCACCACCAACGGCGCTTTAAATTCTACTTTACCGGTTTGGTTCTCTACGTTTTTCAATAATTGCGAAACGATTTTTAAATCGTCTTTGTGTACCATGCAAGAACCTACGAAACCAAGGTCAACTTTTTTATCGCCACCGTAATAAGTTAAATCCCTGATGGTATCATGCGTATACCGTTTAGACACATCGGCATTGTTCACATCCGGATCGGCAATCATCGGTTCGTTAATAATGTCTAAGTCAATAATTACTTCCGCATAATATTTGGCATTTGTATCAGGCATTAAAGCAGGTTTAATACCAGTTTTAATTTCCTCAATACGTTTGTTTGCTTTGTTGATCAATCCCTGAAGCACCTGGTTATGGTTGTCCATACCTTTGTCTATCATGATTTGAATACGGTTTTTAGCAATTTCCAGCGACTGGATTAACGTATCATCCTGCGAAATACAGATAGATGCCTTTGCTTTCATCTCAGCCGTCCAGTCGGTAAAAGTAAAAGCCTGGTCAGCCAGTAAGGTGCCGATGTGTACCTCAATGATCCGGCCTTGAAATACGTTTTCGCCATCAAACTGTTGCAACATCTGCAATTGTGTAGCATGAACCACATCACGGAAATCCATGTGTTCTTTCATGGCGCCTTTGAACGTTACCTTTACTGATTCGGGAATCGGCATAGATGCCTCGCCGGTTGCCAAAGCTAAAGCTACTGTACCAGAATCAGCACCAAAAGCCACACCTTTTGACATACGGGTATGCGAATCGCCTCCAATGATGATTGCCCACTCATCAATCGTGATATCATTCAATACTTTATGGATAACATCTGTCATTGAATGATAAGTGCCTTTAGGGTCACGGGCAGTGATTACACCAAAATCATTCATGAATTTCATCAGTTTAGGGATGTTGGCCTGCGCTTTTTTGTCCCAAACAGATGCTGTATGGCAACCTGACTGGTAAGCCCCATCAACAATTGGCGAAATTACTGTAGCAGCCATAGCTTCTAACTCCTGAGCGGTCATTAAACCGGTCGTATCCTGCGAACCTACAATGTTTACTTCTACACGCACATCAGAGCCTGCATGTAAAACTTTTCCTGGTGCTAGACCTACTGCATTTCTGTTGAATATTTTTTCTACCGCTGTTAAACCCTGGCCCTCAATAGATACTTCTTTTGCCGGAGCAAATACAACCGGGGCTTCCATGCCTAAAGTTTTTGCCGCAAAAGTTTGGATCTTTTTACCGAAAACGATGGCATAAGAGCCACCCGCTTTGATGAATTCCATTTTTTGGGGCGTTAAGGCCTTTGAAATATCAATCAGCTCCTGGTCTCCGTGATATAATTTTTTAGTTCGGGTATTAATGGTCAGCACCGTTCCCGTTGCTACTGAATATACTTCCTCTAAAACAGGTTCATCATTTTCATTACGGACAACATTGCCATACTCATCGGTTTTCTTTACCCAGTTTTTAAGGTCGATACCAATGCCACCTGTCACATCAACCGTGGTCAGGAAAATAGGCGAAATACCATTGGTGCCACCAACGATTGGAGCGATGTTAACAAACGGCACATAAGGACTTGATCGTTTACCTGTCCAAAGTGCCACATTGTTTACGCCCGACATACGAGAAGAACCTACGCCCATGGTGCCTTTTTCGGCCACCAGCATCACACTTTTATCGGGATGTTGTGCCTGGAGGTCTTTAATGGCCTGTTGCGCCTCAGGTGTGATCATGCATTTACCATGTAATTCACGGTCTGAACGTGAGTGCGCCTGGTTGCCCGGAGATAGTAAATCTGTTGAGATATCTCCAATACCGGCGATAAAGGTTACCACTTTAATTTCTTCAGCAACTGGAGGCAATTCAGTAAAGAATTCAGCTTTAGCGTAACTTTCCAATATCTCTTTGGCAATGGCATTACCGTTGTGGTAGGCCTCTTTTAAACGGTCGGTATCGGCATCGTATAAGAATACCTGCGTTTTAAGCACATCAGCAGCTTTTTTGGCTTTATCGCCATTATCAGCCAAAGCAATATCCAATAAAACCTTAATAGAAGGTCCGCCCTTCATGTGTGATAGGAGTTCGAAAGCAAAATCAGATGTAATTTCTGGAACAACAACTTCAGCTGCGATAATTTCTTTTAAAAACTGGGCTTTAACACCTGCGGCAGCCGTAGTCCCCGGTAGGGTATTGTATATGAAAAAATTAACAGCGTCTGCCCTGTTAAAATTGTTTACATTTTTGATCTGGTCGATGATTTCGCTCAATAATTCGGCGCTATCAATAGGTTTAGGATGAAGACCTTGCGTTTTACGTTCTTCTATCTCCTTAATATAATCGTTATAAATACTCATCTTAGCTATTTATTCTTTTTGGCGGAGTATTATGCAGTAAATACAACTTCTTAAAAGAATACTATTAATTGTGATTAATTTGTGGTTATCAGCCAAAAAAGTGAATTTTTTGGATAAAACAAAAATAATAAAAAGCAAGGTTTGAAGGGACTTTAGGTGGGCGATTCCGTAATTTGGAATTGTTCTAAATTAAACGGTCTGTCTTCAACGCTAATTTTGTAGTTAAATTGTTAAAGGTTATAAAAAGGTACATTTCACTAATGTTACTTAACCTTTTCGGATTAAAATAAAGCCAATACATCTGCCGTTTACTTTTTAGAAAGATATTAGCTTAGTTATTAATTGTATTTTGATGAATGATTTGGATGGGTATCAAATAATTATAATGAATCTGGTCAGCACCTTTAACTAAGTTTAAATGCGATTGCTTATATCTGCTTTCTGTAGGTTTTAGGTTTATACGGGTATATTTAATCCACTTTACTGTTGCTTTAACAATAGCATATTCATTAAAAGGAGGAATAGGTTTGGGTAAAGCCGTAAAATTGGAAAAGTTTAATGCATTTAAATAGGAAATATTTTTGTCAAAATCAGAAATGCTTATACCATCTTTAGTACAATCTATAAGGGCACCACCGTTTGCCATTAAATCATCTATAGAAGTAATGAACATTCCATTAAATTGGTTTGGCCGATCTCCTGTAATCGTTTTTAATAGATCAGGCGCCGTTTGGTTCAAATCATAGATGGTGATTAATTTTCTGTTATCATCAACGGGTGCTTTTAGCTTATCCTGTTTTGTCTTTAACTGTATAAAAATACCGGCATGGTTACGGTGTCAGTTTTAACTTGCGCAGCTACAACAATTGAGCATATCAACAATAAGATAAATGTAAGGATTTTGCAGGTTGAGGGAGTGATTCGATAGAACATAATTGTTAGATTAGATAAAATAGTTAATGAAAGCCTGTTAAATTTGTTTGTAGTAGTTCTATTGTCGAAGGTTTAGCAATAATTTTAGATGATTTTATTAAGAGGTCATAGATTAGCAAAATCTTCTATCATGGTCAGGCAGGCTAATATATTCTGCTTTGCGTTTAATAACAACCTAAACTATGTAACCGGACGTTTTATTATTCTTTTCACAAATTGCTCCCCAAAGTTTATCATTAACGATATTATATAGATGCCATACAGCGTATCTTTTCATATCAACATAAGTAATAGTACTGCTTGCTATTATGGGGAATGGAGTGTGATTATCCTTATAAGAAACAAAAAGTAGTTCTCGTGAGGGCAACCATACTATTTAACTCCTTTCGCTTTAATAGTTTTAGGTAGATTGATATAACAATATATTAATATAGATTACTTGCTTTTTATCTTTATCGGAATTGTTTTTTGAGTAGGTGTGTCTCTACTCTTTTATATTTATATTTTGAAGGTTGAATCCTGCTTTGTTTAAAAGACTTGGTAAAAGTACCTCATGATGGCCCGACCAACCTGCAGAAAGGCAACAATGTATAAATTCCAGTGCCGAATTGGAGATTCTATAAATGGTATTATCTGATTTAATTAGTTCCTGATCAGATAACGGTTTTAACTTATAAATTAGACTTTGCCACCAAGGCCAATCCTTTAATTCTTCGAGGCTTTTAAAAGACAGAGAAAGAAAATCTGCATCAGATTGTTCAATGTCTAGGAAAAAATGATTCAATTCATTAACTGAATAAATTTCTGAATTTATAATCCAATAATATTCATAGTCTGGATACTCCAGAAAAAATCTGAGCAAGGGAAAATGCGTATTTGCAGGAAATATATCTTCTGAAATTGCAAAATATCCGAGGTTATGAAGTATCTCATTGCTAAAAGCAACATAGTCTTTAATTGGCCAACCTTTACGAAGTTCGGGATTGCTATCCTGATGATAGAGCAACCGAGTTGCTTTGGACGCTGAAAATTTTTTGTCGTAAATAAAAGGGCTTTTATCATTTCCAGAAATAATATATAGAAATACCTCCCTGTTGTTATCATCAGATTGCCCGTCGGGAAGTTTTTCTTTTTTTAAGAATGTCTCGTCTATCGCTTTTAAAATTGACCTGGATTCGATAATATCAAATTTTCTGGCAAAAAGTGCTTTACTTCTGGTTATAATTTTTTTGTCAGAAAAAGTTAACATCCTTGGATGCATAAAAGGTGCATCCCACCGCATCATCTTTAAACAAGAATTGACTAGATTTTGCTTAATGAAATTTTCAGTTGAATTTAAAAGCAAGGTTTGAAAGAAGCTCTCATCCGGTAAATACACCTGTTTGAAGTAATAGATATAATCGGGATGTGCTTCCAGGAAATTTAATATATAGTGGATTAAGTTTATCGGAAATGACCACCATTGAGATCCAGAATATAGGTTCTGAATATATTGAGGTTTCGGAATTTTAGGAAATCTCATCAAACCGCCCCCAAGTCTTTTTGAAAAGGGCAATTTTACATAGTTTATGAAAATTTTATCTCTGTTTGCCGAAAAATATGAATGGATATGTTTAAATGATTTAATAGGATAATCCTGCCCACTTAATAATATAATTCTATCTGTTGTTAGGTTATTTAAGATGAATTGAAAAGCATTAAGGCACGCCTGAATCATATCATAACTTGCCCAGCTGCTTTTAACCCTCTCGTCCAAAAAATATACTTGTTTATTATTCCTGAGTACCTCAGTAAAATCGTCAATAGAAACTGATGCATCGATATGTATAACGGAATTCACATCGGGACCTTCAAGTGCATTGATCAGACGACTGATTTGCAAGGGCATCTTATGCGCCAAAATCAAGTAGGTGATCTTGGTAAAACGAGAGTTAGCTGTCATGATGAGATGCGTTATTTAATCCTATTCGTCTATCCCACAATAAGACTTCAGAATCTCCTTTCTGAAATTTTCGAGCCATTCGCTGGAATATTGCTGTTTTAAGCTTTTAGAGGCAAAAATTTTATCATACCATTTCTTTAATTCAGCTACGCTCACTGTATCTCTAAATTTAAAGTTTCCCATTCCAAAACAAACAGATCCATGCAACATGAGTTCCTTAGCATTATGTTCCACAGCAATTTTATCTAATTCTCTGGACATGAGTGATAACACAGAAGTTTTTAGCATTGCTTGATTTTTGCTGCAGCTGTTATTGACGTGCCATCTATAACTTAAATAAATTCCTTTTAGATTGGTTACTTTAGAAACTTCTGAAAACCTTGTCCATAATTCATGATCTTCGCAATAAGGAAATTTGGTGCTGTATTTTAGCTTTGTTGCGATGTCAGTACGCATTGTTATTGCTGAATGATGAAACTGGTTTCTAAACATCAGCGAAAGCTTTAAAAAGTCAGGGTCATTTCGGGTATAAACGGTATCTCTGTAGATGCCGCTTCCATCCATAATCTGATAACTTCCTCCAATCATTCCAAAATCGGGGTTATCCTCCAAAAATTCAATTTGCTCTGTCAATCGGTTCCCCAGCATAACATCGTCAGCATCCATGCGGGCAATGTATTTTCCTTTCGCCAGTTTAAGTCCACGGTTTAGCGTAGGCACGATTCCTGAATTACGTTTATTTTGATAATATCGAAGATTCGCAATACCCAGTGATCTTATAACTTTCTCTGTTTGATCAGTACTTCCATCATCAATAAGGAGTATTTCGTAATCATCATAATTTTGGCGTAAAATACTTCCTAAGCATTCCAGCAGGTAATTCCCACAATTATAGGATGGAATAAGAATAGTGGTTTGAGGCGTTTTAGATTTCATTATAGTAAGCGTCATTTATTGCTTTTCTCGAATAATTCGGCACCGGAGTTTTTTATAATTTCAACAAATCTCTTAAAAAGACTAAAAACAAAAACAATACAAACTGAATAATAAACAATCTAACAGTAGATCTGCTTTTTTTTTCACTTATAGGGAAAGAGTAATCGTCATTATCTCCCTTCTTTTTAAATCTAAAAATGTAAAAAATAATAATGTAAGCTAAAATCGACTGAATTATAACGTAAACATACAGCCATGGTTTTTCAAAATGAGTATCAATTGTGCCTGGCCATAATATATCTAAAATGACTGTAAGACATGATAACGTTATCATTAACATAAGCGAAAACACCATGGATGCCCAAAATATGGGTAAGTTTGCTATACCCATCTTTTTTTAAAAAAAAAATTAAATAGCGCCTGATAATACGTTTCTAGATTAAACATCTAATTGTCTCTTTTATATTCCCAAAGTTCCCATGCTGCTAATATTATACCCCCGGCTACAATAGTTACTGGTCCTCCAGCGAAAATTAAAGCAACACCTAAAACTGCTTGTCCACCATCTTCTACGTTTTGTAACATTGATTGTTTACTATCTGTAATTTCTAATACATTACTTGCCACATCCAGATAGCCAAATATTTTACCTGCTGTGGCAAATTGCGCAGCAACCTCAAGTTTTGCCGCAATTGCGCTTGCCTGAGCCCATGAGTTAGCTGTTCCAAGTGACGTATTCATCATGCCTGCGACATCAATTAGAGACATTTGCGAGGGACCGGTTGCTGTAATTTTATAGGAATAAGGAGTGTATCATTCGAACTTTGGCCACCAAGAGAATAAATCGCTCCGCCGCCGCCCCCGCCTCCAGCAAAAATTCCATTGCTGTTATAGCCATTGCTACTGTACCCGTTACTGTTATATCCATTACTATTGTAACCCGTACTAGAATATTGCCCGGTATTATAACCGGTGCTAGATGTTTGATTTTTCCAGTATAGATAATCGCTGTACATATTGTTTAACGTACTATTGCCATTACTCGTAACGGTTACCTCGTTCAATGGATTAAAGGCAGTCCATGTAGTTTCACCTTCGTATTTGTAATAGAAGTTTCCTTGTGAGTCTATTCCCCAAATGGTACTGCCATCACTACCGGTACCCCCAAGATACTGAGTTGTTTCTTCTGGCATAAGAAGTTCCATTTCTTTTTCTAACATTTCGAATGCGAGCCTTGCTTTAGATTTTTTTATCATCATATTAATTAATTAAGTGCTATTAATTTTTTAGTTGATGTAAAGCTAAGCACACTTATATCACGGTGAATTTGCATATTTTAACCGATACCTATTAGATATTGACTTTTATTCTGATCTGGAATACTTTATTTGGTAATCATCAGCTTAAAGTAACACTTTTGTGCTATCTAATTTAACGCCATGAAATATAGTGCTTTCCCTTCTGATCGTCAAATGGATATGATGGACTGTGGTCCATCCTGTTTGAAAATGATCGCCAAACATTATGGAAAATTTTATAGTTTACAATGCCTCCGTGATAAATGCGGATTAACCAAAGAGGGTGTTTCTTTTGCAGATCTTAGTCATGCTGCGGAAGAAATTGGCTTGAGAAGTTTATCCTTAAAATGTAGCATTGATGATTTGTTATATAAAGTTCCATTACCGGTTATTGTCCATTGGGATAATAGTCACTTTATTGTTGTCTACGAGGCTAAGGCAAAAAGAACGAATAATAATACAGAGAACCTAAACCCTTATGATCATGCTGATGGTACTATCTATGTTTCTGACCCGGCCAAAGGCCATCTTAAATATTCGGCAACTGAGTTCGCCTCAAAGTGGTTAAAGAAAGAAGCTATAGTAAATACTGCAGGTGTTTATGAAGGGGTTCAGGCTAGTAGGGGGCGTATTAATGGCCATAGAACCTATGGCCGATTTTTATGAACGGAGCGATAGCGAAAAAACAGAACGTAAAAGACCTTTCAGAATTTTATAGGCTACTTTCATCCGTACCGAAAAAATTTTGCAAACCTGTTTATCGTGATGCTCCTTGTTACTATACTTCAAGGGTCCTGCCATTTATCAGTAAGTCTGTTATTGATGTAGGGATACAGACACATGATCTTGATTTCATCAATATTGTATTATTAGCCAATATCGCCATTATAATAAGTGTATTGTTAAGTAACATGGTGCGTGACTGGATTCTGCTTCACGTAACTTCCCGTGTTAATATTGCGCTTATTTCTGATTATCTAATTAAATTAATGCGATTACCCATAACCTTTTTTGAAAATAAAATGGCGGGTGATATCCTACAACGGGCACAGGACCATGAACGCATCAGGGCTTTTATCATGAACAATTCGTTAGGTATGCTTTTTTCTGCTCTGACATTCGTGGTTTTTGGGGTCATCATGTTTATTTATAATACCAGCATCTTTTGGATTTTTCTGGGCGGTAGTACGATTTATGTGCTTTGGGTAATGGCGTTTCTAAGTATTCGCAAAAAACTTGATTGGGAATATTTTGAATTGGTTAGTAAAAACCAAAGTTATTGGGTAGAAACTATTGGTAGCATACAAGATATTAAGATTAACAACTATGAGAAGCAGAAAAGATGGAAGTGGGAAAATATTCAGGCACGGCTTTATAAGGTTAACCTCAGGGTTTTGAGTATTACCAACACACAAAATTTAGGAGCTCAGTTTATTGATCAGCTAAAGAATCTTTTTATAACCTTTTATTGCGCCAAAGCGGTAATTAATGGTCAGATTACTTTTGGGGTAATGATTTCAACCCAATTTATTATAGGAATGCTTAATGCGCCAGTGCAGCAATTCATACAGTTTATCATTTCTTTTCAGTTTGCAAAATTGAGTTTTCTACGCCTCAATGAAATTCATCAACTTGAAGACGAGCATGATCATGTTGGCACAAACCATGTAGAGCTACCAGAAAATAAAAGTTTGATCGTTAATAATGTTGCTTTTCAATATACACCCGTAGGAAAGTTAGTTTTGCAAGGTGTAAGGCTTATTATACCTGAAGGTAAAGTAACTGCAATAGTTGGAGATAGCGGAAGTGGAAAATCTACGTTATTGAAACTATTGCTGCGTTTATATAAACCAAGCTATGGAGAAATCAAAATTGGTGATATGAATATCAACAATGTGAGCCTCCGGCAATGGCGAAATAAATGTGGCGCCGTAATGCAGGATGGAAAAATTTTCAATGATTCTATCCTAAACAACATTGTATTGGATGATGAACATATAGATTATGAAAAGTTAAAAAAAGCCTTAAGTACCGCTAATATCGCACAGGAGATCGAAGCTTTGCCCTTAGGTTATCAGACCATGATGGGAGAACAAGGGCGTGGTTTAAGCGGAGGTCAAAAACAAAGAATTTTAATCGCCAGAGCATTATATAAAGATCCGGATTACCTTTTTTTTGATGAAGCAACTAATTCTTTGGATACCATCAATGAGAAAAAAATAACCGACGCACTTGATGATGTTTTCAAAGGAAAAACAGTTATCGTGGTCGCACACCGTTTGAGTACGATAAGAAAAGCAAACCAGATTATCGTTATGCAGGGAGGTATGGTTGTGGAGATTGGGAATCATGAGACACTGATGGAAAGGAAAGGTCGCTACTTCCAGCTCGTTCAATCTCAAATTGCAGGACTCGAAGGCTTTGAAAACTTAATCAATACACCTGTAATCTCAATCTGATGGAAAATACTAAGTTAGATATAGCGCTTCAATCTGAAAGAAGTGAAGAAGTGCAGCATATTATAGAACGAATGCCTCACCGTTTCGGTATCTGGGTAACGCTGATCGTTCTTTTTTTGTTTATGCTTATGGCTATTTTCGGCTGGATAGTGCGTTATCCAGATGTAGTTCAAGGTCAGATTACCATTAATACTAATAGCGCACCATTAAAATTAGTTTCTAATACCTATGGTAAATTGAAAATACTGAATGTCAGATCTATGGATAATGTAAAGGCAGAACAAATTATAGCTTATATTGAAAATGCAACACAACCTAAAAATGTTGATTACATATCTAAACTGCTTAAAGATTATAATCCAAATGGCGGCAATGTGATGGAGCTGTTTAGTCATCTGCCTAAGAATTTTTCATTAGGAGACTTAAACGTTAAATATTATGCATTTACGTCAGCACTTCAACTATATATTAATTATCAGAAAGATGATCTTTATGATAAAAAAGATGCTAGCTTGAAAGAAATCTTAAACGAACAGGAAAAAGCAATTAAGGTCGCGAAACAAAGAATAACCATGTCCGAAAATAATTTGAATTTCACTCATAAATTTTTCAGGCGCGATTCTATTCTATTCACCAAGAAAGTAATTAGCGAAGCTGAATTAGACAAAACACAAATCAACTATATTTCGGCTAAAGACGCGTATCAGAGTGCCTTGAGTAATCTGGCCGGCCTAAGGCAAAACCTTCAGCAAACAACCAATCAATTAGATGAACTATATATTACAAAACCTGAAAAAGAAAAAGAGTTAAAAATAGCCCTTATTTCATCATATAATGATTTGTTAGATAACATTAAAGTTTGGGAACAAAAGTACTTATTTAAGGCCCCGTTTGATGGAAAAATACAGTTTCTTAAATTTTATACTGAAAATCAATTTATTCAAAGCGGAGAACAGGTTTTTACCGTTATCCCTAAACAAGATCAGCTGATTGGACAGTTAACAATTGCTTCCCAAGGCGCGGGAAAAGTAAAAGAGGGGCAAGAGGTCATTGTAAAATTAGATAACTTTCCATATAATGAATATGGTTCCGTTACGGGAAATGTAAAGTCTGTATCATTAACCTCAAATCTAACTAAAATGGAAAAAGGTGATTTAGAATCATATCAGGTTCTAGTTGATTTTCCTAACGAGTTAAAAACTAATTATGGTACAGCTTTGAAAGCCAAGCCTGAAACCAAGGGAACGGCAGAAATCATTACATCCGACAGGAAGTTAATTGAAAGATTATTTGATAATCTGAAATATGCTATATCCAAGTAATATTGTTCAAATTCGCACAGTATTGTCCATTTTTGAACAACTGACCGTTAAAGTTCTTACTAAATACCTGTTTGATCCTACTGAAACCGATATGCGAAACTCTGGCACATCAATCGCTAAAGCGAAGCGAAAGTGAAACCCTTTTCGGAGAAATGAGCTAAAACCCTGGGTAATGCATATTCCAAACGATCAAATGCTTTTAAACTATCGTGAAAAACAATGATAGAACCATTTTCAGTATGTTTGATCACGTTTTGATAACATTTTTCGGGCGAAAGATTGATGTCAAAATCACCACTAAGCACGTCCCACATCACAATTTGCAATTGGGAGTTGTCAGTGTGCAATTGGGATTCGTACTCTGGACTCCAGACTTGAGACTTCAGACTGCGGGCTTGGGACTTCTTAATCCTTCCATAAGGTGGGCGAAAGAGGTTAGACTGGGTAAGTTCCTGGCATTTTAGCGTATTTTCCAGATAGGTTTCATCATCGGTTTTCCACCCTTTTAAGTGGTTGAAAGTGTGGTTGCCAATGGCATGCCCGTCGGTTTTTACACGTTCAAAAACTTCGGGGTGTTTAACAATATTATCGCCGATGCAAAAAAATGTAGCTTTAGCATTAAATACTTTCAAAGTTTTTAATACAAAATCTGTAACATTGGGTATAGGTCCATCGTCAAAGGTCAGATAAATAACTTTTTCGGTGCGGGACTTATTCCATAACAGCGATGGATAATACCATTTTAGCAGAAGCGGTGATTTGATCAGGTACATGTAACACCAAAGTTAGTAAATGCCTGAACAGATTGAAAATGATTAAAAGTTGTTTATAAAGAATTGAAACAAATTATGAAGATGTTTACCAATAAAAAGTTAATTACCGGATCTGCATTACTAGTGGCATTAAGTTTTAGTCAGCAAATTAGGGCTCAGGAAGTGATCAGCATTGAAAAAGCGGTTGAAAATACATTAAAGAATAATTTAAACATCAAACAAGCCGCATTTAACGCCGCCATCAGCGAAGAAAATGTACGCCAATCTAAAAACGCTTTATTGCCTGCTGTAAATGGTTCCGTTAATCAGTCTATGCAATGGGGAAGAAGCCAGGTAACATCAGGTCTGTTTTTAAATACTCAAAATTATAGCTTAAGTCCGAATGTCTCTGCCAATATGCAGTTATTTGGAGGTGGTGCGCTTCTTAATCAGATCAGACAGAATAAATTATTATTGGCCGTAGATCAAACCAATGTTGAAAAGGTAAAAAACGATCTTATTTTGCAGGTGGTAACAGCATATCTCCAGGTTTTAAATAACCAGGATCAGGTTAAAGCTACGCAGCAGCAATTAGAAGTGGCCAATGCTACTCTAAAAAGAGAACAGGCACTTTTAGATGTAGGTAACAAAACTTTAGCTGATATTTCGCAGGCCAAATCGCAGGCGGCAACTGCAGAGCTTAATTTAACCAATGCGCAGAACCAATTGACCATATCTTATTTAACATTAGGGCAGTTAATGGAAATTCAGCCACCAATGACATTTAAAGTACAGCCGCCACTGGTTAGCGAAATGAACAACATCCAGAACACTTACGTACCAAATGATATTTACAATCAGGCATTAAATAGTTTCCCGGATATTAAATTAGCAAATTTAAATACGAAAGCAGCAGAAAAAGCTATTGATGTGGCTAAAGGCAGTTATTATCCGAAGGTTAGCTTTGGAGGGGGGGTAGGATCTTTCTATCAATATCAGTTTGCATTCCCTGGGAACAATCCATTTTTTAGTCAATTATCAGATAACTTTGGTAAATCTATTAATATGGGTATTTCAATCCCAATTTTTAATGGTTTTGCCACCCGATCAACCGTTAGAAAGGCCAAAATAGTATTCCAGCAGCGCAGAACCGATGAGCAGATTGCCAAAAATAACCTGATCAAGGTAATCAATCAGGCGGTTGCCGATTTAAATGCCGCACAAAGCAGGTATTCTTCTACCCAAAATGCTTTTCAGGCACAGAAAGATGCTTTTTATGTGATCGAGCAACGTTACGCCGTGGGTTTAGTAAACTCATTGGATTACAGCACAGCACAAACCAATAGAAATAAAGCCGAAATAGATTTTATCCTGGCCAAATACGATTTACTGTTCCGTGCCAAAGTCATTGATTATTATTTAGGAAAACAGATTGTTTTTTAAGACCAAAAACTAAGCTGAAAGTGAAGTAAATTTAGCATAAAATTTTTCAACCTTACAACTTCTAACCTTTCAACATTATACATTTAAAAAAACGAAACACAATATAAATTATGAAACTGAAGCATATTATTATTACCGTAGTTGCTATCGTGGCCCTTCTGGTTGTGCTAAAACTGACAGGAGTGATCGGTGGAAACAAAACTGAAAAAGTAACTACAGAAAAAGCATCAGATAAAACTGTTGTAGAAACAGTTACGGCAAGTGGAAAAATCCAGCCAGAAACCGAAGTTAAATTAAGTTCGGAGGTGTCTGGAGAGGTGGTAGAGCTAAAAGTAAAAGAAGGAGATATTGTTAAAGCAGGCCAATTGCTTTGTAAAGTTCGTCCGGATGTATTACAATCAGGTTATGAAAGAACGGTAGCTACTTTTAACGCACAAAAAGCCAGTGTAGCTGCAGCGCAACAACAACTTGCTCAAAACCAGGCTAATTTTATCAATGCAGAAGCTACCTACAAACGTAATGTAGAGCTTTTTAATAAAAAGGTGATCTCAGCTTCAGAATTTGATGCAGCCAAAGCGGCATTTTTAACTGCTAAAGCCAATTTAGCCAGTGCCAAAGAAAATGTAACCGGTGCCAAATTTACCTTAGAGCAAACCGGGGCAAATGTTAAAGAGGCAGGTGCTAACCTGGCTAAAACCACTATTTATGCACCGGTTGATGGTGTGGTTTCTAAACTGTCAATTGAGCTGGGCGACCGTATTTTGGGAACTTCGCAAATGGCCGGTACCGAAATCATGCGTATTTCTAACCTGTCATCAATGGAGGTAAATGTTGATGTAAACGAGAACGACATTACCCGTGTTAAAATTGGCGATAAAGCTTCGATTGAAGTGGATGCTTTTTCTGACAAAAAATTTAGAGGTGTAGTTACCGAAATTGCAAGTTCATCAACGGCAGTTGGAACCACCACCACTACTTCCGTTGATCAGGTAACTAACTTTTCAGTAAAAATCCGCATTACCGAAGAAATGGAAGGCAAACAGCAATCTATTTTCCGTCCGGGTATGTCGGCAACCGTTGATATCGAAAGTGAGTCGTTAACCGGGCTGGCCATCCCAATCCAGGCGGTATTTACCGATAATGCAAAATCCGGCGACAATAAAAATAACGAAGGCAACCAGGAAAATACCGATAAACAAAAATCGAAACTGACCGATAAAAAGGTAAAGCAATATGTTTATACTTATGATGCCAAAAGCAAAAAAGTCAAAAAAACAGAGGTGACAACTGGTATCCAGAACGATCAGTTTATCATTGTGAAATCAGGCATCAAAGCCGGTGAGGAAATTGTGACCGGTCCCTATTCGGCTATTCAGAACAAATTGAAAGATGGTATGGTAGTAGAAAAAACAGCTAAAGACCAATTGTTTAACAAAGACGGTAAGAAGTAGCCTTTTAAGGTATAAGGTTAAAAGTATGAGGTGTAGGCGATTGCCTGTTCGCCTCACACTTTTATCGTAAATGTCTATAAGAAATAGTAACTTGCCACCTTTAAGGTGTATTCCTACGGTTAGGGTGTAAGGTTTAGGTTTTAAGGCATTGGTTTTAAAACTTAAGTTTTACACCCTTTGCCTTACATCTTTTACCTAAAACCTTTTTTATAATCATGGTACCTAAAATAGCAATGATAGGGGGTGGGAGCTGGGCTACTGCCATCGTTAAAATGCTTGCTGATAATTTGTCTGAAAAAGAGATTTTTTGGTGGATGCGTAATGAGACAGCCATTGAGCACATTAAAAAATTCAAACATAATCCACATTATCTTAGTTCGGTTGAGCTAAAGCTTAATCAGGACCATATCTCGTCTGATATCCGTTCGATTATAGAATCAGCTGATTTTGTAATTTTAAATGTACCGGCTGCATTTTTAAAAGAAACCCTCGCAACCATAACCCCTGATGATCTGAAAGGGAAAAAATTAGTATCGGCTATTAAGGGGATTGTGCCGGAAGACAACCTGATTATCGGCGAATTTTTGCACGAGAAATACAATATCCCATATCATGATATTCTGGTGGTAAGTGGTCCCTGCCATGCTGAAGAGGTGGCCTTTGAAAAACTCTCTTACCTCACCATAGCCTGTACCGATGTCGAAAAAGCAACTGTATTTGCCTCTCTTTTAAGTACACGCTACATCAAAACCAATGTCTCTGACGATATTTTCGGTACCGAATACGCTGCGGTTTTAAAAAATATCTATGCGGTAGCCAGTGGCATTTGTCATGGCTTAGGTTATGGCGATAACTTTCAGGCCGTGCTTATTAGCAACGCCATAAGCGAAATGAAGCGCTTTGTCGATGTGGTTCATCCAATAGACAGAGACATCAAAGAATCAGCCTATCTGGGCGATTTGCTGGTTACGGCTTACTCTCAGTTTAGCCGCAACCGTACCTTTGGCAACATGGTGGGAAAAGGCTACACCGTAAAATCGGCACAGCTGGAAATGAATATGGTGGCCGAAGGTTATTACGCAGCGAAATGTATGCATATCAAAAATCAAGGTTACAATGTGGATATGCCTATTTGCAAAGCTGTTCATAACATTATTTACGAAAAACGGTCTCCACAGATTGAAATGAAGTTATTAGCCGAAAAGCTGAGTTAAAAAGGGTAAACTGTCGGATTTATTTCGTGGGCTTTACTGCTAAATAAATGTTGATTATTCAGTTTTTTTGTAAAGCAGGTTTCATTGCCTTTCGGTTGGTGCAGTCCTTCTTTCCGCTATTATCTTTTTGCAAGGGTTGAGTAGGCATATTTTGGTTTCTGCACCAAAAAGGATAGCCGCTTCAATAAGGTTTATTGAACTTGAGGCAGTTGAGGAAACCAAGTAGCGCTTTGAATATTATTAGCCATCTTGCATAAACAGTATTATTTGGCATTGCGCTCCGAAAAGAAATGATTTTTAGCCCGGAGTTCGATAAACTTACATAGTGGCAGCTTAATCAGCTTATTTAAAGTAGCCGTCACCCTGAATTTATTTCAGGGTCTTTACTATTAGAGAAATGCCGACGAATCAGGGTTTCTGTAAATCAGGGTTTATTGCCTTTCGGTTGGTACAGTCCTTCTTTCCGATATTATCTTTTTGCGAGAGTTTCGTAGGCATATTTCGGTTTCTGCACCGAAAAGGATGACCGCTTCAATAAGGTTTATTGAACAGGGGCCTGTGTAAGAAACTAGGTATAGCCTTGCATATCATTAGCCATTTTGCACTTTCTTGTTTTGCAGTAACCTTGTTTTTAGCCCTGGGCGAAGCGGCATCCCTGAAGCGCAGCGGAGGGATATAGCGGAGAACGGGAACAAACTTTAATAGTTGCGACAGGCATTGCGCTCCGAAAAGAAATGATTTTTAGCCCGGAGTTCGATAAACTTACATAGTGGAAGCTTAATCAGCTTATTTAAAGTAGCCGTCACCCTGAATTTATTTCAGGGTCTTTACTATTAGAGAAATGCTGACGAATCAGGGTTTCTGTAAATCAGGGTTTATTGCCTTTCGGTTGGTACAGTCCTTCTTTCCGCTATTATCTTTTTGCGAGGGTTTCGTAGGCATATTTCGGTTTCTGCACCGAAAAGGATGACCGCTTCAATAAGGTTTATTGAACAGGGGCCTGTGTAAGAAACTAGGTATAGCCTTGCATATCATTAGCCATTTTGCACTTTCTTGTTTTGCAGTAACCTTATTTTTAGCCCTGGGCGAAGCGGCATCCCTGAAGCGCAGCGGAGGGATATAGCGGAGAACGGGAACAAACTTTAATAGTTGCGACAGGCATTGCGCTCCAAATTGAGCATAATATTTTGTAAATCAGGGTTTATTGCCTTTCGGTCGGTACAGTCCTTCTTTCCACTATTATCTTTTTGCGAGGGTTTAGTAGGCATATTTTTGTTTTGCACCAAAAAGGGTAGCCGCTTCAATATGGTTTATTGAACAGGGGCCGGTGAAGAAACCACCCCGAATTAGGCTAAGCAGACTTTTGTAAGATAAATTTTTATTAAATAATAATATACTTTGGCTTATCTGCTTAAAAAATAATATTTAAAACTTGATCTTTATTTATGTAACAGAAATAAAACAAATGTTACCATCAACTGTTATCAGTTTAAATAAAAAATATAGCTGTCATGAAAAAGAAATTAGTAATGGGTTTATTAACAATGGCCTTATTTGGCGGTGTAACCCTTAGCGTAAATGCACAAGAGAAAAAAACTGAAGTAGGTAGAGCATTAGACAAAACCGGAAAAGCCATTGGTAAAGGTGCTAAATCGGTAGGTAATAAAACGGCTGAAGTAGCGGTAAAAGGCAGTTCAAAAGTGGCTGATAAAACCTGGAAAGGTAAAATGGCACCAGATGGTTCTGACGTGTATATTAACGGAAAGAACGAAAAATATTATGTAAACGCTAAAGGTGCCAAAATTTGGTTAAAACCAGGTCAGATTAGAAACAGGCCTGAACCTAAAAAATAGCATAAAAATCCCGATGACTTTTCATCGGGATTTTTTTATACAAATCAGCTTACAAGTGGAAATTTACTCTTTAAATTTTAAGGTATAAATACTGTTAAGGTACTCAATGTTAGTATTTGGAAGTTCTTTAGGAGCATCTGTTTTATTGATGAGTAGTTTTTCAACCGTTCGGTTATTCACCTTTAAGTTAAGTTCATAAAGTTTTTCTCCGAGCTTGAGATAAAAGGTATTATCAATGCTTTTCGCTTCACGGCTTATGTCAACAGAAACTAGCTGATAATAATCCATTTTCAAATTATCTGCATAGGTAAAGGGCTGGCGAATGTCAAAATTGATTTTTTTAATTGCATCATTGGCATCTTTGGAATAAAGCTGTATCTGAGTTTTATTTAAAAAACCTGCAGTTTTAGGGTCAAGAAGATCCGCATCTGTATTGTTCTTAATCACAAGGCCTAAGCTTGTGTCATAAGTTATAGGTGAGCAGGCACATAGTCCGCCCCCATTAATTATTTTTTTGCAACCTAAATTGGTAATGAAAATTAATACGAGAACAAATAGAATTTTTTTCATTTAGCTTAAATTATTGAGTTATACCGTTAGGTTTAAAGGCATGATTTTTTGTTTGCAATTAACGGTAATGATTTGATCAATCAGGTTTATTGCGTCCATACCCTTTTTTATTCACTAAACGACGTTGTGGTGGTATTCGCTACAGCTGAAAGGAAATATTTAAGTGTGTATAAAAGCAAAAACCCCAAAAGCAATACTTCTGGGGTTCGTGTTTTTGTGAATGTTTATTTAAACAATTGTTCCGTATAAATCGAAATCTTCTGCTCTGTCAACCTTTACCTGAACAAAGCTTCCATTAGCGGCATAACCGGTTGCTGCATCTATCAACACTTCATTATCCACTTCTGGCGAGTCAAATTCGGTTCTGCCTATAAAGAAATCTCCTTCTTTTTTATCTACCAATACTTTAAAGGTTTTGCCTACTTTCTCCTGATTAATATCGAATGAAATGCCTTGCTGTATTTCCATGATATCATCTACCCGTTGTTGTTTTACTTCTTCAGGGATATCGTCGACCAAGGTATGGGCATGTGTTTTTTCTTCATGCGAGTAGGTAAAGCAGCCTAAACGATCAAATCTGGTTTCGGCAACCCACGCTGCCATTTCTTCAAAGTCGCGTTCAGTTTCACCCGGATAACCACAGATTAATGTGGTACGCATGGCAATATTGGGCACTTTATCCCTAATCTGGTTAACCAGGTCGATGGTTTTTTGCTTGGTGGTACCACGTCGCATCGATTTCAGCATGTTATCAGTGATGTGCTGCAGTGGCATATCCAGGTATTTGCAGATGTTTTCCCGCTCATTCATGGCATCTAAAATTTCCATCGGGAAACCAGAAGGGTAGGCGTATTGCAGGCGGATCCACTCAATGCCCGGTACATCTGATAAGCGACGCATCAACTCGTCCAACTTGCGCACACCATAAAGGTCTAAACCATAATAAGTAAGGTCCTGTGCGATTAAAATCAATTCTTTGGTGCCGTTTTTGGCCAGTATTTTAGCTTCATTAACCAATTCTTCCATAGGCTTGCTCATGTGCTTGCCACGCATTAAAGGGATGGCACAAAACGAGCACGGACGGTTACAGCCCTCGGCAATTTTAAAATAAGCAAAATGTGATGGGGTAGTGAGCAAACGTTCGCCAATCAGTTCATGTTTATAGTTAGCTCCTAGCTCGTGCAAAATGTTTTGTAAATCATTGGTGCCAAAAAATGCGTCTACGTTGGTAATTTCCGACTCCAGCTCAGGCTTATAACGCTCGGAAAGGCAGCCTGTAACCACTACTTTACCTATTTTACCCGCTTCTTTCAACTCGCTAAACTGCAGAATGGTATCAATTGATTCTTGTTTGGCATTATCAATAAAACCGCAGGTGTTAATCACCACGATATCATCTTTACCCATTTTGTCTGATTCGTGGGTAACGTTGAGGTTGTTGCCGCGCAACTGGCCCATTAATACTTCCGAATCGTATATATTTTTTGAACAGCCTAATGTAATTACATTGATTTTAGGTTGTTTAATGGTTGTTTTTTTTATTGTTTTGGTATTCATGTTATGTGTGATAGCACCGATATAAAATGATTACACCGATTTAGGTGAGTACCGATGATATATTTAAACGGACAGTCGTTTTACTTCGCATTTTGTGTTGCCAAAGTTAATCAATAATCCTGTTTTAATTTTGCTGGCTTTTAAGTATGATATAAGTTGACTTTGAAATAACTTAGGTTGGTATCCCGTCACGGATTTCAATTCTACGATTACTTTATCTTCAACGAACAGATCGCCTCTGAATTTCCCAATAATAATATGCTCAAATATTACATTAAATTCCTTTTCTGCAATGAAGTTTAAACTTGCTTGCTGGAGTTTAATTTTTAATGCATTCGCATAGATTTTCTCTAAAAAGCCTGGGCCTAACTGAGTATGAACTTCATAACAGCAGCCGATAATCTTTTGTGTTAGCGTATCTTTTTCATATTCGATCATACATAAATCTATATAAAAATCTGTGAAATCCACTAATCGGTGTAATCTCCTAAATCAGTGGAATCATACACGAAGTGCTACTTAAACAAACTATTCACAAAATCTTTTTTATCAAAGAGTTGCAAATCGTTTATTTTTTCGCCTACGCCAATATATTTAACCGGAATTTTAAACTGATCGGAGATGCCTATTACTACACCGCCTTTCGCCGTTCCATCTAACTTGGTAATGGCCAATGCATTCACATCAGTTGCTTCGGTAAATTGTTTGCATTGTTCAAAGGCATTTTGACCGGTAGAGGCGTCTAATACCAATAAAATTTCGTGCGGTGCTCCCGGTACTACCTTTTGCATCACCTGTTTAATTTTTCCTAGCTCGTTCATCAAACCGATTTTGTTGTGCAAACGTCCTGCTGTATCAATAATCACTACATCCTCGCCATTGGCCACGGCCGATTGCAGGGTATCAAAAGCAACTGATGCAGGGTCTGAGCCCATGGCCTGTGCTACCACCCTAACACCTACACGTTCGCCCCAAAGTTTAATCTGGTCAACGGCTGCAGCCCTAAAAGTATCAGCAGCACCTAAAACAACCTTTAAACCCGATTCTTTAAGTTTATGGGCCAATTTACCAATGGTAGTGGTTTTGCCCACACCATTTACACCCACCACCATAATTACATAAGGTTTATGATCGCCATATTCAAACTGACGGAAATCATTGCTGTTATTTTCTGATAGCAACAATTGGATCTCATCGCGTAGAATAAAATTAAGCTCGGTGGTGTTCAGGTATTTATCTTTGGCCACACGCTCTTCAATTCGTTTGATGATTTTTAAGGTGGTACTTACGCCCACATCAGAAGTAACCAAAACCTCTTCCAGATTATCGAGTACTTCATCATCAACAGAAGATTTTCCTGCTACGGCTTTGGTAATTTTATTAAAGAAACCGTCTTTGGTTTTCTCTAAACCTTTATCCAGTGCTTCCTGTGCTTCAGGTGCAGTTTCTTTCTTTTTGAAAAAATCGAATAAACCCATGTTTAAAATTTGATATAACAAAAAAAGCCCTTCCGGTTAAAAACGGAACGGCCTGTAATATTTTATATTAAAAAATATTAACCTTATTTAGATGCAATAGCATCTTTTACGTGGTCGTTGTGTACGATAAGTTCTTTGAATGAGTAAGCACCTGTTTTTGGTGATTTCACCATTGTAATTACTTTCGAATATTCTTTACCTGTACCTGTTTTAAGGGTTGCAACTACTTTCTTTGCCATGTTCTTATAAATTTAATGATTGAATGATAGAAGGATTGGATGAATGGTTAAACCCTCAACCTTAAACCTTTTACCTTCAGCCTTATTTAATCTCTTTATGTACGGTTACTTTTCTCAATACTGGATTGAATTTTTTCAATTCTAATCTTTCAGTCGTATTTTTACGGTTTTTGGTAGAAATATATCTAGACATACCTGGCATGCCACTTTCTTTATGTTCAGTACATTCTAAAATAACCTGAACTCTGTTACCTTTTTTTGCCATTTTAATATAAATTGAAAACTGTTAATCTCAACAGTTAATGTTTTTTACAAAAATCCTTTTTTTACGAAACGGTTAATTGCTTCGCTGATGCCCACTTTATTGATGGTTTTGATCGCTGAAGTAGAAACTTTCAGCGTAATCCAACGGTTTTCTTCAGGGATATAAAATTTCTGAAGTTGTAGGTTTGGGTAAAATTTGCGTTTGGTTTTAACGTTCGAGTGAGAAACGTTGTTACCTACCATTGCTTTTTTTCCTGTTAAATCACAAACTCTTGACATGACTTGTAAATATAGTTGTTAATATCGTCCGCTTAATTTTTTTAAGAGTGTGCAAATATCTGAATAATAATTGTAAACAGCAATAGCCTAGCCAATTATTTTTTACAATTAATATTAAAAGTTGGTAAAGGCCTATGCCGTATTTGTTATCCCGAATATTCGAATCATCAGCTCTTTAAAATAAATAGTCTGCTTAACATTTGATCTCCATTTTGATACGATAACACTATTTCTCATTGGTATTATTTATTTAAATTAGCTGCCACTAATCCTAAATATAAAAACGAGCGATGCAAATTACATCTTTTAAGCAATACGAAGAAGATTATAAGAAAAGCGTAGAAAACCCTGAGCAGTTTTGGGGCGAAGTGGCGCAAAACTTTCAATGGCGCAAACCCTGGTTTAAGGTATTATCCTGGAACTTTAACGAACCCAATATCAAATGGTTTGAAGGGGCAAAGCTTAACATCACCGAAAATTGTTTAGACCGGCACCTCGCCACCAATGGAGATAAACCGGCCATTGTTTGGGAACCGAACAACCCGGAAGAAGAAAGCGTTACCTATACCTATAAAATGTTGCATGAGCGGGTTTGCCGTTTTGCCAATGTGTTAAAACGCAATGGGGCAAAAAAAGGCGACCGGATTTGTATTTACATGCCCATGGTGCCGGAACTTGCGATAGCAGTTTTAGCCTGTGCACGTATTGGTGCCGTACATTCGGTTATTTTTGGTGGCTTTTCTGCTAAATCCATTGCCGATAGGATTAACGATTCGCAGTGTAAAGTGGTAATTACGGCTGATGGTGCTTACCGCGGCAACAAACAGATTCCTTTAAAAGATGTAATTGACGATGCACTGATCGGTTGCCCAACCGTAGAGAAATGTATCGTGTTAACGCATGTGCGTACGCCTGTTTCGATGTTGAAGGGACGCGATGTATGGTGGGAGGATGAAGTTAAACACGTAAACGATGTATGCGAAGCAGAAGAAATGGATGCTGAAGATATGCTCTTCATTTTGTATACCTCTGGTTCTACCGGGAAACCCAAAGGAGTAGTGCATACCTGTGGCGGTTACATGGTTTATGCTGGTTATACTTTTGCCAATGTATTTAATTATCAACCTGGCGAAGTTTATTTCTGTACAGCTGATATCGGCTGGATCACCGGACATTCATACATCGTATACGGACCGCTTTCGCAAGGTGCAACATCTGTATTGTTTGAAGGTATCCCCACTTATCCCACACCCTCACGTTTCTGGGATATTGTAGAAAAACATAAAGTAAATACTTTATACACGGCCCCTACGGCCATCCGTTCTTTAATGAGTTATGGTGATGATCCGCTTAATGGTAAAGATTTAAGCACTATCCGCGTTTTAGGCTCGGTAGGAGAGCCGATTAATGAGGAAGCCTGGCACTGGTTTGATGAAAAAATAGGTCGTGGCAAAGCGCCTATTGTTGATACCTGGTGGCAAACGGAAACAGGCGGGATCATGATTTCGCCTATTGCAAGCGTAACGCCGACCAAACCTAGTTTTGCTACCTTGCCCTTGCCCGGCATCCAGCCGATTTTGGTAGATGAAAATGGCAATGAAATTAAAGGAAACGGGGTGATGGGAAATCTTTGCATTAAGTTCCCGTGGCCAGGTATGCTGCGGACCACCTATGGTGACCATGAACGTTGCAAGCAGACTTATTTCTCTACCTACGAGAATTTGTATTTTACCGGCGATGGCTGTTTACGCGATCAAGACGGTTATTACCGGATTACAGGCCGGGTGGATGATGTGTTAAACGTTTCAGGACATAGAATCGGTACTGCAGAGGTAGAAAATGCCATTAACATGCATGCCGGTGTGGTAGAAAGTGCAGTGGTAGGTTACCCGCATGATGTAAAAGGCCAGGGCATTTATGCTTTTGTTATTTATCCTGATATGCATGGCGAAGCAGAATTATCTAAAAAAGATATTTTGCAAACGGTTACCCGTGTAATTGGAGCCATCGCCAAGCCTGATAAAATATTGTTTGTATCTGGTTTGCCCAAAACACGTTCGGGCAAAATTATGCGCCGGATTTTACGCAAAATTGCAGAAGGCGATACCAGTAATTTAGGCGATACCTCTACCTTGCTTGATCCGGGTGTGGTAGAAGAAATTATCGAAGCTGCTAAAAAACTCTGATGTAAACCCATTTAACAACAAAGCCTCCTGATTTAATCTGGAGGCTTTGTTGTTTATTGATGGGCCAGTGTTAGTAATCAGCGTTTTGAATTAAGTTTTTGTTCGCATCAATTTCCCGTTGCGGAATCGGGAACACCAATTTGGTTGAGTTCCACGGTAAACTGCCGATGTTAGTCTGCGTTCGTTTTGCGTCATGCAGTGAAAAACCTTCAAATGCAAATTCAAGTTTTCTTTCATTAAGAATATCGCTTAGTGTAGCGGTATTGGTTGTTAAGCCGGCCCTGCTTCTAATGGTTGCTAAATCCTCAAGCGGTGTTACACCGCCAATTGGAGCTGCTGGTGCCAAACGTACATTACTCTCTGCCCTGATTAAATACATTTCAGCAAGTCTGATTACCGGTACATTTCCGTATTGATTGCCGTATTTAGCGGTAAATAAGTCATCATCGTCATAAAAAGCATTAATCCTGTCATCATCTGCCGAATAAGTTTCATCAATCCAATCTTTTGAAATCACCGCATCTCCACGGCCGCCAAAAGTTGATGAACCATAAAATTCATTAAAACCATTAAATCCCGTTAGCGTGGTTACCTGCATAGCAAAAACATCTTCTTTTGTATTGTCGCCAGGTTTTGCAGGTTTTCCACTTTCTGGCATTTTAGGGAAGGCGCCCAGATAAGTACTTGACAGTTGGTAATTTCCCGAAGTAATTACTCGGTTTGCAGCAGCAGCAGCAGCGCTATAATTACCCATTTGCAGGTATATTCTGGCTAACATTGCGGCAGCAGCAGATTTGGTTGCAAAAAAAACCGTTTGTTGCTGGTAGCTTGGCTTCCGCATCCGTTAAATCTGTGATGGCCTGATTGTAAACTGCTGCTACAGTAGCCCTGCTTACATAATTAGCCTCAGTAACAAGATTGGTTGGTGTTAATACGATGGGTACACCCGGATTTGTAGTTGGCGAGCCATCATTGTATGCTTTTCCAAACAGCCTAACCAGTTCAAAGTATGCCGCTCCCCTAATAAATTTGGCTTCTCCTTCCACTCTGCTCTTTTTTGCAGCATCCACTTTGTCTATTGCCGAAATTACATTGTTTGCATCGTTGATTGCGGTGTATCCTGCGGCCCAAACATTATCAACATAAACATTTGTTTTTAAAAGTGATTTGTTAATGGCTTGGGTTAACTCTTCGTACGTGCCAAACCACTCAATGGCATCTGTATTGGCTAAGAAATCAGTCATTAAAAAGGGGCGTCCACCAAAGAAATTACGACTTCCAAGATCAGCATATGCACCTACTAATGCGCCCTCTACATCTTTCGAGGTCAGTAATGCATTTTTTTGCTCAATGGTATCAACAGGGTTTATCTCCAATGCTTTTTTGCACGATGAGATAACTATCAGCAATAGGAAAGCAAATAGGATGCGATTTATATATATCTTTTTCATTTTGATTTTTTTAATTATAGGCCAATGTTTATTCCAAATGAAATTACGCGTGGCTGAGGGGCAGAATAAAAATCAACCCCCTGATTAATGTTGGTTGATTGGTAATCTGCGTTAACCTCCGGATCCCAGCCTTTATAACCTGTAATGGTGGCTAAGTTTTGAGCTGTAGCGTATAACCTTAATTTACTCAGTTTAATTTTTGTTAAAACCGAGGCTGGGAATGTATAACCGAGCGTTAATGTTTTTAAACGAAGGTATGAACCATCAGATATATATCGGGTAGAATTACCTACACCGTTTCCAGCAAACAAACGGGGTTCAGGAACCATGGTAATATCGCCTGGTTTATCCCAATAAGACATTTGATCTGCAGTTTGGTTATCATAACCGTTTGATGCATTGGCACTCATATACTGGCCCCCTGAATTAAAAATTTTATTGCCTTTTACACCCTGAAAAAATATGCCCAAATCGAAATTTTTGTAAGAAAAGGTATTGTTTATTCCGAAAGTGTATTTAGGATTGGGATTACCTGCAAATATTCTTTGCGCTTTATTAATATCAGTAGTGGTAGAGCGGTCTATATTGCCTGAATCATCAATGGTGTTTTTGTAATATAAAGCGTCTCCATTTGCCGGATTTACCCCGGCATATTCAGGAAGATAAAATACACCGATTGGTTGACCAGAAATAGCCGCATTTATTTCATTGCTGTTTAAAATCTGTCCACCCAGGTTGGTAATCTTATTGTTGTTAATTGCCCCGGTTATTGCAGTTGACCATTTAAAAGCACCTACAAAATTTTCTGTATTAATGCCCAATTCAAACCCTGTGTTTTTTAACGAACCTAAGTTTTGGGTTTTAGTAGAAAATCCTGTGGTTTGAGGAATCGGCACATCTAACAGCAGGTCTGTTGTGTTTTTTTGATAGAAATCAAAAACGCCTGTAATCCTGTTTTTGAAAATACCAAAGTCAAAGCCAATGTCCAGCTGTTTGGTTTTTTCCCAGGTTAAATCCGGGTTCGCAATTCTCGATGGGCTTTGGCCTGGTAAGCCACCATAGGCACCTGTGCCACTATATAAGCCGCGTGCAGAATAATTCCCTATTTCAGCATTACCGGTTAAACCATAACTTGCCCTTAACTTTAATAAACTGATGGTTTCGCTTTGTTTTAAGAAATCTTCTTCTGAAGCAATCCAAGCCAATGACCCGGCTGGGAAATAACCATACCTGTTATTTGCGCCGAAACGTGAAGAACCATCTGCTCTTAAGCTAAAACCAACTAAATAACGGTCATTGTATTTGTAATTGGCCCTAAAAAAGTAAGATAGAAAGCTAAATGCACTTTCGTTACTGGTAGCAATTACTTTTGTTGCTGCAGATCCCAGTTTAATATAAGAATCACTGGGGAAATCCTGCCCTTCTAAAGTGCTATACTTAGTGGTCGATTTTTGATAACTGGTACCAAGCACAAAATCAAAGGCACTTTTGCCAGCTGTTGTATTGTAGCTAAAAAAGTTATTGGTATTGGTATTGATTACGAAGGTAGATATATTCTGTCCGTCGCCATTTGAAGTGCCCGTATTCCTAAAAGTTAATGAACCGTAATAGCTTTCCTCATTTTGGTTCAAATTATCCATCGAAAAATCGGTGCTGAATTTTAATCCCTTTGCAATGTTAATATTGGCGAAGGCTTTACCTATCGTTCTGTAAACTGTTGCCTTGTAAAAAGCATTATCTACACTGATAAACGGGTTATAGTAAACAGGGTAGTTTGAGGCTGCCCCAGGCAAAGTTCCGCTGATTAACCCTGACCTTGGATCGATAAACGGTGTAATGGGCGAAAGCGCTACCGATTGTAAAGGACTCGAAAAAGCATTATCATTAGATAGCCTGTTGTTAATGCTGTTTGAAAAATTGAGGTTGATACCCACTTCTAAAAAATCGGTTACTTTATTGGTCAGGTTCAATCTTCCGCTGTAACGTTTATAACTGTTACCAATTACAATCCCCTGCTGATCTAGGGCCTGGCCACCCATATAAAATTTAGTCTTTTCATTTCCTCCGGTTAAATTAAGGTCGTATTGTTGCGTAACCGGATTATCCTGAAATGAGGCTGCCTCCCAGTTGGAGTTTACCTTATAGGTTTGATAATCATTATTACCGGCCGAGTATCTGTTTAAACGGGCTTCAACGCTGGCGCTATAATCATCTAGCGCTTCCTGTAAAGTCGCATAATCTCCATTCAAGAAATCCTGATTAGCCGCGCCTTGCCCTGCCCTCCTTAATATCTTAACATACTGTTCGGCATTTAAAAATTCACGATGGTTTGAAGGACTACTGATGCCTCCTAGCGCATTAAATTGAATCAGCGTTTTTCCTGCTTTTCCCTGTTTAGTAGTGATGAGTACAACACCATTCGAAGCCCTTGCACCATAAATAGCAGATGCCGAAGCATCTTTCAGTACCTCTATAGATTCAATGTCGTTTGTATTCAGATCTGCCAGGGCGCTTGTTGGCGCAGTAGTGCTTGAAAAGTCGCCAGAAGTGATCGGAATTCCATCTACAATGTAAAGCGGCTCACTACCTGCAGTTACCGATGCGGCTCCCCTTACCCTTACCGTTATACCCTGGCCCAGCTTTCCATTCTGTGCGGCTATCTGTACACCTGCCGCTTTACCCTGTAAGGCCTGTTCAAAACTGGTTACCGGTAAGTTCTCCAGATCTTTAGCTTTAACCGAAGCTACTGATCCTGTCACATCCCGTTTATTTTGTGTACCGTAACCCACCACCACCACGTCTGATAAGGTGTTGTTCTCTTCATCAAGGTTTACATTTAGGGTTGGCCCGGTGATGGGCACTTCTTTGGCCTTGTAGCCGATAAAACTAAAAACAAGCGTTTTAGCATCATCAGCAACCGTCAATTTAAAAGCCCCGGTGGCATCGCTCTGCGTGCCATTGGCTGGCGAGCCTTTTACAAATACGCTAACGCCCGGAATTGGTCCCGAGGCCGACGTTACCTTCCCGGTAATGACTTTGCCCTGTGCGAAAGCAAATGAAATTAAACCAAGAGATAAAAGCATACTAAAGAGTAGTTTTTTCATCAAATTGTTAGTTTTAGTTGATAATGTTTAATAGTGGATAGAAATTATACCCTTAATATAGCTAAAAACAGATATAAAACCTCTGGGAATATGATAAAATAAGCTAATAATTAGCCTCCTGCACTAAAAATCAAACAAACTGGGGTTGAAATTGTTACCTCTATTGTTAAAACAACAGTATTCACCATAAAAATACGAGTATGGATAAGTTAGAATTAAAAGGAAAGTGGAACGAAATAAAAGGAAAAGTTAAACAAGCCTATGCTGATTTAACCGATGACGATTTAAAACACGAAGAGGGGCAAGATGATGAGTTATTGGGCCGGCTGCAACAAAAAACAGGTAAAGGAAGAGATGAACTGGTAAAGTGGATCAACTCTTTATAATATCCATTCAATAGCAAAAACAGGCGATCAAAAAAAATGGTCGCCTGTATGCGTTAAAAACATTTTTTATGGCCGATATTGCCCAACGTTTTCCGCAAAACCCCATACTCGCACCTCAAAATTTGCCACCCAGCAGAGCAGGACTGGAAATTGCCTGCCTGCTCAATCCGGGTGTTTTTAACTTTGACGGGAAAATATGGTTATTGATCCGGGTAGCCGAAAGGCCTAAACAAAGCCCTGGTATTATCTCTTTCCCCATTTTAACGCAAAACGGCATAGAAATCCTGGCCGTTGAAGAAAATGATCCTCATGTAAATGCCACTGACCCAAGGGTGATTAATTACAAAGGCGCCGATTATTTAACCACCCTATCTCATTTAAGGTTGGTTTGCAGTGAGGACGGAATTCATTTTCATAAACCCGAAGGTTACCCTTTGTTACAGGGCGAAGGTAAAGATGAAACCTTTGGCATTGAAGATTGCCGCGTAACCTTAATTGGCGATACCTATTATTTAACTTATACAGCTGTTTCGGCCCATGGTGTGGGGGTGGGGCTGCGCACCACTACCAACTGGAAAAAATTCGAACGCCATGGCATGATCATCCCTCCCCATAATAAAGATTGTGCCTTGTTTGAAGAACGGATTAATGGTAAATTTTACGCCCTGCACCGCCCCAGCAGCGTGGCTTTAGGGGGTAACTACATCTGGCTGGCCGAATCGCCTGATGGTATCCATTGGAGCAAACACCAGTGTATTATTAAAACCAGGGCCAACCTTTGGGATAGTGCCCGTGTAGGCGCCGGCGCAGCGCCCATTAAAACCACAGCCGGCTGGCTCGAAATTTACCACGGTGCAAACGAAAAACACCAGTATTGCTTGGGCGCTTTTTTAATGGATTTAAATGATCCCGCTAAAGTATTGGCCAGAACGGAAGCGCCGATCATGGTACCCCAGGAAGATTACGAACTACACGGTTTTTTTGGCGAGGTGGTATTTACCAACGGTCATGTGGTTAATGGCGATGAACTCACCATTTATTATGGCGCTGCCGATGAGTTTGTGTGCGGGGCGAAGTTTTCGGTTGGGGAGATTTTGAGTAAGTTGACCTACTTTTAGTGCTGGGATACTGTTCCCGCTAAATCTTAAGTCAACCTGCCCTTTGTAAGGCTTAACCACAGCTTACACGCTTTTGTTCGTGTTGTATAATTGTTCAGTTTAATACCGTATGATGATGACGGTTTGGCTGAAATGATATCATACTCCATTATAGTATATACCATGGGGTAAGATAATAATAGTTCGTCAGGCTCAGGAATTGGCGTTACTCACTGGTTTGGATGTTGACTTCAGCCAAAACCCATACTAAAAGCGTTTAAGTTATAAAAACGATCGGGTAAAGACTTATTTGAGATTTACAGTTGATGGCAGGCATTTATGAGCTCAGCAGGAAAATCCTGCAATCCTTACTGTTGGCAAGCCTGGAGAAGTTATTATTGAAGTTTGATGATATAAAGTTCATCCCAATTACCGGAATAAAGCGCAAAACCATGTTCCGAACGGTAAAATGCGGGTTCGTAAATCCGGGCCGCCCCGCCCGGTTCCGTCACAGTATACAAACGCGTTTTAAACCTGTCATATTTTTCTTTCTCCACCACCAGCTGATCTACCTGGAAAGAAAAACTCCTTCCGGCAATATCAGTTGAAAAAAATCCTTTGCCACGCCAGTTCGTAGCTGAAGAAGGGAGCGTTCCTCCTCCAAGTACGTGTTTATATTCCATTTTTTCTTCGGGGTAGAAATGTATCAGCCTCACGTCTTCAGGTATCACCGGATCGGGTGTTCCCGTATGAAATACATCTGAACGATAACGATAGCCCGAATCCTCATCAGCAACCTGTGTATAACCCGGCATCTTTTCCCAAAGCATGTACCATTGCTGCTGTTCGTAAAACGCCATCCATCTAAAGTCTTTTCCATGATCCCTGAAAGCACTGAAGAAGTAATAGTTGCCACTTTTTTCCACCGCCCTGATTTTTTGATCAATCCTGTCCTTTGGCCAGCTAAAGTCGGCGTTTAAGCTAACAAAGTGATGCCGGGTCGTATCTCCATCCAGCGGCCAGGTGGTGTAATAGGCCTTTTTTTCGGTACTGAAAACCATAAAACGGTCTATAAATTTTGGCCAGTAACCTTCATATTTGATATAAAGAGAATCTACCAGCTTTCCCTGCTGATCCAATTTATAATAGCGGTAATCATGTTTCGTTTCTTCGTCTACCTTAGGATCCGCATCAATAATCAGTTGTTGGTTTACAGTCGGGAATACACGTATGGGCTCAGGTGATGAGGCACTGCGCATCGATACGGTACAAAGTCTTTCGATTTTGAACAGGTTTGACTGGTAGTGTTCGTTAATGGCCTGAAAATCCACGTATGCCTGTTCCAATGGTAACTTATTGCGTTCCAGTACACTGGCATTTTTCCATCTGATCAGGTAAAATACGGCTACTACAATCACCATTCCTATCGCTATCCACATCCAGTTTTTCATGATTTTAATTAACAGTTTTTTTTCCAGAAAGCCGCAGGATCTGGCATCTGATTTTGCAAATTATCATTTTTTTGGTTTAAGGAACAATAAAGGAACATTTTCCTGATTATTTAAGCACCAAAAGATGAACCAGGAAATTTTTATCATCTTCGTAAACAAAGCGCTGCTCAGACCAGCATGTTAGTTAGTCTGGCAAACTTATCGTGCTGTGGCCAACCCTACCGGCTGAATGGTAAGGGCAAAATTAGTACTATATTTGTGGTGTTGACTGCAAAAACCAGGAATATTGAATCTGCTTTCTTAACCGGATATCATGGAAATAATCATCTTAATGCTCATACTGTTGTTTTTACGCCGGATGTTCAATTCGTTTTTCGGTAATAAAAAAACTGAACCTGGTTTATCTAAAGCAGATTATTGGGAAGCTTTTGAATTGCATGCGCTTTTTGATGACCTGAACAAGGTAAAGACTGTTCTGGAACATACATACGATACCCGGATTGATTTTATCGCTTTTAAGGATGAGTTTTTGGAAGAATTGGGCGAACTTGAAGGGGAAAATAACCCCGATTTTTCAAGGGTCGGCGCATGGCTTGCACCAAATGCCGAATGGACAGGCTGATGGGGCGACGGGGTCGGGTACTCAGTACGTCTGTTTTCAAAAGGGCTGACTGGTGGAAACGCAACCAGTAGTTGCATCAGGCTTATTCATACAATTTCTAGCATTCAGTATTTCGCTGCAAAGTGTATCAGCGTGTTTTTGAACACAAGAAAGGTGGATTCGAACACGCTGCGAAGATCAAATTGACTGAAATTGCACCATAAATAAATAGCAGGTCAATATGAAAATAGTAGTAACAGGTTCATTAGGAAATATCAGCAGGCCGCTGGTGTTGCTATTGATTGAACAGGGGCATCAGGTTACCGTAATCAGCAGTTCGGGCGCAAGGAAAGCAGCAATAGAGCAGCTGGGTGCGCAGGCTGCGATCGGAGATTTAGGGGATCGCATTTTTTTAAGTAACACTTTCGATGGCCACGATGCCGCCTACTGTATGATTCCACCCTTTAACTTTTTCGGGAAACAACCGCTTGATTATCAGCAAAAGGCATTAAACATCAGTACAAATTATGTTGAGGCGATTCAAAACGCAGGGATAAAAAGAGTAGTACACCTCAGCAGTGTGGGTGCCGAGAAGTCAGTTGGCGCCGGGGTCCTGGTTTTTCACCATATTGCAGAAAGCGTTTTTAAACAACTTCCTCAAGATGTTTCCGTTACCCATCTTCGCCCCGGATCTTTCGATTACAATCTGTATGCCTTTATGGACATGGTTAAAGGCAAAGATTTTTTAGCAGGTATCATCGGTAAATTGCTTTACCTCAGGCATTATGGCTTTAAAGGTCTTTTAAAAGGATATTCAGGCACTATATTGTCTAATTATGGTGGAACCGACAAAATAGCCTGGGTATCGCCCTCCGATATTGCCTCCGCCATTGTAGAAGAAATGTTTGCCCAACAAGGAGGAAAGGTTGTGAGGTATATTGCCAGTGAAGAACTTACCTGTCAGGAAATAGCCTCTGCTTTAGGAACAGCCATCGGAAAGCCATACCTGAAATGGGTGCTGATCAGTAACAAGCAAATGACTGATGCGTTTATGCAAATCGGGGCATCAGCTAAAATAGCCAAAGAATTTACCGAAATGAATGCGGCGATGCATAATGGTAGTCTGTTTGAGGATTATTTCAAAAACAGGCCCATTTTGGGTAAAACAAAAATAAATGATTTTGCGAAAGCATTCGCCTTAAAATATAACGAACAATGAGAAACCTATTTTTAACCATCCTTTTTCTAAATTTTTCCACCATGTTATTTTCACAGTCAAAAGCCGATGATATTGTTGGGCTATGGTACAGTCCGGTAAAAGAGGGCAATGTACAGATATATAAAAGCGGTAACCATTATTATGGCAGGTTAACCTATTTAAGACATGCTCTCGATCATGAAGGTAAACCTGTTTTAGATGTCAATAATCCCGACAAAGAAAAACGTAAACGGCCCTTAGCCGGGATTTTGTTATTAACAGACATTACTTTCAACGATAAAAAGAACGGCTGGAAAGGAAAGCTCTATGATTATGATGGACAAAAGGGAAATACCTATGATTCTTATCTCACCATTACCAAAAGTGGCAGCCTTAATATCAAAGGTTTTTGGGGACTTTCTTTCTTCGGATTAAACCGCGGGCTGACTTTGGAAAGAGTTGATGTGGAATAATCTTATCTTTAGAACTTGTAAGCTACCCGAATGAATGTGCAACAGCCCTACAGAATAAAAACCATCAAGGAATATCATAAAATTCTCGGCATTGGCCATCCTGAACATCCTATGATCAGTGTGATCGATCTGGCCGAAATTACACCTTACAGAAGCGAGGAAAGTATCAGGGTGGTGTTTGATTTTTATATGATCTCGCTCAAAAAGGTGGATGCCGGAGATGTACAGTATGGCTATGGGCAGCAAAAATACGATTTTGATGAGGGCATATTATTCTTTATATCTCCCAATCAGGTATTTTCATTCAAAGCAGATGATGATTTCAGGAGTTCGGGAACAATGCTGCTCATTCATCCTGATTTCCTGTGGGGAAATCCATTGGCCAACGGTATCAAAAAATATGAGTTTTTCAACTATTCGGTAAATGAAGCGCTGTTTGTTTCTGAAAAAGAAGAAATGGTATTGAAAAGTTTTATCCGGAATATTGAGCAGGAATATCATTCCCACATCGATAAATTCAGTGAGTCCATCATCATCTCTCTAATCGAATCGTTCCTCAACTATTCAAACCGGTTTTACATGCGTCAGTTCCTTACCCGGAAAATATCCGGAAGTCAAATCGTGGATAAACTGGAGAAAATTTTAGACGACTATTTTGAGGATGAAAACATCATTAATAAAGGATTGCCAACCGTACAATATATTGCGTCACTTCTCAATTGTTCCCCCAACTATCTAAGCGGAATGTTGAAGGCACTTACGGGTCAGAATACACAGCAACACATCCACGGGAAAATTATTGAAAAAGCAAAAGAAAAACTTTCCACTACCACACTTACCGTTGGGGAAATTGCTTTCGCACTGGGATTCGACTATCCCCAATCGTTTAGCAAATTATTTAAAAGTAAAACCGATTTCACTCCGGTTGAGTTCCGGGCGTCCTTCAATTAATCTTAAATTATTGCTGATAACGGGAATACCAGGACCAAACCGTTGCGTAATTTTCATTTGACAGGATTAAATTGCGCAGATAACTCAAATTATGATTCAAAGCAGGCTAAAGGATTAGCTAACTGCCTTTCGTTATGGGAATTTGCTCAACCAGCTCATTCGCTTTCAATTATAAAGTCCTTGTGGAGTCATAATATTCAATAAGCAATACCTATCTGGTATGGTAATATACAAAGCGATTATTGAATAATAATCATAAATCAAAGTTAGTTATTATACAGACAAAATAATTTTTTAAGTAGAATCAAAAAGCTATGTAAATTTTAATAGTTTTGGAAAATCGTTTTAGTTTTAATATGGTTAGTGTTAATTTGTATATGATGTCATACAAAAATACTGGACTGAGTTGAATAAACTCCGCTTAGATATTAAAATAAATCACCAAAACTTAAATTATGAAATTCAAATCTATTATTAACGTCCCTCCATCTTGCAGCCAATGTATCGGCCGCAGAACTTTTCCTTCTTCAGGTAGCTTCAGCTTAGGCACATTAGACGCTACGGCCACTCTTAACGTTTTCACTATCGGAATACCACTATGTTACCATTGACCTTGATCTGTCCCAATTTTCATATCATTTGAATTATGGCATAATCCAGTCTGGCAATTTAACCTAGACGTCAGTATATCAATCGAAAAAAGCAAACATTACAGGAATCTGAATGATAGTGCGAGATGATACTTAAATCATTTTAGAGACTTGCATTAAGCATAAGTTATTTAAACGATTTTATAAATCTTAAAAGGTGAACGCTTAGTCAAGAATGTCTAAAAAAAAGGTTTACCGCGCAGAAAATTGCAAGAATAAAAGCTTAAACTGATATCTTCTTTATTTTCTTATGGATCTGTAATCAGGTACGAAGGCGAAATCGAACATCCCGAAATATTATTATATCTTAAATAAAACGCAATTACCTTATGTTATCTACACTATTAAAGAAACAACGTAGCCTGGTTTCGCTGCTGTTTTTTCTGTTTGTTGCACCGTCTATGCGAGCACAGACTACTACCTTAACACCGAGCATTGAAAATGTGGTACCCCCCTCACCAAATGTGAGCGCCATTAATAAATTTGGAAATATTCCTGTTGGCCAGTCCACTGGTATTCCCAGCATCAGCGTGCCCATTTACAACTGGAATGGAAAAAACTTCGGAAAATCCTTTGCTATCTCTCTGGATTACCACAATGGTGGAATCAAGGTAGACGAAACCGCCTCCAATGTCGGACTGGGCTGGGCACTGAATGCAGGTGGGGTAATCTCCCGTACCATGCGTGGGTTATATGATGAACTTCCCGATGATGGCTTTCTTTACAAGGCCATGCCGGCCACCACCTATGATGGAAATACACCTGGAGTCTTAAATCACGATAGATTGTTCTACCATATGAATTCAAATAATGTTGATACACAGAACGATATATTTAGTTATAGTTTCAACGGACGGAGCGGTAAGTTTGTGTTGGGGAAAAATGGAGATATTCTTTTTTTGGAACAGACCAAACTAAAAATAGAGCGTTTTATCAACAATATTAACGGCAAGCCGATGTTTTCCAAATTTATCATAACTGATGAATATGGTTATAGATATGTGTTTGAGGATTATGAGGTCACTACCAGGGTAGGCGTTCAGGGATGGAGCAATTCTTACACCTCCGCCTGGTATCTGACCCGGATCTATAATCCAACAAATAATGATTGGGTGGAGTTTACATACGAGAGTTATTGGTTCAGACAGGATTCTGGCGTAAGTGCGACTCACGCTATGCCGCTGTATGGGGATGGGCTTTGCTTGCCAGCCGATATGAACGGAGGGTCTGTACAGGATATTTATGGTAAAAGATTAAAAAAAATCGTGTTTCCTGATGGTAACAATGTCGATTTCCTGTATAGTACCTCGCAAAGGCAGGATTTAGCTTCAGATTTTTTACTGCAGAAAATTAAAATGAGCAAAGGAAGCGCAAGCTTCGGCTTTTTGCTTGCTCACGATTACTCGTTGTCTGGGCGTGCAACGCTCCTGAGTGTTACTCCTTTCGGGGGAACGGATGAGGTTATGGATAAGCCTTATACATTCGAATACCTTTCCAATCCTGTTCTTCCGCCCAAATTTAGCGCGAGGCAAGATCACTGGGGTTATGCAAACGCCAATACAGGAGGTTTTTTTCCACACGAATACGTTCGGGCACCAGGCGGGCAATATGACCCATGGCGTGAATTTGGCGGAGGCAACCGCGACACAGATCCGGAGATGGTAAAGGCCGGATCATTATTCAAAATGACCTATCCAACCGGTGGCTATACCCAGTATGATATGGAAGCCAATATGGCAAAGGATAATTGGTTGGAACAGAATGAAACCGTAACAGTTACCAACCCGCCGTACACCGATAGAAGCATGAATGAAGGGCTGAACAGCGATAATTATCCTGCTGCCAATATTCCTTTTACCTTTCAGGGAGAAAGCAATACCAATACACCTTTTGAAGTAACCATCAATCCCTTAAGTGGAAACTGCAGTTCGGGTTGCGCGATAAAACTGGAGTTCTACAGCAGCTCTAATGTATTGTTGGCAACTCAACAGATTAATTTTACCGATCCTTCACCAGATCCTTACCAAATTACCAAACAGTTTACCCTCAATCACCTTGTAAAGAACCAAACATATTACATTAGGGCCTATACTATAAATTTAACGGGTTATTATGACTATATGCAGGTGAAATGGCGGGAAACGAATCAGGGAAGCAATTCTACGGTCACCCTAAGTCATGTTCAGCCATACGTTGGCGGCCTGAGGACGAAGAAAATTTCCGACTATACTGCGAATGGCCAGGTTCCTGCGCAAACAAGGGAATATGAATACATCAATGAAGACGGGGTAACCTCTTCAGGATCTTTAGGTTTTCGGCCGGTTTATACTTATCTGGTACATTATGATTATAAATGTTGTCCGGACTTGCCTGAAGAACCTTCATACAGTGGAAATTTTAATTACAACTATGCAATTCGCACAACCTCAACTGTTAATGATATTGCCTATGCCAATAGCAGTCCGGTTACCTATAAGCGTGTAATCGAGAAAACGACTGCTAATGGGGTGAGTTTAGGAAAGACGGTACGCTATTTTACCAATTTTAAAGATTCCCCTCCGGTTACTCAAGATGTTTTTCCCGCTATACCTACCCAGTATACCCCCTGGAGTTTGGGGCTTTTGGAAAAAGAAGAAATCTACAACAACGCAAACGCATTATTAAAGAAAACGGTTAATACCTATGCTTCACATGCAGATAGTTATGCAAGCAACCCTGTTCGGGTCGAAAATTTCAGATCCATTAGCATTGCGCCGGTCAAAATGCTTTGGGAAGGTCCGTTAGCTTCCCCACATATTGTTCCGAATGCGGACCCGCATTACTTTCTAATGTCCAGTTTTACGCCTGTAGCCGGTCGTTCGGAGCTGATCAAGAGTGTAATCACCGAACCTCGGATAGGATTACCCGATCTGGTCACTACTATTGATCATGTTTACGATCAGCAAGAATATTACCTGAAAGAGCGCAAAATGACCAACAGCAAAAATGAAGAGCGTAAAACGATAACTGAATACCCTAAAGACAGGGCAGTTACCGGCCCTAACGCAGGCGTATTTTCGAGCATGTATGCAAAAAATATGATTAAAAATGTTATAGGGGAGAAGCAATATATTGGCAATACGCAATTGATGTACCAGCGCAAGGACTACAATGCCTGGGCGACAGATCTTTTTGCCCCCTCTACGGTGTATACCCAAAAATTAAATGACACCGAGGAAGCCCGTATCCAGTTTACAGAGTACGATGCACACGGGGCGGTGGTGGCCGTTCAACAGGTGAGTGGTGTGCCAATCTGTTATGTTTGGGGATATGGAGGAGACTATCTGGTTGCCAAAATCACAAATGCCAATTATGCTGCGGTTAAGAACATACTTGGGGGACTAATTGCTATCGAAAACTTCAGAAACGATAAGGCTCCAAGTGATGCCAGCGTAGAAGCGCTCACAAACAGTTTAAGAAATAATCTTCCTGAGGCGCAAATAGAAAGTTTTACCTATAACACGTTATTCGGCGTAACCAGCCAGATTGACATAAAAGGTGAAAAAACTACTTTCATTTATGATAACTTCGGCCGCTTAAAAACAGTTAAAGACCAGAACGGTCACATTTTAAAAGTCAACGATTATAATTATAAAAACTAACGCCTCATGAAAAGTTTAAAATATCTAATCACCATTGGCGCAATGTTGTTGCTCTATGGCAGTGTCCGGGCACAAAAGACGGTATCGGTTTACCAGAACGAAAGCCAGATCAGCGATCCGGTCAGTGTAACGCTTACTGACGGCTTTTATGCCCCTGCCGGGAGCAACCTTAGGGTGTTCACCGGAAAAAGCTATCAGCAATGCAATCCCTTTGTTTCGCTACCGAGCAACAACCAGAACTATATCAGTACCCGGATCTTTAAAAAACCAAATGTAACTGAGCAGAACCTTAACGATCAGCGCAGCACCTGCGAGGTAAACCAAACCATCCAGTACTTTGATGGGCTTGGGCGTGCTTTACAAGCCGTGCAGGTTCAGGGGAGTCCGGGCTTTAAAGATATTGTGCAGCCTTTCGAATATGATGTTTTTGGTAGAGAAGTAAAAAAGTACCAACCTTATGCGGAGAAGGATAATGCCAATGGTAGTTTTCGTGAAAATGCTATTGTGCAACAAGGGCTCTATTACAGCGATCCGTTATGGGATCCACACGTAAATAAAAATAATTATCCATTCAGCATTACTGTTTTAGAGGCCAGTCCGTTGAGCCGCATTCAGAAACAGGGTTTTCCGGGTGCAGACTGGCAGCCACTTGCTACAGGAGATGATCATACCTTAAAGACTGACCATTCAGTAAATATTGCAAATGAGGTAAAGCAATGGGTTTTAACACCTGACGGTGCAGAATCAACCAAAAGTTATGATCCGGGAAAATTATACAAGACCATATTGCAAGACGAGAACTGGAGGGCTGTAGACGGACAGGTTGGAACCACAGAGGAGTTTAAAGATTTTGAGGGGCATGTGGTACTCAAAAGAATGTTCAATAAAAGGGCTGACCAAAGCCTGCAGCAGTTGAGTACCTATTATATTTATGATGACTTCGGTAACTTACGTTATGTGCTGCCACCTGCGGTAAATGAGAATAGCGACCGATCGACAGAAATATATCACTTTAATGAGAGTCAAACAGTATTCCTGGATTTTATCTATGGTTATCACCATGATGCACGGAATAGGGTAGTGGAAAAGAAAATTCCAGGCAAGGGCTGGGAATTCATGGTTTATAACAAATTGGATCAGGTGGTGATGAGCCAGGACGCCAACCAGCGGAACAAAAGCCCGCAGGAATGGAACTTTACCAAATATGATGCCTTTGGCAGGGTGGTAATTAGTGGACGTTACACGGATAATCTTCATAACGGACAGTCGGGTACCAATTTTAGGGTCGCTTTTCAGGATATTGCAAACGGAACTGCTGCTTACGAAAAACGTGATGGGTCAAATATGGAGATTGGCTACAGCAACGATGCCATTCCTCAGGGCAGTATAGGGGATTATTATGTGCTGAACTATTATGATAATTATGATTTTCCGGGTAATACCTTTGGCCAGCCCGGAACAGGCCAGGCGCCTAAGGAAAGGGCCAAAAGCCTACTTACGGGTACCAAGGTGAAAATTCTGGGTACAGGTTCCATGCTACTTACCGTAAACTATTACGACCTGGAAGGACGCATTATACAAAGCAAGAGCAGCAACCACCTGAACGGTACGGATGTGGTAGACAATATCTGGAACTTTGATGGGAGCTTGAATGCCAGCACGCGTACCCACACGGTTGGCAGTACGGTGACCACCATTGCCAACCGTTACGAATACGATCACTTAGGTCGTAAGATCGCTACTTTTGAAAACATTAACAACCAGGGAGAAATTGCACTAAGCCACCTCGAATACAACGAGATCGGCCAATTGAGCAAAAAGAACTTGCACAACGATAGCCAGGCCACTACCTTTGCTTATAACGAGCGTGGTTGGATGAAGAATATTACTTCTGATCAGTTCAGCATGGAGCTGAAATATAACGATGGTAGCCTACCACAATTTAACGGTAACATCTCTGGCCAGAATTATTCCAACGGTACGGCCAATACCTTTAGTTACACTTACGACAGGCTGAACCGCTTAACCAATGCTGCTGCAGGCAATAACCTGGGCGAAGCCATCAGTTATGATGTAATGGGCAATATTACCAGCTTAAGGCGTGATAATTTTGGTATAAACAACTACAATGGCTACAATGGAAACAGGCTGACCAGCATCGGTGGTTTTACCAATAGTAATTATGGTTACGATGCTAATGGTAACCTGACCAGCGATAGCCAGAAGAACATTACACTGGGCTACAACTTCCTTAATCTGCCACAAACGGTAAGTGGGAACCAGAATTTAATCTATACCTACAATGCTGCTGGAGAAAAATTGCAAAAACAGGCAGCTGGCAACGTTACCAATTATATTGAAGGTATCCAGTATACCAATAACAGTATCGATTTCATCCAAACCGAAGAGGGCTTGGCTCGCAGAAGCGGAAACAATTATAGTTATGAATATAACTTAAGCGACCATTTAGGAAATGTAAGAGTCACTTTTTACCAGAATCCAACTACCAACCAGCTTGAAGTCCTGCAACGCGATGATTATTATGCTTTCGGTTTAAGAAAAGAACCTGTTGCAAAAGCAGGGCTTAACAAGTATCTTTACAATGGCAAGGAGTTGCAGGAAGAACTTGGACAATACGATTACGGGGCAAGATTTTACGATCCGGTGATAGGGAGATGGAATGTTGTAGACCCGCTTGCGGAGAAAGATAGAAAGACAAGTCCTTATGTTTATGTCTTTAATAACCCGGTACGATTCATTGATCCTGATGGTATGGAAGGGGAAGATCCGCAAATGAAGGTGAATACCGTAGTAACTAGTGAAGAAGACAAAAAGAATAAGCTTCATGTAACTCAGACTACGACTACTACAAAAATTGTTAAAACGGAAACAGGAAGCGTTACAACAAAGACTATTATGTCTTCAACAAATATAATATCAAATAGTGATACTGAAGCAACTAAATATGGAAATGTGACTACAAAGACTAGTGTAACCACTGTTGATGGGGATAAAGTGTCTACGGTAAATCAAGGAGCAACTACTGTCAGTAGACAAGATTCCAAATCGGATCTATCAGCATTAAATACCATCAGTAAATCATTAGAAAATTTTAGAAATGATCACGGAATGCAATTTAACTCATATGTAAATAAAGAAGGTACTTCAGCTCTTTCCCTAAGCGTTGGAGGTGCAGCAGCACCATTTGGAGGATTGGCAAGCTTATCAACATTAGCTACGAACATAGGAGGATGGGCGCCTAGTCTTGTAAGAGCCCTAGGTTTCGGCGGGATGCCAACTAGCGTCGGGCCTGGTTTAGCAAGCAAAGCTATTAATGCAAGTGGTGTTTTAAATGGATCAAAGGTCATTTTTGTTTCATCTAATGGCAGAGTTATTTCCAATATGTTACCTAAAAGATAGTTTATGAAAAAAAACTATATTCTTTATATATACATTGGAATAGTATCTATTTCTATATTGGTTTATATCGGTTTTGTTGCTTATTCATTCTTTATTAAACAATGCCAAAATAAGTATGGGTTATCCTATAATAATAAGAGAAAAGAATTGGGTATTCCTCTTATCCCATCTAACTGGAGTATTAAAGAAAGAAACGAGGAATACATTGGTTGGTCAGGAAATGAAAAAATTATTGGACACAAGCGCAAGGAGATCACTTTTTCTGGATGTGATATTGAAGGTGAATTAGATATATTTAGACTTTCTAAGCAAAATGGGGAGGAAAGATTGTTAGAAATGGAGTACACTTATCCAAAGAAAACTAAAATTCCAGTTGTAAGTTATACTTATCAGATTGGGCATTACGCCAAGTCTATTTCTAAAATTACAGCAGATAGTCTGCTTAATGCTGAAAATATACAGAGGTAAAGAGCCCCATCAGTTTTAGCGATACGCTATGAAAAAAATGTAACTTACGAAACATCGCCCGGCAGTTTTAAAAGTGCTGGGTTTTTGTTATTTCTGTACCAGTCCAGGTTTGATTAGCCCAGCTACAAAATGTACTAGTTTTTCAAGATTGGCATATAATAATTGCGGAGTGATACCCTCTGTACAGTTTATACAAAAAATGAACTCGCTGAGTTCATTTAGGTTTATAGGTACTGATGTCGTTGATGGCGATGTAGCACCATGAATCGGTCTCGGATATGCTGGATTCTCTGATAAAAAACATTTTTCTCATATGGAAGAAATAAAAAATCTGTCACGTTGTTAGGTATCTACCTGAGCCTTCTTCCATTTAATATACTTAGGAAGTTTGACGAGTTCTATCAATTCTTCTCTTTTCGTATGAGTATTGAGACTTTCAATCTCTAAATGGCCAATATGTAATGCGTTTGACCTTTCTCCCAAAATATTGTCTAAGAGTAAGTAAGACGCGGTTAAAAAATCCTTTAGGTTAGCTGGGTCGTAATCCTCTATATAAAGTCTTATGCCGATTTTTTTTGAAACATTACTGCGTAGCGGGATAAAGTATATTGTATGTGGATCGAGTATAATTTCATTGTATTCAATGGTACCATTTCCAATAGCTGGTTTAAGCGCAATTAAATTCCAGTATTCTAACAAAGGTGCTTGATTTACAAGTGTTTCAACTTTGTCGAAAAGAGCGCTGTTACCTTCTGCGGTAATAATGAGGTCTTGCTTGTCATTTGGATGACCACCAATTTCAAAAAACAATTGGTCGCAATATTTGTGTAGATGATGAAGAAATTCTTCTAAAATCCTCTCCTCCTCATTAGTATCACTAATCTGATTAAGAAAAAAAAACTTGGCTTCATTTGCTTTAAACCAATCCCAAAATAACTGTTCTTTGTTCATTGTATATTGATTTATGCTATCATGGTTTTACTGGGTTGACATTCTGTTTCATTGAGTTTGCAGATTGAGGAATTTGTCTTTAACAAGGCTAGCTATTTAATTCGTTCAAGTTTTAGGGAAACAGTTTGTTAAATTTTGTCTTTCCACCTTCCCTAATAAGATAGTAGCAACAATTTCATTACATTTCCATGGTTTTATCTATATCAACTAATGGTGAAACCTTGGTTCACTTTCGTAAGTGACAACGATCTCATGTGATAATCATGTCTTGAGTTCTGACATTTTTTCTTGTTATGAACAAGACTTTTATGTTACGATGTTTTAAAGAATGTTAATACTTAATTGAAGTTCAAAGATAAAGAACAATTTAATAAAAAAATGATTACTATAACTAGTTCTTAGGCTTTGGCTGAGACCAGATTGGTAATACGTTAGATGAATTTTACTTTAAAAATATAATTTAGCCTGGCCTTTGTGCCAATGCTTCTACAGTGATATAAGTTGGAATTAAGGTAAGTAGGGTACATTGATGTTTAATTTGAATAAAATAAACTAACAACCTAAATTTACATTTAATGAGGGCGCAAGTCAGAAATATAAGATGGTGAAAAAATATTATTACCAGGTTCATTTAGAGGTCGTTTTAAATGGATCAGATTTTGTTTTTGGCTTTATTAATATCTCTCATATTCCTTATGAGAAGTTTGAGGAACTTTTTTTCGATCAAATCAAGAATGAAAGATTTTTATTTGATGACGCAATGAGTTACTTTATTGAACTAGACCTGTACAATAAACACAAAGAATTTTTTGACAATGAGATACCCTTCACTTTTAATTTCGATTTATTCGAATATAGTGTTGCGCTAACTGGCGATGATTTTGATAAGCTAAAACCTAACTATTATGAGGAATTACCTCCTATGTTTGAACGAGATGATAGTGAAGTAGAAAAGTAATAAATAGTAGTAAATTTTCCCTTTTTGTAATGAGATTTCAGCATGGAGGATCTGCGGGTAGCATAAACCAATTGTGTTTAACTAATTGCTCTAATTTTAAAATTTGCGAATACCAGTTATGAATAGTGAACTACACAATGTCTCGCTTTCAAAGGAGTATTATCCGCTTGGAGATCGTTATCAAATGGCAAACCCTATTATCGTTCAGCGTAAGGCAGTAGGTGCGCTCCCGGCGCAGCCTGTCGTGTGGACACATTTTTTTAAGAATTTTTTTGGCAGCGCGCTAGCTGACCCTAATAAACCACAGTCTTTACCGAAGGACGCGGTCAATCCCAAGTGGCGGGAGAATTAAAAAAACAGGTGCACACTGGCCCAAATAGCATTACCAAACCTGAAACGCAGTGGTTTTGTGTTCATTAGCATTGAATTCAAAATTTAATATAAATTGAACACAAACCCCGAAGGGCTCAATCAGCCCAAAGAAACCGAAAACAACACATTGCTGGATTGATAAAGCGCTTTGGGTACTTTGGCGCTCCAAAATGCGTAGCATTCTTGAGCACTGCTAAAAAAACTACGACAGCGAAAAACTATCATGCCCCGCGGCAAAGAGCGGAAAAAAATCGACATTTATTCCCAAAACTATTGCTTCTTAAGGAATGAGGATCAGTTAATGGCGGGAAAGATGCTGACCACGAAGTAGCTACAAGGCAATTGAAAACCATATTTCTACTTGTAAAATAAATTCAGCATGACGATCGCCTTAGGAAAATGTGCTATAAAAAATAAATGCAGCCAATAGAAATGTGTCTACACGATAGGCCTGCGCGGGAATGACGGAAACACGGAATAAAATACTGCCTTTAACTGGTAGATTTTACTTTTGATACAGATCACTTAAAGCGCGCATTGGGCGGGCGCGGCATTCATCTATCGGTGTCATTGCTGCAATAGATATCCTTAATGTACCCGGTAAAGCTTTCAACTTGCGGGATCAGCAACCCTGATGGATAACCAGATTTTATGAATAAAAATGCCGGATTTGTTTATCCCCCGCTTTACCTGTTGTTTACCCTTTGGTGGTACCAAGTTTACCCCTGGCTTACCCTTTGTTTACCTATTCGTTACCCTTTGGTTACCTATTGTTTACCTATTGATTACCTAAAAGGTAAACAATAGGTTTTTTTAGGGTAAACAATTAGGGTATTTCTGGTGATGTTGCAACAAAGCAGGTCCCTTGCTTTTGTCTCCTGTTTTAACCGGTCTGGTACAATCGGCAACGCTCATTTTAACGTTTGCATTTGCTTCAGATTACCTGGTTAACTTACGGTTGAAAGCAATTAGAAAAGCGCAATCGAGGATTGCATAACGTATGGATTCAACAAGTGTTGCGGTAACTTAAAATCCAACAAAAAAGCGATCCCCGTTTCCGGGAATCGCTTAAGCATTTAGCTTTCAGGCTTTGGGTTTCACCTTCAACCCTCTACCTTACTCCCTTCAACCTTTCTAGTATCCAAAAATCTGCTCCAGCGTTAATTTGTTTACCGGGCCAAATTTAGCTAAATCGGCCATGTTTATTTTCTTTTCCGAAGCCACAACGCAGTAGTTGTAAGGTTTACCTGAAAGGTAACTCTGGTGGAATGATTTGATATCATCAAACGTAAGCGGTTTTAGGTTGGCGTATTCATCGATGCGTGAATCGTGATCGAAACCTAGTTTTTTATCAGCCAGGTAAGTAGCAATGATATCATCTTTAGTAATGCGGCTGGTTTCGATACCATTTAATGAATTGGCTTTAGAAAGTGCAAATGATTTATCAGACTCGGGTAACGTAGTCAATAAATCGTTCATGCCGGCTACGGCCTCGTTCATTTTATCGGCCTGGGTACCTACGTAGGCCACAATGGCATTCTCTTTATCTTTACTGTTTGGCGATGAATACACGGCAAAGGTAGAATAAGCCAGGGCTTTAGATTCGCGGATGGTTTGGAATACGATTGAACCCATGCCACCACCAAAATAATTGTTGAACAGAGCAATTTTAGCAGCATTGGCAGGATCATACAAACCACTGTTGCGTATCCAGCGGATCTCGGCCTGTACCATATCGTAATCGGCAAAGTAAACTTTGTTCGAATCGGTTTTGGTGTACACGAATTTTTTGATCGGGGCGGCATCGGTAAATTCTTTTGCCAGTGGATGTGCCTTTACAATATCGGCAGAAAATGCGGCTAACGTTTTAGGGCCGTAATAGGTAATGGTGTGTTTGTAATTGGTAAGGTTGTGCAAAATGTAAAACAGATCAGCTGATTTCATGTTTTTGATTTCATCGTTGGTTAAGCCGTAATTGAAAGGATTATTGGCGCCAAACTGTGCATAACTCATTAAACCGCTTAAAATGGATGATTTATTTAATTTGGCATTCTCTCTTGATTTTAACAAACGGCCTTTTAAATCTTCTAAAGCTTTTTCGTTTGGTTTGCAATGGGCCAGCACATCTTCAACCAAAGTCACCGCTTTATCGAAATTTTCTTGTAAACCGGTAATGGAAACCGTGGTTACATCAGTACCTACGTTAACGTTATAGTTGCAGGCAATGTTATAAAATGCTTTACTGATCTCTTCAGCCGAATATTTATCGGTACTTAAAAATGATAGGTATTGCGCAGCATAAGGCAATAATTTATAATTGTAAGAACCCATATCAAAACGGTAACTCATGCGGAAAATGCCATTTTCGGTATTTTGGATGGCAATTACGTCGGCAATGCCGGCTTTGCCAAAATTAAGATCTTTGGTATAATCCAAAAACTTAGGGGCAATAGGTTTTACCGGTGCATCAATAATGGTTTTGGTAAATGGCGAAACTTCGTTAGTGTTGGTTTTTACGGCTGTAATGGTTGGTTTTTCTACTTTAATGATGCTTTTATCTTCACCTTTGTGTTTTAAGATAACCGCATAGTTATTGATGAAAAACTTATTGGCAAAATCTACAATCTCTTTTTTGGTTACTTTGCCCATATCATCGGTTGAGGATAGCATTTTATCCCATTCCGTACCACGGTTTAAAATAAAGGCATTCATGGTAGCGTTGGCACGTACATCGTTATTATCAAAACCCTGCAGTTCAGCAAATTTAATGTTGGCCACGGTAGCTTTGATCAGGCTTTCATCAAACTCGCCTTTTTTAAGCAGTTCTACCTGCTCTAACAATAGTTTTTGTGCATCTTCTAAACTTTGACCTGCTTTTGGCGAGCCTGATAAAATGAACATCCCATAATCTTTCATGGAGTTATAACCTGCACCTGCACGCAACATTTTTTGTTTTTGGTTGATGTTGATATCCATTAAACCGGCTTTGCCGTTTGACAGGATGCTACCGATGAGATCTAACAATAAACTCTGGCGGGTATTTTGCGCAAAGCCCCTGTAGGCAATATACAGGTTTTCAGCACTTGGACCGTAGATATCAACTTTTTGCACCTGTGTTAACGGTTTTTCTGGTGCCGGGTTGTAAAGAGCAAGCGGCTTGGGAACCATGTAGGCAAAATCTTTATCGATTTTTTTGATCAGCTGATCGTAATTGATATCACCGCTCATGATTAAGGCCATGTTATTGGGCACATAATATTTGTTGTAATATTTTCTGATTTCAACCAATGAAGGGTTTTTTAAATGCTCAATGGTACCAATGGTAGTCTGCTGCCCATAATTATGGGTTGGGAACAAGGTATACAGCATTTTCTCGTACATTTTACGGCCATCGTTATCCATACCAATGTTTTTCTCTTCGTACACGGCTTCTAACTCGGTGTGGAAGATGCGGAAAACAGGGGCGCGGAAACGCTCTGCCTGTACGGCCAGAAATTTATCGATGGCGTTTGATGGAAGGTCTTCTTCGTAAACGGTTTCTTCTACCGAAGTATGGGCATTGGTAGAGTTACTGCCGATTGATTTCATCATTTTATCGTATTCATTGGCAATAGCATAATTGGAAGCCTCACCCGAGGTTTTATCAATTTCTTTATAAATCTCTTTACGTTTGGCCGGATCGGTAGTTTTGGTATAGGTTTCGTAAAGTGCTTCGATCTTATCTAGAAGAGGTTTTTCTTTGGCATAATTTAGTGTGCCAAACTTATCGGTTCCTTTAAACAACAGGTGTTCCAGGTAGTGCGCCAAGCCGGTATTGGTACGCGGATCGGTATTACTGCCCGCCCTTACCGCCATTTTATAGGTGATATTGGGCTCTTTGTTGTTTTGAGATAAAATGACCGTTAAACCGTTTTTTAAGGTGTAGAAACGTGTTTTGGTTGGGTCGTTGGTTACGTATTTGTACGTGTAACCACCAGATGTGCCCGTTTTCCATTGATAGGTGTTTTGCGCCATGGTTGCAGCACCTGTAATGAGAAAACAAGCCAATGTAAATAATTTAAATTTCATTGATTTGTTTTTGGTTTATGACAATGAATATGTATTTGAAGCTTTAAGGCCGTGGTTAAATACTGTATTCATTTTTAATAAGTTATTTGTTCAAATATAAATGCTTTATTGCAGGGAAAGAAATAATTTTGGTTTAGAAACTAAAAATGCAGTAATAAATGATTTTTGCATATAAATGCCGGTTTATTGTGCCTTGAAATTATAATCTGTATTTTTACCGGCATGACAAAACAGGGCACAAAACCAACCATTTTGGTTGTAAATGACGACGGGATTACCGCTACCGGAATAAAAAACCTGATGGAGGTGATGCAGGAACTGGGCAATGTGGTGGTAGTGGCACCCGATAGCCCGCAGAGTGGGATGGGGCATGCCATTACCATAGGCAAACCGATCCGTTTTGATAAGGTGGAGCTTTATGAGGGGGCAGAGATGTATAAGTGCAGTGGCACCCCGGTTGATTGCGTTAAAATTGCCGTAAATAAGATTTTTAAGGGTAAAAAGCCCGATTTATGTGTTTCGGGAATTAACCATGGTTTAAACAATTCCATCAATGTGCTGTACTCGGGTACTATGTCGGCCGCGGTAGAAGGTGCGATAGAAAAAATTCCTTCCCTCGGTTTTTCGCTTGATGATTTTGCGGCCGATGCCGATTTTAGCCACACCAAAAAATACATTAAAAATATTTGTGAGCAGGTTTTGGCAAATGGTTTGCCCGCAGGTACACTTTTAAATGTGAATTTTCCGAAGGGCGAAAACTTAAAGGGAGTTAAAGTTTGCCGCCAGGCCAATGCCAAGTGGATGGAGGAGTTTGATGAGCGCACCGACCCCTACAAACGCCCGTACTATTGGCTGACCGGTGTTTTCGAAAATTTTGACAAAGGAGAAGATACCGATGTTTGGGCATTGGAACACGGTTATGTTTCGATAGTGCCGGTGCAATTTGACTTAACGGCCCACCATGCCATACAGGCCTTAAACAGTTGGGATTTTATTGGGGGCAGCCATTCGAAAACTGCAGGCAACCAGGTAAGCGCGCCGGATGGTATTAATTTAGGTTAGCTGTAATAATGGAGCGCTTAAGGAGATTAAATAATTCGGTATGGATGGGTTTGGGCATTGGTTTGCTGATACCGGCCGTTTGCTGTTCCATTGCCTGGTATATTATTCACCATGTGGCATCGTTGGCCAAAGCCGATTTGTTATATATTGGTGGCATTGCGGTAAACGCTTACACCATGCAAACATTTTTTAAATACAATAAAGAAAATATTGGCAGGGGCATATTGGCCGCAACATTTTTATGCGCTTTTGTGTTTTTTGCCTATAAAGTCTTTTAAATAAAGGTAAGGTGGATTATGTAATATGGATAATTTAGTTGCCAATTTCCATTATCCATCTTCCATCATACATCACAAATTATGAAGTACTACCTCGTAGCCGGCGAAGCATCAGGCGATTTACATGGCGCCAATTTAATGAAAGCCTTAAAAGCTGAGGATGGCGATGCGGTATTCAGGTATTTTGGTGGCGATAAAATGCAAGGCGAAGGTGGGGAGCTGGTTAAACACTATGCCGATATGGCCTTTATGGGTTTTACCGAGGTAATTTTAAATTTGCGCACTATTTTTAAAAATCTTAAAGCCTGTAAGCAAGATCTGATCAAATGGCAGCCTGATGTACTGATTTTGATTGATTTTCCGGGTTTTAACTTAAAAATAGCCGAATTCGCAAAGGCCAACGGCATAAAAGTATGTTATTATATCTCGCCAAAGGTTTGGGCCTGGAACCAGAAACGGGTGTTGAAGATTAAAAAGGTTGTGGATCATATGTTCTGCATCCTGCCTTTTGAAGTAGCATTTTACAAAGAATGGGGCATGGAGGTAGATTACGTGGGCAACCCGTTGTTAGATGAAATTGCGCAGTTTACGCCAGATCAAGATTTCCGTGTAAGCCACCAGTTAGGTGATGAAAAAGTTATAGCCCTGTTGCCAGGCAGCCGCAAACAGGAAATAGAGCGATTGTTGCCGGTAATGCTAAGCATTACAGCACATTATCCCGGTTATACATTTGCCATTGCTGCTGCTCCAAATTTTACTGAAGCCTATTACCATCAGTTTATTGGAGATAAAAAAGTAAAATTGCTTTTCAATAATACTTATAATTTACTGCATCATGCCCATGCTGCAATTGTAGCCTCGGGCACGGCTACGCTTGAGACAGCCCTGTTTAAAGTGCCGCAGGTAGTGGTTTACAAAGGTGGAGCCATTTCTATTGCCATTGCACGGCTATTGGTGAAAATTAAGTTCATCTCATTGGTTAACCTGATCGTGAATAAAAAAATCGTTACCGAACTCATCCAGGAGGATTGCAACACACAACAAGTAAACGCGGAACTTAACCCGATTATGGATGGGGCAGGCCGCGATGAGCTGTTAAAACATTACGATGAACTGCTTTTACTGATGGGAAAACCAGGTGCTTCAGCAAAAACAGCGCGATTGATTGCCAGCTATTTAAAATAAGAATGCTGAAATGAAATGTTGCAGAATACCAAAAGCCAGAACTATTTGATATAAGAGGGCTTGAATGTCCTTCCCTTATTTCAGCCGATAACGCTTTGCAATCTTTTAATAAACGTTTCTATAACGATTAATGCAAAAAATGTTAAATTGCGCCTTTATAAATGGTAAAATTTAAAAGCTACATTTTTTATTTAGCTTTGAATTGATTAACTTACAGAAATTCCAACCAAATGAAATCGCTTTCTATAAAAGATATAGCCGTAAAAGCAAACGTATCCATTACCACAGTTTCGTTCATTATTAATGGTAAAGCAAAAGAGAAGTCGATCAGCGAAGCAGTGATAGAAAAAGTAAAAAAAATTATCGAAGAAAGCGGTTATAAGCCCAACCAAATTGCCAGAAGTTTAAGAACGGGCAATTCTAACATCATTGGCCTGATCATAGAGGATATTTCCAATTCTTTTTTTTCAAGGATTGCCCGGTTAATTGAGGATAAGGCCTATAAAAGAGGTTATAAAATTATTTATTCCAGTACAGAAAATAACATAGACAAAGCCAAGGAGCTGATCAACCTGTTCAAATCGCGAAAAGTTGATGCCTATATTATCTCTCCGATAAAAGGGATAGAAGAGGATGTGCAGATGTTGTTGGATGATGGCAACCCGGTAATCTTTTTCGACAGAAATTTGCCAGACGTTAAGACCAGTTATGTGGGCGCCGATCATTTTAACGCTTCCTATCAATCCATACAAGGATTTATTGATCAGGGCAAAAAAAATATTGCCCTGGTAACTACCGATATCAATGTAGCGCAGATTACAGAACGCCACGATGGCTATAAAAAAGCGCTTGAAGATAATGGAATTACTTATGACGACAGCCTGGTGTTAAAGATTCATTTTAACCAGGAAGAAAATGAAACCATTGAACAGATTAAAGCACTGTTCGAACATAGAAAAATAGATGCCGTATTATTTGTGACCAATTATCTGGCCATTAGTGGTTTAAAAGCACTTAAGCAGATCGATAAAAAAATTGGCGATGATTTTGCCATTATTGCCTATGATGACCACGAAGCATTCGAATTGCATACCCCCCGCATTTCAGCTATCCAACAGCCTTTGGAAGAAATAGCCGAAGCTATTATCAAATTGATTTTGAACCAACTTTCTTCAAAAGGGAAATTGCCTGCTGAAGAGCTGATTATCCCCACCCGCTTGGTTCTTAGAGACTAGTTAACAAACTTCTTCCGGTTAATCTGTAATATTTTTTTTACATACTAAATCGTTTTATTTTGATTAATAATCGCTATTATTGATGCGCTAAAACGTTTTAGGCTAACCAACTGATTTTTCATGAAAAATACAGCAGCTCCTTACAAAATTTTAACGGGCTTTAAAAAATCTACCAAATAGAATTGCTTGTTTTAATTCGTTTATGTCGTCATCCAATCCAAACTCTTAAATCATATAACATCCTAAAATGTTCGGCAATTGATCAGGTCCGGTCATTTTAAACACAGATAAAATATTACCAGGAAAAAAAATAACTAAATCATTTATAATTTAACAAAACCGTTGATGAAAATTAATTTACTTAAAATTACGGGGCTGTCGGCTGCAATTGTACTGCTGAACAATCCTGCGTTTTCAATGAACACAAAATTGGGAGTCGAAGGAGGGCGATCGGGCGAGAGCAGGCTGGCAAAGCATGTTTTGGCAAGAAAGGTGGTTTCCGGGACTATCCTCGATGAAAACAATCAGCCAGTACCAGGCGTTGGTATCAAGAATATAACATCAGGTAAGGGTGTTGTAACTGATGGTAACGGAAAATTTAATATAGAGGCAAATGAAGGCGATGTGCTTAGGATCAGTTATGTAGGTTATATCACTCAAAACATTACAGTCGCAAATCAAACCTCACTAAATATTAAGTTAGCAGTATCATCTGATACCAAGCTGGATGATGTTGTGGTGGTAGGCTATGGTAGCCGCAGTCAAAGAGAGTTAACATCTGCTATCACCAAAGTAGATACCAGTCAATTCAGACAAAGTGGTGCCAGAAATGCCCTCGATTTATTGCAGGGTAAAGTTGCTGGTTTACAAATTACCAGGAGTAGCTCAAACCCAAATACCGGCGTAGCCATTCAACTTCGTGGTGTTACATCCATTTCAGGTACAGCGAGCCCGCTTATCGTAATTGATGGAATTCCCGGCGGTAATTTGGATTTGTTGCAACAAGACGATATTGAATCTTTTACTGTATTAAAGGATGGTTCTGCGGCAGCAATTTATGGTACAAGGGCTAACGCCGGTGTAATTTTGATTACCACAAAGAAAGGCCGTAAAGGTGCTGCTCAATTCAGTTACAATGGTTATGTAAAACACGAAACATTGTACAAACGCCCTGATTTTATGAATGCAACTCAATTCAGAGAAAAAATTGCAGCCGGGCAATACATTGCTAAAGATTATGGCGGTGATTTTGATTATTTCGACGATCTGATCAATAAAGATAATTTTACCAATTATCAAAATTTATCGGTTTCTGGTGGGAGCGATAAATCAAACTACCGTGGATCATTTACTTACAATAAGTTAGATGGTTTTGCTAGAGAAAACAGCAGAGAACAATATCAATTTAGAATGAGCTTAACACAAAAGGGCTTTAAAGATAAGGTTACTGCTATGTTTAATGTTGCTTCCAACCTCAATAGAGCCAATTTACTAGGTGGTGGTGGCTGGGAAGCTGTTCTAACCAAAAATCCTACAGAATCTTATTATAATCCTGATGGTTCTTATTTATTTACCAGAAATATTACCAATGAGATTGCGCGTTTAGCACAAGAGACCAGTAAAAGAAATCAGCAAACTTATTCTGTTGATGGTAAGATCGATATTGACATTGTGAAAGATCTGAAAGCATCAGCATTTGTGGCTTATCAGCGAAATCAATTTATTGATAATCAATATCGTTTACTTGGAAGTCAAAACTCGGTAGAGAATGGTGATGCTCCGGGTGGTGGTTATGCTTACAAAGGGACCGAATTAAACGAAAACTTCAACTTTGAGCCAACAATCGAATATAGTAGAACGATTAAAGATAAACATCGTTTAACGGGTATGATCGGTTATTCTTACCGTTATGAAGTAAACGAATCGTTCAGCGCAAATAACCGGGGCTATACAAACGATATTTTTCAGGAAAACAACTTAGGCAGTGTGCCGGTTGCCGTAAACAGAATCGGTATTGGCAGTAATAAAAACGATAATACCTTAATCGCTTTATTTGGTCGTTTGCACTATACTTTTGATGGTAAGGTTAACTTCGAGGCTGTATTAAGAAGAGAGGGATCGTCAAAATTTGGTGCAAACAATAAATGGGCAAGTTTCCCGGCAATTTCCGGATCATGGGAAATTACCCGCGAAAAATTTATGGAAAATGCCAAATGGCTTAATTTCTTAAAAATCAGGGCAGGATACGGCGAAACGGGTAACTCAGGCTTTGCAAACTATGCATCTTTGGTAACCCTAAGTACAGGTAATCTTTACCCTTTCCCTGGAGGCCAGTGGTTACAAACTTATGGCCCTTCACGTAATCCAAATCCAAATTTAAGATGGGAGCGTAAAAAGGAATATAACTTAGGTTTGGATTTTGCCATGTTCAACAATAAGTTGAGCGGCTCGGTAGACGTTTTCAAACGTGATATTGTAGATTTACTATATACTTATACGTCTCCGCAACCTCCGTATGTTTCAAGTCAAATTTATACCAACGTAGGTACGATTTCTGCAAAAGGTATTGAATTAACGTTGAGTTATGCTGCAATAAAGAACAAAGACTTTTCATGGAATGTTGATTTTGCAGGAAGTACGATTGACAACAAGTTGGTTACTTTTTCGAATGACGAGTTCAGAAGAGATATGGAACAATTTGGAAGTATTGGTGGTGCTGGTGACTTAGGTAACGCATTCCGTACTTATGAAGGCCGTAACATTGGTGAATTCTGGGGTAAACGTTTTAACAGCTTTACACCGGATGGTAAATGGTTGTTTACGAATCGTGCCGGCCAGGCGGTTCCAAATTCACAAATTAATACTTCGCCTTTCCGTGATCAAACTGATTTGCAGAAGCTTGGGAATGCAATTCCTAAATATTACTTGTCTTTAGGAAATACTTTTACTTACAAGCAATTTGATTTAAGAGTTTTCTTAAGAAGTAAATTAGATTTTGATGTATTAAATACCGTTGCATTATCTTATGGAAACAAATTTGGAACACAGGGTAACTTATTAAACAGTGCTTTTACCAAATATGCCGAAATCAACGATACGTATATGTACTCTGATTATTATCTTGAAAGCGGAAGTTTCCTGAAAGTTGATGAGGTAACTTTAGGTTATACATTCAAATTTAAAGATAAGGCGTTTAGAAGCTTACGTGTATATGCCGTTGGCCAGAACCTGGCATTATTAACGGGTTATACAGGTAACGACCCTGATTTGATTCAGGACACTGGCTTAGGTCAGGAAATTAACGGGCGTAGTTTAGGTATTGATACCAGAAGTCCTTATCCATCAACCAGAAGCTTTGTGTTCGGTGTTAATTTTGGATTTTAATAATAAGAAAAATGAAGACATATAAAAAAATTATGCTATTGGTACTCTTAGTTACGCCTGTATTATTTAATGCATGTACTAACTTAGACGAGAAGATATATAGTCAGCTAATCACTGATAATTATTACAATAACAAAAACGAAGTTTTATCTGCGGTTTTAAGACCATATACTCATGCGAATGCCTGGGCAACGCCATCTGGTCAGGATGGATGGTGGAGACCATCAGAACTTTCTGGCGATCAACTGGCCTGGCCAACAAAGGGACGGCATGGAGAAGATGGTGGCAAATGGAAACGTTTACACTATCATACCTGGTTGGTTGATGATGGACCATTGAATAATGCTTGGTCGTTAATTTATGGAGGTGTTGGATACTGTAACGATCCGATCGAAAACTTAGAAAAGCGTAGCCTGGCACAAATGGGCATCACCCAAACAGAAAAAGATGGTTATATTGCTGAGTTAAAGCTATTAAGAGCCTATCATTATCTAAAATTGATGGATCTTTTTGGAAACATCCCAATAGTAACTCAGGTGGGTACTCCTACAAAACCAGAGACGAGACCGCGTACTGAAGTCTTTGCCTTTATAGAAAAAGAAATCAAAGAAAATATTGATAAGGCGCCAAATTTATCAAGAAACATGATTGGCCGAATGACTAAAGCCGGTGGTTACGCCATGTTGGTTGAACTTTACCTAAATGCTGAAGTTTGGACAGGAACTGCCCGTTGGGATGATTGTATAGCTGCGGCTGATAAATTAATCAACAATGAAGCTGGCGGACAAAATGGAAATATGCAACTTGATCCGAATATTACCGATCAGTTTAAAAGCACAAATGACCTATCTAAAGAAGTGATTTTTGCTATTGCTTATGAATTCAGAATAGCGAATTCGCAGCCATCATGGACAGGTGAATTTTTCCATTTCCAACAGGACAGAATTTATGGAGGCTCCAGAAATGGAAATAATGGAGTGGTAATGGTGCCAGGTAACTATACAAAGTATAACAATGATGATTTGAGAAAAACAACCTGGTTATTGCAGGGACCTCAGGTTAGATTTGACAATGGGCAGCCAGCACTTGCTTCTGGTGGTAATGAATACGATGGACAGCAAATTAATTTTGTTGATGAAATTCGCCGTGCCAAAGTAGGCTCTACAGTGTCTAACATGAGTGAAGGCGAAGAAAACAGCGGCGTTCGTTTTAATAAATATAAATTAGGGAACAACGTTGCTGGTACAGTAGGCGGTGTACCGGTTGCCGTTGATCTTAACTATAATTGTACAGACTGGAATTTATACCGCTTAACCTGGGTGTATTTTGCAAAAGCCGAAGCCTTAATGCGTAAAAATGGTGGTGTAGCAAATGCTCAGGCTGTACAGTTGGTTAACGAATGCAAAAAACGTGCATTTACATCAGCCAACTGGCCTGCAAATGAATATACAACTGCAACTTTAACACTTGATGAGTTATTGAATGAAAGAGGTAGAGAATTTGTATTTGAGGGTTTCCGTCGCGATGATTTAATCCGTTTTGGAAAATTTACTACAGCTACCTGGTGGGATCACACCCCTTCTGCAACATTCAGAAATCTGTTTCCCATTCCTCAGGTTCAGCGTACGCTTAATGCGAACTTAGCACAGAACCCTGGCTACAATTAATAAATAATTTAGCTGAAAAAAGCCGCATCATAAGTCAAATTATGATGCGGCTTTTTCATTTAAATGGGTAGTAACAGCTATTGTTTTCTAGGTTTGGTAAATGTAATCTATATGTTACAAAATGATAGCGTGCAAACTGTTTAATTTTTTACTAATATTGAATTGGTAAAACGTTTTACTTTGCAATGGACTACCAAACAACTATAACCCATTGAACCAGCGATCATTTGATGGTTTTCTTTCTTTGGAATTTGGATATTAGTAAATAGTGTTTAGTTAAAACGATTTATATGCGTAACCAAATATTAGTGATGAGAAAATTTTCCCTTAGTTAAGCCTAGTTATTTTTTAATTGCAAAAATCAAAAATATCGGCGCTTACTTGTCTATTAATTTGATATTGCGCTTTTTTCAATTTCGCCGGCCAAGTATTTATGAGAAAACCTACAAACAAATGAAACTTAAATTAATCGCATCCGTTTTATGCTGCCTTGCTGCCAAAGGTTTACTGGCACAGCAGAAAAATTGGGTTCAATATGTGAACACTTTACAGGGAACCAATTCTAAACATGAACTTACGCGGGGCAACACCTACCCAACAACGGCGCTACCATTCGGCATGCATACCTGGACACCTCAAACCGGTAAAAACGGTGATGGTTGGAAATATCAATACTTCAAAGATAAAATAAGAGGCTTTCAGCAGGCACACCAATGCAGCTCGTGGACGAGAGATTATGCCGTATTCTCTTTAATGCCTATGGTTGATGAATTGGAAGTAAACGAAGATAAGCGGGAAGCTAAATTTAGTCACCAGGATGAGATCGCTAAACCAAACTATTACAAAGTTAAATTCGAAAATGATATTACTACCGAGATTTCACCATCAGAGCGTGGTGCACACCTTAGGTTCAATTATCCAAAAGGCAAAAGAAGCTTTTTAATTTTAGATGGATACACCAGACTCAGCGGCGTTCAGATTCATCCAAAGGAAAATAAGATAACCGGTTGGGTAAACAATGGTGAAGGCTTTAAAAAAGGTTGGAAAAGTTATTTTGTTGTTCAATTTGATCAACCAATTAAAGCTTACGGAACCTGGGAAAACAAACGGAATACCATTTTAAAAGATTCCACTACAGCAGAAGGTTGGGGTAAAGGTGCCTTTGTACAGTTTGAACCTGGAGCAAAGGTTCAGGTAAAAACAGCTTCATCTTATATCAGTTTAAAACAGGCGGAACTCAATTTAAAAAGAGAGTTGGGTAATGATCAGACTTTGGAAGATACGAAAGCCCATGCAGCTGCAGTTTGGAATAAATCGCTAGGCAAGATCGAAGTTGAAGGGGGATCTAAAGCAGATATGGAAACTTTTTATTCTTGCTTTTTCAGGGCAAGTTTGTTCTCCAGGAAATTTTATGAAATCAACGAAGCCGGTAAACCTTATTATTTCAGTCCGTATGATGGTAAAGTGCATAATGGCTATATGTTTACCGACACGGGTTTT